>DATJSL010000039.1:0-171543 GCA_035504115.1 Steroidobacteraceae bacterium | reverse complement strand
GCCAAGGTGGTGGGGCTGTAGTACGCGAAGTAGGCCTGCGTGCCGGTCTCCACTTTGGCGGACTGCTTCTGGTTGATGCCGGCGGAGCTCTGCGACAGGTTCGCCGGGGTCGCCTGGAAGCACATGATCTCGTGAATGTTGCGGCTGCCGCCGGTCGAGCCGGCGAAGCCGAAGCGGACATTGGCGGGAACCGGAATCGTGCCCCCCGCGGTGATGTCCTGATTGGTGATCACGTTCTGCAGCGCGCCGCCGTTGTAGCTATAGGAGAGGCTCAGCAAGCTGATGCTCGTGCCTGCGGAATTCGTCGAGGGCACGATGCTCAGGTTGTAGGTGATCGGAATCGCCTGGGCGCGCGTGGTCGCCGACTCGTTGGCGATCTTGCGGCCGTTCGGGAGCAGGGAGTAGGCTCCCGGGATGGCGGCATAGTCGGTGAGCTGGATGCCGGTTTCGACGGGTGCCGCCGGATTGCTGTAATCCCACACATATCCCGTGCGGCACGAGGCTTGAACCGCCGCCGCCCCCTGCGCGTTGGTGAGCGTCGAGGGGTAATACTGGGGATAATTGGTGCTGAGCCAGCTCCAGGTCGTGCTCCCCGGACCGCGCAGGCCGATGCGGCCGGGCACGTAGCCGTAGCCGCTCGCCGTGTTGTCGCCCTGATTCAAGAAGTTGCCGTACTCGTCGATGCCGAGCCCGATGAAGCCGCCCTGCAGACCGTCATAGCCGCGCGGCAGGCCGTCCAGCCCGAGCGCACCGTTGTAGTTCACGTTCGAGCAGGTGTAGGCCAAGCTGCCGCCGAACGCGCCCACGTCCGCGGGGTAGCTCGCGTCCTGCAGGAAGAAGCTCATGCCGTCCGCGCCGTCGTGGCCGCCGCCGCCCGAGTCGCCCTCGTAGGTGACGGAGGTGAAGGAGACCTGCAGACCTTGAGCGCCCGCGCCGGTCAGGGGGAAGGAGAAATTCGACAGAATCGCGCCGGTCTGCGCGTACCAGTCGGTGAAGCGCAGAGCGCCGCTGGTCATGTCGGGCAGCACGCCCGTGTCGCCGCCGAACTCGGGCATCGGCGAGCCGTTGTAGTAGGGCAGATTGACGCAGCCGGGGAGGAAATAAGCGCCTGCAGTTCCGATCGTTGCGCTGGTCGGCACGGTACCCATAGTCAAGCACGCACCGGTGAGGTAGCTCCACTGGTTGGTAGTCGTCGTGCCCGTGAAGTTCTCGGTATAGGACTGCGCCGGAGCCCGCACGGGAAGCAGCCCGGCGGCCGCCACGATCAGCGCTGCACTCAGCAACTTGGTGTGTCTCATAGAAACCATCCTGGTAGATCCCGGCATCAGCATGGGGGCGTGACGCAAGTGACGTTGGATTGAACTTCGTACACCGTCTCGATCACCGCGGCGGTGTCGGGGCTTCCGCCGTAGCCGACCGCGTCGATCTGGTACAGAGAGCCGCCGTTCGCCGTGGCGCTGAGATAGGTGATGTAGAACTCCGGCGACTGGTAGTAAGCGCCCATGCCGCCGAGCGCGCCCGTGACGTTCATCGCGGGTGGCACGTACGTCACACCCACCGGGGCGCCGGCAATCGTCCACGGCAGCGTGGTGAAGCTTGCCGGCACGCTACCGGTTGCGCACACCTGCACGTTGCCGGCCGCGACGCTGAGCGGGCCGGTGCACGGCGTGCCGGTGGTGCCGTTGCCGGTGGAGAGCCACCACTCCGCATATTCCTCGGCCGTCTCCGCCGCGCTCACCGCGCGGTGCTTCTCGCGCATGTTGCCGGCGATCATCTCGTCCTCGCCGAAGCTGCGGAACATGCCGACCGCGAGGATGGTGACCACGACCAGCAGCAGCAGCGCCGTGACCAGCACCATGCCGCGCTGCCGGCCGCGATGAAGGCCGAGGATGCTCATGTCGTGATACCGCCCTTGTTCATGACGTCCACGACCCGGGTGAAGGGGATCGTCTGCGGCGTGTTGACGGTGCTCTGCCCCGGCAGGGTGCCGTAGAGGGGATTGACGAAGGTCAGCGTCACCTTGACCGACAGCACCCGGCTCCAGTTGGTCACGCCATTTGCGTCGAGGTAGGTGTCCACCGAGTTGCTGGCCGCGTCCGGGTTGGTGGCCACGCCGTAATAGATCTGCAGATTGGCGATGCCGTTGACCAGCACCACCGGCGGCGCGCCGTTCAGGCTGCAGATCAGATCGTAAGTGCCCGGCACGTTGGGGTCGGCCTGGAGGCCGAACTGGTTGGTGAGCAGGAGCTGTATCGGGGAGGTGCCGCCCGTGCAATTGATGGTCTGATCGCCGTTGTTCGTTCCCCAGGTCACGTAGCGCACCGTGATCGTGTCGCCCGGCGCTACGGCCGTACCGGCGCCCGTTCCCACGATCGATTGTCCGGCGGTCGCAAACGGTCCGACCGAGGGCATGAGCAGCGCGGGCGTGTTCACGTTGGGCTGCGGGAAGTAGCCCGCCGACTGAATCACATCGGCGATCAAGGTCATCGCCATGCGCTCGTTGTCCTGCAGCTGCGACATGGCGCTTTGCATGATGAAGGTGCGCTTCATGGCCTGCACCAGCGTGAGCAAGCCGCCCGTGAGGAACAGCCCGATGACGATGGCAATCATGATCTCGACCAGCGTGAAGCCGCGCAGCGCGCGCGCGGACGGAGCGGCGCTGCGGCGCGCGATGCGAGTCGTCGCGGCGCTGCGGGTCCTCATGGCTGCATGGGTCCTCATGGCTGCACGTTCAGGGTGTAGGTGGGCGGCTGCAGCGCGCTCATCTGAGTCTGCTGCGCGTTCAGTGCCACCGCGTTCTCCGCCCATTGAATGGTGATGGTGCAGGTGATCGGCGAGGTGACCACCTGCGTGCAGGTGATGGTCGAGAGCGAGGCGGGCAGCAGGGCGCCGAGGGCCGCGGCCCATTGCTGCACGTCGTAGGCGGCCATCTGGTCCACGGTGCAGGCGGTCGTGCCGGGGACCGAGCAGTTGTTGGGCACCACGGAGCTCAGCACCGGATCCTGGATGGTCACGACCCCGTTGACGACCTGGACGGTGGTCGATGCCAGGGCTGCGGAGGCCCAGTAGCCGCGGTTCGCGTGCATCGTGGCGGCGAGGCTCGAGGCCTGGATGGCCGCGATCGAGCGTCCGCTCGCGACGCCGGTGCTCGAGAGCGCGAGCGACTCCATCTTGGCGAGGCCCAGCAACCCGATCGAGGTGATCACCAGGGCCACCATCACTTCGACCAGGCTGAAGCCTCGGCATGCCCGCATCGTGCCCGCGGCTCGCCTGACCATGCGCCTTGCCCGCCCGCTCATGTGCAATCCGGATTCGTGGGCCCGACCCGCTGGGTCGAGAGCATGCCCACCGTGGTGATGGCGAGGCAGCGGGTCCACTGCGAATTGGCGGTGGAGTCGTGCAGCAGCAGGGTCACGGTCTGGGGTACCGGTGTGTTGGTGCTCCCATAGCCCTCGCGATTGAAGGTGATCGAGCTGAACGTCACGTTGTTGAAGGGCTGGAGGGTGTCGCCGTTGGCGCTGAAGTCCGGCCGCGTGCGGATGATGGCCTCGCCGGGATCGACGACGCCGTTGCCGTTCGAATCGAGGAACACGATCCAGCCGTTCTGCCAGTGGCTGTTGCCGCAGGCCGTCTGCGGGGTGGGAGAGGAGCACACCGTCACGGGCAAGCCCTGCTTGATGGCCTCGCTGCGGGCGAACTGCATGTCGCCCAACAGGCCGTTGATCTCACCGGCCAGCCGATTGGACGTGGTCACGTACTTGTAGGACGGAATGCCGATGCCGGCGAGTATCGCGACGATCAGCATGACCACCACGAGCTCGGTGACCGTGAATCCCGCGTGGCCTGATTTTGGGCGCATCCCTGACATGCGCCAGATACTACGGGAGCAAACTTGCTCGAAACTGACGGACCGATGACGTCGCGGTCAAAATGCGACGCTGGTCACGAATTGATGCTCGACCTGGGGCTAAAGCTCGACGTGGGGCTCTTGACGGGACGGAAAAATGCGAAGCGAGTTGCAAATCACGGCGTGATATGTCAGGCGGATCGCGCCGCGCCCCCGAGTCTCGAGAGGGCCGCATCGCTCGGGGAATCCCAGCGGTCCGGCCGCCACGTCTCGAGCCCGGGGTCAAGTCGAGGCCGCGGTCAAGTCGAGGCCGCGGTCAAGTCGAGCTTGGGATCAGGGCGCGCCCGGGGTCAAGTCGAGCCCCAGCACGTGGCGGTGTTGGCCACACCGCTGCTGGTCTGTGCGAACTGAGTGCCCGCACTGTTGAGGGTGAAGAGCGCGCAGCTCGAATCCTCGGTCTGCGGCGACTTCAATGGGACGGCGCTGATGGTGTAGCTCGCCGTCGGCGCCGTGGTCACCGCGATGGTCACGGTGTAGTAGCCCTGGGCCGAAGCGAGCGGGCCTGCCGCGGCACCCGCGCAGGGCGTGTAGGCGAAGGTCTGCGAGTAGCAGCGCTCGAGCGCCTGCGCATCGAGGGTCATGGTGCGGGTGGCATCCGAGCGGTTCGCGTTCCTCGTGTAGGCGCTGTAGGCGGGGATGGCGATGGCCGCCAAGATCGCGATGATTCCCACCGTGACCACGAGCTCGATCAATGAAAATCCGTTCTTGCGCATGGCGGTTCCTCAGGACTCGGGTTGCGCCGGCTCGGCATGAGCCGAGATCGCGACCACCTGGGACTTCGAGTCGCCCACCGCGCCCGACAGCACCAGGTCGACCTTCTGTCCGGCGGAGAAGCTCAGCGCGAGCTTGTGCGCCGCGCTGCTCGCCTTGATGTGGTAGGTGTGATGATCCACCTCGATCTCGCTGCTGGATGGAGCGGCGGTGATCTCGCCGCTGACCAGCACCGGAGCCGGCGGCACGTGCGTGCTCCAGCCGACGGCGGGGCTCAGCAGCAGAGCCAGCGCGCAGGCGGCGGCCGCAAGATCGAGCTTCGACGAATAGGACGAATGGAGCGATTTCATTGACGTATCTCCCACCATGCAGTGCGATTTCGGGCGGCGCCTTTCAATAGAACGGGCTTGATGCAGGCCTGATTGACGCTGCAGCCCGGCGGCGGCGGCGGCGCGGCGCCGGTCGAGGTGATGCCCACCGAGGACAGGGTGATCAGCGCCATCGCCGAGCCCGTGGTGAAGTTTCCGGAGCGAATCGTGGGCGCCGTGGCATAGACATTGCCGAGCGACATGCCCACCGGATTCTGGGTCACGGTGCCGCTGGTCGTCGTGGTCACGACCTGATCCGATGCATTGATGGTGCCGGTGCCGTTGACGTCGAATTGCGGCGTCGTGAAGGAGCTGCCGGTGGCGTAGTTGAGCACCATCAAGTATGCGCTGCCCGAGCTCGTGCAGGAAGTGCTCGAGGGCGGTATCGGCTGATAGGTCGTGAAGATGAACTCCCCGCCCGCCTCGAGCGCCGGGTTGGTGATGACGCGCTCGCCGCTCAGCAGGTTGAGGTCCATATACCAGCCGGAGTTGGTCGGAACGCTGACCGCGTTGGTGCTGACGGTGCGCACCTGCGTCGATCCGATCATGGCGGTCGAGAGGGTCTGCTGGATCAGGCCGCTGCGGGTGAGAGGCGTGGTCCAGCCGCCCGGCGGATCGTACACACCATAGACCGACTGGACGTTCTCGTTGGTGAGGTCAGGCGATCCGAGGAATTGACCCGTCCCGAACAGCACCATGGTGCCGAGGGTTTGCGGATACTTCGGGTTCAAGGTCACCACGGGCGCGGTCGTGATGGGCTGCATGTTGCCGAGCGAATCGCGCGCCTGGAACACCACGCTCACCGTCCAGGTGCTCGGCGTGGAGCCCGATACGTTCACGCGCCACAGATTTCCCTGCAGATCGCCCGCGTAAACGATGTTGGCGTAGCCGCCGACCTGGCCCGAGCTGTTGACGGCCGTCACGCTCGACAATCCGTTGGGCTTGCTCAGGTTGCATGCCGACGGAACGGCTGCACACAGATTGACCGCCGCATTGAGGGCGCCGGTCTGCGGGTTGATGGCGAACAGGAAGGGTTCCTCATTCGTGCTGTTGTAGCCGTTGCCGACGAACACCTGCCAGCCGCTGGTCGTATCGGCGATGGTCGGCGTGCTGAACCCCAACCCCATGTTGGTGTTCGTGAAGTCCCACAGTACCGCGCCGGCGACTTGCGCCTCGGTGCCGAGGCTCTGTGGATTGGTTATATCGAGCGCATACACGCTGTTCCCGCCCTGCGCTTCCGCGCCGACCAGCACGCTGTGCCACGAGCCGTCGCTGAACTGAACGTCGCCCGCCTGCGGGGAGCCGTCCACGTAGAACTGGTGCTGCGCATTGTAGTAAGGCGATACCAGCTTGATCAGATTGGCATAGGCTCCCGCAGGTATGTAGGCGAAGCGCTCGTTGCCGGTGCCGGCATCGAAGGCATGGAGCATGCCGTCGTTCGCGCCGATGTAGATGACCGGGGCGCGCGACAGCGTGCCCTGCGCGAAGGTCGCGTAGGAGGCCGTCTCGATGCTCTCGTTCGAGGGTCCGATGTAGGCCGGGTTGCTGTCGACGATGTCGGCCAGCTTGTGCGAGCGGTTGCGGAACGTGCCGCCGTTGCGCACTTCCTGGGTGCTCGAGCCGCGCAAGAAGCTGAGCACGTCGGAGCCGCTGGTGTCGAGCGAGTACGTCTCGAGATCCTGGCCGAGCGTGGTCGAGCTGCCGATGCCCCGGCTCGGCGTGCCACCCGTCCATTCGAACGGCGTGCCCGCGCCGGCGACCGGGTCCCAGGTGGCGATCATGCGCGCGGTCGGAAGCGTCCCGTCCAGTTGCGTCTGCGCCGACCAGAGGGTGTCGGCCGGGTTGGTGTTGACCACGCCGGTGCTCGGATTGATCGGATAGGCCAGCATGTTGCCCGTCCAGTCCTGATAGACGTCGGAGGTCGTGAACTGGGACTGGTACACCACCGAATTGGTGTTGAGGCCGGTGGAATTCACCGCCGATGAGGCCGTGGCCTGCGTCTGCTTGAGGATGGTGGTGATGATGACTTCCAGCTCGCTCGTAACCTGGGCTTCACTGGTGGCCGCGAAATAGGTGCCCGACCCGCCCGCCACCGCCATCGCGGTGAGCGTCGCTGCCGCTGAAGGATTCAGCGCCGGATTGACGCCGGCGCCGACGCCGATGATGTAGGTCTGGATCGGCGTCGCGCCGCTGTTGAGCGCGCTGATCTGGTTGATCACATCCGTCAACGCCTGATCGTTGGTCGTGGCGAGCGAGCCGTTGGTGTTGAACGTTGCGCTGACGCCGTAGCCCGCGGCGGCGGTGCTGCCGAGCGGCGGCCAGGAATGGCCGTTCAGGTCCTCGGTCGGCAAGCCGTCCGTTATCAGCACGACGTAGCGCTGCGCGGTGCAGCCGTTGGTCGTCGCCGGCGGCGTAGAGGTAAAGTACGTATTGATCTGCTTCATCATGCCGGCGATCGGCGATTGGGTGGCGGATGCCTTGATCTCGGTGGTGCCCGTCGAGTTCGTCTCCGGCGCGAGGTACGGCGTGAATTTGCCGATGGCGGTCGCGACCGACGCGGCGGTCGGCGTCGCGCCCGATGAGGTCATCGGCACCACCATCGTGCCGGCGCTTCCCGACTCGCCCGTGGTATAGAAGCCGAAGCCGCGCTCCTCGTACATGACTTGCGGGGTGTAGGGAACGTAACCCGCGTTGGTGGGCCCCGTTTCGGTGGCGCACGTTGCCGTATCCTTGTTGTACGCTTCGTACACGTCGCCATCGTTGTACGTGGTGATGGTGTAGTTGGGCGGAAATGGCGTGGCCGGAGACGGCGGCAGATGCGAAGCGATGGGGTTCTCGTAGACCACGCAGACCGGATCGGACTGACCGGTGGTTGCATAGAGCACGTCATTGATCGACGGGTCGTCGCTGCTCGCGGAGATCGCCATGTAGGGCATGAGCGCCACCGCCTGGCTCGCGTACAAGGTGTCGATCGCGCTGCAGTCATTATCGAGCTGAGTCCCGCCGAGAGGATTCACCCCGTAACAAGGATTGGCCACGTACTCGCCGCTGGTGGGCGGGGTCGACACGAAGGTGAATCCGCCGGGATTGCTCATCTGATACACCCAGGTGGTGTATGCGGTGAGTCCCGAGACGCTGTAATCCATGAGGGCAAAATCGGCGCTCGCGATGTAGGCATTCAAGATCGAGGCGATGCCGGCCTTGGCGACGTTCAGGCGGCTGGCGGAGTTATCCTCCAGCACACTGCCCACGGTCACGGTGTAGGGAGCCGTACCGCCAGAACCTGCGTTCAGCGGCGGCGTGAAGCCCGCGGGTACGGAGTAGTTGAGCGGAGAGCTCGAGTTATTCAGAGCCGCGAGAGCGGCGGGGAGCGAGCCCGACCCCGTGTAGATCGCCCCGCTCAGGGTGCCGTCCATGGACTGCGAATTTCCGACGGCGAGCACGATCTGCGGATGCGCGGGCAAGGTCACGGTCATCGGCACCTGCGAGATCGTGATGGGGGCGGGCGTCGTGGCCATGACGGGCAGGCTCAAGCCCCAGGATGCGCCGAACACCGCGGCCGCGGCCGAGGCCAGCAACCGGCTCTTGGGAGTTGTCGATTTTCGCATGTTCATGGTCCTTATCTCCGTCTCGAGCGCGAAGCTATTGAATCTGGAAAATGCTTTGCATCACGGTCGTGGAGGTGCCGTCGGCGCCGACACCCTGCGCGGTCAGCCGATACACGTTGACGGGCGGCGATGTCTGGGTCAGCGAGGTCACCGACGCGGAGACGCCGGGCGCGGCCACGGCGGGGAGAGTCTCGATGACCAGCCCGGGGGATTGCGACGCGGCGGGCAGCGAGGCAAGCGCCGGACCCGTGTAGCTCATCACCTGCGCGGGCGAGCTCCAGTTGACGCTGAGCGCCGGATCGCCGCCGTTCCAGCTGGTCGGCGACAGCATCCCCGGGTTCGAGGAGGGGAAGGACACCGTGCCGCCGGCGAGCAGGCTTTCGCCATTGCGCAGGGCGGCCTCCGCGGCCTGTGCCCCGATCTGCTGGTTGTCCTCGTTGCGTGCCATGCGCTCCTCGCCCGTCTGCATGCGCGCGGCGGTGACGCCGAGCAGGCTCAGGATGAGCAGCAGGATCAGGGCGACGAACAGCACCACACCTTCTTGTGCCGTGCGACCGTTCGCCGTACCAGGGACCGTGTTCATGCGGATTGGGTTCATGGCAGTACCTCAAGGCACCAAATTGCGCAGACCGATGGTGATGTCAAAGACCTGGCGCGCGCGCGTATCGATGGGTGCCGTGACCGTCGTCCCGAGCAAGGTGTAGGTGGGAGCGACCGAGGGCTTCGGCACCGCGCCGGGCGCGCTCGCCGCCAGCACGGCGACCTTCACGCTCATCACGCCGTTGAATCCCAATCCGCCATAGGCCTGCGCCTGCACCTGATTGGCGGTGACGTACTCGCCGACGGTCTGGGTTCCGGTGGTATCGACGCCATAGAGCACCTGCATGGCCTCGATGTCGGGAACCAGCTCCGTCGTGGTGGGGGTATTGGTGGCATTGAGATCCCAGGACCACAGCGCCCCGTCCCCGTCGGCGCCTCTGCCGATGTAATAGGCGATGGTGTCGACCGGCGTCACCACCGCGCCGTTGGAGAAGGAGGCGGGGAAGGCTGAGACACTGTTGCCCGGCGAGCCGCCGGAGGTGTGAGTGATCACGACGCTCGGGGTTGCGCCCGTGATGTTGATCACCTGAAAGGCGACGAACTTCACGCAGTCGGAGATCACCGCGAACTGGCCCACCTGGAGACTGTTCTGCGCATTCACCGAGAAGTTGCCGGCGCCGTCGACGATCGAGGTGACGAAGGAGGGCTGGGCGTTGCGCAGCGTCGAGTGCACCACCAGCACATCGTTGTTCTTGACCACGAGTCCGGAGAGTGCGAGGTCCAGCCCCGATGCCCAGTCGCCGCCGCTGGCGTCGGGCGTCACCGGCGCGGTGGCGATGGTGTAGCTCGCGCCGGGGTTGGTGTTGTTGGCCTCGAATCCGCCGAGTCCCTGGCCGAAGCTGTCGACGATCGGGGTGGTCCCGGCGTTCAGGATCGCCGGCGCAGCGCCCGCCGCGGTGCCGGCGGTCTGCGAGGTGGCGCAGCCCATGTAGCCGGCGCCGCGCACCGAATTCTGGATGAAGTTGAGCGCGAAACGGCCGCCGTCGGCGATCGAGGCGGTGCCGGAGGTGGCCATGTAGGCGTTGCGCGATCCGTTGAACACCGACAGCACGGCCGCCGTGACGATCAGCGCGAGGGTCATCGCGACCATCATCTCGACCAGGGAGAAGCCGCGCTGCCTGCTCATTTGATCACCGTCTCGAGCGTGACCTGCATGGGAGCCGCCGTGCCGAGCGGGACGCCGGCAAAGGCCGACTGCGCGGCCGAGTCGTCCCACTGCACGGTGATCACCGCGGTGGTCACCGTGCCGTTGTAAGTCGTCGTCACGGAGCCCTGGCCGTTCGGCAGCGCGCCGGGCGGGGAGAGGCCGCTGTTCGCGTTGAGGCGCAGCTTCCAGACATATACATCGTACTGGGCGACGCTCGCCGAGGTGGTGCAGGCGGTGGCCAGGGTGCAGGAGAACCCCGGATTGACCGGGGCGGTGGCGAGCGCCGTGTCATAGTCATGCGCGATGGCGCCCGCCTGGTTCGAGCGCATGTCATCGAGGATGGCATACGCCAGCTCGGTCGCCTGGCTGCGCAGGTAGGCGCTGTCGTTGGCGTGCGAGGAATAGAGCACCAGCTTGCCGATGCCCAGCAGTCCGATGCTCAGGATCACGAGCGAGACCAGCACCTCGACGATGGTGAAGCCGCACGGGCGGTTGCGTGAGCGGCCGAGGGTGCGTGGATGCGGATTCATGAGCTTTGCGCCGATTCGCAGCATCACGGGCAAGCGAGGGCGGCAAGGGAGACCGACTTGCCCGGGGTCTGGGAGGCCGCCACGCGGCCCGCCGCGTTGACCTCGACATCGTGCGCGTAGCTCGCGCCGCGGTTGTCGCAGATGGTGATGCTGAGCGCGCTGGCGACCATGCCGCTCGACAGGAACACGACGCTGGTGACGGCGGGGTTGGAGGGGGTGAAGCTATTCGTGCCGGACATGGCGGGCACGCGTTGCAGCGGCTCGTTCGCCGGGTTGGGATCGAGCGGCCAGTAGACGATCCAGCCGTCCTGCCAATCGCTGGCGCCGGTGCAGCTCGTGCCGTTGACCGAGGGGCACACGGTGATGCCGCCCGTCACGTCACGCTTGATCGCCTCGCTGCGCGCGTAGTTGAAGCTCGAGACCAGGGAGTTGGCCTGGCCGATCTGCCGATCGTTCAGCATGAAGCTGTTGAAGGCCGGCACCGCGATCGCGGCCAGGATGCCCGCGACCGACACCGTGACCATGAGCTCGATGAGCGTGAAGCCGCGCGCGGCGGTCGAATGAGTTGTGGCGGCAAATGAGATGTTCATGGAGCGGCATGCTAGGTGCCCAACCTTGCTCGAAACTGACGCGCCGCGTCCGGCGTACGCGGACTGTGACAGCAATCACCTCGTCATTGACGATTCGCGATGCAGGTCTCGAAAACTCAAGGAAATTGCAGCAGCACCAGCGTGCCGAGGCCGCGTGTTCCGCAGCCGATGGTGAGCGATGCGTCATAAAGCCGCGCGATCTCATCGACGATCGCGAGGCCGAGTCCGCTGCCGTGTCCCGGCGAGTTCGGCAGCCGATAGAAGCGCTGGCGCACCCGCTCGCGCTCGCTCTCCGGGATGCCGGGGCCGGTGTCCTCGACGGCCACGAACGGGCGGCCGTTGCGCTCGCCGGCGCTCACCGTCACCGTGCCGCCGGGCGGGGTGTACTTGAGGGCGTTGTCGACCAGGTTGCTCAGCAGATCGTCGAGCAGCGATGGATCCGCCTTGATGGAGACGGGACGCACTTCGGCGCCGAGGTCGATATTTGACTTAAGGGCGCGGTCGAAGAACTTGGCGAGCACCTCGCCCACGATCGCATCGAGCGCCACGGTCTGGTTCTTGGCGGCGATGTTCACGGCGGGGTCGGCCCGCGCCAGGGTCAAGAGCTGATTGGCCGAGTGCGCGAGTTGACGTATTCCCTCCTGCAGGGTCGCCAGGCGATGCTTCACCGGCGCCGCCGCGGGTTCCTGCGCCAGCAGCTCCAGCTGCGCCTGCATGCCGGTGATGGGCGTGCGCAGCTGATGCGCGGTGTTGGCGATGAACTGCTGCTGCGATTGCACCGAGGTGCGCAGCATCTCGAACAGGCGATTGAGCGTCACCACGACCGGAGCGATCTCCCTGGGAACCGAGCCTTCGTCGATCGGCCGCAGATCGAGCGCGGAGCGGCGTGCGATCTCGTCGCGCAATTTCTTCATGGGTCGAAGGCCCAGCTGGATGCCGAGCCAGACGAGCACCAGCGTGATGTCGAGCTGCACGAAGTCCCACAGCAGGGTGCTCATGAGCCCGAAGCGCGCCGCCGGCTCGCTCGAGGGCCGAACGTCCGCCGCCGACAGGATGAGAACGCCGGCCGGAGTGTCGAGGCGCGTGGTGAGGGTGCGCACCGGCCGCCCGTCGAGCCGCTGCACGGCGAACACCTGATCGCTCGTATCGCTCATCGGCACGGCGCGAATCGCGGCATCGCCGAGCAGGAGCCGTCCCTCGGAGTCGCGCACGGCGTATCTCACCGAGTCGCCCGCGGGCAGGGGCGGCCCGCCGCGCGCGGAGGCGTCGAGCGACACCTCGCGCCCGCTCGTGCGGATGCGCGCCATCAAGGCGCCCGCGGCCTCGCGCAGACGCTGGTCGCGGCTGATCACGCTCGGCGCGACCCGGTTGAAGTAATGAACGAGCGCGCCGCACAGGGCGAGCAGCATGAGCGGCACCGCCAGCCAGAACACCAACTGACGGCTGATGGAGGAGCTCAAGCGCTCTTCGCTTCTTCCAGCCGGTAGCCCAGCCCGCGCAGGGTGCGAATCAGCGCCGCATCGCCGAGCTTGGTGCGCAATCGCGACACGTGCACCTCGACGGCGTTCGCCGTGATGTCCTGCTCGGGCCCCGCGAGCGCCTGCTGCACCCGCTCCTTGGAGACGATCTGTCCGGCCCGGCGCACCAGGCATTCGAGCACCAGCCACTCGCGGGCGGTGAGCTCGACCTCGGCATCGTCGATGCACAGGCGCCGGCCGGGCAGATCGACGGTCATGCGGTTGAGCTTGATCAGTCCGTCGAGGGCGCCGCCGGCGCGGCGCATGAGCGCGCGGCAGCGCGCCACCAGCTCGGCCGGCTCGAATGGCTTGGAGAGGAAATCGTCGGCGCCGATGTCGAGCGCCTTGACCTTGTCGGCGAGCGTGCAGCGTGCGGTGAGCATGAGGGTCGGAATCGCGATGCCGGCGCCGCGCAGCCGGCGCACCAGCGTGAGCCCGTCGGCGCCCGGCAGGCCGACGTCGACCACCGCGAGCGCGAACTCCTCGGATTCGATGGCCGCCCGGGCGGCCTCGGCGCTCGCCACCCGGTGCACCGCATAGTGGGCGGCCGCCAATCCTCGGGCGATGGCGTCGGCGACGATGTCGTCGTCCTCGACGATCAGCAGCCGCACGGGCCGCTACCCGCGACGACGCCGCTGCGCCGCCTTACTGCTTGTTCGCTGCCTGTGCCTCATGGTCGGACTCGGCTCGATCGCCGTCGAAGACGTTGCGACGCGGCGGCAACGCTGCGCGCAGCTTGGCCTCGTAGGCCTTGACGAACGCTTCGGTGTACACGTGCGGGAAGCCCTCGGCCGGGCGCTGCGCGAGACCGGTGAACATCTCGGCGTACAGCTCCCAGTATTTGGCCTTGTTCTCCTTGCCGAACACGCCGCGCTTGGTGGCGCGATCGAAGCGCTCCTCGAGATCCTTCGGGTTGAGGCGCCCCAGGAACTCCTCGAAGGCGGCGCGGCTGGCGGCGAGTGAGGCCGCGTTCTGCGCCTTGAGCTCGCGAAATTTCTCGCGGATGGCTTCCACCGAGCCCAAGCGCGTCGAGGTGGTCGTCAGCAGCCGCACCAGCGCCTCATCCACGCCGCGCGAGAAATTGAGGGGCGATTCGGGCCCCTCGTTCTGCGGCGGCGGGGGCATGCGAAAGCGATTGCGGAATTCGTTGCCGCTCTGATTCAAGTCCATCAGTCCGAGCACCGCCTCGCGCAGCAGCTGTCCGGCGAGCTGCAGCACGCCGTTGCGCGCCTCGGAGGTGATGCTGCGCGGATCGACGCCCGCGCCCCGGCAGAAGGCGGCGAGCCCCAGGTCGAAGTCCCCTTCGTAGAGCGCCGGGCCTTGCGGTGCGGCCCGCTGCGCGGGCTGCGGGCGCATGCTGGCGGCCGCCTCGGCTTCCACCTTGGGGTCGACCTTGAGCGGCCGCGTCATCATGTGCCAGGGCGTGCCGCCCTCCTCGGCGCTCGCGCCCGGCGGCTTGCGCGGCGTGGCGCCGCCCGGCGCTGCGGCGCCCGGCGCGCTCACCGACTGCCCGTAGGCGCCTCGGGGACGAACGCCCGAGTCGAGCGCCGACTGATCGCTCGGCTCGAGGAGCGAGCTCAGGTCCAGATCCGCCCCCAGATCGTTCGCAGTCGACTTCTTCACGGCGGAGTTCGCCGCCTGCCCGTCGTAGGCGATGATCGCGCTCTCATCCGGGGGGAAGTCGTTCCCCTTGTCGATGCTCACCAGCAGCTCGTACTCGCCCAAGCGCAGGTAATCCCCGTCCTTCAGCACATAATCGTGGTACTTGCCGATGGGCACCTGCGAGCCGTTCACATAGGTGCCGTTGGAGCTCGTGTCGACGAGCACGTAGGAGCCGGCCCGAAAGTCGATGCGAACGTGTTTTCCCGAGAGGTAGCGGTCCGGGTCGGGTAGAATCCAGGCGTTATCGGTCGAGCGTCCGATGGTGCCGCCATGAACGCCAAATACCTTGCTCGACTGTGGTCCGAGCCGGATACCGTGTTCGCTGACTACGCTTAAGCGCAAGGTCATGTTCTGCTCCCTAGGCGGGTCTAAAGGTTTGCGCTAAGTGCCCGTATAATATGGTGAAATGCTAACAACGCTTGGAGCCCACTAAATGGCCGCGAGTCACATTTTTAAAGTTATGTTCGTGAATCAAGGCAAGGTGTACGAGATCTACGCCCGCAAAGTGAGTCACGGCAACCTGTTCGGCTTCATCGAGGTCGAGGAACTGGTGTTCGGCGAGCGCTCGACGGTGGTGGTGGACCCGACGGAGGAGAAGATAAAGGCCGAGTTCAACGAAGTAAAGCGCACCTACCTGCCGATGCACTCGGTGCTGCGCATCGATGAGGTCAAAAAGCAGGGCGTGAGCAAGATCATGGCGCTCGAGGGATCGAACGTTTCGCAGTTCCCGGTCCCCATCTACACGCCGGGCGGAGATTCGAACGCCCGCAAGTGAGGGCGCGCTCGATCCCCCCGCGGGGGGGATTCTGTTAGAATTCCGTATGTTCTGTTTGCCCGGCGCGCCCGCGCTGTCGCAATTTCGCCTCGATCGATTGCTTGAGAGCCTGCAAGCCGCAGACGCGCATGTGCGCACCTTGTCGGCGCGCCTGGTGCATTTCGTGGACGCATCGCGGCCGCTCGACGAGTCGCAGCTCGAGCTGCTCGGCAAGCTTTTGACCTATGGGCCGCGCCCGCACCTCATGGAAGAGCGCGGCCAGCAGCTGCTCGTCACGCCGCGCCTCGGTACCGTTTCGCCCTGGTCGAGCAAGGCCACCGACATCGCCCACGTATGCGGGCTCGATACGGTGCGGCGCATCGAGCGGGGCACGATGTATTTCGTCGAGGCCGCGGATGCCCTGAGCGATGCGCGGCTGCGGGCGCTCGGCGCGCTGTTGCACGATCGAATGACCGAATCGCTCTTTGTGGGCAAGCTCGAGCCGGATCTGTTTCGAGCCGGCGCGCCGCGCCCGCTGCGGGTGGTGGCGCTCGGCCGCGACGGGCGCGCGGCGCTCGCGCGCGCGAATGCCGAATGGGGCCTGGCACTGTCGGGCGGGGAGATCGATTACCTGGTGAGCGCGTTCGCGGCGCTCGGGCGCGATCCCACGGATGTCGAGCTGATGATGTTCGCCCAGGCCAACTCCGAGCATTGCCGCCACAAGATCTTCAATGCCGAGTTCGTCATCGACGATGCGCCGATGGCCGCGTCGCTGTTCGCCATGATCCGCGCCACCCATGCCGCCAATCCCGTGGGCGTTCTGTCGGCTTACCGCGACAACGCCGCCGTGATCGCCGGCCAGGACGCGGTGCGCTTCTTCCCCGATCCGGCGACCCAGCGCTACGGCGGGCTCACCGAGCCCGTGGATATCCTGATGAAAGTGGAAACACACAATCATCCCACGGCGATCTCGCCCTTCCCGGGCGCTGCCACGGGCTCGGGCGGGGAGATCCGCGACGAGGGGGCGACGGGCATCGGCGCCAAGCCCAAGGTCGGGCTGACCGGCTTCTCGGTCTCGAATCTGAGGATTCCCGGCATGGTCCAGCCCTGGGAGCCGGACCTGGGCCGGCCGCAGCGCATCGCCTCCGCGCTCGAGATCATGATCCAGGCGCCGCTCGGAGCGGCCGCGTTCAACAACGAGTTCGGCCGCCCGGCCACGTGCGGCTACTTCCGCACGTTCGAGCAGCTCGAGTCGCTCCCCGAGCAGCCGGCCCGCGGGGCGCGGCGCAGCCGAGTGCGCGGCTACCACAAGCCCATCATGATTGCGGGCGGCCTCGGCAACGTGCGCCGCGGCCATGTCGAGAAGCGCGAGGTGACGGTGGACGCACCGCTCGTGGTGCTCGGCGGCCCGGCCATGCTCATCGGTCTCGGGGGCGGCGCCGCCTCGTCGGTGGCCAGCGGTGAGAGCGCGCTCGATCTGGATTTCGCGTCCGTGCAGCGCGGCAATCCGGAGATGCAGCGTCGCGCGCAGGAAGTGATCGACCGCTGCTGGGCGCTCGGCGAGGACAATCCCATCCTGCTGATCCACGATGTCGGCGCCGGCGGACTGTCGAACGCACTGCCGGAGGCGATTGCCCACAGCCGCCGCGGCGGGCGCATCGACCTGCGCCTGATTCCGAGCGCCGAGCCGGAGCTGTCCCCGATGGAGCTGTGGTGCAACGAGGCGCAGGAGCGCTACGTGCTCGCGCTCGCCCCGGGCAGCACCCCGCGCTTTGCCGCGCTGTGCGCGCGTGAGCGCTGCCCTTTTGCCGAGCTCGGCTCGATCACGGACGACGGGCGGCTGATCGTGAGCGATCCGCTGTTCGACGACAGACCGGTCGACCTGCCGGTCGAGGTGCTGCTCGGCAAGACCCCGCGCATGCGGCGCGTGGTGCGCAGCATGCCGCAGCGGCACGGGCTGCTCTCGACCGCCGGCGCGGGGATCGATGAGTCCCTGGAGCGGTTGCTGCGGCTGCCCACCGTCGCGGACAAATCCTTCTTGATCACCATCGGGGATCGTACCGTGGGCGGTCTGGTGAGCCGCGATCAGATGGTCGGACCCTGGCAGGTGCCGGTCGCGGACGTGGCCGTGAGCCTGGCCGACTACGAAGGCTATCGCGGCGAGGCGATGGCGATGGGCGAGCGCTCGCCGGTGGCGCTCCTCGATGCGCCGGCCTCGGGGCGCCTGGCCGTCGCCGAGGCGCTCACCAACATCATGGCGGCGGACATCGAGCGGATCACCGACATCCGCTTGTCGGCCAACTGGATGGCCGCGTGCGGCGAGCCCGGGGAGGATGCCGCTCTCTACGCCACGGTGCGCGCCGTGGCGGTCGATCTGTGCGCAACGCTCGGCATCGCCATCCCGGTGGGCAAGGATTCGCTCTCGATGCGCACCGAGTGGACCGATGCCGAGGGCGAGCACGCGGTGCTCGCGCCGGTATCGCTCATCGTCTCGGCGTTCGCGCCGGTGAGCGATGCGCGCCGCACGCTCACGCCGCTGCTCGAGCTCGCGCAGCCCTCGCGCCTGCTGCTCATCGATCTCGGCGCCGGCCAGAATCGCCTGGGCGGCTCGTGCTGGGCGCAGGTTCACGAGCGCCGTGGCGGCGAGCCCGCGGACCTCGACGATCCGCGGCATCTGGCGGCGCTGTTCGAGGCGCTGCGCGAGCTCAAGGTCGAAGGGCTGCTGCTGGCTTACCACGACCGATCCGACGGCGGGCTGCTCATCACGCTGCTCGAGATGGCCTTCGCCAGTCATTGCGGCCTCGACATCGATCTCGGCGCCTGCCGTGACCCGATCGCCGAGTGCTTCGCGGAGGAGCTCGGCGCGGTCGTGCAGATTCCCGAGGCGCGCGCCGGCGCGGTGCGGGCCATCCTCGAGCGCCACGGTCTCGGCATGCATTGCCGCGACGTCGGTGCTCCCGCGCGCGGCAGCGAGGTGAGGCTGCGCGCCCGGGGGCAGGAGATCTATGCGGCCTCGCGCATCGAGCTGCGCCGGCGCTGGAGCGAGGTGTCCTACCGGATGCAGATGCTGCGCGACAACCCGCAGTGCGCACGCGAGGAGTTCTCGCGCCTTCTCGACGAGCACGACCCCGGGCTGCATGCCGCTGCGAGCTTCGATCCCGCAGAGGACGTCGCGGCTCCCTACATCGCTCGCGGCGCGCGGCCGGCCGCCGCCGTGCTGCGCGAGCAGGGGGTGAACAGCCAAACGGAGATGGCGGCCGTGCTCACGCGCGCCGGCTTCGATGCCTACGACGTGCACATGACGGACATCCTCGCGCGGCGCGTGCGCCTCGGGCGCTTTCACGGGCTGGTGGCGTGCGGCGGCTTCTCCTATGGCGATGTGCTCGGCGCCGGGGAGGGCTGGGCAAAATCGATCCTGTTCAACTCGATCGCGCGCGAGGAGCTCGCCGCCTTCCTCGAGCGCGCCGGCACCTTCACCCTCGGCATCTGCAACGGCTGCCAGATGCTCGCCGCGCTCAAGGAGCTCATTCCCGGTGCGCAAGGGTGGCCGCGGTTCGTGCGCAACCGCTCCGAGCAGTACGAAGCGCGATTGACGCTGGTGCAGGTGGCGAGGTCGAGCTCCGTGCTGCTCGCCGGCATGATCGGCTCGGTGCTGCCGATCGTCGTGTCGCATGGGGAGGGATTCGCGCAGTTCGCTGCCGGATCGAGCGCGGCGAAGCTCGCCGAGGCGGGGTGCGTCCCCTTGCAGTACGTCGATCACCACGATCAGCCGACGGAGCGCTATCCCTACAACCCGAACGGCTCGCCCTCGGGTGTGGCGGGCGTGTGCAGCGCCGACGGGCGCGTCACGGCGCTCATGCCGCATCCGGAGCGGGTGTTTCGCACCGTGCAGCACTCCTGGGCGCCGCGCGGCTGGGGCGAGGATGGCGGGTGGATGCGCCTGTTCCGAAACGCGCGGGCATTCGTCGCCTAGCGCGCCTAGACTATAGGGGGCGAAGGGCGCGGGAGCGAACGGCCATGCTCACTCGAGCATCGGCCCGCGAGGACACATGATGGCGGGAATGCTCGAGTTCGACGGCAAGCGATACCTGGACGGCGAATCGTCGGACCCCAGGCTCCTGGGGCTGATGGAAGGCTCGCCGCCGCCGCCGGAGCGGCGGATTCGCTTCAAGGACGACCGCTTCCTGGAATTTCCCGAGATTCGCTGGGCGCTGTCGCACATGCGCGAGCTGTGCCCGACCACGAACGTGTGGCGCGGCGCGGGCGCACCCGCCGACCTCGGGCCCATCGACGCGGCTGCCGCCGCCGCGATCGATGCGGTGTCGTTCGAAGACGCGGCGGGGCGTGGCCGCACGTTCGGCGCGTCGCACCACGACGTCTACACCGATGGCATCGTGATCCTGCATCGAGGCCGGCGCGTCTACGAGCGCTATCTCGGCGCCTTGCAGCCCCACATTCCCCATGCGTGCTTCTCCATCACGAAGTCCTATGTCGCCACCATCGCCGCCACGCTGATTCACGAGGGGCTGCTCGATGCGACGCGACCGGTGAGCCACTACCTGCCGGAGATGGCGCACACCGCTTATGGCGATGCGACCCTGCGCGACTTGCTCGACATGCAGATCGGTGTCGCCTACTCGGAGGAATACGCCGATCCGCGCGCCGAGGTGTGGGCCTATGCGCGCGCCGGCGGCTTGCGCTCCCGCCCGCCCGACTACTCGGGGCCGGACAACTTCTACGAATCGCTCCTCACGCTGCGCAAGCAAGGCGAGCATGGCCGCGCGTTCGCGTACAAGACCGTCAACACCGAGGTGCTGTGCTGGGTGATGAGCCGCGCCACGGGCTCGCGGCTCGAGACGCTGCTCAGCGAGCGCATCTGGTCGCGCATCGGCTGCGAGCAGGATGCCTACCTCACGGTCGACTCGATCGGTGTCGCGATGGGCGGGGGCGGCATGAGCGCGAGCCTGCGGGACCTGGCTCGCTTCGGCGAGCTGATGCGCTGCGAGGGCGCCGCCGCGGGACGCCAGATCGTGCCTGCCGCGGTCATTGCGGACATTCGCCGCGGCTCCGACCCGGTCAAGTTCGCGATGGCCGGCTACACGCAGCTCGCCGGCTATTCCTACCGCAACATGTGGTGGGTCTCGCACGGCCCGCTCGGCGTGTTCGAGGCTCGCGGCATTCACGGACAAAGACTCTACGTCGCCCCCGCCGCCGACGTCGTGATCGCGCGCTTCAGCTCGCACCCGATCGCCACCAATACCGCCAATGACCCGATCACCCTGCCGGCGTTTGCAGCCGTGTGCCGATTGCTGATGGGCCGCTGACAGGCCCCGGGACCGCCCCGCCGGCCCGGCCCGCGCAGCGGGCTGGCTTTTGCGCGGGGCTGGCGCTAGCTGTGCGCCGGGCTGCAAGTCTCGGGCGGCGCGGCCTGCGCGGATTTGCGCAGATTCATGGCCTGCAGCAGCCGCGCCTTGCGCACGAAGGTCTGATAGAGCAGGTCGCGCATCACCTCGAGCAGAATGCCGGCGCGCTCGGCGTCGAGCCGCGGCTGGTTCGGCCACGGATCGGTGTCGCTGCCGAACAGCACGCCGCGCATGTCGGCGAAGGTATCGTCATCGAGCTCCGCGAGCGTGCGGATCTCCTGCAGCGTATCGAACAGCTCGAGCTTGCCGCGCTCGCCGAGCTCGTGGAACAGCGACTGCGCCGTGCGGCGGCACATGGAGCCGAACGCCTCGTGGAAGCCCGCCGCATAGCAGCCGAGCGCTTCCTTGAACAGCTCCTCGGACTCCTCGGGGAGGTAGCTGAGCGGGAAGTCCTCGCGCGCGCGCTCGACCTCGATGAACCCGGGCCCGAGCTCGATGCGCACCCCCGAGTAGCTGCGCACCGGAAACTTGAGGAATATGGGCTCCCCGCAGGCATCGCATCTGAACACGATGCCGACGTGCTTGGGCCGGCGCCGGTTGAGGTCCTCGAACTTCGGCACGGCGACGGGAGTCAAGTGCGTCAGGGTGCGGCAATGCGGGCAGGTGAGCGCGATCCCCTGATGCTCGACGTGCAGCTCGTCCTGCGCAGTGATGTAGATGCTCATGGGTCAGCCTTGTTGTAGGGTTGTCAGCCGGTCAGCGGTTTGTAGCGTATGCGGTGCGGTTGCAAGGCGTCCTCGCCCTTGCGGCGCTTGTAATCCTCGACGTATTCCTGGTAATTGCCCTCGAACCAGGTCACCTGCGAATCCCCCTCGAAGGCGAGGATGTGGGTCGCGATCCGATCCAGGAACCAGCGGTCGTGCGAGATGACCACGGCGCAGCCGGGAAACGCCACCAGCGCCTCCTCGAGCGCGCGCAGGGTCTCGATGTCGAGATCGTTGGTCGGCTCATCGAGCAGCAGCACGTTGCCGCCCGACTTGAGCACCTTGGCAAGATGCACGCGGTTGCGCTCGCCGCCGGACAGATCGCCGATGACTTGTTGCTGCTGCACGCCCTTGAAGTTGAATCGCCCCACGTAGCTGCGCGAGGAGGTCTCGTAGTTGCCGACCTTGATGAGGTCGAGGCCGCCGGAGATCTCCTGCCACACGGTGTTCTTGTCGTTGAGCGTCTGGCGCGATTGATCGACGTAGGCGAGCTTGACGCTCGGCCCCGTGCGAATCTCGCCCGAGTCGGGCTTCTCCACGCCGGTGAGCATGCGAAACAGCGTGGTCTTGCCCGCGCCGTTCGGTCCGATGATGCCGACGATGCCGCCCGCGGGAAGTCGGAAGCTCAGCCGCTCGATCAGCAGGCGCTCGCCATACGCCTTGCGCAGCTCCATGCACTCGATCACCAGATCGCCGAGCCTGTCGCCGGGCGGAATATAGATCTCGTTGGTCTCGTTGCGCTTCTGAAACTCCTGCGACGCGAGCTCCTCGTAGCGCTGCAGGCGAGCCTTGGACTTCGCCTGCCGCGCCCTGGGATTGGTGCGCACCCACTCGAGCTCGCGCTTGAGGCTCTTGGCGAGCGCGTCCTGCTGGCGCTGCTCCTGCGCAAGGCGCTGCTCCTTCTGCTCGAGCCAGGAGGAGTAATTGCCCTGCCAGGGGATGCCATGGCCGCGGTCGAGCTCGAGGATCCATTCGGCGACGTTGTCGAGAAAATACCGGTCGTGGGTCACCGCGATCACGGTGCTCGGGTACTCCTCGAGGAAGTGCTCGAGCCAGGCGACCGACTCCGCGTCGAGGTGGTTGGTCGGCTCATCGAGCAGCAGCATGTCGGGCTTGGAGAGCAGCAACCGGCAAAGTGCCACGCGGCGCCGCTCGCCGCCCGACAGCTTGCCGATGAGCGCATCCCAAGGCGGCAGGCGCAACGAGTCGGCCGCGATCTCGAGCTTGCGCTCGAGCTCCCAGCCGTCGACGGCGTCGATCTGATCCTGAAGCTTGGCCTGGGCTTCGAGCGCCTTGTTCATCTGCTCGTCGGACATGGGCTCGGCGAAGCTGTCGCTGATGCCGTTGAAGCGATCGATGAGGCTCTGCACCTCCCCGACGCCCTCGCCAACGGTCTGCCGAACGGTCTTGCTCTCATCGAGCTGCGGCTCCTGCGGCAGATAGCCGACCTTGATGCCGGGCTGCGGGCGCGCCTCGCCTTCGATGTCCTTGTCCGTGCCCGACATGATCTTGAGCAGCGTCGACTTGCCCGAGCCGTTCAGCCCGAGTACGCCGATCTTGGCCCCCGGAAAGAAGCTCAAGGTGATGTCGCGCAGGATGATGCGCTTGGGTGGCACGACCTTGCCAACCCGGTTCATGGTGTAGATGAACTGAGCCATGTACTGCCTGTCGCAAAAAATGCGGATGCGGGGGGAGCTTGGCCTCGATTATCCAAGAGAGCGGAAGGCTTGTCACGGCGATCGGCGTTGCCGGCGCCGCCGACCCGTCCGCGGGTCTAATCATCGATAAATCAAAGACATATTGGGGAAGGCGCGGCGTATCGGCTACAATCGCAAGCCGTACCTCGCGAGGCTTTAGCCCATGTTCACTGCGAAGATGACCGTTGCCGAATTCGACCCCGAGCTTGCCGAGGCCATTGCCGGGGAGCGCAAGCGGCAGGAAGATCACGTCGAGCTCATCGCCTCGGAGAACTACACCAGTCCGCGCGTGCTCGAGGCGCAGGGCTCGGTGCTCACCAACAAGTACGCGGAGGGCTATCCCGGGAAGCGCTATTACGGGGGATGCGAGTACGTGGACATCGCGGAGAGCCTGGCGATCGAGCGCGCCAAGCGGTTGTTCGGCGCCGATTTCGCCAACGTTCAGCCGCACTCGGGATCGCAGGCGAACGCCGCGGTGTACCTGGCGCTGCTCAATCCGGGCGATCCCATCCTCGGCATGAGCCTGGATCACGGCGGTCATCTCACTCACGGGGCCAAGGTGAACTTCTCCGGAAAGCTGTTCAAGGCCGCGCAGTACGGAATCAAGCCCGACACCGGCGAGATCGACTACGGGCAGGTGGAACGGCTCGCCCAAGAGCACAAGCCGAGGATGATCATCGCCGGCTTCTCGGCGTACTCGCGCGTCATCGACTGGGCAAAATTTCGCGCCATTGCCGATTCGGTGGGAGCGTATTTCGTGGTGGACATGGCCCATGTGGCGGGCCTGGTCGCCGCCGGACTGTATCCGAACCCCGTTCCCTACGCCGACGTGGTGACCACCACGACGCACAAGACGCTGCGCGGTCCGCGCGGCGGCTTGATCCTGGCGCGCGCCCATCCGGAGATCCAGAAGAAACTGAATTCCATGGTTTTCCCGGGCACGCAGGGCGGCCCGCTGATGCACGTGATCGCCGCCAAGGCGGTCGCCTTCCAGGAGGCCCTGCAGCCCGAGTTCAAGGCGTACTGTGCGCAGGTGGTGGCGAACGCGCGCGCCATGAGCCGGGTGCTGCAAAGGCGCGGCTACAAGATCGTGTCCGGGGGCACGGACAATCATCTGTTCCTGCTCGATCTGGTCGACAAGGAGATCACCGGCAAGGACGCGGACGCCGCGCTCGGGCGCGCGCACATGACCGTCAACAAGAACGCCGTACCCAACGATCCGCGTCCGCCCATGGTGACCAGCGGTCTGCGGATCGGCACACCGGCCGCCACCACGCGCGGTTTCAAGGAGCCGGAGGTCGAGCAGCTATCCCACTGGATCGCCGACGTGCTCGACAGCCGAGGCGAGGAGGCGAGCATCGAGCGCGTGCGCGGCGAGGTCGTCTCGCTGTGCCGAAGGTTTCCCGTGTATGGGTGAGAAGCGGCCGCTGCGCGGCGGTTAGGGCGCATGCACTGCCCATTCTGCGGCCACTCGGAGACCAAGGTCATCGATTCACGCCTGGCCGGCGAAGGGCGGCAGATTCGACGACGCCGCGAATGCCTCGAGTGCGCCGAGCGCTTCACCACCTTCGAGACCGCCGAGCTGGTGATGCCGACCGTCATCAAGGGCGATCGCAGCCGCGAGCCCTTCGATGAGAGCAAGCTCCTCGCCGGCATGCAGAAGGCGCTGGAGAAGCGGCCGGTGAGCGGGGAGGCGATCGAGGCGGCGGTGGCGAGGATTTGCCACAAGCTGCGCGGCATGGGCGAACGGGAGATCGCCTCGCGCGCCATCGGCGAGCTGGTCATGGAGGAGCTGCGCCACCTGGATGAAGTGGGCTACGTGCGCTTTGCCTCCGTGTATCGGAGCTTTCAGGACGTCGAGGCGTTCCGCACCGAGATCGAGCTGCTGCGGCGCCATCGCCGGCGCCGCGAGCCGAGCAAGGCTCAGCTGCCGCTCCTTCCCGGCGATGAAACCGGCGATTCGGGCAAATGAGCGCCGCGGTCGATGCCGGGGACCTGGCTCACATGAGGCGCGCGCTCGCCCTGGCGGAGCGCGGCCTGTACACGACCGACCCCAATCCGCGCGTCGGCTGCGTGCTCGTGCGCGCCGGCGAGACGCTCGCCGAGGGCTGGCACCGGCGCGCCGGTGAGGCGCACGCCGAAGTCGCCGCGCTGCGCGCGGCGCGCGCCGACGTGCGCGGCGCGACCGCCTACGTGACCCTCGAGCCTTGCTCTCACACCGGGCGCACGCCGCCGTGCGTGGAGGCGCTGATCGGCGCCGGGATCGGGCGCGTGGTATGCGCCAGCGCCGATCCGAATCCCCTGGTCGCCGGCCAGGGGATCGAGCGGCTGCGCCGCGCGGGCATCAGCGTCGCGGTGGGCGCGCTCGAGCAGGAGGCGCGCGCCCTCAATCCCGGCTTCTTCTCGCGCTTCGAACGCGGGCGTCCGCTCATCCGCCTGAAGCTCGCCATGAGTCTCGACGGCCGCACCGCGCCCGCCGCGGGCGGACGGCTGTGGATCAGCGGCGAGCCCGCGCGCGCCGACGTGCAGCACTTCAGGGCGCGCAGCTCCGCGGTGCTGACGGGTGCGGGCACCGTGCGCACCGACGACCCGCGACTCGACGTGCGGCTCGCCTACGGTCCCTGGGTGCGCCAGCCGATGCGTGCCGTCCTCGACGCGCTCCTGAGCTCGCCGCCCGAGGCGCGGGTGTTCGCGATCGACAAGGCGGTGGTATTTGCCTCCGCGCAGGCGGCGCCGGCCGCCGCCGCGGCGCTCGCCGCGCATCGGCCGCCGGTCGCGGTCGAGCGCGTGCCCTCGGTCGGCCGACGCCTGGATCTTGCCGCCGTCGTCGGGCGGTTGACGGAGCTTCAGGTCAACGAGCTGCTGGTCGAATGCGGGCCGACGCTGGCAGCCGCGTTCCTCGAGCATGGCCTGGTCGATGAATGGATCGTCTACCTCGCCCCGCTCCTGCTCGGCGCCGATGCGGCGCCGCTCACGGCCATGGCCGGCCTCGCCCTTGCGGGCCCGAGGCCGGAATTCGATATCATGAGCGTCGAGCGGCTGGGGCGGGACCTGCGCATCATGCTCGTGCCGCGGGGCGCGGCGGGCGTGCCGCAGCCGGCGCCGACGGTGCCTGCGGGCGCGTAGCGGGAGCGAGCATCGATGTTCACGGGAATCATCCTGGCCACCGGCCGCGTCGCCGCGGCGGCGCCGAGGGACGGGGACCTGGAGCTGGCGATCGAGGCCGGATCGCTGGGGCCGGGGCGGATCGCGGTGGGCGACAGCATCAGCGTTCAGGGCGTCTGTCTCACGGCGACGCGCATCGAGAACGGGGTCTTTCACGCCGACGTCTCGCGCGAGACGCTCGACAAGACCACGCTCGGCAGGCTCGCGCCCGGCAGGCGCGTGAATCTCGAGCCCAGCCTGCGGGCGGGCGACCCCCTCGGCGGGCACCTGGTGAGCGGCCACATCGACGGGGTGGGCGCCGTCACGAGCATCAGCGAGGATGCGCGCTCCTGGCGCCTGCAATTCGAGCTGCCGCAGGCGCTGATGCGTTATGTCGCCCCCAAGGGATCGATCTGCATCGACGGAGTGAGCTTGACGGTGAACGAGGTCGGCGGCGCGCGCCTCGATGTCAACGTGATTCCGCACACGCGCGCCGTGACGACGCTCGGCGAGCTCGCGGCCGGCGACCGCGTGAACGTCGAGATCGACGTGATCGCCCGCTATCTGGATCGGCTTGCGCAGACTTACGCTGACTTTCGCAAAACCTAGAAAAGCCCGGGCAAAGCAGCGGCGTTTGGCCGGAAGAGAGACGGCTGCAACGCTGCGGGCCCCGCCTTCCCGAGGGTCATGCGCATGCAGCCCATTGCGGGCGCCGCCTTGCTACTCGTCCATATACGCGGCGCCGAAATACTCATGCGCCATATAGTAAGTGGGCCTTGCAGAGCGGGCCGACTCAGAGAGGATCCCGAGCGCGACCAGCTTTTCCACGTCTTTCTTGGCAGTGGGAAACGTTGTCGCACATTGTTTCATGACCTCGGAAATCGTCACCAGGGGCGATCCAAGCAAATAAGTGACGATGCGCGGAAGCCTGGCCGACGTTCGCGGCGCAGCGAGAACCCTCTTGTCGTATTCCGCTTTGATCTTCAGTAGCTTGTCGACCCGAGCCAACGCACTCGTCGCTTCCGCGATCGTCCCTCGCAGGCACAGCTTGATCCATGTTGACCAATCGGCGCGTGTGGAGACGTTAAAGAGGCCATCGATATACTCGTCCTTGTGCTTGTCAAAGAATGGGCTTAGATAAAGCCAAGGTGACTGAAGCCCGCACCGTTTGTAGATCATCAGTGAAAGCAGCAATCGACCCACGCGTCCGTTACCGTCAAGAAAGGGGTGGATGGTTTCGAATTGGTAGTGCGCTATGAACGATTGTATTAAGCAATCGGTCTCCAGCGACTCATTCATGTAGGCCTCTAGATCGGCTATCAGATCTTCGACCTTGTCCGGGGGCGGTGGCACGAAGCGGCGATCCGATCCGATGTGCACCTGGCGTTTTCGAAAGTGTCCCGGTGTACGATCGGTGCCGCGCACGCCGTCTAACAGCGTTGCGTGAATGCTCCGAATCACTCGGCTGGAAAGCGGAAGCTGTTCCAAAAGCTCCTGCCCCTGCTGAAGGGCCCTGTCGTAGTTGAAGACTTCACGCCAAGCGTTTGTCGGGTCCGCACTTGAAGTCGGAGCTTTAGGCTCCAAGCCGTAGGCAAGCAATTCCTCAGCTGTCGCGAATGTACCCTCAAGGGCTGATGAGCGCAGTGCTTCGCGCCTCTGCAGTGGGCGCAGTAGTATCGAGTTTCCGGGTAGGTACCGCCCGGCGCCATCCAGGCGCGCGAGTGCTCGATGAGCCTCCAGCAGTAGCGGCATGACGTCGGACGGCACCAAGACGCGGCGCGGAATGTTGTGGGGCACAAACGCCCAATCCGGCCCGGTGATTGGAACCAGGCTCCCTGGGAGCTTCTGATCGAAGCGTTCGGCGTCCATGGTTGACGTTTCCTTTAATAGCCGATGCTTATATTAAAGGAAATCTATGTTTTCTTTAATACCACTCCATTAAAAACCACCCCTCGGACATAGTTTGGTCAACCGCCTATTGACATTCGTGCCAGTTGGCTGAGCGCGAATTGCCCCTGAGCGTGTACGCCTCTGCGATCGGCGGACTCCAGGGCACCGATCGCCGCTCCTCATCCGTGTGGCGGGGCGCGTCCTCGCGGGGCCGAAGATCGGTGTTTGAGCGCCCGGAGATGGGCGCGCAATGTTCGGGGATCACGCCGGAGCGGCTCTCCCGAATCGGGGTGCTTCCCGTCGCCCTATAGCTACAATGGGGTGCGTTGTCAGCGATTCCGCCAGCTTCTGATTCGATCCGACGGTATTAGACGGTACATCGCAACCCGTCACGGAAGGATACTCTTACATGCCCACGGACAAGGCACCGCGACTTGGGAAAAAGGCGATCAAAGAATCGCTGTTTCGCAGAGTTCCGCGGCGCTTGTTCACCTCGACACGGCGGGCGTTCGGGCGGTATCGATACCGCAATCATTTTGATGCGCGCCGCTTGGACCTCGATTGGACCGTGCCACAATGCAACCGCATAGCCATCGTGAACCTGCTGCTCGCGAAGCGGCCACATGGGAAGTATCTCGAAATCGGCTGCGCCGGCAACGAGATGTTTGATTCGGTGATTGCCATGCACAAAACTGGCGTCGATCCCGCAAGAGGCGGCACAGTACGACTGACCAGTGACGAGTTTTTTCGTAGCGATGATGGCACGCGCTACGATGTCATTTTCATTGATGGCTTACATACATACCAGCAGGTTCGTCGGGATGTAATCAATTCGCTTTCTCGTCTCGCGAAGGGCGGCTGGATCGCACTTCATGACATGCTGCCCCGCGACTGGCTCGAAGAACATGTGCCTCGCATATCGGACACCTGGACGGGTGATGTATGGAAGATGGCGTTCGAGCTCTCCCAGTCCGTTGACATTGATTTCCGGATCATCAAAGTCGATATGGGCGTCGGGGTCCTGCGTCCGCTTCGGGAAAGCGCCCAGCTTCTCGATCTAGGGCCGACGCTTGCCGACAAACGCTTTCCCTACCTATTCGATCACATTGATACGCTGCCATTGCTGGATCATGCGACTGCCCGACAATGGATCGAGCAGGCGGTGGGCCAGGAATCCTCGGATCGAGCATATGATGAGGTGAGGGTGGCGCTGGCGCCTTGAGCGTACGCCTCCATGATCGGCGACTCCAGGATACGGCGGCGGGGCGGCGGCCGATCGCCGCTCCTGCGGCGACCTGGGAGGTGAGGCAGCGGCCTCGCAGCTACAATGGCGGCTTTGCGGCCGCTCGAGCAATGAGCGCCAGCCGGAGACTCATGGCGGTATGGGCGGGACCCACGGCGCCCTCTTGAGCAAAGGAGCTCGATGAACACGATCGACGAGATACTCGAGGACATTCGCCGCGGCAAGATGGCGGTGATCATGGACGATGAGGACCGTGAGAACGAAGGCGACCTCATCATGGCGGCGGACTGCGTGCGCGCGGAGGACGTGAATTTCATGGCGCGCTACGGTCGCGGCCTCATCTGCCTCACGCTGACGCGCGAGCGCTGCCGTCAGCTGCGGCTGCCGCTCATGGTGAGCGACACCGACCACGCCCACCGCACCAACTTCACCCTGTCGATCGAGGCTGCGGAGGGTGTGACCACCGGCATCTCGGCGCACGATCGTGCCCATACCATCAAGACGGCGGTCTCGCCGAAGGCGCGCCCGGAGGACCTGCGCCAGCCCGGGCACGTCTTTCCACTGATGGCGCAGCCGGGCGGGGTCCTCACCCGCGCCGGCCACACCGAGGCCGGATGCGATCTGGCGCGGCTCGCCGGACACTCGGCGGCGGCGATGATCGTCGAGATCCTGAACGACGACGGCACGATGGCGCGCCGTCCCGACCTCGAGCGCTTCGCCTTTGCCCACTCGCTCAAGATCGGCACCATCGCGGATCTCATCCGCTACCGGCTGAAGAAGGAGAGCTCGGTCGAGCGCATCTACGACATGCCGGTGGACACCGAGTTCGGCAAGTTCCGCCTCTGCTGCTACGAGGATCACGTCAACAAGAACGTGCACCTCGCCCTGGTCAAGGGCGATCTCGACTCCGGCGTTCCGCCGCTGGTGCGCGTGCACATCAAGGATACGCTGCGCGACCTGGTCGGCGTGCGCAGCGAGACTCTCGGCTGGCCGTTGCGCGCCGCGGTGCGCCGCGTCGCCGCCGAGCCCTGCGGGGCCGTGGTCATCATGCGCGCCGAGGAGACGCCGCGGGAGTTCATGGACAGCGTGCGGCAGATCGAGACCAGGCCGGCCGCCGCGCGCCACCCCGGAGCGACCGTGCTGCGCACCTACGGCATCGGCGCCCAGATCCTCAAGGATCTCGGCGTGAAGCGCATGCGCGTGCTGAGCGCGCCGAAGCAGCTGCAGGGCCTGTCGGCCTTCGACCTGGAGATCACCGAGTACGTGGATGGCGGCGAGTAGACGTGCGAGGATAGCGGCGTGGTGAACGAACTGCTCAAGGTGATCGAGGGCGAGCTTGCGGTGCGCGATCTGCGCTTCGCCTTGGTCGTGTCGCGCTTCAACGATTTCGTGGTCGAGCCGCTGGTGCGCGGCGCGGTCGACGCGCTGCGGCGGCATGGTGCGGCGGACAAGCAGATCGAGATCGTGCGCGTGCCCGGCGCCTTCGACTTGCCGCTGGTCGCCCGCAAGCTCGCCCTGTCGCGCCGTTACGAAGCGCTGGTCGCGCTCGGTGCGGTCATCCGCGGCCAGACGCCGCACTTCGATTACGTCGCCGGGGAATGCGCCTCGGGGCTCGCCCGCATCGCGCTCGAGTCCGGAGTGCCCATCGGCTTCGGCGTACTGACGACCGACACCGTCGAGCAGGCGGTCGATCGGGCCGGCGGCAAGGCCGGCAACAAGGGCGCCGACGCGGCGCTCGCCGCGCTCGAGATGGCGAACCTGCTGCGCCGGCTGGAACCCTGAAGGCCGCCGCATGGGCTCCGCGCATCGCGCCCGCAGCCTCGCCCGCAGGCTCGCGCTGCAGGCGCTCTATCAGCTGCAGATCAATCCGCGCCCGTGGCCCGACACGCAGCGGCAGTTCGCCGAGGACCCGGAGGCGGAGCGCGTCGATCGGCCGTATTTCCTCGAGCTGATGGCGGCGATCGCGCCGAACGTGGAGGCGCTGGACCGGCGTCTTGCCCAATACAGTAAGATCGCCCCTGCGGAGCTCGATCCGATCGAGCACGCGGTGCTGTGGCTGGGCTTGCACGAGCTGCAGTCGCATCCGCAGCTGCCCTATCGCGTCGCGCTCGCCGAGGCGGTCGATCTCGCCAAGCGCTTCGGCGCGACCGATGGCCACAAGTTCGTCAATGCGGTGCTGGACCGCGCGGCCCAGGAGTTGCGTCCGCACGAATATGGACGAGTTTGAGCTGATCCGGCGCTATTTCGGCAGCCTCGGCGCGGCCCGCGAGGACGTGCTGCTGGGCGTGGGCGACGATGCGGCGCTGCTGCGCATGCCCGCCGATGCGGATCTCGCCGCCTCGGTGGATACCCTGGTCGCCGGCCGGCACTTTCCGCCGCAGAGCGATGCGCGCTCGATCGGCCACCGCGCAATGGCGGTGAACTTGAGCGACCTCGCGGCGATGGGGGCGACACCCGCATGGGCCACGCTCGCGCTGACGCTGCCGGGCGCCGACGCCGATTGGCTGGAGCGCTTCTCGAGCGGATTCGCGCAGCTCGCCGCCGCGCACGGCGTCGCGCTGGTGGGCGGCGATACCACGGCGGGTCCGCTCAGCGTGACCGTGCAGATCATGGGACACGTGCATCGCGGTACGGCTCTGCGCCGCGGCGGGGGGCGTGAGGGCGACCTGCTGGCGGTGAGCGGGACGCTCGGCGATGCGGCGGCCGGACTCGCGCTCGCCACCGGCGCGCTGGCGGCGCAGGACGCGGCGTGCGCCGCCGAGCTGCGCAGCCGCTTCGAGTATCCCACGCCGCGCGTCGAGCTCGGGATCGCGGCCCGCGGCATCGCCAGCGCCGCCATGGATCTGTCCGACGGGCTCGCCGGCGATCTGCCCAAGCTCGCCGCCGCGAGCGGGCTCGGCGCGCGCATCGACGTCGGGCGGCTGCCGCTGTCGCGCGCGCTGCAGTCGCTCGCGCACCCGGATCAGGCGCGCGATTTTGCGCTCGGCGGAGGTGACGACTACGAGCTGCTGCTCGCCGTGCCGCCGCGCCGATTCGAGGCGCTCGCGGCTCGCGCCCGGGAATTGAACTTAACGCTGTCCGCGATCGGTGAGCTGCGTCGCGGAAACGCGCTCGAGTGGACGCTCGGCGCTGCGCCGTTCGTTCCGCGCGTGCAGGGATACGCCCACTTTCGCTGAGCCCTCGATGCAAATCACAGTTTGTGCGAACCCTGCCGAAGTATTCTTTACGTCAAGAATCGAACTTCGCAGCAGCGGCTCAAAATCCTTGAACACCCCTCGGCTCAATCCCGCGAAGTCTCCGAACGGTCGCGCCGCGCTCCCCGAGAAGATCGGCAAGTACGTCATCATCAACGAGGTCGGCCGCGGCAGCACGGGCGTGGTGTATCTGTCGCACGATCCGTATTACGGCCGCGACGTCGCGATCAAAGTCTACAACGTGGATTCGAGCGGCGACGAGAACCGCAAGCGCATCGCCCGCAAGATGTTCCTCTCCGAGGCGCACATGGTCGGCATGCTGCAGCACCCGAACATCCTGCCCATCTACGACGCCGGCGAAGAGAACGGCCATTGCTACATCGTCACCGAGCACGTGCACGGCGCGCGCACGCTCGCCGCTTATTGCCGCCCGGATAATCTGCTGCGCATCGACGACGTGGTCGAGCTCATCTACAAGGCGGCGCGCGCCCTGCACTATGCCCACAGCCGCGGGGTGATCCACCGCGACATCAAGCCGAGCAACATCATGCTCACGCTCGACAGCGACGTGCGCATCATCGACTTCGGCATCGCACTGGTCGCCGATTCGGAGATCTCGCGCATCGAGGGCATCGCCGGCAGCCCCTCCTACATGTCGCCCGAGCAGGTGCAGTCGATCGAGCTGACCAACCGCTCCGACCTCTACTCGCTCGGCGCCGTCATGTACGAGCTGCTCACCGGCACCCGGCCTTTCAGGGCCGGCAACCTGCAGAAGCTCCTGCACCAGATCGTGTTCGCGACCCCTCCTCCGATTCACACGCTGCGCCCCGAGATTCCCGAGGAGCTCGAGAACGTGACCGCGATGGCGCTGCAGAAGGATCCGGAGAAGCGCTACAAGACGGGCCTCGACTTCGCGGCGGAATTGACGCGCGTGCACCAGAAGCTGCGCGCGCAATACAATCGCATCGATCAGCAGGAGCAGTTCGGGCTGCTGCGCAAGCTCAAGTTCTTCCACGACTTCTCCCACAGCGAGATCTGGGAGGTGCTGCGCGCGAGCAGCTGGCAGGACTACGCCGACAGCGAGGAGATCGTCAAGGAAGGCGAGATGGACGACCGCTTCTACATCATCGTGCAGGGACGCGTCGGCGTCGCGCGGCTCGGCAAGGCGCTCGGCTACCTGGAGAGCGGGGACTGCTTCGGCGAGACGAGCTACGTGCGGGGGGCGAAGCGCACGGCCACGATCATCGCGGCCGGCTCGGTGGTGGTCATGAAAGTGAGCTCGACGCTGCTCGAGCAAGTCTCGGCCGAGTGCCAGCTGCGCTTCAACCAGGTGTTCCTGCGCAGCATGATCGGCCGCCTGCAGAGCGCGGAGCGCGGCGCATAGTCAGCGGCAAAAGCCGGCTGCTGCGCTTTTTCGGACACCCGCGTCGTTGCCGGATCAGCGCGCCGAGGACTCCTTGTCGTGCTCGATCATGGCGTAGGCGGAGTGGTTGTGGATCGACTCGAAGTTCTCCGCCTCGACGACGTAGGCGCGTACGCGCTTGTCGCGATTCAATGCCACGGCGACGTCGCGGACCGTGTCTTCCACGAACTTGGGGTTGTCGTAGGCGCGCTCGGTGACGAATTTCTCGTCCGGCCGCTTGAGGATCCCATAGACCTCGCAAGATGCCTGCGATTCGGCGATCTCGATCAGCTCCTCGAGCCACATGTGCTCGCGCAGCTTCGCCGTCACGGTGATGTGCGAGCGCTGATTGTGGGCGCCGTAATCGGAGATCTTCTTCGAGCAGGGGCAGAGGCTGGTGGTCGGGACAAGCACCTTGAGCCACACGTCGGTTCTCCCCTCGCGGTACTCCCCGAAGATGGTCGCCTGGTAGTTCATCAGGCTCTCGACCCCGGAGACCGGAGCCTTCTTCATGACGAAATAGGGGAATGTCATCTCGATGTGCCCGGCGTCGGCGTGCAAGTGCTCGGTCATCTCCTCGAGCATCTGCCCGAACGAATCGACCGAAATCTCGCGCTCGTGGCGGTGCAGGATCTCGACGAAGCGCGACATGTGCGTGCCCTTGAAGTTGTGCGGCAGGTTCACGTACATGTTGAAGTTGGCGACGGTGTGCTGCTCGCCTGCGGCCCGGTCCTTGACCCGGATCGGGTGATAGATGTCCTTGATACCGACCTTGTTGATGGGAATCTGCCGCGTATCGGGGTGGCCTTGCACGTCTTCCACGGGCGCTGTACGGGACTTTTTGGCGGGGGCCTCGACGTTCATATTCGTGGGTTTCCTGGCTGCTGCGATCAAGGCCCACATGGTGCCCGTCCCGCTCGTTTGCAATGATATCAGAGGAGGCCATGCCGGGACCGATAGCCCGGACGGGGGACCCGCGCCGGCCGTCAGGCGGCGAGCAGGGCGGTTTTCACTCGGTTTTGGTCTCGCCGCTATCGAAATCCTGCACTTGCGCCGTGCCCGCCTTCCTGAGCAGGATCTCGACCTTCTGCTCGGCCTCCTTCAGCGCGAGCTGACAGCTGCGCGTCAGCATCACTCCGCGCTCGAACGCCGCGAGCGACTCCTCGAGGGGCAGATCGCCGTGCTCCAGGCGCTCGACGATCTGCTCCAGATCGCGCATCGCCGCTTCGAAATCGAGGGGCTTGCCGTCACCGTCCGGTTTGCTCTCAGCCATGCGTTCTCACGGTACACATGCCCCGGTGCCCGGTCAAACTTGCGCCTCCTACGTATGCATGTCACGAAGCTGATTCCCGGACGTGACACAAGTTGTCAAGCCGTGAACCGCGTCACAGCCCCAGGGTCGCACTCGCAGGGGTTTTGAGTACCATGGCGTCGGGAAGCCTTATGCGACACTCGATCAAACACATCCTCGCCTGCGGATGGCTTTGCGCGGCCGCGCTGGCGAGCGCCGCGTGCTCGCCACGCCGAATTCCTCCGATGACCGTCGATGATCTCATGGAAGACCGGGTCACCCTGGACGGCGTCCTGATGAAGTGCAACCAGGATCCGAACAGCGTGCGCAACCCGTCGGACTGCGAGAACGCGCGCATCGCGATCGAGCGCCTGGCCTCCCAGGAAGTCGATCCGAACGTGGAGAAGAAGCGGCAGGAAGAGTTCGAAAAGGCGCGCGAGCAGCTGCGCCTTGCGCAGGAGAAGATCCGCCAGGAACAGGAAGCGAAGACCAAGGTGGATCCCTATACCTTGCCGGTGGTGCCGGTGACGCCGCCGCCGGCCAAGGCGCCCGCGACGACGGACGCGCCGGCGCCCGCGGGTGGCGCCAGCGCGCCCCTGGCCGGGACCACAACCCCGTAGCAGCCTGGGCCGCGCCGGCGGGCGGCTCTGCGGCGCCGTGAGCGCCCGGCGCTATCTCGGTGCGCGAAAGCGCCTGAACATGCGCGCGGCCCAGATGCCGATGGCGCAGAAGAAGAACATCAGCGTAGCGATGAAAAGCGTGGTCGGAAAGCTCGGCGGAACGACGGCGTTGGCCCTCACGAGCATCCAGTCGACCGCCGTGATGAACACCACGAATATGCAGCCGAACCAGATGCCTTGCTCGCCGAGAAAAGCGAGCGACTGCGGGGCTCGCTCGGCCGCGAGCCAGTAGTCGCGGTTCGGTATGTTGATCATCGATGCCGGCAGCAGCCGAGGAAGGAGCGCCGTGGCAATCACGATGAGAGCAGGTGCCGCGATGGACAGCGTGAGCATGAAGCTTCGGCATCCCGCGCGCGTCATGTACCCGTTGGCGTGTCCGGCCGCGTCGAAATGCACCGCCACGATCTCGGGCAGCTGCCCGGCTGTCGCTGTGATGAACAGCGCCGCGCCGGCCAGCAGCACCAAAAAGAGCACCAGGGGAAATCGACGCATCGGACCATCCTCGGCAGCTCGCCAAGCTTAGATCTCGCGGGCGGCGGGTGCCAAGAGCCAAGCCGAGCTACAGCGAAGGCGGAATCGTCACCATCGTGAGCGTGCGCGCACCGAGCGATACGCCCGCACCCGGATCGTTGATCACCACATAGAAGCTCTTCGGCTGCCGCCGCGTCGCATCGCCGACCACCGGAATGAAGAGGCTCAACGAGCTCTTGCCCTCCTCCATGATCTCCCGGCGGGGCGCGACCGCCATGAAGTCGCGCCCCGGCTTTGCCGTTCCCGATTCGGTCCACCACGTGAAGCTGGCCGCTCCGCGCAGGCTACCGCGGCGGCGAACGATGATCCGGGCCGCCGGGTCGGTGAGCGGTATCTCGACCGCATCGGCCGCCAGCTCGATGCGCGAATGGGTTTGAGCGCCGCTCGGGTTGCGGCCGGCAGCGAGCGTCGCGGCTCCGGCAGCCCGCTCGGTCCGCGGCGGCGCAGTCGTTGGCGTCGCACTCCGCGAGGCGCCCGGCGCTGCCTCGCGCGGGGCAGCGGCGCCAGACGCGGCCACGGCGGGTGCCGAGGCAGGAGCGTGCGCCGTCGCCTCGGATCGGCCCTCAGGGTGGGGGCCGACGGCTTGCGCAGAGGGCGCATTCATCGACGTCGGCGGCGGACGCCCCGAGTCGGTCAAGGCGGCGCGCAACTGGTGCAAGCCGCGTTCGATCGAATCCGGATTCTGGATCGCCCACCAGCCTGCCGCGACAGCGATGGCGACCGATAGGCCGACTGCGGGCAGGTTCCCCACCGTGCGCTTGCGCGTCGCGACGCGCACCACGGCGAGCAATACCGGGAGTCCGGCAGCGGCTTTGCTCCAGTCGATCGGCTCGAGCCATCGATGGATGTCGGAAGGCCGACGCTCACGGTCGAACGCAAGCCCCGCGCGCAGCGCGCGCCATTCCTTCCAGGCAAGGCCCGCCGGCCGGGAGGGTCGCAGGCGCCCCTCGCGGGCCTCGAGCGCCGTTTTCTCGCCGAACGGGTGCTTGCCGCTGAGAAGCAGGTAGGCGACGCAGGCGAGCGCGTACACGTCGTCGCGAGCATCCGGCCGCTTGCCCTCGAGCACCTGGCAGCTCGCGTAGCGAGGTGTCGCGAACGGCGCGTGCTCGGAAGCGGAGACCGACACCGCGGGGCTTGCGCTCGGCGTGTGCGCGGCCCCGAAGTCGAGGACTCTCACCGCGCCCTCGTTCGTGATGAAGATGTTTCCCGGGTTGAGATCGCCGTGCACGACGCCGCGCGAGTGCGCGTGCGCGAGCGCCTCGCCGACATCGCGAACGATCGCAAGGGCCTGCGCTCGCTCGAGTGGCACCTGGTTGCGCGCGGACAGCACTCCGGTCAACGATAGACCACGCAGATACTCCATCGTGAAGAAGCAGATGTCTCCGTCGCGATCGTAGTCATGAGCCCGGACGACGTTCGGATGCGAGAGGGACTGCAGCAGCTGGAACTCGCGCAGCAGCTCGGTCAACTGCTCCGGCTTTCCCGACACCTGCGAGTGCAGAACCTTGAGCGCGACGCGCTGCCCCGACTCCGGCAGATCGACGCGGTACAGATCCGCGGCTTCGAAGACGATGCCGGTGCCGCCGCGTCCCAGAATGCTCTTGATCGCATAGCGGCCGCGCAGAACGTCGCCGACCACGATGTCGCGGCCCGGCGCGCGCCGCACCGGCGCGCTGGCCCGAGCGCTCGCATTGGGCTGGGTTATCGCCATCTCTCGATGGCCCGCGCCGGTCGCGGCGCCGCCCGCCGCAGGGGCGGGGGAGGGGGCCGCATCCACCCGTGCCGCTGCTGCCGCTGCTGCCGGTATTGCTGCGGTCGGGGGTGTCGCCGCCACGGCCGGGGGTGTCGCCGCCACGGCCGGGGGTGTCGCTGCCGCGGCCGGGGGTGTCGCTGCCGCGGCCGCTACCGCGCGCACGGCGGCGGACAGGACCGGTGCGGCGGAGCGCAGCTGGGCTGCGGGGCCCGGCTCGCGCGGCTCGCCCGACTTCGCGGCCGGGCGCTGCAGCGGCGGGGGCGGCGGGCTGTCGATCCCGGGCTCCCCGGCCAGCGGCAGCGGGACGCTGATATCTCCTTCTGGACCCGGTCCGACGAGCTCGCTCCCCAAGCGCGACTTGAGGCTGTTGAAGACCTCCGTCGGGATCTTGCTGCGCCGGTAGTACTGATCGATCAGGGCCAGCGAGTCCCAGCCTGCCTCGGGGGACCGGCGGGCGAGCTTTTGAACCGCGCGCAGGAACGCCTCTTCATCGCAGGCTCCCGTCGACAGTGCATCGAGCCACGCCTGAATGACATCCCGATCGACGTCTCGGCGCATTGCAACCGGTTGAGCCTGATCAGACGTCATGGGGTGAACAGTGCGCAGGCGAACGGAGCGGCGCGCACGATGGCGAGCTCAGTTGTGACTCGGGCTCTCGAGAGGGTAGGTTCGCGGGGCCTCGGCAGCGGGGGCCGGCGCCGTTACCTGCGCGGCGGCGGCCGGAACCTCCGCCTGCGGCGCCGGCGAGGGCCTCACTGCGGTATGCGTGGCCTGCGCCAGACGCGTGAGGAATCGCTGTGCAGTCTCCGGCGGCGTGGGCGCCTGACCGGAGAATATCTCGGTCGCAGTCACTCCTTTCTTGCCGTACAGGGCCTCGTTTGCCGATCTGTCGATCGCGATCACGCTGCCGTCGACCGCGATGCCACCGAACAGCCCGCGCGTGCGGGCATAAGAGTAGATCTCCGCGAGGGACACGTCCGTCGCCGCAGAGCCCTGGCGGCCCACCGGCCCCGCGGCCACCGAGGCGTCCGCGCCGAGCGTGAGCTTGCCGCCCGCGATGCCTTCGATGCCGCGCTTGGTCGTGAACACCAGAATGATGTCCGATGACTGGGCACCCGCTTGCAGGCCCCAGCTGCCGCCGGTGAGGGCTATGAAGGACGGATTGCTCCAGGGCGAGCTCAAGGTGTCGCGTACCGTGAGCACGCCGTTGCCGTGCCGGCCGCCGAAGAAAAAGGCTATCTTCGTCACATCTGGAATCACGGCGATGCCGTAGGCGTGGGCCAGCAAGGTATCGGGCAGGCGCTGATCCGGCATGCTCTGCACGTCCTCGAGCACCTCCGTGGCCGTGAGCAGACGCCCTTCCTCGCGCGCCGCCCCGGCGATTGAAGGACTTGCAAACGCCGACAGGAGCAGCGCGGCGGCCAGAAACGCGGAGGTTCTAGTTCCGGTTGTCATGGGACTCCCTAAATGGATTGGGCATATGAACATCCTAGCGGAGGGGACCCCGCGTCGGGAGCTTAGTTCCGCAAGCTTAGCGCTTGTCGGTGCCGGCGAGAACCTGCGCGGCGTCGGCGTCGCGATGGCGGGAGCGGTAGTAGTCGACGAGCCGGTCGGTGGCTTCCCGGTAGGCGGGATGATGCACGCCCACCGTGGCCAGCAAGCGTGCGCGCGCGGCGACCAGCATGGGCTCGCCCTCGCCGGCCTTGTCGCGCTTGATCAAGAGCCAGCCGAGGCTCGCCGCGCTGCGTGCCGTGCGCCAGCTGTCCGGGCCGGTGAGCGCGGTATCGATCTCGAGCGCGGTTCTGAGCTCGCTCTCGGCGGCCGCGAGCGATCCGCGTCGCAGCAGGATCTCTCCGAGCAGCCGCCGCGTCGATGCGATGTACAGGTGCTGGGCGGGTAATGATTGTGCGTACACGGCGAGCGACTGCCGCGCGCTGTCCTCGGCGGCGGGGAGATTGCCGCTCTTCAGGTAGAGATTGGCCAAGGCGTCGAGGTAGTACCCGGTCAAATAATGATTCGGTCCGAGCCCGCTCCTCGCGATGCCGACCGCGTTTTGCGCGGCCTCGATGGCACGCTTGCTGTCTCCCTGCTTGTCGTACAGCTCGCCCAGATGCTCTTCGGTCTGCGCCAGCCGATCGTTATGCTCGCCGAACACCACCCGCTCGATCTCCAAAGCCTCCTTCAATAGCTGCTCGGCTTCGGCGTATTGGCCCCGCTCCGTCAGTATGTATCCCAGATTGGCGAGTGCCATGGCGTGATCCGGATAGTTGCGCGGCACCGTGGCCTGAAAAATATGAATGGCCTCCCGCTGGTAGCGTTCGGCCGCGGCAAAATCGCCCAACCAGGAGTTCGCAGTCGCGATGCCGCTGAGCGCCACGGCGACCGATACCTGCTGCTCACCCAACGCGCTCCGATAGATCACCAGCGCATCGCTGAACAACTCAGCGGCGCGGGTCGGGTTGCTGCGCGCGTTGATCTCGAATTGCGCGTACTGGACGAGGATGTCCGCGGTCTCCACGGACGGTGATCGGTCGGCCTTGCGCGAGAGGTCGAGGGCTTGCTGTAGATATTCCTCCGCCGAGACCAGATGACCGCCATCGGAAAGGGCGTGAGCGAGGTTGGCGATGGCCGCGGCGGTGCGATGATCGTCGCCAGGGTGCTCCTGGCGGCGGATCGCGACCGCTTGCTCGAACAGAGGTATTGCGCGGTCGTTGTATCCCTGCCTGCGGTACGCGACGCCGATGCTCTCGAGCAGCTGCGCCCTGACTTCCGGCTGCAGCGCGACGTTGCCGGTGATCTTCGCCGCCCCTCGATCGAGCAGGTCGCGCGCGGTGGCTTCATGACCCTGCGCGGTGAACGGGTCCGCTTGCGAGAATACATCGACCAGGAACGCCGATACTTGCTGCGCGCGGTCGCGCTCATCCGCAGTCGCTTGCCGCTCGAGCTCGATTCTATGGTTCTGCCATGCAGTCACGGCGGCGATGACCGCAAGACCGAGGAAGGCGGCGGACGCAGCCAGCAGAGGCAGGAAATGGCGCCGCATGAACTTGGCGGTGTTGTACCGCCAATCGCCCTGCCGGGCGAGCACGGGCCTGCCGAGCAGGTGGCGATTGAGATCGTCCGCGAGCGCCTCGACGGAGGGATAGCGCCGATCCGGCTCCTTGCGCATTGCCATGGCGATGATGGCGTCCAGGTCCCCGGCGAGCCGGGCCCGCAAGCGCGCTGGAGACAGGCCGCGGCGGTCGGAGACTCGGCTGCGGTCCGCATCGGTCTCGCCGCCCTGCCGGGTGATCACCATCTGGCTCGGCCTGATGGGATCGTCCATGCAAATCGCGCGCTCGAGCTGCAGCTGGCTGTAGCTCAAGAGCCGGTAAGGCGAGCGGCCGGTCAGCAATTGGTAAAGGAGCACCCCGAGTGCGTAGATATCGGTCGCCGTCGTGATCGGACGGCCGAGCACCTGCTCGGGAGCCGCATTCTCCGGGGTCAATATGCGCTCTTGCAACCGCGTCACGGGCACGGTATGAGACATGCTGACGGGCGCGAGCAGCTTCGCGATCCCGAAGTCGAGAAGCTTCGGCGTACCCTCGTTGGTGACCAAGATGTTGGCCGCCTTGATGTCCCGGTGTACGACGAGATTGCGATGCGCGAACTGCACCGCGGCGCACACCTGCACGAACAGCTCGATGCGCTCGCGTACGAACAAGGTGCGGCTGTCGCAATAGCTGTCGATCAGCTCGCCATCGACATGCTCCATCACCAGATACGGCGTCCCGTCGTCGAGGTCGCCGCTGTCGATCAGCCGAGCGATCGAGGGATGAGCGAGCGTCGCGAGGATGTGCCGTTCGCTGTGCAGCCGGCCGCGAAGCCGTGGATGCAGCGCCGAGTGGTGCAGCACTTTGATGGCCACCGTCTGCTTGTATCGATCATCGTCGCGCTCGCCGCGGTACACCGTGCTCATGCCGCCGTGTCCGAGAATGGACACGACGCGATAGTGTCCGATGCGCGATCCGACGAATCGGTCCTGGCGCTCGGCCAGCAGCGACTCCGCCGCCTCGCCGATCGCGCTCAGCAGCGGTTCGTCCGCCTTCTGATCGGAAGCGAGCAGGGCCTGCACCGAGAGCACGAGGTCGGGGTCCCCGGCGGCGGCGAGCCGTGCGGCTCGATCGGCGGGCGGAACATCGATCACCTCATCGAACAGCGACTGGATTTGCAGCCAGCGGGCGCGGGAGATCATGTGGACAGACCGGCGATCTCGTGCATCAGCCAGGCGCGCGCGAGCCGGATGTCGCGATGCACCGTGGCGGGCGATGAGCCGATGGCCGCAGCAATCTGATCGTAGGTCATGCCGCCGAAGTAGTGCAGCTCGATGACCTGTGCGAGCCGCGGCTCCATTTGCTGCAGGCTCTCGAGCGCATCGTCCAGAGCCACGACGTCGATCCCGGCCACCGGCGGAATGGTGTCGTCCGTCGCGGTTTCGCGCACCCCGGCGTTGCGCTTCGCGCGCGAACGCGTCTTGGCATGATCGACCAGAACTCGGCGCATGAGGCGCGAAGCCAGCGCGAAGAAATGGGTGCGGTCCTGCAGAGCGACGTTCGCGCCGATGAGGCGCAGGAACGCTTCGTGCACGACGGCAGTGGCCTGAAGTGTGTGACCGCCGCGCTCCCCCCGCATGTAGGTGCGCGCGAGCCGGCGCAGTTCGTCGTAAACGAGGGGCGTCAGCTGTTCTAGAGCTTGTGGGTTACCGTCACGCCAGTCGGTCAGCAACTGCGTGAAATTGGCGGGCACTTGCATCGCAGATCTCTCTCGGTCATTCCGGTCGGCCGCTTGCGCGCGTCGCACCTCCGCGTTGCAATAAGTTCAAAATATCGCACTGCACCATGAGGGAATTCTCATCCCATTGTCGCTTTAGTCGGCGGGTAGATTGCTTTGCTGCCCGCGACCGTTCGATCACCAACAATTCGGAGCTATTGTCATTATGAAGGCAAGTCTAATCGCTTTGATCAGCTGCTGCGCGGTAACCGGTACCGCTTTCGCATTCCACCACGCCCCGGGTAACGCCTCGCTCATCGCGATGGACGATCCGGGGAACCAGCCTCCCAAGGTCATCGCGATGGATGACCCGGGGAATCAGCCTCCCAAGGCCGCCGTGATGGATGACCCGGGGAACCAGCCTCCCAAGGCCGCCGTGATGGATGACCCGGGGAACCAGCCTCCCAAGGCCGCCGTGATGGATGACCCGGGGAACCAGCCTCCCAAGGCCGCCGTGATGGATGACCCCGGGAATCAGCCTCCCAAGGTCGCCGTGATGGATGACCCGGGGAATCAGCCTCCCAAGGCTGGCATGCTCGTGCGCCTGCACTGAGAGTGAGGGCGTCATGTACCGTGGCAAGGTGATGCTGTCGGCTGTAGCGATTTTTGCCATTGGGGCGGCGTTCGGGGCGCAACCGGTCTCAACACGCGCGGATCGTGTTCCGGAGCAGGCGCGGCGGCCGGCTCATTGGACGCCGGGAACGAACGGCGTGATGGCGGCGTACGAGACGAACGCACCTTTGTTGGCGCCACCGCGGTAGGGCGTCGGCCGATTGCAAGCCCAGGGTGCCCGAGGCTCCTTCCCGGAGCCTCGGGCATCACTGTGCTCTACACTGTGCTCGGGTTGCACGGGGACAGTCATGGCTCACGCGCCGAGCGTCATTGTAATTGCCCACCGCGGAGCGAGCGGTGAGCGGCCGGAACATACTCTCGAGAGCTACTCACGGGCCATCGCGCAGGGCGCGGACTACATCGAGCCCGATCTGGTGATGACCCGCGACGGCGTGCTCATCGCGCGCCACGAGAATGAAATCGGCGGCACGACCGATGTTGCCGGGCATCCCGAGTTCGCGCAGCGCCGCCGTACCCAGCTCATCGATGGGGAAGCGATGACCGGCTGGTTCACGGAGGACTTCACGCTGGCGGAGATCAAGACGCTTCGAGCCCGCGAGCGGCTGCCGGCATTGCGTCCGGCCAACTGCGCATTCGACGGCCGCTACACCGTACCCACCTTCGTGGAAATCATGGAGCTCGCGCAGGAGGCCAACCGCGCGCGGGTCGGGCGGCCGAGGATCGGGGTGTACCCCGAGACCAAGCATCCCGCTCACTTCGCGAGGCTCGGCCTCGCGCAGGAGGCTCAAGTGCTCCAGACCCTGGGCAGGTTCGGCTACGCCGAGGCGGGCTCCGCGGTCTTCATCCAGTCATTCGACCCGGGCAACTTGCGGCAGTTGCGCGGCATGACGCGCCTGCCTCTGGTGCAACTGCTCGAGCGGGAGATCGGGGATCTGTCGGTGATCGCGCAATACGCGAACGCCATCGGCATCGCCAAGGCGCTTGCAACCGCGCAATCGGTCGCCGCGGCTCACCGGCTCGGTCTGGCGGTGCATGTGTGGACGTTTCGGGCGGAGAACGAGTTCCTGCCGGAGGATCTCAAGGCCGGGCGCTCGGCCGCCGCACACGGCGATCTGCGCGGCGAGATCGCACGCTATCTGGCACTCGGCATCGACGGATTCTTCACCGATTTTCCCGCCATCGGGGTGCAGGTCCGCGATGAGCTCGCGCGTGCGCGAGCGGCCCAGACTCCCGGCGCGTGAGGCGCCTGCTCGCGCCGCCGCAGGCCGTGCGCTCGACCGGCCCGGATACTATCGCGGCGCACCAGCGGGTCAGATCTCGGCGGTCCACCCCGAGCACCAGCCCGCCACGGCAACGAGCTTGCCGCCGAACAGGGTGCAAGGCCGGTAGTCGTTGCCGGGCTTGCCCTGGAGCTGTGCGCAGTTGTCACAATTCGAACCGGCCACGTATTGGGGATACTTCTTCTTATCGACGCGGTCGGCGTTCTCCACGTAGCCGAGCGCCACGGCCTGCGGATCGTGAACATCGACCTTGACCGCGTCCGCGCCGCGCGCAGGGCGCAACGGGATGGCCGCTGCGGCCGCGCCGGCAGCGAGCGCCTTGAGTACGCTCCGGCGCAACCGCGCGCGCTCGTCCTGGATGTTCGACATGGCGCCAATATGCAGAAAAATCGCCGGTGAGTCACGCGGCACGGCGCAGCGCGCCGTGGGCGGGGCCCGCATCCGCGCGGTCGCGCCGATTTGCTATGCTGCGATCTTTTTGGACCCCTCCGTGCTCAAAGTCTCCTGGCTCATCCGGCTGGCGCAGGTCGCATTCTTCGCGGCCCTGGTGTTCACCTTCTACAGCGCCGTCATTCCGCCGCAACAGGCCTTGCACCTCTTTCCGTGGGACAAAGCCGAGCACTTTCTGGCCTTCTATGCGCTGACCGGTCTGGCAGTGGCGGCGTTTCCGCGGCGCAATTTGTTCATCATCGCGGCGCTCCTATCGGCGTTCGGAGCGTTCATCGAGTTCGTCCAGGGGCTGCAGATCGTGCATCGCGACCGCGATTTCCGCGACTGGCTCGCCGATACGGTCGCCATCTGCGCCGCGCTCGCCCCGATGATCCTGGTCTGGTGGCGCCGGGTGGTCAAATCCGGTCAGAAGAACATCGACATGTAGATCTGGAAGACCGTCGCGTTGAAGTGATAGAGCGGCTCATCGCCGGGCTGGAACTGCGGCAGGCCGTAATACTTGATGTCGGTGAAGTCCAGGTAGTGAAAGGTGATCCGGCTCACGTCGAAAGTCACCGTGGCGCGCTTGAAGATCTTCCATCCGTTCGGCAGGAAGGCATAGGTGGCCTTCGCGCCGATCGTGTAATTCTCCTGCGCGGCCAGATCCTGGTCGCGCCCCTCGAACTCGTACTCGTTCGCATAGGCGAACAGGTCGGAATAGAAGTCGGCGTGATTCTGCTTGTAGTAGCGCAGCCGCCCCTCGAGGATCCAGATGTTGCTGATCGGGTGGGTGTAGTCGAGCTCGTAGGTGTTGCCGACGATCTGCCAGGTGTCGCGGAAGTAGCGCCACGAGCCGGTGATCGCGGCGCGATACGGCAGGAAGTATTTCGCCTCGGTCTGAATCGCCGTGCTGGTGCGGGTGTCGGGATACACCTGGCTGCCGAGCGAGTAGCCCTTCGGCGTGCCGGCATCGAGGTAGCGCACGGAGCGATAGGGGTTCGCCAGGAAGCCATTGTCGGTGATGACGTTGAAGTTCACGCCCGCAATGAGGTTCTTGGTGAGAATCTGCGACAGGTCGATGTCGTAGCTCTGGCTTTCCGCGTGCCCCAGCCAGCTGATGATGGGCACGAGGGCGGTGCCGTTGTTCTCGCCGACCTTGTCGTTGGTGTTCGAGAAGGCGAGCGACAGCGTGGTCAAGTCGCCGAACATGTCCTGCTTCAAGGAAAAGCTCGAGGTCAGCGAGCGGTAGTCGCGCTCGACGCTCGAGATGACCGAAGCCGTGTACGTGGTCTTGTCATGCACGTACTCGACCGTGCCGCTCTTCTGGATGCGCTCGTCCTTGATCTGGCTGGCCTGGCTCAGCACGTCGATGGACGCACCGCTCACCTTGTCGACGAAGTAGTTCGCTTCGACGGCAAGGTTCTCGGTGAAGTTCTTGCGCACCAGCGCCGATTCGCCGGTGATGTCCATGCCGCCGCCGCTGTACTTGGAGTAAAAGAGGTCTGCGCGGTCGTCCGGCAGGACGTCCGCGCAGGTGGCCCGAATGAGCAGCAGCGCCGCGACCGCCGCGACTCGCCCGATGATGCGATGCGCGGACGCCCCTCTCATCAATTGCAACCGCAGCCGCCGCCCGCGCTGCCGCTCGCGCCGCGCGATCCCTCGCGGGACTCCCGGATGTGATCGAGATAGGCCGAGGAGATCGCATCGCGATCCCAGGCCATGATGGGATCGGCGAGCCGATCGCGCTCGTAGGGTTTCACCCAGGGCTGAATGTTGCCGCAGGCGGCCGTCATCAGCACGGCGCCTGTCAGCAGCAAGGCTATGAGGCCACGCAAGGGACTACTCCCGGATGAGCTGACGGATACGATCCTGATACTCGTTCTCGTCGCCCGGCCTGTAGCCGCGATGGATGTAGCGGATCTCGCCCTTGCGATCGATGATGACCGTGCTCGGCATCTCGTCGACGTGATAGGCCTTGCTCACCTGATTCGCAGGATCGAGCAGCACCGGGAAGCTCACCGGCTTGCGAGCGAGCAGCTCCTTCACCGGGGGGGCTTCCTTGTCGACGTTCACGCCGATGAGCGTGAAGCCCGCGGGCCGGTACTTCTTGTACATCTGATCGAGCAGGGGCATCTCCTGCTGGCACGGTCCGCACCAGGTGGCCCAGAAATTGACCATCACGACCTGTCCCTTGTACTGGCTGAGGGCGCCCTGCCCGCCATCGAGGGTCGCCAGCGTGAAGGCGGGCGCGGGACCGCCGGCATCGGCGGCGAATGCGGCGGAAGCGAGCACGATGGCGGCCAGCGCGCAGCGCCTCAAGATCTTTACCGTAGAGCTATGCATGAATCTCTCCTGGTGACTCAACAAACTAGAAAAACGTCGTCAGGCCGAGCGTGCCCTCGATGTTGTGCACGTTCTTGTCGACTCCGAACAGATCGTCCTCGAACACATGATCGCGGACGTCCAGGTGCAGAGCCAGCCAGTCGGTCACCAAGATGCGGGTGCCGACTCCAAAATTCAGCGCGAATTGATCCTGGTCCGCGAACTTCACGTCGCCGATGCCGGCCACCGCGTACAGGGCCGTGTTGAAAGCGCGTCCGCGTCCCAGAAACACCTCGCCGGGCAGTATGTTGTAGCCCACGTCCAGGTCGTAGTAAGTGAACTGTCTCCCAGAGTTGCTGAGCACCGTGATGGCCGGAAATGTCTCCTCGAGGCTGCTCTGTCCCGCCTTGGAGCGGGCGAGGAAGCCCTCGAGGAAGAAATCCTCCGTCACGTGATACGCGGCGCGCACTCCGTAGACCGGGTTGACTCCGAAGTCCTGGATGCTCAGGGCGCCGAAGTAGACGCCCAGCTCGAAGTCCTTCGCCTTGATCTTGGGCGTCTTCACCTCGCGCCGGGTCACCTGCGGCTCGACCACCGTCGGCTCCCCAGCGGGCTCCTCGACGGTGACCTGCTGCGGGTTCTTGTCGCCGCGATGGAACCAGCCGCAGCCGGACAGCAGCGCCGCCGCTAAAAAAACACTGCAAAGCCGACTTTCCATTCTTCCAGATCCTCGTAGACGTTCAAATGATTGAAAACGACGTAATGGCGCCAGTCGGCGCGCCACATGAAGCGCCGGGTGATGAAACCGCGGGCGCCGAGCGACGCGTAGGCCATCTCGTTGCTGCTCTCGAGCGGCGCGGGCGGAACCTTGTCGACGATGTGCTGAAAGCCCCCGCCGATGCCCGCGGTCGGCGAGAACCATTTCCATTCGGGAATGAAGGTGTGGCGCAGACCGACGGTGGCGATCACCCGGTTGTCGAGCGTGCCGAGCGCCTGCTCCAGGACCGCCTCGGCGTCGATGCTCTCGGTGATGCCGTAGTCCACGTAGCCGGTGACCAGGTTCTGATGGTTGTAGACTCCGTAGCCCACGCCGAGCTCCCAGCGGTGACTGGCGAAATCCGGATAGGGCGGTATCGGCGCGGGGCTTCCGTCGGCGAGCTTGGTGGTCGCAAGATCCGCGCGGCGCGCCCAGCCTTCCTCGCCTCCGGCAGCACGCACCTTGTACCAGTCGGTGCGGCTGTAGAGCACCGTCACGACCTCGTCCCTGCCGATCACGTAGACCACGGGGTAGCCGCGCCCCGGTCCCGAGTGCATCTCGAGATACGGTGCGGTCACCACCAGTTGCAACAGAGGTCGTTTCGCTGCCTGTGCGAGGCCCAGATGAAACGTCTGCAGCAGCAGAATCAGCCCGAGCAGACGTCTCATCAGTTCATACAGCCATCACGTCAGTTCGCGACCGGGGCGACGAACGGATCGTTGTAGTACTGGCCACCGATATCCAACCATTCCGAGATCAAACGCAACTCCCCGGTCGTCAAGAATCCCGTGTGATCGAGCACGGGATCATGAAAGCTCCCATCGAACATCCGCAAGAATGCCGTCGACGCCCCCGCATCGCCTGCGGCCATCGGCGCCGCCAGCGTGACGTCCACCTGCGTCGGCGGTGGGCCCGGGTCGGTGACCGTCAAGTCCTGCAACACGCCCATATTAAGCGTCAGCTCGTCGTGTTGGAACAGGAGGTCCTCATAAGAGTTGACGATGGTCGCATCGGCGGCCGATGCTGCTGCGGTCAAGTCGAGCTGACCGGCGGGCACTTGATTCTGATTTTGCAGGCTCACCGGGTTGTGGCAGTTGGTGCACGTCTGGGTAGCGACGCCGTTGACCACAGGTCCGCGCGCGGTCTGCCATAGATTCTGAATGAAGAGGCCCACAGGATTCGAGGCCGGGTTCGCATAATGGATGGTAATCCGGCACTGCGCGCTCCACGGAATGCAGTTGCCGATGATCATGGGCGGCGTACTCGGAATACCCTGGGTGGAGGCGCCCGTGACGCTGGTGCCGTAGTAATAGTCGATGTTCGCATCCGCTTGCGGCGTCGTGACGCCGCTGGTCCAGACCGGCGCATAGATGACGTCGGTGGTGAGAACCTGCGAACAGGGCTGAGTATACGGCTCAGGCAGGCTCGCCAGCGCGCTGCCCGTCTCGCAGCTGATGCGCTCGAGTGTTTGAGCCATCGTCTCGCCCGCATTGGCGAACAGCGCAGAGTTGGTTCCGGGGAAGGGCTGGCCGGTGGTCGGCGCACCCGCGTTCACCGACGCGGTGAGGCCGCTGCGCCCGTGCGATGGGGTCGCGACGCTGCCGGCCGTGTGGCAGCCGTTGCAGGACTTGACCTCGCCGGGCTGCAACGACATCCAGCTCGTGTGCCGCGCGGTGATGCGCCGCGCATTCGCGTCGAGCACGTCGATGGTGAAAGGCACTTGCGCCGGCACCTGGATCTGCACCGAGCCGTCGGGCTGCACCGGCGCATACCCCAGGATCTCGCGCATGCCCATGCCGGCAGGCCCGAAGTCGTTCTGGTCGATCTTGCGCACCGTCTTCGGGGGGATCTCGACGGCCTTCTCGATGCGCACGAAGCGGGCCGGCCGCGTGTAGAAGCTCGCCTGCAGGGGGTTCGCCTGCGTGGCGATGTCGGGCTTCGCGGTATCGACGCCGTCGAAGTCGTACACGCTCGCGATGTCGAGGATGCCGACCTGCGCGTTCACGAGGTTCTGCTGCGCCGGGCTGCTCGGCGAGAAATCGGGGATGAACGCGGGCGTCGGGGTACGGGCCTGCAGGATCACCGGCTCGACGATCTCCGTGCCCTGCTCCGCGGAGAGCACCGGGCTCAAGGTGCCGGCGTCGAAGTCGTAGATCCACACCGTGTACTGCGGCGGCGCCAGGGTCAGGCCGGCAACCGGGGTACCGGCAGCGGTGATGTTGGTGCTGCTGCACACCTCGGTGGTCCCGTCGGTGGCCTGCACCAGGCACGGCGCCCAGCTCACCAGCATGCGGTTGGTGCCGTCATAGAGCGGATACATGGAGTAGAAGCGCCCCCCCGCGGAGGGCATGTTCGCATCCGTGGTCACGCCCAAGGAGGTCGCGCTGCTTTGCCCCGGCCCCTTGACCGTGCTCGTGGGCGAGCTCGGCTGATTGATCTCGACGAAGTTCTGCGCGTTGATGAGCACGATGTCGCCGCCGAGCTGAGTGCCCGTGAACGGCCGGGCCATGGCGAGGAGCTGTCCATCCGCGCGCTGGCGCGCATTCAAGAATTGAATGACGTTGTTGTTGGTGCCCGCAATGTTCTCGCCCGTGGCGTGGCTGTTGGCGCCATAGTAGAGCTGCTCCCCCGTGCCGTCGGGATTGGTGACGTACAGGCTGATCTCATCGCCGTTCTCGGTGTCCCAGCGCGAGAACACGACCTGGCCGTTGGCGAGAATCGACGGCGCGAAATCGTGGCTGGTGTTGAAGGTGATCTGGTGCATGCCGGTGCCGTCGCCGTTCATGACGTGCAGCAGGAAGATCGGTTGCTGATCGTCTCCGGGGACCCCGTCCTGCGTTATCGCCTGGTATTGCGGCCGGCCCTCGTCGATCAGTATCCCCTGGGTCGCGAGCTGGCGCGTCGAGGAGAAAACGATGCGTCCGTCCGGCAGGAAGTGCGCGCCGACGTCGTGGCCGGCGGTGACATCGTCGTTGGTGAGCTGCGTGACGGTTTTCGTGCCGGCGTCGTACTCATATATATGCCAGTTCGGCTGTTTCGGGTCGGTGTTGGCGAGGGCCGGATTGAGCGGCAAGCGCAGAGAGAAGACCACTTTCGTGCCATCGGGCGACACGTCGAGGTCGCGCACCGCCCCCTGGCCGCCGGTTATCGGGAAGGTGACGTTGACCTCGGTGCTGGCGGCGCTGGCGGTGCTGCGGATATAAAGGTCGCTCCCCGTGATGGAGGTGATCAGGTCGCGCGCGTCGATGTCCGTGGGCGTCGCCGCCTTGTCGGTCTTGTCGGTATTCGCCGCGAGCACCGGCTGTTTCACGTACATCATCGGATAGTTGGTGATGCCGGGCGTGACCGATTGCCCGCCGGCGAGCCCGGGAGCGGTGCCCGTCGGCGCGCCTTCGCATCCCAGCAGCAGGGCGAGCGGCACGGCCAGCACGGCCAACTTGAAAGATCCGTGACGGGCTTCACGAAGACGGTTGGTGTTCATTTCGGGTTCCCTACTGTCATGGCCTTGTCGGGCCAATCCGCAGGTGCGCACCGAATCATTGAACTTAATGATTCCATACCTGCATCTTCGTTCGATGCGCACTCGCGTTCTGTTAACGCACTCACAGAAGAACTTCGACATATGCGGTTCTCTGAGCATATAGCCCAGATTCTTACAAACTGAACCGCAGGATAAGGGTGCGTAGTCGGCGGTCGGTACTGTCGCGGAATGCCGACGTCGTTCGGGTGAGACATTCTTCGGGTCGGATTTTGATGGTTATATTGGCGCCCAGGTCCAAACCACAACTCGCGTGAGTGGATGTGAACATGAACGGGATGGAGAAACCAATGAGGCAGTTCGTCGGACTCGCGCCCTTGGCGCGCGTCATCAAGGTTGTGCTCAAGGCGGCGGCGTGCGCCGGTGCGCTCGCTTTGCTGAGCGCGGGCGCGAACGCGCAGGCAGTCAACGCCGATCAGGCGACGCGCATGTACAACCGCATCGCGGGCATACCGCCGACGGCCGACGAGCTGCAGCAGATGCTGCAGGCGCCGAACGCGGTGGCGGCGGCGCTGATCGCCACCAACGACCACAAGTTCTACAACGACACGATCCGCAACATGGCGGCGCCGTGGACCAACCGCAACCAGTCGGTGTTCGTTCCCTTGAACGACTACACCGCCACCGTGATCGGGATGGTGCGCGATAACGTGCCGTTCAACACCGTGCTGAGCGCGGACATCCTCTACGTCGGCGACGGCACGTCGAACGAGGGTGCGTACTCGCCGGACAACAACAACATGTATATCAACCTGGATGCCGCCAACGCCGATCTGTACCTGCATTTGAAGAAAACCACGCAATCCTCGCTCACCGGCATTCCCTCGACGGCCGTGGCCGGCGTGATGACCACGCGCGGCGCCGCGAGCGCCTTCTTCGTCAACGGCACGAACCGAGCGATGTTCCGCTTCACCATGATCAACCACCTCTGCAACGATCTGCCGACGGTGATGGATACGACCCGGCCGCCCGACCGCATACGCCAGGACGTGACGCGCAGCCCGGGCGGCGTGAGCACGCTCTTCTTGACGAACTGCATCGGCTGCCACAGCGGCATGGATCCGATGGCGCAGGCCTTCGCCTACTACAACTTCTCCTACCCGGCGAGCGAGGTCGGCGCGACCGCGTGGCCCATCGGGCAGATCGTGTACACGGCCGGCCAGACGCAGCCGAAATATCACATCAACAACACCAACTTCCCGCAGGGCTTCAACACGCCGGACGACAGCTGGGACAACCGCTGGCGCACCGGCCCGAACTCGAACCTGGGTTGGAGCGCGAGCCTGCCCGGCTCGGGCCAGGGCGCGCAGTCGCTGGGCGTGGAGCTCGAGAGCAGCGGCGCCTTCGCGAGCTGCCAGGTCACGCGCGTCTTCAAGACGGTGTGCTACCGGGCTCCTGCGACGAGCAGCCTCGAGAGCCCGAGCGGCGATGCAGCGCAGATTCAGTCGATGATCAGCTCGTTCCAGTCGAACGGTTACTCGTTGCGGCAAGTGTTCGCTGAAGCCGCCGCCTACTGCATGGGAAATTGATCATGAAATCCACACGCATCCTCGGCATACTCACTCTGGCGGCCTCGCTCGGCCTTGCCGCCTGCGGCGGCGGCGGCGCCGGCAACTCGGCTCTGCCGGTCGGCGCACCGACCTCGACCGTCGACGCCTACACCGGACCTGCGCCCGCGACGGCGGACGTTCAGGCCTTCGAGGTCAACCTGTGGAACAACATCCGCGGCCAGAACCGCTGCGGCCAGTGCCACAACTCGACCACGCCCGCGCAGATGCCCAACTTCGCGCGCAGCGACAATGTGAACCTGGCGTACGCCGAGGCGAACACGGTGGTGAATCTGGCGCAGCCTTCGACCTCCACCATGGTCGTCAAGGTGAGCGGCGGACACAACTGCTGGCTCGCCGATCCGAGCGCTTGCGGGCAGATCTTGACCACCTGGATCACCAACTGGGCGAACGCCACGGGTGCAAGCTCGGCAACGACGGTCGCGCTGGTCGCGCCGCCCTCCGAGGACGTCGGGCAGAGCCTGAGCTTCTCCTCGTCCACGACCGCGGCGACCGATTACGGCAACACGATTTACACCTTGACGAGCGTCTACTGCTCGAAGTGCCACTCGTCGCAGGCGAACCCCGCCACCGCGCAGGCGCCGTATTTCGCCGATCCGAACATCCCGTATGCGTACCAGCAAGCGATCCCGAAGATCGACTTCACCGGCTGCTTGCCGCAGAACTCGTCCACCTTCGCGACGACCTGCGGCGTCAACTCGCGCTTCTACCAGCGTCTCGCGATCGACCAGCACAATTGCTGGAGCGTTTGCTCGCAGGACGCCGCGGCGATGCTGGCGCAAATCCAGGCCTTCGCGATGGATGCGACACCGACGAGCCTCGATCCCTCTCTGGTCGTGAGCAAGGGCCTGACGATGACCCAGGGTACGGTCGCGAGCGGCGCCAACCGCTACGATGCCGACACCATCGCCAAGTACATGTTCTCCGAGGGCAACGGCGCGACGGCGTACGACACCAGCGGTATCGACCCGGCGGCCGATCTCACGCTCACCGGTCACTACCAATATGACGGCAGCTGGGGCCTCATTTTCCTCGCCGGCGGCGGCAAAGCGCAGGCGACCGTGCAGGCGAGCTCCAAGCTCTACACCCTGATCCAGGCGACCGGCGAGTTCTCGATCGAGGCCTGGGTGGCTCCGGCCGTGGTGGCCACGAATCTGTCGGACATGGTGAGCTACTCGGGCGGCGACACCTTGCGCAACTTCACGATGTCGCAGACCAACCAGGACTACAACTTCTTCCTGCGCAGCTCCAACTCGACGGATCTCAACGGCGATCCGAAGCTGGCGACGCCCGATTCCACCATGGCTCTGCAGGCGGCGCTGCAGCACGTGGTGATGACCTACGATCCGGTCAACGGGCGCCAGATCTACGTGAACGGCGTCAACCAGAACATCCCGGACCCGCAGAAGGGCGGCACCCTCGCGTCCTGGGACAATACCTTCGCACTCGTGCTCGGCGGCGAAGTCTCGGGCGACAATGCCTTCCAGGGCGAGATCAAGTTCCTCGCGATCCACCAGCGGGCCCTCACGGCCGCCCAGGTGATGCAGAACTTCAACGCCGGCGTCGGGCAGCGCTACTACCTGCTGTTCGACATCTCGAACGTGCCGGGGGTCAACGTGCCGCAGTCGTACATCATGTTCACCGTGAGCCAGTACGACAACTACAGCTACCTGTTCTATCAGCCGACGTTCATCTCGCTCGATTCCTCGGCGAAGATATCGGCCAGCATCCCGATCCAGGGCATGCACATCGGCATCAACGGCACGATTCCCTTCGTCGGCCAGGCGTATGTGCCGCTCAACACATCCATCACGGCGGCGGGATACACGGCGCAGGGCGAGGTGCTGTCGACGGTCGGCACCGTGATCGCGCTCGAGAGCGGCCCGCAGACGGACCAGTTCTTCCTGCAATTCGACAAGCTCGGCAGCGCGAGTGACGTGTTCGTCGGCGGCGACATATCGCCCTGCCCGGCCGGTCAGGCCTCGTGCATGGCCGCGCTCACCCTCGGGCCGGTGACGGCCGACATGGGCGTGCGCAGCTTCGCGCAGGTGAACTCGACCTTCTCACAGCTCACCGGGATCCCGACCTCGAACTCGTCGGTGGTAACCACCTACCAGGCCGTGCAGCAGCAGTTGCCGTCGATCAATACGCTCGAGGCTTACTCCTCCGCGGATCAGGTCGGAGTCGCGCAGCTGGCGGTGCAGTACTGCCAGCAGGTGATGGCCACGGCGTCGATACAGTCGGCGCTGTTCCCGGGCGTGACGTTCAGCGGCTCGACGTACTCGGGCGTGACCTATACCGGCACCCCCACGTCCGGTCCGACCGCGGGCATTGCGCAGTACGCCGCTTCGGGCCAGGCGGCGACGGTCATCTCCGACCTCGCCGCGCTCTCGGTGGGCACCGGCACGCTGACGCATCAGCCCGCAACGTCCACCGTGACCACCGAGCTCACCAATCTCATCGGTACGCTGTGCAACGGCAGCACGCCATGCAGCGGCAACGCCCAGCGTGTCTCGGATGTGACGGTCGGAGCGTGCGCCGCGGCGCTCGGCAATGCCGACGTGTTAATCGATTAATCAGCTAAAGGATCGAAGAGGGTTCAATTATGCGAATGCGCAACGTACCGAAGTTCCGCAAAGTGCCCAAGGGCCAGGGACGGCGCGAGCCGCTCCGCCATCCGGACCACCCGCGGCCCACCACGCGGCGAGAATTCATCTCGCAGGGGTTCATGGCGGGCGGCGCCTCGGTCCTCCTTCCTTCCCTGGCAGGCTTGCTGGCGAATCCCAAGATCGCCGAAGCGCAGCTGGCGCCGGACATCGCCGCGGCCGTGACGGGCTGCAACATCACGCAGGGCGCGGGGATGATCCCCTTCATCTGCTTCGACCTTTCCGGCGGCGGCAACATCATGGGATCGAACGTGCTCGGCGGAATGCAGGGCGGCCAGCTCGATTTCATCAGCGTCGCGGGCTACAGCAAGCTGGGGCTCCCCGGCAGCATGATCCCGAACAACAGCAGCACCGCGAGCAACATCGATTCGAGCTTGACTCTGCGCTATCAATCCGACAGCGCCCACCTGCGCGGCATCAAGTCGACCTTCACCAACACGGCGGCGTACTCCAAGGTCACGGGCACGCTGATCCCAGCCCTTTCGCAGAACGACACCAACACCAATCCGCACAACCCGATGTACGGCATCTGGCAGGCGGGGGCACAGGGTGCGCTTCTCAATCTCATCGGCACGGACAGCTCGGCGTCGGGCGGCAACTCCATGGCGCCGCCGAACATGATCAACGTCGCCGCACAACCGACCGTCATCGACAAGGGTGCCGACACGGCCGGCCTGGTGAGCACGGGCAGCTTGAGCACGCTGTTGCCCAATGCGAACGACGTGACCAACGTGCTCGAGTCGATGAAGCGCATCAGCGACGCGAAGTACGGGGTCATCAATACGTACGCGAGCCCGACGGCCGTGGCGAACGCCCAGGCCGTGCAGGCCTGCGCCTACACCAAGGCGGCGTACTTGCTCAACCAGTATCCGAACCCCGGCGCGGTCGACCCGGACAACGATCCTTTGATCGTGGGCAGCTCCGGCTCGATCTTCACGACCGCCGAGTATCAAGGTAACAGTGACTTCCAGATGACGGCGGCGGTCATGAAGCTGGTGATCGACGGCGACGCCGCGGCGGGCACGATCCAGCTCGGCGGATTCGACTACCACACCGGCGAGCGCGCGACCGGCGAGGGGCGCGATTTCGACGCAGGTCAGTGCATCGGCGCCTGTCTGCAGTACGCGGCGGCCAAGAACAAGCCCGTCATGATCTACATCTTCAGCGACGGCTCGCTGGCAAGCGACGGCACCATCGATGACTCGACCGGCGGCCGCGGCAAGGGCGTGTGGACGGCCGACAACCAGAACGTCGCGGCGACCTACTGGCTGATCTACAACCCGAGCGGCAGGGCCGTGACCGCGCAGTCCAGCATCGAGCAGAGCCTGCAGCTCGGATACCTCAATTCGGACGGCTCGCAGAACACGAACTCGAGCCCGGCCGGCAACAACGTGCCGAACCTGGTGCAGATCGTCGTGCTGAACTATCTGGCTCTGCACAGCGCCAACGACCTGGCGCGGTGGCCGACACTGTGGCCGGGCTTCGGTCAAACGGGCCCGAACACCGTGAACACGCTCGGCAGCGGTTCCGCCCTCGATCCGCTGGTCATGTACCAGCCGCTCGCGGGACTCGTGAACGGCAGACTGGTGGTTTGACTTCGGCGCGTTCAGGCTCGGCCTCGCGGCCGGGCCGGACGTCGCGCTCATCGAGGGTCTGCGCGCCGGCAGACGCGCCGCGGTTTTCGCCCGGACATTTCCGCGTGCCCCTCCCGAGCGCGTGGCCCGGCCTGCGACGGACGAGGTGCGAGTCGCGCGGCTCCCGGATGCGCGCGCCGCGCGGCAATCGCGCTGAACGGTCGTGGTATGCGACGACTTTCCACGGATGTGCGCCACGTCATACTCCGTGCGCTCAAAGCAAAGCTCCGCGCGTTGACACTGCGGCTCGCAGTATGCGATTTTGCATAAGGTCTGACTCAGGGCAAACTCGTCGAAAGGCGAGGGCGCAAAGCTTCCGGTCTACAGGGTGGTTCCCTTCGAACTCGAGCCTAGGACAGCGGGGTTACCAGCGTGATTGACATTTGGCCGCGCACGCGTGGCGGCGATGATCGCAACAGCTCGAGATCGAGGCGGTGAGGCGTCGGCGCATGCGCCAAGTGGCGTTGATCGCGTGCCTGACCTTCGGCTGGGCCAGGGCATCGTTCGCGGACGCCCCCAATCTGGTGGGCAAGGATGCGCCGGATTTCGTGCTCAAGGCCAACGACGGCAGCAATCTTCGGTTGTCGGAGTTTCGCGGTCAGGTCGTGCTGGTGAACTTCTGGGCACGCTGGGCCAACGACTCGCGCCGCGAGATGCCCGCGCTCAGCCGGATCAACAACATCTACGAGCGTGCCGGACTCGTGGTGCTCGGCATCTCGATCGACGAGGATCTGCGCCGCGCGCAGGAGTTTGCCGATTCGATGAAGCTGTCCTACCCGGTGATGTTCGATACCGGCTCGCAGGTCGGCCGTGCCTACCAGCTGGGCAAGCTCCCCATGACGATTCTCGTGGATCGCTCGGGCGTGGTGCGCTTCTCACATTTCGGGTACCGGCGCGGCGATGACCGCATGTACCTCGATCACATCCGCGAGCTGCTTCGCGAGTAAGGTTCGATATGAATTGCAAGTCTCGAATGACGTCCATGGTTGCAGGAGCGGTCTGGCTGGCGTGCGCCGCCGTCGCGATCGGCGCCCGCGCGCCTGCCGCAGCAGCGGCTTCTGCTGCGCCGCCTCAGGTTGCCGCAACGCCGGCTGCCGCGACGCCCACGGGCGCCACGTCCGCCAGCGCGCCGGGCGCCGCTGCGCCGCCCGCCAGCGGTCCGGGCGCCGCTGCAGGCGCGAGCGGTGCGCCGCCGGCGGCCGATGCAGGCGCAGCCGCGGGATCGGCCGCAACGGGAGCGACGGGGTCGGCCGATGCATCGTCGGGCGACTTCAAGACGCTCGATCAAGAAGTGCAGAGCATGAAAAAGGACGTCATCGACCTCAACAAGGATCTGTTCGTGCTCGAGGAGGAGCTGCTGTTCCCCGCCAACACCCAGGTCGCCGTCTACGTGTCGATGGACGTCGGCGCGTTCTTCGCCCTCGACTCGGTGACGCTCAAGATCGACAACAAGCAGGTCAAGAACTATCTCTATACCGCACGCGAGGCCGACGCGCTGCTCAAGGGCGGCGTGCAGCAGCTCTACCTCGGCAACCTCAAGGTCGGCAAGCACGAGCTCGTGGCGTTCTTCACCGGCAAGGGGCCCGTCGAGCGCGACTATCGGCGGGGCGCCACGATCAATTTCGAGAAGGGCGTCGGCGCCAAGTATCTCGAGCTCAAGATCTCCGACAAGGTCGCGAAGCATCAGCCAGAGTTCCTGATCAAAGATTGGGAATGACGACGCGTGTAGCTATGCGGCGCCCAAGATTCAAGCTGCGGCCGGCCCTGCTCGGCGGTTTGCTCCTCGCGCTGCCGCTCGCCATGGCGGCGGCGAAGAACGTCAAGCCCGATCCCGACGGCTTGCCGCCCCATACCGTGAAGGACCTGCAGTACGGCGACGTCCTCTTCTACTTCTATCAGGACGATTATTTCGATTCGATTACACGGCTGCTCGCCGCCCAGCAGCTGGAGCGCCTTCCGCACACCGAGGGGGAGGCGGAGCTGCTCCTCGGGGGACTGTACCTGTCGCTCGGCGAGCACGTGGAGGCGGGCAAGATCTTCGAGGCGCTGCTCGCCGGCAAGGTCTCGGAGGCGGTGCGCAACAAGGCCTGGTTCTATCTCGGCAAGGTCTGGTATCAGCGCGGCTATCTCGAGGAATCGGAGCGGGCGCTGCGCCAGGTCTCGGACAAGATTCAGCCGCGCATCAGCGCGGAGCGCTACATGCTGCTCGCGCAGCTGAAGCTGCGCGAGGGGCGCTATGACGAGGCCATCGCGGCCCTGCAGAGCTGGCACGGCGCGCCCGACTGGACCGCGTATGCACAGTTCAATCTGGGGGTGGCCCTGGTTCGCAAGGGGCGCCTGCCCGAGGCGATCCGCCATCTCGACCGGGTGGGGCGCATCGACAGCCGCGACGAGGAGCTTTTGTCGCTGCGCGACAAGGCGAACCTCGCGCTCGGCTTCGCCTACCTGCAGGCGCAGCGTCCGGCGGAGGCGCGGCCGATCCTCGAGCGCGTGCGCCTCGAGGGCCCGTTCTCGAGCATGGCGCTTCTCGGGGTGGGCTGGGCGGATTCCTCGCTCGGACAGTTCAGGCGGGCGCTGGTGCCGTGGCTCGCCCTGCGCAAGCGCAGCCTGCTCGACTCGGCCGTGCAGGAGGCCTACCTCACGGTGCCGTATGCGTACAATCAGCTCGGCGCGAGCGGCCAGGCTGCCGAATACTACGTGTCGGCGATAGACTCCTTCGACGCCGAACTGAAGCGCATCGATGCTTCGATCGAGGAGATCCACAGCGGCGATCTGCTCGACCGGCTGCTGAACGACGACAAGAAAGACACGCTCACCTGGTACTGGCAGCTGAAGACCGTGCCGAATGCGCCCGAGTCGCGCTATCTGTATCAGCTGCTCGCGCGCAACGAGTTCCAGGAGGGCCTCAAGAACTACCGCGAGCTCAAGTTCATGAGCCGCAACCTCAAGGACTGGCGCGAGGACGTCAACGCCTACGACGACATGCTGGACACGCGCCAGCGGGCCTACAGCGAGGAGCTGCCGAAGGCCGATGCGGTGATGTCCGCCACCGACCTGGCGGCGCTCACGCAGAAGCGCGTCGACTTCGAGTCGCGCATCAACGCGATCGAGAAATCCAACGACGTGGCGGCGCTCGGCACCCCCGACGAGCAGCGCACCTGGGCGCGCCTCAAGCACATCGAGGAGTTCGTGCAGATGCATCCGGACGATCCGGACCTCGCCGAGATGCGCGACAAGGTGCGCCTGATGAAGGGCGTCATGTACTGGCGCCTGTCCGAGAGCTTCAAGGCGCGCCTCTGGAACGAGCGCCGCTCGGTCAAGGAGCTCGAAGCCTCGCTCATCGAGACGCAGAAGCGCGCCGTCCAGGTGCAGCAGGCGCGCACCGGCGCTCCGACCAACACCGGCGCCTTTGCGGCCCGCGTCGCGTCCACACGCGCGCGCATGGACGACCTGCAGGAGCGGCTCGCCCGGCTCACCGACAAGCAGGCGCGCTACCTCGAGGATCTGGCGGTGACGGAGCTCGGCCGGCAGAAGCAGCGCATCGAGACCTACCAGGTGCAGGCGCGGTTCGAGCTCGCGGCGATCTACGACAAGACCGCGAACAAGCCGGACAAGGCGCCCGCCGGCAAGCCGAAGGCGAATCCATGATGGCCGCGCGCGCGCGCCAGCATCCGGGCGGGGCCGCGTGGGCGGGCTGGGCGCTTTGCGCCGCCGCGGCGCTGCTGGCCTCGCTGCCGTGCGGGGCGGCTTCGAACAAGCAGCCCACCATCAAGGACCTCGAGAAACAGCAGCAACAGGTCGACGTCAGTCCCGATCCGCCCCAGGGCGTCGACAACGACAAGACCATGCAGAGCTACAAGCGCTTTCTCGACCTCAATGCGGGCGATGCGGCGCTGCGCGAGGAGGCGATGCGCCGCCTCGGCGACCTCAATCTCGAAAGCTCCGAATCGGAGCGCATCGAGCACGAGCTGGCCACCAACGAGGGGCTGCGCGCCACCGAGGCCATCCACCTCTACACGGCCTTGCTGAAGACTTATCCGAAGTACGAGCGCAACGATTCGGTGCTCTATCAGCTGGCGCGGGCCTACGAGCTCGATGCGCAGCCCGACAAGGCGCTCGCCACGCTCGATCGCCTGGTGGCCTCGTATCCAGGGAGCAAGTACATCGACGAGGTGCAATTCCGTCGCGGCGAGATTCTGTTCGCGCAGAAGTCCTACCCGGCGGCCCAGTCCGCCTACGAGCAGGTCATCAAGTTCGGAGCCGCATCGGCGTTCTACAATCAGAGCCTGTACAAGCACGGCTGGTCGCTGTTCAAGCAAGGCGACAGCGAGCGCAGCCTCGATTCCTTCGCCCGAGTGCTCGATTCGGTGCTGGTGTCGAAGGCCGACCCGAAGAAGCTGATCGAGATCGACAGCCTGAGCAAGCCCAACCGGGAGCTGGTCGAGGATACCTTTCGCGTGATGTCGATCACGTTCTCATATGCCGACGGACCGAAGACCATCGATCAGTTCGTGCAGCACCGCAAGCCGCGGCCCTACTACTACCTCCTGTACGCGCGCCTCGGCGACCTGTACATCGAGAAGGAGCGCTATACCGATGCCGCCGACAGCTATCGGGCGTTCGTCTCGCAGGACCGCAACAACGAGAAGGCGCCGCTCCTCGAGATGCAGGCCATCGAAGCGTATTCGAAGGGCGGGTTCCCGGATCTCGTGCTGCAGGGCAAGAAGGAGTTCGTGGAGAACTACAGCTACGGCACCGCGTTCTGGCAAGGCAGAACCCCGAAGGATGAGCCCAAGGTGGTCGCGGAGCTCAAGATCAACCTGAAGGACGTGGCGCAGTACTACCACGCGCAGGCGCAGCACACCAAGAGCGTGGCCGACTATCAGGAGGCCGCGCGCTGGTACCGCAGCTACCTGACCTCGTTTCCGGACGATCCGGAGTCCGCGGCGACGAATTTCCTGCTGGCCGACACGCTGTTCGAGAGCAAGCAGTATCTGGACGCCGCGCAGCAGTACGAGAACACGGCGTACTCCTACGGCACGAACGACAAGGCCGCGCAAGCGGGCTACGCCGCGATCGTCGCCTACGGGAAGGAAGAGGAGGGGCTGTCGGGCGATTCGAAGGCCAAGATTCACAACCGCGAGGTGGAGAGCTCGCTGCGTTTCGCGCAGACCTTCCCGACGCATCCGGAGAGCGCGCAGGTGCTGACGCACGCGGCCACGGATCTTTACGCCGCCAAGGATTACCAGCGAGCGACCACCGCGGCGCAGATGCTGCTGGCGCGCTCGCCGCCGGTCGATGCCGCGAAACAGCGTATCGCCTATACGGTGATCGCGAACTCGAACTTCGAGCAGGGGCATTTCGACAAGGCGGAAGCGGGCTATGCGAGCGCCCAGGGGTTGATGGCGGCCAACGATCCGGAGCGGGCGGCGATCGTCGACCGGCTCGCGGCTTCGATCTACAAGCAGGGCGAGCAGAAGAGCCACGCAGGCGACAGCGCCGGGGCGGTGGAGGACTTCCTGCGCGTCTCGAAGGAGGCGCCGGGCTCGAAGGTGCGCGCCAACGCGGACTTCGATGCCGCGGCGCTGCTCATCCAGCAAAAGCAGTGGGACCGGGCCATCGTGGTGCTCGAGGGCTTCCGGCGCAACTTCCCGCAGAGCCCTCTGCAGCCGGACGTCACGCGCAAGCTGGCGGTCGCCTATTCGCAGTCGAACCATCCGGGCGAGGCCGCCGCCGAGTTCGAGCAGATTGCGCAGACCCCGAGCGAGAGTCCCGACATCCAGCGCGAGGCGACCCTGCAGGCCGCGGATCTTTACGACAAGGCGGGCAATCCCACCAAGTCGCGCGTCATGCTCGAGGCGTTCGTGAAGCGCTTCCCGCAGCCGCTGAATCCCGCGATGGAGGCTCGCAACAAGCTGAGCCTGATCGCGGCCAAGTACGGGGATATCGGCGCGCGGGACTACTGGCTCAAGGAGATCATCGCTGCCGACCGCGCCGCCGGCGCGGCGCGCACCGATCGCAGCAAGGCGCTCGCCGCCGAGGCGACCCTGACGCTGGCCGCGCCGGTGCGCGATGAGTTCGTGCGCATCAAGCTCGTGATCCCGCTGAAGAAGTCCCTGGCCGAGAAGCGCAAGGCGATGGAAGCGGCGCTCAGGGCGTACACGCAGGCGGCGGACTATCAGGTCGCCGAGGTGACCACGGCGGCGACCTTCGAAAGCGCCGAGCTCTACCGCCAGCTCGCCAAGGATCTGCTCGCATCGGAGCGCCCGAGGAATCTGTCCAAGGATGAGCTCGAGCAGTACAACGTGCTTCTCGAGGAGCAGGCGTTCCCGTTCGAGGAGAAAGCGATCCAGCTGCACGAGGTGAACAGCGCGCGCGCCAAGGGCGGCACTTACGATGAGTGGGTGCAGAAGAGCTTTGCCGCGCTGGCCGAGCTGAATCCGGGACGCTATGCAAAGGTGGAGATCGGTGAAAGCCAAGTCGAATCGATTCGCTAGCCTCGCTGCGCTCGCGCTCCTGGCCGCATGCCACAGCTCCCCGCGGCGGCCGGCGCCGCCGCCGCCCGGCAACGCGCCCTCCGCGAGCGCCGCCTCCGCGGCCCCGGGCGCGCAGGCCGGCGCGGCCAAGCACGGCGGCTCCGCGCCGACCGCCGGCGCGCCCGCGGCCAAGGGGGCGCCGGCAAATCCGCCGCCGCCGGTTCCCGAGCGTGCAGCGCAACAATATGCCCAGGCGCTGGTGCTGATGAAGGCCGGCCGCAACACCGATGCGGAGCTCGAGTTCAAGCAGCTCGCGCTCGCCTATCCTGAATTTGCCGGGCCGGAAGTGAACCTCGGACTTTTGTATCTGCACGCCGCGCGCGATGCGGACGCCGAGTCCGCATTCAAGGCGGCGCTCGCGCGCAACCCGGACGATGCCATCGCCAGCGACGAGCTCGGCATCGCGGAGCGCAGGCTCGGCAAATTCACCGAAGCCGAGGCGGCCTATCAACATACCATCGCCGTCCAACCCGATTACGCGCCTGCCTATCTGAACCTCGGCGTGCTGTACGATCTGTATCTGGCCGAGCCGCAAAAGGCGCTCGAGCAGTTCGAGCATTACCTCACGCTCGCGGGCTCGAACAAGCAGGTGGCCGGGTGGGTGATCGAGCTGCGCAGGCGAGTCGGCGCACCGGCGGCTCCGGCCGCCGCTCCCGTGGTCAAGAAGGAGCCCGCATGAACACGACATCGAGCTGTTGGCTGCTTGTGCTGGTGGGCTTGGCGGCGGTTCAGGCCGTGCCGGCGCAGACCAGCTCCGCGCCGGCTGACACACCGGTGTCACAATCGAGCGCGCCGGCAGCCTCCAGTGCCGCTCCCTCGAGCGCGGTTCCCTCCCCAAGCGCCCAGAGCGAGGCAGGCGAGCCGCGCGCCATGACCTCCCCCGATGCGGCCGCGCGCGGCGCAGACCCGCAGAGCCCCTCCGAGAAGCCCGAGGAGGCCTCGGGCGCCGGGCATGCTGCGCGCCCGGCGCGGACGCGGCACGAGGAGGCGGCTGCGAACGGCCGCGCCAAGGAGGGCAGCGCCGAGGGCAAAACGGCGAGCGCGGATCACCTGGAGCTCGGCACGGCGACCGTGACCGGGGATCGGGAGCAGCCCAAAGTCATGTATATCGTGCCGTGGAAGAGATCGGACATCGGCGATCTATCCGGCAAGCCCATGAACAGCCTGCTCGACGAGGCGCTCGCCCCGGTGGACCGTGACGAGTTCAAGCGCGAAGTGATGTATTACCAGGCCGTCAGGTCGGATGCGTCTCAAAATGGTGCATCGAAAGCTCAGCCCCAGGGTGAGAAGTAAGTCATAGCCGATTTTACGGAATCTGTTTGAATTCAAGGTTGCAGCGGGTCGGTATTTCCTAGGAGCGCGAAATGAATTTCATGAGTTCGGTCGTCAACTTCTTCAAGGATGGCGGGTTGTTCCTTTACCCGCTGGCCTTGATCTTCGTGGTCGGAGTCTCGATCGCCATCGAGCGATACGTGTACCTGACCCGCGAGACCATGCGCAATCGCACGCTGTGGGACAATCTGGTCCCTGCGCTCAGCGCGGGGAACTTCAAGCAGGTCGTGGGTCTGACGCAGAACTCGAAGGCGTCCATCGCCACGATCCTGAACTACGGAGTGGCACGGGTGGCGAGCGCGCGGCGCCGCGACGACATCGAGAAAGCCATGGACGAGAGCCTGCTCGAGGTCATTCCGCGCATCGAGAAGCGCACCCATTACCTCTCCTCGCTCGCGAACGTGGGCCTGCTCATCGGCCTGCTCGGCACGATCACCGGCCTCATCGGCGCGTTCAGCGCGGTGGCCACCGCGAACCCCGCCGAGAAGGCGAGCTTGCTGGCCGCCGCCATTTCCGTCGCGATGAACAACACCGCTTCGGGCCTCGGCGTCGCCATCACGCTGCTGCTCGCGCACATGTACCTCGAATCCAAGACCACCTCGCTGATCGACAGCCTGGAGATCGCTTCGGTGAAATTCCTGAACTCGATCACCGAGCGCCAGCATGACGCGCCGCTGCCGCAGGCCCCGCCTGCGCCGCAACCGCAGACCCGGGCGCCCGCGGCGGCCCGCGGCACGATCTAGGGAATCCGAGCGCTCAGCCGAACGGTGCGAAACTCATGAAGTCGAAGTCCGCAAGCATGGTCCGGCGCAATCACGCCCGCTATCACCAGGGCCGTGATGACCTCAACATCGTGCCGATGATCGACATGATGGTGATCCTGGTGTTCTTCTTGATATTCACGGCGGTGTTCTCGAAGACGAACATACTGCAGCTTAACCTGCCGGCGAACGCGACCGCGGCGCCGCTCGATCTGCCGAAGGGACTGAAGCTCGAGGTGATCATCCGGCCGAATGACCTGGTGGTCAACGACCGCAACTCCGGGCCGCTGAAGGTGCTCGACAATACCCCGAGCGGATACGATCTGGATGGCCTGTCGGAGTACATGCGCCGGGTCAAGGCCACCTATCCGCAGATGACGGATGCGACGATCTTGCCCGGTCCGAACGTCTCGTATGACACGCTGGTACAGGTGATGGATACCGTGCGCGTATATCAGCTGCCCATTGCGCCGTTCTCCAAGGCGGAGCTGTTTCCCGACATCGCCATCGCGGATGCGCCCACATGAGCCTGCGAGCCGTCCGGGGTCGCCGCAAGCATCGCGCCGGCGCGAGTCACTTCGCGCTGGTGCCATTCATCGACATGATGACCATCCTGGTGGTGTTCCTGCTCGCGCACACCGCCGAGGTGGACATCCTGCCGAACACCAAGAACATCTCGATTCCGCAATCGCTGTCGGACCGCAAGCCGAGCGCCGCGGTGGTGGTGATGGTGACCAAGGATTCGGTGTACGTCGATGGCGTCCTGGTGGGCTCGGTGGCCGCCGTGGCCGCCAACCCCGGTCCGGTATTCCAGCCGCTCAAGGCAGCCCTGATGGCGCAGAACGATCGTATGCTCTCCGCGGCTCAGAGGGCCGACATAGCCAAGCGCGAGGTCACCATCATGGGTGACAAGAGCATGCCCTACAGCTTGCTGAAGAGAATCATGCTCACCTGCAGCGATGCCGAGTACGGCAAGGTGTCGTTCGCCGTGGTCGAGCGCGAAAAGGCGCACAGCTAGCATGGCTGCCGCAGCAAATCCCGCTCAGCGCCCGGCGACGCCGGGATTGGCCCCGTACTACCGCCGCTATGAGCTGCCGTGGTCGCCATCCGAGGAGATGGAGCGGCGCTTTCGCGTCATCCTGCGCAACCTCGTCATCGCCTTCGCGATCCTTGCGGTGGTGATCGCGTTCCTGCCGCATCAGGAGCGCGTGGTCAACACCGACTCGCTGCCGGAGCGGGTGGTGCAGCTGGTGATGGAGCCGCCGCCGCCACCGCCGCCGCCGCCGCCGCCCAAGCCCGAGCCGCAGAAGCCTCTGCAGAAGGCGCCCGTGACGCCCAAGCCCGTCCCCCCGCCGGTCGATGCGCGCGCCAAGGCCGCAAAGAGCGGCCTGCTCGCGAGCATGGACGATCTGGCGGCGCTGCGCGACATCGATCTCGACAAGCTCGCCAAGAATCAGCCCAAGACCAGGGACCCCGGCGACGTCACGCAGGTGACGCGCTCGCTCATCACCTCCAAGGCCGGCGGCACCAGCGGCGGCATCAGCGCCCCGACCAGCTCGGGCCTCGCCGCGGGCTCGGGCTCGCTGAACGGCATTCGCGTCGCGCAAGTGAAGGATCCCACCCTCGCGACCGGCAATCAGGGCGCCGGTGCGACGCGCGCGGGCGGCAGCGGCAAGGCCTCGCGCGGCGCCGATGAGATCGCGCTGGTCTTCACCCGCAACAAGGGCGCGATCGATGCGATGTACGCGCGCGCCCTGCGCGACAATCCCGCCCTGCAGGGCAAGGTGGTCATCGAGATCACGATCGCTCCCTCCGGAGAGATCACCGCGGCGCGCATCGTATCGAGCGATCTCAACGATCCGGAATTCGAGGCCAAGCTGCTGGCGCGCATCCGCCTGTTCAAGTTCGAGGCGAAGGACGTGGCCACCTTGACCGCCACCAAGCCGATCGATTTCTTCCCGGCCGGATGAACATTCAGTCGGAAATCGAGTTCTTCAGCGATCTCGGGCTGGTCGACAAGGCCCGGTTCATCATTCGCTTGATCGGCGAAGTCGCGGAGGAGGCGAAGGTGGGCGCCGGCGACGGCAACGACGTCAGCCGGCTGCGCTTCGCCAACGAGATGATGCAGCGCCTCGCCCGCTTCAGCTTCCAGCTGCTGAGCGAGGACAGCTCGCGCCCGGCGGACGACGTCATGATCCGCATGCTGCTCGGCCACCGCGCCGACAAGAATGCGGAGCGGATCATACAAAACGCCTATCGGCGCGTGCTGACGAGCTTCGAGAGCTTCGACACGACGGTCCTGTTGAACTCGCATTGAGGCGCCGCGCGCGCCCGGCCGCTCAGCACTCCGGAACGTTGACCGCGAGGCCGCCCTGCGAGGTCTCCTTGTAGATGGCGGACATGTCGTGTCCGGTCTGCCGCATGGTCGCGATCACCTGATCGAGCGTCACCTTGTGCGATCCGTCGCCGCGCAGAGCGAGACGCGCCGCATTGATCGCCTTCACCGAGCCCATGGCGTTGCGCTCGATGCATGGAATCTGCACCAGGCCCGCCACCGGATCGCAGGTGAGGCCGAGATTGTGCTCCATGCCGATCTCGGCGGCGTTCTCGATCTGCTCGTTGCTGCCGTTCATGGCGGAGACCAGCCCCGCGGCTGCCATGGAGCAGGCGACCCCGACTTCGCCCTGGCAGCCCATTTCAGCGCCGGAGATCGAGGCATTTTGCTTGTAGAGCATGCCGATTGCGGCCGCGCTCAGCAGGAATCGCATGACCCCCTCATCGTCGGCGCCCGGCTCGAATCGCCGGTAGTAGTGCAGCACGGCGGGAACGATGCCCGCCGCGCCGTTGGTGGGCGCCGTGACGACCTGGCCGCCGGCCGCGTTCTCCTCGTTCACCGCCAGAGCGAACACGTTCACCCAGTCGAGCGCGTGCATCGGGCTCGCGGGGTCGCCGCTCATCAGCTGGCGATAGAGCTTCGGCGCCCGGCGCCGCACGCCGAGCACGCCCGGCAGAAGACCATGCGCATCGAAGCCCCTGCGCACGCAGTCCTGCATCACCTGCCAGATGCGCAGGAGCCGTGCGCGGATCTGCGCATCGGCGTACCAGGTGCGCTCGCGAGCGAGCATCAGCTCGTGCATCTCGAGGCCCCCCTGGCGCGCCAGCTCGAGCAGCCGGGCGGCCGAGTCGAACTCATATGGCGGCAGCGCGCGCGCCTCGCCGGCGCCCACGGGCACACCCGCCTGCACGATGAAGCCGCCGCCGATGCTGTAGTACTCCTCTCGAGCCAGCACCTCGAGCGCCGCATCGTGTGCGCTGAAGCGCATGCCGTTCGAGTGGCCGGGGAGCACCTGATCGGTGTGAAAGAGCAGATTGAGCGGCTCGTCGAATGCGATCTCGCGCCGGCCGAGCAGGCGTATGCGCCCCTCCGTGCGAATGCGCTTCAGTGTCGGCTCGATCAAGGACGGATCGAGGGTGTCGGGGCTCGCTCCCTCGAAACCGAGCAGCACCGCCCGGTCCGTGCAATGACCGCGCCCGGTGAGCGCCAGGGACCCGTACAGCTGCGCCGAGATCTGTTCCGTGCGCTCGAGCAATTCCCGCGCGGCGAGCAGCTCCACGAAGCTGCGCGCGGCGTTCATCGGTCCCATGGTGTGGGAGCTCGAGGGGCCGATTCCGATCTTGAAGATGTCGAAGACACTGAGGCTCATGCGCGACCTTGGGCGTGGCGGGAAGGGAAATCATACGCGGCCGCGCGCGGCCGCGCTGGTGCTAGAATTGCGCGCGGCGCCGCCCGAGAGGCGCGCGCTCTCACAGGGAGAACCGATGAATCGCCGTCTCTACGCTCTTCTACCCGCGCTCGCTTGGGCTCTGGCCGCGACGCAGGCGCAGGCCGCCGTGAAAACTCAGGCCGCGGTGAAAACTCAAGCCGCCGTGCCGGATTATCTGAAGGCGGCGGTCGCCGATGCGGGACGGCCGGTCGCCGATACGGTCCGGGATGTGAACCGCAAACCTGCGCAAACGCTGCAGTTCGCCGGCGTGGCCCCGGGGCTGAAGATCGCCGAGCTGTTGCCGGGGGGCGGGTATTTCACGCGCATCATGAGCAAGGTCGTCGGACCCCAGGGGCACATCTACGCCCTGGTACCCGCGGTCCCGGCCAACGAGCCGGCCAGCACGCCGGATTTCGCGACCCGGGTGAAGGCGATCGCCGCCGACCCGGGCTACTCGAACGTCACCGTCGTGAGCGAGCCGTTCGGCCAGCTCAAAGTGCCCGAGCCGGTCGATCTGGTCTGGACGTCCGACAACTATCATGACCTGCACAATCTTCCCGGGCTCGATCTGGTGGTGTTCAATCAGCTGGTGTTCGATGCGCTGAAGCCGGGCGGGATCTACCTCGTTCTCGATCATGCCGCCGCCCCGGGGGCCGGCGCGAGCGAGACCTCCACGCTGCACAGGATCGATCCGCAGACCGTGAAGCGCGAGGTGCTCGCGGCGGGATTCGTGTTCGTCGGCTCGAGCAACCTGCTGCACCGGCCGGAGGATCCTCACACGGCGAGAATATTCGACCCCGCCATCCGCGGAAGGACGGACCAGTTCATTCTCAAATTCGAGAAGCCTGCAGCTCCCTGACAACCTGCAGCTCCCTGAGGAGCCTGTCGCAGAATGGATCCAGGACCCTGTCGCGGTCGAACTATGGGGGCCGCTCGCTGTCAACCGAGCAGGACTTTTTACGTTGATGGACAAAGGCTTGGAGGCTCCTGAGTATATGACGCTGCTTAACATTTCTCGACGCCGGCTTCACTTCCTGGCGGCGCTCGCGGCAGGCGCGACGCTGAGCGCTTGCGTGGTGGCGCCGCCACCGCGCCCCGTGGCGATCGCGCCGCCCCCGCCCCCGCCGCCGCAGAAGATCTTCGTCTATCCCAACAACGGCCAGAGTCCCGAGCAGACCGAGCGGGATCGCTACGAGTGCCACGTGTGGGCGGTGAAGGAAACGGGCATCGATCCGAGCCGTCCCGACGCCTCGCCCTACGAGCGCGTGGTGGTGCAGCCGGCAGGGCCGCCGCCGGGCAGCGGAACGGCGGCCGGCGCGATCGGCGGTGCCATTCTCGGCTCCATTCTGGCCGGTCCCCGCAACGCGGGCGCAGGTCTCGTGCTGGGCGCTGCGACCGGAGCCATCGTCGGCACCGCGGCGGAGCAGAACGCGCGCGCGCAAGCGCAAGCTCAGGCGAACATGACCCAGGCTCAGATCAATGCCGCCGCAGCGGCCGGGCGAGCCCGCGCCGATACCTATCGGCGCGCACTGAGCGCCTGCTTGCAGGGCCGTGGCTACACCGTGTCCTGAGGGCCGCAGGACAAGAAGGGTCAGAGGACAAACTCGAACGGATGATGGAACACCTATGAACCTCGCTCGCTGGAACACGCCTTGGCTGCTTGCAACGACGCTGCTGGGAGCATCGCTGTGCACTGCTGCACTCGCGCAGGAATCGCATGGAAGGTCCGAGCCGGCGCGCCCGGCAGCGGCCGGGCGCCCGGGAGCACCCGCACGTCCCGGTGCGCCCGCACGTCCCGGGGCCCGCCCGGGCGTGCCCGGTCCTGCTCCGGGCGCCCGCTATGATGGGCGCGGTCAAGTGCTCGACGCGCGCTACAACCACGGCCGCTATTACGCGCCCGTGGGCACGTTCGCGCGCACGCTGCCGGGCGACTACCGGCCTTACTATCACCGCGGCGCACCCTATTACTTCAGCGGCGGTGTGTGGTATGCACCGCGCGGCGCGGGGTTCGTCGTGGTCACGCCGCCCCTCGGGCTGGTGGTCTCCGTATTGCCGCCGTATTACTCGACGGTCTGGATCGGCGGGGTTCCCTACTACTACGCCGACAACGTCTACTACACCTGGCAGCCTGATCAGAACGGTTACGTGGTCGCCCCGCCGCCGCCGGACGACTCCGGCCAGGGTGCGCCGGGCGCTGCGGCGCCGCCCCCGGATGGCGATCCGAATCAGCCGCCGCCCGGCGCTGCCCCCGGTCCGCAATCTCCGTCCGACCTCATCATCTATCCGAAGAACGGCCAATCGAAGGACCAGCAGGCCGCGGACGAGTACGAGTGCCACAGCTGGGCCAAAGGGCAGACTGGCTTCGATCCCACGCAGCCCGATGGCGGCGTTGCACCGGCCGATGCGGATCGCTTGCACAGCAACTATGATCGCGCCATGGCCGCCTGCCTGCAGGGCCGCGGCTATCAGGTGAATTGATCAAAGGAATGCACCCCGTCCAATCACTCGCGATGGTCGCCTGCCGCTTACCGTGGGCGAAATCCTACGCGACTCGGCGTTGGCGGCTGCTGCCTGGCGCCGCCGGCGAGCGCGATAGTTGAGCACACGCATTTCCGAGTGAACCCATTCTCGATCCGCGGAGGAGCCATGTTGACCAGTCCGAACGGAGCGGCAGCGAAGAAGGACTTGCATGTGGGCGGGGTGGGAGCCGGCGCGGCCCCGCCGGCAGAGCAGAGCAGCGGTACGTTCGGCGCCCTGATCGATCCGCTGGTCGATGCCTCGGAGGCCTGGGTGCGCCGGGCGCGCGATTTCATCGGCCACGCGGATGACTACGTGCGCGGCAATCCGTGGGCGGCGGTGGGCGTCGGAGCCATGTTGGGGCTCACCCTCGGGTACTTCCTGTCGCGCTCCGCGCGGCGCCGAAACTGAAGGCGCCGATGCCGCTCGAGCGCTCGAATGCGTCTTGCGAAGCGGCGGTGCCCGCCGCCGAGGGCTCTGCCGCCGGGCGCGCGAACAAGTTCTCGAATTGCCGCGACTGGCGCTCGTTTCTATCCAGTCTGCAAGGCCCGCCCGCTTGCCCGAGCGTCGCCGCCGCTCTCCAGGCCGGGCGCGTCTGGCTCGCGCGCCAGCGCTGGCTCGACGGGTATGCCGCCGTGAGCGATGGGTATGCCGCCGTGAGCGAGGAGGCAGTCCGGACGTACCGCTGGCTAGTCGGCGGCGGCAGCCTGATTGCCGGGAGCGGCAAGACGCTCGGGGTGTGAATACACGTTGCAATGAGCGTCGCGCAGGAAACCCACCAGCGTGAGGCCCGAGGTGACGGCCAGGCTCACCGCGATGCTCGAGGGCGCGCCGATGGCCGCCAGCACCGCGACGCCCGCGCGCAGCGCCTTCTGCACCAGCTCGAAGCTGGCACGGCCGCTCAGCAGGACCACGTGATCGGAGAGCGGCAGCCGACCGGCGAGCAGGTTTTCGCCGACGAGCTTGTCGAAAGCGTTGTGCCGGCCGACATCCTCCGCGATCCCGAGGAGCGATCCGTGCAAATCGAACAAGGCGGCCGCGTGAATGCCTCCGGTATGTCCGAACCTCGACTGAGCCTGACGCATGCGCTGCGGCATCCGCAGCAGCACCGACAGGTCCACGGTACCTGAGGTCGCGATCCGCGCCGCGGCCGCGCGCGCGATGGCGGCATCGAGGCTGGTCGTGCCGCACACGCCGCAGCTCGATCCGGCGGAGAAGCGCCGCGGCGAGAGCTGCGCCTCGACCGCGACGCTCGAGTGCAGGCGCACGTTGACGACGTTCGGGCGGCGGGTGCTCGATTCGATCGCCTCGATGTCGCAGGGCCGCTCGATGACGCCCTCGCCGTACAGCAGTCCCGCGGCCAGCGATTCGTCATCGCCCGGCGTTCTCATGGTGGTGCCGAAGGAGACGGGCTCCAGGCCAAGATTCGGGTGATGCAGCTGAAACTCGAGCGGTGCTTCCACCGCAACGCGGTCGTCCTGTTCGGTTCGGCCATGGAGCGTTGCGCGCAGCACGCGCACGTTGGCCGTGCCGCTCACCGCGTCGGCATACGCGGACGGCGATCGGCTATCGGCCGAGCTCGGGTCTGCCATGCAGAGGCCCACCTTTGCCCAAATCCATGGCCAATGATACCGTTCGGCGGTCGTGGCTGGGCATATTTAGTGGCTGGGCATATTCAGGAGCATCCATGTCGAATTCCTCGGAGCTGAAGGCGCGCAAGGCCGCCGCGGTGCCAAACGGCGTCGGGACCAAGGGCATCTATGTGGCCAGAGCGGAGAATTCCGAGCTCTGGGACGTCGACGGCAAGCGCTATATCGACTTCGCGGCGGGGATTGCCGTTCTCAACACCGGGCACCTGCATCCGCGCGTCATGGCGGCCGTGGCGCAGCAGTCGCAGTGCTTCGCGCACACCTGCTTCCACGTGGCCTCCTACGAATCCTACGTGCGCCTGGCCGAGCGGTTGAACGCGCTCGCTCCCGGCGATTTTCCCAAGAAGTCCCTGTTCCTTTCCTCCGGGGCGGAGGCCATCGAGAACGCGGTCAAGATCGCCCGCTACTACACCAAACGATCGGCGGTCATCGCATTCTCCGGCGGCTTTCATGGCCGAACGCTCATGACCATGGCGCTGACCGGGAAGGTCATGCCGTACAAGCGCGGCTTCGGCCCGTTTCCGGCCGAGATCTACCACGCCGAATTTCCGCTCCCCTACCGCGGCATCACGACCGAGCAGGCGCTCGCCGATCTCGACCGGCTGTTCCACGGCGATGTCGATCCGAAGTCCGTGGCCGCCATCGTGATCGAGCCCGTGCAGGGGGAGGGCGGTTTCAACGTCGCGCCGTTCGATTTCCTGCGCGCGCTGCGCCGGCTTTGCGACGAGCACGGCATCGTGCTCATCGCCGATGAGGTGCAGGGCGGCATCGCGCGCACCGGCAAGATGTTCTCCATCGAGCATTCGGGCGTGGTACCCGACCTCATCGCGGTGGCGAAGGGTCTGGGCGGCGGCCTGCCGCTGTCGGGCGTCGTCGGGCGCGCGACCATCATGGACGCCGCGCACCCAGGCGGCCTCGGGGGAACCTACGGCGGCAACCCGATCAGCATCGCCGCCGCGCACGCCGTGCTGGATGTGATCGAGGCGGAGGGTCTTTGCGCGCGCGCGGCGCGGGTCGGTGCCAGGATGCGCGCGCATCTGGAAGCGCTCGCCAGGGAGGTCCCGAGCATTGGCGATGTACGCGGACTCGGCGCGATGGTCGCCTTCGAGCTGGTCAAGGATCCGAGGACCAAGGAGCCCGATGCGGCGCTCACCGCCGCGATCCTGGCGAGCGCGGAGAAGCGCGGCTTGATTCTGCTGTCGTGTGGAACCGAAGCGAACGTGGTGCGCTTGCTCTCGCCGCTCACCATTCCCGATGCGGTGCTCGAGGAAGGACTCGGCATTCTGTCGGCCGCCGTGAAGGAAGCAGCCGGCGCAGGCGCGGCGGGCACGGCTCGCGCCGTCGCCTGACGACCCGCCCGCCCCGCGCGTGGGCCAGCGGCGCGTAGGCCAGCGGCGCGTCGGCCATGGGCGCGTCGGCCATGGGCGTGTCGGCCATGGGCGCGTGGGCCAGCCGCGCTACATTCTGAACGTCGCCGTTATGCCGAAGGTGCGCGGGCGCCAGGTGAAGTCGTTCTCCTGCGGCCGGGGGGGACCTGCGGGATTGAACGGATCGATCTGCGTCTGCGCGTAGTTGATCACCGGGAACTTGTTGAACAGGTTGTCGCAGAAAGCCGATATGTCCCAGCCGTGCAGCTTCAGCCCCGAGCGGATCGAGGTGTAGCTGGTGGCCGGCAGCGTGTACGAGAAGCCGTCGTCGTACTGGCTGCTGCGCGGATCCTGCACCGGCGCCAGCCAGGGATTGCGGCTGGTGTATTCCCAGTCGAGGCGTGCGTAGGCCTCGTGCTCGAACACCTTGAACGCGTACTGCGGACCCGCCGTGACCGACCACGGCGGGCTGGTGCCGGGAGCATAGTTGATGGCGGCGTTGCCGGCGATGGCATCGCCCGCCACGGCGATGTTGCCGAGCGAGGTCTTGGTGAAGCGCGCGTTGGTATAGCCGGCGGTGAACTCGAGGGTGAAGCCGCCGCCCAGGTTCGCATCCGCCTGGAAGTCGAATCCCTTGGCCACGGCGGTCCCGAGATTATCGGTGAACTGAAGCCCGCAATTACCCGCGATGTAGACGTTCTGCTGGATGTTCTTCCACGGAATGTAGTACACGCTGGTGGCGATCTTCAGCACGTTGGAGAAGTTGTTCTTGGAGCCGATCTCGTAGCTCTGAGTGGTGTCGGGACCGTAGCTGGCGGGCGCCTGGCCGTTGGTGAAGCCCTCCGCGATGAGTCCGGGCGCGCATGCCGGTATCAGCGGCGGATTGAAGCCGCCGGGCCTGAAGCCCTTGGCGAAAGTGAAGTAGAACAGATTGTCGTTGTCGGCCTGCCAGTCGAGGCCCACGCGCGGCGTGAAGGCGGTGTTCGACTGGTTGCCCGCACCGGCGTAGGGGCCGTAGTTCTCGTAGCCGTTGGAGTAATGATTCAAGGTGAATCCGAGCTTCGAGTAGCGTATGCCGGTGACCAGCGACAGTCCGCCGACGAGCTGGGTCGTCGCCTCGCCGTAGCCTGCGATCTGCCGATCGTAGCTCTTGTTGTAGTTGTAGTAGATGGAGCAAAGCGGGATCGGTTGCGGGGTCACCGGCGTCGTATATCCCGTGCCGGGGCAATCGTAGAGATTGGAAATGGACGAATAGGGAGCAAAGACGCTTTGCGCATCCTGGCCGAATAGGTTCTCGAAAAGCGAGTTGATGCGGGGATCGTTGAGATTCTCGACCGAGAGCTCCTGTGCGAGCGACCAGAAAACGCCGGCGGTCCAGCGCACGCGCGAATCGGGATCGTTGGACTGCAGGCGGAATTCCTGCACCCACTCGCGCTGCTGATTGGTCATGGTGTTGGGCGTCGCGTAATTGGCGAACCCCGCCGGCATGTGGATGCCGTTGAAAGTCAGCAGCGGATACCAGGCGCACTGTCCGCTGGGGGACTGCGCGGGGTAAGTCGGACCGCATCCGAGGTCGTTGTTATTGGGCCAGCCGACCGATTGATAGTACGCGAGATCGTAGCCCGTGCCCTGGTACGAGTCGGTCTCGTTGCGGTGGTAATAGGAGCTGTTGGAGATGAACGTCAGGCGATCGAAGTCGTACTGGACCTTCAGAGCGGGCAGGTAGTACTCGTCGGGGATCGGGATGCGCTCGGGAGTTGCGTCATTGAAACGGCCCGCGCCGATGTCCGAGTAGGCCGCCCAGTAGGTCGACAGGTCGTGCTGCTGCTTGTTCTGGAACAGCACGCTCGGCGTGACCCGCAAGCCATCGCTCGGCTGCCAGAGCAGCGCCAGGCGGGCCATGGTGGTATTGGCATAGTTGGCGTTGGCCTCGGTGATGTTGCCGAAGTTGTCGACGCGATTGATCCAGCCGCCGTCGTAGCGGTACCAGATGCTGGCGCGATAGCCGAGGACGCCGTCGATGATGGGGCCGCCGTGCGCGATGCCGACCTCGCCGTTCGGCTGGCCATACTCCGTATAGGAGGCCTCGCTGCGCACGTAGGTCGACTCCTGCGTGACGCTCGGCTGCGTCATGATGTAGCGCACGGTGCCGCCTTCCGAGCCCGAGCCGAACAGCGTGCCCTGCGGGCCCCGCAGCACCTCGACGCGGTCGAGGTCGAAGGTCTTGGGCAGGGTCTCGTCCGGGTTGAAGCCGAGCTCACGCATCTGGATCGGGGTATCGTCGATGTAAATGCCGGTGGTACCCGCTCCGGCCGAGGAGGAGATTCCGCGGATCGAGATCTGGTTGGTGCCGGACGTGTCGATCGATACGCCGGGAGTGAAGCGCACCAGCTCGGTGATGTCGCGGATGCCCTTCTGGTCGAGCGTGTCCTGGCTCAGCGCGGTGATGGAGATGGGCACCTTGCTGATGCTCTCCTCGCGGCGCGTGGCCGTGACGACGATCTCCTGCAGGGGATTGGAGGCGGACACCCCGGTATCCGAGGGATCGGCATCGCTGGCGCCGGCCGGACGTGCGCCGAGGGTGGTGCCGATCCAGGTGATGCATAAAAGCAACAGCTGGTGGCGGGTAATCCTGGAAAGCGAGTTCGAGCGTGAAGCCGACATTACATCCCCAAGATAGTTATATGGTCAGATAACTCGAGCGCCGATGACACTAACATCGCTGCAAATGCGGCGCAACCATTGGCAGCCGTCGTGGCCATGATTTGTATACTCATGTAATGAGCCGCAGCGCCGCAGGCCGCTCCGCGGGAGCTTTCCGGCAGCAAGAACGAGAACGCCGGCGCCGCGCCGCGCCGTTGCTGCGGCGCATCTACGGCGGCCTGGGCCCGGGCGCCCCGCGTGCCCGGTGGCGGGCGCCTGCGGCCCGCGGGCGTCCGGTGGGCGACCCGGGGCGCCGGGCGTGCCCGGCGGCGTATCAGTGGGACCGGTAGAGGAACGTGAGCCCGAACGTGCGAGGGCGGAAGGTGAAGTCGCGCTCCAGCCGCGTGGTTCCCGGCACGCCCGAGTCGATCGACCACTCGTAGTTGGTGACCGGGTGGGCGTCGAGCAGATTGTCGCAGAACGCCTCGATCTGCCAACCGTCGAGCTTCACTCCGCCGCGCGCGGAAGCGAAATTGTTGGCCTGCAGCATGTAGTTCGCCGGATCGTACTGCAGCGTATTGGGGTCCTGGCCCGCGCCGGCCCATTTGGGCCGGCTCTGGTATTCGTCGTCGATGCGCACGAACGAGTCGTGCGCCGCCACGTCGAATCGATATTCCAGGCCCAGTGAAGCCGTGAAGGGAGGCGCCGGCTGCGCACTCTCGCCCTCGATGGCGTCGCCGCTCGCGACGATCGGGGTCGTCTCGACCGGGGAGAGCCTGGAGGCCTGCGTATAGCGTGCGTCCGTGTAGCCTGTGGAAAACTCCGCGGTGAAGCTCTCGGTGATGGCGAGCTCAGCCTGCAAGTCGGCCCCCTTCGCGACCGCCTGGCCGAGGTTGGTGATGAAGGATATCTGACAGATGGGTGGAACGACGACCTGCTGAATGTTGTTCCATCGGATGTAGTAGACGCTGCTCGCGAGCCGTACCCGATTGGCGATATTGTTCTTCGCGCCGAGCTCGAAACTGTCGACGGTGTCGGAGTTGAACGTCGCGGGCGCGCTCTTGATGCCGAAATTCTGGAAGTCGACGTTGCAGGCGGCCTCGGGCACGGGATTGTTGGCTCCGCCCGGGCGGAATCCCTTGGCGTAGGTGAAGTAGTAAAGATCGTGCGGATCGTACTGGTATTGCAGGCTCGCCCGCGGGGTGAAGGAGTTCTCCTTCTTGTCACCGGAGTTCGCCTGATCGGCGAGGAACAGCTGCGGACCCCCGGTCAGAGTGTGGAAGGAAAATTCGGTCTTCGAGTAGCGCACGCCGACCGTCATCTTGAGCTCGTCCGTGAGCGAATAGGTGCCCTCGCCGAACAGCGCGGTCTGCTTGTCCTCGGAGTAGGTTTGCAGGAAATAGGAGTCGTTCGGGAAGCGCGGATCGAAGTACACCGGATTGCCGTTGGGATCGGTGAATATGTCCGTATAAGGCACTCCCGCCACCGCCTCGGTGAGCTCATTCAGCAGCGGATCATGTATCTGTTCCAGGTAATACTGACGATTGGCGGAGAAGAATATGCCCGTGGTCCAGATGAGCCGCGCGGCCGGATCGGTGGACTGCAGGCGGACCTCCTGCGTGAGGTTCTGCTGATCGTTGTCGATCGAGGCCGGCGACCGATAGTTGGTCGCGCCGGGCGGCAGGTGCAGCCCGTCCCCGTCGAGAAGCGGAAAGACGCCGCCGAAAAAGGTTTGATAGAAGCCGAGGTTGTAAAGCGTGCCGTCATAGCCCGTCTGTTCCTTGCGATGGTAGTACGAGGTGTTGGAGATGAGGGCCGCCGGCCCGAGATTCCCCTCGATCTTCAACGCCGGGATATAGAAGGTATCCGGCACGGTGCGCTGCGTGGGATTCGCGTCGACGTATCGATCGCTGCCGGGATCGGAATACAGAGGCCAGTAGTTTTGCACGTCGTTCGCGTAGCGGTCCTGGTAGAAATAGCTCGGTGTGATCTTCCAGTCGTCCGACGGCGCCCAGACGGCGGCAATGCGCACCAGCTTGGTCTGTGCGTAGTTGGCGTTCTTCTGCACGGTATCGAGCGACACGGGGTCGATGCGGTCGATCCAGCCGCCGTCCTCGCGATACCAGGCGGTGACGCGCACCCCGAGCGTGCCATCGATGAGCGGCGTGCCGGCGGCGACGCCCGCCTCGTAGCTCGGCGCGCCGCCCTGGGTGTAGGAGACCTCGTCGCGGCTGTAGACGCTGGTCTCGGTGAGGCTCGGCTTGGTGGTGATGTAGCGCACCGTGCCGCCTTCGGAGCCCGCGCCGAACAGCGTACCCTGCGGGCCGCGCAGGATCTCGACGCGGTCGAGGTCGAAGGATTGCGGCAGCGCCTCGTCGGGATTGAAGGCGAGCGCGCGCATCTGAATCGGCGTGTCGTCGAGATAGATGCCGGTCGTGCCTGCGCCGCCGGTGGAGGCGATGCCGCGTATGGCGATGTTGTTGGTGCCCGAATTGTCGATGTTGATGCCCGGCGTGAAGCGCGCGACATCGAGGATGTCCTTGATCCCGCGCACGTCCATCGCATCCTGCGTCAGTGCGGTGACGCTGAGCGGCACCTTGCTCAGGCTCTCCTCGTGACGCGTGGCGGTGACCACGATCTCCTGCAGCGGACCCGGTCCGGCGACGTCGGCGGCGGCGGGTGTTTGCGCGGCGGTGTCCGCGACCGCCGCGGGCGGCGCGGCGACGGCGAACGAGCTCACGATGACCGCTGCCCAGGCAAAGGATCGCTTGGTCAAGCGGCCCCGCCACACGCGGTTCTGCCGGCGCTTCAGCATGGTGCATCCCCTCTGTTGTTGGAGTGCGCGGTTCGAGCCGCGCAATGTTCCCTCGCCCGAAGATAACGGCCCCGCCACGCCGCCGTCAACCGGCGCCGTGCCCGCCTGCACCGCTCCGCCGCGCGCGGCCCGCGCGCGAGCGCGCCGCCGATCGCGCGAGCGCAGCGCGGATGTGGGATCATGCACGCATGAGCAGCACCACGGAGCGCGCGCGCGCCAAGTCCCTCTCGCCGCTGCGCTCGCTGTGGCCGTTTCTGCGCCCGTATCGCGCCACGGCCGCCGCCGCGCTCGGCGCGCTGTTGGTCGCGACCGCGGCCATGCTCGCGGTGCCGATCGCGCTGCGGCGCGTGGTGGACGTGCTCGCGGCCAAGGATGCGGCGACGACCAATGAGATGTTCATGGGCCTGCTGGCGGCGACCACGCTGCTCGGACTGTTCGGCGCGCTGCGCTTCTACCTCGTGACCTGGCTCGGCGAGCGGGTGGTCGCGGACGTGCGCGAGGCCGTGTATCGGCGCGTCGTGCGCATGGACCCGCTGTTCTTCGAGACCACGCGCGTCGGCGAGGTGCTGTCGCGCCTCACCACCGACACGACGCTGGTGCAGTCGATATCCGGCGTCAATTTATCCATCATCCTGCGCTCCGGCCTGAGCCTGGTCGGTGCGCTCGTGCTCCTCATCCTCACCAGCGTGCAGCTCACCGGCGTCATCCTGGTGCTGATTCCGGTGGTGGTGGTGCCGCTCATCGTCGTCGGCCGGCGCGTGCGGCGCCTGTCGCGCGCCTCGCAGGACCGCATCGCCGACACCAGCGGGCTCGCGGGCGAGACCCTGAACGCAATCCAGACGGTGCAGGCGTTCACGCTCGAGGAGCTGCAGAGCGAGCGCTACCGGCGGGCCGTGGAGGACAGCTTCGCGGTGGCGGTACGCCGCACCAGGGTGCGGGCCGTGCTGACCGGAGTGGGCATCACGCTGGTGTTCGCAGCCGTCACCGCGGTCCTGTGGCTCGGTGCGCATCAGGTGCTCGCCGGTACGATGACCGGGGGGGAGCTTGCGCAGTTCTTGCTGTATGCGGCATTCGTCGGCACCTCGGCGGCCGCCCTGTCGGAGATGTGGGGCGAGCTGCAGCGGGCGGCGGGAGCGATGGAGCGGCTCGCGGAGCTGCTCGAGGCGCGCCCGGCGATCGGCGCGCCCGCGCATCCGCTCGAGCTGCCGGCGCGCGTGCGCGGCGGCATCCGGTTCGATAATGTGAGCTTCCATTATCCCTCGCGTCGCGAGGTCGCGGCGCTCGCGAACTTCAGCCTGGAAGCGGTGCCCGGCGACACCATCGCGCTGGTCGGGCCCTCCGGCGCCGGCAAGAGCACCACGTTTCAGCTGCTGCTGCGCTTCTACGACCCGGACTGCGGACGCGTCTCGATCGACGAGAGGCGCCTGGCGGATCTGCGGCCCGAGGACATCCGCGCGCAGATCGGGCTGGTTCCACAGGAGACCGTGCTGTTCGGTGCGAGCGCGCGCGAGAACATTCGCTACGGCCGCCCGGGGGCGAGCGATGCGCAGATCGAGGCCGCGGCGGTGGCGGCGGCTGCGGACGATTTCATCCGGCGCCTTCCTCAGGGCTACGATACCTTCCTCGGCGAGCGCGGCACACGGCTCTCCGGCGGCCAGCGCCAGCGCATCGCGCTCGCCCGCGCGATCCTCAAGGATCCGCCCATCCTGTTGCTGGACGAGGCCACGAGCTCTCTCGATGCGGAGTCAGAGCGCCTGGTGCAGCAGGCGCTCGAGAAGCTGATGCAGGGACGCACCACGCTCATCATCGCGCACCGGCTCGCCACGGTGCTCAAGGCGGACCGCATCGTGGTGATGGATCACGGCCACAAGATCGCCGTGGGAACGCATGCCGAGCTCCTGCAGCAGTGCCCTCTGTATGCGCGCCTGGCCGCGCTGCAATTCGCCGCGGCGGGCGAATCGGCCGACAGCGCGGTCATCTGATCAGACCTTCCGCCTTCAGCGCCTCTTGCACACGGGGCCTTTGACGGACGCGCTCGAGGTAGGCGGCGAGCACCGGCCATCCGCCGAGATCGATGCCGACGTGGCTCGTCCAGCGCAGCACCGTGAACAGGTACGCGTCGGCCACGCTGAACGCATCGCCGAGCGCGTATTTCCTGCCGGCCATGTGCGTGCACAGCCAGTCGAACTTCCTGCCGAGATTCTCGGTCGCCGTCTTCTTCGCCTCGGCGGAGCCGGGTGCGAACAGCGGGCCGAAGCCCTTGTGCAGCTCCGAGGTGATGTAGTTCAGCATCTCCATGAGCTGATAGCGCTCGAAGGTGCCGGCGCGCGGAGCGAGAGCGGCCTCGGGCTTCTGATCGGCGAGATACTGCACGATCGCCGGTCCTTCGGTGAGCAGGCGCCCATCGTCCAGGACCAGAGCCGGTACCGTGCCCTTGGAGTTGATGGCGAGGAAGTCCTCCCCGCCCGCCGTTCTCTTGGTCTTGAGATCGGTCTTCACCAGCGTGGCGGGCAGCGCCGCCTCGAGCAGGACGATGTGCGGCGACAGCGAGCAGGCGCCCGGGCTGTAATAGAGCTTCATGGTCGACTCCGCGTGATGATTGGCCGGCAAAGTATAGCGAAACGCCTAGAGCGCTCCCGCGCCTGCATCGATCACGCGCCGCGCGCCGATGAATCCCCGTGCGTACGGAGCGGCGGCGAGGGAATCGATGCGCACGCGGCCGCCGCTCGCGGGGGCGTGAATGAAGCGCGCACCGTCGAGCGCGATTCCGACGTGCAGCTCCTTTCCCGCGAGATGCATGAATACCAGGTCCCCGGCCCGCAGGTCGCTGCGCCGGATGCGCCTGCCGGCGCGCAATTGCTGGTGCGCGGTTCGCGGCAAACGGATGCCCGCGCGCAGCGCCGCGTACGCGACCAGGCCGCTGCAGTCGAAGCCGCCGGGCGCCGAGCCGCCGTACCGATACGGCTGGCCCAGCATGGCGGTGGCGCTCGCGACCATGATGGCTGCCGGACCTGCCGCGGCCGGTGCGGAGGATGGCGGTGCGGATCCGTGCACCACCGCAGGGGGCGCGGCCGCCGGCATGCTCGGGGGACGCAGCGCGCAGCCCGTGAGCACGAGGGCGAACCAAGCGGCAGATACGGCTCCTTTCAACAGTCGCAGCGCCCCGCAGCCGATGAACGACACTATAATAACCTTCGGCATGGACTCGTTTGATAACCAGTTCTCGACGCGCAGAAGCACCGCCCTGCAGCCCGGTATGCTGCTCGCTGCGCTGCTCGACCGCCTGACGCGCAGCCTCGGCAAGACGCCCGATCGGGCGACGCAGCGGGATATCTACGACGCCCTGTCGCTCGCCGTGCACGAGGAGTTGATGCTGCGCTGGTTGGCGACGCAGCGCCGCGTGGCGAATGCGCACGTCAAGCGGGTGTGCTATCTGTCGGTCGAGTACCTGCCCGGCCGCGCACTGCTCAACGCCCTGTACAGCCTGGGCGGAGATCTGGTGCACGAGGCGCGCGCCGCGCTCAAGGACCTCGGCCACGAGCTGGAGGACATCCTCGCCCAGGAGCTCGACCCGGGGCTCGGCAACGGCGGTCTCGGCCGCCTCGCGGCATGCTTTCTCGATTCGCTCGCCACCTTGCAGTACCCGGCGGTGGGCTACGGCATCCGCTACGACTACGGGATATTCACCCAGCAGATCGGCGCCGACGGGTCGCAGCGGGAGATTGCGAGCAGCTGGCTGAAGCTCGAGAACGTGTGGGAGACGGCGCGCGGCAACGTGCGCTACACGGTGCGCTTCGGCGGCCGCAGCATCGCGCCTCCCTCGGGCGAGGTGGGCGAGGCGCACAGCTGGGTCGACACGCAGGACATCTACGCCATCGGCTTCGACCAGCTCATCCCCGGCAATCGCAGCCCCACGGTCAATCACCTGCGCCTGTGGTCCGGGCGCGGCATCACGCCCTTTCACATCGAGGCGTTCAATGCGGGCGATTACTTTGCGGCCGTACGCGAGCAGATCGATGCCAAGAACCTCTCCCGGGTGCTCTATCCGGACGACTCGACGCCGCAGGGGCGGGAGCTGCGCCTCAGGCAGCAGTACTTCTTCGTGAGCGCGAGCCTGCAGGACATCCTGGCAACCCATCTCGGCGAAGGGCGCACGCTCGCCTCGATGCCGGAGGCCATCTCGATCCAGCTGAACGACACTCACCCGGCGCTGGCGATTCCGGAGCTCATGAGACTGCTGATCGACGAGCACGGCCTCTCCTGGGCCGAGAGCTGGGCGGTCACCAAGGGCGTGTTCTCGTACACCAATCACACCCTGCTGCCGGAGGCGCTCGAGACCTGGCCCGTGGCGCTGGTCGAGCGGCTGCTGCCGAGGCATCTGGAGATCATCTATCTGATCAACCGGGACTTCCTCGAGGAGCTGGCGGCGCATCGCTCCAGCGACTCCGAGGCGCAGCGGCGCCTGTCCATCATCACGGAGGAGGGCGAGCGGCGGGTGAGGATGGCGCACCTCGCCGTGATCGGCAGCCATCACGTGAACGGCGTGGCGCAGCTGCACACCGAGCTCATGCGCAAGAGCGTATTCGCCGGGTTCGCGCAGATCTATCCCGAGCGTTTCGTGAACGTGACCAACGGCATCGCCGTGCGCCGCTGGCTGAAGCAGTCCAATCCGGGGCTCTCCGCGCTGCTCACGCAGCGGCTCGGCTCGGCGTGGGAGAACGATCTCGAGGAGCTCGGGCGCCTGAGCGGTGCCGCCGAGGAGCCGGAGTTCTTGCGGCATTTCCGCGGCGTCAAGCGCACCAACAAGCAGCGGCTGGCCGATGAGGTGATGCGGCGCACGGGCGTGGAGCTGGACGTCGACTCGATGTTCGACGTGCAGGTCAAGCGCATCCACGAGTACAAGCGCCAGCTGCTCAATCTGCTGTACGTCGTGGTGCGCTACAGGCGCATACTCGAGAACCCCCGCGCGCGGATCATCGCGCGCTCGGTGATATTCGCGGGCAAGGCCGCGCCGGGATATTTCATGGCCAAGGCCATCGTGAAGCTCATCAACAACGTGGCGCGCACCATCAACACCGAGGCCGCGGTGCGCGACCGGCTGCGGGTCGTGTTCCTGCCCGACTACGACGTGTCGCTCGCGCAGAGGATCATGCCCGCGGCCGATCTTTCGCAGCAGATCTCCACCGCCGGAATGGAAGCCTCGGGCACGGGCAACATGAAGCTCGCGCTCAGCGGCGCGCTCACGATCGGCACGCTCGACGGCGCCAACATCGAGATTCGCGATCACGTCGGCGCGGAGAACATGTTCATCTTCGGCTTGACGGCCGAGGAGGTGGCCGCACAGCGTGCGGCGGGCTACCGGCCGGGCCTCGAGCTCGAGCGCAATCCGGAGCTGCGCGCGGCGCTCGATCTCATCGACTCGGGCCACTTCTGCGCGTCGCGGGCGGACGAGGCGAAGCCGGTGGTGCGGCGACTGCTCCAGGACGGCGAGCCGTACCTGGTGCTCGCGGACTTCGCGTCCTACGCGGCGGCGCAGGACCGCGTGGACGAGCTGTACGCGCACTCCGATGAGTGGAGCCGCAAGGCGGCCGTGAATTGCCTGAGCATGGGCTACTTCTCGAGCGACCGCTGCGTTCGCGAGTACGCCGACCGGATCTGGGACGTGAGGCCGGTGCTCTGAAGAATGGGGCCGCTGGAATAGTGCAGACGAACGAAGCCGGAACGCCGCGGCCGCTGGGCGCGACTTGCAGCCGCCGCGGCGTGAATTTCGCCCTGCTGTGCCCGGAGGCGACCCGCGTGCAGGTGTGCATCGTCGATGCCGAGAGCGGCGTGGAGTCTGCCTGCTACGACCTGCCGGGGCGAACCGGCGATGTCTCCCACGGCCTGCTGTCCCCGCGCCGCGCCGCGCCCGGCACCCTGTACGGCTTTCGCGTGCACGGTCCGAGCGAGCCCGACGGCGCACAGCGATTCGACCCCGCGGTGCTGCTCGTCGATCCGTACGCCCGCGCCCTGTCCGGCACGGCGCCGCCGTGCGCGCGGGTCATCGACCCGGCCTTCGACTGGCAGGGCGATCGGCACCCCGCGACGCCATGGCGCGATACCGTGATCTACGAGCTGCACGTGAAGGGCTACACGCGCCTTCACCCGCTGGTTGCGGAGGGCTGGCGCGGCAAGTATCTCGGGCTCACGGCCGAGGCGGTGATCGCGCACTTGAAGTCGATCGGTGTGACCGCGGTGGAGCTGCTGCCCTGTCAGGCGTTCGCGAGCGAGCCCTTTCTGCGCGAGCGCGGGCTGGTCAACTACTGGGGCTACAACCCGCTGGCGTGGTTCGCGCCCGCCAACGAGTATGCGGTGCAGGACGCGGTGAGCGAATTCAAGAGCATGGTCAAGGCGCTGCACCAGGCGGGCATCGAGGTCATACTGGACGTGGTATTCAACCACACCGCCGAGGGCAACGAGACCGGCCCGGTGCTCTCCTTCAAGGGCATCGACAACGCGATGTACTACCGCCTGATGCCGGACAAGCGGCACTACGTGAACTTCACCGGCACCGGCAACACCGTCAACTGCGAGCATCCCGCGGTCCGTTCCATGATCATCGAATGTCTGCGCTATTGGGTCGAGGACATGCATGTCGATGGCTTTCGCTTCGATCTCGCCACCGTCCTGGCGCGCGACGGCAACGGTTTCAACGAGCATTCGGCCTTCTTCAGCGCGCTGCGCGCCGAGCCCTCGCTCGCCTACGTGAAATTGATCGCCGAGCCCTGGGATGTGGGGCCGGGCGGCTACCAGCTGGGCCGATTCCCGCCCGGCTGGAGCGAGTGGAACGACCGCTACCGCGACACGGTACGCGCGTTCTGGCGCCGCGACGGCGGCCGGATCGGCGAGTTTGCCGAGCGATTCGCGGGATCGAGCGATTTCTTCCGCCACAACGGCCGCAAGCCCACGGCGAGCCTGAACTTCATCACCGCGCACGACGGCTTCACGCTGCACGATCTGGTGTCCTACAACGAGCGTCACAACGAGGCCAACGGGGAGGACGGCAGGGACGGCCACGACAACAACCTGAGCTGGAACTGCGGCGTCGAGGGTGCGACCGACGATGCGTCCATCCTCGCTCTGCGCGCGCGCCAGATGCGCAACTTCCTGGCGACCTTGTTCCTCTCCCAGGGGGTGCCGATGCTGCAGGCGGGCGATGAGTTCGCTCGCACCCAGCGGGGCAACAACAATGCCTATTGCCAGGACAATGAGCTGTCGTGGGTCGACTGGAGCCTGCTCGGCACGAACGCCGATCTGGTCGATTTCGTGCGCCTGATCGCGAGCCTGCGCCGCGGCCACGTGGAATTGCGCCGCGAGACCTTCCTCAAGGGCGCCGCCTCGCGGGTGGAAGTGAAAGATGTGACCTGGCTGCACGCGCGCGGCTCGGAAATGACCCAGGATGACTGGCGCGATGGGAACTTGCGCACACTGGGTGTCTGGTACGGGGTGCGCAGCAAGTGGGCTGCGCGCTTGCTGCTGTTGTTGAACGCCGCCGATTCCGTGCAGACCTTCGCGCTGCCGGCGCCGCCCGCCGACAGTCCTTGGCGGCGCCGCTTCGATACGGCGAGCAAGTCCACGGAGGTACTGAGCCTCGACGAGGACGTGGTATTTCCGCTCGCGCCGAACAGCGCCGTTTTTTTGGAGTGCTGAGACTTTGGATCCGAGCCTGATCGAACGGCTCGCGCGCCTGCGCGGCATCGGCGATGCGTATCACGATTACCGCGGCGAGCTGCGCCACTTCAGCCTGGAGACGAAGACCTCGATCCTGCGGGCCATGGGTTGCGCGGTTGAGGACGCGGCGGCGCTGGCCGCCGAGGTGCGCCGCCTCGAGATCGAGCGCGGGCGCGCGCTGTTGCCGCCGATGGCCGCGGCCCACGGCGCACGCGCCGCCGTCGACCTCAACATCGCGGCGCGCGACTTCGGCGCGAGCCTGCGCTGGACCGTGAATCTGGAGAGCGGAGAGAGCCGCACGGGAGTGCTCTCCAGCGCCGATTGCCGCGAGGTTTGGCGCGGCGAGGTCGAGGGCTCGTGGGTGACCCGCCGCCGGCTCGAGCTGCCCGTCGAGCTGCCCGCAGGACGTCATGAGCTCGAGGTGAAGGTCGGCGCGGCGGCGCCGAGCCGCTGCCCGCTGTTGTCGGCGCCCGAGAAGTGCTACGAACCGGATGCCATCCGCCGCGGGCGCAAGCTCTGGGGCGTCGCCGTCCAGCTGTACACGGTGCGCTCGCGGCAGAACTGGGGCATCGGCGATTTCGAGGATCTGCAGATCTTGATCCGCTGGCTCGCGCCGCGCGGCGCGGGCTTCATCGGCTTGAATCCACTGCACGCCCTGGCGCCCGCCGACCCCGGGCGGGCGAGTCCCTACAGCGCCTCGAACCGTCACTTCCTCAACGTCCTGTACATCGCGCTCCCCGCCGTCCCCGAGCTGGGCGAGTGCGCGGCGGCGCGCACGCGGATGAGCGAGCCGGGCTTCGCCGCCCGACTGCGCGAGCTGCGCGCCGCGCCGCGCGTCGACTACGGCGGCGTCGCCGCGCTCAAGCTCGAGATACTGGAGCTGTTGTTCGGCGATTTCTGCGAGCGGCATCTGGCCCTGGAGAGCGGGCGGGCGGGCGCCTTTCGCGGCTTCGCCGCGGCCGGCGGGCAGCCGTTGCAGCTGCACGCGCGCTTCGATGCGCTGGACCGGCATCTGCGCTCGACCTGCGGCAGCGCGTCGGGCTGGCTCAGCTGGCCGGCCGAGTTCCGCGACCCGCACTCGAGCGCCTCGGTGCGCTTCGCCGCCGAGCACGCGCGCGACGTCGAGTTCTTCGTATACCTGCAATGGCTCGCCCACGAGCAGCTCTCGGCCGCCCAGGCGCTCGCTCGCGAGCTCGGCATGCCCATCGGCCTTTATGGCGATTACGCCGTCGGCACCCACCCCTCGGGCTCGGAGACCTGGATCGATCAGGCGGGCTTTCGGCTCGGCGCCGAGATCGGCGCGCCGCCCGATCCGCTGGCGCTTCGCGGTCAAGGCTGGGGGTTGCCGCCGCCGGATCCGGTGGTCATGCAAGCGCAGCATCTCGAGGGCTTCGTCGGCCTGATTCGCGCCAACATGCGCCATTACGGCGCGCTGCGGCTCGATCACGTGATGTCGCTGTTTCGCCTCTGGTGGGTGGCCGCCGGACGCTCCCCCGTCGATGGCGCCTATGTGCATTACCCTCTCGATCTGCTGCTGAGCGCTCTCGCGCTCGAGAGCGTGCGCAGCGCCTGCGTGGTGGTCGGCGAGGATCTCGGAGTGGTTCCGGACGAGATGCGCCGCGCCATGCCGCAGTTCGGCCTTTATCACTACAAGGTGCTGCTGTTCGAGAAGGAGGGCGGCCGGTTCAGGCGGCCCGAGGAGTTCGTGCGCCAGGCGCTTGCGACCGTGACCACGCACGACATGCCGACGCTGCGCAGCTTCTGGGAGGGCCGGGACATCGAGCTGCGCCGCGAGCTGGGGCTCTATCCGAGCCCGCAGCTCGAGCAGGACGTGCGCGCGGCGCGCGACCGGGACCGCGAGTGGCTGCTCGCGGCGCTTGCCGAGCAGGGCCTCGCGCCGCGCTCGCCCGCGGCTCTCGGCGAGCCGTTCTCGCTCGATCTCGCGCATGCGATTCACCTCTATCTGGCGCGCTCGAACGCGATGCTCGCCGCGATCCAGATCGAGGATCTGATCGGCATGGCGGATCCGGTCAACGTGCCGGGGACGGATCAGGAGTATCCGAACTGGCAGCGCAAGCTGAGCGAGTCCCTGGAAGAGCTCGAGGGGCGGCCGGACCTCGATGCGGCGCTCGCCGACATAGTCCACGCGCGATCGTAGCGGGCCGGCGGCGCGCGCCCGCCCAGACCGGCAGCGCGTAGTCCTCCTCGTCGTCGGCGGGCGGCCCGCTGCGCACCTTGGCCGAGACCTCCTCGAGGGGCAGGGCGAGCACCGCCGTCTGCTTCATCTCCAGCTCGTTCGGGCCGCGCACCTCCGCCCAGCGATCCGGCACGACGTGATCCGTGATCAGCTGCAGGGCGCGCAGCTTCTCTTGCCGCTCGGATACCAGCCGCGCGCGGCCGAGCGCCACCACGGAGCGGTAGTTCATGGAGTGATGGAACGCCGAGCGCGCCAGCACGTAACCGTCGACCAGCGTGACCGTGACGCATACATCGACGCCCGAGGCGAGAGTCTTCAGCATCCGGCTCACGCCCGAGCCATGAATGTAGAGGGTCCGTGCGCAGCGCGCATAGAGCGTCGGGATGACGAATGGCTGGCCCTCGCGCACGAAGCCGACGTTGCACATGAATCCCTCGTCCAGGATCCGGTGCACGCGCTCCTTGTCGTACACGGCGCGTTTCGCCAGCCGTTTGACGCGGGTGCGCGCAGTGGGCGGATAGCTGCTCATGGGCGGGTCCTCGGGGCGGGGGCGATGGATTTTTCCATGAAAATGCTGAGCGGGTCCGGCCGATAGGCGCCGAACGGACCGATCTCGACGAAGCCCGCCGAGCGGTACAGGCCGAGGGCCTCGGGCTGAGCCCCGCCCGTCTCCAGGCGCAGCCAGCGGGCGCCGCGCGCGGCGGCGAGGGTCTCGAGCTCCTCGAGGAGCCGCCGTCCGAGCTTCATTCCGCGCGCCGCCGGGGAGACGAACATGCGCTTCACTTCCGCCCATCCCTCGCCCGAGTCCAGCACCGCGCCGCAGCCGAGCGCCCTGCCGTCCACGCGGGCGACCAGGAAAGCGACTCGAGGCTGCTGGAGCGAGGCCACGTCGAGCAGGTGATTGCTCTGCGCCGGATACAGCGCCGCCATGTAAGCGTCGCTCGCCTCGAGCAAGGCGCGGATCTCGGGCTGGTCGGGATTCTCGATGCGGATGTCGATCATGAGTGAGCCTCGCGCGCCGGGGAAGCCGGCCCGGACGGCTGCGCGAGCGCGCCGAGCATCCAGATGACGGCGGCGGCCAGGATGGCCAGCGGCACCAGTTTCACGCCTTGCTGCAGCGAGCTGCGGTCCGAGACCAGTCCGATCAGGAGCGGTGAGGGCACGTCGCCGAGCACGTGAATGGCGAGAACGCCGAGGGCATTGGCCGAGGCGCGCTGGGCCGGGAGCACCAGATTCACGATCGAGGCGTTGATCGGTCCGGTCGACAGGAACATCAGCAGCTGCGCGGTCACCATGCACGAAAGGTACGCGCCCGATGAGGTCTGCGTGAGCGCAAACCAGGCGAACGGCATGGCGAGCAGCGTCGCGACGGCGGAAATCCACAGATAGGCGCGCTGCGTGTAGCGCGCGCAAAAATCGCCCAGCCAGCCGCCCGCGAAGGTACCGATGAATCCGGTGATCACCACGATGATGCCGAAGCTGAAGGTGGCTTCCTTTTCCGGTATGCCGCGCATGCGCTCGAGAAATGCCGGCATCCAGTAGGCCAGTCCTCCCAGGGCGAAGGTGTAGGCGGCATAGCCGGCGATGGTGAGCACATAGGGCCTGTTGTGCAGCAGCTCGAGATAACCGCCGACCCGGCCGGTCGCGGCACCCGCGCCCGCCGCAGCGCCGTCCTGGATGCCGCGCGGTGGGTCATCCAGGCCGAGGCACAGCAGGGCGAGGATGATGCCGGGAATGCCGGCGACGAAGAACGCCATGCGCCAGCCGAAATGAGCATCCATGAAGCCGCCGACGACGTAGCCGAGGGCCGTGCCGACCGGAATCGCGCAGAAGAAGATCGCCATCACCCTGCCGCGCTGGTTGCGTGGAAAGTAGTCCGACAGCAGGCTGGGGCCGACGGTGACGTAGGCGGCCTCGCCGACGCCGACCGAGGCGCGCGCCGCGAACAGCGCCGCGAAGCTCCAGGCGAGCCCGGAGAGCGCCGTGGCCACGCTCCAGCAGGCCACTCCGAAGGCGATCAGGCGCGGCCGCGAGCGCCGATCGCCCAGCGCGCCGAAGATGGGTGCGATCAGCGCGAACACGATCAGGAAGCCCGACATGAGCGCGCCGGCCTGCGTGTCGTCGAGGGCGAGCGGCGAGCGGCGCAGGCTCTCGACCAGTGCGGAGACCACGTAGCGATCGAGATAGTTGAAAAGGTTGATGAATGCCAGGATGGCGAGCGCGGCGCCGGCGGAGCCGATGAACGCCCTGCGCCTGCCGATCCCGGCATCCTGCGATCGATCTGCCATGGGCGGCCATCTTAGCAACCCGGTTCCGCGATAGCGTTTAAAATCGGTGCGGCGAACCCTGTTCACAACCGGAAAAATCATGAATGCAACGAGCTTGGGCGGCCATGTCTCGCCCTGGATGAACGAGGAGCTGACGATCTTCAGGGAAGCCGCCGCGCGCTTCATCGAGTCGGAAATGGTTCCGCACGAGGCCCTGTGGCGCAAGCAGCAGAACGTCGGCAAGGAGATCTGGCGCAAGGCCGGCGCCAATGGTCTGCTTTGCACGGACGTGAGCGCCGAGTACGGCGGCATGGGCGGAGATTTTCGTCACGAGGCCGTGCTGTACGAGGAGCTGGCGCGGCGCGGGCTGAGCGGCTTCGGCCAGGGCGTGCACAGCATCTGCGCGCACTATCTGGTCAATCACGGCACCCTGGAGCAGAAGCGCAGATTCCTGCCGCGCATGGCGAGCGGCGAGCTGATCGGCGCGATCGGCATGACCGAGCCCGCGGCGGGCTCGGATCTGCAAGGCCTGAAGACCCGCGCCGTGCGCGATGGCGACAGCTACATCGTCAACGGCTCGAAGATCTTCATCACCAATGGCTATCTCGCCGAGCTGATCGCCCTCGTGGTCAAGACGCAGCCGGGGGAAGGAGCGAGGGGCACCTCGATCCTGATGGTGGAAACGGCGGGGCTCGAGGGCTACCGCGTGGGCCGCATCCTCGACAAGATGGGTCTCAAGGCGCAGGACACCGCGGAGCTGTTCTTCGAGAACGTGCGGGTGCCCGCGGCCAATCTGCTCGGCGGGACGGAGGGCCAGGGCTTCTACCAGCTGATGGGCGATCTGCCGTACGAGCGCGCTCTGATCGCCGTGGTCGGGGTGGGCGCGATGGAGGGAGCGCTTGCCGAGACCGCCCAATATGTCAAGGATCGGCAGGCTTTCGGCAAGAGCATCGCCGAGTTTCAGAACACCCGGTTCAAGCTCGCGGAGATCGCGACCAAGGCCCGGGTCGCGCGGGTCTTCGTCGACGATTGCATTGCGCGGATCGTCAACGGCACCCTCGACACCGTGACCGCCTCGATGGCGAAGTACTGGGTGACCGATACGCAGCAGGAGGTGCTCGACGAGTGCGTTCAATTGCACGGAGGTTACGGCTACATGAACGAATATCTGGTATGCCGCATGTTCGTCGACTCGCGCGTGCAGCGCATCTACGGCGGCACCAACGAGATCATGAAGGAGCTCATCTCCCGCTCGCTCTAGGCTCGCGCCGGCGGCCGGCCAGCGTGCGCGCGGCGGCCGCGAAGGGCTGCGCGCAGCGCCCATGTCGCGGGATTGCGACGAGCGCTCATTTCTGGATTACTTCACAGATCTTTGCGCAAACCGCGCTGCCGGTGCGGGTAGAATGAGCCGGTTCGTGCCTCGTCGGGAGCCAGCTCGATGTTCACCTCGCCGCCAACCCGCGATCCACTGCCGGATTCTCGCCGCTGGTCCCGCTGCCACGGCTGGTCCCGCTGCCACGGCTGGTCCCGCCGGCTCGCGGCGCCGCTCGGCCTCCTCGCGCTCGCCGCGCTCGCCGCCTGCAACGGCACGGCGGTCGTCACGCTCACCTCGACGCCCTCGACCGACAACTTCCTCGCTTACCGCGTCGGCCTGGCATCGGTTCAGCTGCAGACCTCGAGCGGCCGGACCGCCACCACGGTGCTGCCGACGAGCACCACGGTCGATCTCGCGCAGCTGGTCAACCTGAGCGAGGTCCTGGGCGCGGCCTCGACCCTGACCGGCAACTTCAAGCAGGTGGTGGTCACCCTGGATTACAGCTCGGCGCAGATCGTCTACGACAACGGCACGCCCGACGGCCTGGCGCTCGCTGCGGTCGGGGCGAACGGACAGGCGCTCGGCCAGGTCACGCTCACGCTGTACCTCGATCCGAGCAACCAGATGAGCATCACGAGCAAGAGCGCCTCGCGCCTGAGCCTGGAGTTCAACCTGGCGGCATCGAACGTGGTGAACGTCGCCCAGAAGACCGTCACCGTGATGCCGCTGATGGCGGCGAGCGCCATCCCCATCGACGGCAAACTGGTGCGCATCCGCGGTCCGCTGGGCGCGGTCAACGTCTCCGACAGCAGCTCCGCGGCGGGCTCCTCCACGGGCGATTTCTCGACCGGCATCATGCCTTTCGATTTCGCCACCTCGGAGGCGGGGTCGCTCCGGGTCGAGCCGACCACGGTGACGACCTACGAGATCAACGGCACGCCCTCGACCGGCAACGCGGGGCTGAGCCAGCTCGCCTCGCTGAGCGCCGGCACCATCGCCGAAGTATTCGGCACTCTCACGACCTCGACCAGCTCGTCGAGCTCGGGGCTCGACGACAGCGGGACGGCCACCGAGACCTGCTCCGACGGCACCACTCCCGAGACGGTCAACGGCACGCTCACTTGCACGGACGGCTCGACGCTCGAGACGAGCGATACGTCGGCGACGACGTCGCCGACCGGCATCTCGACCGTATCGTTCTCCGCCACGCAGGTGCTGGCGGGCTCGAGCGTGCAGGGCTCCGGATTCGATCGGGTATCGGGCATCGTCACCGGCCGCAGCGGCAACACCCTGACCATCGATGACGGCACGCTGCTTGCCAACGACGGCTCGAACAGCCTCGTGCTCGGCACGGCCACGATCGACATCGGCCCGAACACGGCGGTCACGCAATTCGGCGCCGGCACGACGGAATCGAACGGCACCGCGCAGATCTCGGTCGGATCCATGATCTATGCCTTCGGCACCGCGAGCAATGTGAGCTCGAGCGGCGTCACGCTGGATGCGAGCGCCGGGCGCGCCCAGATCGACCAGACCACCGCATCCGGACTGGTCACCGGGCAGGGCACCACGGGCACGCTCACCCTGAATCTGTCGCAGCTCGGCGGCCGCTCTGCCTCCGCGTTCGACTTTGCCGGCACCGGCTCGACCCCCTCGGTGGATGCCAGTGCCTCCGCCTACCAGGTGGCGACGGCGAACCTCGATCTGACCAATGCGACCGTCGGGGAGCCGGTGCAGGTCACGGGCTACATCGCCTCCTTCGGGGCGGCGCCGCCCGATCTCACCGCCTCGTCGCTCCTCGACTACACCACCATCAATGCCGAGCTGGTGGTCGACTGGACAGGCACCCCGGCGCCGTTCGTCTCGTACAGCACCTCGCAGATCGAGCTCGACGCCCACAACAGCGCGATCGGCGCGCGGCATGAGATTCAAACGGGCGCGCAGACGGTGAACATCGTCGGCATCGCATCCGATCCGCTCATCGTCCCGAATGCGACGGCGACCAACACCGTGTTCACCATCGGTCATGCCGTGAGCGGAACGTTCGAGAACTTCAACACCTATTCCGCCTTCATCACGCAGCTGCAGACCGAGTTGACGGGCTCGGTGCTCGCCACCGGCCTCACGGCCGTCGGCCAGTACACGAGCTCCACCTACACCTTCAGCGCATCGAGCATCACGCTGTTCCTCTACGACTAGGGGCGCAGGCGCCCGGCAATCCGGGGCGGGCGGCCGGCGCGCCGCGAGCCCCGCGGCTGCGCTACACTGTGGCGATGCCAGTCGGTCCTTCCTAGTGCAGGTCGCATTGCGACGAACGGCAATCAGCCGCCGCGATTTCCTGCTGCGGGCGGCGGCCGCGCTCAGCGCCCCGCAGGCGCTGTCATCGGCCCTCGCCGCCGCGGCGCCCGGATTCTTCCATGCCTACGTCGGCACCTATACGCCCAACGGCGGCGGCATCTACTTGTTCAGGATCGAGCGCGGCTCGGCCGCGCTCATGCAGATGCAGGTGGTCGACGACATTCGCAACCCCTCGTGGCTCGCGCTCAACCCCGCGCAGACGCGGCTGTACGCGATCAGCGAGATCGACAACTACAAGGGCACGAAAGACGGTGCCGTGGTCTGCTACGCGATCGATCCGGCGAGCCTGCAGCTCACGCGCATCGGTGCCGTGAGCTCGGCCGGCGCGGCGCCCGCCCACTTAAGCGTGCATCCGTCGGGAAAGTTCGTCTTCGTCGCCAACTACGGCGGCGGGAACGTGGCGGTGTTTCCGGTCGCGGCCGACGGCACGCTCGGCGAGGCGACGGACGTGCGCCCGAGCGTCGGCCCCCGCCATCACGCGCGCGCCATCGACGATCCGCCGGGACAGTTCGCGGTGAGCGATCACGACGGTCCGCACGTGCACATGGTGGCCGCCGACCCGACCGGCCAGTTCGTCATCGCCAATGACGCGGGCCTGGATCTGACCCTCATCTGGCGCCTGGACGCTCAAGCGGGGCGGCTGCTGCCGGCGGATGCCCCGGTGCTGATCGCGCCCTCGGGTTCCGCGCCGCGTCATTTCGCCTTCCACCCGAACGGGAAGTTCTTCTACAACCTCTACGAGCACGACGCCAAGGTCGCCGTCTACGACTACGACGGCAGCCGAGGCGCCATGCGGCTCAAGCAGAGCCTGTCGACGCTGCCGCCGCATTTCGCCGGCAGCAACCTCGCTTCGGAGATCCTGATCGCACCGAACGGGCGCTTTCTTTACGTGAGCAACCGGCTGCACAGCACCATCGCCCTGTTCGCCATTGCCGAGGACGGCCAGCTGCGAGCCGTCTCCGAGGCGTGGACTCACGCCGACTCGCCGAGGAGCCTTGCGATGGATGCGAGCGGCCAGTTGCTGTTCTCCTGCAATCAGAGGAGCGACTCGATCACCTCTTTTCGCGTCAATCCGGCGACCGGAGGGCTGGCGTTCACCGGGCGCTACGAGCCCGTCGGCAGCCCCGCCGTGATGGTCATGATCCAGCCGCGCTGAGCGCGAGGCGCGCTGTGCGACGCTAGCCGGCCGGCACGCCGTCCTTGTGCGCGCTCACGGCCTCTCCGTCGCTGATCCGGAGCTCGCTGAACACGATGGTCGACACGATGGTCCATGCGCCCAGCGTGCGCAGCGCCAGATGAATTCCGTGGATCATGTCGGGCGGGCTCGAGCGCGCGTGGCCGGGGATGAACAGCGCGGCGGTGAGCGAGGCGGCGGCGACGCCGAAGCTCACCGCCATCTGCTGCACGGTGCTGGCGATGGAGCTCGCGCCGCTCGCCTGCTCGCTGTTCACGTCGGCGTAAGCGAGGGTGTTCATGCTGGTGTACTGGGTCGAGGTGAAGAAGCCGTACACGAAGGCGAGCAGCGCGATGGCCCAGGGCGGTGTGCCGACGTCGATCAAGGAGAACAGCATCAGCATCACGCCGAGCATCACCGTATTGACGATCAGCACCTGCCGGTAGCCGAATCGCTTCAGAATGAGCGGCAGCGTGAACTTGAAGCTGATGGCGGCGAGCGCCTGAGGCATGATCACGAGGCCGGACTGGATCGGAGTGTAGCCGAGCCCGATCTGATAGAGCAGCGGCAGCAGAAAGGGCAGGCCGCCGATTCCCAGGCGGGTGAGCAGATTCCCGGACACCCCGACGCGAAAGCTCCGTATCTTGAGCAGTCCGAGCCGCAGCAGCGGGTGCGCCGCGCGCACCGAGTGGGCGCCGTAGGCGGCCAGCAGCGCGATCGATATCGCCAAAAGGCCCGCAATCTCCCGCCCGCTCAAGGTGTGATCGCCGAACACCTCGAGCACGTACGACAGCAGCGAGATGCCGGAGCCGAACAGCACCAGACCGACGAAATCCAGTGGATAGTTCTTCGCGGCGCGGTAGTTCGGCAGGTGCCGGCGCACCAGGACCAGGCCGGCGAGCCCGATCGGGATGTTGACGAAGAAGATCACGCTCCAGTGGAAATAGGCGACGATCAGGCCGCCGAGCAGCGGGCCGAGCATGGGCCCCACGAGGCCGGGAATCGCCACGAAGCTCATCGCGCGAATGAGCTCGGATTTGGCGAAGGTGCGCACCAGCGTGAGCCGCCCGACGGGCAGCATCATCGCGCCGCCGCAGCCTTGCAGGATGCGGCAGGCGACCAGCAGATGGATGTCGGTCGAGACGCCGCACAGGAACGAGCCCAGCGTGAACACCCCGATGGCCGATGAGAACACGCGGCGCGTGCCGAAGCGATTGGCCATCCAGCCGCTGATCGGAATGAAGACCGCGAGGCTCAGGGTATAGCTCGCGAGCACGGCCTTCATGTCGAGCGGCGCCACGTGCAACGAGTGGGCCATCACCGGAACCGCGGTATTGAGGATGGTGGTGTCGAGCGATTCCATGAAGAATCCCACCGCCACGAGCCACGGCAGGAGCCGCTTGGCGGCCGCGCTTGGATCGCTCAACGCATCACCCCAAGGCCAGGGCGGCGTCCACGATCGCCTGAGCCTCGTCGAGGAGCGTGCGCAGATGGCGCTCGTCGCGAAAGCTCTCGGCGTAGATCTTGTAGATATCCTCGGTTCCGGAGGGGCGCGCCGCGAACCAGCCGTTCCGGGACGTCACCTTGACGCCGCCGATGGGGGCATCGTTGCCGGGCGCATGGGTGAGGACTTGCTCGATCGGGTCACCCGCGAGCTCCGTGATGCGCACCTGCGAGCGGTCGAGCTTGCTCAGCTTCTTCTTCTGTTCCGGCGTGGCGCGCGCCTCGACCCGGTCCGAATGCGGCTCGCCCAGCTCGCCGGTGAGCCGGCGATACGCTTCGCCGGGATCGCGGCCGCCGCGGGCGGTGATCTCGGCGGCGAGGAGCGCGGGAATGATGCCGTCCTTGTCCGTGCTCCAGGCGCTGCCGTCGATCCTCGAGAAGGACGCGCCGGCGCTCTCCTCACCGCCGAATCCGAGCTCGCCCGACACGAGCCCGGCGACGAACCACTTGAAGCCCACCGGCACCTCGTAGAGCCGGCGCCCGAGCCGCGCGGCCACGCGGTCGATCATGGCGCTGCTCACGATGGTCTTGCCCACCCCGGCGGCGGGACTCCAGCGCGGACGCTGGCGAAACAGGTAGTCCACGGCCACGGATAGATAATGGTTGGGCGGCATCAGGCCCGAGCTCGCGGTCACGATGCCGTGGCGGTCGTGATCGGTATCGCAGGCGAAGGCGATGTCGTACCCGTCCTTGAGCGCGATCAGGCGTCGCATCGCGTACGGCGAGGAAGGATCCATGCGGATCTTGCCGTCCCAATCGAGGGTCATGAAGCGGAACGTCGGATCGACGGCATCATTGACCACGCGCAAGTCGAGACCGCAGCGCTCCGCGATGCGCGGCCAGTAGTGCACGCCGGCCCCGCCGAGCGGATCGACGCCCATGCGGATGCGCGATGCGCGGATGAGCTCGATATCGATCACCCGCCCGATCTCGCCCACGTAGCTGCCGAGGTAATCGAACTCGCGCGCGCCGCGCCGGGCGCGGCTGAAGCTCATCCGCGCGACGCCCGCGAGACCGGCCGCGAGCAGGTCGTTGGCCCGCGACTCGATCCATCCCGTGATCTCGGTGTCGGCGGGACCGCCGTCGGGCGGGTTGTACTTGAAGCCGCCGCTGTCGGGGGGATTGTGCGAGGGCGTGATGACGATGCCGTCCGCGAGACCGGACGAGCGGCCGCGGTTGTGGTTCAGGATGGCGTGCGAGATCGCCGGAGTCGGCGTGTACTCGTCGCCCGCGGCGGTCATCACCTCGACCCCGTTGGCGGCGAGCACCTCGAGCGCGCTCGCGAACGCCGGCGCCGACAGCGCATGGGTGTCGAAGCCGATGTAGAGCGGCCCGGCGATGCCGCGCTGCTTACGGTAGTCGCAGATGGCCTGACTGATGGCGAGCACGTGATGCTCGTTGAAGGCCGACTCGAAGGAGCTGCCGCGGTGCCCCGAGGTGCCGAACGAGACCCGCTGCGCGGGCGCGCGCGGATCGGGCTCGAGGCTGTAGTAGGCCGTGATCAGGCGCGGCACATCGACGAGGCGCTGCGCGGGCGCCGGCTGGCCGGCGAGCGAATCGATGCGCGCGCTCACCGGGCCTTCTCAGGAGGTCGCGAGCGCCGCGCTCTTGTCGGCGATGCTCTGCATGAGCTCGGTCCATGATTTGACGAAGGACTGCGCGCCTTCCACTTGCAGCTTCCTGGCGAGCGCCTCGACGTCGATTCCGGCGGCGGCGAACCGCGCGAGCGTCTTCTCGGCCTCGGCGCCGTCCCGCGCCATGGGTGCGCCCACCTTGCCGGTCGACGCAAATGCCAGCAGCGTCTTCTCCGGCATGGTGTCGACCGTTTCGGGAGCGGCAAGCGCCTCGACGTACAATGTCGGCGAGGCATTGGGGTCCTTGGTGCCGGTGCTCGCCCACAGCATGCGCTGCTTGAGCGCTCCCGCGGCCTGCAGGTCGCGCCAGCGCCGCGTCTCGATCAGGCGGCAATGCGCCTCGTAGGCGCGGCCCGCGATCGCGATGCCCAGCCGGTTGCGCAGCTCCGCCGGCACCTTGTCGCCCACCGCCTTGTCCCAGCGGCTCACGAACAGCGAGGCGACCGAGCTGACGCGCGGGTCGAGCTTCGCGGCGATGCGCCGCTCCAGGCCGCGCATGTACGCTTCGGCGACCGCAAGGTACTGCTCGCGCGAGAACAGCAAGGTGACGTTGACCGGTACGCCGGCGAAGATCGCCTCCTCGATGGCGGGCACGCCGGCCGCCGTTCCGGGTATCTTCACGTACAGATTGGGACGATCGGCGAGCTTGTGAATGCTGCGCGCCGCCTCGATGGTCGCCTTGGTGTTGTCGGCGAGGAGCGGCGAGACCTCCATCGACACCCAGCCGTCCACGCCCCGGGTGCGCTCGAATACCGGCCGGAACAGGTCCGCGGCGCGGCGCAGATCCTCGAGCGCGAGCTCCAGAAAGAGCGCCTCGCCGGCGATGCCGGCGCGCGCCTTCTGCTGGATGCTGCGATCGTAGAGCGAGGAGCCGCCGATGGCCTCGTCGAAGATGGTCGGATTGGAGGTGAGCCCGGTCACGGACAGCTCCTCGATGTAGCGGCGCAGCGTGCCGTTGTCGAGTATTGCGCGCGTGATGTTGTCGAGCCACAGGCTCTGCCCGAGATCATGCAGGTTTTGCGTCGTGCTCATGTTGACACCTTAAAGTCGGATGAGTTGAGGGTTATGATCTCGCCGATGCGCCCGAGCGTCCGGTCGGGTGCGGGCCGCACCGCCTCGGATCCGGCCGCCAGAGCGTAGTGTCCCTGGCGCACGAATACCGTGGTCAATCGATCCCCGAGCTGGGTCTTCATGGCCGCGAGCAGATCCGGCTTGTCGTCGACCACCACGTAGTGCGAGGCCGGGTAACGCCGTTGAACGTGGTCCAAGACCTTCTCCTTGTGCAGATAAATCAGCACCGCGCCTTCCACGGCGTTCCAGATGCCGGCATGCTGGACCTTGCGCGGCTGGAACACCACGTCGCCATCGGACAATACCACCGGACGGCCGAGGCCGCGCAGGTGCCGGATCGCCTCGAGCGCGCGCGGGAACAGCAGATCCGCGAACTGATACTCCAGCAGATAGCCCGACATGTCGAGCAGGCGCGGGTCATCGTCGAGGCCGGTGCGAAATGCCTGCAGGCTCCCCAGGTAGTCGGCGAATCCGCATCTCGCGCGCAGATCCTCGAAGATCTGCCAATAGCGCGTGCGCGCCCCGACGCCGAACTGCGCCTCCAGGCGCTCTCCCAGATCCGCGCCGAACCGATCGTTGTCGAGCAGGGTGTTGTCGACGTCCAGCAGGAACACCGTATCCGAGCTCAGCACGGCGCCGAGGCCTCGGGTTTCGGATCATGCCAGTGGTGGCCGTCGGCGATCACGGCGCCGGCCTCGGGCGGGCCCCAGCTGCCCTTGTCGTACGGCACCACCGGCGGCGCCCCATGCAGCAGCGGATCGACGACGCGCCAGGCGGCCTCGACGCAGTCGTCCTGCGTGAACAGGGTGGCATCGCCGCGCACGGCGTCGCCCAGCAGCCGCTCATAGGGCGACTTGTCGCTCTGGCCGCGGTGACGCGCGATGAGCTCCACCGGCTCCCCGCGCATCTCCTCGCCGCTGCGCTTGACGAGCGCGCCGGTGCCGATGACCACCTCGGGGCTGAGGCGCAGGCGGAAGTAGTTGCAGGGCGTGGTTTCGCTCGGGTGGAACACCGCGAGCGGCGGCCCCTTGAGCGTGACGCGCACTTCCGTCGCGGTGAGCGGCAGGCACTTGCCGGCGCGGATGTAGAACGGGACACCCGCCCAGCGCCAGGTATCGATGTGCAGACGCAGTGCCGTGAACGTCTCCACCTGGGACTGTGCGGCCACTCCCTTCTCCTCGCGATAGCCGCGGTATTGCCCGCGCACCACCTCACCCGGGTCGAGCGGGCGCATGGCGCGGAACAGCCGCAGCTTCTCGGCCTGGCGGGCGTGCAAGTCGCGTCCGGCGGGCGGGTCCATGGCGAGCAGCGAGATCACTTGCAGCAGATGGTTCTGCACCACGTCGCGAACGGCGCCGACCTCCTCGTAGAAGGCACCGCGACCCTGCACGTCGAACGATTCCGCCATGGTGATCTGCACGTCCTTGACGAACTCGCGATTCCAGATGGGCTCGAGGAACGTGTTCGCGAAGCGAAAGTACAGCAGGTTCTGCACCGCTTCCTTGCCGAGATAATGATCGATGCGAAAGATCGCCTGCTCCGCGAACACCTCGTGCAGCGTCTCATCGAGCGCCTGGGCGGTGGCCAGATCGCGGCCGAAGGGCTTCTCGACGATCACCCGCGCATCCTCTGCGCACCCGGCCTTGGCGAGGCCCTGCACGACGCTTCCGAACATGCTCGGCGGGATCGCCAGGTAGTGGATCGGACGCCGTGCGGCGCCGAGCTCCTTGCGCAGCGTGCGGTAGGTCTCGGGGTTGGAGTAATCACCGTTCACGTAGCGCAGCAGGCCGGCCAGCCTCTCGAACTGCTGCGCATCGAACTTGCCCGCGTGCTCGAGGCTCGCGCGCGCGCGGCCGCGCAGCTTCTGCAGATCCCAGCCCGAGCGGCCCATGCCGATGATGGGGATATCGAGCCCGTCTCTGTTCACCAGCGAATTGAGCGCGGGGAACACCTGCTTGAAGGCCAGATCGCCGGTGGCCCCGAAGAACACGAACGCATCGGACTTGAGGGCGCTCATGGACGAGTCCTGCGCTCGCGGCGCAGCTGCTCGAGCTCATCGAGGAGCTCGAGCACCAGCGCGACGCCCGGCGTGTTGATCCCGAGATCGCGCTCCAAGCGCAGCGCGATGCGCGCGCGGCGCAACGCGGCGCCGCTGAAGCGCCACTCGGTGCGCTCGGTCTCGACCACGCTGAGCACCCCTTCCTCCACCAGCTCGATGATGTGGCGCTCTTCGACGGCGAACATGCGGCTCAAGTCCGAGACGCGGAGGACGCAGCTCTCCTCGATGATGTCACCGGTGAGAAACGGCTCGTTGGTTGACGACATCTCTACACTCCGAGGCTGGCGCGGGGATTGAAGGGCAGGGCCTGCGCCAGCGCTCGGTACGCGGCCTTGCCATTCTCATCGCGCGCCGGCGGCAGCGCGATCTGCAGTACCACATAGAGATCGCCCGGAGGCGATGCGGGTATACCCCGTTCCCTGAGTCTCAGCTTGGTGCCCGCCTGCGAGGCCGCCGGCACCTTCAGGTCCACGAGGCCGCCCGGGGTAGGGGCCTTCACGGTCGCCCCGAGCGCCGCTTCCCACGGCGCCACGGGCAGGTCGAGGTACAGGTCGCGCCCCTCCACCCGATAGAGCGGGTGGGGCTGAAACTCGACCTCGATGTACAGATCGCCCGGCTTGCCCTCGCCATGGGCCGGCGCACCTTGACCGGCGAGCCGGATGGTCTGTCCCGGCAAGATTCCCTGCGGCACCCGTACGTTGAGCGCGCGGTCGCGCACCGTCACATGGCCCTGGGCGTCGATCTGCGGCACGCGCAGCGTCAGGCTTCTCGACCCCCCTTGCAGGCTCGCGTCCAGATCGAGGAGCACCCGCGCATGGTGGTCCTCGCCGTGCCCGCTGTCGTAGCCGCCGCGCCGGCCGGCGCGGCCGGCACCGGCCGCACGGCCGAACAGCGCTTCGAAGAAGTCGCTATAGTCCGCACCCTCGCCCGCGCCGCTGAATTCGAACCCCGCGCCGAAATCGGGCGGCGGGCGGAACTCCTCGCCCGGGCGCGGCCCGGTTCCGAGACGATCGTAGGCAGCGCGCTTCTCGGGGCTGCGCAGCACCTCGTAGGCCTCGCCCAGTTCCTTGAAGCGTGCCTCGGCGTCGGGCTCCTTGCTGACATCGGGATGATACTTGCGCGCGAGCTTGCGGTACGCCTGCTTGATCTGCGCGTCGGTGGCGTCGCGCGCCAAGCCCATCACCTTGTAATAATCCTTGAATTCCACGCTCATCCGCCCCAGTCGGCCATGCACAAGGATACTATGGGCCGACCGGCCCGGATTGAACAATCCGCCGACCGTCCCGTAGGCGCGCTCCTACTCACGGCCTCACAGCTGATACGCGATCGTGAGCAGCAGCCCTTCCGCCAGGTCGCGCCACAGGGCCGGCGGACGGTTGTCGAACGGTGCGGCGTCCGCAATCAAGTCATTGATCCAGCTCGCCAGCCATTCGATCTCGCGCTTGCCGTAGAACACCACGGCTGATTCGTAATTGAGCAGGAGGCTGCGCGAGTCCAGGTTCGCAGAGCCGCAGATTCCGAGACTGCGGTCGAACACCACGGCCTTGGCATGATTCATCGAGCGCAGCAGATGAACCGACGCGCCGGCGCTTGCGAGTGCGCGCAGCGAGCGGTTGCGGACGAAATCCGCCAGTCGATGATTGGACTTCGCCGGTATGCACAGCGCCACCTTCACTCCGCGGCGCACCGCGAGGCGGATCGCGGTCTCGAGGTTCGAGTCCGGCACGAAATAGGGTGTCACCGCCAGCAGGCGCTCGGTCGCGTGAAAGCAGGCGTCGATGAGCAGCGCCCGCACGGTGTCCTCGGCCTGGTCCGGGCCGCTCGGCAGAAATTGCGCCCGCGCGACGGTCTCGTCGACCGCGCTCACCGCCGAATGCGCCGCCGGCTTGCCGCCTGCAGCGCACCAATCGACCTCGAACTGGTTCGCGGCCGATGCAGCGACCGGGCCGTCCAGATCGAACGTTAGATCGGCCCAGGGTTTGATTCCCGGTGCGCCGCAAAAGTACTCCGCGGCCAGATTGCGGCCGCCCGCCCACAGCAGCTCGCCGTCCGCGATCAGCCACTTGCGATGATTGCGCAGGTTGCGCGGGCCCTGTGTCTCGCGCGCCAGGAGCGGAGAGAACACCGCCGTCTCGGCGCCCGCGCCGCGCATGCGTCCGTGCCAGTGCCTCGGCAAGGCGAGCGCGCCAACCCCGTCGATCAGAAAACGCACGCGCACCCCGCGCCGCACGCAGCCGATCAAGCGCGCGGTCACTTCCTCGCCGAACGCATCGTTGCCGAGGATGTAAGTGCATACATCCAGGCGCCGCGTCGCGCGGCTCATGAGCTCGAACAGCGCGTCGCGGGCCTCGGCCCCATCGGCGTGCATGCGCACCTGCGCAGGCGCAGGACCGGGCAGGCCGAAGCTCTCGATGAGGGTCTCGGCCCAGTGCACGGCGCCGCTCGGAGCGCTCAGGCAAGGCGCGATCTTGCGCGGTAATTTTCGCCGCCCGAACATCAGGTACATGGGCAGCGCGAGGTAGGGCAGCGCGATCAAGCCGAGCACCCAGGAGATCGCGATGGATGGGGGGCGCCGCTCGTGCTCGGCGCGCGTGGTGAGGACGTAGGTGAGAAGGCTCAGAACGATGGCGAGCGAATGGCCGGTAACGGGCGGAATCCAGCCGCTCACGAGGCGCCCGGCGCTTCAGGCCGGCGAGCCGGCGAGCCGGCGCAGCACGCCGGGCAGCAGATCGGGCAGATCCTCGGCGAGCAGCCCGGGTCCGAAATCCCCCGCCGCCGCGCCATGCAGCCACACGGCCGCGGCGCAGGCGAGGAATGCCTCCATGCGCTGCGCCAGCAATCCCAGGATCAGCCCGCCGAGCACATCGCCGGAGCCCGCGGTGGCGAGCGTGGGCGGCGCATTGGAGTTGAGCACGGCGCGCCCGTCGGGCGCCGCAACGACGGTGTCCGCGCCCTTGAGCACGATCACCGCGCCGCTGGTGCGTGCGGCCCTGCGCGCGCGCGCCAGCTTGTCGCCCGCCGGATCGAACAGCCGCGCGAACTCTCCTTCATGCGGGGTGAGCACGCAGGGACCGCGGATGGCATCGAACAACACCTGCGGCTCCTTGGCGAACACGCTGATGGCATCGGCATCGAGAAGCACCGGACGGCGCGTCGCGAGCATGGCGAGCGCGTGCGAGCGTGTCGTGTCGTTGACTCCCGCGCCGGGACCGATGAGCAGCGCGTTGAATCGCGCATCCTCGAGCAACCCCGCGAGCGCGCCGGGCGTCGCGAGCGGCCGCACCATGATGCTGGTGAGCGCCGCCGCATAGATCGGCAGCGCGGGATCGGGAACGGCGATGCTGGTGAGGCCGGCGCCGGCGCGCGCCGCGGCGCGCGCCGCCATGCGCGCGGCGCCCGTGGTCGGATAGCCGCCGTAGAGCAGAGCATGACCGCGCGAGTATTTGTTGCCCGTCGCATCGAGCTGGGGCAGATGCTCGCGCCACAGTGCGGGATCGTTCTCCCAGGTGTCTACCGCGATGCCCGCGAGGACGGCGGCGGGCGTACCGATGTCGGCGACCCGCGTCTCGCCGCACAACGAGCGGCCGGGCAGCAGCACATGTCCGGGCTTCTTGCGAGTGAATGTCACGGTCAGATCGGCTCGAATCGCACCGAGCGACTCTCCCGTGTCGCCGAGCAGCCCGCTCGGAACGTCGATTGCCACGACCGGCAGTCCTCGCTCGGCGACCAGGCCGAGCAGCGCGGCGATGTGCGGCCCGAGCGGGCGGCGCAGCCCCGAGCCGAACAAGGCGTCGATCACCAGGGCGGCGTCCTCGAGCACGCGTGCGTGAAGGGGCTCGACGCCGAGCCGCCAGCGCGCGGCGTGATGCTGCGCCTCGCCGCGCAGGGCCTGCACCGAGCCGGCCAGCGCGAGCCGCACCGGCCAGCCCGCGGCGCTGAGCACGCTCGCGGTCACGAAGCCGTCGCCGCCGTTGTTGCCCGGTCCGCACAGCACCGTGACCGGGCGAGGCGACCAGCGGTGCAGGATCTCGCGCGCCACCGCCGTTCCCGCGTTCTGCATCAGCTCGACCGCGGGAGTGCCCGCCTGCACGGTCAAGCGGTCCGCCTCTTGCATCTGCGCGACCCGCAGCAGCGCGGTGGGGTCGGCGGCGCAGCCTCTCATCTGCGCGAGACCTCGACCACGAGCTTGCCGAAATTGCTTCCGGCCAGTAAGCCGAGGAAGGCGCTCGGCGCATTCTCGAGGCCGCGCACGACGTCCTCCCGATACTTGATCTTGCCGTCGCGCAGCCACCCGCTCATCGCATCCAGGAAATCGGGGCGGCGATGATCGTGACCGTCGGTGATGATGAAACCCTGCATGGCGATCCGCTTCACCAGCACCGCGCGCATCAGATCCTGCACCGCGGCCGTGCTCTCGCCGCCGCGCGCATCCTCATGCCGCGGCTCATTGTACTGGGAGATCAGACCGCACACGGGAATGCGCGCGTGGGCGTTGAGCCGCGGCAGCACCGCTCGAAACACCTTGCCGCCGACGTTCTCGAAATAAACGTCGATCCCCTGCGGGCATGCCGCGGCCAGCTCCTCGGCGAGCGAGGCACGATGATGATCGATGCAGGCGTCGAAGCCGAGCTCGCGCACCGCCCACGCGCACTTCTCGGGGCCGCCCGCGACGCCCACGACGCGGCAGCCCTTGATCTTGCCGATTTGCCCGACCACCGAGCCGACCGCACCCGTGGCCGCAGCCACCACGATCGTCTCCGCGGGTCGCGGCCTGCCGATATCGAGCAGCCCGACATAGCCGGTGAATCCCGGCATGCCGAGCACGCCGAGGGCGTAGGAGGGCCGCTCCATCGCGGGCGCGAGCTTGACCAGGCCCTTGCCGTCGCTCAGCTCATACTCCTGCCATCCGCTGCCGGCGAGCACCAGGTCGCCCTCGCGCCAGCTCGCGTGGCGCGAGCTTTGCACGAGCGCCACCGTCTGCGCGGTCATGACGGCGCCGAGCGCCACGGGCGGGGCGTAGGACGGCGCATCGCTCATCCGGCCGCGCATGTAAGGATCGAGCGAGAGCCACAGCGTTCGCAGCAGCACCTCGCCCTCGCGCGGCGGCGGCAGCGCCACGCTTTCCAGCCGGAAACAGCCGAGGTCGACCGCGCCCTGCGGGCGGGACGCCAGCACGATGCGCCGGTTCGCGATTGTGTTCATGACTCACCTCCCAGTTGCCGCCCCACCAGAGCACCGACGCCCGCCGTGACGCCCATCGCGAGCGCGCTCCAGGCCGTGACGCGCATTGCGGCACTCACCACCCGCGCGCCGCCCGCCTTGGCGGACAAGGCGCCCAGGCCGAACAAGGATCCGAGCGAGGCGAGGAGCGTGGCGGGAATGACGAAGGGCGAGCTCGCGAGCACGGCGGCCATCAACGGGATCGCGGCGCCGGCCGTGAAGCTGCCCGCGGAGGCGAGTGCCGCGTGCAGCGGACGGGCCAGCGAGCGGGCGGAAAATCCGAGCTCATCGCGCGCATGCGCGCCCAGGGCATCGTGCGCCATCAACTGCTCCGCGACTTCCTTGGCGAGAGCCGGCGAGAGCCCGCGGCGCCGATAGATATCGGTGAGCTCGTGACGCTCGCCGACCGGGTCGACTGCCAGCTCGGCGCGCTCTTGCGCAAGCGCCGCGGCCTCGCCGTCGGCCTGCGAGTGCACCGATACGTATTCGCCCACCGCCATCGACATCGCGCCCGCGACCAGCGCGGCCACGCCGCTCAGCAGGATGTCGGCGTGGCTCGCGCGCGCGGCTGCGATGCCGAGAATGAGGCTGGATATGGACACGATGCCATCGTTCGCGCCGAGCACCGATGCACGCAGCCACGACAGCGCCGCGAGCTTGTGGCGCTCATGACTTTTTCTTCTGGAGACGCTGATTTTACGCATACTCAATTAATTCAACATTTTGCTCGATTTTCTTATAGCCAGCCCGCACGCAGGCGCGTTTTTTTTGATCGCCGCACAGTAGCGATGCCGGCCCAAGATAGGTACCCTGAGCCCGCAAAATAATAGCGCTTATCGACTTGACCGGGATCCCCGTCGCAAGCGACCTTTCAGGAAGGGAATTATGCAAAGTTCTTTATCGTGGATAGAGTGGCTCGATCGACTGGATCGCGTTCTGAACGGCGCGCGCGAGGACGTGCGTGCGCTGGCGAGCTTCGACAATCCGCACGCGGTCGCCGTGGTCGAGCGCTGCAAGCGCCAGCTGTCGGCGCTCACGGATGATCTGCGGCTGCTCGATCGGCGCGTGCTCTCGGCGAAGCCGGGCGGCCCGAGCTCGGATCGCGCCTACAACCTGCAAAAGGCGCTGGACACCACGGTGTTTCATCTGGGGACCGCGGCGAATGCGCCCATCTCCGAATCGCACAATGCGCGCGAGCGGCTGCTCAGCACCATCGATTCGGCGCTGCGCGACAGCTGCTACGAGGCCGCGACGCTCCTTGGACCGGTTCGCCTGCGCGCGTGAGCACCTGCGGCATCGCGCAGTGCCTCTCAGGCTCTGCCGGTGCGCGGGCCCAGGAAAAACCAGAGAATGAATCCGAGGACCGGCAGCACGATCACGAGCACGGTCCACACCACCTTGACGCCGGTGGTCGCGCTGCTCTGAAAGATGTTCATGATCGCCCAGACGTCGGCGACCAGGACGATCAAACCCCCTAGACCCTCATAGCGCATATATTTTCCTGTCCAGTCATCGAGAAATCGCGCCGCGCGCCCTGCATGGTAGGCTGGCTGCGCGAGGCGATCAATGGCGGCCGAGCGAATCCGCGAGCGGCGAACATGGCCAATCTGTATCGAGACACCGCGCCGTCCGCACCCGACACCCCGCCGCTCGGCGGTGACGCCCGCGCGGACCTCGCCGTGGTGGGCGCGGGCATCACGGGCCTGTCGACGGCGCTGCACGCAGCGCAGGCAGGCGCCTGCGTGATCGTGCTCGAGGCGCACGATCCGGGCTTCGGCGCTTCGGGACGCAACGGGGGGCAGGTCAATCCGGGCCTGAAGTGCGATCCGCAAACCGTGGAGCGCGATTTCGGCGTCGAGCTCGGAGCGCGGATGAATGCGCTGGCGGGCGGCGCACCGGATCTGGTGTTCGACCTGGTGAAGCGCCACGCCATCGAGTGCGAGGCACGACGCAACGGCACGCTGCGTGCCGCCGTGAGTGCGAAGCACGCGGCCGCGGTGCGCCTGAGCGCGCAGCAGCTGATCGAGCGCGGGGCTCCCGTGGAGATGCTCGAGGGTGCGGCGCTCGCTGAAGCCACGGGCACCGACCGCTATGCCGCGGCGATGCTGGATCGGCGCGGCGGCGACTTGAATCCACTCGGCTATGCGCGCGGGCTGGCGCGCGCGGCGATCGGGCTGGGCGCCAGAGTGCATGGCGGCACGCGCGTGCTGGGCGTCGAGCGCATGGGCCGGGTCTGGCGGCTGAGAACCGCGAGCGGCTCCGTCAGCGCGGCGCAGGTGGTGCTCGCGACCAACGGCTACACCGACTCACTGTGGCCGCAGCTGCGGCAAACCCTGGTTCCCGTGTTCGGTGCCATCGCGGCCAGCGCCCCGCTGCCGGAGGCGGCGAGCCGAATCATTCTGCCGCAGCGGCCGGTGCTCTACGAGAGCGGCCTGGTGACGGTGTACTACCGTCTCGATGCCCGGCAGCGGCTGTTGATCGGCGGACGCGGACCGATGCGCGAGATCCAGACGCCGGCGGCCATCGGCCATCTGACCCGCTACGCCGCGAGCCTCTGGCGCAGCCTCGAGGGCGTCGCGTGGACCCACGCCTGGGGCGGGCGCCTCGCCTTCACGCGCGATCACTACCCGCACGTGCACGAGCCTGCTCCGGGCCTGCTCATCTGCCTCGGGTACAACGGACGGGGAGTGGCGATGGCCACCGCCATGGGCGCGCAGCTCGCCCGCCGCCTGGCCCATCCGAGCGAGCCCATCGACATGCCGGTGACGTCCTTGAGGCCGATCCGGATGCATGCGCTCTGGCCCATCGCGGTCAAGGCGGCAATCCTCAGCGGACGGATTCGCGACGCCATCGGCATCTAGCCGCTGCACCGCAGCATCAACGGTCGCGCGGGATCGGAATGTTGATGCGCGTCCCATCCTGAACCGGGCGCTTCGCATAGGCTTCCTGGTCAGGAAGCCCGCATGTCGCTCAAGCCCCTCATTTTTTCTGCGATGGTGCTCGGCGCCACGGCCGCCGGGGCGCACCCGAGGATCTACACCTATCTGGACGCCGACGGGGTGCGCCACTACACGGACGTGCCCGACGACAATCGCTACAAGCTGCTGGTCATGTCAGCGCATGATTTGACCGAGAGCGGCGATCATTACGACCCGGCGCTGCTGGCAAGGGCCACCCGGTACGATGCGATCATCGAGAAGGCGGCCGTGTCCGCGGCCGTGGAGCCCAACCTGCTGCGCGCGGTGATCGTGGTGGAGTCCGGCTTCAATTCGCGCGCGGTGTCCAAGCGCGGAGCGGTGGGTCTGATGCAGCTCATGCCCGCCACGGCGAGCCGCTTCGGAGTCTCGAACCGATACGACCCCATCCAGAACATCCGCGGCGGCGCGCGCTACCTGAAGTTCCTGATGGATCGCTTCGGCCAGGACGTGCGTCTTGCGCTGGCCGCATACAACGCCGGGGAGGACGCCGTCGATCGCAACGGTGGACAGATTCCTCCCTTCTCCGAGACCATGGCCTATGTGCCCAAGGTGCTGCGGATATACCACTTGCTCGCCGGCCAGGCCCGCAGCACCTGATCGGGCGGCTGGACGAGAGCGCGCGCGATACCGCCCCCGTCCGATGACGGGCTGAGCGCTCCTTGACGGACGAGGCTCCTGCGGGCGCACCCGCCGCCGTGTTTCAGGGCTCGAGATCCGCTTGCGCCGAGGCCGCCCTGGTGCTCGCCGCGCAAGGGGTGCCGTACGAGCTGGTCGAGCGCGACGCGGATTGCACCTTGCTGGTCGAGGCCGCCTCGGCCGCGGCGGCGCGCGAGGAGCTCGCGCGATACGCGCTCGAGCGCAGGCGGGCACAGGCGCGCTCGCGCGTGCTGCGGCAGAGCTTCGTGCCGTTCGCCGGTGCCGGCATCGCGGCGGGCATTTATGCCGCCGTGCTGCTCTTGACCGCTTATTGCGCCGGCATCCGCGCGTTCGGCGCCGATTGGCTCGAGCGCGGAGCGCTCGATGCGCGCAGAGCAAGCGAGTGGTGGCGCGCGCTGACGGCGCTCACGCTGCATCTGGATCAAGCGCATCTGCTCGGCAACCTGCTGTTCGGGGCCGGCATCGGAGTGCTCGCCGGCCGCGCCTTCGGTCCCGGCATCGCCTGGCTCAGCATTCTCGCGGCGGGGGCCTGCGCCAACTATGCCGACATGCTCATCTCGCCATCGACGCACCGCGCCGTCGGCGCCTCGACGGCGGTGTTCGCCGCGCTCGGGCTGCTGGTCGGATTCGCGTGGCGCCACGGCCTCGCGCTGCGCGACCGCGTCCAGTACGCATACGGTCCGCTGTTCGCCGGCGTGTGCCTGCTCGCGCTGCTCGGCGCGGGCGATGAGCACGTCGATGTGCTCGGCCATGCGCTCGGATTCGCCGCCGGTACCGCTTTCGGCTGGGTCTATTCGCGCCTGGGTGTGCCGAGGAGCCGCAGCGCCGCAGTGCAAGCGGCGGCCGGAGCCGCGGCCCTGGCGCTGCTCGCCGTGGCCTGGCTGCTCGCCCTGCGGCGATAGGGGCGGCGGCGATAGGGCGGCGGCGCGCGCTCGAGCGTTCAGGCGCGCTTGGCGAGCAGATCGCGGATTTCTTCCAGCAGCGCTTCGGACTTCGGCGGCGGCGGCGGGGGCGCTGCTTCCACCGGGTGCGGCTTCTTGAGGCGGTTGATGAACTTGATGGTGAAGAACAGCGCCAGGGCGATGATCAGGAAGTCGAAGATGGTTTGAATGAATGCGCCGTACTTGATGAGCACTTCCTTGCCGGTGGGATCCTTGCCCAGATTCAACGCCAGATCCGAGAAATTGATGCCGCCGATGAGCTTGCCGAGGATCGGCATGAAGACATCGCCCACCAGCGAGGAGACGATCTTGCCGAACGCGGCGCCGATGATCACGCCGACCGCGAGATCGACCACATTTCCCTTCATCGCAAATTCTTTGAATTCCGAGGCTATACTCACGGATCTCTCCTTTTTTTGCATGGCGCCGACCCCGCGGGCATGGTACTGAGGGCGGCGCAACCCGGCAAGGCGCCGCCCGCGGCGCGCGCAGCGGATAAATGTCATCGGCGTTGTGGCAGACTCGGCGCATGTCGGTGCTCACCATCAACGCGGGCTCATCGAGCATAAAGTTCGCGCTCTACGCCGCCGGGAGCGCCGCGCCGGCGCGAGCGTCCCCGGGAGCGGCCGCGCCTGCCCGATCGATGCATGGCAAGATCGAGCGCATCGGACAACAGGACGCGGTGCTCGAGGCAAACCAGGGGCCCGGCCAGCCGCCCGAGCGGCTCGCCCTCGGCGCATTGGACTTTCCATCCGCCGTGCGCGCACTCACGCGCTGGCTCGAGAGGCAGGCGGCGTTCGCCGCGGTCAGCGCGGCCGGACACCGGGTGGTGCACGGCATGCAGCACGCCGCGCCGGCGCGCGTGACGCCGCAGCTGTTGGCGGAGCTCAAGGCGATCATCCCCTATGATCCGGATCATCTGCCGCAGGAGATCGAGCTGATCGAGTCGCTGGGCCGCAGTTTCCCGCACCTCGAGCAAGTCGCCTGCTTCGATACCGCGTTCCACCGCACCATGCCGAGAATCGCCACGATCCTGCCGATCCCGCGCCGCTATCAATCGAAGGGCGTGCAGCGCTATGGGTTTCACGGGCTCTCCTATACCTATCTCCTGCAAGAGCTGGCACGGCGCGGCGACGGCGCCGCCCTGCGCGGGCGGGTCATCCTCGCGCATCTCGGCAATGGCGCGAGCCTTGCGGCGCTGCGCGACGGCCGCTGCATCGACACGAGCATGGGCTTCACCCCCGCGGCGGGGCTGCCCATGAGCACCCGCTGCGGCGATCTCGACCCGGGGGTCATGGGCTTCCTGGCGATGTCCGAGGGGATGGACGCCGCGGCATTGCAGCGCATGGTGAATCGCGAGTCGGGCCTGCTCGGCGTATCCGAGACCAGCTCCGACGTGCGCGACCTGCTGGCGCGCGAAGGCGAGGACGTGCGCGCCGCCGAGGCACTCGGGCTGTTTTGCTACCAGGCGAAGAAATGGCTGGCGGCGTTCGCGGGCGCGCTCGGCGGCCTGGATGCGTTGGTGTTTGCGGGCGGCATCGGCGAGAATTCCGCGCCGATCCGCGCGCGCATCTGCGAGGGCCTGCAATTCATGGGCGTGGAGCTCGATGATGCGCGCAATGCCGCGCATGCGCCCCTGATCTCGAAGGACGCGAGCCCGGTGAGGGTGCGAGTCATTCCCACGGACGAGGAGTCGGTGATTGCACGTATGACGGCCGAGGCCATCGCCCGGCCTTTCCCAGGAGCGAACCGATGACATCAGAGGCCGCGGCTGCGACTCCCGACAGCGGGCTGCTGCAGCGAATGGACGCTTACTGGCGCGCTGCAAACTACCTCGCGGTGGGCCAGATCTATCTTTGCGACAACCCGCTGCTCAAGGAGCCGCTCGCGCCGGCGCACATCAAGCGCATGCTGCTCGGACACTGGGGCACCACGCCGGGGCAGAACTTCATCTACACGCACCTCAATCGCGCGATCAACAAGTACGACCTCGACATGATCTACATCTCCGGTCCGGGGCACGGCGGCCCGGCGGTGCTCGCAGGCACGTACCTCGAGGGCACCTACAGCGAGATCTACTCGAACGTGGGAGAGGACGAAGCCGGCCTCAAGCGGCTGTTCACCCAGTTCTCGTTTCCGGGCGGCGTGCCGAGCCACGCCTCGGCGGAGTGCCCCGGCTCGATTCACGAGGGCGGGGAGCTCGGGTACTCGCTGAGTCATGCGTTCGGTGCCGTCTTCGACAATCCCTCGCTGGTGGTCGCCTGCGTCGTCGGCGACGGCGAGTCGGAGACAGGTCCGCTCGCGACCGCCTGGCACTCGAACAAGTTCCTGAACCCCGCCACCGACGGCGCCGTGCTGCCGATCCTGCACCTCAACGGCTACAAGATCGCCAATCCGACCCTGCCGGCGCGCATCTCGCGCGAGGAGCTGGATCAGCTGCTGCGAGGCTACGGCTGGACGCCGCATTACGTCGAGGGGCACGAGCCGATGCCGATGCACGCGGCGATGGCGGCGACGCTCGATGCCGTGGTCGAGCAGATCCAGGGGATCCAAAAAGCGGCGCGGTCCGAGGCGCGGGGCCTGAAGCCCGAGCGGCCCCGCTGGCCGCTGATCGTGCTCATCTCACCCAAGGGCTGGACCGGACCCAAGGTCATCAACGGCCGGCAGATCGAAGGGACTTTCCGGGCGCACCAGGTGCCGATCACCGATCCGGCCAGCAATCCCGCGCATCTCAAGGCGCTCGAGGACTGGCTGCGCAGCTATCGGCCGCAGGAGCTGTTCGACGAGCGCGGGCGCCTGAAGAGCGAGCTCAAGGCGCTTGCGCCCAAAGGCGATCGGCGCATGGGCGCAAATCCCGTCGCCAACGGCGGGCTGCTGCTGCGCGATCTGAGGCTGCCGGATTTCGCGAGCTACGCGCTCGAGGTCGCCAATCCCGGCGCGAGCGGCCCCGGGGCGACGCACGTGCTCGGCCCGTATCTGCGCGACGTCATCGCCATGAACGCCGAGGCGCGCAACTTTCGCATCTTCGGTCCGGACGAGACCTTGTCGAACGGCCTGGAGTCGGTGTTCGAGGCGACACAGCGGCAGTGGGAGGGGGCGACGGTCGCGAACGACGAGTTCCTGGCGCCGGAGGGACGGGTGATGGAGGTGCTGAGCGAGCATCAATGCGAAGGCTGGCTCGAGGGGTATCTGCTCACCGGACGGCACGGGTTGTTCAACTGCTACGAGGCATTCATCCACATCGTCGACTCGATGTTCAACCAGCACGCGAAGTGGCTGAAGGTCACCGCCGCGCTGCCCTGGCGACGCAAGATCGCATCGCTCAACTACCTGCTGAGCTCGCACGTCTGGCGGCAGGATCACAACGGCTTCACGCATCAGGACCCCGGATTCATCGACCACGTGGTCAACAAGAAAGCCGAGGTCGTGCGCGTTTACCTGCCGCCGGACGCGAATTGCCTGCTGTCGGTCACCGATCATTGCCTGCGCAGCCGCCACTACGTGAACGTGGTGATCGCAGGCAAGCACCCGGCCCCGCAGTGGCTGTCGATGGATGCGGCGATCAAGCACTGCACCCTGGGGGCGGGCATCTGGCAGTGGGCGAGCAACGATCAGCGCGGAGGTCCCGACGTCGTCATGGCCTGCGCGGGCGACGTGCCGACGCTCGAGACGCTCGCCGCCGTGTCCATCCTGCGCGAGCATCTGCCGCGCCTCCGGATTCGGGTCGTCAACGTGGTGGATCTCATGAAGCTGCAGCCGGCCTCGGAGCATCCGCACGGGCTCTCCGACAGTGACTTCGACTCGCTGTTCACCCGCGATAAGCCGGTGATCTTCGCGTTCCACGCCTACCCGTGGCTCATTCATCGGCTCACCTACCGGCGCCACAATCACGACAACCTGCACGTGCGCGGCTACAAGGAGGAGGGCACGATCACCACGGCCTTCGACATGACGGTGCTCAACGATCTCGATCGATTCCACCTGGCCATCGACACCATCGACCGATTGCCCCAGACCGGCAGTGAAGGCGCATACCTCAAGCAGCAGCTGAGGGACAAGCTGGTCGAGCACAAGCGCTACATCGACCGCTACGGGCAGGACATGCCCGAGGTGCGCGATTGGGTCTGGCCGCAGCCGCTGAGCGGGGCATGAGCGCCGCGTCCGCGGTGCGCGCGCCGTTGTCCTACAAGGCCATGTGCTCGATGCCGACAGCGAATCCGTGCGGCGGCGGTCAGGCTCTGGCGCAGGAGAAGAATCGAATGAGCTCAATGGATGCCGCGCGCGGCGCTCGGGATCTCGAACGCCGCCGCTGCCGGGACATTCCGCCGCAGTGACGCCGCCCTACTCGCAGCGCGAACGGGCGCATCAGTCCGCCGGCGCGCCCTTTCCCCGTGGCGCGACCTGGGACGGCCGAGGCGCGAATTTCTCGCTTTTCTCCGAGAGCGCCGAATCGGTCGAGCTGTGCCTGTTCGACGCCTCCGGCAACAACGAGAACCGGATCCGCATCCGCGAAAGGACCAGCGGCGTATGGCACGTCTATGTTCCCGACATCAAGCCGGGACAGCTGTACGGCTACCGGGTTTACGGGCCCTATGATCCGCACACGGGGCTGCGCTTCAATCCGAGCAAGCTGCTGCTCGATCCTTATGCCAAGGCGATCGGGCGCGAGCTCGAGTGGGCGGACGAGCTGTTCGCCTACCAGCTGGGGGATCCGGACGGCGACCTCATCCTCGACGACCGCGACAGTGCGCCGTTCGCGCCGCTCGGAGCGGTCATCGATCCGGCATTCGACTGGAGCGGGGAGCAGCGGCCGAGCTATCCCGCGCACGAGACCATCCTCTACGAAGCGCACGTTCGCGGCACGACCATGCTGCATGCGGAGGTCCCCGAGGCGCTGCGCGGCACCTATGCGGGCATAGCATCCGAGCCCGTGATCGCGCACCTGCGCTCGCTCGGCATCACGGCGCTCGAGCTCATGCCGGTGCATTATTTCATCGACGACCGGCACTTGATCGACAAGGGCCTGCGCAACTACTGGGGCTACAACACCCTCGGCTTCTTCGCGCTGCAGCCGCGCTACGCTGCGAGTTCCTGCGGCCCGAACCAGGTCATCCGCGAGTTCAAGCAGATGGTGAAGGACCTGCACCGCGCGGGCATCGAGGTCATCTTGGACGTGGTCTACAACCACACGGCGGAGGGCAATCACGACGGACCGACGCTGTCCTTCAGGGGCATCGACAATCTGGCGTACTACCGCACGGTACCGAACGATCCGCGCCACTACATGGATTTCACCGGCTGCGGCAACACGCTCAACATGGTGCATCCGTGCTCCATACAGCTGCTCATGGACAGCCTGAGATACTGGGTCACGGAGATGCACGTCGATGGGTTTCGCTTCGACCTGGCCTCGGCCCTGGCGCGCGAGCTCAAGGACGTCGATCAGCTGGGCGCATTCTTCGACACCATCTATCAGGATCCGACCCTGGCCCCGGTGAAATTGATCGCCGAGCCCTGGGACCTGGGCGAGGGCGGGTACCAGGTCGGCAACTTCCCGCTCGGCTGGATGGAGTGGAACGGCAAGTATCGCGACACGGTGCGCAAGTTCTGGAAGGGCGACATGGGTCTGCACTCGGAGATCGCGACGCGCCTCGCGGGCAGCGCGGATCTGTACGAGAGCACGCGCCGGCCGCCCTCGGCAAGCGTCAACTTCGTGACCGCGCACGACGGCTTCACGCTGCAGGACCTGGTGAGCTACGAGCACAAGCACAACGAGGCGAACGGCGAGGAGAACCGCGACGGGGCGGACGACAACCACACCTGGAATTGCGGGGTCGAGGGCCCGACCGATGATGCGGGCATCATCGAGCTGCGCGAGCGCCAAAAGCGCAACCTGTGGTGCGCGCTGGTGCTCGCGCAGGGCTCGCCGATGATCTGCGGCGGCGACGAGCTGAGCCGCACGCAGCTGGGGAACAACAACGCCTACTGCCAGGACACGGAGCTTTCGTGGATGCACTGGGATCTCGACCAGCGGCGCAGCTCCTTCCTCGAGTTCGCGCGCCGCGTGCTCCAGTACCGCAAGCGGCATCCGAACTTTCATCGTTATGCGTTCTACGACAACGATCCCGATGCGCGGCATCCCGACAAGAACATCGTCTGGTTCCGCGCCGACGGCAAGCGCATGGGCCCGAAGGACTGGGAAAACGGCGGCTGGATGCGCACGCTCGGCATGTTCTTGAACGGAACGGCGCCCGAGATCCGCGACAGCGCGGGAGATTGCGCCGAGGACCAGGATTTCCTGCTGCTGCTCAACGCACACTATCAGCGGGTCGCCTTCCGCATCTCCTACGAGCTGTATCATTCCGGCTGGAAGATCGTGTTCGACACCGCCCGCCCGGAGCTGCCGATGGAGCAGCAATCGATCGGCCGCAACCGCTTGGTGGACCTCACCGAGCGCTCGATCGTCGTCCTAAGCCATGACCGATGAATGGGTCGGAACCTACCGTCTGCAGCTGCACGCGGCCTTCACGCTGCAGGACGCCGAGCGGATCCTGCCCTATCTCGCCGATCTCGGCGTGAGCCACGTGTACCTCTCTCCCTGCCTGCAATCGTTTCCGGGCAGCACGCATGGCTACGACGTCACCGACCCGCGCCGCATCAGCGCCGATCTCGGCGGCGAGAGCGCGTGGCATCGATTCGTCGAGGCGGCGCGCGCACAGCACCTGCAGATCCTGCTCGACATCGTGCCGAATCACATGTCCGCCTCGCAGTACAACCCCTGGTGGGACGACGTGCTCGCGCACGGTCCGTTCAGCGATTTCGCGCGATATTTCGACATTCGGCCCGCGCCGCACGAGCCGTTTCGCGTGCACATCTGCACTCTCGCGCACGCCTACGGCGAGGCGCTCGCGCTGGGCGAGCTCGGCATCGAGCTGCGCGACGGGCGACCGCGCGTCAAGCACTACGACGGCAGCTGGCCGCTGACGCCCGCCTCCTTCAGCTTGCTGCTCGATGAGGAGGGCGGCGGCACGGCGGGCGAGGCGCCGCGCTTCGCGTGCCCGTGCCCTGCGGCCGGCGCGAGCCCGCCCGGCGAGGCCGAGCGCGCGCAATACCGTCTCATGGCGGAGCAAGCCGAGGCGAAGCTCGCGCAGGCGCGCCGCGCCGGCCGCCTCGACCAGGCGCTCGCCCGGGTGACGGGCGATCCCGCCCGGCTCGATGCGCTCCTGCAGGCGCAGTTCTTCGCGCTGCACGGCTGGAAACTCGCCGGCGAGCTCACCAACTACCGGCGCTTCTTCGACGTCGGCGGACTGGTCGGGATTCGTACCGAGGAGGCGGCGGTATTCGAGGCCACGCACGCGCGCATCGAGGCCATGATCGGGGCGGGCCAGCTCGAAGGCCTGCGGCTCGATCATCCGGACGGGCTGCGCGATCCGCTCGGCTACTTCCAGCGCCTGCGCGCGTTGTTGCCGGCCGGACGGCTGTACGTCGAGAAGATCCTGGAGAACGACGAGCGCCTTCCCGAGGACTGGCCCGTGGACGGCACGGTGGGCTACGATTTCATGTCCAAGGTGAACCGCCTGTGGATGGACGACAGGCGCGTCGATGCGTTCACCGCGACCTACGCGGACTTCACCGGCCACTCCGTGAACTTCGCCGCGCTGGTTCGCGCCAAGAAGCGCGAGATCGTCGAGTCCTCGTTCTGCGCCGATCTCGACCGGCTCAGCGCGGCGGCGCTCGAGATCGCGCGCGCCGACTTCAGAACGCGCGATCTGAGCCCGCGGCAGCTGCGCGAGGCGCTGGCGCGCGTCACCACCGCGCTGGCGGTATACCGGACGTACCGCACCGGCACCGCCTTAAGCGCTCCGGATGAGCGCGTGTTCGCCGAGGCGGTGCAGAGCGCACGCATCGGCGCGCCGCAGATCGGCGCCGGGGTGTTCGATTTCCTGACGGCGCTGTTCAGCAAGGCGGCGCTCGATCCTGCCGAGGAGCGGTTCATCGCCGGGTGGCAGCAGCTCGCGCCGGCCGTGATGGCGAAAGGCGTCGAGGATACGACCTTCTATCTGTTCGACCGGCTCGTCTCCTGCAACGAGGTCGGCTCGCAGGCCTCGCTGATGGGCATCTCGGCGGAGAAATTTCACGAGTTCTGCCATTACCTGAGCGAGCGCTGGCCCAACAACCTGCTCGCCACCTCCACCCACGACAACAAGCGCAGCGAGGACGTGCGCACGCGCATCTCCTTGCTCTCGGAGATACCGGATCGATGGGCGGAAGCATTGCACCAGTGGTCGCAGCTGACCGCGCCCGCCTGGAACAACCGCACCCCCGACCGTCACGCGGAGTATCTGCTCTATCAGACTCTCATCGGCGCCTGGCCGCTCACCCCGGAGCGCTGCTGGCAATACATGCTCAAGGCCTGCCGCGAGGCAAAGACCCGCACCTCCTGGCACGAGCCGAACACGGGCTACGAGGAGAACATCCGCGGCTTCGTGGACGGCGTGTTCCACACGCCGGAGTTCATCGCGAGCCTCGAGGCCTTCATCGAGCCGTTGATCCTGCCGGGACGCATCAATTCCCTGGCGCAGACCTTGATCAAGATGATCGCGCCGGGCGTTCCCGACTTCTACCAGGGCACCGAGCTGTGGGACCTGAGCCTGGTGGATCCCGACAACCGGCGCCCGGTCGATTTCGATCTGCGCTCGCGGCTCCTGGAGCGCTGCCGCTCGGCGTCGGCCGAGGACCTCGTCGGCGACTGGGATTGCGGCTTGCCGAAGATCTGGATGACCATGCGCCTGCTCGCGCTGCGCCGCCGCCGCGCCGCCGATTTCCTGCCGCAGAGCCGCTACCAGCCCCTCGTCGCCCAGGGCGCGCACCTCGGCAACCTGCTCGCGTTCAGGCGCGGGGAGAATCTCATCGCCGTGGTGCCGCGCTTCAGCATGACGGTGGGCGGGAATTGGGGCGATACCCGCTTGCCGCTGCCCCGCGGCGTGTGGGTCAACGCGTTCACCGACGCGCGCTTGCAGGGCGGCATCGGTCCCGATGAGATCTTCGGCTGCTTTCCGGTCGCGCTTCTCGTGCGGGATGCGGCGTGATCCTGTGCGTCTGGGCGCCGTTCGCCAGATCGGTGGAGCTGGTGACGCCGGAACGGCGCATCGGGCTGAGCCCGCAGCCGCAGGGCTACTGGCGTGTGGAGATCGACGCGGCGGCGGTGCGCGGCGGGTACAAGTATTCGCTCGACGGCGGCAAGCCGCTGCCCGATCCGCGCTCGCGCTGGCAACCCGAGGGCGTGCACGGGGCCTCGCATCCGATCGAGCCGGCCGGCGCGGCGCAGCGCCCCGCCGCGCGCTTCCTTCCGAAGGCATTGCGCGATGCGGTGATCTACGAGCTGCACGTCGGCACCTTCACGCCGGCGGGAACCTATGCGGGCGCGCGCGAGCGTCTCGCCCACCTGGCCGGGCTCGGCATCACGCACGTCGAGCTCATGCCGCTGGCGACATTTCCGGGCCGGCGCGGATGGGGTTACGACGGCGTCGATCTCTATGCGCCGTTGCCGGCCTACGGCACGCCGGCGGAGCTCGAGGCGTTCATCCGTGCCTGCCACGAGCACGGTCTCGCCGTGCTGCTGGACGTGGTCTACAACCATCTCGGCCCGGACGGCAACTATCTCGGCCTGTACGGGCCGTATTTCAGCGACCGGGTGAAGACGCCGTGGGGCGAGGCGGTGAATTACGACGGTGCGCAGAGCGATGAGGTGCGCCGGTTCGTCATCGACAACGCCTGCATGTGGCTGCGCGATTACGGCTTCGACGGATTGCGGCTCGACGCCGTGCACGCGATCTTCAGCTTCGAGGCCATTCACATTCTCGAGGAGCTCGCGCGGGCCGTGCACGCGCTCGCCGCCCAGCTCGACCGCGAGCTGGTGCTGATCGCCGAGAGCGATCTGAACGACCCGCGGCTGGTACTGGGCCAGGCGCGCGGCGGCTTCGGGCTCGACGCGCACTGGGCCGATGATTTTCACCACGCCCTGCATCGCTACTTCACGGGCGAGAGCGCAGGGTACTATGCGGACTTCGGCGGGCTGCGCGACGTGGCCGCGGCGCTCAGCGAGGGGTACGTGTACCAAGGTCAGTACTCGCCGTTCCGGCAGCGCCGGCATGGCCGCCCGCCGCGCGGCGTCAAGCCCGATCAGCTGGTGGTGTGCTCGCAGAATCACGATCAGATCGGCAACCGCGCGCGCGGCGAGCGGCTCTCGATGCTGCTCGGGCCGGCGCAGCTCAAGGCCATCGCGGCACTCACGCTGCTCTCGCCCTTCGTGCCGCTCCTGTTCCAGGGCGAGGAGTGGGGTGCGCGCACGCCGTTCCTGTATTTCACCGATCACCAGGACCCCGAGCTCGGCCGCGCCGTGAGCGCGGGCCGCGCCCGCGAATTCGAGCGCTTTCGCTGGGCAGGCGAGGTGCCCGATCCGCAGTCGCCCGAGACCTTCGAGCGCTGCAAGCTCGACTGGATGGAGCTCGACTCGCCGCTGCACGCGGATCTGCTCGACTGGTACCGCCGCCTGATCGCCGTGCGCGCCGCGAGGCCTGGGCGCGGCGCCCGCGCCAGGCCCAAGGTGAGGTTCGACGAGCGTGCCGCCTGGCTGCGGCTGGAGTTCGAGGGCGTGCTGGCGCTGTGCAACTTCGCCGACGTTGCCCGGCGGATCACCCTGCCGGCGGGGTCGTGGACGCTGGCGCTGCGCTCCGATGAGGCCGAGACGACGGCCGCGACGGCGCAGACGGCGGCGGCAGAGGCGGCCGCGGCGCGCCTCCCCGCGCATGCAACCTGGGTGTACCGGCGGGGATGACGCGCGCCGGGGTCCGCAGGGCATTGCTCAGGCGGCCGGGACTTGCTCGCGGGGGAGCGCTGCGAGCGGCGGCGCCGGTTCGGCCGCACAGCGAACGGCCACCTCGCGCCACCACGCCGCCGTCAGGAGCTCGGCGTGATGCTCGAGAAAGACGCGCTGCAGTGCCGCGGGAATGGCGAGGAACTGAAGCCATTGTTCGGGGAAGACATCGTTCGGGCCGCATTGAAACCAGGGGTCCGCGCTCGTCTCCTCTTCCTCGCAGCGCGCTTGCGGCACCTCGCGGAACACGCAGTCGGACACCAGGCAGAGCTCGTCGTAGTCGTAGAAGATCACCCTTCCGTGGCTGGTCACGCCGAAATTCTTGAGCAGCAGATCGCCGGGGAACACGTTGCTCGCCGCGAGGTCGCGCAGCGCATTGCCATAGTCGATGATGGCCGCTTCGGCGGCCGCCGGATCCGCCTCGCGCACGAACAGATTCAAGGGACGCAGGCGCCGCTCGATGTAGCAGTGCTCGACGATCAGGTGGCCGCCCTCGATGCGGCAGCTCTCGCTCGCTTCCTGCAGCAGCTCGTCGGCCACCTCCTGCATGAACCGGCCGCGCGGCAGGCGCAGCCGCCTGAACTCCTGCGCATCGACCAGCCGTCCCGCGCGATCGTGGCGGAACACGAACTGGTAGCGCTCGATGACGTCCGCCCGGCTGTTGGTCTTCGGCGCGCCGAAGCGGTCGCGGATCACCTTGAAGACGAGGTCCAGCGAGGGCAGGGTGAACACGATCATGACCAGACCGCGATCGCCCGGCGCGTGCACGAAGCTGTCGATGGAGCTTTCCAGATGGCGCTGCAGACTGAAGTAGCGTTCCGTCTTTCCCTGTTTGGCGCGCCCGAGCACGGTATAGAGCTCATCGATGGGCTTGCGCGGCATGAACGAGCGCAGCAGCGTGATGGCTGCGCTCACCACCGGCAGGTCGACGTGAAAATACGAGCGGGCGTAGCCGAAGAGCGAGCCGACGTCGGCCAGCGACATCATCACCGCGTCCACCTGCACGCCGCGGCGCGAATTGCTGAAGGCGAGAACCAGCGGCGTGATGCAGCCGTCGGCGATCAGGCGGCCGACCACGAACGCGTTCAGTGCGCGATAGAAGACCGGCTCGATCAGCTCGATCGACTCGGGCGAGCGCTGCCGCCCGGTCGAGAAGTAGCGTCCGATCTCGGCGCTGACTCGATGCACCGCGGCATCGGGGTCGGCGATCGCCGCACCGAAGGGCAGGTCGGCGAGCACCTCGCGCACCGCCGCCGGCAGGCTGCCTGCGACGCGATAGACGCGGATCGGCACGGCGCCGGAGGCGCGGCCGACGGTCGTGGCGGTAAATTCCACGTCCGCGTTCACCCCGACGGTGCCGAACAGGTCGCGGGTGACGGAGTTGAAGAACGTCCGGTAAAAATCGCTGTCCGGGCGGCGCGCGACCAGCATGTCGTAGGCGCGCTTGATCTGCTCCCACAGCGCGCTGTCGGCCGATCGCCCCGTCAGCTCCTGCGCCAGTGCCTCGACGCAGCGCGTGACGCGCTGCTCGTAGAGCTCGATGCGCGCCACGGCGTCGCGCTGCGCCGCCTGCCAGTCCTCGGCGAGGAAGTTGAGGGCGGCACGCCGGGTGATCCGCCCGAACTCATCGTTGTAGGCGCGAAAGTGCTCGGCGAGCGCCGCCGCGTGGTCCCTAGGCGACCACACGCTGCGGCCCGGGGGCGTGCGGGGCAGGCGCGTGAAACTGCTCGGTCTCGGTGCTGCCGGCCATGGCGCCGGTCGAGTGCTGCCCGGCGCTGATCGCGGTCTGCACCGCATCGAAGTAGCCCGTCCCGACGAACGCCTGATGCTTGGTCGCGCGGTAGCCGGCCCGCTCCTCGGCGAACTCGCGCTGCTGCAGCTGCGAGTACCCGAGCATGCCATCTTCCCGGTACGCGCTCGCGAGCTCGAACATGGAAAGATTCAGCGCGTGCCAGCCGGCCAGGGTGATGAACTGGAAGCGATAGCCCATCGCCGCCAGCTGCTCGCGCCAGCTCTTCATGCTCGACTGATTCAATTTGGCCTGCCAGTTGAAGCTCGGCGAGCAGTTGTAGGCGAGCAGCTTCCCGGGGAACTTCTGGTGAATCGCCGCCGCGAACTCGCGCGCCTCGCCCAGATCCGGCTTGGAGGTCTCGCACCAGAGCAGGTCGGCGTAGGGCGCATAGGAAAGACCGCGCGAGATGGCCTGCTCGATGCCGGCGCGCACGTGAAAGAAGCCCTCGCTCGAGCGCTCGCCGGTGAGAAACGGCCGGTCGCGCGGATCGTGGTCGGTGAGCAGCAGATTGGCGGCATCGGCGTCGGTGCGTGCGATGATGACGGTGGGTACGTCCATGACGTCGGCGGCGAGCCGTGCGGCCACCAGCTTGTTGATGCCCTCGGCGGTCGACACCAGCACCTTGCCGCCGAGGTGACCGCATTTCTTCGCCGAGGAGAGCTGATCCTCGAAGTGCACGGCGGCCGCGCCCGCCTTGATGAGGGCCTTGGTGAGCTCGAAAGCGTTCAGGTTTCCGCCGAAGCCGGCTTCCGCATCGGCGATGATCGGCGCCATCCAGTCGATGCCGCTCTTGCCTTCCAGGTGATAGATCTGATCGCTGCGCAGCAGGGCGTTGTTGATGCGCTCGACGACGCGCGGCACCGAGTCGACCGGGTACAGGCTCTGGTCCGGGTACATCTCGCCGGCCGTATTGGCATCGCCCGCGACCTGCCAGCCCGACAGATAGATGGCCTTGAGGCCGGCCTGCACGGCCTGAACGGCCTGGTTCCCGGTCATGCAGCCGAGGGCTCCCACGACGGGCTCGGTGTCGAGCAGGCGGCGAAACCGCTCCGCGCCTTGCCGCGCCAGCGAGTACTCGATGCGCACGGTGCCGCGCAGCCGCGCCACCTCCGCCGTGCCGTAGGGCCGTTCGATGCCGCGAGAACTCGTGATTGCGTCGCTCATGCCAGTCTCCTGTCGATGGATCGACCTTGCGTAAAGGGTTGAGAGCGAGTTTAAATTGCAAAGATTGCAGATTTACACAATAGAAATTTGACAATGTTAATTTCACATACGAGTCGCCGGCGGCAGGGTGAGGCGCGATGAGCGGACTGATCCGGCAAGGCCACTTCCTCGGCGCGAAGCTGCGCTCGCTGCGCAAGCGCAACGGGCTCACGCTGGAGGAGTTGTCGGCGCGCTGCGTGCAAATCGACGCCGCGACCGCCCCCTCGGTCTCCTACCTGAGCATGGTGGAGACCGGCAAGCGCACCCCTTCGGCCGCCACGCTCGAGATGCTCGCGGGGATCTTCGGCAAGGATGCGCGCTGGTTTCTGGACGAGAACACGGCGGTCGAGGCCGCACCGGCGAAGCGCGAGCGAGGCGGCCTCGAGGCCATGCCCCTCGAGCCCGCATTCCTGTTCTCGCACGAGCTGTTGCAAAATGCGCTGCCGGAGCTGCTGTCGCAGACCGGCACGACGGGCCGGCAGTTCGCACAGCTGCTCATCCGGGTCTGGCAGGAGACCCGCCACAACAATTTTCCCGACATCGAGCGCGCCGCGGAGCAGGGCGGCAAACGGCAGATGCCGCTCACGCTCGATGCGGTGATCGGTCTGTGCAGGCGCCTGGGGCTCGAGATCCGCTGGTTCGACGGCGACGGCCGCAAGCCGGGCGGCGCGCTGGTGCGCGCGCGCTTCGAGGCGCCGGGAACCGTTCTGGTCAACAAGCGCCTGCGCCGCCAGGAAGAGCGGCTCAAGTACGAGCTGGCGTTCTTCATCGGCCACAAGATCCTGCACAACGGCGACGGCCTCATCTCGCCTCACACCACCGTGCACACCGGCGACGTCGAGGGTGCCGCGTCGGCGGGGGGCATGGGCGCGCAGGACGTGCTGTTCGCCTGGCGCGACTTCGAGTGCAGTTTCTTCGCCGGCGCGCTTCTCTGCCCGCGCGTTCCTTTCCGCCGCTTTCTGGTACGCGAGGCGCACAGCGTCGCATCGTGCGAGAAGCTCGGCGTGACACCGGCTCTCGTGATGCGGCGCATGACCGCCGTCTCGCCCTACCGGTACTGGCATTTCTTCGACGCCTATGCGCCGGGGTACCTGCGTGCCGTGTATCGCGGAAACGGCATTCCGCTGCCGTGGGGGAACATGAGCCTGGTGTCCGATCCTTGCCCGCGATGGGCGGTGTTTCGCCTGCTCAATCAAACGCCGCAGGCCGTGCCGTCCGCCAGGCCCAGATCGCAGATCTCCGTCATGCAGGACGGCAAGCGGGCGCGGTTGTATTGCTGTCACTCGCTGCTGACGCGCGATGCGCTCGACGAGCTGCATGTGCTGTCCGTCGGCGTCGATCTGCTGCCCGCGCTCGATGCTCAGGGCTATGACGGCGAGAGCATCGCGGGGCAGGCGGCCGAGGCGTGCAGGCGCGGCGGCGGCGACGCGAGAGTTCCCGCGCAGGCCGCCGCGTGCATTCGAGCCGCCTCGCAAGTGCTGAACATTGCCTGGATCGCCGACGCGCTCGATTCTGCGGCGAGCGTGATCTGTCCGAGAAGCGGCGCCTGCCCGCGAGAGCCGCGATGCGGCATGCCGGCTCATCCGGGCGGCTAGTCCATCCGGGCGCTGAGCCCATCCGGGTGGTCGGTCAAGGGATGGCGCTCGCGGGCCGGAAACGAGAACCGGATCACTCTTTTTTGGGCGCGCCGCCGCCGTATTGAGGCTTTCCCCGACCGAGCTCCTGTATACACTGGGTCCGAATCGAGAAGATCCAAGGACGAAGGCGGATGCGTGGTCAGATTCTCATCGTCGACGACAACCCCATCGATCTGGCGCTCTCGTCCGCGCTGCTCGGCGTCAAGGGTTTCCAGGTCGAGGTGGCGGTCGATGCCGAGCAAGCGCAGCTGCTGCTGCAACGCATGGTGCCGGATCTGATGGTGGTCGACATCGCGCTGCCCGGCATGGATGGCCTCACGCTGGCCCGGCGGGTCAAGGCCGATGCCCGGCTGGAGCACGTCCCGGTGGTGGCGCTCACCGCGTTCGCCAAGCGCGGCGATGAGCAGAGCGCGGCCGCCGCGGGGTGCGATCGCTACTTCACGAAGCCGCTCGATACCAAGAGCTTCGGCGAGGACATCGCAGCAACCCTGGAATCCGCGCGCGCGCGCAGGCGCCGGGCCCTGCGCACCGCGGGCTAGGCGCAAGCTCCCGGGGCGCCTCAGGCGGTGGAGGGTGGCTGCGCGGCGCCCGCCAGGTTCAGCGCCTCGTGCAGGGTCGCAAACACGTGATCCGCGCCGAGGGCGGCGATGAGCCCGTGCCGCTGCATATCGGCGCGCAGATACGGGCTCACGCGGCCGAAGATCATGCAGACCCCCTTGTGTCCGAGATCCTGCACCAGCGCGCGCAGCGCATGCGCGGCGGTGTAGTCGACGTCGGTGATCGCGGCCGCGTCCACCACGAAATTGCGCACCGGCTGCGGCGCGCCCGCAACCAGGGCGCGCACCTCCTCGCAGAACCGCTGCTCGTTCGCGTAGAACAGGTCGGCGCCGAAACGGTAGACGATGAGCCCGGGCTCGGTCAGCGCGCCCGGCGTCGCGGGCGCGGGCATCCAGCGGCCCGTCTCATCGGGCAGGAACATCGAGGTGTGCGGCCGATAGCTGTGGCGAACGTGCCGGAACAGCGATAGCGCGATCGCGAGCAGGATGCCCTGCTCGACGCCGACCACGACCACGGTGGCGGCGGTGACGACCGCGAGACGAAATTCTCCCGGCGACTCACGGCGGATGTCGCGCAGCGCGCGCACCTCGATCATCCCCACCGCGATCGTGAACACGATCGCCGCCAGCACACAGCGCGGCAAGTACTCGAGCTGCCCGCTCAGCAGCACCAGCACCACGAGCGCCGTGCCGGCGAGCGCGATCTGAGCCACCTGGCTGCGGGCGCCCACGCGCTCGGCGGTCGCCGTCTGGGTCGGACTGCCGTTCACCACGAAGGTGCCGCTCAGGGCGGCGGCGGCATTCGCGGCGGACAGCCCGAGGATGTCCGCATTGACGTCGACGCTCTCCCCGTAGCGGAAAGCGAAGCTGCGCGAGGTGGCCGCGCTCTGCGCGATGATCATCACGAAGCACGATCCGGCCACCGGCACGAGCGCGAGGATCTCGCCCCAGGTCGCTGCGGGCAGCTCGAGCCGCGGCAGCCCGCGGGCGAGCGGGCCGATGACCGCGATGCCGTGCTGCGCGAAGTGGTACGCGCTGCTCGCGGCCACGGTCAGGATGACGGCTGCGAGCGACAGCGGCCAGCGCGGCGCGAAACGGCCGCCGAGCAGAATGCCCGCCGCCACGAGAGCCGACAGCGACAGCGTGGAGAGGTTGGCGTGCGGCAGAGCCGCGAGCGCCTGCGCCGCGCGCAGCACCGAGTTGGGCGATGTGGCCGCGACCCCGAGCATGTCGCCGAGCATCGCGATCGCCACCTGGCAGCCGACGCCCGCGAGAAATCCGGTGAGCACCGTGCGCGAGAGAAAATCCGCCAGGAATCCCAGCTTGAAGAACCGCGCGACCAGCAGCAGCGCCGCGGTGAGCAGCGCCACCACGCCCACCAGCGACACGTAATGCGCGCTCCCCGGCTGCGCGAGATGCGACAGCGAGCCGGCGAAGATGGCGGCCGTGGCCGAATCGGCCGCCACCACCAGGTGGCGCGAGGAGCCGAAAATCGCGAACATCACCGGCGGCAGCAGCAAGGTATACAGTCCGGTGATCACCGGCATGCCCGCGATGCGCGAATAGCCGAGCACTTGCGCCATGCTGATGCAGGCGAGGTTCACCCCGGCGAGCGCGTCGCGCAGCGCCCGTGCGCGCTCGAACGGTCGCAGCGCCTGCAACAGCGGCACCTTCATCCGGGCGCACCCTGTGCCGGATCGTATTGCAGCAGTTGCCCGTTCTCCAGAGAGCGCCCGGTGAGCGCCAGGATGAAGGCCCAGTGGCTGATGATGAGCGTGGTGGTGCTGTCCGCGCGCGCCGCCATCGAGGCGCGGAACGCATCCGCGCGCGCCGCGGTTTCCCGGGCGGGCTCGGTTCCCGGATGCCACCAGCGCCGCGGCAGCCGGGTGAAGTCATGGTGCGGGAATCGCGCCGCCAGGACCTCGGGCGGGCTGCCGACGTCGCAGGCGAATGCGGCCCGCTCGCGCACCTCGTGCATAATGTCGATGGGCACGGTGCGAACGTCGAGGAACGCCTGCGCGGTCTGCAGGGCGCGCGTGTAGGGCGAGACGATGATGCGTGTGAGGACCCTGCCGGCGAGCCCGGCGGCGGCCGCACGCGCCTGCTCGAGGCCGAGCGCCGTCAACTCCGGGTCCTCGATGCCCGGATCGACGCGCGTGCGGTTAAAGTGCAGATTGAAGTAGCTTTGTCCGTGACGGAGTAGGAACATGCCGAGTCCTTCGAATTCGAACGAGCCGCTGACGCCGTTCCACATCGCCGTTCAAGTGAGGGACATCGACGAGGCCCGCGCATTCTACAAGGATATCCTAGGATGCACCGAGGGCCGCAGCGCCGCCGACTGGGTGGACTTCAATCTCTACGGGCATCAGTTCGTGTGCCATCTGAATCCGGCCCTCGGCAAGCAAGGCACGCTCGCGAGCCATTGCAACTTCGTCGACGGGCACGGCGTGCCCGTGCCCCACTGCGGCGTGGTGCTGCGGCCGACTCAATGGTCGCAGCTCGCCGCACGCCTCGGGCGGCTCGGCGTCAGATTCCTGATCGAGCCGTGCACCCGGTTCGCGGGGCAGGTGGGCGAGCAATCGACGCTGTTCTTCCTCGATCCGAGCGGCAACGCGCTCGAGTTCAAGTCCTTCCGCGACATCGACAGCCAGCTGTTCGCGGCCGCCGCTCGGGCCGACCCAGCAGTCGGGTGACGGTCTCGTTCGAAAGCATCCCGCGCTTCAGTGCCGCGGAAGCGCTCGAAGCGGCCCGGGCCGGCTACGGCCTGTGCGGGGAGGCGGCCGCCCTGCCGAGCGAGCGGGATCAGAACTTCGTGATCAGCGACCCGCGGCGGGGAAAGTTCGTGCTCAAGATCGCGAATCGCGAGGACTCGGCCGAGCTGCTCGATTTTCAGCACCAGGCGATGCGCCGCGTGGCGCGCGCCGGGTGCCGGGTGCGCGTGCCCGAGGTCGTGCCCTCGCTTGCCGGCGCCCTGGTGCAGACGCTGCGAAGCGGCGCGGGGCTCGCCTATCGGGTGCGCTTGCTGACCTGGGTGGAGGGCACGGTTCTGACCGATTGCCGGCCGCGCGCGGCGGCGCTGCTCGAGTCGATCGGCGCGTGCCTGGCGTGCATCGACCGTGCACTCGAGAGCTGCGTGCATCCGGCCATGCATCGCGTGCTGCAATGGGATTTGCGCCACGCCGGCCTCGCGCGCGGCAAAGCGGCGCTCATGCCGAGCCGCTGGCGCAGGCGGGTCGAGGCGGCATTCGCGCGCTGGGACGAAGTCGACTGGGCGGCCTTGAGGCACGGCGTCATTCACGGCGATGCGAACGAGGACAACGTGCTGGTGAGCTCGGGCCGTATGTGCGGCTTGCTCGATTTCGGCGACATGGTGCACTCGGCGACGGTTTGCGAGCTGGCGGTCGCGCTCGCCTACGCCATGCTTCGCGAGCGCGATCCGCTCGAGTCGGCGGCCGCGCTGATCCGCGGCTATCACCGGCACAATCCCTTGAGCGACGCCGAGCAGCTCGCGCTCTACCCGCTCGTCCTGGCGAGGCTTGCCGCGAGCCTGTGCTACGCGGCATACAACCGGCGGCTCAATCCCGGCGATCCATATCAAGTGGTGAGCGAGGAGCCGGCGCGCGAGCTGCTCGAGAGGCTCGAGGCTTACCCGGCGGATGCGGCGCCCGCGATGATCCGCGGCGCCTGCGGTGCGGCGATCACGCCGAATCGCTCTCCTTGATCTCGTGCACGGCGCTCTGCACGTAGTTCGCAAGACCCATCTTGTCGATCAGCCCGAGCTGTTCCTCGATGAAGTCGATGTGCTGCTCCTCGCTTTTCTGGATGTGCACCAGCAGCTCGCGGGTGACGAAATCCTTGACCGACTCGCAGTGCACGATCGCCGCCTGGTACATCGGATGCGCCGCCATCTCGCGCCGCAGATCGCATTCCAAGATCTCCTTCACGCTCTCGCCGATGAACAGCTTGCCGAGATCCTGCAGATTGGGCAGGCCCTCGAGGAACAGGATGCGCTTGACCAGGCGGTCTGCGTGGCGCATCTCGTCGAGGGATTCCTGGTACTCGATCTTGCCCAGATGCTTCATGCCCCAGTTGTCGAGCATGCGCGCGTGCAGGAAGTACTGATTGATCGAGGTCAGCTCGTTCTTCAGCCCCTGATTGAGAAACTCCAACACCTTCGCATCACCCTTCACGGCGCTTCCCCATTGAAGAACAACGCTGGATTGTATGCCCGAACGCCCGGGCGCGAGCGCCGGATTGGCGCGGCTAGGCCGCGGCGGGCGATGCGGCGGTCAGGTAGCCGCTGGCACCGGCCTCGTCGAGACAGTCGGCCAGGGTCGCTCTGGCCTCCGGCACGCATTTGCCGCAGCAGGTCCCGAGGCCCGTCTGGCGGCTCAAGTCCTTCACGCAGCGCGCTCCCCCGCTGACGGCGGAGCGGATGTGCCGGTCGGACACGGCCTTGCAGATGCAAACTATCATGGGCCTCATTTTGAACGCGAATGCGAATGATTGTCAATACGAAGTGGCCCGGATCCGCGAGAGGCCGCGCCTCCCGCCATGCAAGTCATTCATTCAGCTTGTATTATGTCCCCCATGAGGCTGTACTCTTGGAACGTGAACGGCATCCGTGCCGTGCACCGGAAAGGCTTGTTCCACGCATTTCTGCAGGCACACCAGCCGGACATCCTGTGCCTGCAGGAGACCAAGGCGCAGCGCGAACAACTCGAGCTTCAGGCGCCGGGCTACCGCGAGTACTGGAACAGCGCCGCCCGCAAGGGCTACGCGGGCACGGCCATTCTCTGCAAGCGAGAGCCGCTGTCGGTGGTCAACGGCTTCCCGCGCGCCTTCGCGCGGCGCTACCGCTTCGCGGATGAGCTCGAGCGCGACAGCGCCGAGGAGGGGCGGCTGATCACCGCCGAGTTCGACGAGTACTACGTGGTGACGGTCTATACCCCGAACGCCAAGGATGACCTGAGCCGTCTGCGCCTGCGCCACAAGCACTGGGACCCCGCATTTCTCGCCTATTGCCGCAAGCTCCAGGCGAGCAAGCCGGTCATCTTCTGCGGCGATCTGAACGTCGCTCACACCGAGCTCGATCTGGCCAATCCCAAGCCCAATCGCGGCAAGAAGGGATTCACCGACGAGGAGCGCAGGGGATTTCAGAACTTCCTGGATGCCGGATTCGTCGATACCTTTCGCCTGTTCAAGCAGGGCAACGGTCATTATTCCTGGTGGAGCAACTTCTCCAATGCGCGAGCGCGCAACGTGGGGTGGAGGATCGATTACTTCCTGGTCTCATCGGCCCTGCGCAGCCGGGTCAGCGGCGCGGATATCCATGCGGGCGTCATGGGGAGCGATCATTGTCCGGTCAGCCTGACGTTGGCCTGAGGGCGCCGCCTGCACGTGCGGCTCGATGGCGCGGGCGGCGCATCGAGGCGGTGCTGTTCGATCTGGACGGCACGCTGCTCGATACCGCAGCAGACATCGCCGCGGCGCTGAATCGCGCCCTCGGCGAGCGCGCCTGGCCGCCCATTGCGCCCGGCGAGGTGCGGCGCATGATCGGCCGCGGATCGCCGCTGCTGATCGAGCGTGCGCTCGCATACCAGGGCCGGGTGCTCGACGAGAAGGCCCGGGGCGCGTTGCTCGAGCGATTCTTCCATCACTACGCGGCGCTCGAGGAGTCGGGGCAGTTCGAGGCCCGTCCGTACGCGGGCGCCGTCGAATGCTTGCGCGCGCTGCATGAGGCGGGTTTGCGCACCGCCGTGGTCACCAACAAGCAAGCGCGCTTCGCGCTCGGCCTGCTCGCGGCGCTCGGTCTCGGCGGCTGGGTCGACCGGGTGGTCGGCGGGGACAGCTGCGAGCGGCGCAAGCCGGACCCCCAGCCGCTGCTGCATGCCTGCGAGCAGCTCGGCGTTGCGCCGGCGCGCGCCCTCATGGTGGGCGATTCGGGCAACGACGTGCAGGCGGCGCATGCGGCGCTCATGCCGGTCCTGTGCGTGCCCTATGGCTACAACGAAGGGCAGGATCCTCGCCAGCTCCCCTGCGATGCGTTCATCGAGACGCTCGGAGAATTGCCGGGCCTGCTGCTGGCGGGAGATGGCGCGTGAGCTGCCCATGCGATGAGAACGGCCGCGCACGGCTGCTCGCCTCCCTGGCGGCGCTCGCCGCTCTGCTCGGCGAGCCGGCGCTGCTCGCGGCCGGCGAGCCCGCCAGCCGATTCGGCGTCGATGCGCCCGAGCTGGCGCACCTCGGTCCGTACGCGGTCGGCGTACGGAGCCTCGAGCTGATCCAGCCGGCTCAGCCCGATGTGCTCGCTTATGATCCGGCGACCGGCCGCGCGCCGCTGCGCGACCGCAAGCTCGGCGTGGAGCTGTGGTATCCGGCGAAGCCGCAACCCGGCGCCGCAGCGGTGACCTACGCCGGCAGCTTCCCGTCCGAGCCTCCCGCGCCTCCCGCCCACTTCACCCAGCCCGGCATCGCGGTGCGCGATGCGCCCGCCGCGGGCCGGAATTTTCCGCTCATCGTCGTGTCGCACGGATACAGCAACGATGTCGCCGCGCTCACCTGGATCACCGAGAATCTGGCCTCCAAGGGCTATGTGGTCGCGGCCATCCGGCACGACGACCCGCCGATCAGCGATCGCAGTAAATTTCCCGAGCCGGTGCTGCGCCGGCCGCTCGACATCGCCTTCGTGACCGCCACGCTGCAGCAGCGCCTGCGCGCCGAGGGACTGATCGATCCCGGGAAAACGGCGCTCATCGGCTACTCCGCCGGCGGTTACGGCGTGCTGGTCGCGGCGGGGGCGACATTGGATCCGGCCAGCCCGCTGGTGAAGCTCGTGCCCGGCGGCCTGCTGTCGCCGTACGCGCGCGGCGGGACGCTCGAGCACACCTTCCCGGTTCACGGATTGCGTGCGGTGGTCGCGATTGCGCCGATGGGGGGCGGTGCGCTCGCGGCATTCGGCAGCGACGGGTTGCGCGGGCTGCGAGCGCCGCTCCTGCTGATTGCCGGGGACGCCGATCGGCGGCTCAGCTATGCGAGCGGCGCAAGGGCCTTCTTCGATCAGGCCGTCCATGCGCGCCGCTATCTGCTGACCTTGCAGGGGGCCGGCCATTCGATCGGCTTGAACCGGGCGCCGGACGAGATGCGCCGGCGCCTGTGGGACGAGGAGTGGTTCGAGGGCCCGGTGTGGCGCACCGAGCGGGTGAATGCCATCAACGCGCATTTCATCACCGCGTTTCTGGATCGCTTCGTCAAGCAAGACGAGACGCGCGCGGCCTACCTGGACGTGCCCGTGCCGCTGCTGGCCGCAGGGACCTGGCCGGACCCGGCGCCGCCGGCGCCGCCCCCCCGCTACGGCGCATACAGCCCGGGAACGGCGGGCATCACGCTGTGGAAGGGATTCCAGCGCAGCCAGGCGGCCGGCCTTCAGCTGCTGCGGGCGCAGCCGGACGAACCGTGACGGCTAGCCCGCATCCGGAGCGCGCTTGCCACGCATGAACGTGAGCGCGAGCAGCGCCGAGGCGAGCATCAGGAAAAGGCTCACCGCATTGAGGACCGGGGTCGCCCCTTCACGCATGCGCCCGTACATCGTGACGGTCAGCGGCGCATCCGCGCCCACCAGCATCAACGTGGTGTTGAAATCGGCGAACGACATCAGGAAGGAGATGGCCGCGGAGCCGAGCAACGCCGGCCGCAAGTAGGGCAGCACGATGGTGCGAAACACCGCCGCCTTGCCCGCGCCGAGGTTCAAGGCGGCCTCCTCGAGCGTGCGGTCGAAGCGCCGCAGCCGCGCGCTGATGGTGAGCGTCGCGATCGTGGCGATATAGGAGAACTGGCCGCACACCACCAGCGGCAGTCCGGGCCGCAGCACGTCCCAGTCGAGGCCGAAGGCGTCGTCGATGAACTGGGCGAGGCGGCTCGCGAAGGCGAGGATCGATATCCCGAGGATCACGCCGGGGATCACCAGAGGGGCGAGCATCAGGACCGACAGGGCCTGCTTGCCGGGGAAGCGCGCGCGCTCGATGAGAAACGCATTCGAGGTGCCGATCGCGACCGAAAGCGCCGTCACCCAGGCGGCGACGACGCAGCTCGTCCAGATGCTGCCCAGCAGATCGGCATCGCCGAACAGGCCGACCCGGCCCGCCTTGGAGTTGCCCAGGAACCAGTCGAGCGTGAAGCCGTGCCAGGGCGGCGCCGGGTAGGGTGCGTCGTTGAATGCAAATACCGCAACCACCACCAGCGGCAGGAACAGGAAGGCGAAGAAGGCGATCAGGTAGCCGCCGGTCGCGGCGCGCAGCCACCGCGTCCGAGGGAGCGATGGAATCATGTCCGCCGCATCACGTCGCCGAATCGCTGGCCGGCGAGCTTCAGCCCGACGATCACCATCGCGGTGGACAGGGCGAGCAGCAAGAACCCGAACGCCGCGCCCTGTTCCCAGTTGAAGCGAACGATGAACTCATTGTAGATCTGCTCGGTGAACCATTGGGAGTCCTTGCCGCCGAGCAGGGTCGGGGTGATGTAGTTGCCGAGGGTCAGCATGAACACCACGATGCAGCCGGCGGTGATCCCCGGGGCGGCATGCGGTATCACGATCGTGCGCAGCACGGTGGGGCCGCCGGCGCCGAGATCGTAAGCCGCCTCGATGAGGGCGTTGTCCAGGCTCTCGAGGCTGGAGACGAGCGGAATCACCATGAACAGGAGCGAGGTGTAGATCAGCCCCACCATGATGGTCGCGTCGTGATACAGAAGCTCGACCGGAGTGCGCGTGATGCCGAGCTTCACCAGCAAGGAAGGCAGCACTCCCGATTCACGCAGCAGGATCATCCAGCCGAGGGTGCGCACCGTCTCGCTCACCCAGAACGGAATCAGGCACAAAATGAACAGCAGCGAGCTCCAGCGCCCGCGTGCGAGCTTGGCGATGATCCACGCGATCGGGAACGCGAGCAGCAGCGTGAGGAACGTGGCCAGCAGCGACATCACCGCCGTGCGCACGAACACCCGCCAGTACAGCGGCTCCGTGAAGAACGTCCGGTACTGCGCGAGACTCGCGACGTAGTGGCGCGGCCCGACGCGCTCGCGCAGCGACAGCACGGCGAGATCGACGTGCGGCAGAACGATGAGCGCTCCGAGCCAGAGGACGGCGGGCGCGAGCAGCAGCCCGAGCCCGAGGCGCCCCTGCCACCTGGGCCCGGCCGCCGCGCCGATCATGGCCGCCCGCGCGAGTCGTCGAGGCCTGCCGCCCCCGGCCGCGCCGGAAAGCACGCGGCGCGCTCGGGATCGAAACTGAACAGCACCTTCTCGCGCGGCTTCAGATCCGAGAAGCGGCCGGTCTGCGGAAGCGCGATGCGAAACTCGCGGCGCGTACGCTCCTCCTTGAGCAGCACCGCGGAGTTGGCCCCGTCGAACAGCAGACTCTCGACCTCGCCCGCATGCACCGGATGCCCCGCGGGCAGCTCGGCGGGCGCGCGTGCGAGGCTCACGATCTCGGGGCGAACGAATCCCTCGACCGGATCGCCGACCGCGACGCTGCCCTGGGCTGCGGCCCGAACGGCCCAACCGTCCGCGGTGGTGAGCTCGACGCAGGCGCGGTCGAGGCTGGTGACCCGCCCGACGATGCGGTTGTTGGCGCCCACGAAGGCCGCCACGAACGGCGTCCGCGGCCGATAGTAAAGGTCCTGAGGCGTACCGAGCTGCTCGAAGCGTCCGTGACTCATGACCCCGACCTGATCCGACAGCACCAGCGCCTCGGACTGGTCGTGGGTGATGTACACGAACGTCGTGCCGAAGGCCGCCTGCAGCTGCTTCAGCTCGATCTTCATGTGCTCGCGCAGCTTCAAATCCAGCGCCCCGAGCGGCTCATCCAGCAGCAGCAGCGCGGGCTCGAGCACCAGGCTGCGGGCGATCGCGACGCGCTGGCGCTGACCGCCCGAGAGCTCATCGACGCGCTTGCCGGCAGCTCCGCCGAGCCCGACGCGCTCGAGCATGGCGTGGCTGCGCCGCGTGCGCTCGGCGCGAGCAAGCCCGCGCCGGGCGAGACCGAACTCGACGTTCTCGCCGACCGACATCATGGGAAAGAGCGCGAGCTGCTGAAACACCATGTTGACCGGCCGGCGATTCGGAGCAACGCCGCGCATGCTCGCGCCGCCGATGGAGATGTCGCCGCTGTCCGGAGCGATGAAGCCGGCGATCATCCGCAGCAGCGTCGTCTTGCCGCAACCCGACGGGCCGAGTATCGAGAAGAAGCTGCCGCGCTCGACGCTGAAGGACAGCGAGTCGACGGCAAGGTGCGCGCCGAAGCGCTTGCACACGGCATCGGCCAGCAGATCGGCCGTGCTCAATCGGCGGCCTTGATGCGATCGAGCACCTGCCCCTCGATCTCCTCCAGGCCGGGCGGAATGGCGGGGTACCAGTGCACCTTCTTGAACGTGTCCGCCGGAAACGAGGCCCTGAACTGCGCCTTGAGGCGCGGATTCACGTAGGGAGCCGTGCCCTCGGCGGCGGAGAAGTTGCCGACCGACCTCACGACCCGGGCGGCATTCTGCGGGAGCATGACGAAGTTGATCCATGCGTAGGCGGCCGCCTCGTTGCGGCCGCGCGCCGGCAGCGCCAAGGTATCGATCCAGCCGAGCGCCCCGGAGCGCGGCACGACGTACTGAATGTCGGGATTCTCCCGATTGAGCGTCCAACCGCCCGTATCCCACATCGCCGCCGCCCAGATCTCTCCGGAGCGGAAGCCGTTCAGCAATTGATCCTTGTTGTCGAAGAAGAACTTGAAGTTCGGCTTGCAGGCGATGAGAGTCGCGCCGACCTGGTCCATGAGCGCGGCGTAGGCTTTCGGATCGCCATAGAGCGCGAAGGGATCCTTGCCCGCGGCGAACGCGAACGCCATGAGGATCGGACGCCGCAGGCGGATCGAGGTCTTGCCCTTGAGGTCCGGCCGGCACAGATCGGGAAAGTCCGAGACCGTGGTGTGCCTGGTGTTGACCACGAGCCCGTCGGTGCCCCACAGGTAGGGCAGGGCGTAGAGCTTGCCGTCGATGGTGGCGTTGCGCTTGACGATGTCGAGCAGCGCCGGCTGAAATTCGCCGATCTTCACCTTGCTCAGATCGATCGGCTTGTAGATCTCGAAATCCCGCTGCACCGAGGTGATGCGATCCTGCGAGGGCTGCACGAGATCGTAGCCCGCGCCCCCGGTGGCGCGCAGCTTGGAAATCATCTCCTCGTTGTTCGAGAGCGTCACCTCGACCTCGATGCCCGTCGCCTGGGTGAAGGCGGCGATGAGGTCGGCGGGCACGTAGTCGGCCCAGGTGAGGATGCGCAGCTTGTGGTCGTCGGCGTGCGCCGGACCGGCGGCGCACCACACCGCCAGCGCGATCCAACAGAGCAATGATCCTCTCATCCACCCACCTCGATCCGCAAGCAGCGGGTCTGAACGCCCGCTCAACATACCCGCCGGCAGCAAGGTTAGCATAATGCCGCGGGTGAGCTGGTCGATGCCGGCGCGCGTCGGGCCCACCCGGGCCTGCTACGCGACGGACGGCGCGCCGCGCAGCGAGGCGATCTCGCGCGCCAGCGCCTGCCCCTCCTCATCGCCGAGCGCTGCCTCCTGCAGGCGCGACAGCAGTACCGCACCGTCCGGGCGTGTGGCCAGAAAATCGAGCTGGCCGACCAGCGCCGTGAAATTGCGCCAGCCGCGCTCGTGCGTATCGCCATAGCCCTTGATCAGCCGCTGGGCGCGCGCCAGCTCCACCGCGAGGGAGTAGCGGTCCGCGGCGAGCCGCTCGATGGCCGCCAGCCACGCCTCGATGCGGGTATTCTCTTCCTGGAAACGCAGGGTCGAGCGGCGCCAGCGCCTCAGGCCCGCCAGCGCATGAAGCAGCAGGAAGCCGCCGATGGTGCCGGTACGAATCTGCTTCCCGCCGGTGCAGCGGCCGAGCCAGCGGCCGAGGCGGGGCGAACCGAGCACCCGGCGCCCGAGCGCGGCGGGCAGGGTGGCGGCGATCTCCTCCACTCGCGGCTTCATGAATTCCGTGATGCCGAACAGCTGGCCCGGCTCGGCGCGGATCTCCTCGCGGACCCTGACGAAGCGCGACCCGCGCGTCTTCAAGTCGGCGACCCGGATCGTGTCCTCGAAGCTCATCCACAGCGCCAGACCGCGGGCGGTGGACTCAAGCAGCGCACAGGATCCGTCGCCGGCGGCCGAGCGAGGCTCGAGCGCCGCGATGCGCTCGACCCGATCCAGAAACAGCGCCGCGTAGGCGGGATCCTGATAGTCGATCGCGCGGCGTGCGCCTTCCAGCACCACCGCCTGCACCGCGGCCGGCAAACGCCTGACTCGATCGAGCAGCGGCTGCAGACTCGGCGTACGCGCCCGCACCGGGATCTCGCCTGCGAGCTTGGGCCGCACCTCGGCGCTGAACCCGCCATCGCCCTGCCGTGCCAGGCGGCAGGCGTCCTCGAACGCGGCAAGGTTCGCCTGCACGGCGATTCCGCTCGTCCGGACCGCATCCTCAAAACCCTGCTTGCCGAACGGCAGCACGCCGCTGCCGCACAGCGCTCCGAGCAGCACCGCGCTGATCACGCTCTGATGGCGCTCGGCCGTCTCCTGCATGTCGAACAGGATGAGGCGGCGCGCCTGGCTGCGCACCAGCTCGGCGAGCTGCGCCGTATCGACCGCGCCGCGTCCCATCGCGCTCTTCTCGCCGATGGTGTAAGAGCGGTGCGTGGAGGCGATGAGCGTGGTGCGGTCCGGCGTCACGAGACCGCGCTGGATGGCGCGGCCCGCCTCGGCCAGCTCGGAGGCGAGCACGCAATCGACGTCGCCGGGCGCCGGCATGAGGGCCATGACCGGCTCGCGGCCGGCCCGCTCGGCGGCGGCGCGCGGGAAGAACTCCAGGTAGTAGATCGTCGCGCCGGTGCGCTGTGCCACCCCGGGCACGGAGGTCGACTGCACGAGGTACCCTTCGGCTTCGGCAATGTCGATCAGCCAATCGGTGAGCACCCGGCCGCCCTGGCCCCCGAGGGCCGCGATGGTCAGCTTGATCGGTCGCTCGGCCACGTCGTCGAAGGCGCGCTACAGCGCGCAGCGCATGCGATTGCGCTCGCTGCGCCGCTGCAGGACACCGATCAGCCCCGCCCTGATTGCTGCGATCAGCCGGTCCCAGCGGGATGGGTTGTGAAGCAGCTCCGCGCGATAAAAGGAAGGGCAGAGCACGGCCGCGTCGGCCACCTCACCGCACACGCCGCAGCCGACGCAGCTGTCGTCCACGTGCGCGACCGGATCGCTGCGCAGCGGGTCGGGGTTCTCCTTCACCGTCAACGAGGGACAGCCGGAGAGGCGAATGCAGGAATGATCGCCCGTGCAGGTGTCCGGATCGACGCCGAAGCGCTCGCGCACCACGCGCTCGCCCGCCTGAATCGCCTTGCGCGTCAAGGGGCGTACACGCCGCTGGCGGTTGAGCTGACACTCGCCCTCGACGACGATGACTTTCGGTCCGCGAAATCCCGTGCGCAGCGCCTCGCGCAACACGGCGAGAGTCGCGCGCATGTCGTAGGAGCTCGCGCTCCTGACCCATTTGACGCCGACACCCTTGACGGCATCGACGATCGAGTTGTTGCCCTGCCGCTGCGCGGCGGCTGCCCGGGAGGAGGGGATGTCCTGTCCGCCGGTCGCCGCCGAATAGCCGTTGTCGATGATCACCGTCAGACCGTCCTGCCTGTTGAACACGGCGTTGCCTATGCCACTGGTCAGGCCGTTGTGCCAGAAGCCGCCATCGCCCATGATCGCGACGGCCCGCTTGCCCCCGTCCGTGGCGAGGGCCGATGCACCGGCGGCGCCGAGACCATAACCCATGATGCTGTTGCCCATGTTGAACGGGGGCAGCGTCGCGAAGGAATGGCAGCCGATGTCCGCACTCACGTGCAGCGCTCCGACCTCTTTCTGCAAGATCTTCATGGCGGCGAAGAAGGGGCGCTCCGGACATCCGGTGCACAATCCCGACGGTCGCGCCGGCACCAGGGCCGCGAGCTTCGCCGCGGCGGCCGCCGAGACTGCGCCGTTGCCCGCCGAGACTGCGCCGTCGCCCGCCGGGACTGCGCCGTCGCCCGCCGGGGCACCTCGGCGGTCGGCGCGAAGCCCGGGCATCCATTGATCGATGAACTCGCCGATTCCCTTGCGCAGGACATCGACGGTGTATTCGCCGTACATCGGCAGAGCACCCTTGCCCACGATGCGGGTGCTGAGGTCGTGCTGGCGCAGAATCTGGCTCGCGGCCTGCTCGATGTATTCGGGCTGGCCCTCCTCCACGATCAGCACCGCCCGCTTGCCGCGGCAGAACCTCGTCCATTCCTCGGCGAGCAGCGGATAGGTGACGTTCAGCACGTACAGAGGCACCTTGCTGCGGCCGAACACATCGGCGCAATCGAGCAGCTCGAGCGCTCTCAAGGTGTTGTTGGAGAGGCCCCCCTGGAGCACGATGCCGATGTCGCCCGCCTGCGCATCGATGATTTCGTTGAGCCGGCGCTCGGCCACGTATCGCAGCGCCGCCGGCAGCCGGGTCTGGATCTTTTCGCGCTCCTGCGCGTAGGTCGACGGGGGCAGAATGATGCGGCCGTAATCGCGCCTCGGCGCGGCCAGGGCGTCCGCGGCCGAGAACGCGGGACGCAGGTTGACCTTGGTCTTGAAGCGGCCATAGACATGGCATGCGCGGATCCGCAGCATCAGCATGACCGGCGTATTGCTCGCCTCCGACAGCTCGAAGCCCTGCTCCACGGCGCGCACGATCGAGGGCAGGTCCGGGCGCGGATCGAGCAGCCAGATCTGCGACTTCATCGCGAAGGCATGGGTCCTCTCCTGCATGATGCTCGCGCCTTCGCCGTAATCCTCTCCGAGTATGATGAGCGCCCCTCCCTGCACGCCGGAGGAGGCGAGATTGGCGAGCGCGTCGGAGGCCACATTCGTGCCCACGGTCGACTTCCAGGTCACCGCGCCGCGCAGCGGATAGTTGATCGAAGCCGACAGCATCGCAGCCGCCGTGGCCTCCGATGCGCTGGCCTCGAAATGCACCCCGAGCTCATCGAGGATGCCTCTGGCGTCGGCGAGCACGTCCATCAGATGCGAGATCGGCGCGCCCTGGTAGCCGCCCACATAAGCCACACCCGACTGCAGCAGCGCCTTGGTGACGGCGAGAATGCCCTCTCCGTGGAATTCCTGGCCCTCGCCCAGGCGCAGCGACTCGACTTCCCGGGCAAAAGAGCGCTCGGCCACGATCAGTCTGCCTGCCCGGCGCGCGCCACGCTCTCGCAGCTGCGATCGGCGGCCATGGACCTACGCCGGCACCAGCGCGAGCACGCGCAGCGGGCTGCCGGAGCCGTTGACGATCTTCAGCGGCGGGGCAATGACGATCGCCCCGGTCGCCGGCAGCTGGTCGAGATTGGTCAGGCTCGCCAGGCCGAACCGGTTGGCGCCGTGCATGATGGAGTGGCAGGGAAACATGGGATCGAAACCATGCGCCTGGCCGGCGTCGGTCCCGACGGTCTCCACACCCACGCCGAGAATGTCGCGCTCCCTCGCGAGGAACGGCACGCACTGCGGATGAAACCCGGGCGTGTGCGAGCCGTCGGGGCCGGCATTGAGAAACTGCTGCGCGCCCTTGCGCTGCGACCAGTCGGTGCGGATCAGGACCCAGGCGCTCGAGGGAATGCGCCCGTTGTCGCGCTCCCACTCCTCGACCAGCTCGCGTGTCAGCAGGAAGTCCGGATTCGCCTTCGCCCGCGCCGCGACGTCGATGACGCACGCCGGGCCGATGAAGCGCCGCACCGGGATGCTGTGCGTTGCGTTGTCCGCATGGTCCTTGCCGGTCACCCAGTGAACGGGCGCGTCGAAATGCGTGCCGGTATGCTCACCGCACGCGATGTCGTTCCAGTACCAGGCGGGCCCGCGCTCATCGTAGCGGGAAATCTCGCGCAGCGAAAAAGGCTGCGAGGGCGCGAACTGCGGCGGCAGCTGGATGGTCGGCGTCGCCGGCTCGAGCGGCATCGTCAGATCCACCACTCGAATGCCTCCGGACGCGAGTGCGCCGGCGAGCTGGGCGAGCGTCTGGGCGGCCGGCGAGCCGGCGGCTTGCGTTGGGGTAGCGGTTCGCGGCGGCGCGCTCATCGAAATCTCCGGCGGGATAATTAGTTGACACCTGAAGTACTTCTGAATATAACATACGCTTCAATCGGACGATACGCGTGCGAAGGTAGGTGCCGTCAGGATGAAGCGAATCGTCTGTCTGGGAGGCGGCCCGGCGGGGCTATACGCCGCGATCATGCTGCGCAAGTCCGTGCCGTCGGCGCGGGTCGAGGTCTACGAGCGCAATCGCGCCGACGACACCTTCGGCTGGGGCGTGGTGTTCTCCGACCAGACGATGGAGAACTTTCGTGCCGCGGATTCGCAGACGCATTCGGCGATCCTCGCGAGCTTCCATCACTGGGACGATATCGCCATTCATTTCGGCGGGCGCCGCTTCGTGAGCGGCGGCCACGGGTTCTGCGGCATCGGCCGCAAGCGCTTGCTCGCCGTGCTGCAGGAGCGCGCCGCCGAGCTCGGCGTGCACCAGTACTTCGAGCATCCGGTGGACGACGAGGCGGATTTCCCGGATGCCGACCTCATCATCGCCGCCGACGGCGTCAACAGCCGCACACGCAGCCGTTACGCGGCCGCCTTCGAGCCCAGCATCGATGTGCGCAAGTGCCGCTTCATCTGGCTCGGCACGACCCGGCCGTTCGATGCGTTCACGTTCGCCTTCGAGCGCACCGAGCACGGCTGGTTCCAGATCCATGCCTACCAGTTCAGCGAGCAGCTCTCGACGGTGATCGTGGAGACCCGGGAGGAGACCTGGGCCGCGCACGGACTCGACCGGCTCGACGCGGAGCAATCGATCGCCTTCTGCGAGCGGCTGTTCGCGCGCTATCTCGACGGCCACCGGCTGCAGAGCAACGCCGCTCATCTGCGCGGCTCGGCGTGGCTCAATTTCAACCGGGTGGCGTGCCGGCGCTGGCATCACGGCAGGACCGTGCTCATCGGCGATGCCGCCCACACGGCACATTTCTCCATCGGATCCGGGACCAAGCTCGCCATGGAAGATGCCATCTCTCTCGCCCGAAAGGTCGCGGCAACCGCGGATCTGGACGGCGCACTCGGCGCCTATCGCAACGAGCGCGAGATGGAGGTTCTCAGGCTGCAGAGCGCCGCGCGCAATCGAATGGAATGGTTCGAGAACGTGGCGCGCCATGCCCGCCTGCCGCCGGAGCAATTCGCCTACAGCCTGTTGACCGGCAGCCAGCGCATCGGACACGAGAACTTGCAGCAGCGCGATCGCGGCTTCGTCGAGTCCCACGAGCAGTGGCTCGCGCGCCGTGAGGGCGTGGCGGAGCCGCGGCCGCCCATGTTTCTGCCCTTCAAGCTGCGCGGCATGGAGCTGGCGAACCGCGTGGTGGTGTCGCCCATGGCGCAATACTGCGCCAGGGACGGCGTGCCGGACGATTGGCACCTCGTGCACTATGGCCACCTGGCGCTCGGCGGGGCCGGCCTCCTCTACACGGAGATGACCTGCGTGTCTGCCGAGGGCCGCATCACCCCCGGCTGCACCGGTCTGTGGAACGAGACGCAGCGCGAGGCCTGGCGGCGCATCGTCGAGTTCGTGCACCGCAATTCCCCGGCGAGGATCTGCCTGCAGCTGGGACATTCGGGTCGCAAAGGCTCCACCCAGCTCGGCTGGGAGAAGATGGACCATCCGTTGGCCGCCGGCAACTGGCCGCTGCTCGCTCCCTCGCCGCTTCCCTACCACCCCGGGATCAGCCAGGCGCCGGTGCAGATGACGCGCGCGCACATGCACCAGGTGCGCGAGGAATTCGAGCGGGCGGCGCGATTCGGTGTACAGGCCGGCTTCGACATGCTCGAGCTGCACATGGCGCACGGCTACCTGCTGGCTTCGTTCCTCTCGCCGCTGACCAATCGCCGCAGCGATGAGTACGGCGGATGCGTGCAGAGCCGCCTGCGATTTCCCCTGGAGGTCGTGCGCGCGGTGCGGGCACAATGGCCGCAGGACAAGCCGCTGTCGGTGCGCATTTCGGCGACCGATTGGATGGACGGCGGGCTCGCCGAGAGCGACGCACTGGCCATCGTGAGCGCCCTGCGAAGCGCGGGCGTCGATCTGATCGACGTGTCCACCGGCCAGACGGTGCCGGATCAGAAGCCGGTGTACGGGCGCATGTGGCAAACCCCGTTCGCGGACCAGATCCGCAACGAGCTCGGCATCGCCACCATGGCGGTCGGCAACATCTACGAGCCGGATCACGTCAACTCGATCATCGCTTCCGGACGGGCGGATCTGTGCGCCATCGCGCGGCCTCACCTGGCGAACCCGGCGTGGACGCTCGAGGCTGCCGCGCGGCAGGGCTATCGGCTGCAATGGTGGCCCAGGCAATACCTGTCCGGCAAAGCTCAGCTCGAGAGAAATCTGCAGCGCGCCGCCGCGCTCCCCGGAGGCTCGGCATGAGCTCGCCTGCGCCAGCGGCGCGACTTGCCGGCCGACATGCCGTCGTCACGGGCGCGAGCCGCGGGATCGGCGCCGTCATCGCCGCGGGGCTGGCCGCGGATGGCGTGAGGGTGTCGCTCCTCGGGCGCGATGCGGACAATCTCGGGCGCGTATCCGATGGCCTGGGCGGCGCGCAGCGCGCTTTTCCGATCGTGGCCGACGTCACCGATCCGGCTTCGGTCAAGACGGCTTTCGCCGCCGCGCGCGGCCAGTTCGGCGCGGTGCACCTGCTGATCAACAACGCCGGGCAGGCCGCCAGCGCCAAGTTCGCCGATACGGACGAGGCGCTGTGGAATCGTCTGCTCGCCGTCAATCTGACCGGCAGCTACCTCGCCGCCCGCCAGGCGCTGCCCGACATGCTGGCCGAAGGATTCGGGCGAATCGTCAACATCGCGAGCACCGCAGGCCTGCGGGGCGGCGCCTACATTGCCGCGTATGCGAGCTCCAAGCACGGCGTCATCGGACTGACCCGCTCGCTCGCCCTGGAATACGCCAGCCGCAACGTCACGGTGAACGCGGTGTGTCCCGGCTATGTGAATACCGACATCGTCAAGGATGCCGTCGCCACCATCCGGCAGAAGTCGGGCCGCAGCGACGGCGAGGCGCTCGCGGCGCTGCTGGCGGCCAATCCGCAGCGCCGACTGGTCGAGCCGCGCGAGGTGGCCGACACGGTGATGTGGCTGTGCCGCCCCGGCTCCGAGAGCGTCACCGGACAGAGTATCGTGCTGGCGGGCGGCGAGGTCTAAAGGGATCGGTGCCATGGCGAAGGACAAGAAATCGCTGAAGCTCATCGAGCCGGACGCCGAAACGCGCATCCACGACGATCATCATCTGTCCGTGCGGCTCTGGCTGCGCATGCTCGCATGCACGAATCACATCGAGAATTTCGTGCGGCAGCGACTGCAAGCGACGTTCGGCACCACGCTGCCGCGGTTCGATCTGATGGCGCAGCTCGAGCGCGCTCCGCAGGGGCTGAAGATGAGCGAGCTGTCGCAGCGCATGATGGTGACCGGGGGCAACGTCACGGGCATCACGGACGGCCTCGAGAAAGAGGGGCTGGTGCTGCGCGAGGCGGACCCGGCGGACCGGCGCGTGTTCCGCGTCAAGCTGTCCGCGGAAGGTCAACGACAATTCCGGCGCATGGCCGCCGAGCACGAGCAGTGGGTGGTCGAGCTATTGGATGGAATGAGCATGAAGCACAAGAATCAGCTGGTCGAGCTGCTGGGCGAGCTCAAGCGGCAGATCCGCACATGAGCGAGTTCGCGCCCGAGCCGAAGAATTTCCTGTGGCACCGGGAAGGGCGCGTGGGCGTCATCACCCTGAACCGCCCGCAGCGCAAGAACCCGCTCACCTTCGAGTCCTATGCGGAGCTGTGCGAGCTGTTCCGGGCGCTCCCGCAGGCCGATGCGGTTCGCTGCATCGTTCTGACCGGCGCCGGCGATAATTTTTGCTCCGGCGGCGACGTGCACGAGATCATCGGTCCGTTGACCGAGCGCGATGCGGCGGGGCTGCTCGAGTTCACCCGCATGACCGGCGAGCTCGTCAAGGCCATGCGCCGCTGCCCGCAACCGCTGGTGGCGGCGGTCGACGGGGTTTGCGCCGGCGCGGGGGCAATTCTCGCCATGGCGTCGGACTTCCGGCTCGGGACGGCGCGCGCGAAGACGGCGTTCCTGTTCACGCGCGTCGGCCTGGCGGGTTGCGACATGGGAGCCTGCGCCATCCTGCCGCGAATCATCGGCCAGGGCCGCGCCGCGGAGCTGCTGTACACGGGACGCACCATGTCCGCGGAAGAGGCGCTGGCATGGGGCTTCTTCAACCGGCTGGTTCCCGCGGAGGAGCTGCTGCAGCAGTCCCTGCGGCTCGCCGGGGAAATCGCCTGCGGTCCGACGTTCGCCCATGCGATGACCAAGAAGATGCTGCATGCCGAATGGAGCATGCCGATCGATGCGGCGATCGACGCCGAGGCGGCTGCCCAGGCGATCTGCATGCAGACGGAGGATTTCCGTCGCGCCTACCGGGCATTCGCCGCGAAGCGAAAGCCCGAGTTCCAAGGCGATTGAGCGCGCGATGCGTGCTCGCAACTTCCTGGAGTGGCCCTTCTTCGAGCCCGGACATCGCGCGCTTGCGGAGCGTCTGGACGCCTGGGCCGCGGCTCACCTGGCGCAGCGCCCGGGCGCCGAAGACGAGGTCTCGGTCGATGCCGCGTGCCGCACCCTGGTGCGCGAGCTCGGCGATGCGGGCTGGACGCGGTACTCGGTGCCGTACGCCGCGCAGGCCGCGGGCGCGACGCCGCGCGGCGATGCGCAATTCGACGTCCGCGCGCTGGCGCTGATCCGCGAGACGCTCGCATGGCATGACGGACTCGCGGATTTCTCTTTCGCGATGCAGGGTCTGGGGAGCGGCCCCATCTCGCTCGCAGGCTCGCCGGAGCTCAAGGCGCGCTATCTGCCGCCCGTCGCGGCCGGACGGGCCATCGCCGCCTTCGCGCTCTCCGAGGCGCAGGCGGGCTCCGACGTCGCTTGCATGCAATGCAAGGCCACGGCCGACGGCCGCTGCTACGTGCTGGACGGTGAGAAGACCTGGATATCGAACGGCGGCATCGCCGACTTCTACTGTGTGTTCGCGCGCACGCAGCCGGCGCAGCTGCGGGCCGATGGCTCGGCGAGCGCCCGCGGCATCAGCGCCTTCGTCGTCGATGCGGGCACCCCCGGTCTCGAGATCAAGCGACGCATCGAGGTGATCGCGCCCCATCCGCTGGCCACTCTTTCCCTGGCCGGCTGCCGCGTGCCCTCGACCCATCGCCTGGGATCCGAAGAAGAGGGCTTCAAGCTGGCGATGCGCACCCTCGATGTCTTTCGCACCTCCGTCGCCGCCGCCGCCCTCGGTTTTGCGCAGCGCGCGCTCGATGAGGCGCGCGAGCACGCCATCGCGAGAACGATGTTCGGCAAGACGCTTGCGGATCTGCAGCTCACTCAAGCCGCCCTGGCGGACATGGCGAGCGACATCGATGCGGCGCGCCTGCTGACCTATCGCGCGGCCTGGATGCGCGATCGCGGCGCAGCGGCCACGAAGGAAGTGGCGATGGCCAAGATGGCGGCCACCGAGTCGGCGCAACGCACCATCGACCGCGCGGTGCAGATGTTCGGCGGCCGCGGGGTCGTGCGCGGAGAGATCGCCGAGCGCCTGTACCGCGACATTCGCGCCTTGCGCATCTACGAGGGCGCCACCGAGATCCAGAAGCTGATCATCGCGCGCGATCTACTCAACGAGGCGAGAAATCGATGAACGAGAGCCGGCAGATCCTGCAACCCGCGCAGTGGCCCCGTCCGCGAGGATACAGCAACGGCATCGCCGCCTGCGGGCGGCAGATCTTCGTTGCGGGGCAGGTCGGCTGGGACGCGCACGGGCGCTTTTGCAGCGATCGCATGGCCGACCAGGTGAGGCTGGCGCTCGAGAACATCTCCACGGTGCTCGCGCAGGTGCCGGCCGGCCCCGAGCACATCGTGCGGCTCACGTGGTACATCACCAGCCGCGAGGAGTATCACGCCGAGCTCGCGCAGATCGGCGCCGCGTACCGCGCGGTGATGGGCAAGAATTTCCCGGCGATGAGCGTCGTGCAGGTCGTCGCCCTGATGGAAGCGCGCGCCAAGGTCGAGATCGAGGCCACGGCCGTGGTGCCCGGGACGAGCGCCGTGGTATCCGGGGTGAGCGCCGTGGTATCCGGGGTGAGCGCCGTGGTGCCCGGGGTGAGCGACGTGCCCTCCGTGCCGCCGGATTCGACGTGCTAGATGCCGCGGCGATCGCCGGCCGCGAAGCGGGCCTGCACAAGGATCTGAGCCGCGCGCAGCTGGTGATGATCGGCCTCGGCGGCGCGATCGGCACCGGCCTGTTCATGGGCAGCGGGGTGGCCATCGGCTACGCCGGACCGGCCGTGATCCTGAGCTATGCCATCGCCGCCATCGCCGCCGTGGCCATGGTCTTCAGCCTGTCCGAGATGGCGGTGATGCATCCGACCGCCGGCTCGTTCGGCACGTACGCCGAGATCTACTTGAACCCGTGGGCGGGCTGGGTGGCGCGCTACTCCTACTGGATGGCACAAGTGATCGCGGTCGGGGGCGAGGCGGTGGCAGCCGGCGTGTACATGACCTTCTGGTTCCCGTCGACGCCGGTGTGGCTGTGGTCGCTGGGCTTCGCCTTCGTGCTGCTCTACTTCAACTCCCGATCGGTCCATAACTTCGGCTCCATCGAGTACTGGTTCGCGTTGATCAAGGTGGTCGCGATCGTCGTGTTCATCGTCCTCGGCAGCGCCGCCATCCTCGGCATCTGGGCCGCCCCCGTGGGCTTGCACAATCTCACCGGTCTTGCGGGCGGCTTCATGCCGCACGGCTTCGGCGGCGTCTGGATGGGAGTGATCCTCGGGGTGCTGTCGTTCAACGGCATCGAGGTGATCGCGGTCACCTCCGGCGAGGCCACGGACCCGCGACGGGCGATCCCGGCGGCGCTGCGAACCATGGGGCTGCGGCTGTTCCTGTTCTACATTCTCGCTCTCACCATCGTGGTCGCCTTCGTGCCATGGACCGAGACGGGCGCGGCCGTGGTGACCCAGAGTCCCTTCGTGCGCATCTTCGCGCACTCCGGCATCCGCCATGCGGCGGGGATCATGAACTTCGTGGTGCTGAGCGCCGCCCTCTCGAGCATGAACACCGACGTGTACTTGTGCTCGCGCATGCTGTTCTCCCTGTCCCGCGGCGGCTATGCGCCCCGCTTCCTCGGCCGGCTCGGCAAGAACGGCACGCCGATCGCCGCCATTCTGCTGTCGGGCGCCTGCATTCTGGCGGCTGCCGGGCTGTCGAAGCTGACGCCGCTCGCCTACAACTACCTGTTCGGCGTCGCGCTGTTCGACGCCATCGTCGTGTGGATCATCATCCTGCTGAGCCACCTCGGCTTCCGGCGGCGCCACCCGGCGGCGGATCTGCCGGTGCGGATGCCCGGATTCCCGCTGGTGCAGATTGCGGGACTCGCGCTGCTGTGCGCGCTGATGGTGACCATGGGACTCGACAAGGGGGCCTGGCGCCTCTCGTGGATCGTCGGCGTTCCATGGCTCGCGGCGCTGTCCGCGGCATACTTCATCGTCAAGGCGCGCGGCGGGCGCCCCGTTCCCGACCCGGCGACGCTGCGCAAGATCGAAGCCGGCAGCCTGTCGGACTAGGACGGCACATGCCCCTGCAGAATCGCCGCCAGCATCCGGCTGTCGATGTTCCCGCCGGAGACCACCGCGCAAACCCGCGACTCCCGGTAGCGCCCCGAGAGAGCGGCAGCCACCGATACGGCGCCGGCACCCTCGGCCACCACCCGGTTGTGCTCGACCATCGTCTTGATCGCGGCGGCCACCTGCGCGAGCGACACGGTGATGACCTCATCGATCATGGTCTTCGCGAGCGGCCACATCTCCGGCAGCACCGATCCGTAGCCCACGCCGCTGACGAATCCCGGCTCATGCGGCGTAGCCATCGGCGCGCCGGCGTCGAACGCGGCCTTGAGCGGATGCGCGCTCGTCAGCTCGCATGCGATGATCCTGACGTCCCGCTTGAGCGCGCGCGCCGCACAGGCAATGCCGCACGCGAGGCCGCCGCCCCCGAATGGAACCAGGATTGCCTCGACCTGCGGCCACTGCGCCAGTATCTCGGCGCCGATGGTGGCATCGCCGGCCAACGCGGCCGGATCCCGCACCGCGTCGATGTAGAGTCCCTGCTGATCCTCGAGCGCGCCTGCCTCGATGGCGCGCCACCATCGCTCCACCGGGCGCATGTCGATGCGTGCGCCGAGGCGCCGGAGCTTGTCCAGCTTCGCCTCCGGGGCGTTTTCAGGCACCACCGCGGTCGCAGCAATCCCCAGGCGGCGCGCCATCCAGGCCACACCGAGCGCGCTGTTTCCCGAGCTAGCCGTGTATATTCCGGCGCCGAGGTCGGCGTGCGGCTTGGCCAGCACGGCGTTGCCGATCGGCCGGATCTTGAACGAGCCGATCGGCTGCAGGTTTTCCAGCTTGAGGCGAATGCTCTTGCCGCGCGGCGCGGCGTCGCAGCCGACCAGGGGCGCGGTCAGCTCCAGCCCCTCGAGCCGCGCGCGCGCCGCCTCGATCTGATGCCAATCGACCGGTTTCACTTCATCGGGCAAGATGTCTCCTGGGCACGCCACGGCGCGCGCGCAACCTCTCATAATTGCACCATTATATGAGATTGCATATGATACGCGCCCGGTCGATTCAGCCGACGGAACAAGTGTGCTATGGATCCGAGATTCGAGGCGCTGCGCAGGGAATTCCCGCTTCTTCGGCGCAAGACCTACCTCAACAGCGGTTCCTACTGCGCGCTCGCGAACGACGTGAAGGCCGCGTTCGAGGCCTACATGGAGGATCGCCTGCTGGTAGGCGCGAACTGGGACGTCTGGGTCACCAAGAACGAATCCGTCCGCCGGCTGGTGGCGACGCTGTTGCGCGCCGCGCCCGACGAGATCGCGGTCACGGCTTCCGTGTCGGCGGGGCTCAATGCGCTGGCGAGCGCCCTCGAGTTCTCGGGATCCCGCAACAAGGTCGTGGTGAGCGATTTCGAGTTTCCCACCAACGCGCAGATCTGGCATGCGCAGGAACCGCGCGGCGCACGGGTCGTTCACGTACCGCGGGCGGCGGACGGCTATATTCCACTGCAGCACTTCGAGAAGGCGATCGACGATCGGACGCAGCTGGTCGCGGTCACTCATGTCTGCTTCCGCAACGGAGCCAAGCTCGACATTCCCGGCATCGTGCGCCTGGCCCGCGCCAAGGGCGCGAAGGTGCTGCTCGATTGCTATCAGTCCGTCGGGTCGCTCGACATCGACGTGAAGTCGCTGGACGTGGACTTCGCCGCCGGAGGCATGCTCAAGTATCTGCTGGGCACCGCCGGCATCGGCTTCCTGTACGTCAAAGGCTCGCTGGTGCAATCGCTCCTGCCGACGCACAGCGGCTGGTTCGCGCAGGCCGACATCACCGCCATGGACATCACCGCCAACCGGCCGGCGCCGAGCGCGCGCCGCTTCGAGGCGGGCACGCCGCCCGTGGTCAACTGCTATGCCGCCGAGGCCGGCCTGAAGTTCCTGCTGGCGGTCGGCACGCAGTCCGTGGAGCAGCGCAACTACGCGCTGACGCGGCGCTGCATGCAGAGGCTCGAGGAGATCGGCTGGGCGAGCATCACGCCGGCGCAAGATGAGCGCCGCGGGGCGACGGTCGCAGTACCCTCGCGCGACAGCGGCCGGCTGGCCGCCGAGCTCATGAAGCGTGACATCGTGACTTCCTTCCGAGATGATAATATCCGTGCCAGCTTCCACTTCTACAACAACGAGGACGACGTGGAATCCTTCATTGCGGCAATGAAAGAGCTGCGCGGCTCGCTCGGCCCTCGCTGAAGCAGGACGGGCGGCCGGCATTTGCCGCTCGCCGTACCTCGAGCCGCGCTCGGGAACCTCATGCCTCGAAAAAAGACCGCTCGCAGCGCGCCGGGGTCATCCCTGAGGTCCGCTCCCTCCCTGTTCGATGATTTTCTGCCTTATCTGATCACGCGGCTCGCCCATCAGCTCAACGAGGATCTGATCGAGAAGCTGCGGCGCGAGGGCATCAACCTGACGCGCTGGCGCATTCTGGCGGTGCTCGCCATGGGTGACGGCATCACGATCAAGGAGATCATCGATCGGGCGATGATGCGTCAGTCCGCGCTCAGCCGGGCGCTGATGAGCATGGAAAAGGAGCAGTACGTGCGGCGGGTGGTACGGCGTGACGACGCCCGCTGCGTCGAGGTCTACCTCACGGCCAAGGGCCGCGCTGCGTTCCGCTCTCTGGACGTCGTGGTGCGCTACCGACAGGAGAGGCTGCTCGGTGGATTCTCGCCGCGGGCGACAGCCGCCGCCTTCGCCTTGATCCGGCGCCTGAGCCGCAACATGACGGGCTGATATGGGACGGCGGCCGTCTTTGCGTCCACGCCACAGCGCAACTTTTAATTTGATATTTCATATGATAACTCATATTGTAATTCCACGACGATGGGAGGATCGGGGATGCGAAACATAGTCGGGCTGAGTGCGTTCCGGTACGCCGTTTCGGTCAGAGCTCTCGGCGCGGGCATCGCCTGCGTCTCGATGGCGCTGCCGCCGGTCGCGGCGGCCCAGGCTCCGGTGGCCTCGGACAGCTCCGGCTCGCTGGACGAGATCGTGGTCACCGCCAACAAGCTCAATGCGCAAAAGGTGCTCGATATCCCCGTGTCCATCCAGGCGATCAGCGGCGATGCGCTGCAGGCCGCGGGCGCTGCCGGAATCATGGATATCGCCGGGGACATTCCCGGCTTCTCCATTCAGGATCTCGGTCCCGGCGACAAGAAATACGTGATCCGCGGCATCAACTCCACCGGCGACTCGACCACCGGGGTGTACTACGGCGAGGCCGTGATCAGCGGCACCAACAGCGACGACGGCGGCGGCTTCGAGTCAGATATCCGTCTGTACGACATGGACCGCGTGGAGGTGCTGCGCGGCCCGCAGGGCACGCTGTACGGGGCGAGCTCCATGAGCGGCACCATCCGCTTCATTCCCAAGGAGCCCGACCTCAACAATCTCGGCGGCTACCTGACCGGCGAGGGCTCCGAGACTTCGCACGCGAGCGGCAATTACAATTTCAACGGCGCGATCAATCTGCCGATCATCGACGGCGTGCTGGCGCTGCGCATGGTGGGATGGAAGCTCTACGACAGCGGTTACATCAACCAGATCCGCGTGGGCGAGGGCGTCACCGGCGTGTCCAATGTCAGCACCACGAGCACGCCGAACTATCAAACCGAGCCGGTCCAGGCGCTCGGCTTCCTCAAGGGCGTCAACGATGACGACGTCGGGGGCGGCCGCGCCATCCTGCGCTTTCAGCCGATCGACAAGCTGAGCATCGACGCCAACTACACCATGCAGACCGAAACTTCCGACGGCTCGTCGCGCTATACCCCCGCCGGCACGGAGGCCTTCAATGGCGGACCCATCACGCCGGTCGAGGGTTGCGACCTGTGCAACACCGACGTGACACAGAGCCCCTGGAGCGACAACCTCACGGTGTTCGGCACCACGATCACCTATGACACCGGCGTCGGCACCGTGACTGGAACCGCGAACGAGTACAATCGCCGCACCGGATTCAGCTTCGACTCGACGCCCATTCTGGTGTCCTACGCCATACCGGTGCCTGCCGAGACCTTCGAGCCGCGTACCCGCGACGTCACCTCCAGCGAGCTGCGCTATGCCAGTGCCTTCGATTCCCCGGTCAACTTCGTGGCCGGACTGTATCGCGAGCACGACCACCAGTTTCTGAGCGTGGATGTTCTCGCCACGAACGGGGTCGGCCTGCCCATTGGACCGTTCTGCGACAACAACAGCTGCGACGCCCTGACTTATCCCGGCACGGGAACCACTTTCTTCGGGCGCACGGACGAGCGCTGGACGACGCAATATGCCGGCTTCGGCGAGCTCACCTGGAAGATCACGGATGCCTGGACCGCCGTCGGCGGCATCCGCTACTTCACCGAATCGCTGCAGGGAGTGCAGGTCCAGACGCACCCGTTCGGCGGCTTTCCGCCTGGCCCGACGCTGGTGCCCTTGCCGGACCCGAACGAGACCTTCAACAAGGTCACCTGGAAAGGGAACCTGAGCTACAAGTTCAGCGAGAGCCTGCTCGCCTACGGCACCGTGTCGACCGGGTTCCGCAGCGGTGGACTGAACGCGATCAGCGAGCCCTTCGAGCCGATTCCCTCCGCCTATGCCCCCGACTCGCTCATCAACTTCGAGCTCGGCGCCAAGGGGCGCCTGGTCAACGGCCTGTTCGATTATCAGGCCGACGTGTACTTCATTCGCTGGAGCAACATCCAGGTCCAGGAAACCACCCCCGATGGAGCGTTCGTCTATCAGGGCAACGCCGGCGAGGCCAAGGTCAAGGGCGTGGAATTCGAATTCACCGCCCACCCCATTGAATACCTCAGCGCGAGCTTCGCAGGCTCCTATCAGGATGCCTATCTCGCGCAGGGTGCCAACGCCTCGCAGTACGCGTTCAATCCCACCCTGGGCTTGACCGGCGATGCCATTCCCAACGTGCCGAAATACCAGGCCAATCTGGGTCTCATATACCGGCGGCCGATCGCGAACGGATGGGACGGCATGCTGGCGACGGACGTGACCTATCGGGATGCGGAGAATTCCTATTTTGCCTCCAACTCCTTCAACATTCCGCTCGCTCCTTACACCTTGGTGGGACTGCGGGTGGGCGTGATCGAGGGCCCCTGGAGCGTCACCGCCTTCGCCCGCAATCTGACCGATAAGCGCGCCCAGGTGTCGGCGATCAATTCCACCCAGGATCCCGACGCGCTGCTGACGGTGCAGCCGCGGACCATCGGCCTGACGGCGACCCGCAAATTCTGAGCCCCGGGGGTCGCCGTATGACGAGGCTGATGCGCCGCGGCGCGGCACGTGCCCGTTCTCGCAGATCGGTGGGCGGTTGGGTGGTGCCTTTGCTCATGGCCTCGGCGCTCTCGATGGCCGTCGTCTCGAGGGCGGCCGCCGAAGCGCGGGACACCCGAGCACAGGACCCGAAGGTGCAGAGCAAAGCGCCGGATGGCAAAGCCGTTGCGCTCTGGGATTTGTACTATTCGGTGCTGCGACGGGCGAAGTACATCGATCTGACGCACGCCATGGCCCCCGGCGGCCCGATCGGGGAAGGATTCTCGGACTTCACCGTCGGGGCCGCCTCGGCGGGAGTCACCGTTCCCGGCCTCATCGACAAGGGGGAGCCGTTCACTTACCAAACGCTGGGTGTGGCCATCACGGCGTATCATTTGCCGATGGACCACATCGGCACGCAGTTCGGGCCGCCGGCGCACGAGAATGACCATGGCGCGACGATCAGCGACATCCCGCCCACGGTCGTGTTGCGTCCCCTGGTGGTCGTGAATGTCGCCGCGAAGGTCGCGCGCGATCCGGGGTATCAGGCGAGCGTCGCCGATATCAAGGATTGGGAACGGCGCCATGGGCCGGTTCCCCCCGGATCCGTGGTCATGATCCGATCCGATTGGTCCAAGAAATGGAACGATCCCAAGCGCTTCACGAGACAGCCGTTCCCCGGGGTGACCCTGGCGGCGCTGAAATATTTGTACCTGGACCGCCACGTGTTGATGCATGGTCACGAGCCGCTCGATACCGACAACACGGCGCCGAGATTCGTCGGCGAGAAATGGCTCCTGACGCATAACTTCGCTCAGGCCGAGGGTGTGGCGAATCTCGATCAGGTCCCCGAGAGCGGGGCTCTCATCGCGATCGGATTCGCGAAGTTCGAGGGCGGCACCGGCGGGTTTGCCCGCTACATCGCGATTGCGCCGGCGAGCTGGCCATTCGGCGTGACGATCGATGAGCAGTCCGGCGCGCCGCTGCCGACCCATGCCCATCCGCTGCGGCGCGGCGCCGACGGCGTATTGCGAGAAACGCCATGAGTCACCCGGCACGCGCTCCTCTCGTTGCTCACCGCAAGGGCTTCTATTGCGAGCTCAAGGCGGGGAAGCGATATCTGTGGTGCAGCTGCGGACGCTCCGGTTCGCAACCGTTCTGCGATGGGTCCCACGCGGGCAGCGCCTTTCTGCCGGTCGCCTTCAAGGCCGAGCGCGATGAGGAGGTCATCCTCTGCGGCTGCAAGCATACGGGGACGGCACCCTTCTGCGACGGCACCCACAGCAACCTGCCGGGAGGCTATCTCAGCGACGATCCGGCCAGCCCCGCGAACCAGAAAGTCGCCGCCGTGACCGCGGGCGATGCACCCATCGTGCGGCTCGACGGGCAATGCTACGTTTTCTCCACCACCCGGACGACGCTCGAGGCGCGCGGCGCGATGCGCTACTGTGCGGTGGTGAGCCCGGCGCTCGGCGCGATGTTTCAATCGCAGTTCTACGCGCAGATCGCACTCGGCCCCTCGCCCGTGATCTCGGCGGACGGCCGCGACACCGTGCTGTTCGTCGCCGATGGGCGCGGCGAGGTCGAGATCGGCGGGCGACGCTTTGCCGTGGGCCCGCGCAGCGGCGTGTACGTGCGGCCGAGCGAGGCCTACCGCCTCCATCCGGACCCCGACGGACCGATGAAGGTCTTCATCTCGAACGGTCCCGGGAGCGAGGATCTGCGCTGGCTGGAGCGGATGCCGGCGGTCTTCGAAGCTCGGCACCCGAACCGGTGCGCAACCATCGATCCTGCGCAACGTCACAGGATGGCCGAGCGCTATTACCAGCTGTTGATCAACCGCGAGCACGGCTCTGCCGTGGTGACGCAGTTCATCGGCAACATCCCGCTTTCGAAGGCGGAGCCTCACCGGCATCTGTACGAGGAGGCGCTCATCTTCCTGAACGGCGCGGGCATCGTGTGGACCGAGTCGCGCAAGACGGCGGTCGCCGCCGGAGACGTGCTGTTCCTGCCGCGCAAGCAGCTGCACTCCGTGCAATGCACCACGCCGGGCGGCTTCGACGTCCTCGGCGTGATCTATCCCGGCGACAACCCTGCGATCAACTACTGAGGCCGGAGGCCGCGCGCTACTACGGGCTCCGGCGGTGTACCGGGTCGACCCAGTACACCTCCTCGACCCGCTCCGCCGCCTCGATGTTGAGGTTGACCACCACGGACTCGTTGTCGCTGCGCACCAGCACGCACTCGAGCGCGGTGTCCTTCAGGGCGTTGATCTCCTGGTGGGGCACGTAGGGGGGGACGAAGATGAAGTCGCCCGCGGCGGCCTCGGCGACGAATTCGAGGCGCTCGCCCCAGCGCATGCGGGCAGCGCCGCGCAGCACGTAGATCACGCTCTCCAGCGCGCCATGATGGTGGGCTCCGGTCTTGGCGTTGGGCTCGATGCGCACCGTGCCGGCCCACAGTTTCTTCGAGCCCACGCGGCGCAAATCGATGGCGGCGGCGCGCAGCATGCCGGGAGTTTGCGCGGTGTGCGTGTCCAGCCGGTCGCTCTTGATCACCCGGACTCCCGCGGTACGCCAATCGGGTGGAATGCTCGACATGGTCATCTTCCGAACGAGTAGCCGGCCGAGATCACGAGCGCTTGCGGACCGAAGCTGATGCGCGTGGCGCGAATGTAGCCGTCGGTGTCGGCGGTGAGATTGGTCTTCACCTGCGACCAGGAGTACGAGGCATGCAAGTGCCACCTGTCGCTGATGCGATACGTCACACCGCCCGTCACCGCAGGACCCACCGAGGCGGTCAGCGAGAGTTTCGTCGGTCCGCCCAGCGCCGCGTTGCCCGCCGCGGTGGTGTCCCGGTCGTAGAACGTGGTGTAGTTGACGCCGACGCCGACGTAGGGGCGGAGCGGGGAGGTGTCGCTCAAGAAATTGTACTCGACCAGCAACGTGGGCGAGATCCAGCGCGCGCTCGAGAGGACCTCGCCATTGTAGGGCACCGACCCCACGCTCGCGGGTCCCTCGCCCTTGACCTTCTGGGCCGGCGGCCAGCCGAGCGCGAGCTCGACGGCGAAGTTGTCGGGGAGATGACGGACGTAGCCGGCGTAGAGCGTCTCGAGGTTGTCGGCCTTCAGATTGACGCCCGGCGGTACGTAGGGCCCGGACACATCGTCGGCACTGGTGTGATAGAACACGGAGTACAGACCCAGCCGGACGTCGTTCGGCGGCTCGTCCCCGAAGGCCGGGGCGAGACCGAGCCCCGCAACGATCGCGACAGCCAGCCGCGCGCCGAATTTAATTGTTCTCATTTGGCGGATCCTCTAGAAATTGCTGAAGAAGGCGCGCGCAGCGGCCGCGCAGAACGGGGCCACCGCGGTGTGGTAGCCGGCGATGACCTGCTCCTCCGCGGCGCTGGGCGACAGGCCGCCGCCCGCCGCCGATTCGTAATAGAGCAGCAAGGCGGCCTCGCTCGCCTGGAATGCGGTCTGCACGGCGGAGAACGGGCCCGAGGGCGCCTCATTGACGTCGAGCACGGTGAGCACGCCGGCGGGCAGCGAGCTCCAGTACGCTGCCATGGTCTCGGTGTTGACCGAGAAGAATACGGTCGGGTCCATGTCCCCGCCGCACAGCAATGTCGGCGACTCGGGCGCCCACGCGGTGCGCATGTCGTTCAAATAGAAGTCCTGGCGCAGCCCGAAGGCGGGCTCTGCCTTGGCCCGCGGCACGCCGGCGGTCGCGGTCGGTATGGCGCCGTCAGGATTGCCGGCGGCGTCCTCCGCGTACGCCACCCGGTATTCATTGGTGACGAGGTAGGGATTCCCGAATCCCAGATCGAAGATCGGTGTTTGCGCGCTCGCCGGAAGGGCCGGCGTCGGAGGCACCGCGAGCAGCGCCGTGAGCTCGGCGGATAGCGCGGCGTCGCCGGGAATCGAGACGACCGGGGTGGTGCTGTCGAACAGCGCCGTCTCGGGCAGCAGATTCTCCTCGAAGATCGTGGTGATGGAGGTATCGCTCGGCAGCAGCGTCACCGCATCCGCGTAGGTCGAGGAGAATATCGGCGTGGCGGAGCTGTTGACGTTGTTGTACGCGTGCTGGTAGCTGTTGGCGAGGAGCGGCGCGAACTCGGTGGATCCGATATCGACGCCGCCGAAGAAGATCACGTCGCCGAACGCCTCGAGCGCATAGGGCCCGGACATGGGCGCCGCGGCGGTGACTTTCTGGCCCGCCGCCTGCATGGCGCGCAGCGTCGCCATCGCGACGAAGCCGCCCTCGGAGTAGCCGGTGATGAACAGCTGGCCGCTGTCGCTGGTCGCCGAGGACAGTGTGTTCGGCAGTGCCGTGCGCGCCGCCATGAGCATGTCCATCATCTCGCCCGATTGCTGGACCGCGTTGAGAAAGGGGTGATAGCCGAGCGTCGAGATGTCGTAGCCCGCATAGTTCGGCGCCACCACGATGTAGCCCTGCGCCGCGAACATCGCCGCGATCAGGGCACCCTCGGTATTCGAGGGATTGGTGATGTCGGCGATGTTCGCCGCCTTGTCGGTCTGGGTTCCGTGGGCGTACTCGATGATCGGCCTCGGGCCCGAGCAGGTCGGCGAGGATCCGGTGGGCACCATCAAGGCGCCGGAGGACTCCGTGGTCTCACCCGCACCGCCCACGGTCCAGAACGTGACGTCATAGAAGTCGACGCCGCACAAGGGTGCACCGGTGATCTCGAGCAGCTGTGCGCCCGTGCTGGTCGCGGCGAGCTCTCCCTGGAACGTCGCCGCGTCGAGCGAGGCGATGCGGAAAGGCGGATTCTGCGCGAGGGTGCCATGGGTGGTCGAGGTGGCGGTGGTGCCGGTCTGCGAGCTCGATCCGCCGCAGGCGCACAACAGCGCGGCTGCCAGCGCCAAAGTCAACGATCTGAACATGCCCTTATCTCCGTACTGCCGCGAAAGCGCAACATGCCGTGTCGCCCGCGTGCAGCTTGCGTTGTTGTATGGGGAATACCAGCCCTGTGGGCCGTGATTCTACGCCAGTCGAGCGAAAGGTCTACGCTTCCTGCTCGACGCGGCTGCCTGACGCAGCTGTTGCATGAATGCCACCGAGGCGCCCGGCGAGCCACGCGTGCACCTCGCTCACGATGGCGACGGCGATCGCCTCGGGCGTCAGCGCGCCGATGTCGCTGCCGACCGGACCGCGCAGCCTCGAGCGCAGCGGCTCCCCGAGCGAGCCGAGCTGCGCGCCGATGCGCCGGCGCCGCGCAGCCGGGCCGAGCAGGCCGACGTAGTCGGGGCATCCCGCTCGCGCCAGCACGCGCAGGTACTCGATGTCCGAGTCCAGGTGATGGCTCATGACGACGGCGGCGTGACAGCGGTCGAGATCGACCCCATCGGCGAGCGCTGCCGGGCCGGCGAGCACCACCCGGGCCCCGGGAAATCGATGCCCCTGCGCGTACGCAGGGCGATGATCGACGATCGATACGCGCCATCCGAGGGCGCGGGCGGCGGCGCAGACCGGCTGCGCATCGGGACCCGCGCCGCAGATCAACAGATGCGGCGGCGGCGGCAGGAATTGCACGAACGCGCGCAGACGCTGCGAGCCGCTCGCGATCGACAGCTCGTGCGAGGCCTGCTGCGCGAGTGCGCGCTCGGCCGCATCGGTGAGCACCGCGGGGAGCGAGGCGGGGCCGTAGGTGCCGAGTGGAATCTCGCCCGACTCATGTACGCACACCAGGCAAGTCGCATACCCCGAGCCCGTGATCCGCCCGGCGCTCTCGAGCGCCGCCGCCGCGGTTGCGGCGTGCGTCGGCTCGAGCAGCACCCGCATGGCGCCCTCGCAGCCGGCGCCGATGCCGAACAGGATGTCGTCCGGACCCCGCATGTCGTATTCGACCGCGCGCGCCGATGCGCCGTCGATGACCTCACGCGCGTGCAGCGCGAGGTCGGCCTCGAGGCACCCTCCGCTGAGCAAGCCCACGTGGCCGCCGTCGGCGAGGATCAGCATGCGCGCTCCGGGCTTGCGGTAGGTCGAGCCTGCGGTCGCGACCACCGTGGCGAGCGCAGCGGCGCTTCTCACACCCCGCTCGAGCAGCAGCTCGAGGCTCGTATCGAGCCGCACGGCACTTCGATTCTGCGATATGAAAGCGGTCACCTTTTTGGCGTCCCCGGTACGGGATGTCCTACATCGGACTGTGCTGCGGATATCGGTGGCATTGCGGAGCATCAAACATACTTCGGCCTTGAGTTTCAACGATTCAACGATTATGTCGCATTGTTCGAGGATGGCCTATAGCGGGCGGATCGCGAGGGGAGGGCGCCTTCGGTGACCGCACGGGCCCGCATCGCTTCGCTGCTCAATCGACGCTCGTTGCTGATCGCCTGCTGCGCGCTGCCCTGCGCGGCGCTCGTGAGCCTCGATCTGGCGGCCCGGCACGACTGGCAGCAGCAGGCCGCCGCGCTCCAGCGCGAGAACATGACCCTCGAGCTGAAGCAGCTGAGCGCGGCGCTCGACGCAGAATCGGCGGAGCTGAATGCGGCCGCCCGCGATCTCGCCGCGGGCGAGGGCCTCGCCGACTGGATGGCCGAGAGCGTCAAGGAGGGCGCGCGCGAGTCCGCGTCCCCGGCTCCGCGCCTCGATCCCGAGGCGCTCTCGCGGCGGGGCATCGACGCGTTCTTCGTCTCCACCTCCGCGCATGCGATCCGTTTCAGCGGCGCCGTCGTCGGCGGCCGGCTGATCGAGCAGCCGCCGGATCCGGCCGCGGTCGCATATCTCGATTCGCTCATCGCGGCCGCCGGCGCGGATGCGGGCGCCGGTGGCGATGGGCGAGTGGCATTCGCAGCCGACCGCTTCATCGCCGTACGGTCCATTGCAATGCGCGGCACGGCCACCCAGCCGCTGTGGCTCGCCGTGACGCGCGGCGTCTCGCGCGCGATGCTCGGCCGATTGCGTCAGGCGGTCGGCGGCGCCGTGAGCGGCGCCTCGGTGCGCGAGCTCGAGCACGCACCGCTGCCGGCGGACATCCGCAGCTGGCTCGGCTCCCGTCTCGGGAGCGCGTCCGGCGTGAGCACGCGCGTGTGCGCGGACCTGTCGGGCGTTGCCGTGCTGCGCGATGCGTCGGGCCGCGCCGCATGGGTGTTTCGGCTATCCCCCGCGGCGGCGCTTGCTGCGGCGGAGCCGAGCGAGGGCGCGGCGCTGGGCGAGCGCGGCCTCGGCACGCCGCTCGAGATATTCATCGGGGTGCTCGCGGCCATCATCGCCGCCTGCATCATCCTCGCGCTGCGGCGCTACTTCCGCCACCGCCAGGCGGTCGATGCACGCTACAAGGCCATCATCGACCAGACCAACGACGGCATCGTCATCGTCGATGCGGACAGCTGCAAGATCCAGTACTGCAACCCCGCCTTCCTGAGCAGGATCGGCTACAGCAGCGCGGAGGCGATGGCGCTGACGCTCGTGGATATCTTCGCCGACGGGGATGCGGCACCGGAGAGCGTGCTGTCGCGGTTGAAAGGTGCCGATTCCCAGCCGCCGCTCAGCCTGCAGCTGAGGTGCAAGAGCGGCGCGCTGGTCGACCTCGAGGTCAGGTGCAATCGGCTCGAGGCCGACGGGCGCGAGGGACTCGCCTACGTCACGCACGATGTATCCGTGCGGCGCAAGGCCGAGCAGCAGCTCATCGACAACCAGCAGCGCCTCGACCGCATGGCGCACCACGATCAATTGACCGGGCTGCCGAACCGGCATTATCTGGCGACGTTCCTGCCGCAGGCCATCGATGAGGCGCGCGCGGCCAACCAGATGCTCGGGGTCGTGTTCCTCGATCTCGATCGCTTCAAGCACATCAACGACACCCGCGGGCACGAGACCGGCGACAAGCTGCTGCAGGAGGTGTCGCGCCGCCTCAAGGCGTGCGTGCGCGACAGCGACGTCGTGATCCGCATGGGCGGCGACGAATTCGTGGTGATCTTCCGCCACGTCAAGTCCTACGACGAGGTCACGCTCGGCGCCAGCCGCATCAACGACAGCCTCAACAAGCCCATCATCATCGACCAGCACCCGCTGCAGACGACGGGCAGCGTGGGCGTGAGCCTGTTCCCGCGCGACGGGGCGAACATGGGCGAGCTGCTGAAGCATTCCGATACGGCCATGTACCAGGCCAAGGACCGCGGCCGCAACAACGTGCAGATGTTCAGCCAGATCATGAATCGCAAGCTCAAGCTGCGCGTCGCGATGGAGGCGTCGCTGCGCGATGCGCTGCGCCTGAGGCAGCTCGACGTCCACTATCAGCCGTTCGTCAATCTGGTCACGCGCAAGGTGGTGGGACTCGAGGCGCTCATCCGCTGGCGCCATCCGGTGCACGGCATGGTGCCGGCCGACCAGTTCATCCCCGTCGCGGAAGAGACCGGCCTGATCGTGCCGATGGGCAACTTCGTGCTGCACCGGACGCTGCAGACCATGAGCGCCTGGCAGCGCCAGGGCGTGAAGCTGGTGCCGGTGTCCCTCAACGTGGCGCCGGCGCAGCTGCAGCGCGGCGAGCTGCAGTCGACGATCTCGACCTTGCTCGCGACGCACGGCCTGCGGCCGGACCTGCTGCAGCTGGAGATGACGGAGCGCGCCGTATTCGATTCGAGCCAGACCAAATCCGGCGAGAACCGCCAGGACACGATGGTCCGGCTGCGCGACCTCGGCATCAAGATCGCCATCGATGATTTCGGCACCGGCTACTCGAGCCTGAGCTACCTCAAGAACTGGCGCGTCGACGCCCTGAAGATCGACCGCAGCTTCGTGCGCGACCTGGTGACCGACACGAGCGATCTGGCGATCGTGAGCGCCATCATCGCGATCGCGCGGCACCTGCGCATTCAGGTGATCGCGGAGGGCATCGAGGGCTATCAGCAGGCCGAAATCCTGCGCAAGCTGGGCTGCACCGTCGGCCAGGGCTTTCTGTTCGCGCGCCCCATGCCTGCGGAACAGTGCCTCGCCATGCTCGGCAACAACGGCCAGGGCGTCGTCGAGGAGGAGGACATGCTGGCGGTGTTCGCCTCCGGACGCGCCTGAGCCGCGCATGGAGCGATGGACGGCGCGATGCTACAGTGGCGCCACCATGCAGCAGACCGATACGCGGGCGCTGAGCGCGCGCGAGCTACTGGACGCGAATCGCGGCTACTATGACTCGCTGTGGTCCGGGGCGCGGCTGGTCGAGCCCGATCGATTCAATACCTGGCCGCTGATCCGCTCGATCCTGCCGGCGAGCGGCGCCAGACTCGAGGTGGCTCCGGGCCTGCGGCCGCGCCTGCCGATCGCCGAGACGCATTTCATCGACGTGAGCGCGCCGGCGGTGCGGGCGCTGCACGCGCGCGGCGCCCGCGCCGCGCTGGGGCTGGTGACGGCGCTGCCATTCGCCGACCGCGCGTTCGAGCTGGTGTGCGCGCTCGACATCATCGAGCACGTGGACGACGACGGCGCCGCCCTCGATGAGCTGTCGCGGGTGGCGGCATGCGGGGCGGTGCTGTTGCTGTCGGTGCCTCTGCATCCCGAGCGCTGGAACGCCTTCGACGATTTCGTGGGGCACCGCCGGCGCTACCGGCCCGAGCTGCTGCCCGGGACGCTGGCGCGGCACGGCCTGCGCATCGAGCGCAGCGCCGCTTACGGCATGCAGCCGCGCTCCTCGCGGCTGCTCGATCTCGGCATGTGGTATCTCACGCATCAGCGCGCGCGCGCGCTGTGGTGGTACAACCGCGTGTTCATGCCGCTCGGGCTCAAGCTGCAGAAGCAACTGGAGTTTCGCCCGGGCCTGATCCCGGCCGGCGGCATCGACGAGATCCTCATGATCTGCCGCAAAGGCGCGGGCGTGAGGGGCGCCGCGGCGTGAGGCGCGCCGCGGCGTGAGGTGCGCCGAGGCGCGAGGCCTCATGCGCCGCCGCGGCTGTCAGCGGACGCTGACAGCCGTTGACAGGTTTATCCGTCCGGTCCTCTCGAGCACTTGTCGAAGAATACGCCGAGCCCTCATCGCCACAGGTGCGCGAACCTCGTCATGCCGTTGCCACGCCACGCGTCCAAAGGGGCCGTCAGATTTCTGGGACGCTACGTGCGCAGGCGCTTCTTCAGCCACCTGGTGGTGCTCGGCTGCGTGCTCACGGCGGTACTGTGCAACGTCGGATCTCAGTACGCGGTCAAGCATCTCGTCGACGTGCTCTCCACGCACGATCCCGCATCGACCGTGCTGTGGGGCGCGGTGGGCATCCTGCTCGCCCTGGTTGCGGGCGACAATCTGCTGTGGCGGGTGGCCGGCTGGGCCTCCACGCATGCGTTCGTCGCCGTGGGCGGGGACATACGCATCGAGCTGTTCAATCACCTGTCGGGCCAGGGAACGCGCTACTTCGTGGAGCAGCTGCCCGGTGCGCTCGCCGGGCGTATCACGGCGGCGGCCAACGCGGCCTGGCTGATCGAGAACTCGCTCACCTGGAACACGATTCCGCCCGGCATCGCGGTCATCGCCAGCATCTTCGTGCTCGGCACGATCAACTGGCACCTGACGGCGGTGCTGCTGGGGGTGGTGACCGTGCTCGGTGCGATCATCGCCTGGTGGGCCGCCCGCGGCCGGGAGCTGCACCAGAATTTCGCCGGCCATGCCGCACACGTGAGCGGGGATCTGACCGATGTGGTGAGCAACATCGGACTGGTGCGCGCATTCGGCGCCGCACAGCGCGAGCAGCATCGGCTCAGCATCAAGATCGAGGACGAGATGCAGGCGCAGCGCATGAGCCTGAGGTCGCTCGAGCGGCTGCGCCAGTTCCACGCGGTGTCGGTGTTCGGCGTCACTGCCGGCGTGCTGGTGTGGTCGGTCGAGCTGTGGAGGCTCGGCGAGATCACGACCGGAGATGTCGTGCTCACGACGACGCTGGGGTTCACGGTGCTGCACGCCTCGCGCGATTTCGCGATGGCGATGGTCGACATGGTGCAGCAGTTCGCCAAGCTGCGCGAAGCGGTGCAGGTGCTCGGCCTGCCGCACGAGATGCAGGATGCAAAGGATGCCAGGCCGCTCAGGGTGCGCGAGGGTGTCGTCGCGTTTCGCGACGTGAGCTTCAGCTATCCGAGCGGCCAGACCGTGCTCAAGCACTTCACCCTCATCGTACCCGGAGGGCAGAGGGTGGGGCTGGTCGGCCGCTCGGGCGCCGGCAAGTCCACGGTCATCGCCTTGCTGCAGCGGCTCTACGATCCCGACTCCGGGGAAGTCGCCATCGATGAGCAGGTGATCTCGCACGTCACGCAGCAGAGCCTGCGCAGGTCCATCGCAGTGGTGCAGCAGGAGATCTCGCTGTTCCATCGCTCCTTGCTCGAGAATCTGCGCTACGGCCGACCGGAGGCGACCGACGAGGAGGTGTTCCGCGCGGTGGAGGCGGCGTGCTGCACGGAATTCATCAATAAGCTCCCCGACGGCTACAACACGCTGGTGGGAGAGCGCGGGATGAAGCTGTCGGGCGGCCAGCGCCAGCGCCTGGCGATCGCCCGGGCGCTGCTGCGCGATGCGCCCATCCTGATCCTCGACGAGGCCTTGTCCTCGGTCGACGCCGAGAACGAGGCGATCATCCAGCGCGCGCTCGATCGGCTGATGGCGGGACGGACGACACTCATCCTTGCCCATCGCCTGTCGAGCGTGATCGGGGCCGACCGCATCCTGGTGCTCGACGAAGGCCGCGTGGTCGAGAGTGGCAGCCATGCCGCGCTGATGCGCCACGACGGCGCGTATCGGCGCCTGATGGGGGCGCAGGCGGCGGAACGCGGCGTGCTGGCGGCGGCGGCGCCGCAGCAGCCGGACCTGCTCGCGCCGGACGAGACGCAAACCCCCCAAGACGACGGCGAGGCCGCCGATTCGATCCTGCGCGCGGACGGCCATTCCTGGCGCGTGACGGTGGCGACGCTGACCGACTTCATCGCCCCGTGGCGGCGCCGGCTGGCGCTGATCGTCACCACCGGGATCGGTCGCGTCGCCGCCTATATCGGCGTCGGCATCGTCAGCGCGCTCGCCGTCGCCGCGA
>DATJSL010000038.1:0-86877 GCA_035504115.1 Steroidobacteraceae bacterium | reverse complement strand
CCGGTGGGGAGCTACTCGGCGAGCTTCACCTTCGCCCCCATTGCCAGCGGCACCACCACGGTGAGCGTGACGGCGAGCGGATTTGGCACCGGCTCGTTCAACGGCGGCAGCTACGCCAGCTCGAAGAGCGTGACGGTGAGCCTGGCCGCCATCTCGCTGCCGAGCAACGTGCAGGTCGGGAGCGGCCTGCAGGTGCAGATGACGGGATCGCTGCAGGCCTCGAACGACGGAGGGATCACCGTCAAGATCGCGAGCAGCGACGCCACGAAGCTGCTGATTTCCCCGGATGGCGTCACCGCCGGGCAGCCGTTCATCGACGTGTTCGTCAACAACGGCACGAGCTCGTTCAGCTTCTACGTGCTGGGCGTGGCGGGGGCGACCGGGAGCCCGACGGTGACCGCATCGACCACCGACACTCAATTCACCTCGGGCAGCGCCGCCGTCGCGGTGGTGGAGCCGGAGCTCTTGTACTCGAGCTTGCCGACCAGCGAAGCGGCCACGAGCGCGGACGCAGCCTTCGAGGTCGGGACCTACGTCCCGGGCTATGGCTACGAGGCGGTGGCTGCCGGTACATCGCTGGTAGTGACGATCTCGACCAGCAATGCCGCGGTCGCGGATCTGACCACGTCCTCGCAGACGCAAACCACCCCGGTGACGGTGACCTTGTCGGCGGGGCAGGAGTCCTCGCCATCCAGCGTGTCCTTGGGCGGGGTCGCGTTGCATGCCGTCGGAACGGGCACGGCGATCATCAACGCGACCGCCGCGGGGGTACAATCGGCCTCCCAGACGGTCACGCTCGACTAGGGTATGCCTGGGGCAAGCGATTCGGGACGGATCCGCTCCGGCCTGAATCCCGGGCAGCGCGGGAGCGAGAGCTCCGAGGGGCCGGCGAGCGCGCGCGGCTCGTTGCCGTCCTGCCGGCTGGTGGTCGAGGACTGGGTACCGGAGCTGCCGGCACCCGCTCCTGCGGTTCCCTCGAGGCCGCGAGATTCGCGGTATGACCCCTCGCGAGGCATACCCCTGCGGCTGGCTGCGGCCCTCGCGGCCATCCTGCTGCACGCCGGAGCGGGAGCATGGCTCCTGGCGTCGAGCGCTGTACCGCGGCACAGCGCATCGCAGGCGCTGGTCCTCATCGCCAACCTGCCGGCTCCGCGCCAGCCACCGCCCGACCTGGCTGCGGAACTGCCGCCGCCGATTCTCGAGCGCGTGCTGCCGACCTCCCCCAAGCTCCCGGCGCTCGTGCTCGGGCCGGCCGAGGTGGCGCTCTCGGTCTCGGCCTCGAGCGACGTGCTGATCGGCGATGCCGCGGCCGCTGCGGTCGAGGATCTCGCCGGCACGTGCCGGCCGGGCCGCGAGACGACATCTGCCGTCCGCGCTTCCGCGATCATCCTGCTGGTGCGCGTGGAGCGAGACGGCCATGTGTCCGACAGCAAGATCGAGGTCGGGAGCGGCAGGCCGTGGCTCGATCAGGCCGTCCAGCAGTGTCTGATCGCCCGCGGATCGCTGCCGCCGCGGCGAATCAACGGCGCGCCGGTCGCCTCCTGGCAGCGCGTGCACTGGCCCGCGGTATAGCCGCCTTGCGCGGGTCGGCTCAGGTTCCGCCCAGAAAAAAGGCGCGGTCGCCGCGCGGCACTGCGGCGAGCAGATCACGGATGAATCGATCCTGCAGCTCGAAGGAGGCCTGCGCCGTGAGGCCCACGGTGGAGGTGCGGATCAGCACGCCGTCCGGGACGGCTCCACGCAGCGCGTATTTGAGCCGAATCCATTGCCGGTCGATGATGCCGTGCGATATCTCGCGCCCGACACGCATCCAGTAGCTGACGGGCTCGAGCCGCGATTCGCGCTCGGCGATGAGACGCGTCAGCTCCAGCGGCCTCTCGGCGCCGCTCAGCGGCACGGCCGACTCGCTCTTCGCGAGGATTCGAAAGCCGGCGGCGACGTAGCAGAATTCCGGCCAATGCGCTTTGAGCTTGAAATCCTGGGCGCTCCCGTACGCGATCAACAGCATGACGGTGGCGCCGGCCGCGTTGCGGTAGCCTCGGCCGATCACCTGATCATAGATGCCGTAGAGCCGCGAGCTCGGATCGGCGTCGTCCTGCGCATCCGCGGCCGGTATGACGAGCGCAATGTCCGGAACGTACTTCCAGTCCGCGAACGCGAGCGGAATGATGCGCGACAGGTCCGGCGCCCGGGCTTCGCCCCGGGTGGGGCCGCGCGGGGCAAGCGCCGCGGCGAGCAGCGCGCTCATGACGATGGCGGCCGCCGCCAGGCCGAGCTGCATGCGATTCGACGGCATCGAGGCCTCCGCGTCACGCCGGGCAATCATAGAATGAAGCGGCGAGTCGAGTCCCCGACAATTGACATATTTTCGACGATGACGCAATGAGGAGCATGCGCAGGTGAGAAAGCGAGACGCGGCAAAACCGCACCCCGCCGAGCGGCATGGGCCGAGGGTGGCCTTGAGCCGCCTGTGCCTGTCGAGCTGGCTGTGCCTGTCGAGCTGGCTGTGCGGCTGCTCGCCGCGCGCGGAGCCAGCGGCTGGCGGACAGGTCATCGCCCGCGTGGGCGAGGATGCGGTGACCGCGCTGGAGCTCCGCAACGAGCTGCGCGCCGCGAACGTTCCACCGGACAAGCAGCAAGATCCCGCCCTCGTCAAGCGCGCGCTCGGCGACCTGGTGTTGCGCAAGTATCTCGTGCAGCAGGCGACGCTCGCCAAGCTGCAGCGGCAGCCCGACGTTCTATCGGACTTGCGGCGCTCGCGCGAGCAGGTTCTCGCCGGCGCCGTGCTCGCCCGCAAGGCGGCGGATCTGTCGATCGATCCATCGGATATCGATCGGTTCATCGCGCAGAATCCGGACAGGTTCGCGCGCCGGCGACTGCTGAGGGTCGAGCAGATCCGCTTTGCGATCACGGATGGCTTGCCGGACATCGCCCGAGCCAACGAGGGTGCCGGATCGCTGGAGGAGGTCGACCGGAGCCTCACCTCGATGGGGATCGCTCACGATCGCTCGATCGCGGAGATGAGCGCAGCCGATGTCCCGCCGGACCTGGCCAAAGCCCTGGCGGCGAGGAAGCCGGACCAGATCTTCTTCGGACGCCTGGGTGCGAATGCCCTGTATTTCAAGATCCTGAGCGAGCAGAGCGCGCCGCTCGAGGGCGACGCGGCCGCTACCCTCGCACGGCAAATGCTCAAGGCCGATCGGTTCAAGGCGCAGGTGGCCGCGGCCTGGGCGGCCGCGCGCCGTGAAGCGAGGTTCAGCGGCGACTACGCGAAGGTGATGGACGCGCCCGGCAAGGTGATGGACGCGCCCGGCAGGGTGATGGACGCGCCCGGCAAGAACTAGTCATGTCGGCATTCGTCACGCCATCTCATGCTGCACCCACCTTGAAGACCGCGTGGCCATGGGCGGCACTGCTCGCGGGCGCCGTTCTTGCGGCCTACGCCCCGACGCTGGTGCGGCTATTCGATGGGCCGTGGCGCACCGAGCAGCAGAGCCAGGGGCCGCTGATCATCGGGGTATCGCTCTGGCTGATGGCGGTCGCCTCGCAGCGCTCGAGTGCCCGACCTCTCGCGCCGGCCCCGGTGTGGGGCTGGTGCGTGCTCGTGTCCGGGCTCGCGCTGCTGTTCTGCGCCAGGGCGCTCGGCCTTCTGGGAGCCGAGGTCCTGTCGGCGATCGCCGTGATCGGCGGCTGCGTACTTTTGCTGGGCGGACGCTGGTGGCTCGCGACGCTCGCGTTTCCCATCGGCTTCCTGCTGTTCGCGGTGCCGCTTCCCGACTGGATGATCGACGCCGTGACGCTGCCCTTGAAGGTTTTCATCTCCGATGCGGTGACCGCCGCCTTGTATGCGATGGGCTATCCGGTCGCACAGAATGGCGTGAGCATCGTCATCGGACCGTACGAGGTGCTGGTCAAGGACGCTTGCTCGGGGCTCAATTCGATCGTGGCATTGCTCGCCGTCGGCACCTTCTACGTGTATGCGTTCCGGCGCCGATCCGCGGCTCGCGCATCGCTCCTGCTGGCTGCGATCATTCCCCTGGCGATCGCGGCGAATTTTCTGCGCGTGCTCGCGCTGGTCCTGATCGTATACTATTCGGGCATCGACGCGCTGTCGGGGCCGCTGCACCTGCTGACCGGTCTCGGGATGTTCGTGGCGGCCGCGCTGATGCTGCTGGCGTTCGACGGCGTGTTGAGCCTCGGCGTCCGGCTGTCGACGCGCATATCGCAGGCGGCCCGGATTCGCTCCTGATTCGCATCGATCCGGGAAGGTGCAGCTTTATGATGACCCTGTACGGCTATTCGCTGAGCTCCGCCTCTTATCGCGTGCGCATCGCGCTCGCGCTGAAGGGGCTCGAGGCGAATCCCGTGAGCAAGCAGCTGCGCCGCGGCGAGCACCGCCACAAGGACTTCCTCAAGCTCAATCCGCAGGGCTTCGTGCCCGTGCTGGTGCTGGATGATGGCGAGGCGCTCACGCAGTCGCTCGCCATCATCGAGTATCTGGAAGAGACCCATCCGAATCCGCCGTTGCTGCCGGCGGCGCCGCTCGCGCGCGCCCGGGTGCGCGCTCTGTGCCAGCTCATCGCCTGCGACATCCATCCCCTGAACAACCTGCGCGCTCTCAAGTACCTGGAATCGCCGCTCGGCATCGCTCAGGCGACGCGCGAGCAATGGTATCGCCACTGGGTGGAGGCGGGATTCGCGGCGCTCGAGGAGTGGCTCGGCCGGGACGGCTCTCGGGGCCGCTTCTGTCACGGCGACTCGCCCGGCATGGCCGACGTGTGTCTCGTGCCGCAGGTGTTCAACGCGCGGCGATACTCGGTGGACTTGAGCCCCTATCCGCGCATCGTCGCAATCGATGCCGCCTGTCGCGAGCTGGCGACGTTCGCTGCGGCGGCACCGGAAAAGCAGATGTAGTGCGCCGGAGAAGCGGGTCTGGTGCGCGGAAAAGCAGGTGTAGTGCGAATCCTACAGGGGTTCGCCGCGCGCGGCGGACCGCATCGAGCGCCTGGTCAGGCGACCTGCTGTGTACAATCTGCGTTCACGCCAGCTCAGCGCACCGGGAGACCTGAATGAGAACCATCATCGCCCTGATCCTCGGCGCCGCCACATTGTGTGCGTGCAATTCGCAAACGCCCCCGCCCCCGCAAGGTGCTTCAACGGCCGAGGCGCCCGCCGAGCCGACGGCGCCACAGAGTGCGCCGCCCGAGACCGCCGGGACGACGCCGGGGGAGAATGTGTCCGAGGAAACCTATACTCCGCCCGAGCCGCAGCCGGTGGTGAGCGCGTACGAGGAGCCCCCGAGCGAGCAGCCAGCGCCGGTCGAGGTCGGCTGGGCGCCGCCGCCCATGCTGGTCGACCCGCCGCCGCCGCCGCCGGGACCCGACTACGTTTGGACCGGCGGCTACTGGGGCTGGTACGGCAACTGGGTGTGGATCCACGGGCACTGGCTGCCGCCGCCCCGGCCGCACTATCACTGGGTGCAGCCTTACTACGATCATCGTGATGCGCACGTGATATTCGTCGGGGGGTTCTGGGCGGCTCCGAGCGTCTCGTTCGTCGTGCCGGCGATCGGATTGGGACTGACGCTCGCCGCAGTCCTGCCGGGCGTCGTTCCGGGTCCACCGCCGATGGGACCGGAAGGTGTGTTCGTTCCTGCGCCGCCCGGCTCGCGCCCCGGCATCATCATTCCGGCCCCGATCGGTGTCGCACCGGCCGTCGTGACCGGCGCGCCGCCCGTGGTCAACGTCGGCATGAGGATCAACGTCAACAACACCAACGTCAGCAACACGACCGTCAACAACACGGTCATCAACAACACGGTCATCAACAACACCACGATCAACAACGTGACCATCGTCGCGCCGGCGAGCGCGACGGCGACGCACGTGGCCGTCAATGCCACCGTGCCGGCGCAGGCGCATCTCGCTGCGGCGCTTCCCCCCGTGGTGCGCGTGCCTGCGCCCACACCTTCATCGAGCAAACCCCTGCCGCCGTACGTGCCGGGCCGCACCGTGTCCTTGCCGCCGCCGCAGGTCGTGCATGCGGTCGTGCCGCCGGAGCTGGCACACCCGCGTCCCGCGCCGGCGATGCAAGAGGCGGCGCGCGGCGCGCCGGCCGAGACGCGGCCGGGCGAGGCGATGCGCCCGGCCGAGAGGGCGCCGGGCGAGAGGGCGCCGGGCGAGAATGGCGCGGCCAAGGCCGGCGCGGAAAGAGCCGCGCAGCAGCGCGCTGCGCAGGAGGCCGAGGCGAAGCGCAACGAGGCCCAGGCGGCTGCCGAGCGCAAACACCAGGAGGCGGCTGCCGAGCGCGGCAAGCAGCAAGCCGCACAGGCCGAAGCGGCGCGCAAGGCGCAAGAGGCACAGCGCGCTCAGGAGGCCGAGCGCAGCAAGCAGCAGGCCGAGGCCGCGGCGGCGCAGGCCAGGAAGAAGGCGGCCGAGGAGGCCGCGGCCAAGAAGAAGGCCGCGGAGGAGAAGCGCAAGCCCAGTCCCCAGTAGGCGGTGCTACGCGCGCGTCGCGCGAGATCAAAGGCGGCACTCCATGCTGCATTGTCGATGGCGAGCTCGGGCAGCAGCCGTTCGAAATCCCTGAGTGCGGAATAGGCTGGACCGCATGCCGGGTTACAGGCAAGCCCTGGGTCGCGTCCGCGATAGGGTGTATCGGATCCGTGATAGGGCGGATCAGATCCGTGCGCGCGGCCTACTGCCGGCCGCTCAGGAGAGCGGCGGAATCCCGGCGCGGATGTCCGCCGAGAAGCTCGGGCTCTGGTCCGCGGCCCGCGCTCGCTCGCTGATGTAGCCGAGCGTGCGCAGCGTCTCGAGCGGATAGCGCTGGTCGAGGCGGCCGACGCCGTAGAAGTATTCGGGCATGTAGCCCGAGAGCAGCACGCGGTAGCTGAAGGGCAGCCTGCCGAGGATGCGCCTCAGCATGCAGTACAGCACGGTGGTGCAGTTGCCGCGAATGGTGTGATAGAAGCGCGGCCTGCGCACGAGCTCGTTGGCCGCTTGCAGGTACGACAGAAACAAGGCGCGCGTCGCCTCACGCGGCAGGTTCAGCCGGAACAGATAGGTATCCTCGCGCCGCACATTGGTGCGCAGGCGCACGATGTCGCGCTCTTCGGCGGCGATGATGACGAGCTCGAATTCCTTGAAGAACCCGCCGATCTCGGAGAACGTCTGAGTCTTCTGGCGGCGGATCTCGACCGAGTAGACGAGGTGGGCGCCGTCGTCGAAGCCGAACGAGATCAGCATGTGCGCGATCAGGGGGCCCGTCCAGTACGATACGATCATGTCGAGCGAGTCGAGGCGCGTGAGCTCGTAGGTGCGCGTCACCCAGCGCGGCGTGTAGTCCTTCTCGGTGCGCCAGATGAAGTCGCGCACCTCGTGCAGCGTCACCTTCTCGCCGTCGATCGTGCCGCTCACGGTCTGCGAGACATCGTCCGCCCATGCCCGCTGGTTGGAGGGACGCAGCCGGATCCACCAGAGCAGCAGGCCGCCGAGAGCGGCTGCAAATGCCGCGATTGCCGCGAGCGCGCATCCCAGCCAGAGCGCGCCGATGCATGCCAGGGCGAACGCAGCCCACAAGGCGGCGCACAGCGCTCGCGCGACGCGGTGGCCGGGTGCCCGGTACCACAGGGCGAGCGTCCCCCAGGCCGCGGCGAGCGCGATCAGGATGCTGGCGAGCAGGGCCACGAGGAACGCGAGCACCATGCGCCGTGCGCTAGCGAGCGCCGCGCTCTGACAGGAATTCGCCGAGAATGCGGGCGGTATGGCTGCTTCCAGGCCTGCGTGCGATGGCATCCGGATCGCCCTCGGCCACGACGCGCCCGCCACCGGTGCCGCCCTCGGGTCCGAGATCGACGATCCAGTCCGCTTCCGCCATGACGTCGAGATTGTGCTCGATGACCACCACCGTGTTGCCGGCATCGACCAGACGCTGCAACACCTTCACCAGCTTCTCGACGTCCGCCATGTGCAGTCCCACGGTCGGCTCATCGAGCACATACAAGGTGTGCTGTTGCTCGCGCCTTGCGATGTCGATGCCGAGCGGATCGGTGCGCGATTTTGCGAGCTCGGCCACCAGCTTGATGCGCTGGGCCTCGCCGCCGGAAAGCGTCGGGCTCGGCTGGCCCAGGCTCAGGTAGCCGAGCCCGACATCCGCCAGGAGCTGCACGGGGTGCTGGACGGAGCGCTGCGCCGCGAAGAACTCGACCGCTTCGTCGACGGAGAGCGCGAGCGTGTCGCCGATGCTCTTGCCCTTGAAGGGAATCGCCAGGGTCTCGGCGTTGAAGCGGCGGCCGCCGCACACATCGCACAGCACCTGAACGTCCGGCAGAAAGCTCATCTCAATGCGCTGCAGGCCTTGTCCCTCGCAGGCCTCGCACCGTCCGCCGGAGGTGTTGAACGAGAAGCGGCTGGGGCCGAAGCCGCGGATGCGCGCATCGGTCGTTTCGGCGTACAGGCGGCGAATCGCATCCCAGAACCCGATGTAGGTGGCCGGGCACGAGCGCGGGGTCTTGCCGATGGGAGTCTGGTCGACCTCGAGCACTCGGCTCACCGGTTCCCAGCCCTCGATCGACGCACAGCCCTCGATCGACGCACCACCCTCGATCGATGCACCACCCTCGACCGCAGGCTTCTCGCGCCGTCTCTTGCCGGCCGCGGCGCGCGCCGCGAGCAGCCGCCTCAGGTTGCCGAGCAGCACCTCGCGCGCCAGCGAGGATTTACCCGAACCGGATACGCCGGTGACCACGGTGAGTCGCCCGAGCGGGATGCGCGCCTGCACCGTGCGCAAGTTGTGCAGGTTGGCGCCGCGGATCCGGATCGAGGGGGTATCGGCGTCGATGCGGCGGCGCCGATCGCGCGAATGCTCGAGCGGCGCGGCGAGACAGCGTCCGGTCGGCGATTCGCTCATGCGCTCGAGCTCGCGGGCCGTGCCTTCGGCGACCAGCTCGCCGCCGCGAGTGCCCGCACCCGGCCCGAGGTCGATCACGTGATCGGCGCGGCGGATCGTTTCCTCGTCGTGCTCGACGACCACCAGCGTATTGCCCTTGCCGCGCAGGCGCTCCAGCGTGTCGAGCAGCGCCGCATTGTCGCGCGGATGCAGCCCGATGGTGGGCTCGTCCAGCACGTAGCACACGCCCTGCAGATTCGAGCCGAGCTGGGCCGCGAGGCGAATGCGCTGAGCCTCGCCGCCCGACAAGGTCGGGGCGGCGCGATTGAGCTGCAAGTAGCCGAGTCCCACATCGCACAGAAATGCCGTGCGCGCCGAGAGCTCGGCCAGCAGATCGCGGCCGATCTGGGCCTCGCGTCCGCTCAGCTTGAGCCTGGCGATCGTCCTGGCAAATTCCTCCACCGGCATGTCGGTCAGGGCGGCGATGGAGCGTTCCCGGAACAGCACGTGGCGCGCCACCGGGTTGAGCCGCTCGCCGGCGCACTCGGGGCAGGCTGCAGGCGCGGCGGCTGAAGCCGCGTCCAGCCACTGCGCCTCCTCGCCGCTTTGCGCGGCGTCGAATTCCGCGAGCGCGAGGCCGGTGCCGAAGCAGCTCGCGCACCAGCCGTGTTTCGAATTGAACGAGAACAAGCGCGGGTCGAGCTCCGGGAAGCCGGTGCCGCAGCTGGGACAGGCTCGCTTGGTGGAGAAGACGACGGCGGGGGACTTCGCTGCGGGTCCGCCGGCGCCGCTCGCGCGCTCCACGTGCAGCACGCCGCGGCCATGTTCGAGCGCCGCCGCGAGAGCCTCGCGCAACTCGCCCTCGCGCGCGGCGCTCACCGTGAGGGCGGCGACCGGCAGCTCGATATCGTGCTCGACGAAACGATCGAGCCGCGGCCACTTCGCGGTCGGCAGCATCTTTCCGTCGACCTTGAGCTCGGCGAAACCTTTGCCGCGCGCCCACTTGGCCAGTGCGGTGTACAGCCCCTTGCGTGCCACGATCAGCGGCGCGAGCAGCGTGACCTTCTCGCCTCGATAATCCTTGACGATCCGCGCCGCGATGGCATCGGCGGATTGCGGCTCGATGCGCGCACCGCAGCTCGGGCAATGCTGCACGCCGAGCTTCACATACAGCAAACGCAGGTAGTGGTAGATCTCCGTGAGCGTCGCCACGGTGCTCTTGCGTCCGCCGCGGCTGGTACGCTGCTCGATGGCGACGGTGGGCGGGATGCCGAAGATGGCATCGACGTCGGGGCGGGAGGCGGGCTGTACGAACTGGCGCGCATAGGCGTTGAGCGACTCGAGGTAGCGGCGCTGCCCCTCGGCGAAGAGAATGTCGAAGGCGAGAGTGCTCTTGCCGCTTCCGGACACTCCGGTGATGACCGTGAACTGGTTGCGGCGCAGGTTCACGCTGATGTCCTTCAGGTTATGCTCGCGTGCGCCACGGATTTCGATGGATGTCGAGGGGCCGTAGCCCACGGGGCGCCGAGCGGCGTCGCGTACGCCCGAGGCGAGCAGGGCGCCGCCCGCGGCCCCGGACAGAGCCTCGCGCAGAGCGCGTCCGGTGTGCGAGGCGGCGATGCCCATGAGCTCATCGGGCGGGCCGACCGCGACGATGCCGCCGCCTGCATCGCCCCCCTCGGGGCCCAGGTCGATGATCCAGTCCGCCGCGCGGATGACGTCGAGGTTGTGCTCGATGACCAGGAGCGAGTGGCCGGCCTCGATCAGCCGCCTGAAGGCGCGCAACAGCTTGGCGACGTCGTCGAAGTGCAGCCCCGTGGTGGGCTCATCGAACAGGAACAGGGTCCCGCCGGCCCGCTTCGAGGCGGGTGCTGACTTTCTCCGGGCCGACGCCGATTGCACGGCGCTCTCCGCAAGATGGCCCGCGAGCTTCAGCCGCTGCGCCTCGCCTCCCGAAAGCGTCGGCACGGGTTGACCCAGGCGCAGGTAATCCAGTCCGACCTCGGCGAGCGGCGCAAGCCGCGCGCACACCTCCGGGTCGGCCTGGAACACCGCCAGCGCCTCGGACACCGTCAGATCGAGCACGTCCGCGATGCTCAACGGCTCGGAGCCGGCGCGCGTGAGCTTGCACTCGAGCACTTCCGCGCGATAGCGCCGGCCGTTGCAATCGGGGCAGCGCAGATACACGTCCGCAAGAAACTGCATCTCGACGTGCTCGAAGCCATTGCCGGCGCAGCTCGGACAGCGGCCGTTGCCGGAATTGAAGCTGAACGTCCCCGCCGTGTACTTGCGCTCCCGGGCCTGGGGCAGCCGCGCGAACAGCTGGCGAATGGCATCGAAGGCCCCGACGTAGCTCGCGGGGTTCGAGCGCGTCGTGCGGCCGATGCTGCTCTGGTCGACCATCACCGCGCCGTCGATCGAGAGTGCACCGTGGAGCGCGCGGTGGCGGCCCGGATTCTCCGTCGGCTTGCCATGCGCTCTTCGCAGCGCCGGATACAGCACATCGTGGACCAGGGTGGATTTGCCGGAGCCGCTGACGCCGGTCACGCAGACCAGGCGATCGAGGGGAATCTCCACGTCGATTCCCTTGAGATTGTGCTCGGCCGCTCCCTCGATGCGCAGCGCGCCGCGGCTCGGCCGGGCCTGCGCCGGGCGCGGTATCTGCACGCGCCGGCGGCCGAGCAGATAATCGGCCGTAAGCGAGCCTCGCGCGCTGCCGAGCGCGCCGATGCGGCCGTCGAACACGATCCTGCCGCCGTGCTCGCCGGGTCCCGGGCCGATGTCGATGAGCCGGTCGGCCGCCTGCATGACCGTCGGGTCATGCTCGACCACGATGAGGGTGTTGCCCGCATCGCGCAGGCGCTGCATCACGCCCACGATGCGGCCCACGTCGCGCGCATGCAGGCCGATCGAGGGCTCATCGAGGACGAACAGGGTGTTCACCAGCGAGGTGCCGAGCGCCGTGGTGAGGTTGATGCGCTGGACCTCGCCGCCGGACAAGGTGCGCGACTGGCGATCGAGGTTGAGATAGCCCAGCCCGACGTCGGTCAAGTACTTGAGCCGCGTACGGATCTCGCCGAGAAGAAGATCGGCGGCCTCATCGAGCGGCGCCGGGAGCACGAGCGAGTCGAAGAACTCGCGGCATCGATCGATCGGCAGCAGCATCAGCTCGCGGATACCGAGCGCCGGCTCGCCGAGCCGCCAGAGCAGCGCCTCGGGCTTGAGGCGCGCCCCCTCGCACGCGGCGCACTCCGTATAGGAGCGGTATCGCGAGAGCAGCACGCGGATGTGCATCTTGTACGCCTTGGTCTCGAGCCAGGCGAAGAACCGCCTGACGCCGTACCAGACGTTCTTGGTCCATTCGCCCTCGCCGTCGATGACCCAGCGGCGCTGCTCGGCGCCGAGGTCGGCCCAGGGCGTGTCGATCGGGATGCCGCGCTTGCGGGCGAACTTGAGCATGTCCGCCTGACACTCCTGGTAGGACTCGCTCTGCCAGGGCCTGATCGCGCCGGCGCGCAGCGACAAGCTCGCATCGGGAATGACCAGGCCATAGTCGACGCCGATGGTGCGGCCGAACCCGCGGCAGGTCTCGCATGCCCCGATCGGCGAATTGAAGCTGAAGGCGCTCGGCGTGGGTTCGCGGTAGGCAATGTCGCAATCCGGGCAGTGCAGCGCGGTGGAGAACCGCCAGGGTGGCGCTGCGCGGCCGTCATCGGCTTGCGGATAGACATCGAGACGGCCCTGTCCCACCTTGAGCGCCGCCTCGATGGCGTCGCTCGCCCGCGCCGGCTCGACCGCCGACCAGCGAAAGCGGTCCTGGATCACCTGCAACGTGCCGCCGCGCTGCTCATGGATGCGCGTATAGCCCTGAGCGGCGAGCAGCGCCTTGATCTCCGCCTCGCCGAAGTTGCTCGGAATCGGGACCGGAAAGGTGAGGAGCAGGCGCGGATCGCCCGCCGCCGCAGAGCGCCGCGCGAGCTCGGCGCGAATGCTGTCGACGCTGTCGCGCCTGACCGGATGTCCGCAGCCGCGACAATGCAGCACCGCGGCGCGCGCGAACATCAGCTTCAAGTGATCGTTGAGCTCCGTCATCGTGCCGACCGTGGAGCGCGACGTGCGCACCGGATTGGTCTGGTCGATGGCGATCGCGGGCGGGATTCCGTCGATGGCGTCCACCATCGGCCGATCCATGCGGTCGAGGAATTGCCGCGCGTAGGGGGAGAAGGTCTCCACGTAGCGGCGCTGGCCTTCCGCAAACAGCGTATCGAAGACGAGCGAGGACTTTCCCGAGCCGCTCACCCCCGTGACGACGACCAGCTCGTTGATCGGGATATCGAGATCGAGATTCTTGAGATTGTTCTGACGCGCGCCGCGAATGCGAATGGCATCCGCGCATGACGGATCTAGGGGCGGCATGGACCTGCAAATGTAAGGGAAATCGGCTCGGTCCCGAGGGGACCGATTCGAGACGACAGTCGGGCCATTATAGCCCAAGACCCGGTTGCGGGGTGGGCGCGGTTGCGGGGTGGGCGCGGTTGCGGGGTTGGCGAGGGTAGACGAACATAGCGCACCCCGGCAACGCAGACGCGTGAGGCACGTGATCTTTCCGAAAAGCGACCTTGGCATCCGGGCGGGCGTCATCGAGGGGTTTTTCGGCAAGCCCTGGAGCTGGGCTTCGCGGCGGAGCGGCGTCGATTTTCTGCGCGATGCCGGCTATCGGTTCTATATCTATGCGCCGAAGGCCGACGCGTATCTGCGGCGGCGCTGGCGCGAGCCCATGCCCGAGGACACCCTCGAGCAGCTGGCGGCGCTCGGCACCCGATGCCGCGATCGGGGCATCGACTTCGGCATCGGGCTCACGCCTTTCGAGATCTATCTGAGCTACGACGCCGGCGCGCGCGAGTCGCTGCGCGCGAAAGTGCTGCAGCTCAACCAGACCCGCGCGGATTCGCTCGGCATCCTGTTCGACGACATGCGCGGCGACGTCGAAGGGCTTGCCGCGCTGCAGGCGCAGGCCATCACGGACATTTGCGGCTGGAGCACCGCCCGGCACTTCATCCTCTGCCCGACGTATTACTCCTATGATCCGCGCCTCACCCGCGAATTCGGTCCGCCGCCGAGGACCTATCTCAAGGACATCGGCCGGCTGGTCGATGCGCGCATCGATTTCTTCTGGACGGGCGAGAAGGTCATCTCGCACGGCTATGCGGCGCGGCATCTGGAGGAGGTGTCGGAGGATATCGGCCGCAAGCCCTTCATCTGGGACAATCACATCTCGAACGACTCGAAGATCCGCACCCAGCACCTGTATCTCGATCCTTCGGCCGACTCGTGGAGCTTGCCGGTCGACCGGGCCGCGGGCCTCGCCGTCAATCCCATGAACCAGGCACATCTCACGCGCATCGCGCTGCGTGGATTGGGGCATCTTCTGACCGTGGGTGCAGGGCTGCGGCAGGCGCTGCCGCAGATCTGCCGCGAGCTGTGCGGGGCCGAGGTCGCCGCGCAGCTGCTCAGGGATCTGGAGCTGCTGCAAACCGCGGGGCTCGCACGGCTCGACGCCGACACACGCCGGCGCCTGCTCGATGCATACCAAGCGCTGCAAGCCAATCCCTACGCGCGGGAGATCGCGGCGTTTCTGCGCGGGGAATACGCGTTCGATCCGCAGTGCCTCACGACCTGAGGGGTATTCGACATGAGCACAGACGCTACAACCCGTGTCCCGTACCGCGTGGGCGAGTGGCTCCCGTCGGATCACGCCTTCCTCGCCCGATGGCTCGACACCATGATCCAGAAGACGCACAGCGAGTCGCAGTCGCTGCATCCGGTGATCGCGGATTTTCGGGATCTCATCGAGAGCGACGCCGCCATCTTCATGCTGTTCAATCAGATGTTCGAGGAGATTCCCAGGAAGCCGCCCTACGACAACGATCCGACGGGCAGGCCGCAGGTGCGCGACTACCGCCACATGCTCGCGCTCTTGAACACGGTCATGACCCATGCCCCCGAGTTCGATCGGACCGGACTGGTCGGATGTCCGATCAACACCATTTTCGACTGGTCGATGGGAACCGCCGCGGGGTTTGCCGCGTTCCTGAACGAACGGGTGAATGCGCAGCTGAAGAAGGTGCTGGACGGCTGGGGCACGTTCCTGCGCTCGAGCGACTCCACCTATGTCCTCGATCAGGACCCGCACAGGGGCTGGTTCGGCACGGACGCACGCGCGGCGATGCCGGACTTCGACCGCGATTTCCTCTGCCAGCCCGACCAACCGCACCATGGCTTCAAGTCATGGGATGAGTTCTTCACCCGAGCATTGCGGCCGGGCGCGCGTCCCGTCGCGCACCCCGACGACCATGCGGTCATCGTCAACGCCTGCGAATCCGCACCTTACAGAATCGCGCGTCACGTGAAGCTGCAGGAGCGATTCTGGATCAAGTCGCAGCCCTACTCGATCGCGCACATGCTCGCGAACGACGGCCTGGCGCCGCTGTTCGCCGGCGGCACGGTGTATCAGGCCTACCTCAGCCCGCTCAGCTATCACCGCTGGCACAGCCCCGTGAGCGGCACGATCGCCAAGGCGTACGTCAAGGAAGGGACCTATTTCTCGGAAGCGCCATCGCAGGGTTTCGATCCGGCCGGCCCCAATGACTCGCAAGGCTACATCACGGAGGTCGCCACGCGGGCTCTGATCTTCATCGAGGCCGATAGCCCGGACGTCGGCCTGATGTGCGTCATGCCGGTGGGCATGGCCGAGGTGTCGACCTGTCAGCTCTCCGTGTATGAGGGGCAGCATGTGGACAAAGGGGATCAGATCGGCATGTTTCACTACGGCGGCTCCACTCACTGTCTGATCTTCCGGCCGGGCGTGAATCTGGAGTTCGATCATCACGGCCAGAAGCCGGGACTTCACGCGCAGAACATCGCGGTCAACGCGCGGATTGCGACGGTCAGGAAATGACCTGCGGCGGCAACGCCCCGCGGGGCAAAGCGAATTCGTTCGAGGAGAAGGGCGATGGACGGAGGATCGATCGACGCCGAATCGGCGCTGCCTCTGGGGGAGCTCGAGGCGCGTATCACGGAGCTCGCGGGCCATCTGAACGCGGCACAATACCGCTGGCTGATGCTGATCGGCGAGTTCGATCGCCGCAAAGGCTGGGCCGGCGCCGGCATCGCGTCGTGCGCCCACTGGCTCAATTTCAAATGCGGTTTGAATCTCGGCGCGGCGCGCGAGAAGGTGCGCGTGGCGCATGCGCTTCATGACTTGCCTCGAATCGCCGCATCGATGGCGGCAGGAGCGCTCAGCTATTCGAAGGTTCGCGCACTCACGCGCGTCGCCTGTGCGGCGACCGAGGCGAACCTTCTGAACATCGCGCTACACGGTACCGCGTATCACGTCGAAACCATCGTGAGGCTGTATCGGCGGGCCCAACAGGCGGCGGAGCTGTCGCGCGAGCAGCGCCAGCAGAGCAGCCGTGCCGTGACCTATCATTTCGATGAGGATGGCAGCCTGGTGCTCAAGGCGCGTCTTCCCGCCGTCGCGGGGGCCCTCTTGCTCAAGGCCATCGAGGCGGGGATGGCGCAGGTGCCTTCGACCGAGCTCTTTGGCAAAGGCCAGCACGAGCAGGAGCTCAGCTTTCAGGCGCGCCGCGCGGATGCTCTGGCGGTCGTGGCCGAAGGATATTTGCACGGCACCAAGCGCGGGGGCGGCAGCGGCGATCGCCACCAGGTGGTGCTGCACGTCGATGCGGACTCATTCAAGGAGCACTCGGCGGGCCGCTGCCATCTGGAAGATGGACCTCGCGTGCCGGTCGAGACGGCGCGGCGCCTCGCCTGCGATGCAACGCTCGGTTTCCAGGATCTCGACGATGCTTGTGGGGTGCAGCTCGCTGCATGAGGGGTTCCGCGGAAAGTGCGCCAGAGGAGGGCGGCATCTGGCTCGATATTGAGCGGGCTTCCGCTTTGTGCGGCCCCGGACTACACTCTTCGCCGCCATGAGCTTCTCACTTTATTCCGCGGTCGTCCCAGGGTACGTGCAGATGTTGCAGTCCGTATCGGGTCTGCTCGACAAGGCGGAAGCGTTCTGCTCGGAGAAGCACCTTGCGCCCGAGCAGATCATCCAGGCACGGCTCGCCGAGGACATGCTTCCCTTCGCCTATCAGGTGAAATCGACTGTGGTGCACTCGCTGGGCGCCATCGAGGCGGTTCGGCGCGGCGTGTTCTCGCCGGACAACACCCAGCCACCCGACACCTTCGCCGCGCTCAAGGCGCGCGTTGCCGAGACGCTGGCGGTGCTCGAGGGAATCGGAGCCGCCGAGGTGGATGGTTTCGTCGGGCGTGACATGCGCTTCGCCGCGGGTGAGCGGCAACTCGATTTCACCGCCGAGGATTTTCTGCTTTCTTTCTCGCAGCCGAATTTCTACTTTCATGCGGCGACCGCCTACGACATCCTGCGCTGGAAGGGTGTACAGATCGGCAAGCGGGACTTCGTGGGTCGCGTGCGGGCGAAGAAGCTCTCCTAGCGCGACCACCCGGCTGAGCCGCCCGCGCCGGCTGAGCCGCCCGCGCCGATTGAGCCGCCCGCGCCGATTGAGCCGCCGCCCGCGCTTCACTTACGTGCGCAGCAGTACGCATGCGTTCGATAGGGGAAAGATACCATCGCGCCACCCTGCAGCTCGGAGCGGGCCTGGATCAGGGACTCGAGCTGGCGCATCTCCTTCATACCTGCCCTTCGCTTCGGGTGACCGATGGTCAGGCGCGATGCAGCGCCTTGTCCCACAGCTCGAAGCTCGAGCGCGGCTGATAGCCGCGCGAGGCGTAGAATGCCCGCGCCTGGACGTTGCCCGAGCCGAGCTGCAGCTGCAGGCGCCGCACGCCCTTGCGCTTAAGGGACGCTTCGGCTCTGCTGAGGAGCGCCGCGCCGATTCCGGAATTGCGAAACGCGGGGGCGACGAAGAACTCGTCGATCTCCGCCATCATCCCGCCGTGCTCGAGGCTGAACATGAGCACTGCGATCAGGTAGCCGCAGACCTCGCGATCGCTTTGCGCGAGCCAGCATTGCACCCGATCCCCGAGCGATAGCGCCTGGCGCAGGAGAGTCTGCATCCGCTCGAGCTCGAATCCGCCGATGCGCTCGAACGACCAGTATTGCTCGATGAGCAAGGCGAGCGCAGGCACGTCCCCGGCACGCGCGGCGCGAATGCGCGGCGGGCTCATGCCCGCGAGGCCCTATCGCCCGGCAAACTGCTCCATCATGAGCCCGGTGCCCCCGCGCGTGACGTGCGCGACGATGGCGGTGCGCCGATGGATCTTGGTGATCAATCCCAGATTGATTGCAAAGGCGAGCTGCACCTGCTGTCCCTTGCGCAGCCCCAGATTCTCCGTCTCGACGAACACGCCGTTGGCGCTCAAGTTCTTGGCCTTGCAGATGCGGCTCTTGCGACCGGACATGATGACGTAAACCGTGGTGCGTGCGCGGTGGCGGGTGTGCAGGCGGCGCTCCATCTTCTGATCCTGTTATCGGCGTTGCGCGGAAGGAGTCATTATGCACACCGCAGGGCGCTTCGCGAAGCACCTCGTGGAGCGTCGGCTCATAAGTCAAATTGACATGTGGCACGCGCCGGCCCGGATGCAGGCATCGAGGCGCCGGGGAAGGCGGGGCCGCCCTCGCGGGCGACCGACGTGCGGACGTTTACGCCACGTCCTTGCGGCGGATGGCGAGCTGCTCGGGCGCCTCGATCCCCATCTTGACGCGCCGGCCGGTCCCGCCGAGCAGCGTGATCAGGATGGGTCCATTGGCGAACAGCTGCGCGAGCGTCATGCTGACGTCCACGCCATCGGCGGGCTGTATGACGATCGATTCATCGGCACGACGGCTGAGTACCAGCATGATTCAAGCCTTGGCGAGCGCGCGCAGCGCCCTGGCCATGGTCTTTCCCTGGGCGGTATAGGTGAGCGGCGCAGCGCCCCTGACGATCCCGATGAGCTGTTGAATCTGGCCGCGCCGTGTGTGGATGATGTAGCCGTTGACCTCGTTGGCGGACCGGCAGCGAGCCATGAGATCCATGAGCGCGCGCCAGCGCTCGGCGACGGTCGCCGCGATGCCTGCCTCGCGCGGCACTCGGGTTCCGGGGAGGGCTTGCTCGGCGGCGTTCGCGAGCGCGCGCCGCTCGTCCTCGAGCCTTTCCATGCAGCCGAGCAGCCGCATCTTCTCGCCGGCGGCCCGCTCCACCGCCTCCGGCGAAGGACCGGTGAGGGCGGTGCGTTCCGTGTCGAGCGCGGCGGCCAGCTCGCGCGCGATTTCAATCTCGCGATCGAGCAAGTCCTCGAGCCGGCGGCGCGAATCCTCGTTCATGCACTACTTGAGCCCGCTCTCGAACTGCAACAGCTTGTCGGCAACTCGAGAGGCGTCGATTTGATAGCTGCCGCTGCTCACCGCCTGCTTGACGGAGGCGACCTTCGAGGCGTTGACCACCGGGGCCTGCGCGATCGCGTCGGACAACTTCTGGAGCGAACGGGCCGAGGTCGACAGGGTGGCGTGGTCGCCGGTCTGCGAGGTCGAGCTCGCAGCAGTCGCATCCGCCTGCGGCTTGTCAGCAGCAACGCTTCCGGCGCTCGAGCCCTTGGGCGGCGTGACCGGCTCCGGCGTTGAATATCCACTGATTTTTGATGGCACCGAAATCACTCCTGGGCAGGAAACCAGCCCTTGCCCTGGTTATCGTCAGGGGATGGATGGACTTTAACGATCTGCCTACTACGACCTTCTCGATGCCTTATCGGCTGTGACGCGCATCACTGAAGGGGCTACTGCAAAATAATTTCGACCACCTGCTCGGACCGGGCGATTCCCTCGACGATCTTGCCAGATGACAGATTCTCGACCTTAACCCGTTGATTGATCAGCCCGTCGGTCAGGGCACGGCCGGCCATGCGAACGCTCATGGATCCGATATCGGCCACCAGGGTCACCGTCTGGCCGCGCTGCACGGCCTTGGCGCCCATCACGAATTGATTGGTGATCACGGCGCCGCTGGAAATCGGCCGGCTGGCGGTCAATCCGACCGCAACCTTGGGGTCGTCCAGGTATCCGGGCGGGAGCTCTGAGATGTCGCGCTGCTCGACCCGCAGGTCCTGATCGGTCAAGACGGTGCCCTCGACGATGGCGTGCGCCGCAATCGTCACCGGCGAGGTGCCCACCACGCGCACCGGCACATACAGATGCCAGGGCGGGAAGCCGGGACAGCGCAGCTCGACCAGGATGCGGTCGCGCATGTGCGCGCCGGGGCCGACGGCGGGCTTGACCGGCTCGCTGCAGCGCTTGAGCTGGACCGCGGAGCTGATGGGACCCGCGATGAGGCGCTCGCGATCGGTGAGCGGCGGCAAATGCAGCGCCGCCTCGGTCCTGGCCGCTTGCTCCAGCTGGCGCAGATCCTGAAAGCCGGGAATCGCGGCATCCGCGCGCGGCGGCGTGGCAAGAGAGGGGGTTGCGGCCGCCATCAGGCCGAGGAGCGCCATCCAGCGACGAGTTTTTGACGGTACTTGCATCACTCCATGAAGACAAGCAAGCGACGTGCCAGCCCCGCGGCCGCGGAGGGATCTCTCGCCATGCCTCGGCACCGCCTGCACGGTGCCGCCTGCACGGTGCCGCCTGCACGGTGCCGCCTGCGGCAAGGCGTTGCCGCTTGCCGCCTCAAGCCAAGGCCAGCGACCTGCAGCAGGCGGCCGTGCCGCCGCTGGGAGTAAGCCGCGCGGCTTCCCGCAAAATCGCGCCGATTCAGCCACTTGCCGGCGCCCGGAGCGCTCGTTCCGGGGTCTTGGCATAGCTCTTGCTTTGGTCCCCCCCGAGGAGATTTTTCAACGATGTTTGAGAACGTTTTTGGAATTCACGAACAGGCGCTCACGCTGCACGGGCAGCGCCTCGGCGTGCTCGCCGCGAACCTCGCGAATGCGGACACTCCCGGATACAAGGCGCGCGACATCGATTTCGGCGCCGTGCTGGCGCAAACGCAGGGAGAGACGCAGCTGCCGCTCCAGGTGACCGACGTCGCGCACATCACGTTCGACGACGGCGATCCGCCCGAAGGCGACCTCAAGTATCGCATTCCTTATCAAGCCTCGCTCGACGGCAACACCGTCGAGATGCCGGTAGAGCAAGCGGCGTTCTCGGAGAACAACGTGCGCTACCAGGCCAGCCTCAACTTCATCAACCTGAGAATTTCCGAGCTGCAGCTGGCGATCGCCGGCCAGTAACGGCAATCACCAGCGCAGCAGCAAGCACCAGGAGACGCACATGTCGCTGTTCAACGTGTTCAACATCGCCGGCAGCGCGATGAACGCCGAGACCATCCGCCTCAACACGACGGCCAGCAATCTCGCGAATGCCGAGAGCGTCAACGGCGACGCCACCAAGGTGTATCGCGCGCGGCATCCGGTGTTCCAGGCGATGATGGACACGGATGCGGGCCTCGACGATGAGGATGCCTCCACGGGCGTGCGCGTGCTCGGCGTGGTGGAAAGCAACACCCCGCCGCTCAAGACCTACGAGCCCGGCAATCCGCTCGCGGACAAGGACGGTTATGTCTACACCTCGAACGTCAACTCGATCGAGGAGATGACCAACATGATCTCCGCGAATCGGTCGTTCGCGACCAATGTGCTCGCGGTCAACACCGCGCGCGACTTGCTGCTCAAAGTCATCTCCATGGGGCACTAGATCATGATCAACCTCATACATGCGGCCACCAACACCCCGGCGAGCGGCAACACCGGAACGACGGGCACGGGCGGCACCACCGGCAGCGGCAGCAGCAGCACCACCGCCAACGCGGCCACGGGCGGCGTCACCCTGGGAGGCACCGACTTCCTGACGCTCATGCTCGCGCAGCTGCAAAACCAGGACCCGACGAGCCCCGTCGACAGCAACGAGTTCCTGAGCCAGCTCGCCTCGCTCAGCGAGGTGCAGGGCATCACGCAGCTCAACACCTCCTTCTCGGCGCTTTCGAACTCGCTGGTATCGAGCCAGGCCCTGCAGGCCTCATCGCTCCTCGGGCACCAGGCGCTGGTCGCGAGCTCGACGGCCTCGTTGAGCAGCGCAGGCGGCACGATCAACGGCGCGGTGAGCGTGCCTCAGACGAGCTCGCAAGTCGTGGTCAACATCTCGAACAGCGCCGGTGCCCTGGTGCAGTCGATCAACCTGGGCGCGCAATCGGCCGGGCTCGCGAACTTCTCGTGGAACGGAGAGACCTCGAGCGGCTCGGCGGCGCCCGCGGGCACCTACAGCCTGAGCGCGCAAGTGAGCGGCGTCTCGGGCGGCACGGCCATCACCACGCTGGTGAGCGGCACCGTCGAGAGCGTGACCATGGGGTCGAGCTCGAGCTCGGGCTCGAGCGGCTTGACCTTGAACGTCGCCGGTCTCGGCAGCGTGCCCTTCAGCAGCGTACAGCAGATTTCGAACTAACTCATCAGGAGCGCAAGGCATGGCTACCTTCAGTATCGCGTTATCGGGCTTGACGGCCGCCAATTCGGCCCTCGATATCACCTCGAACAACATCGCGAACGCCGACACGACGGGGTTCAAGAATTCCCAGGCCGAGTTCGGCACGGTGTTCGATTCGGGTGCGGTCAACCTCAACACCTCCACCGGCGGGGAGGGCGTGCAGCTCGTCACATCGGCGCAGCAATTCACGCAGGGCGACATCACCACGACCTCCTCGCCGCTCGACATGGCGATCAGCGGCAACGGCTTCTTCACCTTGAACAGTCCGAGCGGCTACGTGTACACGCGCAACGGCGAGTTCCAGGAGGATCAGAACGGCAACGTGGTGAGCGCGACGGGACAGTTCCTGCAGGTCTACCCGCCGCTCACCAACGGCGGCTTCAATACCGGCGCGCTGCAGAACCTCAACCTCGATACCGCGCAGAGCGCGCCGGTTGCGACCAGCACGGGCGACGTGATCCTCAACCTGCCGTCGAACGATACCGCGCCGACGGTCGCGCCATTCGACCCGACCAACCCGGACACCTACAGCCAGTCGACGTCGACCACGGTCTACGATTCGCTCGGCAATTCCTATCCCGCGACCTTCTACTTCACGCAGACCGCGACGCCGGGCACCTGGGACGTCAACATGACGGTCAACGGCACGCAGGTCGGGGCCGCGCAGACGATGACGTTCTCCTCCACCGGCGCGCTCACCACGCCCGCCAACGGCAACGTCACCTTCGCGGGGTTCGACCCGACGGACGGCGCCGCGCCCATGTCCATGACCTTCAACTTCAGCAACACCACGCAATACGGCACGCAGTTCGGCGTGAGCTCGATCACCCAGAACGGATACACCACGGGCCAGCTGAGCACGGTGTCGGTCAGCTCGAGCGGCGTGGTGTCGGCGGTCTATACCAACGGCCGCTCCACCGACCTGGGCCAGCTCGCGATCGCGAACTTCCCGAACCCCCAGGGGCTGCAGCAGTTGAGCGACACCGAGTGGGCGCAGACCTTCTCTTCCGGGACCGTGGTCCAGGGAACGGCCGGCTCGGCCGGGTTCGGAACGGTGCAGGCGAGCGCGCTGGAAGACTCGAACGTGGATCTGACCACCGAGCTCGTGAACATGATCACCGAGCAAAGAGCGTTCCAGGCGAACGCCCAGGTCATCACCACGGCCGACCAGATGTCGCAGACCGTCATCGGTATCGCCACCAATGGATAGAGGGCTCTATGTGGCGATGACGGGCGCGAAGCAGATCATGCTGGCGCAGGCCGTCAACAACCACAACATCGCCAACATCAACACCGTGGGCTTCCGCGCCGACTCCGTGTCCTTCGTCAGTCAGCCGATCTACGGCGAAGGCTATCCCACCCGCGTGAACGCCGTGGCGAGCGATGGCGGCACCGACTTCTCGAGCGGTGTGATGCAGGGCACGGGACGCGACCTCGACATCGCCGTGAACGGCAAGGGCTACATCGCCGTCCTGGCGAGCGACGGCACCGAGGCCTACACACGCGCCGGCGATCTGCAAGTGGGCGCGGACGGCGCGGTGACCACGGCGGGCGGCAGGCCGGTGCTCACCGAGTCGGGTCCTCTGAACATTCCGCCTTCGACGACCGTCACCATCGGCAACGATGGCACGGTATCGGTGCTGCCGCTCGGCCTGGAGCCGGTCGGCGTCTCGCCGACCGACCGCATCAAGCTGGTCAACCCGCCGGAGAAGGATCTGCAGAAGGGCTCCGACGGCCTGCTGAGGATGAAGGATGGCAGCAAGGTGGACAGCGACCCGAGCGTGACCGTGACCTCCGGCGTGCTGGAGTCGAGCAACGTCAACGCCGCACAGTCGCTCATCAACATGATCGAGCTGCAGCGCCTGTATGAATTTCAGGTCAAGGGCATGAACTCGACCGACCAGAACGAGCAGATGGCCGAACAGATGATGTCGAACGCGGCGTAGCTCGGCACAACCCAGAGGAACTCAAGATGAATCTCGCACTGTGGTCCGCAAAGACCGGCCTCGACTCGCAGAACACGCAGATGGCGATCATTTCCAACAACCTCGCGAACGCCAACACGACCGGCTATAAGTCGCAGCGCGCGGAGTTTCAGGACCTTCTCTACCAGAACGTCCGGCAGGTCGGCGCACAGAGCACGCAGAATACCCAGTACACCACGGGCTTGACGCTCGGCACCGGCGTGCGCATCGTCGCGACCGAGGCGAACTATGCGCAGGGGAGCGCCACGACCACCAACAACCCGCTCGATCTCGAGATCTCGGGACGCGGCTTCTTCCAGATCACCCTGCCGGACGGCACGCTCGCCTACACGCGCGACGGATCATTCACCCTGGACAACCAGGGCAACGTCGTCACCGCGAGCGGCTATCCGCTGCAGCCCGCGGTCACGGTCCCGGCCGGCACCCAGTCGGTGACGGTGGGCACCGACGGCGCCGTCACCGCCGTCTCCGCGGCCGGCAAGACCACCCAGATCGGGCAAGTGCAGCTCGCCGATTTCATCAACGAGCAGGGCCTGCAGAACATCGGCAACAACCTGGTCATCGAGTCTGCGGCGAGCGGCTCGCCGCAGACGGGCACCGCGGGGGCCAACGGCCTGGGCACCGTACAGCAGGGCTCGCTCGAGACCTCGAACGTCAACACGGTCACCGAGCTCGTCAACATGATCGAATGCCAGCGCGGCTACGAGATGGACTCCAAGGCGATCACGACCACCGACCAGATGCTCGAGTATCTGACGACCAACCTGTCATGAGGCTCCCGATCGGCGATCTCCTGAGGCCCGCGGCGGCGGCCACCCTGCTCGGCGCGGCGCTTGCCGGCTGCTCCATGATTCCCTCTCACAAGGATCACAAGGACGAGCCGGTGAAGGTGCGCGCGCTGCCGCCGCCCGCGCCGCGCACCGACGGCGCCATCTATCAGGCCGGGCAGGAAATGGTCCTGTTCGCGGATCTGAAGGCGCGCCGGGTCGGCGATGTGCTCACCATCGTGCTGAACGAGGCGACCACGGCCAGCAAGAACGCGGCGACCACCACCTCGAAGACCTCCGCGGTGACCGACACGGGTCCGACCATCTTCGGCAAGTCGATCACCACCAAGGGCGTGCCGATCCTCGACACCACGCTGTCCGGCTCGCATACGTTCGACGGCGAGGGCACCGCCTCGCAGGGCAACAGCTTCGTCGGCAGCCTCACCGTCACCGTCGTGCAGGTGGAGAGCAACGGCAATCTGGTGGTCGAGGGCGACAAGACGCTGCGGCTCAACCAGGGAGACGAGTTCATCCACATCTCCGGAGTGGTGCGCCCCGCGGACGTGGCGACCAACAACAGCGTGACATCCGACAAGATCGCAGACGCGCACATCAGCTACTCGGGCAAGGGCGTCATCGCCAATGCCAACCGCATGGGCTGGCTGACGCGCTTCTTCAATTCCGTGTTCTCGCCGTTCTAGAGTGACCGCCCCATGTCCCACTTCGCGCGCTGCTTCCTGACCTCCCTGTGCCTTGCGGCATTGCTCGCCGCCACCATCGCGGCGCCTCCGGCGCGCGCCGAGCGCATCAAGGACATGGCGCAGGTGCAGGGCGTGCGCACCAACCAGCTGGTCGGCTACGGGCTGGTCGTGGGCCTCGACGGCACGGGCGACCAGACCAGCCAGGCGCCCTTCACCATCCAGTCGCTCACCAACATGCTCGCGCAGCTCGGCGTGGTGGTCCCCACCAACGTCACCCCGCAGCTCAAGAACATCGCCGCGGTGTCCGTGCACGCGATGATGCCCGCGTTCGTGAAGCCGGGAGAGACCATCGACGTCACCGTCAACTCGATCGCGAACGCCAAGAGCCTGCGCGGCGGGTCGCTGCTGGTGACCCCCCTGCACGGTCTCGATGGGCAGATCTATGCCATCGCGCAGGGCAACCTGATCGTGAGCGGCTTCGGCGTGCAGGGAAACGACGGCTCGAAGCTCACGGTCAACGTGCCGAGCTCAGGGCGCATCCCGAGCGGGGCGACCATCGAGAAGGCGGTCCCCACCCAGATTGCCCAGGGCGACTCCATCATCCTGAATCTCAACGACCCGGACTTCACCACGGCGACGCGGCTGGTCCAGGTGGTCGACAAGGGGCTGGGAGACGGGCTCGCCTCCATCATCGACGGCGGCTCGGTGCGGGTGCGCGCGCCCATCGACATCACGCAGCGCGTCGCTTTCCTCTCCGCGATGGAGAACCTGCAGATCGATCCGGCGAGCGCGCCGGCGAGGGTGATCATCAATTCACGCACCGGCACCGTGGTCATCAGCAGCAACGTGCAGGTGAGCCCCGCGGCGGTGTCGCACGGCTCGCTGACCGTGAGCATCAAGGAGGAGCAGAAGGTGAGTCAGCCGTCGGCGTTCTCCAACGCCGGGACCACCACCGTGACCAACAGCTCCACCATCAATGTGGACCAGGGCTCAAATCGCATGTTCCTGTTCAAGCCGGGGGTCGAGCTGGAACAGATCGTGCAAGCGGTCAATCAGGTCGGAGCCGCGCCCGGCGACCTGGTCGCCATCCTCGAAGCGCTGAAGGAGGCGGGGGCGCTGCAGGCCGAGCTGATCGTGATTTGACGGAGCCCTGATTTGACGGAGACGGGATTGATCGAGCGTCCATGACATCGCCCCTGACGACATCCTCGCCGGCGACATCCCCCGTGGCGACGGCGCTTTCGCCCGTGCCGCCCTCGCAGGCGGCTGCGGCGCAGGCAAACACCTATACGGACTTGAATGCGCTCGCCGCGCTCAAGAACGCCCCCGGCTCGCCCGCGACGATCAAGGCGGTGTCCGAGCAGGTGGAGGCGATGTTCCTGCAGATGATGCTGCAGAGCATGCGTGAGGCGAGCGAGGCGGACGGCGAGCAAACGAGCAACGAGATGGGCATGTATCAGGACATGTTCGACAAACAAGTGGCGCTCACCTTGAGCAAGCGTCAAGATCTTGGCATCGCGCGCTTGTTCGAGCGGCAGCTGGGCGGCGAGAGGGCGCAGCTGGGCGGCGAGAAGGCACTGCCGGCCGGCGGTAAAGCGGCACCGGCCGGCGGAAAATTGCCGCTCTCGCCCGCGGCCGGCGCGGGCCCCGCGGGCCAATCGAGGCCGGCGCATACGGCATCGAACACGGAGCCCGACGGCCGTGCGTCCGCATCCGCGGCCGGACCGAGCCTCTACGAGCAGGCTGCGCAATTCGTCGGGCAGGTATTGCCCACCATACGCAGCGCCGCCGCCACGCTCGGGGTGAACCCGATGGGGTTGCTGGCACAGGCCGCCCTGGAGACCGGCTGGGGCCAGCGCATGCCGCGCACAGCCGACGGCAATTCGAGCTTGAATCTGTTCGGCATCAAGGCCGGCAGCGAATGGGGCGGCGCGCGCGCCGTCGCCGACACGGTGGAGATCAGCGGCGGGATCGCGACGCAGCGGCGCACGGCCTTTCGCGCCTACGGCTCGATCGAGGAGAGCGTGCGCGATTTCGCCAACCTGCTCGCGACCTCCCCGCGCTATCGCGAGGCGGTCGCCGCCGGTGCGAGTGCGCAAGCCTACGTCCAGAGCATCGCCCGGGCGGGCTACGCCACGGATCCGGATTACGGCAATAAGTTAAATCAGGTGCTGAACGGCGGCACTCTGCGGGCTGCGCTGAGCGCGCGGCTCGCGCAGCTATAGAAACCGAGATCTGTGCCGATAGCCGTGATGTAGGTCCCGGGTCGGCGTCGCGGAGAGACGAGCTTGTCGAACATTTTCGGAATCGACGTGTCGGCACTTCAGGCCTTTCAGCAGGCCATCGAAGTGACCAGCAACAACGTCGCGAATGCGAGCACGCCGGGGTACGACGAGGAATCGATCGACCTCACCGCGGCTGCCCCGCAAGAGACGGGCGGTGCCTCCATCGGCGCGGGCGTGGTCGTGTCCGGCGTGCAGCGTGCCTTCAGCCAGGCGGCGACCAACCAGCTCAACACCTCGCAGAGCAGCCTCGGGCAGCTCAACGCGCTGCAGAACTACACCAGCCAGATCGACAACCTGTTCGGCACCACCGCGGGAGGACTGACCACCGCGCTGCAAAACTACTACTCGGGCTGGTCGTCGGTGGCCGACGACCCGACCTCCTCCGCCTCGCGCGAGGCGCTGCTCGGCGATGCGAGCCAGCTGGCCAGCAATCTGAATTCCACGGCCTCGCAGCTCAACGAGCTGAACACCGATGTCAATACGGGCATCACCACGGACGTCCAGCAGATCAACTCGATCAGCACGCAGATCTCGAGCCTCAACGCCCAGATCTCGGCCAGCAGCGGCTCGGGCCAGTCGCCGAACGAGTTGCTCGATCAGCGCGATCAGCTGGTATCGAATCTCTCGCAGCTGGTCGGCGTCACCACCACCAGCAACAGCGACGGATCGATCAACGTCTACGTGGGCAATGGGCAGCCGCTGGTGCTCGATCAGAATACCTACCAGCTGTCCACCGTTGCGAACCAGTTCAATGCCTCGCAGCTCGAGGTGGCGAGCTCGACCTCGGGCGGCGCCTCCATCTCGGGCAGCATCACCTCCGGGGATCTCGGCGGATTGCTCGCCGCCCGCACGCAGGCCATCGACCCGGCGCTCAGTCAGCTGGGGCAGATCGCCACCGCCGTCGCGCAGAGCGCCAACACGCAGCAGGCCTCGGGACTCAACCTCTACGGACAGCTGGGATCGAACCTCTTTTCCGTGGGCGCCCCGCTGGTGACGGCATCGAGTGCAAACACCGACGGCACCACGGCGAGCGCCTCGATATCGAACATCGGCGCGCTGACGTCGGACAACTACCTGCTCTCCTACAACGCCGGCGCGTACTCGCTCACCGATGCCACCACCGGCGCGAGCATCGCGCTGAGCGGTGCAGGCACGAGCGCGAGCCCGCTGGTGGCGAGCTCGGTCGGGCTGTCGATCGTGCTCTCCGGAACGCCTGCCGCGGGCGATCAGTTCCTGGTTCAACCGACGGCCCAGGCCGCCTCGACCTTCAGCGTGGCGCTGACCGACCCCTCGGGCCTGGCGGCGGCGGGGGCCATCCAGACTTCGGCATCGGACTCGAACACCGGGACCGCCACCATCGGCGCAGGCACCGTGCTCGATCCCGCGAATCCCGATCTGCTCGACACCACCACCATCCAGTTCCTCACGCCGACCACCTACTCGGTGAATGGCGCAGGCAGCTACGCCTACACCCCGGGCGGCAACATCGACGAGAACGGCTGGCAGGTACAGATCAGCGGCACGCCCGCCGCGGGCGATACCTTCACCGTGCAAAGCAACGCCGGCGGCACGGGCGACAACACCAACGCGCTCGCGAGCGCCAACCAACAGACGCAGGGCGTGCTGTCCGATGGCACCGAGAGCCTGTCGGGCGCGGTGAGCGGATTGATCAGTGCGGTGGGCGCCCAGGCGCAGCAGGTGAATACCGCGCAGACCGCGCAGACCGCCGTGAATACCCAGGCGCAGTCGAACGTGCAGTCGATTTCGGGCGTGAATCTCGACGACGAGGCGGCCAACCTGCTGCAGTGGCAACAGGCTTACCAGGCCTCCGCCCAGGCGCTCGCCGTCGCCAACGGGCTGTTCACGAACCTGCTCGACGCCGTCAACGGCACCTACACCTGAGAATCCGGAGCACCCAGTCATGCGCGTCACACAGGGCATGGAACAGACGCAGTTCTTGACCGCGCTCAATCAGCTCGAGTCGAACATCGCCACCACCCAGAACGAGGTGTCGTCGGGGCTCTCCTTCACCACCGCCTCTCAGAACCCGGTCGCCGCCGGTCTGGTCGCGGGCTACGATCAGGTGCTCGCGCAAAGTCAGCAGTACACCGCCAACGGCCAGAGCGCCACGGGCAGTCTCAACGTCGAGGACAGTGCGCTGACGCAGTTGCAGAACCAGCTGCAGAGCGTGCTGGATCTCGCGCTCGAGGCCAACAGCGGCACCGCCTCGACGGCCGATCTGAGCGCCATCGCAACCCAGGTGCAGCAGATCCAGGGGAGCTTGCTGTCCGTCGCCAATACCCAGGACGGGACCGGCAACTACATCTTCGCGGGGTACTCGACGCAGACGCAGCCCTTCGCGCAGAGCGCGAGCGGCGCGACCTACAGCGGCGATCAAGGCCAGCGGCAGGTACAGATCGGCGCGGGTCAAACAGTCGTGGTGGGCGACAACGGCGATCTGGTGTTCAATCAGATCAAGACCGGCAACGGGACCTTCAACGTCACCGCCGCGAGCGGCAACACCGGCTCAGGGCTCATCGGCGCGACCTCGGTGACCGATCCGGCCGATTATGACGGCGGCACCTACTCCATCGACTTCACCGCACCCGACACCTACCAGGTCCTCGGCGCAGGCGGGACGGTGGTGACCACGGGCACCTACACCAGCGGTCAGGCGATCTCATTCGCCGGCATTCAAGTGACGCTGTCGGGTCAGCCGGCCGCCGGCGACTCCTTCAGCGTCGCGCCGAGCACCGACCAGAGCATCTTCACGACCGTGCAGAATCTGGTCAATGCCCTGCAGGCGGGCACGGACACGCCGGCGGCGCAGACGCAGCTCAACAATTCCATCGCCGCCGCGATCAACGACATCAACCAGGCGCTCGATCAAGCGCAAACGGTGCAATCGAGCGTGGGCGCGCGCTTGAACACGATCACCACCGCGCAGTCGGTCGGCACCACTCAGCAGACCCAGCTGCAGCAGTCGATATCGAACCTGCAGAGCCTCGATTACGCGAGCGCCGTCACCACCCTGGACTCGCAGAACACCACGCTCAGCGCGGCGATGGAGGCCTTCACGCAGACGCAGGGCCTGTCGCTGTTCAAGTACCTCGCCGGCTGATAGCGCGCGCCGACATGGCGCTAGTGGTGATGGCCCCCCGGCCCGTGGACGTGCCCGTGCTCGAGCTCCTCGGCGGTGGCGCTGCGCACGCCGATCACCTCGACCTCGAAATGCAGGGTCTGATCGGCGAGCGGGTGGTTGCCGTCGAGAGTCACCATGTCGCCGGTCACGGCGGTCACCGTGAACACGCGCAGGCCCTGCTCCGTCTGCGCCCGAAACTGCATGCCCTTGCGGATCTCTCCGGAGCGCTGCAGCGTGCGCTTGGGCACCCGCTGCACCAGCGCCTCGCTGCGCGCACCGTAGCCCTCCGCGGGCGAGAGCGTCACCGCGAGCCGACTGCCGTCCGTCTTGCCTTCGAGGGCCTTCTCCAGGCCGGGGACGAGATTGCCGTGGCCCTGGATGTAGGCGAGCGGGTCGCCTCCCGATGAGCTGTCGAGCACCTTGCCGCCGTCGTCCTTGAGCGTGTAATGAATCAGCACCACGCTGTCCGCCGCAATGTCCATTCGATTCTCCGCGCCTCTGCGCCCCCGATGGCGAGCAGCTTACACAACTATTTTGCCAAGCGCGCCTCGAGATCGTAGGCGCTCGAGCGGATGACGCGCACCTCGGCCCAATCGCCGACCTCGAGCTGCGAGCCGTCGAGGACACGGACGACGCCGTCGATCTCCGGTGCATCGCTCGCCGAACGTGCGATGGCCACGTCGCCCTCCTTGCGGTCCACCAGCACCTGCAGGGCGCGGCCGATCTTCTTCTTCAGGCGCTTCGCGCTGATCTGTGCGGCGAGCTCCATGAACCGCTGGCGCCGCTCGCGCTTCAGCTCGTCCGGGACGATCGCTTCCTTCAAGGCATTCGCGGCCGCTCCCTCCACCGCAGAGTACTCGAAGCAGCCGACCCGATCGAGCTGTGCGCTGCGCAGCCAGTCGAGCAGCGTCGAGAAGTCCTCGTCGGTCTCGCCCGGGAAGCCGACGATGAAGGTGCTGCGGATGGTGATGTCCGGAACTGCGCGCCGCCAGGCGAAGATGCGCTCGAGCGTGTTCTCGGCGGCGGCAGGGCGGCGCATGAGCCGCAAGATGCGCCCGCTCGCGTGCTGAAACGGAACATCGAGATACGGCAGCACACGACCCTCGGCCATGAGCTCGACCACCTGATCCACGTGCGGGTAGGGATAGACGTAGTGCAGCCGGACCCACGCGCGCAGCTCTCCAAGCGCCTCCGCCAGATCGTAGAAACGCGTGCGCCGCTGCCGGCCGCGCCAGGCCTCCTCGGCGTACTTCAGATCGGCACCGTAGGCGCTCGTATCCTGCGAGATGACCAGGATCTCCTTGACCCCCGCACGCACCAGGGCCTCCGCCTCGCGCAGCACCTCGCCGATCGGCCGGCTCGCGAGCCGCCCGCGCATGGAGGGGATGATGCAAAAGCTGCAATGATGATTGCATCCTTCCGAGATCTTCAGATAGGCGTAATGGCGGGGCGTGAGCTTGACGCCGGGTTCCGGGATCAGGTCGAAGAACGGCTCGTGCTGCGGCGGCAGGTACTCGTGCACCGCCGCCACCACCTCCTCGTAACGCTGCGGGCCGGTGATCTTCAACACCTGCGGGTGGCGCTCGAGAATCTTCGCGGGCTGCGCGCCGAGACAGCCGGTGACGATCACCTTGCCGTTCTGGGCCAGCGCCTCGCCGATGGCCTCGAGCGACTCATCGATCGCGGCATCGATGAATCCGCAGGTATTCACCACCACCAGATCGGCGGCGGGATAGCTCGGCGCAACCTCATACCCCTCGGCGCGCAGGCGCGTGAGGATGCGCTCGGAGTCGACCAGCGCCTTGGGACAACCGAGGCTGACGAAACCGACCTTGGGCGATTTGCGGATGGGAGCGGGCAAGCCTCTCATTTTACCCCAAAGCATGCGCGTGCCGCTGCAAGAAACGCCCCCGCGGCCGATAAATGGTGCGGCGCGCCCGGGGCGCTGCGCAACGGCCGGCGCCGGGCGGCGTGCCGTTTCGCCGGGTTTTGCGACTGTCAAATACTTGTCGGCGAAACCGTGATGCAGTGCTGCTAACGGGAAAAAAACCCGGCAGGGTTCCTCTCAAGAACCGGCGGATCGATCCGATAAACGTACTTGAATGTGGTCACCGGTCCGCCCGCTCGGCGGGTGAAGTGAGCACAGGAGAAATGGGGCCTCAGGGCCGGTAGATCAAATACGGAGATTCAAATGGCATTAACACTCAATACGAACATCGACTCGGTGATTGCGCAAAATAACCTGACCGGTTCGCAGTCGCTGCTCACGCAGTCCCTGACGCGCCTGTCCTCGGGCTTGCGCATCAACAGCGCGGCCGACGACGCCGCGGGTCTGGCGATCAGCAACCAGTTCACCACGCAGATCAATGGCACGAACCAGGCGATCAACAACGCGAACGACGCCGTGTCCGAGGCTCAGACGGCGGCGGGTGCGCTCACCACCATCACCAACAACCTGCAGAGCATCCGCACGCTCGCGGTCGAGGCCGCCAACGGCTCGAACAGCGCCTCGGACCGTCAGGCGCTCGACCAGCAGGTGCAGCAGCAGATCGCTGAAATCACGCAGATCGCGCAGCAGACCACCTTCAATGGCTTGAACGTGCTGAACGGCTCGAGCGGCAATCAGACCTATCAGGTGGGTGCCAACGTCGGCGATACCATCTCGATCGACCTGGCCCAGGGCGTCGGCGCCAACCAGATCGGCGAGACGGCCACTTATGCGCCGACCGCAGCCGTCACCGCAGCGACCAACACCGGGGCCACGGGCGCGCTCACCGTTCAGGTGGGTACGAACGCGGCCGTGAGCATCGGCTCGAGCTCGAACTACGCCACCGGCGTCGCCTGGCAGGATGACACCTCGGCCTATGCGAAAGCCGCCGCCATCAACGCCGCGGGCGTCTCGGGCTTGACCGCGACCGCCAACACCACGTTGACCGACACCGGCGTCGCCGCCGTGTCGACCACCGCGGGCGGCACCTACTCTCTCGGCATCAACGGCGTCGCGATCTTCGGCAGCCAGAGCACCACCGCCGGCATCACGACCAGCGCCATCGTCGCGCAGATCAACCAGTACTCGACCCAGGACGGGGGCGTCACGGCGACCCTGAACGCGGCGGGCGCTCTGGTACTCAACGCGGCGGACGGCAGCAACATCGCGATCACGCAGACCTACACGGGCGGCGCCACCGGCGGCCTGAGCGCAGCCGATGTCGGCACCAACCGCGGCACCATCACGTTGTCCGCGGGCTCGAACATCTCGGTGGGAGGCAGCTCGGCGGCGGATCTCACGGCGTACGGCTTCACGGCCGGCACGTACACGCTGACCGCGGGTTCGACCCTGGCACAGCAGAACGTGCAGACGGTGGCCGGGGCGAATGCGACCATTCAGTCGGTCGACTCGGCGCTCGCGACGATCAGCACTTTCCAGAGCCAGCTCGGCGCCATCCAGAACCGCTTCACCGCGGCGGTGAGCAATCTCACCTCGACCAGCCAGAACCTGACCCAGTCGCGCAGCACCATCGAGGATGCGAACTTCGCGCAGGAGACGGCGAATCTGACCCAGGCACAGGTGCTGGAACAGGCGGGTATCTCGGTGCTGGCACAGGCCAACCAGGAGCCGCAGCTGATCCTCAAGCTCCTGTCGTAACGGCCGATAGCTTGATAGACGGGTAACGAACCCCACGGCCCGGCCGCCTCCAGGCGACCGGGCCGTGGTCACACAGAGGACCTTTCGAGGAGTAAGGCGCGATCCGCGTGATTTGAAACAGGTGTCATCATGGCGAGCGATGGAAACCCGGTACAGATACCGGCGATAAGCCTCGTGCACGGAAGTCAGGCGCCTACAACGGTCACAGTCCCGCAGTCGAGCGGCAAGGCACTGCCGCCCCATGGCAATGCCGCGACGTCCACCGCCGCCGCCAACGCAAAATCGAGCGCCTCGAACCGCAGCAACGATCTGCAGGCGCAGGTCGCTTTTCTCAACAAGTACCTGAACGAGTCGGGCAAGCCCGACCAGTTCCGCGTGGCCCCGAACTCCAACTCCATGCTGATCCAGGAGATCAATCCGGCCAACGGCGCGGTGCTCGGGCAGTATCCGGCGATCGCCTTTCCGGCGCTGGCGAGGAGCCTGGGGGTCTCGAGCGCCTTGATCGACGAGTACGCCTGAGGGCTGCGGATATCGGCGTGAATGCCGCCGGGGCGCCTGGTACGGGTCTTGCTTAAGTCCTGTGGATGAATGCCGATAAATCCACCATGCGCTTAAGAGGCCAGCACCCATGAGTTCAGCCGTCTCTTCCACCGGAAGCTCGAACACCGCCAATTCGGCTGCCAGCGCCAACTCGCTGATCACCTCCACCGGCATCGGTTCGGGGCTCGACATCAGCGCCATCGTATCGGCCCTGACCTCGAGCTACGGTGCGGCGCAGACCAACGAGCTGTCCTCCGAGCAGACCACCTTGAACGCGCAGGTGTCGGCATTCGGCACCTTCTCGAGCGCCCTCGACACGCTGCAGGCGACGCTGTCGACCCTGGAAGATCCCTCGCAGCTCGCCGGATACGACGCGACGGTGGCCGACACGAACATCGCGTCGGCGACCGCGAGCTCCGATGCGGTGCCCGGCCAGTACTCCCTGGAGGTCCAGAATCTCGCGACGGCCGCCTCGCTCACTTCGCAGGCGTTCGCGAGCGCCGGCACCACCGTCGGCACGGGAACCCTGAACATCGCGGTCGGCACCGCGACGGCCGCCATCACCATCGATTCGACCGACGACACGCTCTCGGGAATCGCCTCGGCCATCAATTCCGCCGCGAACAACCCGGGGGTGACGGCGAGCGTCATCAGCACCACGGACGGCGCGCGGCTGGTGATCTCAGGCACCAGCACCGGCGCCGCGAGCGCCATCACCGTCACCCAGTCCGGCGGCGATGGGGGCCTGTCCTCGCTGGTGTACGACCCGGCGAACGACGACACCACGCTCACCCAGACCCAGGCGCCGCAGGACGCGAACTTCACGCTCAACGGCTACGCCGCGACCAGTGCGAACAACGTGGTGAGCGGGGCGATCACCGGCGTGACCGTCGATCTGCTCGCGCCGTCGGCCGCCGATACGCCGACCACGCTCACGGTCAGCGCGAATCCGAGCGCGGCGGCGACCTCGATCGGCACCTTCGTGACGGCCGTCAACGGGGTGATCAGCTCCATTCAATCGCTCACCTCCTACGATGCCTCGACCGAGACCGCCGGGCCGCTCAATGGCAATGCGACGCTCGAAGCGTTCCAGGACCAGCTCGAGAACATCCTCGATACCGTGAATCAGAGCGGCAACAACGGCGGGATCGCCTCGTTGGCCGACCTCGGGATCACCGCGGATGCGCAAACCGGGCAGCTCGACACCTCCTCGAGCACCTTGAACAATGCGCTGACCGCCGATCTGACCGCCGCCGGCAATTTGCTCGGCGGCACCAACGGCATCGCGACCCAGCTCAACACCCTGATCAACCAGTACACCGGTCCGGCGGGCTTGCTCACCTCCATCAATCAGGGGCTGCAGACGAGCCTGAGCAACGTCTCGCAGCAGCAGACCGCGCTGCAGGCGGAGCTCGCCACCTATTCCGCCACGCTCACCGCCCAGTACAACGCCATGGACGCCGCGGTCGCGGCGCTCAAGGAGACGCAGACGTATCTCACGGCCGAATTCAACCCGAACCAGTCCTCGAGCTCGAGCTCCTCGAGTACCAGCAGCCTGGGCAGCGGCACACTGGGCACCTGAGGCGCGCGCATGATGCAGTCCCACCGAGGCGCGGCCCAGTACCGCGCCGTCCTGAGCCACGGCCTCATCGCCGATGCGAGCCCCACGCGGCTCGTGCAGATCATGTACGAGCAGATCCTCGCGCAGCTCGCCACCGCGCAGGGCTGCATGGAGCGCATCGAGAGCAACTTGCCCCTGAACGAGGTCATCGCCAAGGGCAAGTCCATGGGCAGGGCCATCCGGCTGATCAACCAGCTCAACGTGACGCTCGATCTGGAGCGCGGCGGGCAGATCGCCGAGAATCTGCGCGCCCTGTACGTCTACATCCTCGCGCGCCTGACCCAGGCGAACGTGACCAACGATCCGGGCATCGTCGCGGAAGTGAGCGCGCTGTTGCGCAAGATCAAGAGCGGCTGGGATCAGATCGTGACGGTCGGGCGATGAGCCGCACCGAGACCGCCGCGGCGCTGCAACGGGCGCTCGAGCTCTCGCAGAGCCTGTGCGCGGCGGCCGACGGCGGCGATGCGGCCGAGGTGATGCGCCTCGACGCCGAGCGGCTCGCGCTGCTAAAGTCGCTCCGCCCTGCCCTTGAACCCATGAGCGAGAGCGATCGGTCCATGCTGCGCGCCATTCTCGATTTGAATGCCCGGTCGATCGGCCGGATGGAGCACCGCTTTCGCGCCAAGTGCCGCGACATGGACATGCTCGCGGCCGGCAAGCGCGCCGTGCGCGCCTACGCCAACAGCCGCTACAGCCGCATCCCCTAGCGCGATTCTCCCATGCCAGAGTCGTTCCTCGGCGATGGTCTGATATACGACGAACTGCTGCCGCTGGCCTGGATCCAGGGGGTGCAGCCACAGGGCTTGGAGCTCGCGCGCCTCAACGCCGACAACCATCAGCTGCTGGGCGCCGAGGCGACGCTCGACGATGTGCGCATCTCCGAGGCGCTCGCCAAGGAGGAATCCTCGGCGCTGGTGCACGAGCTGCAGCGTCTCGAGTACAAGCTCAACATTCTGTTGCGGCTCACCGCCGATCTGGCGGTGCGCTCGAGCGCGCTTCCCCCGCCGCAACACGTGCGCCTGTCGGCGCGCGGGCTGGAATGGTTCGGCCCTGCCGCCCCGCACAATGGCAGCGCGGGCCTCGCTCACCTGTATATCAATCCCGCGCTGCCGCAACCGCTCAAGCTGCCGTGCGTCGTGACCGGCGAGCGCACGCACGAGTCGCAGCGGGTGGCGCAGCTGAAGTTTCACGAGGTGAGCGATGCGGTGGTCGACATGCTCGAGAAGCTGATCTTCCGCCATCATCGGCGGCTGGTCGCGGGGGCCCGCACGAGCGCGTCCTGAGGCGCACCCTTGGCGCCCCTGAGGCGCGGCCTTAACGTTCCCCTAGCAAATCTCTTAGGTTTCCTTTGGGGTATCTCCCTACATCGTTTACGGGTGTTTGCCAACTGCTGTCGCCGCGACGTCACAGTTAGTATTCACTGAGCTGTTGAGATTGATTGAGCAATCTCAATGGGTTAGCAGAAATGCTTCAGACGGTACCCGAGATTTGTGGACTCCGTCACACTTTTTCACGGGAAGGAGCCCCCGCTAGTGGTCGACGCCAAGGTTATTGTGATGGAGCCCTCAGATTCGCAAGCGCGAACCCTGGAGGCGTTGCTCAAGTTTCTGGACCTGTCTCCGGTCCGTTTTCACGACTTGGCGGAGCTCGGCCGCAAGACCGAGGGCGCCCATGACTGGCTCGCTCTCATCGTCGGCGCGCAGACCATCGAGACCGAAGGCCCCGAGCTGGTCGCGCGCCTGCGCGCCATGGCACAACCGCTGCCGGTGATCTATCTCTCGAGCGAGGGCCTGCCGAAGATTGCCGAGAGCAGCGGCGACATCGCCTGGCTGCACCTCGAGCTGCCGGTGAAGCAGCGGCGTCTCTCGGCGGTGCTCAACCAGGCGCAGAATGTGCGCAACGGCCACCCCACCCAGCCGGGCGCGTATCGCTTCAGACCGAGCGGCACCTCCGGCGCGATGCGCGCCATACACCGCCTGGTCGAGCAGGTCGCACCCTTCGACACCAACGTCCTGATCCTCGGCGAGTCGGGGACGGGCAAAGAGATGGTCGCGCGCCACATCCATGAGCTGTCCGGCCGCGCCGGACATCCGTTCGTGCCGGTCAACTGCGGAGCGATTCCCGCGGACCTGCTCGAAAGCGAGCTGTTCGGACACGAGAAAGGCGCCTTCACGGGCGCGCTGACCACGCGCGTCGGCCGCTTCGAGTTTGCCGAAGGCGGCACGCTGTTCCTCGATGAGATCGGCGACATGTCGCTGCAGATGCAGGTCAAGCTGCTGCGCGTCCTGCAGGAGCGCAGCTTCGAGCGCGTCGGCAGCAACCGCACGCTGCTGTGCAACGTGCGCATCATCGCGGCCACCCATCGGGACCTGGACGCGGCCATCCTCGCCGGCCGATTTCGCGAGGACCTGTTCTATCGCCTGAACGTCTTCCCGCTGCAGATGCCTCCGCTGCGCGAGCGGCTCGAGGATCTGGCGATCCTGATCGAGCATCTGGTGTGCCGGCAGGGTCAGAATGCGGGCCGCCACATCCGCCTGGACAAGAGCGCCATGCAATGTCTGGCGCGCAACCGCTGGCCCGGAAACGTGCGCGAGCTGGCCAATCTGCTCGAGCGACTGGCCATCCTCTATCCGGATCAGACCATCAGTGCCGCCGATCTGCCCGAGCGCTACCGCGCGAGCGCATGCGGGACATTCTTCGAGAATGCCGACCTTAAGGCGCGTGCCGCGGGCGGGGAGGAGGATCTCGAGGAGGCCCGAGCGGCGCATGCCGAGGCCGAAGATGGCGCCGAGGCGGGGGCCGCAGAGGAGCTCGGCGCGTACGATCGGCTCGAGGCATCCGATCGGCTCGAGGCGTCCGATCGGCTCGAGGCACGCGCCGCCGCCGCCGATGGCCGGCCTCCCGGCACCTTGAAGAGCGGTGGAATCGATCTCAAGGATCATCTGTCGGCGATCGAGATCGGGCTCATTCGCCAGGCGCTCGAGGAGGCGGACGGTACCGTCGCCGAGGCGGCGCGTCTGCTCAACATCCGGCGCACGACGCTGGTCGAGAAACTGCGCAAGTATCGCCTGTCCGCCTGACGCGGCCCGTATGCGGCGCCGCGCAGGGCGCCCGCGCCCGACAAAAATTTGACGCAGGCCGCGCAGCGCTCCTGCCTGGAAGCGTAAGCGGTTGATCAGTTGAGAGAAAGCAATCGAGGCACAGAAGTTGCTTTCTCCTCGGGCATGGCAGCCAGTCCACTCGAGCTGATCGACACGCAGCGCAGCGAGCTCAAAGCCGCTTTTCACGCATTCGGTTCCGTATCCGAGCAGCTCTCCGGGGCCTTCGAGGCGCTGCGCTGCCAGGTGGCGCAGCTGCGCATCGAGCTGCTCGAGGCGCACGCCGGCAAGGAACACCTGGCGTCGCGCCTGTCGGCCCTGATCGATGCGCTGCCCGGGGGCGTGCTGGTGCTCGATCCGTCGGGCAGCGTCCAGGAGAGCAATCCCGCCGCCGTCGCGCTGCTCGGCGAGCCGCTGCTCGGTCAGCCGTTCGCCGCGGTGCTGGCGCGCGCCGCCGTCGGCAACGGCGCGATCGGCGAGCACATCGAGCTGCGCAGCGGCCGCTTCATCAACGTGTCGCGGCGCGAGCTCGCGCACGGCGGAGAGGTGGTGCTGCTCACCGACGTGACCGAATCGCATCTGATGAACGTATTCCTGGCGCGCCAGCAGCGGCTGGTCACGCTGGGCGAGCTGGCGGCGGGACTTGCGCACCAGATCCGCACGCCGCTCGCGGCGGCGCTGCTGTACGCCTCCCAGATGACCATGCCGGGCCGCAGCGCCCAGGATCTGTCGCGCTGCTCGGAGAAGACCGTCGGCAGCCTCAAGCAGCTCGATCGGCTGGTGAACGACATGCTCGCCTTCGCACACGGCGGCGCGGCGCGCGAGATCGTGAGCGTGAGCGCGCTGCTCGAGCAGGTTGCGCAATGGCTGCGACCCGCGCTGCGAGTCGGTGTTCGCCTCACCATCCGTACGGAGGCGCCGGAGCTCACCGTGCGCGCCAACGCGCCGTCGCTCGTTTCGGCGGTGCTGAACCTCGCCACCAACGCGCTGCAGGCGGCGGCGGCCGCGGACCTCGATCTCGAGCTGCTCGGGCGGCGCGCCGCCGGCGGGCGAGCCGAGATCGTGGTGAGCGACAGCGGACCCGGCGTGCCGCCGGGCATACGCGAGCGAATCTTCGAGCCGTTCTTCACGACGCGCGCGCGCGGCAATGGCATCGGGCTGTCCATCGTCAAGAGCGTCGTCGAGGCGCACGCCGGCAGCGTGCGTCTCGCCGCCTCGAGCCGCGGCGCGACCTTCATCATCGACCTACCCGCCGAGGAATCTGCATGAACTTAGGCAACGACTCGGTCCTCATCGTCGAGGACGATCCCACCCTGCGCGAGGCGCTGGGCGACACCTTGCGCGCCGCAGGCATCACGGCCGTGGCGGCGGCGGATGCGCGCGAGGCGCTGAAGCTGCTCGAATCGGAGGCGGTCGCGCTGGTCATCTCCGACGTGCAGATGCCGGGCCCGAGCGGCTACGAGCTGCTCTCGGACATCAAGCGGCTGCGCGCGGATCTGCCGGTGGTGCTGATGACCGCGTACGGCACGATCGCCCAGGCGGTGTCCGCCATGCGCAACGGCGCCACCGATTACATCGTCAAGCCCTTCGACGCGCAGGCGCTCATCGACATGGCGCGCCGCCAGCTGGCGAGCCTGAGCGCGCCGAGCGAGCTCATCGCCGCGGACCCCGAGTCGAAGCGCACGCTCGCGCTCGCGCGCAAGATCGCGGAGAACGATGCCACGGTGCTGATCACCGGCGAGAGCGGCACCGGGAAGGAGGTGTACGCGCGCTTCATTCGCGACCTGTCCTCGCGTGCGGACAAGCCCTTCGTGGCCATCAATTGCGCGGCCATCCCCGACAACATGCTCGAGGCGACGCTGTTCGGCTACGAGAAGGGCGCCTTCACCGGCGCGCTCAGCGCTCATGCCGGCAAGTTCGAGCAGGCGCAGGGCGGCACGCTGCTGCTGGATGAGATCTCGGAGATGGATCTGGGGCTGCAGGCGAAGATTCTGCGCGTGCTGCAGGAGCGCGAGGTGGAGCGGCTGGGCAGCAGCCGTACGCTGAGCCTGGACGTGCGGCTCATCGCGACCTCCAACCGCAACCTGCCGGACGAGGTGCGCGCCGCGCGCTTTCGCGCCGACCTGTACTATCGCCTCAACGTCATGTCGCTGCGCCTGCCGGCCTTGCGCGAGCGGCGCGGGGACATCCTGCCGCTGGCGCGCCGCGCCATGCAGGCGTGCGCGCGCGGATCGCGCGCGCTCAGCCTCTCGCCCGCCGCCGAGCGCAAGCTGGTCGAGTACGACTGGCCGGGTAATGCGCGCGAGCTCACCAACATCGTGCAGCGCGCGGCATGGCTCGCGTCCGGCGGCCAGATCGACGCCGCCGATCTGGACATGCAGAGAGCCGAGGCGGCCGCGATCGCAGGTACGGCCGGCGAGGCGCCGGCGGGCGCGCCGGCGAGCGCCCCGGCGGGCGCGCCGGCCGAGTCCGCTCGATCGCCGCAGGAGGCGGTGTTGAGCCAGGATCTGAAGGAGCGCGAGCGCGAGCTGATCCTCGCCACGCTGCGCGTGACGGGGGGCAGCCGCAAGCTCGCGGCCGAGCGGCTCGGCATCTCGCCGCGCACGCTGCGCCACAAGCTGCAGCAGCTCAAGGCCGCGGGCGTCATAGTCCCGCGCCTGCCCGCTCCCGAAATGATGACGGCCTGACCGTGAGCAGCATGCAGATCCAGCAGGTGCTGGCGGAGATGCGCGCACTGCAGGCGCGCGCCGCGGGCGGCCCCGCCGAGACGACGCCGGGCGCCGCGCAGCTGGGCGCCGGGCAATCGACGGATTTCGCGGCGCTCATGAAGGACTCGGTCGATCACATCGCCGCCATGCAGAACCAGGCGAGCGCGCTGGCGAGCGCCTACGAGACCGGCGACAAGAGCGTCGATCTCACCAAGGTGATGCTCGAGGTGCAGAAGGCGGACCTCGCGTTTCGCGCGATGACCCAGGTGCGCAACAAGCTGATCGACGCATATACCCAAGTCATGAACATGTCGGTGTAATCGAGGATTGATCCATGGCTGACATCGTACCGGCGGCGCCGCGCGGCTTGCTCGAGGCCGCGCCCGTGCTCAAACAGGTGGGCCTGCTCGGCGGCGTCGCGGCGGCGGTCGCGGCCGCCATCTGGCTCGTGCTCTGGTCGCAGGGGCAGAACTACACGGTGCTGTACGGCCAGCTGTCGGAGCGCGAGAGCGGACAGGTCATGGATGCGCTGACCGCGGCCGGCATCGAGTACAAGCTGACCCCCTCGGGTGCCGTGTCGGTGCCGGAGTCGAAGGTCCAGGAGGCGCGCATCCGTCTCGCGAGCCAGGGCTTGCCGCAGAGCGATTCGATGGGCATCGAGATGATCCAGAAGGATTCCCCGCTCGGCACGAGCTCGATGATGGAGAGCGTGCGCTACCAATCGATCCTCGAGACCGAGCTGGCGCGCACCATCACCAAGGTGGAGGGCGTCGAGGGCGCGCGCGTGCATCTGGCGCTTCCCAAGCCCTCGGTGTTCCTGCGCGATGAGCACAGGGCCACGGCCTCGGTCATGCTGCAGCTCTATCCGGGCCGGCGTCTGGAGCCCGGGCAGGTGGCCGCCATCGTGCACCTGGTGGCCTCCAGCGTGCCCGACCTGAACGCGAACGACGTCACCCTGGTGGATCAGTCCGGCTCCTTGCTCAATTCTCCGGACGACAATTCCGAGTCCGCCATCAGCAACCGCCAGCTCGAGTACACGCACAAGCTCGAGCAGAGCTACCAGCGCCGCATCATCGATCTGCTCGAGCCGCTGGTGGGCGCGGGCCGCGTGCGCGCCACCGTGACCGCCGACGTCGATTTCACGGTGACCGAGGAGACGCGCGAGGATTACGATCCGCAGAAGACCGCGGTGCGCAGCGAGCAGACCAGCAGCGAGACGCGCAAGGGCGGCGACGGCGCCGAGGGAATCCCCGGCGCGCTCAGCAACCAGCCCCCCGGAACCTCCGGCGCGCCGGTGATTCCCGGTGCCTCGGCAACGCCCGGCTCGCCGCCCGGCCAGAGCACGGCCGCGAGCTCCGGGCCGTCCTCGACCTCGCAGAAGAGCACGCGCAATTTCGAGGTCGACCGCACGCTCGCCTACGTGAAGGAGCCGGTAGGCACGCTCAAACGCCTGAGCGTCGGGGTGGTGCTCGATGACTGGCAGAAGGTGGGCGACGACGGCAAGGTGACCACCACACCGATGAGCGACGCGGACATCAAGCGCTTCACGCAGCTGGTGCGCGAAGCGATCGGCTTGAAGGACGATCGGGGCGATCAGATCAACATCCTCAACCAGGCGTTCAAGAGCGACGCGCCGGCGGGTCCCGTGGAAGGTCCGCCGATATGGCAGGCCCCGTGGGTCATGCCGCTGGGTCGGCAGATCCTCGGCGCCGGGCTGGTGCTGCTGGTCGCGTTCCTCATCCTGCGGCCGCTCATGAAATCCCTGACCAGGAGCGCAAAGGGCGGGCGCGGGCAGGATGCGGATGCCGACCGGCTGAGCCTCTCGGGCCAGAGCGGCAAGCCGATCAAGCTGCAGCCGAGTTTTGAGCAGCAGATCGCGGCGGCCCGCACGCTGGTCGGGCAGGATCCGAAGCGTGCTGCGCAGGTCGTGAAGGAGTGGGTCTCCGCCGATGGCTGACAAGCCGGAAGATCTCGCAGGAACGCAGCGCGCCGCGATCCTGCTCATGAGCCTGGGCGAGCAGGACGCGGCGAACGTCCTCAAGCAGCTCGACGCGCGCGAAGTGCAGAAGCTCGGGCTCGCCATGGCGGAGCTCAAGGAAGTATCGCGCGAGCAGATGACCTCGGTGCTCGACAACTTCATCGGCATCGTCGACGGCAAGGCGAACATCGCCTCCGGCTCGCAGGATTACGTGCGGCGCGTGCTCACCCAGGCGGTCGGCAAGCAGAAGACCGACCTGCTGCTCGACCGGGTATCGAGCGGGCAGACCGGCCAGGGCATCGAGGCGCTCAAGTGGATGGATCCCATGGCGGTCGCGCAGATCATCTCGCGCGAGCATCCCCAGATCGCCGCCATCGTGCTGTCGCATCTGGAGCCGGAGCAGTCGGCGAGCGTCCTGCCGCTGCTCTCCGAGGAGATGCGCACCGAGGTGCTGATGCGCATCGCCTCCCTCGCCGAGGTGCCGCAGACCGCGCTCACCGAGCTCGATCAGCTGGTCGAGAAGCAGGCGAACGTCGCCCCGCCCTCGCCACTGCGGCGCATCGGCGGCGCGCGCGCGGTCGCGAACATATTGAATGCCATGGAGCGCGACAAGAGCGGCGAGGAGCTCGGCAAGATCGAGAAAGCGAATACCGAGATGCACGGCCAGATCAAGGAGCTGCTGTTCGTGTTCGAGAACCTGCTCGACGTGGACGATCGCGGCATCCAGGCACTTCTGCGCGAAGTGGGCTCCGACACCCTGGCGGTGGCGCTGCGCGGCGCCGAGCCGGAGGTGTCGGAGAAGATCCTGAAGAACATGTCCAAGCGCGCCGCCGAGATCCTGAAGGACGATATGGAGGCGCGCGGCCCGGTCAAGCTCGCGGACGTCGAGGCGGCGCAAAAGGAGATCGTGGTGATCGCTCAGCGCCTCGCCGAGGAAGGTACCATCAGCCTGGGCGGCAAGGGAGCGGGCGAGTTTGTCTAGCTCCATCACCAAGGCCGACGCCGCCAAGGCCGAGCTCTGGTCGGCGCCGGAGATGGGCCAGGCCGCGCCGCGCCCCGGCGTGCCCGCTGGCGGTACGCTCGGTGCGCCTGGTGCGCCCGACGCGGCGAGGCCTGCGAGCGGCCAGCGCGTTCCGATGCCGACCGTGAGCGGGCTCGCCGATCTGCAGGCTGAGGCCTACCAGGAGGCGTTCGAGCAAGGGCTCGCCGAAGGCCGCGAGGCCGGCCGCGCGCAGGTGCGCGCCCAGGTCGAGAAGCTCGAGGGCATGTTCTACGATCTCGCCAAGCCGTTCGAGGCGCTCGACGCCGAGGTGGAGCGCGAGCTTCTCACCCTTGCGATGGCGCTGGCCCGCCAGATCGTGCGGCGCGAGCTCAAGGCCGATCCCTCGCAGATCATCGGCATCGTGCGCGAGGCCATCGCAGTACTGCCGGTGGCGGCTCGCGAGGTGCGGGTGCATCTGCATCCGGAGGACGCCGCGGTGGTGCGCCAGAATCTGGCGCCCACCGAGAGCGAGCGCGCCTGGCAGATCGTCGAGGATCCGGTCATGGCGCGCGGCGGCTGCCAGGTCACGACCAGCACCTCGCGCGTCGATGTGCGCCTCGAGACGCGCCTCGGCGCGATCCTGAGCGAGCTCATGGGGACCGAGCGGCAATCCGATCCGCGGGGCGCGGGCGCATGATCGCTGCGCCACGTCCTCGGCCCAAGCAGTGGGCCGAGACCCTGGTGCGCGCGCGCGCGCGCATCGCCTCGGCGTCCGAGCTGGTGGTGGAAGGCACCCTGAGCCGCATGGTCGGCATGACGCTCGAAGCGGTCGGCTGCGAGGCCGCCGTGGGCGGCCGATGCCTCATCGATACCGCGGAGGGCAAGCAGATCGAGGCGGAAGTGGTCGGCTTCTCCGGGGACAAGCTCTTTCTCATGCCCACCGGCGACATTCGCGGCATCATGCCCGGGGCGCGCGTCATTCCCACCCGCAGCGCCTCGGAGGTCGCCGTCGGCGATGCGCTGCTCGGGCGGGTGCTCGATGGCGCCGGGCGGCCGCTCGACGGCCTCGGGGAGCTGCGCTGTCCGGACAGGGTATCGCTCACCGGCGAGCCCCTGAATCCGCTCATGCGCCGCGCGATCCGCGATCCGCTGGACGTGGGCGTGCGCTCGATCAATTCGCTGTTGACGGTGGGCGGCGGCCAGCGCATCGGGCTGTTCGCCGGCTCCGGCGTCGGCAAGTCGGTGCTGCTCGGCATGATGACCCGCTACACCAAGGCGGACGTCACGGTGGTCGGCCTCATCGGCGAGCGCGGCCGCGAGGTGCAGGATTTCGTGAGCAATACCCTGGGTCCCGACGGCATGCGCCGGGCGGTGGTGGTCGCCACGCCCGCCGACAACCCGCCGCTCATGCGGCTGCACGGCGCGTGGCTCGCGACCGCGATCGCCGAGTACTTCCGCGACCGCGGCATGAAAGTGCTGCTGCTGCTCGATTCCCTCACACGCTTCGCGCAGGCGCAGCGCGAGATCGCGCTCGCCATCGGCGAGCCGCCCGCCACCAAGGGCTATCCGCCGTCGGTGTTCGCGCGCCTGCCTCAGCTGGTCGAGCGGGCCGGCAACAGCGATCGCGGCGCGGGCTCGATCACCGCGTTCTACACCGTGCTCGCGGAGGGCGACGACCAGAACGATCCGATCGCCGACGCAGCCCGTGCGATCCTCGACGGGCATATCGTGCTGTCGCGGCGGCTGGCCGAGAGCGGGCTGTATCCGGCGGTCGACATCGAGGCGTCCATCAGCCGCGCCATGCATCAGATCGCCACGCGCGAGCAGCTCGATCTGGCGACGCGCTTCCGCCAGGTGTACTCGACCTATCAGCAGAACCGCGACTTGATCGCGGTCGGCGCGTACCGCCGCGGCAGCGATCCGCGCATCGACACCGCGGTCGAGCAGTGGCCCCGGATGCAGGAATTCCTGCGCCAGGACATGTATCAGCCGGTGGCGATCGCGCGCAGCTACGCCGATCTGAAGCAACTCGTGACGCAGTTCTCGGCGCCGGCGGCGGCAACGGGCAGATAGTGCAGCGGGCATGACGAAGTCAAAACGGCTCGAACCGATCCACGAGATCGCCTCGAATTCCGCCGATGCGCTCAGCCGCGCCATGGCGGATGCGGGGCGCCGCGTCGCGGATCTGGAGCGCCAGCTGGAGCAGCTCAAGACCTACCGCGACGAGTACATGAAGAATGCGGGCGTGGCCGGCGGCGCGATGGATGCGGTCAAGCTGCAGAACTACCGCTCGTTTCTCGAGCGGCTGGGCGATGCGATGCGCCAGCACCTGAAGAATCTCGACGCGGCCCGCGCCGAGTTCGAAAAGAGGCGCTCGCTGTGGAGCGAAAAGCGCGTCGAGGCCGAATCGCTGGACCGCGCCATGCAGCGCCTGCGCAAGGAGGAGCAGCACGCCGTCGAGCGTCGCGAGCAGCGCGAGGGCGATGAGGCGGCGATGCGCATCTCGCTCGCGGCGCGCGGCGACCCGGGCAATCGCTGATGCCGCCATGGAGGTCTCGCCTGCACTATTCGCTCTGCACAACGGCGCCCGCTATCGCACGCCGGTCGATCTGCAGATCGCCCCGGATCCGGGCGCCCGCTACCTGGTGATCGGCGGCTGTCTCGCGCAGCCCCTGCCCGAAGTGGGAGCGCGCATCAACCCCGCACATCGGGGCGACTTCCTGCTGGTCAACAACTTCGACGCCTTCCCGTCCATCGCGCAGGAGCAGGCCGCACAGTACGATTTTCAGATCATTCATGTGCCGCTGCGCACCATCCTCGGCAGCGCTTACTTTCGTCTGCCCGACAGCGAGGCGGCGCACGAGGAGTTCCTGCGGCGCACCGAGGAGCGTCTCGAGCGCTATCTGTCGAATGCCCTGCAGCTCAACACCGAGCGCAAGCTCCTCAGCTACGTTCTGGGCTTTCTGGTCCCCCAGCAAAATCCGCTCGGCCGCTACCTGCCGCGCTACGACCTGCGCAACATCATGCATTTCATCGAGCGCCTGAACATGCATCTCGCGGCGCAGGCGGCGAAGCGCGAGAACGCCTACTTCGTGGACATCGATCAGATCTCGAGCGGCATCGGCAAGAAGGCCTGCCAGGACGACATGGTGTGGTCGTTCACCCACGGCACCACGCTCTCCGATGGGGATCACGATCACGACCAGGGGCGCATCGATCCGCCGGCCCCGATGCAGCAGCATTACGCCGCGAAGTGGCTGGAGTTCTTCGAGGCGACGATGCACGAGGTCTTCGCCCTGTTCCGCACCGCCGCCGCGCGCGAGCCGGTGAAGCTCGTGGCGGTGGATCTGGACGACACCCTGTGGCGCGGCATCGCCGCGGAAGGAACGCTGGGAATCTCGGAGGGGTGGCCGATGGGCTTCATGGAGGCGCTGCTGATCCTCAAGCGGCGCGGCATCCTGCTGGCCATCGTCAGCAAGAACGACGAGCGATTCGTGCGCGGAAGATGGGACGACATCGTGCAGGGCCAGATCGCGCTCGACGATTTCGCCGCCCAGCGGATCAATTTCCGCGGCAAGGCCGAAAATCTGGTAGAAATCCTCCAGGAGCTCAACCTGCGGCCCGCCAACACCGTGATGATCGACGACAATCCCGTGGAGCGCGCGGCCGTGCAGGCGGCGCTGCCGGGCGTGCGCGTGCTCGGCAAGCACCTGTACTACTTGAAGCGCGTGCTGCTCTGGTCGGCGGAGACCCAGGTGCGCGTCATCACGGCCGAATCGAGCGGCAGGACGCAGATGATGCGGGCGCGGATCGAGCGCGAGTCGGTGCGCAGGGCGGCGCTCTCGCAGGAGCAGTTCCTGGCGAGCCTCGAGCTGCGCGCCACGGTTGCGGCGGCCGATGCCACCACCAGCCTGCACATGAGCCGCGCGCTCGAGCTGCTGAACAAGACCAATCAGTTCAATACCTCGGGCGCGCGCTACACGCTCGCGCAGTGCCACCGGCGCTTCGCGCGCGGTGAGCGCCTGTTCGTGCTGCGCGCCGAGGACCGGTTCACGCAGTACGGACTCATCGGCGCGGCATGGGTCGCCGGCAACTGCATCGAGCACCTGGTGATGAGCTGCCGGGCGCTCGGCCTCGGTCTGGAGGACGCGTTCGTCGCCTGGCTTGCAGGCCGGATCGCCGCGGCCGGCGCACCCGCCATGGCCTTTGAGGTGCTCGGCAAGCTCACGCCGACCGAAGCGAATGGCGCCTGCCGCGAGGTCTACGCGCGCAACGGCTTCGCCCGCGTGGACGATGGCGCGGACGGGGACGCCGCGACCCTGTGGTCGAGGCGCGCGAGCGCGCCGTTGCAGACCCCGGCGCACATCGCGCTCTCCTGCCTGGATGAAGCGCCCTCCTGCGCAGGCGAGGTCGCTCGTGCCGGATGATGAGGCGCCCCGCGCCCGCGATCCGGTCGAGGTGCCGCACACCGCGCTCGCCGAGAACCTGCTGCGCGCAGTGATCGAGTCCTTCGTGCTGCGCGAGGGAACCGACTACGGCGAGCGCGAGCTTGCGCTCGAGGTCAAGGTGAGCCGCGTGCTGCGACAGCTGGAGCGAGGCGAGGCGCGGATCATCTTCGACCCGAGCACCGACAGCGTCGACATCGTGCAAAAGACCCGCCGTTCCTGAGCCGCCCGCGCGGGCGGCCGAGGGCAAGGTTGGCACGTCGCTTGCTACCTTCGAGAGCATGAATGCCGCCATCTCCCTGAGGGCACCCGTTGCCCCGGCCCCGCAGGCCTCACCGGCGACCGCGAAGGCGGGCGCCGCGAGCGACTCTTCACAGCCAAACGCCGCCTCGCCCTCGGGATCCTCGGGAGCGTCGGATTTTGCGGGTACGCTGCATCAGGTCTCCAGCAGGTCGAGCCGCAAGAGCCCGCCATCCAAGGCCGCGGCCGGCGGCCGGAGCGGCGAGCCGTTGCCGGCGGCCGGCGGGGCTTCGCCGCCCGCGGCAGCGACGCTCCCGTCCGCGGCCACGGCCATGCCTCCCGGGGCCTCCTCCGTCCTCGACGGCGCACCCGTCGCACCCTCGACCGGCGGGGCGGGCGAAGACGCGGGCGGCACGCTGGCCTCGCTCGCGGGCTCATCGACCGCGGCCGCCGGTGCCGCGGCCGCGATCGAGCCCGAGGATGCAGCGTCATCGCTTCCGGGAGGCGGCGATTCAGATGACGCGGACGCCACCCCTTTCACGGCGCCCGACACTGCGGGAGCCGCTGCCACGGCGGCCGCATCCGCGGCGGCTGGAACCACGCCGGCCGGATCCGCGGCGGCCGGATCTGCGGGGGCCGGATCCGCGGGGGTCGCGTCCCCGGCGTCCGGATCGGCAAGGGCCGCAGCCACCGGGGCCGTCTCGATGATCGCCGGCCAGGGGGCAGCCGGTGCGCCGGCTGCCTCCGCCGACGCAGCCACCGACGCCCACTCTTCCATGAGCAGTGCGGCGTCCGAGAGCCGCACCCAGGCCCCCGCGCTGGCAGCGGTCGACCGCGCCGCCGATCCGCGGGCATCCGCCGCCGCCACGGGAGGGACGGGGTCCGCGCAGACGGGCGCCGCCTCGGCCGGCCAGAGCAAGGGCAGCGCCGCGCAGAGCGGCGCGGCGGCCTCCGCACCGTTCGCCGGCGCGGATTCGCTCGGCGCCTTGTCGAGCGATAGCGCCCTCGTCAACCTGGCACTCGCCGAGGGGTCGGATGCCACCGGCGCGACCGGCACCGATTTGCAAGCGGCCGCCGCGGCGGCGCAGGCGCCGGCGGCCTCGCTACCGGCGCTTGCAGGGATGAGCCCGGCGCCTCTGGTCGCGGGACTCACCGCGCCCACGGCTGCCGGGAATCCTTCCGCCTCGATCGCAGCGCCGGCGGCTCTCGATGCCTCCGGCGGAGCACCCCTTGCCGGCGGCGGCGACTCGCACGCCCATGACGGAAGCGAGGATGCGGGCGGCGGCGCAGGCTCGGGATTCGCGAGCGGTGAGGGCGCGGCGGCTCTGCAGCAGCTGTCCTCGAGCGCCCCCGCCGCCTCGGCCGAGGCGGCTGCAACGCCCACGGTACGTGTGCACGCCGACGTCGACAGCGCCGATTTCCCGCAGGGTCTGTCGGACAAGGTGTCCCTGGCGGTCGACAACGGCTGGAGCAGCGCCAAGCTGCAGGTCAATCCGCCGCAGCTCGGGCCGATCGAGCTGCAGATTGCCGTGCAAGGCGAGCACGCGCAGGTCGCCATGAGCACGCACAGCGCCGTGACCCGCGATGCGCTCGAATCGAGCCTGCCGAAGCTGCGCGAGATGCTGAGCTCGCAGGGCTTCACGCACGTGAGCGTCGACATCTCCCAGCGCTCGTTCCAGGAGCGCTCGGCGACGCCGCAGCCTTATCGCTGGACAGCCTCCGGGCCGGGCACGGCGGCCGTATCCACGACGGCCGCGTCGCTCTCGCCGGGCGCGCCGCGCGCGACGCTCGGCATGCTCGATACCTATGCCTAAGCCATGCCGCCGTCGACGGAGATGATCTGCCCGGTGATGTAGCCGGCCGCGGGCGAGGCGAGATAGCCCACCAGGCTCGCCACCTCCTCGGCGCTTCCGGGGCGCTTCATGGGTACGAGGCTTGCGATCGCGGTCGAATCGAATACCGAGGCGCTCATGCCGCTCGCGATGATGCCGGGAGCGACGGCATTGACGGTGACTCCGCGGCTCGCGACCTCCAGGCTGAGCGCCCGGGTGGCGGCATTCAGCGCTCCCTTGGCGGCGGCGTAATTCACCTGACCTCGATTGCCCTTGAGCGCCGCGACCGAGGAGATGTTGATGATGCGGCCCCAGCGTGTGCGCAGCATCGGCAGGATGAGGGGCTGAGTGACGTTGTAGAAGCCCTTGAGCGAGACGTCGATCACCCGCTGCCACTGGTGCGCGCTCATGCCGGGGAAGGCGGCATCGTCGTGGATGGCGGCGTTGTTCACCAGTATCTGCAGCGGCGCGCTCTCGAGCAGGCTCTCGATGGCGCCGCGCGCGGACTCGGCGTCGGTGACGTCGAAGGCAAGAGCCTGGGCCTGTCCCCCGGCCGCCTGGATGAGGCGGGCCACTTCCTCCGCCTCCGCGGCGCGGCGGTTCGCATGCACGTAGACGAAGTGCCCGGCGGCGCCGAGGCAGCGGCAGATGGCGGCGCCGATCGCGCCGCTGCCGCCGGTGACCAGCGCGCGGGCCGGGCCGCTCATGGCCTCAACCGGCCGCGGGCATCGAAGATGACGGTCGCGCGGCCGCGCAGGAGCGGCGTCTGCGCGCAGCCGAGCTCGAATTCATACAAGGCCGTCCCTCCATCGCCGGCGATGCGCACAGCATCGCAGATCAGATCCGATTGCACATCATCGAGCCGCGCCGCGTACATGCGCACGGCACGCACGCCGGCGAGCAGGCCGGCCAGCGGTCTGCTCGATGCATCCGCCGTGAGCGCCCCGTGCGCCGCCATCGATTGCGCGGCGATCTCGATGCCGCACGCGATGCCGAGACGCCCATGAGCGCGCAGCGGGTGATCTGCCGCGCGATGACCGGCGCTCGAGCAGCGGATGCGATCGTGCTCCCAGAGAAGCACCTCATCGAGCAGGCACATGCGGCCCTGATGCGGGATGTGCGCCTCGATCCAGCCGCGGTTCAGGCGCACGGCTCGACTTGCACCGTGACGCTCGAGTCCTCGAGATACTCCAGAACCGTGCGGTCGCTGCGCGCCAACGCGAGCCGGCGCAGCAGCGGCAGCGCGCGGGCGGCGGGGTTGGCGCTGCGCAGCGCCTCGAGGCCCGGCTGCGCGAGCCGCTCGATGCTCTCCCCGCCGATGCTCGCCCGCAGGCGCGCGAGCGAGGACGGCTGCCGGGCGGGCGTCAACACCAGCGCCGCACCGAAGGCATCCGGCACCGGGCGCTTGGCGCGCATCGGCTCGGGGTACTGCGCGTCGTAGACCACGAGCAAGATGCGCTCCTCGTCCACGCTCACTTGCACCATGGCCTCGAGCAGACCCGCGCAGAAGCTGCCGTCGAAGGCGCACAGCACGGTCGATGGCGCCGTCGCGCCGGTGGCGATGCTCCAGTAGCCCGCGGGCGCGTTGTGCACGGAGTTCGAAAAGCGGGTCGGGGAGACCTCGCGCGCCGGCGCCGCCAGCGACTGGCAGAGCTCGTGGCAATTCTCGCCGTCGCCGCCGGATGCCGAGAACACGCTGCGCAGCTGCGCAGGCTCCACGGCGGCGTGCGCCGTGGCTTGCGCGGCCACCGCGAGCGCCAGCTTGACCACCCGTCCGGTGCGCCGCCGCTCCGCCGCGGGCAAGAGCGTCGGCGCAGGCAGGACGGTGGGCGCGCACGCGTAGGGGCGCTCGCCGCGCAGCACCGATCGCGTTTCGGCCCATCCCGCGAGCCCGGGGCCGAGCACGCCGATGCCGGCCACGAACGCCTGGACGATCATCCGGCGCGGCCGAGGATCAGGCTGCAGTTGGTGCCGCCGAATCCGAAGGAGTTGCTGAGTACGCGGGCGAGCGGCGCGCTGCGCCGATGCTTGAGGTAGTGCGCGGTGAGCGTCTCATCGACGTGCAAGGTGTTCACGCCCGCAGGCACGAGCGCATGCCTGAGGGCGAGCGCACTGATCACCGCTTCGAGCGCGCCCGCCGCGCCGAGCGTGTGCCCGGTCGCACCCTTGGTCGAGCTGCAGGGCGTGAGCGCGCCGAATACGCCAGTGACGGCCTGACTTTCCGAGCGGTCGTTGCTCGGAGTGCCGGTGCCATGCAGATTGATGTAGTCGATCGCGGCGGGCTCGAGGCCCGCATCCCGCAAGGCCGCCTCCATCGCGCGCCGCGCGCCCTGGCCCTCGGGATGGGGCGCCGACATGTGATAGGCGTCGTTCGACTCGCCCACGCCGAGCAGCAGCACGTCGTCGCCGCACACGCGCCCGCCGACGCGCTCGAGGAGGACGAATGCCGCGGCTTCGCCGATCGAGATGCCGTCGCGCGCGGCATCGAAGGGACGGCACGGGCTGGTCGAGCAGAGCTGCAGCGAATGAAATCCATAGAGCGTCGTGAGGCACAGCGAATCGATGCCCCCGACCAGCGCCGCGTCGATGAGGCCGGCCTCGATCATCCGCCGCGCCGCGCCGAACACCTTGGCGCTCGAGGCGCAGGCGCAGGAGACGACCGCCGCGGGACCTTCGAGCCGCAGCCGGCGGCGCACGTAATCGGCGGCCGAGAAGGGATTATGCGTCGCGGCATAGTCGAAACTCTCCGGCAGCGCGCCGCTCTCCGGATCGCGCCGCCGGTACGCCAGCTCGGTCTGCAGGATGCCCGCCGTGCTGGTGCCGAGAAACACGCCGACACGCTTTGTCCCGAGCCGGCTCGCGGCCTCCTCGACCGCCGCCGCGAAGCCGTCCTGCTGCAGCCCGAGCTCGGCCAGGCGGTTGTTGCGGCAATCGAATCGTCCCAACCGAGCCGGCAGCTCCTGGGCGTCGACGCCCGCCACCTCGCCCACGTGGGTGTCGAGATCCGCGGTCTCGAACCGGCAGCGGCTCAAGCCGCTGCGCTCCGCGTGCAGCGACTCGAGCGTCTGCCCGAGGCCGCGGCCGATGCAGCTCGTCGCCGTGAACGCCTTGAGCACGAGCGGCTTCATCCGAGCGCCGCCCGCAACGTCACCGGCCGCAGCTGCCGGCTGCGCAGCGTCGCGAGAACCCGCGGCAGGGCCTCCACGATCACCGGCGTGCCCGCGCGGCCGCGCGCCGCATGCCCGTCGTGCAGCAGCAAGATGTCCCCGGGGCCAACCGATCGGACGAGGCGGCGGTAGACGTGCTCCGCATCGCCGTTGACGGTGTCGAATCCGCGGCGCGTCCAGCTCGCGAGCCGCAGCCCGAGGCGGCACAGGACGGGCTCGAGAAAGGGATTGCGCAATCCGGCCGGGGCCCTGAAGAACCATGGGCGCTCTCCGGCGACTCGCGCAATGCTCTCCTGGGCCCGCGCGATCTCGGCCTGCATGCCTTTCGGCCCCAGCAGGGAGAACGAATGCACGTGCCGCTGGGTATGATTCTCGATGCGGTGGCCGCGGCGCACGATCTCACGCGCCAGATCCGGATGCCGCTCGACCCGCTCGCCGACGCAAAAGAAGCTCGCCTGCGCGCCGAACCCATCGAGTACCTCGAGGACGCGCGGCGTCACCTCGGGATCCGGTCCGTCGTCGATGGTGATGGCGACCTCGCCCCGCGCCGCGCTCGCGGCCGGCAGGCGCGTGAGATTCGGGCCGAGCGCGTGGCTGCGGGGCCACAGGCCCGCCGCCATGAGGCTCACATGATCGAGGAGCACCGCACCGAGCGCGAGCGGCCAGATACGCGGTCGCGCGAGCGTCGCCGCGGCCGCGCCGAGGTGCAGCCCCGCCGAGGCGATCAGGAGCGGCGAGGGCAGCCAGCGGCGTTTCAGCTCTCCGTTCATATGCATTTCGAATCCAGAAATCGCCCAAACAGCGTCGACCAGGCCGCAAAATCATGTCCGCCCGCCACCACGTGCACCGCCTCCGCCGGCAACGCCTGCGCCATCAGGCCATGGGCGCGCGCGAACCGGTCCTCGCGTCCGTACCCCAGATGGACGGGTCGCGAGCCGGCGCGGCACGCCTGAATGAAGCGCCATATTCGGCGTTCTTCGTCCGATTCCGCAAGCGCGCCGGGCTGCCAGGCGGCAACGCCTCCGGCGCGGTCGATCTCGGCGATCAGCATGCGGTTGCCGAGATAAGGAGCGAGCAGACACAGCCCGTCCCAGGGACCGCAGTCGGTGGCGGCGTAGTCCAGGGCGAACAAGCCGCCGAGCGAGATGCCGCCGATCCAGAGCGATCCGCCCTGCCTGCGCGCCGGCTCGAGGATCTCGCGCGCGAGCCGCCCGATGATGCTGCGATCGCCCAGATGATCGAGCTCGAGGGGCAGGAACTCCAGATCGATGTCGAGGCCGCGCTTGCGCACCTCGGCGTCGAACCCCGCCTGGACGAAATCCTCGGCCGCATGAAATGCGCCGGGCAGCCAGACCATGCGAGCGGCGGCGCGAGCGCCCGGTCGAGCGGGACGGAGGATGCTACGCACCGGCAGCCAGCAGCGCGGCGAACAGCAGCGCGAGGAAGGCACCCGGTGCGACCGTCGTTCCGAGCGCGACGAGCACGGGCACGCCCGAGAAGGACAGCAAGCCAAAGCCGATGACGGTGCACAGATTGGCGACGGCGAGCGAGGCGAAGGTGAGCGCGGTTTCCCGGCCCGCCCCGGCGCGCTGCTCGAGGTCGCCGTGCCCGGCGCCGCGGCGGTCGGGGCCGCGGCGGTCGAAGAACAGCGCGTAATTCGAGCCGACGGCGACGATCAGGAGCATCCCCACGAGATGCAGGAGCGTGAGCTCGATGCGACACAGCGCGAGCGCCGCGGCCACGGTCAGCACCGCGAGCACGAGCGGCGCCAGCACCCGCGCGCTGCGCGCGACCGAGCGCAGCGCGATGCACAGCAGCACGACGATGCCGAGCAGGCCGGCGAGCGAGAAGCGCATCGCCTCGTGCAGATAGTCCTCGTAGAGCGCATCGGACTCGCGCTTGAGGTCGAGCAGATGCACGGACAGCTGCGCGGCGCCGGCGAGCGAGCTCAGGGCGGCGCGAATCGGCGCCGGATCGATGCGCGCGCGCGCGCCGGGGTGCGCCGCGCGCAGCGGCATGAGCGCCCGCCAGGTGCGCCCCTCGTGCATGACGAGCGCTCCGAACCCCGCGGCCAGCGAGGTGCCCGCAAGATCCTGCGGCTCGAGGAGGGGGGCGGTGCGCGCCGCCTGCACATCCGCGAGGAACGGCGCCAGCTGCGCCGCGTCGAGGCCGAGAGCGGCGGCTGCTCGATCCAGATTGGCGCGCAACACCTCGGCGGCCGGCAGGCTCGCGCGCCGGGCGCGCTGGGTCGCAAGGCTCGGCAGATAGTCGGCCGGACTGTCGACTCCGCCGATCACCTTCGATTCGATCAGCGGGGCGAGCGCGCGCGCCGTGCGCTCGGCGCCCTCGAGCACCGCCTCGAGGCTCGGGCCGGAGACGATCACGAGCTCGAGCGCATCGGGCGCGCCCAGATCCGCACGCAGAAGCGCGTAGCTGCGCTGCTCGGCCGGAGGAATCGGACTCAAGCTCGAGAGCTCGCGATCCCACAAGGTGGCACGATCGACGACGAGCACTGCCAGAGCGGCACCGGCAAGCGCGAGCGCCAGCGCCCAGCGCGCAGCGCCGCGCACTGCGCCGGCGCGCTCGAGCAGTGAGGCGATGCGCGCGCCGAGCGGGGCGAGATCACGGATCGCGAAACCGCGCGGCAGCAGCTGCGGAAGAACGCAGCGCGTGACGGCCGCGGCCGCGACCAGGCCGCTGATCGAATAGGCTCCGAGCTGCGCGAGACCCGGAAAGCCCGACGGCAACAGCGATGCGAAGCCGCACACCGAGGTGAGCATGCCGAGCCGCATGGTGGGCCAGAGCCGCTCCTTCCAGGACGAGCGTGCGGACTGAATGAAGAAATAGATCGAATAATCGACCGCTTCGCCGATCAGGGTCACGCCGAACCCCAGGGTGATGCCGTGCACGGCGCCGAAACCGAGCGCCACCGCGGCGACGCCGATCAGCGCGCCCGTGGCCACCGGCAACAGGCCGAGCAGCAGCGCCGGCAGGGAGCGATAGAGCGCCAGCAGGATCATGACGATGAGCGCGCCGCTGGCGATCGACAGGCGCACCACTGCACGCTCGATGCTCGCGCGCGAGGCGACCGCGAACACGCCCGGGCCGGCGATGCGCAGCTCGACCGTGCGCGCGGTGCGCCCGGCCTCCCGCAGGACGGCGCCGAACGATGTGCGCACGGCCTCAATCGCGTGCTGCTGCGCATCGGTGTCGGACCCCGGGGCCGCGATCTGCGCGATCAGCAGCGCACGCTCGGCGTCGGGCGACACCCAGACCCCGTCGCGGGTCTGTGGAGCCGGTATGCGCGACAGCTCCTCGACGATGTGCAGCATCTCGCCGGTGGGATCGTGAGGCACCAGCGACTTGAGCAGCAGTCCCTCGGGGGAGGCGAGATCCGCGACCGTCTCGCGCATGGCGGCCTCGAGGCCCGCCACGGTGAAGCGCTGCGCGCTCACCGCGTCGCTCAGCAGATAGCGGTGCGCGAACAGAAACTCACGGTCGCGCCCGGCGGAGATCTGCGCGCCGTTGCCGACGCTCGAGAACTCGCGGTCCGCGCGCAGGCGCCGACCGAGCGCGGCGCAGAGAGAGGCACGCGTGGCCGCATCGCCGCCCTCGATGGCGATGAGCAGCAGGCGCGAGGCCGGCCCGTCGCGCAGCTGCTCGACCAGCAGCCGCTGCGCCTCAGTCGGGTGCGAAGGGAGGAACGCCGACAGGTCGGTGACGTAGCGGGCGCGCGCGGCGATGCAGCCGGCCGCCGCGAGCACGCAAAGCCACGCGGCGACGACCGCGGCCCTGCGCGGGCTCATGGCGCCGGATGTTCGCGCAAGGTCATCAGCGAGCGATCACCGTCGGTCTCGAGTATCTCGACCTCGAGCAGCGTGTCGCGGGTCCCCTCGATGCGCACCTGTGAAACGGTTTTCGCGACCTGCGGCGCGCGCGGCCGCAGCGTCAGCCGCCAGCGCGCGAGGTCTCCGGCAAACTCGACGTCGAACGCGCGCTCGAGGGAGCCCAAGTCGCCGGCGAGCGTCGCGCGGATGCTCTCGATGAACGGCAGGATCTCGGGATGAGCCTCGAGATCGAGCACGCGGCGCCGCCCGCCGCGCTGCACCGTGAGCTCGTCGCCCGATACGCTGAGGGTCTCGGGTCTGGGCTCGATCGTGCGCTTGACCAGCCGGTCGGGCGCATCGTAGATCAGCTCGCCGTAGGATTCCGTGGGGCGCTTCAACAGCTTCAAGAAGTGCTGCTCGACGAAGCTCGTCTCGCCGTGGCGGCGCGCGGCCAGCAGGTGCATCAGGTCCTGGAGGCCGGCCGGGGGCTGCGCGGCGGCGGCGGTCGAGCGGGCTGCGGCGACTGAGCAGGCTGCGGCGACCGAGCAGGCTGCGGCGACCGACAGGAGCGAGGCTAGGAGCCTGCCTGGGTATCGCACGTGAGCCGCGCTGGCGAGGAGTGGTCCGGCCGCCGCCAGAAATCGTAAAAATTGAACCAGTTGTACGGATCGCTGCGGCAATAGCGGTCGAGCAGCGCGGCGTAGCGCTCGACGGCGCTGGTGACGGCGGCGTCGCGTCCGCCCGGCGGGATCCGGGCGAAGTCCGCGATCGGCGCGAACACCAGGTGGTAGCGGTTGCCGCCGCGGTACAGGCCCACCATGAAGATCACGGGACAGCGCAACAGGGCGGCGGCGCGCATCGGGCCGGTGGGCAGGAAAGCGCTTCTGCCCAGCAGGGTGACCTCCTGCAGAGGCTCATCGCCGAGGGTGCGATCGGCGAGCATGCCGACGAAGGCGCCGCGATCGATGCGCTCGGCGATGCGCAGCATGGCATCGATCTGCCCGAGCGCGATGATGTCGGCTCTGGAGCCGGAATCGATGGCGCCGATCATCGCGTTGATCTTGCGCGCGTTGCGCTCGTACATGGCCATGGAGACCGACAGGCCGGGCTGCTTCGTGCCGGCGCAGCGCACCACCTCGAAGCTTCCGAGGTGCGCGCCCATGAGCAGCGCGCCGCGGCCCGCTTCGAACCGCTCGCGCAACAGCGCCTCGCCCTCGAGCGTGACGTGAAAGCGTCGATATTGTCCCTTCACCAGGTAGACGCGATCGTGAATGCAAGTGGCGAAGTGCAGGATCTGCCGGAACCGGTCCAGGGCGCGCGGCTTGCGACCGAGCGCGAGCTCGAGATAGCGGCGCGAGGGGCCGCGCGCGGAGGGCGCGAAGGCGAAGAAATACAGCGCGATGGCGTACAGCACGCCGCGGCTTGCCGTGCGGCCGATGCGCAGGGACAGAAACGCCATCAGCTTGAGCAGCCAGCGGCTGCCCCGCTCACGATGGTCGATCCACTCCGAGCGCGGCGCGCGGGGAGCGGCGGATTCGAGGACCCGAACGGGATCAGAGGTCATCGCCACCGCCGGGCAAGCGGGCCAGGGTGCCGGTGAGAGCGGGGCGGTCCGCGATGCGCACCGCAAAGCGAACCGCGTCCGCCGTGCACAGGTGCTCCACGGTGAGCGCATCGCCGGGCCGCACCGGCTCCAGGAACTTCACCGCCGAGATCTGCCACTCGGTGAGATCGAGCGCGAGATCGATCTCGACGATGCGCAGGACCTCATCGAGCAGCGCGGCACCCGGCAGCAGGGGCATTCCCGGGAAATGCCCGGCGAACGCCGGATGATCGGCCGCGACCCGCAGCATGCGCACGGACCTCATCAGGGCCTTTGCGGCGAGGCCTGCGAGGCGCTCTTGATCTTGCCGCGCGTCCGGCGCTTGCGGTCCGCCAGCGCTTGCAGCGCCTGCTGAGGAAGCTTGCCGGTGGCATTGCGCGGAAGGCGGTCGACGACCACCAGGGGTCGTGGCAGAAACACCGGATCGATGCGCCCGCGCAGCTGTCCCATGATGCTCGCGACCGAAAGACCGGGCGCCACCACCGCCGCCGCCAGGCGAGCGATGCCGGTGAAACCGGCGGCTTCGCCCTCGCGCAGGAAGAACACCCCGTCCTCGACGCCCGGGATGGCGTTCAACTGGGCATTGAGGTAGCCGAAGGAGCTGCGTTTGCCGGCCACGTTCACCAGATCGGCCGTGCGGCCGTGCAGAATGAACTCATCCGCGCTCTTCAGCTCGAGCACATCGCACAGCGCCGTCATTTGCTCGACGTGCCCTCCATGGGCGTACACCTGTCCGTTGTCGGTGCGCAGGCGCACGCCGGGCCAGAGCCTGAATGTCTCACCCTGGGTCGGCCGGCGCATCGCGATCTGTCCGGTCTCGGTGGAGCCGTAGATCTCCAGCAGCCGCGATCGGAAGGCGTGCTCGGCCTGCAGCGCCAGCTCGCGCGCGAGAGGCGCCGTGGCCGACACGATCAGGTCGGCCTCGGGCAGATGCAGCCCGGCCGCGAGCAGCGTGCGCAGATGTACCGGCGTGGTCACGAGCACGCGCGGACGCGGTGCGGCGCCGATGGCGGCGCACACGTCGGCGGGATAGAAGGGCCGCTCGGCGGTGAACGCGCTCGCGCTTCGCAACGGCAGCAACGCCGTCGATTCGAAGCCGTACATGTGCTGCGGAGGCACGGTGCCGACGACGGTGTGCGCGCGGCCGTCGAGCACGCCGAGCCGTTCGCCGGCATGCCGTACGCTGTGCGCGAGGCGTCCCCAGGTCTTTCGGTAGGGGAGCGGTGTGCCGGTGGAACCGGAGGTGAATACGATCGCCGCGAGCTGCTCGTCGTCGATCATCGGACTGCGATACTCGTCCGCCGCGGGCAAATCTGCCGCGAGGCCGGGTAGCGCGAGGCCGGGTAGCGCGAGGCCGGGTAGCGCGCCGTTCTGGAGGTGGCCGACCTCGGGATAACGGAACTGAGGCAGCTCGATGGCGCAGTCAGGCTCGTCGGTGAGGCAAAACGCGCCGGGAGCGAACTGCGCCAGCTGGCGCATGACCTCGGGCGTCTGCGTGGAGGGCAGAAGGCTGACGCGCTCGGACATCAGGCAGGCGGCAAGCCCGACCACGAAGCGATACCGGTCGGCGCAGGCATTGAGCACATGCCTGCCCGCCGGCAAGCGCTGCAGCAGCGCGCGAGCGTCGGCGAGAAACTGGGCGGCGCTCACGGGTCGTCCGGCGCGATACGCCACGACCGAAGCGGCCGTGCGATGCGATAACAGCGCGGTGACACCCATCGCGGCGCTATCGACTCGCCAGAAAGGTCCGTAGCGTGGCGAGCAGGCCGACGCGGCCCGTCTGCGGCACCACCCGGCGCCGCACCGCGTACTCGCCGATGAACATCGCGGCCACCAGCGGCAGCGCGGCGAAGTTCACGAAGGCGGACCATACGGCGAGCGGCGCCAGCACATAGAGGGCAAGAATGGCCGCCGTGAGGGCCGCGAAAAAGAGCGTCCAGGCGAGCGTCACCTGCCGGGTGTAGCGCAGCTCGCGCGCCGTCAAGGGTCCATGCAGGCGGTCGGCCAATCGCGTGCACAACGCGGTGTCTGCGGCGCGCAGCGACCGCCCGAAGCCGATTGCCAAGAGGCCGTACATCGCGCACTCCTGAAATAGACAAACGATCGAGAACTGCTTCTCGAGCACCGGCCAGCAATCATACAAGACCGCCGTGGCCAGTATCGCGGCGACGGCGGCAACGGCCGGATGCAGCACGCGCCACAGGACGGCGAGAAGCAGCGCGACCGGCGGCGCGAGCGCGAGCACCGCCCCGAGCCGCTGCGCCCCGCGGGTGCTGCAATAAAAAGAGAGTCCCGTGTAGGCAATGATCAGGGCGCAGACCGCGGCAACCTGCAGGCGCCCCCGCAGTGTCAGCTCACTTGGTTCTCTGTTTTGCAATGTACTCCGCCAAGTGCCTCAAAGAGCGAAATATTTTGTGATTCTCCTGGCTATCCGCGCGCAGCTGGACGCCGTATTTCTTGGATACGATGAGCGCGACCTCGAGGATGTCGATGGAATCGAGGCCGAGACCTTCGCCATAGAGCGGAGCGTCGGGCTCGATGTCCCCGGGCGCGATCTCCAGATTCAGCGCATGCACGAAGAGGGTGGCGATTTCCCTCTCTAGGTTCAAATCTGCCGGCGGCGCCGACTGTTGCATGAGCGACGCTTTGTCGGGCATGTTTGAGCTAGCTTTGAGTTCTCTGGGCGTATGACGGGCATTCCCGATACCGCTCGAAAGCGGCATCGAGAACGCCACACGACGGCCATTATATCGGGGCCGGCGGGACCGGCAACCAGACCGCCTCCGGGCATGCCCGATTGCAGGGCCCGCATCCGCCTCGCCGTGGATGGCCGCTTGCTGCGGCACGATCGAGGCGCGTGCGCGCGCGTGGCGCGATGCTAGCCGAGCCAGCGGCGCCGCGCCATCAGCGGCAGCCGCAGAACGAAGCCCAGGAACAGGCGCAGGTGCATCCAGGTGAGCAGCGCGTTGTCACGCCAGTAATGAAAGTGCGAGACGCCGCCTTCCTCGGCGCGCAGGTAGCGCACCGGCGCAGGGACGTTGATCGGCTGGACGCCGCGCCAGCACAGGCGCACGACCGCCTCGGCGTCGAAGTCGAAGCGACGCATCCAGGGCGAAGTGCGCATCACGTCGAGGAGGGGAGCGATCGGATAGACGCGAAACCCGCACAGCGAGTCGCCGATGCCGGCCCACAGGGTCTCGAGATTCGCCCACCAGTTGGAGATCTTGCGCCCCTGGACGCGCAGACGCGGCGCACTCAAGTCGAATACCGGGCGGCCGAGCACCATGGCGGCGGGGTTCGCCTGCGAGATGCGCATGAACTCGGCGATGCGATCGGCCGGATGCTGGCCGTCGGAATCCATGGTCAAGGCATGGGTGAAGCCGAGGTCCGCGGCTTCGCGCAGCCCGCGCAGCACGGCGGCACCCTTGCCCCGGTTCCTCTCCAGCACGATGATCCTGAGCGCGGGCTGCACGGCGCAGAGCGCCGACAAGCGCGCGGCGGAGTCATCGGTGCTGCCGTCGACCACCACCCACACCGGATTCCAGCTCGCCAGCGCCGCGCGCACCGTCGCATCGACGTTCGGTCCGGGGTTGTAGCTCGGGATGAGCACGAGGTGGGTGGAAGAGGGAAGCATCGCGCCTCACGCTTCGTGCAGCCAGCGAGATTGCAGGGCGCCGCCGAGCTCCCGACGATAGTACGCATCGAGCGCGGCGGTGAACGCAGCGACGTCCCGGGGTGGATCGAAACGCTTGCCCAGCCGAACGCGGTAGACGATCGGCAGGTCGGGACGCCGAAACAGCGGCCAGCCCTTGCTCAGGAAGGGAGAGTCGGTCTCGATGATGAGCGTCTGGACCGGCACCGCGGCGTGCTTGGCGATCAACCCGACGCTGCCGACCAGCGGATTGATGGGCAGCTGCCGGGTGCGCGTGCCCTCCGGAAACAGCAGCAGCAGCGTGCCCGCTCGGCGCAGATGCGCCACCGATTCCTTGACCATCTGGCGCGAGGACTCGTTCGGCACGTAGCGGGCGAGCCGCGAGCCGGCGCCGAGGAAAACATTCCTCATCAGCTGCGCCTTCATCACGCAGACGACGTTGGGATGGCGGGTCAGGATGAGCAACGCATCGATGAGCGAGGGGTGATTGGGCGCCAGGATCAAGGATGGACCGCCGCGCAGCGCATCGAGGGCGCTCAGGTCGAGGCGGTAAGTGCGCGTCGCCGAGAGCGACCATGCGTAGATGCCAAAGCCGCGCATGATCCCGCAGCGGCCCACGCGGGTCCCGGCATCGCGAGGCAGCACCAGCAACAGGGGCAGCGCGAAGATCGACCACGTGAGGCAGATGAGGCCGAGCAGGCTCAGCGAGGCGTATAGCGCAAAGTACTCGTAGGCGATCTTGAGCAGGCGAGGCAGCGTCGCGCGGGTGGTGACGATGACTGCCACGCGATCAAGATTGCTCCGCGGGCCGGATGCTCGCGGCACGGCGGGCCGCTGCGCGCAGCGTTCGACCCGGATGAGCCAGGGACAGCAGGTAATACACTCCCTTGAAAGCCCGCAGCGCGCCCCAGATGGGCGTGCGCCCGAAGATGTCGCCCGCCAGCATCGAGACCAGCGCCTCCTGCATGCGCCACAGATTGCGTGGTCCGAGAAACAGCTCGCGCATGGTGGGGTTGGTGACGCGGTAGATGAACCAGGAGAACTGCCTGGGTCCGTGGCGCACCAGCCGATCGAAGCGCTTCAGCGCGCGAGCCTCGCTCGCAGGGCGGCGGCGGCATTCATCGATGGCCCGAGCCGCGGCCTCGCCGCCGGTCATGGCCAGCATCACGCCCGAGGAGAACACGGGATCGATGAATGCGTAGGCATCGCCGACCAGCAGATAGTTGGCGCCGTGCGAGTGATCGCATCGGTACGAATAGTTGCCGGTCGCCTCCACCTCGGTCTGCAGCTTCGCCTCGCGCAACCGCTCCGCGAGCGGCGCGCACAGCGCGATGGTGGACATGAAAAAATCGCGCAGGGAGCCCGCCCGCGTCTTCAGGTAGCGCGGCCACACCACCGCTCCGACGCTGGTCACGCCGTCGCGCAGCGGAATGAACCAGCACCAGCCGTGATCGAACCAGAAGATGCCGATGTTGCCCTCGCGCCGGCCGCCGTCGCGGCGCGCTCCGGTGAAATGCGCGTACATGGCGGCGCTGCCGTGCCGCCGGTCGCGCCGCTTGGCGCCGAGGCGGCTGCCGAGAAACGTGTCGCGGCCCGTGGCGTCGATCAGATGCCGCGCCTCGATGGCGTCGCGCCGGCCATCCTCGTGCGCAACCGCAACCTGCGCGCAGCGCCCATCGCTCGAGAATGACACGTCGAGCGCGCGACATCCCTCGATCACCTGCGCACCCGCCTGGGCGGCGCGCCGGATCAAGATCTCATCGAATTCGGATCGGCGCACCTGGTAGGCAAGCGCCAGCGACTTGTCCCACGCATCCGCGAACGAGAACTCCTGGTGCCGCCCGTCCCAGGCCGCCGTGAACTCGGCCGCCCACTTCTGCATCCCGATCGCGCGAACCTGCGCCGCAACACCCAGCCGCTCGAACAGCGGCAGGTTGGCCGGCAGGAGCGATTCGCCGATATGAAAGCGCGGGTGGCGGGATTTCTCGAGCAGCACCACCTGGTAGCCGCGCTGCGCGAGCAGGATGGCGGCCGTCGCGCCGCCCGGGCCGCCGCCGACGATGAGCACGTCGCAACGCCTCGCCTGCACGGGCGCGCCGCATCCATCGCGCGGCGCAAGGGATCTATGACGCGGCGGAGATGTCAAAGAAGGGCCTCCGATGTGCTGCTGTGGATCTGCCAAGGGCCTCGCGAGGAGCGAAGCTTATCGTGCCGACAAACACCGGTTCAACGTCTGTAATATATTGGGCATGCACATCTTGATCGTTGAAGATGACGAAGTGGCGCGGGATTATCTGGCGAAGGCGCTGCGCGAGGTCGGGCATACGGTGGATGTCGCGGGCGACGGATTGGCGGGGCTGCACATGGCGTCCTCGATCTCGATCGATCTGGCGATCGTCGACCGCATGCTGCCGAAGCTCGACGGGCTGGCGCTGGTGCAGTCGCTGCGTGCCACGGGGCGCAAGCTTCCGGTGCTCATCCTGAGCGCGCTCGGCGATGTGGACGACCGCATCACGGGTCTGCGTGCGGGGGGCGATGACTATCTCACCAAGCCCTATCACGTGTCGGAATTGCTGGCGCGCATCGATGCGCTCGCGCGCCGCGGCGAGTCCGGCAACGCCGAGAACAGCACCAAGCTGAAGCTGGCGGATCTCGAGCTCGACCGCATGACGCGCAGGGTGACGCGCAACGGCAAGAAGATCGAGCTCACCGCGCGCGAGTTCCAGCTGCTCGAGTTCATGATGCGTCACAGCGGACAGGTCGTGACGCGCACCATGCTGCTCGAGGGCGTCTGGGATTATCATTTCGATCCGCAAACCAACGTGATCGACGTGCACATCAGCCGCCTGCGCCAGGCCATCGACAAGGACTTCGACAAGCCGCTCCTGCACACGGTGCGCGGCGCAGGCTACAGCCTGCGCGAAGACGAATAAGTGGGACCCGAGCGGCGCCGGGCGGTGAGCCCCGACCAGCGTTTCCTCGGGATTCTCGACACCTCGCCGTTCCGCATCGCCATAGTCTACTCCCTGGTTTTTGCCTGCGGCGCGGCGCTGCTGCTCGGGGTGGTGGATTTCGCGGTGTCGCAGGTGGTCGACCGCAGCACCGACAATCTCATCGACGCCGAGGTGCAGGGGCTGCGCGAGCAGGTCATGGTGCTCTCGCGCAGCGATTTCATCGAGCTGGTGGAGCAGCGCTCCCAGGACCAGGACGTGCGCGGCGCGGTGTATCTGATGGTCGATCCGCAGCTGCGGCCGGTCGCCGGCAACGTGCCCGCGTGGCCGAAGACCGACTCCGACGACGGCAGATGGATCCAGTTCAAGGCTGCCGTGCCGTTCGGCGACGAGACGCGCGAGCATGAGATCCGCGCGCGCCGCTTCAAGCTGCCGGGCGGCTACAACATGCTGGTGGGTCACGACGTGCAGGAGCGCCAGGACGTCAAGAACCTGATGATGCGCGGATTGATCCTCGCCGTGGTGCTCACCTTGCTGCTCGGGCTGGGCGGCGGCTTCTGGATGGGGCGGCGCATCCTCGCGCAGGCGGGCGCGATCTCGGCAGTGGCGACGCAGATCATGCGCGGCGATCTGTCGCAGCGGCTGCCCGTGCGCAATGCGGACGATGAGATCAACACGCTGGCGCGCGAGATCAACACCATGCTCGACCGCATCGAGCAGCTCACCCTCGGCATGCGCACGGTGCTCGACAGCGCCGCCCACGATCTGCGCACGCCCTTGAACCGCCTGCAGGCGACCGCCGAGGGCGCGATGAGCCAGGTGACGCCGGGATCGGCCGAGCGGCGGGTGCTCGAGCGGGTGACCACCGAGGTCGATCACATGCGCTCGACGCTCGATGCGCTGCTGCGCATCGCGCTGGCCGAGACCGGCACGGTGGCGCGCGAGCCGGTGGATCTGTCGGAGCTGGTGGCGAGCATGGTGGAGCTGTATGCCCCGGTGACCGAGGAGCGCGGCATCGAGCTGGAAAGCGCGGTGGCGGGCGGGGCGCAGGTGCAGGGGAGCCGCCAGCTGCTCGCGCAGGCGCTCGCGAACCTGTTGGACAACGCGATCAAGTTCACCCCCGACGGCGGCCACATCCGGGTGCTGCTCACCTCCAGGTCCGCCGGACCCGAGGTGATCGTCGAGGACGACGGCCCCGGGATCCCCGCGGACAAGCGCGAGATCGTCCTCGGCCGCCGGGTGCGGCTCGATGAGGCCCGCAATGTGCCCGGATCGGGACTCGGCCTGTCGCTGGTGGCCGCCGTCACCAAGCTGCACGGCGCACGGCTCACCCTCGATGACGCAGCGCCGGGATTGCGCGTGTCGCTGCAGTTCTGAGCGTCAAAATCCCGGCGCCGCAGCGCGCCGGTCGGCTTTGCGGAGCGCGAGTCTCGCCCAGCCGCGGCGCATCCTCCGAGGCAACTCGCTGATTTACATGGGGCAGCCGGCGCGGCGGGCCAGTGGCATAGAACTTGCTCGACTCCGCCTGCGGCACAGGCGCCGCTCGAGGATACCCCATGGCCGATGAAGCCGCCGAAGCTCCCCCGCCGCCGCCGAAGAAGTCCGGAGGCGGGCTCATCAATGCCCTCGTCGTGTTCGTGATGGCGCTCAGCGCCGTCATCGTCGGCGGCTTCATCAATGCCAAGCTCCATCCCCTGCCCGACCTGAAGATGAACAAGGACGGCCTGATCACCGCCGTCGTTCCGCCCGCGGACGCCGGCCACGCCGGCGGGGAGGGCGCGGTCAAGAATTCGGTCTTTCTGCCGATCGACCCGCCGCTGGTGGTCAACTTCGAGGACGGCTCGGTGGTGCGCTTTCTGCAGGTCTCCATGGAAGTCATGGCGCACGATCAGAAGGCGCTCGACAGCGTGCAGAAGAACCTGCCCTTGATCCGCAACAACCTGCTGCTGCTCATGAGCAACCGCAACTATCAAGCGCTCATGTCGCGGGAGGGCAAGGACAAGCTGCGCGAGGAAGCGCTCGCGGCGATCCGCGACGTTCAGAAAAAGCAGGGCGGCGAGGACATCGACGACCTGTTGTTCACCAGCTTCGTGGTGCAGTGATGTCCGCGCCGGCCGACTCGCCGCCGGGGGGCGACCCGCCGCCGGACGCCGACTCGCAGGCGCCGCGCCCCGACTCGCAGGGGCCGCGCGCCGCGAACGCCATCTCCGACGAGGAGGTGTCCGCGCTGCTCGAGAAGAGCGGGGCGGAGGCGGTCAAATCGTTCGATTTCACCGCGCATCGCATCAACCGCACGCAGCTGCCCATGCTGCAGACCATCGGCAAGAGCTTTGCCGAGCGCGCCTCCGGCACCTTGTCGGGGCTGCTCGGCCGCCCGGCCACGCTCGAGTTCACCTCGATCGATTCGATGAGACCGGCGGACGTGCAGGCTTCCCTGCCGACGCCCGGAAGCGTGGCGGTCGCGCGCTTGAAGCCTCTGCCGGGCAACGCATTCATCGGCATCGAGCCCGGACTGCTGCTGACGCTCCTGGACGCGTTCTTCGGCGGCTCGGGGCGTCCGGGCGCCGATCCGCAGGCGGCCGTCTCGGCGGCGGCACAGCGCTTCCAGACGCTGGTGCTGAAGAGCCTCGCGCCCGACCTCGCCGCGGCCTGGACGCCGGTGTCGGCGCTCGAGTGGGAGCTGGTCAAGCTGGAGACCAACCCGCGCTTGCTGCAGCTCGGCGGCCCGCAGGAGTCCGTGATCGTGGTGCGCTTCACCTTGGAGTTCGGCGCGGCCACAGGCCCGCTCGACTGGCTGCTGCCGGATGGGCTGCTCGCGCCGGTGCGCGAGGCGCTTGCCTCGGACGGCGGCGGCAAGCCCCCGGCGCGCAAGCAGGAGTCGTGGACGCCGGCGCTGAGCGCGGCCCTGCAGGAGGCCGAGGTCGAGGTTCGCGCCGTCCTGGCGGAAGCGAGCATCAGCCTGCGCGAGCTGGTGAGCCTCGCGCCGGGCGACATCATCCCGATCGAGGCGCCGCAGGAAGTCAGGCTGCTGGTGGGCGAGGTCGCCCTGCGCCACGGCCGTTTCGGCGTCTCCCAGGGGCGCAATGCATTGAAGATTCTTCCCGGAGGTCCCTCATGAGTGTTCCCGATAGCAAGGTGGCGCGCGCGCAGTTCAACGAGCTGGGCCCGAAGGGAGGCGCCGCGGCGGGCCAGGAGATGAACCTGAACCTGATCCTCGACGTGTCCGTCACGCTCGCCCTCGAGGTCGGCCGGGCGCGCATGTCGGTGCGCGATCTGCTGCAGCTCGCGCCCGGCGCCATCGTCGAGCTCGACCGCCTCTCGACCGAGCCGCTCGACGTGCTGGTCAACGGCGTGCGCATCGCGCGCGGCGAGGTCGTGGTGGTGAACGAGAAGTTCGGCATCCGCCTCACCGACGTCGTGAGCGCGACCGAGCGCATGGAGCAGGCTCGTTGATGAATGCGGTGCCGCCAGCCTCCCCCCTGTCCATGGGGAGCCTCGCCCAGCTCTCCCTGAGCCTGGCGGGGATCATCGCGCTGATCATCGCGGTGAGCTGGGCGCTCAAGCGCCTGAAGCTCGGCGCGCCGCGCGGCCGCGGCGACATCGCGGTCATCGATCAGCTGTCGCTCGGACCGCGCGAGCGCATCGTGCTGCTGCGGGTGGGCGAGTCGCAGGTGCTGGTGGGCATCGGCTCGGGCGGCCTGGTGGGATTGACGCCGCTGGCGGCACCGATCGCCGTCAAGGGAGGCGCGGAGCCCGCTCCGTTCGCCGACCGGCTGCGCGAATTCATGAAGCGCCCGGGACCCACGCCGTGAGCCCGCGCCTGCTGCTGGCGCGGCGGCTCGCGGTCGGGGCGCTCTTGTGCATGGGCGCGGGCGCGGCCGTCGCGGACGTGAGCCTGCCGGCCGTGGCGATCAAGTCCGGCGCCGACGGCGTGCAGACCTACTCGCTCACGTTCCAGGTCCTGATCCTGATGACGCTGCTGACGCTGCTGCCCGCGATACTGCTCGCGATGACGGCGTTCACCCGCATCATCATCGTCCTGTCGATCCTGCGCCAGGCGCTCGGCATGGCGACCACTCCGTCCAACCAGGTGCTCACCGGGCTGGCGCTGTTCCTCACCTTCTTCGTGATGAGCTCGACGATCGATCAGGCCTACTCGAACGGCGTCAAGCCGTACCTCGACGGCCAGCTCGCGGGCGACCTGGCGATCGAGAGGACGGTGCAGCCGCTGAAGAGATTCATGCTCGCGCAGACGCGCGTCAACGACCTGCAGCTGTTCACTAAGCTCTCCGGCAGGCAGCAGTACGCGAGCGCCGACGATGTACCCCTGAGCGTGCTCGTGCCGACGTTCCTCACCAGCGAGCTGAAGACCGCGTTCCAGATCGGGTTCATGGTGTTCATCCCTTTCCTGGTGATCGATCTGGTGGTGGCGAGCGTGCTCATGTCCATGGGCATGATGATGCTCTCCCCGGTGCTCGTGTCCCTGCCGTTCAAGATCATGCTGTTCGTGGTGGTGGACGGATGGACGCTGCTCATCGGCACGCTCGCCGCGAGTTTCCACCAGTGACCCCCGACAACGTCATGGACCTGGCGCACAGCACGCTCACGGTGACGGCGATGATCGCCGCGCCGCTCCTGCTGACCGCGCTCGTCACCGGCCTGGTGATCGGCATGCTGCAGGCCGCGACGCAGATCAACGAGGCGACCTTGAGCTTCATTCCGAAGCTGCTGGTCCTGGTACTGGCGCTGTTCGTGACCGGGCCGTGGATCCTGCGCGTGCTCATCGATTTCACGCGCAATCTGTACGCGAGCATTCCAGGAATGATCGGGTGAGCGCCGTGATGCAGCCGGTTCTGGTCAATGCTTCCGACATCTCCCGGTGGGCATCGCACCTGTGGTGGCCCGCGCTGCGGATCGGCGGATTCGTGCTGACCGCGCCGATCGCGAGCGAGGCGAGCATCCCGAGTCCGGTGAAGATCGCCCTGTCGCTCGGCCTGCTGTTCATCCTGGCACCGCTCGCCCCGGTGCCGGCGGCCCTGTCGATCTTCTCCGCCGCGGGCGTCCTCGCGGCCGTCGAGGAGCTGCTGATCGGCATCGCCATCGGCATGGTGGTGCAGCTCGCCTTCGAGGCGCTCGCGTTCGCCGGGCAGAGCGTGTCTCTGACCATGGGCCTGGGCTTCGCCACCCTGGTCGATCCGCAGCACGGCGCGGACACGCCGGTGCTCGGCCAGCTGTTCACCTTGTTCGGGACGCTCACCTATCTGGCCGTGAACGGCCATCTGGTCCTCATCGGTGCGCTGGCGATGAGCTTCAAGACCCTGCCGATCGGCGCCGCCCTGGACAAGAACCTGCTCTGGTCGGTCGCGCTCTGGGGCGCGAGAGTGTTCGAGACCGGCTTGCTGGTCGCACTGCCGGCCGTGGTGGCGCTGGTCATCGTCAATCTCGCGCTCGGCGTGGTCACGCGGGCGGCGCCGCAGCTCAACCTCTTCGGCATCGGCTTCACCATCACGCTGCTGTCGGGCTTCCTGGTTCTGATCGTGGGCCTCGATGGACTGATGGTGGGGATCTCGAGCCTCATCGACAGCGCCCTGTCCGCCGCCGCGGAGCTGGTGGGCGCGGGCGCCGGCCAGGTGCCCTGATGGCCGAGGAAGCTCCGCAAGGCGGCGAACGCACCGAAGAGCCCTCGCAACGCAGGCTGCAGGAGGCGCGTGAGCGCGGCCAGGTGCCGCGGTCGCGCGAGCTCACCAGCTTCGCGACCATGATCGCCGGCAGCGCGGCACTGGTCGCGACCGGATCGACGTTCGCCGGGCGCATGTCGGAGCTGATGCGCCGCTCGATGGCGATCGATCCGGGAAGCCTCGCGGATCCGCGATCGATGCTGTCCTCGCTCGGCCAGGCCGCCATGCTCGGTCTCGCCGCGTTGCTGCCCATTTTCGGCGCGCTCATCGTGCTGGTGGTGCTCGCGGCGATTGCGCTCGGCGGATGGAATTTCAGCCCGGCGGCCCTGGTTCCGGATTTCACCCGCCTCAGCCCGCTCGAGGGTGTCAAGCGGCTGTTCGGCCTGCGCGGCGTGACCGAGCTCGGCAAGGCGCTGCTGAAGTGCGCCGTGGTGGGCGCGGTGTGCGCGGGGGTGGTGGCGTGGCTGTTCAAGGACGTGCTCGCGCTCGGGCGCATGGCGCCGCGCGCGGCCATCGGACGCGGTGCGGGCCTTCTGTCATGGTCCTTCGTGTGGCTGTGCGCCTCGCTCGCGCTGGTGGCCGCCGTCGACGTGCCGCTGCAGCTGTTTCAATTCAAGCGTGCCTTGCGCATGACGCGGCAGGAGCTGCGCGACGAGATCAAGGAGCACGACGGCAGCCCGCAGACCAAGCAGCGCATCCGCCAGATGCAGCAGGCGCAAGCCCGGCGGCGCATGATGCACAAGGTGCCCACCGCCGACGTGGTGGTCGTGAACCCCACGCACTTCGCGGTGGCCCTCAAATACGAGCCGAAGAGCATGCGCGCCCCGCTGGTGGTCGCCAAGGGCGTCGATCTGATCGCGCAGAACATCCGGCGCATCGCCGAGGAGCACCGCGTGCCGATCTTCGACTCCCCGAAGCTGGCGCGCGCGCTCTACAAGTCCACCGATCTGAACCGGGAGATTCCCGCCGGCCTGTATCTGGCGGTGGCGCAGGTGCTTTCGTACATCTTCAGAATTCGCTCCTTGAATCCGACCCTCGCGGCGCGCGTCGCGAGGCCGGATCCGAAGCTCGGCGATGAGTACGCGGACGCATGAACCGGCTCGGCGCCATTCTCGCGGAGTTCGCGCGCAACGGCCTGGGCGTGCCGATCCTGGTCATGGTGATCCTCGCCATGATGGTGCTGCCGCTGCCCTCCTTCCTGCTGGACGTGCTGTTCACGTTCAACATCACGCTGTCGCTGATGATCCTGCTGGCGGTGATCTACGTGCGCCGCGCGCTCGAGTTCGCCAGCTTCCCGACGGTGCTGCTGGGCGCGACGCTCCTGCGGCTCGGCCTGAACGTCGCCTCGACGCGCGTGGTGCTGATCAGGGGACACACCGGCGCGCACGCCGCCGGCCACGTCATCGCCGCGTTCGGCCAGTTCGTGGTCGGCGGCAACTATGCCGTCGGCCTGGTGGTGTTCACGGTGCTCGTGATCATCAATTTCGTCGTCATCACCAAGGGCGCCGGACGCATCTCGGAGGTGAGCGCGCGCTTCACGCTGGACGCCATGCCGGGCCGGCAGATGGCGATCGACGCCGACCTGAATGCGGGCATCATCACCCAGGCCGACGCCATCGTGCGCCGCCAGGAGGTGCGCGAGGAGGCCGATTTCTACGGCGCGATGGACGGCGCCAGCAAGTTCGTGCGCGGCGATGCGATCGCCGGCATCCTGATCGTGTTCATCAATCTGTTCGGCGGCACGCTCATCGGGGCTCTGCAGCACGGGATGGGGCTGTCCGAGGCCGGCCACACCTACGCCCTGCTCACCATCGGCGACGGACTGGTGGCGCAGATTCCGGCGCTGCTGCTCTCGGTCGCGGTGGCGATCCTGGTCACGCGCGTGTCGAGGCCGCACGACATGAGCCAGCAGATCATGAGCCAGGTGCTGGGCCAGCCGCGCGCGCTCGCGGTCACCGCCGGCATCCTGACCCTCCTCGGCATCATTCCAGGCATGCCCAACCTCGTGTTCCTGATCATGGCGGGCGCGTGCGCCGCCACCGCCTACGCCATGGCCAAGCGGCGCGCGGCCGAGAAGAGCGCCGCGGCGGCGCCCGCCAAGCCCGCGGCGACGCCGGCGGACCAGCGCGAGCTCAGCTGGGACGACGTCGAGCCGGTCGATGCGGTCGGGCTGGAAGTGGGCTATCGCCTGATTCCGCTGGTCGACCGCGCCCAGGGGGGCGAGCTCATGAGCCGCATCAAGGGCGTGCGCAAGAAGCTCTCCGAAGAGCTCGGCTTTCTGGTCCAGCCCGTGCACATCCGCGACAATCTCGAGCTCGGTCCGAATTCCTACCGGATCACCATCCTCGGGGCTCCGGTGGGCGAGTCGGAGGTGTTTCCGGACCGTGAGCTGGCGATCAATCCGGGCCAGGTGTCGGGCACTCTGGCGGGAACCGCGACCAAGGACCCCGCTTTCGGTCTGGACGCCGTCTGGATCGACAAGGCGCGGCGCGACCAGGCGCAGGCGCAGGGCTTCACGGTGGTCGATGCCGGCAGCGTCATCGCCACTCACCTGAGCCATCTGCTGCAGTCGCACGCGCACGAGCTGCTCGGCCACGAGGAAGCGCAGCATCTGCTGAACCGGCTCGGCAAGAGCGCTCCGAAGCTGATCGAGGATCTGGTGCCGAAGCTCCTGCCCATGAGCGTCGTGGTCAAGGTGCTGCAGCTGCTGCTGCTCGAGCGCGTGCCCATCCGCAACCTGCGCACGGTGTGCGAGACGCTCGCGGAGCTCGCGCCGAAGACCCAGGACCCGGCGGCCCTGGTGGCCGCGGTGCGCGTCGCCCTGGGGCGCAGCATCGTGCAGGGCATCGGCGGCCTGCGCGAGGAGCTGCCGGTCATCACCCTCGATCCGGCGCTCGAGCAGGTGCTGCAGGACTCGATGGCCGGCGGCGGGGAATCCCCGGGATTCGAGCCCGGCCTCGCCGACAAGATCCAGCAGTCGCTGATCGACCGGGCGCGCAAGCAGGAGGCGGCCGGAGAGCCGGCGGTGCTCTTGGTCGCGCCGAAGATCAGGCCGTGGGTGGCGCGCCTGATGCGCTACGCGAGCCCGACCCTCTCGGTGCTCGCCTACAACGAAATACCGGAGAGCCGCCGGATCCGCGTGATCTCGGCGGTGGGACGTTAGATGAATTTCGCTCATGGAGGTCGACGTGAAGATTAAGCGTTACATGGCAGCCAGCATGCGCGCGGCGCTCGATCAGGTGCGCATCGAGCAAGGGCCCGACGCCGTGATCCTGTCGAGCCGTCGTGTGAACGAGGGCATCGAAGTCATCGCCGCGGTCGATTACGACGAGGCGCTGATCGCAGGGGCGGCTCGCCGCTATTCGCTCGCCATGGCGGCGCTCGCGCCCGCCGAGCCGCCGCCGGGGCAGGCCGCAGCGGCCGCCCCGCCACGCGCCTTGCGCGCGCCGCCGCCCACGCCGCCCGCAGCGCGGCCTGAAGCGCGGGCGCCCGCCGCGGCCTCATCACGGCCGGCGGCGGCACGGCCCGCTGCGGCCGGCCGAACTGCCCCGGCGGCGGTGCCCGTCGTGCCGGCCGGCGCCGTGCGCTGCGGCGCGCGCGCACCGGCCCCGCAAGCAGCCGCGGCGCAGAGAGCAGCGGCGCCCGCCGCGGCGGCGCCCGCAGCAGCCGCGCTCGGGGGGCGCGCGGCGTCCGACGATGCACGGCGCGGCTTCGCGGGGGTCGAGCGCGAGATCAAGGATCTGCGCAGGCTCCTGGAGAGTGAGCTGGCGCACATTTCCTGGCACGACAAGCGCGCGTGCGAGCCGCTGAAGACCCGCGTCATCGAGGAGCTGTCATCGATGGGGATCGCCCCCGACGTCGCTGCCGCTCTCGCCGCGCTCACGCCGGCACGCACCAACCTCGAGGATCCCTCGAGCATCCCCCTGGCCCTGCTCTTGAAGCATCTGCCCGTGGTGGAGCATCTGAGCACCGCCGCTCGCGGCGTGTTCGCCGTGGTGGGACCCACCGGCGCGGGCAAGACCACCACCATCGCGAAGCTTGCCGCCCGCTGGACCACGCGCTACGGCAGCGAGGACCTCGCGCTGGTGAGCATGGATGCGTATCGAATCGGAGCCCGCGAGCAGCTCATGACCTATGCGCGCATTCTCGGCGCCTCGATGCATGCGCCGAACAGCGGCCAGGAGCTCGCCCGCGTGCTCGCGGGCCTCAAATCGAAGAAGCTCGTACTGATCGACACCGCCGGCATGGCGCCGCGGGACGTGCGCCTGAACGAGCAGCTCTCGGCGCTCAAGAGCGGCGCGCCGCGGGCGAAGTTCCTGCTGGCCCTGCCGGCACAAGGGGAGGGCCGCTCGCTCGAGGAGATCCTGCGCGCGTTCGCGCCGATATCGCCGGTGGCCTGCATCCTCACCAAGCTCGACGAGGCCGGCAGCCTCGGCGCCGTGATCTCGACCACCTTGCGGCACAAGCTGAAGATCGCCTATCTCTGCAACGGGCAGCGTGTGCCCGAGGACCTGCACTCGGCGCATCAGCGCCGCGTCTGGCTGGTGCGTGCCGCGCGCGATCTCAAGGAGCCGGCGCCGCAGCGACGCGACGATGCCTACTATGCCCGCAATTTCGGGCGAGCCGCCGCCCATGCGTGACCTGAGACTGAGCAGAGCCCAGGCGCAGAGGCTGCAGGAGCTCAATTCGTCGCGGCCTGTGAAGGTGATCGCCGTGACGGGAGGCAAGGGAGGCGTCGGCAAGACCACGGTCTCGGCCAATCTCGCGGTTTCCATCGCCGCCTGCGGGCGCGACGTCATGCTGGTGGACGCCGATCTCGGCCTCGCCAACGTGGACGTGCTGCTGGGACTCTCCACTCGATTCCATCTGGGCCACGTGCTGGCGGGGCAATGCGCGCTCGAGGACGCCATCGTCACCGGCCCGCACGGCCTGCAGGTCGTGCCGGCCTCGTCGGGCTTCAAGAACATGGCGGCGCTTTCGCAGGCCGAGCACGCCGGCATCATCCGTGCCTTCAGCGATCTGTATCACCGCGTCGAGGTGCTGGTGATCGACACCGCCGCCGGCCTGTCCGACAGCGTGCTCACCTTCAGTCAGGCCGCGCACCACGTGCTGGTCGTGGTGTGCGACGAGCCCGCTTCGATCACCGACGCCTACGCCCTGATCAAGGTCCTGAGCCGTGAGCACGGCGTGCAGCGCTTTCAGATCCTCGCCAACCAGACGCGCCGCTCCGGAGAGGGGCCCGCGCTGTTCCAGAAGATTTCCCGAGTCTGTGACCGATTTCTCAGTGTGTCGCTCGAGTTTGCCGGATCGGTACCGTTTGACGATTACCTGAGGCGCGCCGTGCAGCGGCAAGCCGCGGTCGTGGATGCCTATCCGGCATCTATTTCCTCCGTTGCTCTCAAGAATCTGGCCTCGAAGGCCGATAAGTGGTCAGCGCCACAAGGAGCGCGAGGTCACCTGGAGTTCTTCGTCGAACGCATGGTGGGGGCCGGGATCGGTCCTGCGACGGTATTGCAATGAGAGCAAGCACACAGTACTCGAACACGCGCAAACGCAATCCGAAGCCGGCCGAGCAGTTCGACCAGCTGCCCGAGCAGGATCTGGTCCTCAAGCACGCGGATTTAGTCAAACGCATCGCCTATCATCTGGTGAGCCGCATGCCTCCGAACGTGGAGGTGGACGACTTGATCCAGTCGGGAATGATCGGCCTGCTCGATGCCGCCAAGCATTACTCGGCGGCCAAGGGCGCGAACTTCGAGACCTACGCCGGGATACGCATCCGCGGCGCGATGCTCGACGAGGTGCGCAAGTCCGACTGGACCCCGCGCTCGGTGCACCGAAACATGCGCGAGATGGCGGACGTGGTCCGCAAGATCGAGAACGCCAAGGGCCGGGATGCGACCCCCACCGACATCGCCGAGGGCCTCGGCGTATCGATCGAGGAGTACCACAAACTGGTACAGGATGCGGCCAGCTGCCGCCTGTTCAGCTTCGACCAGATAGGCTCGAGCGAGGACGAGTCGAGCCCGGCGGATCACGCCCGGGACGAGGGTCCGGGGCCGTTCGATCACATGGAGGAGGCGGGCTTCCGGGACGCCCTGGCGACGGCGATCGGCGGCCTGCCGGAGCGCGAAAAGCTGGTGCTCTCCCTCTATTACGACGAGGACATGAATCTGCGCGAGATCGGCGAAGTGCTCGAGGTGTCCGAATCGCGCGTCTGCCAGATCCACGGGCAGGCGCTGGTGCGTTTGCGGGCGCGGCTCGCGGAATGGCTGACGCCGGCTTGAGCCCATGGACATCCTCAGCATCATCGGCGTCGTGCTGGGCTTGATCGCGATCATCGGCGGCGCGATCTTGAAGGGCTCGAGCGCCGGGGCGCTGGTGGGCAGCGCCGCGTTCGTGATCGTGGTGGTCGGCACCATGGCGGCGAGCCTGGTGCAGACGCCGATATCCACGTTCCTGCGCGCGTGGCGCATCATCTCCTGGGTGTTCATGCCGCCGGCGAGCGATCCGACCGCGATGATCGAGAAGATCGTCGAATGGAGCAACATCGCGCGCAAGCAGGGCCTGCTCGGCCTGGAATCGGCGGTCGAGCAGGAAAAGGACGACTTCCTGAAGAAGGGCCTGCAATCCCTGGTCGACGGCGGCGAGCCCGAGGCGATCCGCTCGAGCATGGAGATCGAGCTCGATACCATGGAGCATTTCGACACGCAGGCGGCGAAGGTATTCGAGGCCATGGGCGTGTACTCGCCGACCCTGGGCATCATCGGGGCGGTCATGGGACTGATGGCGGTGATGCAGAATCTCAACGACCCCTCGAAGCTCGGCCACGGCATCGCGGCCGCCTTCGTCGCCACCATCTACGGCATCTCATTCGCGAACCTGGTGTTCCTGCCGATGAGCAACAAGCTCAAGTCCGTGATCCACGCCCAGATGCAGGTGCGCACCATGGTGATCGAGGGTCTGATCGCGATCGCGCAGGGCGAGAACCCGCGCAACATCGAGTCCAAGCTCCAGGGTTATTTCCATCACTGATGCATCATGGCCCGTAGGAAAAAGCACGAAGAGCACGTGAACGCGGAGGCCTGGGCCATTCCCTACGGCGACCTCGTGACCTTGCTGTTCGCGCTGTTCACGGTCATGTACGCGATGTCCTCGGTCAACGAGGGCAAGTTCCGCGTGCTCTCGGATTCGCTGATCGCCGCATTTCACGGTGCGCCCAAGAGCATGCAGCCGGTCAACATCGGCGAGCGGGAGCCGGGCAAGGGCGGCGAGAAGCCGCTGGTCGGGCTGATGCCGACGGTGCTCATGAAGATCAAGGAACAGAAGGTCGCCGTCGACGCGGATGCATCTCCGCGCAATCCCGACGCGGAGGAGCCGCCACCGACCAACGAAGTGCCCGGCGCCCTCATCCGCATGGAGCGCGAGGTGCAGAGCGCGATGCAGTCCCTGATCGACGCCAAGCTGGTGACGGTGCGGCGCGAAAGCCTGTGGCTGGAGATCGAGATCAACACGGACATCCTGTTCTCGAGCGGCGCCTCGGATTTCGCGCCGGCCGCGACGCCGGTGCTCGACAAGCTGGCCGAGGTGCTCAAGCCGTTCCCGAATCCCATCCGCGTCGAGGGCCACACCGACAACCGGCCGATCAAGACCTCGGCGTTTCCATCCAACTGGGAGCTGTCCGCCGCGCGCGCCGCGAGCGTCGTGCACGAGTTCACCAAGGTGGGGATCGACCCGCTGAGACTCGAGATCGTCGGCTTCGGGGAGTTTCATCCGCGCCAGTCGAACGACACCGTGGAGGGCCGCAACGCCAATCGGCGCGTGGCCATCCTGGTGCTCGAGGCGGTCTCCGCGGGCAATCCGGTGACGGCCCGGGTGGACGCACAGGTTCCCACGGACGCAACTCCCGGTACTGCGATTGCGGATGCGGACAGCGCGGAAAATCGGCTATTATGGCGCGTGCCGCCGCAGGACCTGGGCAAGACCGTGCTGGTCAAGGATCGGGTGAACGCGGACGCTGCGAAGAGTGCGCCGGGTGTGGCCACGCCGGCAGCTGCCGAGAGGCCGGCAGCCTCCGTGGCAGGCGCGAGCACTCCAGGCGCGACGGCCCCAAGCGCAACCGCTCCCGGGGCCTCCGCTCCCGGGGTAAGCGCTCCCGGGGTGACCGCTCCCAGCGCGCCCGCGCCACGCATCGATGCGCCAGCCGCGCCGGCGCCGGGCATGAAGGATTCGTCGCCGACCCATTGATGGAGGTCACCGATGAGCGAAGTTGATCGCTTGAGCAATTCGGGCCTTTATCCCGCATTGCCGATCGCGGACAAGCGCAGCCGCAAGGACAAGGAAGGCTCTGCCGGACAACCGGCGGCGGACAAGCGCTCCCCGGAGCCCAAGAGCGGCGAGGCGCAGCAGTCGAACCAGCCGCGGCCGCCGAAATCTCTGATCGACGAATACGCCTGACGGCCCGCGTGCTCGATACGGGGCGGCGCCCCGGGATCCTGGTGTCGACGGTCGCGGAAGGGGGGATTGCCATGAAGGGACTCGTTCTTGCGGGATTCGCGTTGTTTTGCGCCCTCGCCGCCGGCGCTGCCGGCGCCGCGAACGCTTACACGCAAGGCATCGTGCACGTGCGCGCCGGTCCGAGCACCGAGTATCCCGTGGTCGCCACCGTTCCGGGCAGCAGCCTGCTGCAGGTGAACGGCTGCCTGGATGATTACACCTGGTGCGACGTGGACTGGGAGGGGAACCACGGCTGGGTGTACGGGAACTACCTCTACTACGATTATCAGGATCGGCGGGTGCCGGTGCTTGGGTTCGGCGCTGCGCTCGGGCTCGGCATCGTGACGTTCAATCTCGGCGATTACTGGGGACGGTACTACGCCGGCCGCCCCTGGTACGCGCGCCGCAACTACTGGATGCATCGGCCGCCGCCGCCGCACCGCCCGCCGCCGCACCGCCCGCCGGCGCGTCCGCCCGCGCCGCGCCCGCCACCGAAGCCCGTGCCGGCGCCGCGGCCGCCGCGGCCCACACCCCATCCGCAGCCGCCCGGAGCCGGCCGCCCGCCGCCCTCCAAGCCGAATCCGCCAGGCGGGGGCAATCGGCCGGGCGGGGGCAATCGGCCGGGCGGGGACAATCGGCCGGGCGGGGACAATCCGCCAGGCGGGGACAATCGGCCGGGGAATCGCCCGGGCCCCAGCAGCTGATCCGGAACGGCGCGAGTGTCGGACACCGACTACGATACCTGGGTCATCTGCCGGCACGGGTCGGCGAGCACGGCGAACAGCGTCGTGATCACGGTGAACACGACGCTGCAGAGGCGGCTGAAGTTCGCCGAGTATCCATTCCATGTCGCGGTCGCCATCGAGGCCTGCGCGCGCTCGATCGATCGCTCCGGGCGCATCGGCGCTCACGAAAGCCAGCACCTTTTGAGCCTGAGCCGCGTGATTCGCGAGCACCTCGAGGGCGAGGACCAGCATCTCATCGCGATCGTGCACGGCGCCGGCGCGCGCAGGCTCGAGCTGCGCGCCCGCGACGGGGCGGCGGTGAAGAGGCGACTGAGCGCGCTGAAGGATGAAAACACCTGGGACCGACCCTGGCACTTCGAGGTGCAGCACGATCCCGACGGCAAGCTGGCCGAGGAGTGGCGCGGCATCGCCCGCACCCCCCAGGATCACCACCTGTCCGTCAACGTGCCGCACGGCGAGGAGGCGCCGCACGGGGAGGAGGCGATGGATCAGCACCATTTCCTCTTCTAACGGACTCACGAGGCCGAGGCGCCGCCGCGGCGGCATGGCACAATCGCGCGCATCGCCACCTTCGAGGGATCGCCATGCTGCGCCATCCGGCATCGATTTTCGCCGCCTGCATGCTGGCCGCGCCGGCCGCCGCCCTTGCGGCTGCGCAATGGATCGAGGACAGCAACCACTACTCCCAGATGCTGGTCGAGGTGCGCCTGAACCACTCGCCCGAGTACGGCTCCTCGCAGGGCCTCAGCCAGTACGATACGAAGATCAGCCATCCGACGCTCGCCGATGAGCTCGCCGCGCGCGCCGAGCGCGACGCGGTGATCGAAAAGATCAAGGCGCAACTGCCGCTCGAGAAGGACCGCAACGTCGCCGAGGACATGCGGATCCTGATCCACGCCGTCGATCTGCAGGACCGCGAGCTTGCGCTCGACATGCGGCTCGACGTGCCTTTCATCAACGCGAGCGAACAGGTCTTCCGGGGCTTGAAGGTACTACTCGACGATCAAGTGGCGCCCGAGCGGCGTGCTTGCGCGGTGATCCGGCTCCAGAGGTATGCCGGTGTGGAGGCCGGGTTCGTGCCCGTGACCGAGATCTACGAGCAGCGCATCCAGGAGCAGATGGCCAAGCCGGGCATGACCTATCCATCGAGGAGCGAGCTCGAGACCGAGCTCGGGCGCGACTCGAACTACGTGCAGGGAATCGCCGCGCTGTTCAAGAAATACCAGCTGAGCGGATGGCAGGATGCGTATGCCAAGCTCGAGGGCCAGCTGGCCGATTACGACGCCTGGATCAGGGCCCAGGTGCTGCCCAAGGCGCGCACCGATTTCCGGCTCCCTCCCGAGGAATACGCGCTGAGCTTCGAGCGGTACGGCATCGACATCTCCCCCGCGCAGATCAGCGCCGAAGCACATGCGGCGTTCAAGCGATATCAGCAAGAGATGGCGCCCATCGCCGCACGCATCGCGAAGCAGCGCAAGCTCCCCTCGAGCGATTACCGGGCGGTGATCGCGGAGCTCAAGAAGGCGCAGATCACCGGTGATGCGATCCTGCCGTTCTACGAGCAGCGCCTCAAGGACATCGAAGCGATCATCGTCGAGCACGACATCGTCTCGCTGCCCGAGCGGCCCGCGATCATCCGCCTGGCGACGCCCGCCGAGACCGTTCAACAGCCGGCGCCGCACATGAAGCCGCCGCCGCTCCTGCACAACACCGGCCAGCGCGGGGAATTCATCCTGCCGCTCAACATTCCCTCGGCGAGCGGCGGGGCCGAGGACAAATACGATGACTTCACCTTCGACGCGGTCGCCTGGACCCTGACCGCGCACGAGGCACGTCCCGGCCACGAGCTGCAATTCGACTCGATGGTCGAGCACGGGACCTCGATCGCGCGCGCGCAGTACGCCTTCAACTCGACCAATGCGGAAGGCTGGGGATTGTATTCGGAGTACCTGATCGAGCCCTACATGCCCCCCGAGGGGCAGCTCATGTCGCTGGATCTGCGGCTGCTGCGCGCGGCGCGCGCGTTCCTCGATCCGGAACTGCAGGCGGGCAAGATCCAGCCCGCGGATGCCTATCGCGTACTGCAGACCGATGTGGTGCTGTCGCACGCCTTTGCGACCGAGGAGGTCGAGCGCTTCACCTACCGTGCGCCCGGTCAGGCGAACAGCTACTTCTACGGCTACACGCGGCTGCTCGAGCTGCGCGAGGAAACCGAGAAGGCGCTCGGCAAGAAGTTCGACCAGAAGCGATTCCACGACTTCATCCTCGCGCAAGGGCTGCTCCCGCCCGATCTGATGCGCGAGGCCGTGATGCAGAATTTCGTGCCGGCGCAGATGGGACGCGCGGGATGAGCCGCTGGAGATGAGGAGCGGCCGGTGAGCGGCGCGCGCCGCGGCGTACGTCGACGCGGAGCGGTCGCCGCGGCATTGCGGATGCTTCGAGGTGGCGAGAAATGAAGGGGCGGCAGCTGCAGCTGGCCGAGGCGGGCGAGGCCACCGATTTCGCGCAGGCGCGCCTGCTGTTCGAGGACTACGCGGCGCAGCTGGGGGTGGACCTGTGCTTTCAGGGCTTCGCCAGCGAGCTGCGCCGGCTGTCCGAGATGTACGGCCCGCCGACCGGGTGCCTGCTTCTGGCTCGCGCCGGACAGAGGGCCGTGGGGTGCGGCGCGGTGCGCCGGCTGAGCGATGAGATCTGCGAGATGAAGCGTCTGTACGTGCGCCCGGAAGCCCGCGGCGCGCACCTCGGACGACTCCTCGCCGAGGCGCTGGTCGCGAAGGGACGTGCTCTCGGCTACCGAAGCATGCGCCTCGATACCCTCGAGGCCATGAGCGCGGCGCGGGCTCTGTACACCTCGCTGGGCTTTCGCGAGATCGCGGCGTATTACCCCAATCCGCTCGCCAACGTGGTCTACATGGAGCTCGATCTGCGCTCCAGCCCGGGATCCCGGGCCTGACGGGGATCCGGCGCCTGACCGGGATCCGGGGGCGCGAGGCGAGCGGCCCGCGGCTACCCGCTCGGCTCCTTGCCGACGATTTCCTCGGCGGCGCGCCTCAAGATCTCTGCGATCCGATCCTGCTCCTCGATCGAGCCGTTGCACTTCTCGGCGAGCGCGGACTTGAGCGCCCGGCGCGCTCGCAGCAAGGCCTTGGAGCCGCGCCCGCCGCCGTCGTCGTCCTCGTCCCGGGCGCGGCGCATGGCGCGGCGCAGGTGCTCCATGCGCTCGCCGACCCGGTTGAATTGCGAGAAAAGCGCGTCGCTCTCGGCACGCCGCTCGTTGAGATGCTCACGACCCAGCCGGGTGATGTGGTAGAGCTTGCGCGTGCCGTCGGTTTCGACCGTGGCGTGCCCAATCTCCTCGAGATAGGTGAGTGCCGGGTAGACCATGCCGGGGCTCGGGGCATAGAAACCCTTGGAGAGCTCCTCCAGGGCCTTGATGATCTCGTAGCCATGGCGGGGCTTGTCGGCGAGCAGCCCAAGGATCAGCAGCTGCAGATCCGCCGATGCCAGCTTGCGGCCCATGCCGAAGCCGCGGCCGCCGAGCTCGCCGCCGTCCGCGAACCAGCCGCCGAAGCCAGCGAAGCGGCCGCCCGGGTGGCGGCCAAAGAAATGAGGGAAATGATGACGATGCACGGGATCTCCTGGATGCGATTCTGGGATTGTCGCAAAAGCTATCGTAAGATAGATCATACGCTAGGCGGGGAGAAAATCAAGGCAGCGCGACCGGCTTCACTTGACATTGACACCGAGAGCCCAGCGCTCCAGAATACGCGGCTCATTTTGAGGAGGGGTACCCAAGCGGCCAACGGGGGCAGACTGTAAATCTGCTGGCTTATGCCTTCGTAGGTTCGAATCCTACCCCCTCCACCAAGCGGGTTGAGGGTACGGTGCCATTGGCTGTCGGCGTGCAAATGCGGGTGTAGTTCAATGGTAGAACGTCAGCCTTCCAAGCTGATCACGTGGGTTCGATTCCCATCACCCGCTCCATTGGATGCGGGCCCACGTAGCTCAGTTGGTAGAGCACGTCCTTGGTAAGGACGAGGTCAGCGGTTCAATCCCGCTCGTGGGCTCCAATTTTTTAACTGAGAGGTACTTGCCGTGTCGAAGGGGAAGTTTGAGCGAACGAAGCCGCACGTGAACGTGGGGACGATAGGTCATGTGGATCATGGCAAGACGACCTTGACGGCAGCCTTGACGAAGGTGATGGCGGAGAAGTTTGGCGGGGAGTTCAAGGCGTACGATCAGATTGACAAGGCGCCCGAGGAGCGTGCGCGGGGGATCACGATAGCGACGGCGCACGTGGAGTACCAGAGCGAGAAGCGCCACTACGCGCACGTGGACTGTCCCGGGCATGCGGACTATGTGAAGAACATGATCACGGGAGCGGCGCAGATGGACGGGGCGATTTT
>DATJSL010000037.1:0-81311 GCA_035504115.1 Steroidobacteraceae bacterium | reverse complement strand
TATGGAAGGGCCATCGCTCAACGGATAAAAGGTACTCCGGGGATAACAGGCTTATTCCTCCCAAGAGTCCACATCGACGGAGGAGTTTGGCACCTCGATGTCGGCTCATCACATCCTGGGGCTGTAGCAGGTCCCAAGGGTATGGCTGTTCGCCATTTAAAGTGGTACGCGAGCTGGGTTCAGAACGTCGTGAGACAGTTCGGTCCCTATCTTCCGTAGCCGTTGGAAAATTGAGGGTGAGTTGCTCCTAGTACGAGAGGACCGGAGTGAACGCACCTCTGGTGTACCGGTTGTCACGCCAGTGGCACTGCCGGGTAGCTATGTGCGGACGGGATAACCGCTGAAAGCATCTAAGCGGGAAGCCCCCCCCAAGATTAGTTTTCCCTAGACCTTCAAGGTCTCTAAAGGGCCGTCGAAGACTACGACGTTGATAGGCTGGGTGTGTACGCGCAGTAATGCGCTTAGCTAACCAGTACTAATTGCCCGTGAGGCTTGACCATATAACACCCAAGCGATTTGTCCCCAACGTGGCAGATCGAGATTGGGTACTGACTCGATTGCGACATACGTCGAAACAAATTGTACGAATCCGCGGCGGGCGAGCCATGACTCGCCCGTTGCAAACGGTTTGCCTGGCGGCCATAGCGAGTGGGAACCACCCGATCCCTTTTCGAACTCGGAAGTGAAAACGCTCCGCGCCGATGCTAGTGTCGACTTTGTCGATGTGAAAGTAGGTCACTGCCAGGCTCTTAAATACGAAGCCCCCGACGGGAAACCGCCGGGGGCTTTTTATTTCATTGGAAGAATGGATCAATGGATCGCGCGATTGCGCGCGGGGTTTTTCAGGCGTCAGGATCAGGAGATTTGACGTCAGGAGTACTGCGTACTGCGTCCGGCGAGCAGCGACTCCTCGATCGTCGCGCGCGGCGCCTCGGCCATCCACAGCGCACAGAGATGCGCGGCGGCCGCCAGATACAGTCGAACGTGCTCGGGATCGAGGGCGCCCATGTCGAGACAGGCGCGTGTGTACTTCACCAGGTGAGTGTCGTTGCGTACGGCGGCTTCGGTCGCCAGGATGCGCCGGATCGCGGGCAACTCGCCATCGGACGCATGCCAGACACGCGAGGCGGCCGCTGCCGGAGATGTGCGGAGGGCGTCCGTCACGCTCACCTCCTCGACGCGGCGAGGCTGCCAGCGCAGGTCCAAGGGGCGATCGCTCAGGACACACCGATACGCCGTGATCCACACCAGAGCCGCCGCCAGCGCCAGCTTGCGATGCGCGGTTACGCCGGACAGGCCGAACGCCGATTGCGGCAAAGTCAGGCAGTGCGACCAGCCGAACTTGGCCTGCTCCAGGTCATGCTGCAGCATGCTGTGGGCGCTGACTCGCAGCACCGCGCGGAAGGCCGCAGCGATCTGCCCCGGGCTGAGATCGTGAAGAATGAAGTCCCCGAACAGCGCATCGGCGTTGCCCGTTCTCTCGACCGCTTCCACCAGCTCACGAATGCTCTCCCCGCCCAGGGTTCCCTTGGCCGGGCTGGCGAGCTTGTCGAGAATCTCCCGGCTCACCTGCTCGGGCGGGGTCTCGAGACGCCGGGTGGCCTCGATCGACATACCTCGAAAGCTCTTCATCCGCCCCGTCGGGTCGGCCGCGAGAGCCCGGGCGGCGGCTCGCAGGAGCGAAGCGTCCTCCGCACCCACCGGTTCGGCGCGAAGCAGCAGGAGCCACAAGCCGATGTGCGAATGCGACGCGCCGGTGAGCGTCGGCAGCGCCAAGGGCGTGAGCAGGTCCACCAGGCTCGGCGTGCCAAACTGCAGCGCGACGGACAGGACCCGCGCCTCCATGCCGTCCGCGTCCCCGCTCGCGAATGTCCTCGCCAGCTCCCGCGCTGCCGTGCTCGCATCGGGAAATGAGTCGACGCGAGCCGGCGCGGGCATCGCATCGACTCTCCGGCCATACACCGATGCGCTCGCCACCATCTGCAGCCGGGCCAGCTCGCGCTGCGCCGGGTCGACGAGCCGCAGCAGCCCGAAACGCGCCATCAGCTCGAGCGGCGCGTGCAGCGTGAAGCTCGTCAGCCCGCGCGCCGGAGGACGGGCGACGATGGGGCGGATCTGATCGAACAGCTGCGCGTCGCTCAACTCTTTGAGAGCGCGGCCCCGGTACTCCTCCACGATGTTCTCGGGATCGATGCCGGCCACTCGATGGCGATTGGAGGCTGCCATGGCCGTGGGCGCTGCTTCACGGCTCCGGCGTTGCCGCCGGTGTCGGCAGTGCGCGATCGAGGAACGCGCCGATGATGGGATTCAACCACCCGGGGCGCCCGGAGAAGGTCGCGTGATCCGTTCCCGGCAGCACGCAGAGCTCGGCGTTCGGCAGCGCATGAAAGATCTCGAGCGTGTGCTCGAGCCTGATCGCGTCGCGATCTCCCGAGATCACCAGCACCGGCTGAGCGATCCTCGCAAGCATCGCGAGACTCAGCTCTGCTTGCGTGGGCGAGGTCAGCCACAGCTTTGCGAGCTTCTCGTCGATGGTATTGGGCATTTCCGTCTGTCCTGCGCGCAATCCTTCCAGGTTCTCCGCGGTCAGCCCCTCGGGCGATACGTTCACGCCGCTGATGACCAGCCGCCGCACGAGCTCGGGATGCCGGATGGCGAGCATGAGGGCGAGAATTCCGCCGTCGCTGAATCCCACGACGTCCACATGCCGAAGGTTGAGCAGCTCCAGGAGCGTTGCGGTGTCCTGCATCATGCCGGTGTAGCTCAACGGACCCGGGACATCGGGCGTGCGGCCCTGTCCGACCTGATCGGGCGCCACGATGCGATGGTGCTGGGAGAAGACCTCGAACTGCTGCGCGAAGGAATGCTCGCCCGAGTCCCCGCCGCCGTGCAACAGCACGAGGGTCGCGCCGCTGCCGCGCACCGCGTAGTACATGCGATGTCCGTTGACGGTGGTCCAATGCTCTTGAGTTGCGGGGATCATGTTCTCGGCTCTGGCGGCGAGCGCCACCATCGACCCGAGCATGAGCAGCAGCATCGAGCCGCATCTCGATCCGCAACCGGCGCCTCGCACTCTCCCGTCCACGAGCTCCTCATGCCTTCGGCAACGTCTCGGGGCCGATGCAAGCATGCGGCCGCATGCCGGTCCATCGCCAACCCGAGAGGCTGTCCGCGCCTGTCCGGCGGACAGCGTCCGCGCCGCTGTCGGCCGTGGGGCGCAGCGCCCAGTCGTAGAATGCCTTGGCTCTCGCCAGGTCCGAAACCACCAAGCCGATGTGATCGATCATGTCACGTCCCCTGCCATGTGCGCCCGCCCATGTCATTTTAATGCGCCCAGCGCTCATTTTCGCTAAGTTGGCGCTTGATGTGTCCCACATCGGCGATGAGGTGATGTGGGAGATGCCGAAAGCCGCGCGGCCAAACTCGGCTCAGGGGCGTGGAGGCAAGCATGGCGAAGTGGCTGCATCGATACGCGCGCATCAATGGGCTTCACACCCACTACGTCGAGCAGGGCGCGGGTCCGCTGGTGGTGCTGTGCCACGGGTTCCCGCACCTGTGGTTCAGCTGGCGCCATCAGATCGGTCCGCTCGCCGGGGCGGGGTGGCGGGTGGTGGCGCCGGATATGCGGGGCATGGGCCAGACCGAGGCCCCGCCCGATCCGAGCGCCTACGACTGCGAGCACACGGTGGGCGATCTCATCGCCCTGCTCGATCACCTCGGCGAGGAGAAGGCGGTCTTCGTCGGACTCGATTTCGGGGCGTTCGCCATCTACGACCTCTGCTTCCGGCATCCGCAGAGGGTCGCCGCGGTGATCGGCCTGGAGAACCCGGTGACGCCGCACGACCCGTCGATCTCGCCTCTGGCGCAGGCCAAGGTGCTGGGGCGGAAGCATTTCTATCATCTGGATTATTTCGCGCAGCCGGGCCTGGCGGAGCGCGCGCTCGATGCCGCGCCGCGCGAATTTCTGACGCGCGTGTTCCATGCGCTGAGCGGCGACTATCACTATATCGACGTCTGGAAGCACCCGCCCGCAACGCCGTACATCGACGCGCTCCCGGTCGCTCCGCCTTTTCCCTGGTCGTGGATGAGCGAGATCGAGATGGAGTTCTACGTCTGCGAGTACAGCCGCTCGGGATTCACCGGCGGACTGAACTGGTATCGGGCCATGGACCTGCGCTGGGCGCAGCGCAAGCGATTCGAGGGGACGAAGAATCCGGTGCCGTTCTACTTCATCGGCAGCGAGAACGATGCCGATCTCGAAGGCTTCCACGGAACCGATCCGCTCGGGGGCATCGGGCGGGCGTACAGCGACGTGCGTGAGATCGCCATGGTTCCGAAGGCCGGCCACATGCTGCAGATGGAAAGACCCCAGGAGACCACCGCGCTGCTGCTCAGGTTCCTGTCGAATCTCGTTCCCTGACCCGCCCGCGTTTCTCACCAAGCGGGCTGGCGGGCCGCACTCAACACGCGCCCGCCCGCCGCGGGCCGCGGCGCCCGGGCGTGCAGCCCGACTCCGTGCGGCTCGACGCTCATGGGATTGCGCTCGAGCACGGCGCTGATCTCCCGGCCGAAAAAGGCCTGCGGCTCCGATGGGGTCTCGTGCTCGCGCTGCTCGCGCTGCGCGATCGATGCCTTGGCCTTGGCGAACGCCTCCTGCAGCGTGCGCGCGCCCGGCAGCGCGTCGCGATAGAAGGCCTCGCCGAAATAGGTCATATCGCGATCGTCCGAGCAGCCGAACGACGTGCGGTCCGCCGCCGCGGCGGCGATCACGATGGTATCGGGATTCTCGAGCGACTGGATGAAACCGCCCGCGTAGCAAGCCGAGATCACGATGATGCGCCGCTGGATGCCCGAGTCGCGCAGCGCAGTCTCGAGATCCTGCTCCGATATCTGCTCGAGCGGCAGGCTGCCGTTGGAGACCTCCAGCTCCGGATCCGGGGAGCCGTGCGAGGACAGCGCCAGAAAGAGAATGTCGCGGTCGGGCTGCATCTTCTGCGCGATCGCCCGCAGCGCATAGTCGAGGCCGCTCGCCGTGGCGATCGGATAGGTGTCGAGGTCGCGGCGGTCGTTGATCAGCAGCAGCTGGCGGTCGGCGGTCGAGAACCGATCATCCACGACGCGCGCCGCCAGCTTGATTTCCTCGGCGAACACTCGCTGCTCCGCCACACCCGCAAAGCCCACGAAGTAAACCGCCGGAGAGCCGCCCATGCCGGGCCGCATGGCATCGACGACGTCGTCGATGAGCGCCTGCTGGTCGAACAGCAAGGACTCGGCCACCGAGGGCGACATCTCGGCATCGTCCCCGTCCTGCACCGTGGAGGCGGGGGGCGTCCACAGCCAGGGACTCAGATCCGTGTTCTGGCCGAGCGCGTACAGCACGCCGAAGCCGGCGAGGGCGATCAGCAGCGAGCGCACCTGCCCGCGTCCGGTGAGTGCGCGCAGGGCCTGCCAGGAGTAGAGGAGCGCATACAGACACAGCAACGCCCAGCCGGCCCGCGCGACTGCCCCGTCGAGGTATACCTCGATCATGAACGCCGCGCTGATCACGACCGGGAGCAGCGTCACGATCGAAAAAAGAGTGCCTCGATAGTCGGCTCTCGGCCGGGCGCTGCGCGACAGCAGGAACGCCATGCCGACCACCAGGAACGCATAGAGCGCGAAGATGGGGATGGCGAGCGGCTCGAGGCGCGCTCCCGGCCCCACGCGTCCATAGTCGAGCCCGATCCACAGCGCCAGCGAGACCAGCACGAGCGCGAGCACGGCCGAATCGGTCGTGCGCCGAGGGATGTCGGCTGCGCCCCGCAGTCCCCACAACCGAGGAACCAGCGCGATCCAGTGCGGCGCATGCGCTCTCGCCCGCTCCTGCATGGCGCGCAGCTCGCGCTCGAGGTCCTCGGCCGAGGGGCCGCCCCCCGGCCCAGGCGCCGGCGGGAACACCGGCAGCGGCAGTGCAGCAGCAACGGCCGGCCAGAGAATGAGCCTCTCGCCGACGCGCTCGATCTGCGAGATCCCGTCCCAGGAAGAGGAGAGATGGCGGTCCGCGCATGAGAGGCGCACGCCGGCCGCGTCGAATTCGTACAGGCAGGGGCCGGCCAGGGGGTTTTGTTCGCCGAATGCGGCGGCATGACCGCGGCGCAGCGAGGCGCTGCGCACCGCATCCCAGTCCTGCGGGGTCAATTGAGTCGCGACACGGATTGCGTCCATCATGGCCCGGGATATTAAACTACCGACAAAAGGCCGCGCGGCGCGGGGGCGGTAAGATCCGCGGTCGGCAAGAACAAGGAGTCGGCATGAACGATACGTGGAGCCACGCGGCAGCGCGCGCCCTGGTTCGGCCTCTGGTCGGAACCGCGATCCGGCCCAATCACATCACCGCGGTCCGCCTGGTGACGGGCGCCGCGGCGTGCGCTCTGCTGGCGATCGGCGGGACGCGCGCCGAGCTGTGGTCGGGGGTGCTGTGGCTGATCTCGGCATTTCTCGACCGCGCCGATGGCGAGCTGGCGCGACTCGGTCAGATGAAAAGCCGCGCCGGCCATCTGTTCGATTACTATACGGACGTGCTCTTGAATGCGGCATTCTTTCTCGCTGCCGGCATCAACCTGTGGCATGGCGCGCCCGGCGCCTGGGGGCTGCTCGCGGGCTTCATCACGGCCGGATCCATGCTCGCCTGCTGCCTGCTGTCGGAGGCCTACGAGAACCGGGTCGCGACCGGTGCGCGGGTGTGGGAGGGCGGATTCGGCTTTCAGCCCGACGATGCTCTGTACCTGTTGCCGCTGTTCGTCTGGCTGCACTGGCTCGCTCCCGTGGTGGTGGCCGCCGCGGTCGTGACGAGCCTCATCGCCTCGATCATCGCGGTGCGCTACGTGCGGCTCGAGCGCAGGCTCACATGACGGCCAAGCCCGTGTCGCTGACGGCCAAGCCCGTGTCGCTGGCGGCCACCGTGTCGCAAGCCGCACCGCAAGCTCCCGCGCCGCCGGCGCAAGGGCACGCCTTGAGCGCGGATCACCTGCAGCACTATGCGCACAAGGCCTGGGTGGCGGCGCCGGGATTCTACTCCCCCGCCGAGATGGCGGAGATCTGCGCGTGGGTCGATGAGCTCGAGCGCCGTCCGGAGCGGCCGGGCGTGGAGATGGTCTATCACGAGCCGAGTCTCGCCGACCCCTCGCTGCGCCTGGTGCAGCGGATCGAGAATTTCTATCCTTTTCACGCCGCCTTCAAGGCTCTGGTCGAGGGACGGCTCAAGACGGCCGTCGAGGCCCTGCTCGGCGAGCCGGCGCTGCTGTTCAAGGACAAGATCAATTTCAAGATGGCCGGAGGGGCGGGCTTCGAGGCGCACCAGGACCAGCAAGCCGGATGGTCGGTGTACGCGCCGCTGTTCGTGACCGCGCTGGTGTGCGTCGACCCGGCGACCCTCGCCAACGGCTGCCTGGAGATCGCGGACGTGCCGCGATTCGGCGGCCTGATCGGCGAGGAGTGGAAGCCCTTGACGCGTGAGCAGATGGCGGGTTTCTCGATGAGGCCGATCCCCTGCGAGCCCGGGGACGTGATCTTCTTCGACAGCTACGTTCCGCACGCCTCCAAGGCCAACGGCACCGATCGCGCGCGGCGCATCCTGTACCTGACCTACAACGCCCGCTCGGCCGGCGATCACCGTGCGCAGTACTTCGCCGACAAGCGCGCCAGCTTCCCGCCGGACATCGAGCGCGCGCCCGGCGCACAGTATCGCTTCCGGGTCTGAGGCAGGCCGCTCGGTGGATGCGGCTTCAGGCCTCGCGCGCGTGCAGGAAGCGGAAGAACTCCACCCCCTCGCGCAGACGGCGCTTGGTCATCTCCCAGCTCTTCATCATCTCGGCGGTCATCTCGACGATCTTGCGCGGCCGGAAATAGAAGCGGCGGTAGAAGACCTCGACCGACTGGTAGATCTCGTCGGCATTGAGGTTGGGATAGCTCAGGGGCGAGAGCTGCACGCCCTGGTTGTTGACCAGCTTCGATGCATCGCTCTCGGTCAGCCAGCCATTGTCGACGGCTTGCTTGTAGAGCTCGGTGCCGGGGTAGGGAGCCGCGAGCGATACCTGGATGGTGTGGGGATTGATGTCCACCGCATACTGGATGGTCTCGCGGATGGTCTCCTTGGTCTCGCCGGGCAGTCCCAGGATGAAGGTGCCGTGAATGGTGACGCCGAGCTTGCGGCAGTCCTCGGTGAAGCGGCGCGCGATGTCGGTGCGCAGGCCCTTGCGGATGTTGTGCAGGATCTGATCGTTCCCGGATTCGTAGCCGACGAGCAGCAGCCGCAAGCCGTTCTCCTTCATGACGCGCAGCGTCTGGTAGGGGACGTTCGCTTTCGCGTTGCACGACCAGGTCACTCCGAGCTTGCCCAGGCCGCGGGCGATCTCCTCGGCGCGCGGCCGAAAATCGGTGAAGGTGTCGTCGTCGAAGAAGATCTCCTTCACCTCGGGCATGTTCTCCTTGATCCAGCGCACCTCGTCGATGACGTTCTGCGGACTGCGCACCCGATAACGGTGGCCGCCGACGGTCTGTGGCCACAGGCAGAAGGTGCACTTCGAGCGGCAACCGCGTCCGGTGTAAATCGACACGTAGGGGTGCTTCAGATAGCCGATGAAGTAATTCTCGATCTTCAGATCGCGCTTGTAGAGCGGCGCCACCCACGGCAGCGCATCCATGTCCTCGATCATCGGGCGCGGGGGATTGTGCTGGATCGTGCCGTCGGCGCGCCGGAAGCTCAAGCCCGCGATGCCCTCGAGGCTCGCGCCGTCGGCGACGTCCTTGCAGGTGTAGTCGAACTCTTCGCGCGCGACGAAGTCGATGGCCGGCGAGGCCGCCAGCGAGCCGGCGGGATCGACGGCGACCTGCGCGCCGACCATGCCGACGAGCAGCCGCGGATTGGCGCCCTTCAAGAGCTCGGCCACGTGCGCATCCTTGCGAAACGAAGGCGCGCTCGTGTGCATGATGACGAGATCGTAATGGGGGGCTTCGGCGAGCACCGCTTCGATCGGGGTGCCGTCCGCGGGGGCATCGATCAATTTGCTGCCGGGAATGAGGGCCGCCGGCTGGGCGAGCCAGGTGGGGTACCAGAAGGATCGGATCTCGCGCTTCGCCTGATAGCGCGAGCCGGCGCCGCCGTCGAAGCCGTCGAAGGAAGGCGGGTGCAGGAACAAGGTTCTCATGACGTTCTCTCTCGAAGTTGCGGGTCCCCTCGCGCGCTCGCCGAGGGGCCATGACAGATATTAAGGGGCCTCGATCACCAAATATTGACCCGTCCTGCTCTTCCGGGGCAAGGCATGCCGCGGCGAAGCCGCTTCAGACGCCTCGCACCGAGCGCAGGCGCTCCGGTGTCCTGAGCGTCCACCAGGCCTCGACGCTGGCGCTCAAGCCCGCGACATCGAGCTGCGCCGCGGCGAGACAGCTCTCGCGCGAGCCGTGCTCGATGAAGCGGTCCGGAATGCCCAGCTGCAACAGCGGCACCAGGGCGCCCTGCGCCGCCAGCACCTCGCCGACCGCCGAGCCGGCGCCGCCCATGACGGCATTCTCCTCGATGGTCACGATGGCGCGATGCCGCCCGGCCACCTCGACGATGAGGTTCTCATCCAGGGGCTTGATGAAGCGCATGTTGACCAGGGTGGCGTCGAGGCGTTCGGCGATCTTGCGCGCCGACTCGACCAGGGCACCGAAGGCCAGGATCGCAAGTCCGCTGCGCCCCTCGCGCCGGTACTGCGCGCGTCCCACCGGCAGCGCCTGCATCTCGGCCGCCACCGGCACTCCGGGACCGCTGCCGCGCGGGTAGCGGACCGCCGAGGGCGAGGAGAGCGTGGTCGCGGTGTACAGCATCTGCCGGCACTCGTTCTCGTCGGCCGGCGCCATCACCACCATGTTCGGAATGCAGCGCAAGAAAGTGAGGTCGTAGCTGCCCTGGTGCGTCGCACCGTCGCTGCCGACCAGCCCGGCCCGGTCGAGCGCGAATACCACGGGCAGATTTTGCAGGGCGACGTCATGAATGAGCTGATCGTACGCGCGCTGCAAGAAGGTCGAGTAGATGGCGACCACCGGGGTGTAGCCCTCGGCAGCGAGACCCGCCGCGAAGGTCACCGCGTGCTGCTCGGCAATGGCCACGTCGAAGTAGCGGTCGGGAAACCGCTTCGAATACTCGACCAGGCCGGAACCCTCGCGCATCGCCGGAGTGATGCCGATGATCTTCGGGTCGCGCTCGGCCATGTCGCACAGCCACTGCCCGAAGATCTGCGAGTAGGTCGGACCCGAGCTCGCTTCCTTGAAGATCTTGCCGCTTGCCGGATCGAACGGACCCGGTCCGTGCCACTTGATCGGATCCGCCTCCGCCGGGGCATAGCCCTTGCCCTTGCGGGTGACCACGTGCAGAAATTGCGGCCCGCGCAGCTTCTTCACGTTGCCGAGCGTGCTCACCAGCGCCCTGACATCGTGCCCATCGACCGGACCGATGTAGTTGAATCCCATCTCCTCGAACAAGGTACCCGGCAGCACCATCCCCTTGAGGTGCTCCTCGGAGCGGCGCGCCAGCTCCCACACCGTGGGCATCTGCCGCAATACCTTCTTGCCGCCCTCGCGCAGCTGCGCGTACATCCGCCCGGACAGCGCGCGGGCCAGGTAGTTCGAGAGCGCGCCGACGTTCTCGGAGATCGACATGTCGTTGTCGTTCAGGATGATCAGCAGATCGACCGGGACGGAGCCCGCATGATTCAGAGCCTCGAACGCCATGCCGGCCGTGAGCGCGCCGTCGCCGATGATCGCCACGGTGCGCCGGTCTTCGCCGCGCTTCGCGGCAGCCACCGCCATGCCGAGCGCCGCGCTGATCGAAGTACTCGAGTGGCCCACGCCGAAGGTGTCGTACTCGCTCTCGCTGCGGGTGGGAAATGGCGCGAGCCCGCCGTGCTGCTTGATGGTGTGCAGGCGCGTGCGCCTTCCCGTGAGCACCTTGTGAGGGTACGCCTGGTGGCCGACGTCCCACACCAGCCGGTCGTACGGGGTGTTGAAAATGTAATGCAGGGCCACGGTGAGCTCGACCGTGCCGAGACCGGCCGCGAAGTGGCCGCCGCGGGTGCTCACGCTCTGGATCAGGAACTGGCGCAGCTCCTCGGCCACCGCGACGAGCTTGGAGTGCGGCAGGCGGCGCAGGTCCTCGGGGACCTCGATCGACTCGAGCAGGGGATACGTATTGGGCGGCGGGATCATGTGGCGAGTTTATACCAGCCGCGACCCTTGCCGGGTATCGGCGCAGCACCCTTTGTAGCACAAGCGCCACCGCCGCGCAGCGACGTTGCGACGCCGCGGCCCCACCCGCTATAGTTGCGGGTGGGTTATGGGCAGCTCCCCCTGAGGACCGTTCTGGGTACTTTGCGCCACACTAGAAGCCCGTCGGACCCGGGTACGCCCGATCGACGGCTGCTAGCCCACAGGTGCCACGGCGTTGACTTTCCGAGATACTGCTCGCATGGATTCCCTCATTCCAGATGAAGGCTATCAGGACCAGATCCTTCCGCACGTATCGCGTACGTTCGCGCTGACCATTCCGCAGCTGCCGGCGCCGCTGCGGGTGGCCGTGACCAATGCCTACCTGCTGTGCCGGATCGCCGACACCATCGAGGACGAGCCGGCGCTGTCGCCGGCGGAGACGCTGGAGTTGCTGGATCGATTCAAGGCCGTCGTCGCCGGCGCCGCGGACGCAGCGCCGCTGGCGCTGGAGGTCGAGCGGCGCCTTTCCAACCGCACCTTGCCGACGGAGCGCGATCTCATCGCCCACATGGGGCGGGTGCTCAACGTCACCGCTTCGCTGTCGGCGCCGCAGCGCTCGGCGATCCAGCGCTGCGTCGAGCTCATGTGCTACGGCATGCCGCGCTTTCAATCGACCACGAGCCTCGCGGGGCTGGCGCGCCGGACGGATCTCGACGAGTACTGCTATTACGTCGCGGGCGTGGTCGGCGACATGCTGACCGAGCTGTTTTGCGAATATTCCCCGGCCATTGCCCGCAACCGCGCGGGCCTGCAGGGCCTCGCGGTGTCCTTCGCGCAGGGCCTGCAGATGACGAACATCCTCAAGGACGTCTGGGAAGACCGCAGCCGCGGTGCGTGCTGGCTCCCGCAGGAGGTTTTCACGCCGCATCACGTCGACCTTGCGCGGCTCGCACCCGAGCCGCGCAATGCGGGCTTCGACGCCGGCATGAGCGAGCTGGTCGGCGTCGCTCACGCGCACTTGCGCAACGCGCTCGACTACACCTTGTTCATCCCCGCCTCCGAGACGGGGATCCGCCGCTTCTGTTTATGGGCCATTGGACTCGCCGTGCTTACACTGCAAAAAATTCACAAAAACCCCGGTTTTACCTCAGGCGCGCAGGTGAAGATCTCGCGCTCCGCCGTCTCCTGGACGCGATTCTTCGCCGACCTCTCGGTGCGCAACGACTGGCTCCTGCGCCGCTTGTTCGGCCGGGCCGCGCGCGGGCTGCCGCTGGCGCGGCCGCCGCAAGTGTCCCGGCCGCAGCCCTGCCGCGCGGCGGTCGATCAGTTCCCGATCGATGAGTTCGCGGCCGCGCACGGGGCCGAGCCCGTCCGGCGCCGCTCTTTCGGGAGCTCCGGGTCGTGAGCAGCATCGCCCAGAAGCCCACCCCGGCCCTCGCTCCCGGCGCCCAGGCGCGCGCGGATGTGGTCGCGCTGTCCATCACCAAGACGGTCTCCACGCTCCTCGACCGCGCCATCACGCTCGCTCGCGACGCCATGCTCGCCCGCCAGAGCGCGGCGGGCTACTGGCTGTTCGAGCTCGAGGCGGACTGCACGATTCCGGCCGAGTACATCATGATGATGCACTTCCTGGACGAGATCGATGCCACGCTCGAGGCGAAGCTGGCGGCGTACCTGCGCGCCAATCAGATGCCGAACGGCGGCTGGCCGCTCTATCACGGCGGCGAATTGAACATCAGCTGCACGGTGAAGGCCTATTACGCGCTCAAGCTGGCGGGCGACGATGTGGGCGCGCCGCACATGGCGCGTGCGCGCAGCGCCATTCTCGAGCGCGGCGGCGCCGCGCGGTCGAACGTGTTCACGCGCATCGCGCTCGCGCTGTTCGGCCAGCTGCCCTGGCGCGGCGTGCCGTACATACCCGTCGAGATCATGCTCCTGCCGAAATGGTTCTTCATGCATCTCGACAAGGTGTCCTACTGGTCGCGCACGGTGATGGTGCCGCTGTTCATCCTGTACACGCGCAAGCCTCTCGCCAAGAATCCGCGCAACGTTCACATCCGCGAGCTGTTCACCACGGCGCCGGAAGAGGAGCGCGATTACTTCCGCCACACCCGCAAGCAGGGCGGCCTGCTCGGGCGGATGCTGCTGGTGCTCGAGCGCCTCTTCCGCAGGCTCGATCCGCTGCTGCCGCGCTCCGCGCGCGAGCGCGCGACCCGGCGCGCCGAGGAGTGGATGCTCGAGCGCCTGAACGGCGAGGACGGCTTGGGAGCGATCTTCCCGGCCATGGTCAATGCCGTGGAGGTGATGACCATTCTCGGCTATCCCAAGGACGATCCGCGCCTGCTGACCGCCAAGCGCGCGCTCGAGAAGCTGCTGGTCATCGGCCCCACCAGCGCCTACTGCCAGCCCTGCGTCTCGCCCGTGTGGGACACGGCGCTCACCAGCCGCGCGCTGCAGGAGGTCGGATGCGAGGCTTCCTTGGGCGCCGCGACCCGCGCGCTCGACTGGCTGCAGACCGAGCAGCTGCTCGATGAGCCGGGAGACTGGCGGGTCGATCGCCCCGATCTGGCGGGCGGGGGCTGGGCGTTTCAGTTCGGCAACGATTATTATCCCGACCTGGACGACACCGCCGTGGTGGCCTGGGCCATGCATCAGGCGCCGAATGCGGCCGATTACACCGAGAGCGTGCGCCGTGCGCTCGACTGGCTCGCGGGCATGCAGAGCGAGAATGGCGGCTTCGCCGCCTTCGATGCCGACAACACCTCCTACTACTTGAACAAGATTCCATTCGCCGATCATGGCGCCCTGCTCGATCCCCCGACGAGCGACGTGACCGCACGCGTGGTCACGGCGCTCGGGCTCATCGGGCGCCCGCAGGACAAGCCCGTCATCGAGCGGGCGGTGGCCTACCTGCGCGCTGAGCAGGAGCCGGACGGGTCCTGGTTCGGCCGCTGGGGCACCAATTACCTGTACGGCACCTGGTCGGTGCTCACCGCATTCGCGCAGGCCGGGATCTCCCCGCACGATGGCGCCGTGCGGCGCGCGGTGGACTTCCTGCTCAACCAGCAGAACACGGATGGCGGCTGGGGCGAGAGCAACGACAGCTACCTGAAGAATGGACGGGGCCGGATCGCGAGCACGCCCTATCAGACCGCCTGGGCGCTGCTCGCCCTGCTGGCCGCCGGCGAGGTGAACAGCGATGCCGTGCGCCGGGGCGTCAATCACCTGCTGAGAACGCAGGAGCCGCACGGTCTGTGGAACGACGCGACCTTCACCGCACCGGGGTTTCCGCGCGTGTTCTATCTGAAGTACCACGGCTACTGCGGCTACTTCCCGCTGTGGGCGCTGGGTGCGTACCGCACGCTGACCCGGGCCGGGAACCCTAATTAGCGCGGGCGTCGTCGCGGCTCTGGCCGCGGAGGCGCGCACGCTCGGTCCGGCACAGCCGAGGGGCGAAGGCTACGGGGCTCTCGCCGACGGGAGTCTCGTGGCGGTCGCCGGAATGGGGCCGGGCGCGGCCGCCATTGCCGCGCGCCGGCTGATCGAGGCGGGCGCGACCTCGCTCGTGAGCTGGGGGCTGGCGGGCGGACTCGATCCGGACCTGCCGGCCGGCACGGTGTGCCTGCCGCGCGAGGTCATCGCCGAGGACGGATCGCGCCTCGCCACCGCAGGCTCCTGGCGGGAGACTCTGGCGGCCGCGCTCGAGCACAGCCCCCCCCTCGGCCACCCCCCAGGATCGGGCAGCTTGATCACGGTGGCGCAGGCGATCGACACGGCCGATGCCAAGTCGGCCGTACGCCGCGAAACCGGTGCCTGTGCGGTGGACATGGAAAGCTCGGCCATCGCCCAGGTCGCCCGCGTCCACGGCGTGCCCTTCATCGCCGTGCGGGTCATCGTCGACACCGCCGGCGACAGCCTCCCCCCGGCCGTGACGGGCGCAACCCGGGCGGGCCAGGTGCGCCTGATGCGCTTGATGGTCGGATTGATTCGCTCGCCCGTCGAAGTCGCATCGCTCCTGCGCCTCGCGCGCCGCTACCGCGCGGCGCTGCGCGCGCTCAAGACCGTGGCGCGCCTCGGACCGCTGCAGCCGCCCCTGCCCTCGAGGGTGCCGGTTTGAGCGCGCCGAGGGCCCTGGTCACCGGCGCCACCGGATTCGTGGGGGCGGCGGTCGCGCGAGCGCTGCTGCGCGAGGGCTGGCAGGTCCGGGCGCTGGCCCGCGCGGGCTCGGATCGGCGCAATCTGCGACTCTTGCCGGTCGAGATCGCCGTGGGAGACCTTCTCGAGCGTCCCTCGCTCGAGCGAGCCGCGGCGCAATGCCGCGCCGTATTTCACGTCGCCGCCGACTATCGCCTCGGCGCGCCCGACCCCGAGCGGCTGTACCGGACCAACGTCGAGGGGACGCGCAATGTGCTCGAGGCGGCGCGCGCGGCGGGAGTCGAGCGCTGCGTGTACACGAGCAGCGTGGCGACCATCGGCATTCCTGCCGACGGCACGCCGGGCGATGAAACGACCCCGGCGGCGCTCGCGGCCATGATCGGCCACTACAAACGCTCCAAGTTTCTGGCCGAGCAGGCGGCGCTCGAGCAGGCGCACGCCGGCGCGCTCTCGGTGGTCATCGTCAATCCCTCGACTCCCGTAGGCCCGGGCGATGTGAAGCCGACGCCCACCGGCCAGGTGGTGCTCGACGCCGCGCGCGGCCGCATGCCCGCTTACGTCGATACCGGGCTCAATATCGTGCACGTCGACGACGTGGCCGAGGGGCACCTGCTGGCGTTTCGGCACGGCGTGAGCGGCGAGCGCTACATTCTCGGCGGACAGGACATGACGCTGCGCGAGATTCTTCAGGAGATCGCCCGCATCGTCGGCCGCCCAGCGCCGCGCGTGCGCCTCCCCTACGGGGCGGTGCTGCCGATCGCCTATCTCGCGGAAGGCTTCGCGCGCCTGTCGGGGCGCACCGGGCGCATCACGCTCGAGGGCGTGCGCATGTCGCGCAAGCGCATGTTCTTCTCCAGTGCCAAGGCGCAGCGCGAGCTCGGCTACCGCTGGCGCCCGCCCGCCGATGCGTTCGCCGATGCGGTGAGCTGGTTTCGCCTCCAGGGACTCATTGCGGGTCCGTGAGATCGCCGCGGCCGAGCACGCGCCGGCCCTCGGCAGCCTGCGAGATCAGAAGCACGGGTACGCCCAATGCAATGTCGCGCGCCCGCTTGAGCAGGGAGACCGCGAGCCCGAGCGGCGCGCCGACACCGAGGAGCGGCGCGAGGACCGTATAGGTCGCTTCCTGGATGCCGAGCCCGTTCGGCACGAGCACGGCGATGCTCCTCACCCCGGAGACGAAACTCTCGACCGCGATCACCGTCAGGAAATCGACATGCGCGCCCATCAAGCGAAAGGCGATCAGAGTCCCCACCGCGCTGGCGATCCATGCGCCGAGATGAATGGCGCAGGAGAGCGCCACCCGCGCCGGTTCGGCGTAGATGGCATCGAGCGCATCGGCCACGGCGGCGGCATGCGCCACCGAGCGCGGCAGCAGGCGTGCGGCCAGCCGGAAGGTGAGCCGATGGCCGTAGCGCTGCAAGGCCAGAAGCACCGCGCCGGCCGAGATCGCGAGCGCGAGACCGAGCAGGAAGTACCGGCCGAGCGATGCGGCGAAGGGGGTGTGGGGCAAATGCGTGAGGAGAATGGCGAGGCCGAGCGCGATGAAGGCGACTTGCGCGAGCAATTCGGCGGTGACGTCGGCGATGATCGATGCGAAGGCGAGGGAAGGGGCCGTGCGATGCACGATGGCGGCACGGGCGCCGAGCACGATGCCGCCCAGCTGCGAGAAGGGAAGCACGTCGCTCGCCGCCTCGCGGATCATCCGCGCCCAGAGAAGCACTCCATAAGAAGCCTCACACCCCGGCGGCAGCAGCGTGCGCCAGCCCGCGGCCAGGATGGGCTGGGTCGAGAGGGCATACACGCAGAGCGCGGCAAAGCCGCGCCAGCCCACGTGCGTGGCGGCCGACAGCACCAGGCCCACACCCACGTGGCAGACGAGGTACAGCGCCAGCCCGAGACCGAGCGCCGCCACGATGGCGATGCGCCACTTCACGCGGCGCGATGGAAGGCGGGGTCGTCCTGCGCGCGCGCGGCGGCAAAGTCTGCGAAACCGCCGAGCTCGAATCCGCCGCCGCGGCATGCGGCGAGGACCTCGGGTGCGGTCAGGGCCTGCAGCTCCTCGCGGTAATGGTAGCCGGGCGCGCAGCCCTCGTAGGGGCCGGTGGCCGGATGCAGATATATTTCGCTCAATCCGGCCGGGAGGTTCGATATCAGGCCGCCAAGGCGCTGGCGGCTCATGCACCCGGACCATCGCAGGCCGAGCACCCGGTCGCAGGTGGTCAGTCCGGCGGCGCGAAAGCGCCGGCGCAGCAGCAGCGCCCAGGGGAGCAGCGCGAGCGCGGCCATGCGCGGGGTGCGCGGCTCCACCTTGCGCAGCAGCGCCGCGGGCTCGAGCGGCACCCGGGCTGCGCGCAAGCCGAAGCGCCGGCCGATGCCCACGATCATGCCGGCGATGACGGGGTGCAGATGAAAGTGCTTGTGCGCATTGCAGTGGTCGAGGGCGAGCCCGGTGGCGCCAAACGCCTCGAACTGCGCGGTGATCTCGGCGGCGAGCTGCGCGCGCGCGGTGCGGCTCGCCGCGATCAGCGCGCCGAGCGCCGCCATATCGGAGCGCAGCATCCCGGTGCAATCCACCAGCCGGGAAAGCGATCGGGCCGGCAAGGTCGGACGGCCTTCGACCAGCACCAGATGCAACCCCACGCGCAGCGCCGGCAGACGCCTGGCGCGCGCAATCGCGTCCGCCGCCGCGGCGGCGCTCACCATCAAGCTCGCCGCGGTGAGCACCCCGTTGCGATGCGCCGCCTCGACCGCCTCGTTGACCTGCAGAGCCGCGCCGAAATCGTCCGCCGTGACGATCAAGCGCCTCACCGGGCCGCGCGGCGTCATTGCGTGATTCTCACCACCGGCTGCACCGATCCGTCGCGCGTCACGCGCAGCCGGTCGTCGCGCCAGTGGACGCTGCGCGTGACGAACCCCCAGCCCCACAGCGCCACGCTCAACACGTCGCGCAACGGCAGCAGCACGAGATCGCGCGTGATGTTCCGCTGCGTGGCCCGCATGCGAAAATGCAGCATGATCCTCGCCAGCGCCGTCACGGCCAGAAGGACGACCGCGGGCCAGGCGCCGTTCGAGATCACGGCTCCGGCGAAGGCCATCGGCACGCCGAAGGTGACGAACGACAGGCAGTAGCCGAGCGGGCGCACGGTGCGGATGGTGCGCAGCCAGCGCAGCTCGTGGCGGAGGAGCTCCCCGAGGCTGCGCTCATCGACGCAGGTCTCCACCACCACGTCGGAGAGCACGGTGCGCAAGCCGAGCGCGCGCGTCAGCTCGCCGAGCCGGTAATCGTCAGCGAGCTGATTGGCGATCGAGGCGAACCCCCCGATGCGCGCCAGCACCTGCCGGCGCAGCGCGATGGTCACCCCGAAGGCGAAGGCGCGCGATCCGCACATCGCGGCGACGCGTACGGAAGGAATGAACCAGTCGTTGATGAACATCGATCCGAGGAGCGACCACAGGCCACGGCGCGGATTGCCCCGATACGGGCAGGTGACGATTCCGACTTGCGGGTCGAGCAGCGGCGGAACGATCCTCGCAAGATAGTCGCGCGCGACCCGCACGTCGCTGTCGGAGATGACCAGCAGATCGTGACGGGCGAGCGGCATCATGTTGATCAGATTGCTCACCTTGCGGCTGCTGCCGTGCTGGCGCCGGTCGATCGCCAGGTCGATGTCGATGTGCGGGAACTCCTCTTGCAGACGGCTCACCACCGCGACCGCCGGGTCGGCGCCGTCGCTCACCCCGAATACGATCTGCAAGCGCGCATAGTCCTGCTCGCAGAACGATCGCAAGCATTCATAGAGCTCGTGCTCGTCGCCGCACAGGGGCTTCAAGATGGTCACGGGAGGCGTCTGCGCGGGACGAGCGCCGCCGTCGGGCGCGAGCCGCGTGCGCACGGCGGCCACGGCGGCCACGGCGTACACGGCGGCCACGCCGGCAATGCCGCTGCCGCACCAGAACATCCATAAATGGGGCGTGAAGGTCACTCCTTAACTCCAGGTTTTCAGTCAGCGGCGGCGCCGATCTCGACAGCGGCGCGGCGCGCGCGCGTCAATCGCGAAACCCCGGGCGCTGGCGCGTAGGTTTCGCAAGCAGCTATGATCCGAGCCGACTGCAGGCGCAGGGCCGTTCAGGTTGTCGGTATGGATGCGATCAGGCATGGAAATGGTCTCGATGGAAGCGGCATTATGGCAGATTCGGATGCCTTGATCCTGGTCGACGAAGCGGACCGGCGGCTCGGCCACTTGAGCAAGGACCTGTGCCACGAGGGCCAGGGGGTGCTCCACCGCGCGTTCTCGCTGTTGATCTTCAACCGCCGCGGCGAGTTGCTCGTGCAGCAAAGAGCGCCCCGCAAACGGCTCTGGCCCCTGTACTGGTCGAACAGCTGCTGCAGCCACCCGCGCGTCGGCGAGAGCATGCAGGCCGCGACGCGCCGGCGCCTGCTCGAAGAGCTTGGCATACAATGCCCTCTGCAATTCCTGTTCAAGTTCCAGTACCACGCGCAGTTCGATGCCAACGGCGCGGAGCGCGAGCTGTGCTCGGTGTTCATAGGGCGGTGCGACGGGCCCCTCGAGGTCAATCGCGAGGAGATAGTCGATTGGCGCTGGATGCGGCCGGAAATCCTACAACGGGACATGACGCGATCCGACAGTCCAAGATATACCCCCTGGTTCATGCTCGAATGGGCGACAATATGGCGCGAGCATCGCGGGGTGCTCGATGAGCCTAGGGCTTTATGAGCCTTCGGCTTTATGATGAGGCAATCTTAATCTGAGGGCGCAGCCGCGGCGGCCGCGGTAACATACATCATGGCAATACCTCTTCTGCAAGCTTACCGGGTGGCCAAGTACCTGGCCACGCGCAAATTGCGCGGCGACAAGCGCTATCCGCTGGTGCTCATGCTGGAGCCCTTGTTCCAGTGCAACCTCGCCTGTGCCGGCTGCGGCAAGATCGACTATCCGAAGGAGATCCTGCAGAAGCGGGTGAGCCTCGAGGACGCCCTGGGGGCGGTCGATGAATGCGGCGCCCCGATCGTTTCCATTCCCGGCGGCGAGCCGCTCATCCACAAGGAGATGCCGCAGATCGTCGCCGGCATCGTGGCGCGCAAGAAGTTCGTCTATCTGTGCACCAACGCGATCCTGCTCGCCAAGCACATCGACGAATACCGGCCCTCGCCGTACCTGACATTCTCGATTCATCTGGACGGCAACCGGGAGCGCCACGACGAGTCGGTCTGTCAAGAGGGCGTCTACGACAAGGCGGTGGCCGCGATCAAGCTGGCGCGCGAGAAGGGCTTTCGCGTGACCATCAACTGCACGCTGTTCACCGGCGAGGATCCCGACGCGGTGGCGGATTTCTTCGACACCGCGATGGGGCTCGGTGTCGAGGGCATCACCGTCTCGCCGGGCTACAGCTATCACCACGCGCCGCGTCAGGACGTGTTCCTGGGGCGCCATGCGAGCAAGCAGCTGTTCCGCGAGATCTTCAGGCGCGGCCGGCGGCCCTCGAGCAAGGCGTGGTCCTTCAATCAGTCCTCCCTGTTCCTGGACTTCCTCGCGGGCAATCAGTCCTATCAGTGCACCCCCTGGAGCAATCCCACCTACAACATCTTCGGCTGGCAGCGCCCCTGCTATCTGCTCACCGACGAGGGATACGCGCCGACCTATCGCTCGCTGCTCGAGGATACCGACTGGGAGCGCTACGGGGTCGGCCGCAACCCGCGCTGCGACAACTGCATGGCGCATTGCGGATTCGAGGGCACGGCGGTCAACGACACCTTTCGCCACCCGCTCAAGGCCCTCAAGGTCGCGCTGCGCGGCCCGCGAGTGACCGGCCCGATGGCGCCCGAGCTGCCCATTCGCTACGCGGAAGGGACCTCTGCCCCGACGGTCGCCGCCATCCCGCTCACCGACATCAAGCGTATGAACCGCGAATCCGGAGATTCGGCCGGAGTCGCGGCGACGCGCTGAGCGCGCAGGCCGCAGCGGCGGGGAGGGCGTGGTGAGCAACGCAGCCGATCGTGGCCCGGCCGATCGTCGCCCGGCCGATCGCGTCCCGGCCGATCGTCGCACCACCCGGGAAGAAGTCGCCGACGCGGGTTTCGGGCGCCAGCTCGAGGCCTGGCAGGCGAGGATGGAGCAGGCGCTCGACCGGCGGCTTCCGGCCGCGGACGTCGTCCCCTGCCGCTTGCACCAGGCGATGCGTTACAGCGTGCTCGGCGGCGGCAAGCGCATCCGTCCGGCGCTGCTGTTCGCGACCGCGCGTACCCTCGGTCTCACCGAGGATCAGGTCGAGGCCGCGGCCTGCGCCATCGAACTGATTCATGTCTACTCCCTGGTGCACGACGATTTACCGGCGATGGACGACGATGACCTGCGCCGCGGCCGCCCGACCTGTCACAAGGCCTACGATGAGGCGACCGCGATCCTGGTCGGCGATGCGCTGCAGCCGCTGGCATTTCAGCTGCTGGCGCGCGATCCGGGCCTGCCCGCCTCGCCGGCCGTGCGCCTGCGTCTGGTCGATCTGCTGAGCGAGGCGAGCGGCACGTTCGGCATGGCGGGCGGCCAGGCGATCGATCTGGAGGTGCAGGGCAAGAAGCTCGATATCGCCGAGGTCGAGGACATGCACGGGCGCAAGACCGGTGCCGTCATTCGAGCGAGCGTGCTCATGGCCGCCGAATGCGCTCCCGATCTGCCGCAGTCGCATCATGCCGCGCTCACCCGGTTTGCGGCGGCCATCGGGCTCGCCTTCCAGATTCAAGACGACCTGCTCGATCTGCTGGGCGATGTCTCCACGCTCGGCAAGGCGACCGGCGCGGACCGCGAGCACGCCAAGCCCACGCATCCGACCGTGATCGGGATCGAGGCCTCCCAGGAGCGAGTGCATCTCTTGCACGCCCAGGCGCTCGATGCGCTCGAGCCCTTCGGCGCCCATGCCGCGCCGCTCAGGTCGCTCGCTCATTGGCTGTTGATGCGCCACTACTGAGCTCGGGCGGGCTCCATGCGCCGCAGCATGATCGGGCCGGCAACATTTCTCGTAGGAGCGCCTTGCGGGAATGCCGCTGTCCCCCGTTGGCGACGCTTTGACAGCCGCAGGGCGCTTATCAGAATGCCGGGCGAGGAGAGATAGATGCCTCAACCGGCCATCAGCCACGCACGATTGATGCGCGAATCGACGGACCGAGTCGAGGCGGCCCTGAGGCATGGGGAGGCGACCGAGCAACTCATCGCACGGCGCATCCTCGAGAGCCCGCAGGTCTGGCAGCTGTGGGAGCGGGAGCACTCCAACCTCATGCGCCAGATCGCCAGCTGCACCGCAAGGCGCGTGCAGGTGGACACGCTCAAGCAAGCGACGTTTCGGCTGCTGCACGGCAAGGCGCTGTTCCAGTACTTGCGCACCAGCGCGGTGCGCGGCGAGGAGCGGGTGCGCGTGGTCGCGCATTTTCGTCCGGGGCGCAGCTACGAGGCGGCGATCGTCACGGAGCACGGCGCCTATCTGCGCAAGGCATGCAGCTTCCTGTGCGTCAATCACGTCGGCGCGGACGTGGTGCGCGATCCGGATTTTCTCGATCCGATGCAGCGCTACGAACAGCTCTACAGCGAGTACTTCGATCTGTACTGCCGCGCCCTGGTCGGTCCGCCCGAGGAGACGGAGTCGCAGCGCGCGCTGTTGCCGCTGCTCAAGCATCAGTTGAACGAGCACCGGCTGGCCATGCTCGACCCGCGCGCCGCTCAGCCGTTCTTGAGGCGCGAGGCCGAGCTGCGCCGGCCCACCGGCGACACGCAGCGAATGCCGACGCTCGGACGGCCCAAGGACCGCTGAGGCGCCGCCGCGCCGCGACCCGCGCGCCGCGACGAGCGCGCCGCGACGAGCGCGATCACGGCTTCACCGGATCGCGGGCTTCACTGGATCGCGAGCTTCACTGGATCGCGAGCTTGCGCTCCTTGGCGGACGGCGGGGTCCACTGGTAGATCCAGGTCTCGGTGAGCGGCCGGTTCTCGATGCGCAAGTACAGCCGCAGATCGATGGGCTCGACGGAATCGTCCGGGCGCACGTCGAAGAGCGCCCGATAGCCGCCGAACTCCGCCACGTAGTGCGCGGTCACGTGCTCGGTGGTGCCGCGCGATGTGCTCACCACCGCTTCCACGGGAGAATCCTTGGGCAGCGCGCCGAGCTCGCCGCCGGCGAAGTCGACGGCGAAGTGCCAGGAGTAGTACTGCCGCTTCACTCCCACGATGCCGCCGAGGCCGGTGCGCGTGGCGATGGTCTGCCCGAGGGGCGAGGAGTAGGGCATCTTCTCGCCCCAGTAGAGCCGGTATCCAAACAGCAATTCCTGCCCCGGCCGCGGCTTGTCGGCGGGATTCCAGAAGGCGACGATGTTATCGAAGGTCTCATCCGCCGTGGGTATCTCGACCAGCTGCACCGCGCCCTTGCCCCAGCCGCCGTTCGGGCCGGCCTTGGGCTCGACCCACAGACTCGGCCGGCGATCGTAGTACACGCCGTCGTCCTGATAATGATCGAAGTTTCGGTCGCGCTGCAGCAGACCGAAGCCGCGCGGATTGTCGTCCAGGTAGGAGTTCATGTGCAGCTGTGCCGGATTGACCAGCGGCCGCCAGATCCATTCGCCGGCGCCCGTCCACATGGACAGCCCGTCCGAATCATGAATCTGCGGGCGCCAGTCGTTTGCCATGCGCCGATCGTTCTCGCCGTAGAAGAACATGCTGGTGAGCGGAGCGATGCCGAGGCGCTCGATCGGCTTGCGCGGATAGAAGGCGGCGTCGATGTTCATGATCATCGTGCCGCCGGGCGCGATCAGAAAGCGCAGCGCGCCGGCGATGCTGGGCGAGTCGAGCAGCCCGTACAGCGTCAGCGTGCCGGCATCCTTGGCCGGCCGCTCGAACCAGAAGGCGGTGAAGCGCGGGAACTCCTCGGGCCGCGGGAAGGCGGTGTCGACGGCGAGCGCGCGCGCCGAGAGCCCGTACTGGCGCGTGTCCCCGCCGACCGCGCGGAAGTAGCTCGCGCCCAGAAATGCGGCAACGTCGTCGCGCCAGTCGGTCACGAACTGAATGCGAAAGCCGGCAAATCCCGCGCGATCCTTCATCACCGAGGGATCGAGCCCGCTCTTGTCCCACTCGAACATGGCCGGGTCGTAGAGGATCTCGCGGGCCTGGCCGTCGATGACCTCGTACATGCGGACGGGCTCGGTGAAGTTGCGCCCGACGTGGAAGAACTGGATCCGGAAGTCCAGCCCGGCATCCGCCCACAAGGCGTGATCGGCGCGAAAGCGAATCGATTGGTACTCGTTGTAGCCGAGCTTGGCCATGGCGGGCGGCAGGACATCCTTCGCGGGCTGATAGGCGTTGCTCGCGAGCCAGTGCGCCTGCCCCTTGAGCCAGGCAAAATCGAACGGCTGCGGCGCCGGCGCAGCGCCCGCAGGTCCTGCCGCCGACGGCGCCGCGTGCGCGAGGCTGCCGAGCACCCACCGGCCCCCTGCAAGTCCCAGGGCCAGTTGCTTCAATGCGGCGCGGCGGTCGGTCATGGGATTGCGTTCCTTTGGAAACGATCAGATGAACGGGGCGGGGCGCTGCGAGTCGGGCAGCAGCGCGAGCTGATTGAGAAGCTGCGCGCTGCCGGCGACCTCGACGCGCTCGACGCGCGTCAGCCAGCCGAGCGCTTCCTCCAGCGAGCGCGCGTCGATGAGCTTCTGACGCGCGGTGAAGGCGTTCGGGTCGGGAGAGCCGAGGGGATCGGGCGGGCGCGGCAGGTTCCCTTCGATGTGCGCGAGGCGCGCCTCGCGGTTGCGCGCCAGGAACTTCAGGCCATCCTCGGGCAGCGGCTGCGCCTCGGCGATCAGCTGCGCGCGGCGCACGAACAGCGGCGGGAGCTCGACCTCCTCGGGCGTGCGCAGCAGGCCGAATCTGCCGAGGGCGCCGCCGAGCGCGGGCGAGCCGCTGGCGCGCGACAGCGGCACGGCAAGCAGCAATCCCAGAAGAGCCGGCGACACCCAGGCGAGCAAGGAGGGCGACAGGAACCAGAACACGGCCCCGGTGACCGCCGCGATCAGCATGTCGCGCTTGTGAAAATGCCAGGCCTCGCCCCAGCTCGTTCCGCCGCCCTCGCGGCGCTGCGGATTCCATCCCGAGTCGCGCCCCATGAACACCTCGAACACATGCCTGCTCTGCATCAGCATCATCACCGGCGCATACAGCGCCGAGAGGATCACCTCGAGCAGGAAGCTGGCCGTGACGCCGATGACACCGCCGCTGCGGCGGCGCATGCGCGGCGAGAGGATGGCGCGTACCAGGCCGATGAATTTCGGTATCAGCAGCACCACCATGCTGAACCAGAACAGCTCCATCATGAGCTCGACGTTGAAGCGCGGCCAGGTGGGAAACATCTGGAAGTCGTGGTTGAAATACTCCGGGCGGATGAGGTGCGACTGCACGGCGAGCGCGAATCCGATGCACAGCATCAGCAGCCACAGGGGCGAGGAGAGATAGCTCATGATGCCGATGCCGAGGTGCATGCGGCTCACGAAGCTCAAGCCCGAGGCGCCGATGACCTTCGTGTGCTGCAGGTTCCCCTGCGCCCAGCGCCGGTCGCGCACCGCGACGTCGATGAGCGAGGGAGGCGACTCCTCCCAGGATCCGCCGCAGTCGGTGCTCATGCGCACCTTCCAGCCGGCGCGGCGCATGAGCGCCGCCTCGACGAAGTCATGCGAGAGCACGTGGCCGCCGAAGGGCTTGCGGCCCTCGAGCTCGGGCAACCCGCAGCTCTGCGCGAACGCGCGCACGCGGATGATTGCATTGTGGCCCCAGTAGTTCGCACTGTCGCCCGACCAGGCGGCGAGCCCGCGCGAGATGATGGGCCCGTAGGCGCAGGCGGCGAATTGCTGCAAGCGGCCGAACAGCGTGCGCGCACCGATGAGCTGCGGCGCGGTCTGCAGGATGCCGAGCGCGGGATCGGCGTCCATCATCCGCGCGAGCCGCGCCAGCGTCGCTGCGGCCATCAGGCTGTCCGCATCGAGCACCACCATGTGCTCGTAGCGCCCGCCCCAGCGCGAGACGAACTCACCGAGATTGCCGGCCTTGCGCGCGAGGTTGCGCCAGCGCCGGCGGTACCACACCGGCATGATCGAGGCGAGCGAGCGCCGCAGGCGCCCCACCGCCGCCGTCTCGCGTACCCACGCATCCGCGTTGGTGGAATCGGACAGCACGAGGATCTCGAAGGAGCGGTTGCAGCCCGCCTGCGCGAGCGCCTCGGCCATGGCTTGCAGGGCCGCGGTGGTGCGTGTCGGGTCCTCGTTGTAGATCGGCATGACCAGCGCCGTCAGCGGGCCGCCGTGCCCGGGAGCGGGCCCGGGGGCCGGATCGCGGCGCTTCGAGGCACCCGCGATCACCGAGCCGGCGGCGAACGCGATCCAGGCAAGCGACACGCCGAAGAAGAAGATCATCAGCCCCTGCAGGAAGGTCATGCTCGCGAAGCGCACCACCTGCAGCATCTGGTAGACGCCATAGGTGGTCACGCTCGTGCCCACCGTGACCAGGATGAGGCGCGCGAACCAGACGGCTGCGCTCGCCGGGCGCGGGGACAGGCTCGCGGAGGCATAGTCCAGATCCTGGGCCGGCATGCTGAGCGGGGCCTCGGGCGGCATGCCGCCGCCGAGCTCCTCGGGCTCGAGGCGCGCGGCGGATCTTAAGGAGGGGTCCATCGATAGAGCCATGTCTCGGACACCGGGTGATCGCCGCGCATGATGCGCAGGCGCAATTCGATGAGGTCCGCATCGTTCGGATCGATCTCGAAGCTCGCGCGCAGGCCGTGCATGGCCTTGTTGGACACCAGCGCGACATTCGATATCTTGCCCGCCGAGGCACCGAGATCGACCTTCAGGCCGTCGGCGCTCTCGCCCGCGCCGACGATGTCCAGGATGAACACGCGCCGCCTGCCGTCGAGACTCGCGCCCGAGCGGGTGGCCATCACCTCGCCGAGCCCCTTGGGGAGCGGCGGCTCGGACAGCCACGTGAGGGCGTACGCGAACTCCGCGGGATGGCCGGCGGCGAGGCCTTGTGCGGGCCGCCAGAAGGCGACGATGTTGTCGTTGCTCTCGCGGCCGGAGGGAATCTCGACCAGCTCGACCGCGCCCGCGCCCCACTCGCCGTGCGGCTCGACCCAGGCGCTCGGACGGCGCTCGTATTGATCCTCGAAGTCCTGAAAGTCGCTCTCATCGCGCGAGCGCTGCACCAGCCCGAAGCCCTGGGGGGCGCGCGTGGTGAAGGTCGACACCTGCAGCTTGGTGGGATTTGCGAGCTGCCGGAATATGTGCTCGCCGCTGCTCGAGGTGATCTGCAGGCCGTCCGAGTCGTGCACCTCCGGACGATAGTCGTCGAGGCGGCCGCGGTTGGTCTCGTCGAACAGGAACATCGAGGTGAGCGGGGCGATGCCGACCACGCGCAGATCGGTACGCGGGAACAGCGTGCACTCGATCTCCATGACGGTCTCAACGCCCGGCGTCACGGTGAACCGATATGCGCCGGTGATGGACGCGCTCTCGAGCAGCGCATCGATGACGATCGAGGCGGCGCGCCGCGACGGCCGCTCGATCCAGAAATGCGTGAAGGCCGGGAACTCCTCGCCCGCAGGCTCCGCGGTGTTGATGGCGAGGCCGCGCGCGGAGAGCCCGTAGACCTGGTTCTTGGCGACCGCCCGGAAGTAGCTCGCGCCCTGGAACACCAGGAACTCGTCCCAGGCGTTCTTGGAATTGATGTGGGCGACGACGCGAAAGCCGGAGAGCGGCAAGGACACCGCGTTGCCGAGCTCGGGGACCGAGGGTGCGGCGAACATCGCGGGGGTGGCGACCAGGTCGTGGGCCCTGCCGTCCTCGACCGTGGAGACGGTCACCGCGGGCGTCTGCACGTTGAACTGCGCGCGCAGCAGCTCGAGCCGGAACGGCAGCCCCTCTTGGCGCCAGATCGCCGCTTCGCGGTTGAAGTGAATGCTGCGGTACTGCTCGGGGCTGAGCTTGTCGAGGGCCGAGGGCAGGGTGCTGCGCTGCGGGACATAAGGCTTTCCCGCCAGGAGCTTCGCCTCGGCGAGCAACGTGTCGAAGCTGAACTCGTAGCCGTTCGCCGCGCGCGGCGCGCCGGCAGCCGGGGAGGCCTGCTTGGCGGCGGCGGCATGGGCGCTCGAGGCCGCGGTGAACGCCGCCGCCAGCACCAGCAATGCATTGTTCACCGCAACCGGCAATATCATTTCCCCGATTCATTGAAGCACGAAGTCTCGGCCGGCGAGCGGCCTTGATATAGTTTAGCGTGATGCTCGAGGCTGCGCCCCACAAGGAACCCCAGAGCGCGCCGGCGGTGCTGATGGTGCGTCCGGCGCGCTTCGCTTTCAATCCGCAGACTTCGGCGAGCAACAGCTTTCAGGAGCTGCCGCGCGCCGCCGCGAGCGCTCCGCCCGGGAGCGGTGCGCCCGGGAGCGGTGCGCCCGCCGACGTGCAGGGCGCCGCGGTGCGCGAGTTCGACGCGCTCGCCGAGCGGCTGGTGCGCGCGGGAATGACGGTGATCGTGGCGCACGACAGCGCGGAGCCGGCGAAGCCCGATGCGGTCTTTCCCAACAACTGGGTGAGCTTTCATCGCGACGGCACCATCGTGCTGTACCCGATGATGGCGCCGAACCGGCGCCTGGAGCGGCGCGAGGAGCTGATCCGTCAGGTGATCGGCGCCGGCCCGTTTCGAGTCACGCGCACCGTGGACTTGAGCTACCGCGAGGATCACGGCCGCTATCTGGAGGGAACCGGAAGCCTGGTGCTCGATCGACCCGCGCGCATCGCCTATGCCTGCCTGTCGCCGCGCACCGACCTCGATGTGCTGGGAGAGTTCGCGCAGCAGCTCGACTACGAGCTCGCGGCGTTCGAGGCGACCGATGCCGCCGGCAGGCCGGTGTACCACACCAACGTCATGATGGCGATCGGCACGGGCTTCGCCGTGATCTGCGGCGATTCGATCACCGAGCTCAAGCGCCGGGACGCCGTCTACGCGCAGCTGACCGCGACCGGACACGACATCGTGGAGATCTCGCCGGCGCAGATGCATGCCTTCGCCGGCAACATCCTGGAGCTCGCTGCGCCCGGCTCGACCGTCATCGCCATGTCCACGACCGCATGGGGTGCTCTCGAGCCTCGCCAGCGGCGCGCGCTCGAGAAGCACGGCGAGGTGCTCACGGCGGATATCCCGGTCATCGAGCGCTGCGGCGGCGGGGGTGTGCGCTGCATGCTGGCCGAGGTGCATCTTGCGCGACGGTCCTAGAGGGGCCCCCACGCGTCTGGTGGCATAATCGCCGCATGCTGGAACTGGGTGTCAAGACTCTGCTCGCCTATCTGCTCGGCTCGCTGCTCGGGAGCCTGGTGCTCGGGCGCCTGCGCGGCATCGATATCCGCCGCCTCGGCAGCGGCAATGCCGGCGCCACCAACGCCCTGCGCACGCAGGGCAAGCTGTTCGCGCTGTCGGTGCTGTTGATCGACGCGGGCAAGGGCGTGATTGCCGTCCGCTATCTGCCGCAAGCCGCCTTGCCGGGCGTCGCCATCGATCCGGACCTCGCCCGCGCGTGGCTCGCGGTGGCCTGCGGCCTCGCGGTCATCGTGGGCCACGTCTATCCGGTGTGGTTCGCCTTTCGCGGCGGCAAGGGGGTCGCCACCATGATCGGGGTCGTCGGCGCCATCGAGCCGCGGCTGCTCGCGCCCGTTCTCGGGTGCTGGCTGCTGGTGCTGGTGCTGAGCGGCTACGTCGGGCTCGCCAGCATGTGCGCCGGCGCAGCGCTGGTCGCGGTGGTGTACGTGCTCGAGCCCGGGAACGCTCCCCTGCTCACGTTCTGCGCGGCGATCGAGCTGTTCGTGATCTTCACCCATCGCGCCAATATCGCGCGCATGCGCGCCGGCGAAGAGCATCGCGTCCACAGGCTATGGCTGTTTCGCTCGCGCCCCGTATAGACGCGGCGCACGCCGTGCTGGGCGCGCTCGCGGCAGGCGCGCCGCGCACCGCCGCGGGCCTGGCGCAGCAGCTCGACATCGCGCGCGCGCAGGTCGAGGCCGCGATCGGGCATCTGCAAGCGCAGGGGATCGACATCGCCGCCGCGGGCGCGGGCGCCTATCGCCTGGCGGAGCCGATCGAGCTGCTCGATGCGGCGCGCATCGGCGCGCTGCTCAAGGAGCGCGGCGCAGCGGCGCTCGATGAGCTCGAGGTGCTGCTCGAAGTCGATTCGACCAACAGCTACTTGCTCGCGCGGCCGGCCCCCGCGGCGCAGTGCGCCCACGCCGTTCTTGCCGAGCTGCAGGTCGCGGGGCGCGGGCGGCGGGGCCGCCCGTGGATAGCGCCCTTCGGCGCCAGTCTCGCCCTGTCGGTCGGCTGGAGGTTTCCCGAGGCGGCCCGTGCCGGCTCGGCGTTGAGCCTTGCGGCCGGCGTCGCGGTCTGCCGCGCGCTCGCCCGCGTGGGCGCCTCGGGCACGAGCCTCAAATGGCCGAACGACGTGTGGCTCGGCCGGCGCAAGATGGGCGGCATCCTGGTCGAGCTCAGGACCGATGCCGGCGCGGCGCACGCGGTCATCGGCGTCGGTCTCAATCTCTTCCTGTCGGGCGAGTCGCGGCGCGCCATCGAGCTGCGCGGCACGCGCCCGGCGGCGCTGGCCGAGGCCTGCCCGGCCGGCTTCTCGCGCAATGGCGTCGCGGCGGCGCTGCTCGAGGAGCTGCTGAGCATGCTCGAGGCGTTCGAGCGCCTCGGCTTCGCGCCGTTTCGCGACCGCTGGCGCTCGCTCGACGCCCTCGAGGGCCGGGCCGCGCGCGTGCTCATCGGCGAGGACCTGGTGGAGGGCATTGCACGGGGGGTCGATGAGGACGGAGCGCTGCTGCTGGAGAGCGGGGGCCGATTGCAGAAATTCATTTCCGGCGACGCAAGCCTGCGGCCCGCACCCGGTGATGCATGACGCTCCTCAAGGGCATCGTCGTCTGTCTCGCCCTGGCGAACATCGGCTACTTCCTGTGGAGCCGCGGGATCGCCCATCCACAGGACGTCGGGCCTGCACCCGCGGCCACCTTGATGCTCGCCTCGGAAGTGCCCGCCGGGCAAAGCCCGGGCGCCGCGGCGGCGGCGCGTGCGGCCGCGGAGGCGGGATCGAGCGGCGGCGGCATGGTCGGCGCCAGCGGCGGGGCGGGGTCGAGCGGCGGCACGAGCGGCCCGGGTGCGGGGAGCGGCGTCACAGCGAGCGCGGGGTCCTCCGTGCGCGAGGAGGCGGCGAGCGAGGGATCGGCGGGGCTTCTCACCAACGTGAAGCGCTGCATCAGCGTGGGTCCGTTCCGCGATGTGGCCGAGGCGGCGCATGCCGCCAGCACCCTGCGCAGCGGCGGCTACGATCCGAGACAGCGGGTGGCGGACGGGGAGGTGTGGGCGGGCATCTGGGTGTACCTGCCCATCCCCGCCTCGCGCAGCAGCGAGCAGATGCTGGCGAAGCTCAAGTCGGGCGGCGTCGAGGACGCGCTGGAGATGCCCGGCCCGAATGAAGGATCGGTGATCTCGCTCGGCCTGTTCGGCGACTCGAAGCGCGCGCAGACGCGCGTTGCCCAGGCGCAGTCGCTCGGCTTCAATCCGGCGATCGCGGATCGCAAGCGCACGGGCGATGTGTACTGGATCGACATCGATTTGAAGCCGACCGACAGCGTCTTGAAGCCCTCCGATCTGCAGGGCGAGGCGGGGCGCATCCAGCGGCTGGAAGTGAAGGCCTGCCCGGTGCCCGGCGGGGCGGCGTCTTGAGCGCTCGCGAGACGGCGCTGCGGGCGGGCAGCGTGCTGGGCGCCCTCTTCGCCTACGGATGCTTCGGCGGCTTCCTGCTGCTCATCGGCCTGCAGCTGTACCGCTGGTTCGAGAATGGGGAATGGACGCACATCGGAGTGAACGACGGCATGCGCGCGACACTTGCGCACTTGGCCGGCGCGGACGGCCTGACCGGATGGCGCGCGGCGCTCGCGCACTGGATCGATGCGCCGGTGAAGTGGCTGGGCCTGCACAAGGTGCTCGACGTTCTGCCGGCCTCGATGGCGCTGTTCGCCATCAGCGTTGTGGGGAACAGCATCTTCATCTATACGACCGACCGGCTGCGCGAAGAGCGCGAGGGCGTCGCGGCGCCGGCCGCCGAGGCGGCGGTCCGCGCCGAGTGAGGCCTCACTTGCCCGAGCGCGATCCCGAGCACGCGACGAAGACACCGAGCGCGATGAAGGATATCCCCGCGATGTAGCGGCCGAGCGCCGCCCGCGCGCCGAGCGCGGCGAGCCGTGGCGCGAGCCGATCGGCGGCGAGCACGTACAGCGTATCGGTGCAGGCGGCAATCGCCACGAACAGAGCGCCGAGGCTCAGGCTCTGCACCAGCGGCGAGCCGGCCGGATCCACGAATTGCGGCAGGAAGGCGGCGAAGAACAGCGCGGTCTTCGGGTTGAGCAGCGCGACCAGGAATCCGTCGCGAAAGGCGCGCGAGCGCGCCGGCGTGCCCGGCCTCGAGGGCCGCGGCCGGTCGCGATCCGGCGCGCCGCCAGCGGCCGGCCGGCGCGCGGCGCGGCGCAGCTCTCGCACGCCCAGGAACACCAGGTAGGCGGCCCCGGCGAGCTTGACCACGAGAAAGGCATCGGCGGAAATCGCGAACACCACGGCGAGCCCCACGCAGGCGAGCGCGGCATTGCCGAGATTGCCGAGCGCCACCCCGCCGATGGAGGCGAAGCCCACGCGCCGACCGTGGGCGAGCGTGCGGGTCACGAGATAGATCACCGCAGGACCCGGCGTCACGGCGAGCACCAGGCTCGCCAGCAGGAACACCGCGAACGTCGGCGAGATGGCATAGTGCATCATTTGCCATTTACCTCTCGGAAGGAGCAGCAAGTCAATGCGTTTCGACAGGAACATCAACTCAATGCGCTCGCGATTCATCCGCACAACGCTGCTCGGCGCCGTGTGTGCCGCCGCCGCGGCGCATGCGGGCGCGGCGCATGCGGGCGAAAGCCAGGCGGGCGCGGGCCAGGCGGGCGCGAGCCAGGCGGGCGCGAGCTACGCCCCGATAGCGGCCACCATGAGCGATCGCACCGTCGTGCTCACGGGCCGCGATCTGTCCATCGACGACATCGTGAACGTGGCGCGCCACGGCGCCCGAGTGGCGCTGAGCGATGAGGCGCGCCGCGAGCAAGCGCAAAACTATGGACTGCTCCTCGAAGCGGCCGCCGAGGGAGTGCCGGTGTACTGGTTCAATCGCGGCGCGGGGGATCAGCGCGAGACGGTCATGTTCCAGGGCGATCCGCTCAGCGCCGGCAATCGCGCGCTCATCGAGAAGACGCAGATGAGCTCGTTTCGCTCCGGGGCCCTGTGGGGCACCGGACCCGAGGTGAGCGAGGAGGAAATCGTGCGCGCGATGATGGTGGTGCGCGCCAACGCGATGGTCCACAACGCGCCGAGTCCGCAGCTGTCGCAGATGCTCATCGACTTCCTCAACAAGCGCATCACGCCGGTGGTGCAGTCGCGCGGCACCCTCGGCGAAGGCGATCTCGTGCAGCTCGGCAACGTGGGGGCGGCGATGGTCGGGGCGGGCGAGGTCTACCTCGAGGGCGTGCGCATGCCGGCGCAGGAGGCCCTGCAGCGCGCCGGACTGGCGCCGATCCGGCCCTTTGCAGCCGATGACAATGCGCTCACCAGCAGCAATGCGTATGCGACCGGACAGGCGGCCCTGCTGGTGCACGATGCGCGGGCCGCGCTCGAGTGGGCGGACCTGATCTATGCCATCGATCTGGACGGCATGAACTCGAGCGTCACGCCGCTGAGCGCGCCGGTCCAGCGCGATCGTCCCGAGCCCTGGCTGAACTGGCACGCGGCCCGCATTCTCGACATGCTGAGGGGAAGCTATCTGTTCGAGGGCGATGCCCACCGCATCATCCAGGATCCCGAGAGCCTGCGCGCCTCCTCCATCCGGCAAGCCTCGGCCTGGGAGTCCTGGTCCGCGCTCGAGCACGCGGTGACCCTGCAGGCGAACTCCTCGGACCACAATCCGGCGGTCGCCCTGGGCCTCTCCCCGCAGGATTCCTGGGAGCTCGCGACGCCGCAGCTGATGCGCTTCTACGTCAAGGGCGGCGCGCACAGCCACGGCGAGCACGGCTACATCGTCTCGAACGCGAACTGGGATCCGTATCCGATGGCGAATCAGATCGAGGCTTTCGTCATCGCCCTCGCCAACATGGACGTCGCGGTCATGCTGCGCATCGAGCGCTTTCGCAGCCCCTTCTTCACCGGGGTGAAGCTCTCGCAGGTGCTGCCGGAGGCCGCCGGAGGGTTCTATGAGTATGCGCCCGTGGACCTCGAGCAGGAGGTGCAGACGCTCACCAATCCCGTGGCTCCCTTGGGCAGCGCCATCGTCGGCACGGTGGAGGACCTGCAGGCACAGACCCGGCTCAAGGTGCAGCGCGCCCGCCAGGCCGTCGACACCACGTTCAGCCTGCTGGGCTTCGACCTGCTCGAGGGGAGCTTGTGGGTGGACGCGCGCAAGCGCCAGGATGAGCAGCGCGCATTCGGCGCGGCACCGACGGCCGCGTGCCGGGCATTGCGCATGGTGATGCCTCTGTCGGAGGTTGCGGGACGAACGGGCGAGCGGCCGGTTGCCACGACCCTCGCCGGGTTCCTGAGGAGCACACCCGCCTCGACTTTCTATCGCGGCACGGCGCCGCCGGGCGATGCGGCCGGCTCGCCCTCCCAGAGATAGGCGACGCTGTCCCGCGGCGGCTCATACCAGCCGGGGTCCCGGTAGTCATCGCGCGCAAGATCCGAGCGGATCTTCAGCACGGTGAACATGCCGCCCATCCCGATGCCGCCGTACGGGCCCCGGCCCGCCGTCATGGAGAGCGTGTTGTCGGGCAGCGGCATGCTCATCGGCATCTGCTGCATGTCCTGCCCGCTCATGTAGCCCGGCACCAGCGCAGCGATCTTGCGGGCGAGGTCCGACTGCTCGACGCCGAGCGTGGTCGGTACGCCGTGTCCCATGGCATTCATGGTGTGATGGCTCTTGTGGCAATGAAACGCCCAGTCCCCGGGGGCGGCGGCGACGAACTCGATGGCGCGCACCTGCCCGACGCCGATGTCGGCCGTCACCTCCGGCCATCGAGCGCTCTGCGCAATCCATCCGCCGCCGGTGCCCGCGACCACGAACTCGTGGCCGTGCAGGTGTATGGGATGGTTCGTCATGGTCAAATTGCCGACACGCACCCGCACGCGCTCGCCGAGCCGCGCGAGGAGCGGATCGATGCCCGGGAAGGCCCGGCTGTTGAAGGTCCACAGGTTGAAATCGAGCATGGTGCCGACCCGGGGCGTGAAGCTTCCCGGATCGATGTCATAGGCGTTGAGGAGCAGCACGTAGTCGCGATCCACCGCCAGGGTGCGCGGATCGGCGGGATGCGTGACCCACGAGCCCATCATGCCCATCGCCATCTGCGTGGTCTCGTCCGCGTGCGGGTGGTACATGAAGGACCCCGAGCGCTGCGCGCGAAACTCGTACACGAACGTCTGCCCGGGCTTGATGGCGGGCTGATTGAGCCCCGCGACCCCGTCCATACCGTTCGGCAAGCGCTGGCCGTGCCAGTGGATGCTGGTCGGCTCGGCAAGACGGTTGGTGACGAAGAGGCGCACGCGATCGCCCTCGACCACCTCGATGGTCGGACCGGGCGACTGGCCGTTGTAGCCCCACAGGTGCGCCTTCATACCCGGGGCGATCTCGCGCACCACGGGCTCGGCCACGAGGTGAAACTCCTTCACGCCGGCGCGCATGCGCCAGGGCAGGGTCCAGCCGTTCAAGGTGGCGACGGGGTGATAGTGCGGCCCGTTCGCAGGCACGAGGGGAGCCTGGGTTGCAGGGGCTTGCGAGGAGACGATTTCGGGGAGCGCCGCGAGCGCCGCCTTGCCGACCGCCGCCGCGGCAAGGGCGCCGGTTCCCGCGAAGAGCTGGCGTCGCGTGATCATGGAAGGACCCTCGGCAGTGGGGCAGCGGCGCCTGCGATCGCCGCATCGAGTGTTGCCCGGGCTATCCAGAAATCGCGCAGGCTCTGGATGTAGTCGCTCTCGGTCGCGATCCGCGAGCGCGAGTCGGCGAGCAGGTCGAACACGCTGATCTGCCCGGCGTCGTAACGCCGCAGCTCCTCGTCCGCCATCGACTGGCGCAGCGGCAGCAGCTCGTCGCGCTCGCGCCGGGCGATCTCGTACGCCGAGCGATACCGGGCGTAGGCCTGGCGCAGCTGCGAGCGGGCCTCGAGCGCCGCCTGGCCGAAGCTCGCGACCGCCTGGGCGTAGCGCGCCTCGGCCTTGCGCAGGCGCGGCGCGCCGGAATCGAATATCGGCACTTCGAGGCTCACCTCGTAGCCGGTCTCGATAGGCGCTGAGCCCGGCCCTTGCTGCACACGGGTCGGCCCGGCATCGAGCACATCGAGGAAGCGCGTGGCTCGGGTGAGGTGCAGCTCCCTGGCGAGCACGTCGATGCGGGCGCGCATCAATTGCAGATCGACGCGGCGCTCGAGCGCCGCGGGCTCGAGGTCCGGCAGGGGATCGATGGCGCTCGGCAGGTCCGGCAGCCGCTCCGCGAGCCGCAGCCCGGCGCCCTCGAGGCTCACCCCGAGCGTCTCGACCAGGTTCTCGCGCGCCAGCTGTTCGGCGAGCCGTGCGCGCTCGAGCTCGAGCGCGGCCTCGAGATGGAACCCCTGCTCGCGCGCCTCATCGAGCCGCGTCCAGTTGCCCGCCGCGCGCATGCGGCGCGCGAGCTCGGCGCCGGTCTCGGCGGCCTGCTCGACCTCGAGCCGGTAGCGCGCGGTATCGCGCGCCGCGATCGCGCTGTAATACGCCGTGCGGGTACGCGCGGCGAGCTCGATGACGCCCGCCGCGAGCTGCGCCTGCACCGCGGCGAAGCGCCGCTTCTCGATCTCGTGCACGGAGGGGGCGGTGATGAGCGCGAGCACGCTCACGCTCACCGTCTCCTCGATGTCGGCAAGTCCCTGCGCACTGGAGCGGCGCAGGGTGAAGCGCGGCTGCGGCGGCCGCCCGGAGCGCACCAGATCGGCCTCGGAGATGCCAAGCTCCTGGAACGAGGCCTGAAGCGATCCGTTGTTGAGCAGCGCAATCCGTACCGCGTCGTCGGCGCAAAGCGCTCGCGCGAGCAGCTGCGCGGTGTCGCGATCCGCTTGCGCCTTCTGCTGCGCGGTGCGCGTCCAGCGCACTTCCTGCCCGACCCGCTCCCGCGCCGTGCGGGCAACGGCATCGAATCCACCGTCCTGCGAGAAGCTCGCGCAGCCTGCGAGCGCCATCGCGCCTGCGAGCGCGGACGCGCAAGCGCCCGCACGCATCGTTCCAATGTTCATGGGTCAACCTCGATGATGTGAGCCGCCGGGCGTGCCGGCGACGGAATTCACCCGCCCGAAGACGCCATGCCCGGTCGGCGCATCGCGCCGCCGGGCCTTTAGGAGCGAGGAGGACGGTCGAGACGATCGAGGGAGAGAGTAAGAACCGGCCAGGGCAGGGCGGTGAACGCGCTCGCGGCCGGCCGGCGCGGCAGCGCCCAGCACGGCGCGGTCGCGGCGACGCCCGTGAGGCAGCAGTCCGCGCAGGCATGGCCCGAGATCGCGGTGTCCCCACAATGTGCGTGGTGGCCGCTGCACGAGGCGCAATAGCCGCGCAGCGGCAGCAGCGCGACCAGCAGCAGCGCGGCGAGCAGAGGCCAGGTTCGATGCGGGCGCATGTAGCGCTGAAACATAGCACTGCCGACCTCATAATACACCCCGGTGCCGCCGACGCCGCGGTGAGCCGAGCGGTCAGGTCGAGGAGAGTCGTCAGGTCGAGGAGAGCCGTCATGCCGAGGAGAACCGTGATGCCGAGGAGAGCCGTGATGCCGAGGAGAACCGTGACACCGGGCAGAGCGCTCATGTCGAGAAGGCTGTGGCTGCTCTGCGCGGCGCTCGGGCTGCCGCTCCTTGCGGTCGGCCACGCGAAACTGCTCGCGACCTCGCCGCCGGCCGGCGCGCGGCTCGCGGCGGCACCCCACGAGCTGACGCTCGAGTTCAACGAGGCGGTGCAGCTCGGCGTGCTCAAGCTGTCGGCGGGCGGGGCAGCCATCCCGCTGAAGCTCGAGCGCGGCGCGCCGGCGGGGCGAGAGGTGCGCGTCGCCCTGCCCGCGCTGGCGGCGGGAACCTATCAGGTGCAGTGGAGCGCCCTGACGGTGGACGACGGTCACGTGGTGAAGGGCACCTTCTCCTTCGTCGTCGCTCCGGCAGGCTGAGGCACAGCGGCCTGCCGCATGGGGCTCTGGGACGGCTGCGCGGTCCTGGTCAAGGCGCTCCTCTATGCGTCCACTTTGGGTGCGGCGGGCGGCGTGGGCTTTCTGGCCTACGCCCCCTCACTGCTCGAGCACACTGCCCGGCGCTCGATCGCGCGGCTGCTGTTGGTGCTCATTCTCGCGGCGCTGCTCGCCAGCGCCGCTCGAGTGCTGGTCACCGCAGGGTCCCTGAGCGGCGACGCCTCGGGGATGCTCGATGCGGGGCTGCTGAGGCTGGTATGGCACGGCGGCGAGGGGCGGGCGGCGCTGATTCGCGCCGCCGGGCTCGTGCTCGCGATTCCTGCGCTCGCGCGCCGTGGACGGCCCGGATGGCTCGCGCTGCTCGGCGCGGCGGCGGCCGCCACCTCGTTCGCCTGGATCGGACACACACGGGCCGTCGGCTGGAGGACACTGCCCTGGCTGCTGGCGGTGCATCTGCTGGCGGCCGCGTTCTGGCTGGGCGCTCTGGCCCCTCTGCTCATTCAGGCGCGGCGCGCGCAGAGCGGCGCCATCGCTGCCGTGGCCGCTCGCTTCAGCGGCGCGGCGGTGTTCGCGGTCGGCGCCTTGCTCGCCGCCGGGCTGATCGTGCTCGCCGTGTTGCTTCCGCGCCCCTCCGCGCTGTGGAGCAGCCTGTACGGCCGCATCGCCGGCCTTAAGATCGCGCTCGTCGCCTGTCTGCTCGCGCTCGCGGCGCTCAACAAGCAGCGACTGGTGCCGCGCATCGCCACGGGCGACCGCGGCGCCGTGCGGCGCTTGCGCCAGTCGATCGGCGCCGAGATGATGGTGGCGGCGCTGATCCTGCTGGTCACCGCCGCGTTGACGACACTGACGGGACCGCCGAACCTCGACTGACTCCCAGGATTCGACGGCGCGAAGGAGAGGCCGATGCGCGCGATGCTGCTCACCAAGATCAAGACTGCGCTGGTTCAGGCCGAGCTTGCGGATCCACAACCCGGCCCGGGCGAGATACTCCTGACGGTGTCCGCTTGCGGGGTGTGCCGCACGGATCTGCACGTCGTCGACGGCGAGCTCGCCGAAGCGCACGTGCCGATCGTTCCGGGGCACGAGATCGTCGGGCGCGTCCAGGCCGTGGGCCGCGATGTGCGCGGGCTCGAGGTCGGCCAGCGCGTCGGCGTTCCCTGGCTGGGCCATACCTGCGGTGTGTGCCGCTATTGCCTCATGCAACGGGAGAATCTGTGCGATAGACCGCTGTTCACGGGCCATACGCGCAACGGCGGCTACGCGACCGCGACCATCGCGGATGCGCGCTTTGCATTTGCGCTGGGCGAGCAGGGGAGCGATGTGTCGCTCGCGCCGATGCTGTGCGCCGGACTGATCGGGTGGCGGGCGCTGCGCATTGCCGGTGAAGCGCAGCGGCTGGGGCTCTACGGGTTCGGCGCCGCCGCGCACATCCTGGCGCAGGTCGCGCGCTGGCAGGGGCGAAGCGTATTCGCCTTCACCCGCCGCGGCGACGCGAAAACTCAGGATTTCGCACGCACGCTCGGCGCCGTGTGGGCGGGCAGCTCGGAGGAGCCGCCGCCGGAGCCGCTCGATGCCGCGATCATCTTCGCGCCGGTGGGCGCTTTGGTGCCCCTCGCCCTCAAGGCCGTGCGCAAGGGCGGACGGGTGGTGTGCGCCGGCATTCACATGAGCGACATTCCGGCCCTGCCCTACCGCCTGCTGTGGGAGGAGCGGGAGCTCAGGTCGGTGGCCAATCTCACGCGCCAGGACGGCGTCGAGTTTCTCGGCCTGGTGCCGCAGATGGGCATCGAGACGCGTACCACGCGCTATGCGCTCGGGCAGGCCAACGAAGCGCTGGCGGATCTGCGTGCCGGCCGATTCGAGGGCGCCGCCGTGCTCGTGCCATGAGCGCGCGGGGATCGATCACTTCGCCAGCTCTTTGCGCAGCTTCTGCAGCTCCTCGCGCCGATGCGGGGGCGCCTTCGGGTACTGGAGCTTCAGCGCGTCGACCGTGTCGAGGATGATCTGCGAGACGATGAGCCGCGCGTTCGGCTTGTCGTCCGCGGGTACGATGTACCATGGCGCTTCCTCGGTGCTGGTCGCGCCGAGGGCCTTCTCGTAGGCTTTCATGTACTGCTTCCAGTATTGCCGCTCCTCGATGTCGGCCTCGCTGAATTTCCAGTTCTTGTCCGGATCGTCGATGCGCGCGAGAAAGCGCTTGCGCTGCTCTTCCTTGGACAGGTGCAGGAAGAACTTGGCGATGCGCGTACCGTTGCGATCGAGATGGCGCTCATGCTGCACGATCGAGCGGTAGCGATGCTCCCAGATGCTGCCCTTGGCTTTATCGGGCAGGGCCTCTGCGCGCAGGATCTCGGGATGCACGCGCACGATGAGCACCTCCTCGTAGTAGGAGCGATTGAAGATGCCGATCTTGCCGCGCTCGGGCAGGTCGAGGGTGGTGCGCCACAGGAAGTCGTGCCTGAGCTCGGTCGGGCTCGGGTGCTTGAAGCTGAAGACCTGACACCCCTGAGGATTGACGCCCGACATCACGTGGGCGATGACGCCGTCCTTGCCGGCGGCGTCCATGGCTTGAAAGATCAGCAGCACCGCATGAGTGCTCGCGGCGTATAGGAGCTGCTGCTTCTCGCTCAGCTTCTTGACGTGACCGCGCAGGATGATCTGGTAGTCATCCTCGTTCTTGTAGACGCGGTCGACCCGCGTCGGCCACTTCTTGAGGTCGACGCTGCTGCCCTCGCGCACTCGAAAATCCTTGGAATGGATCGCCATCCGTCATCCTCACGCGCCGCCGCAGCCTGCAAGCGTGCATGTGCGAGGCGCAAATTGCCAGCGGCGGGCGGCGCGTGCCGGCCTGTAGGTGATTTCCCACCTGCATCCGCCGCCCGCGCGTACAGACCGGCCGCAGCGCGGGGCGGAGTATGAGCTGCAATGCGAAGCGACTACGCTCTGCCCGGTTGGCGGCGGCCGCTCGCCGTCTGGCTGGCGGCGGCGGCCCTGCTGACCGCGCTCCCCGCCGCCCTGGCGGCGCCGGCGTTCGAGCTCCCTGCGATCGGCACGGGCGCCAACGCCGAGCATCACCCCGGCAAGATCATCTGGCTCGATTTGACCACGCCCGACCTCGCGGGCGCCGAGCGCTTCTACGGGGCGCTGTTCGACTGGACCTTCCGCAGCATCCGTGCCGGGCGCTCGGACTATGCGGTGGCGCTGCTCGACGGGCGCCCGGTGGGCGGTCTGTTGCAAAGGCCCATTCCACCCGGAGAGAAGCGCCAATCGGCCTGGCTGACCTTCATCGCCGTGCGCAATCTCGAGGCCGCCAGCCATGCGGCGCTCGCGCATGGCGCAAAGAGCCTCGCGCCGCCGAGGACCTACGCGGGGCGAGGCAGCCAGGAGGTTTTCAGCGATCCGCAGGGCGCGGTGTTCGCGGCGCTCGCCTCCTCGAGCGGTGATTCCGGCGACTATCTGGCGATGCCGGGCGAGTGGATCTGGAGCGCCTTGTTGACCGGCGATCCCACCCAGAGCGCCGACTTCTACAAGGCCGTGTTCGGGTACGAGCTATACGACCTGCCGAGCGATGACGGCGCGCAGCACGTGATTCTCGCGAGCGATGGCTACGCGCGTGCGGGCATCCACTCGCTGCCGCCGGGACACCGCCATCCGCACTGGATCAATTTCATCCGCGTCGCCGATGCAAAGCAGGCTGCGGCGCGAGCCGTGACGCTCGGCGGCCGTATCCTGGTCGAGCCTCACCTCGATCGGCACGGCGGCCAGGTCGCCGTGATCGCGGACCCCTACGGCGCGCCGGTGGGACTGATGGAGTGGACCGCCGCCGACGATGCGGCGCGCGCCGACCCGGGGGGCACGCCATGAGCCTCAAGCGCATCATCTTGGGCGGGGTCGCGACGCTTGCGCTGTTGTGCGCGTGCGCGGTCAGCGGGCCCTACGGCTACGGCTACGGAGTCGACTACGAAGGCGGGTTCTACGAGCCCTACGGTTACGACTACGGCGGCTGGGGGCCGGACTTCTACGTCGGTCCGCCCGGCGGCGGGCACTGGCACGGCCGCGGGCACTGGCATGGGGGCGGGTACGGGCATGGGGGCGGTGGCCATGGCGGCGGACGCCGAGCGCCTTCGATTCCCGGCCGACGGCGCTAAATCGGCACAGCGCGAACTGCGTGGCTGCAGGGCGAGCGCCGCGGCCGCGGCGCCGCCGCGCGCCCGCGGCTCGGCTGCGCGCCCGCGTGATCGATCTATGGACAGACCGTGCCCAGCGCGTTTCAATCCATTGCGAGGTTTCGCAACGGAGTCGACGCTTACGTGTCAATCACGGTGGGCCCATTTCTCGCTCGCATGCCGGCGCGCCGCGTCCTCATCGCGAGCATGGTCGGCACGACCATCGAGTTCTTCGATTTCTACATCTATGCGATGGCGGCGGTGCTGGTGTTCCCGACACTGTTTTTCCCGAAGGAGGATCAGGCCACCGCCACCCTGCAATCGTTCGCCACCTTCGCACTGGCGTTCATCGCCCGGCCCATCGGCTCGGCGCTGTTCGGCCATTTCGGCGATCGCATCGGACGCAAGGCCACGCTGGTCACCGCGCTGCTCACCATGGGCCTGTCGACCGTGGCCATCGGTCTGCTGCCCACCTATGCCTCCATCGGTATGCTCGCGCCCACGCTGCTGGCGCTGTGCCGGTTCGGCCAGGGGCTGGGGCTGGGCGGTGAGTGGGGCGGAGCGGTGCTGCTGGCGACGGAGAACGCGCCTGCACACAAGCTCTCCTGGTACGGGAGCTTTCCGCAATACGGGGCGCCTCTCGGGTTCCTGTGCTCGAACGGCGCCTTCCTCTGGATCAGCACCCACCTGAGCGGCGCGGATCTGCTGGCGTGGGGCTGGCGGGTGCCGTTTGTGGCGAGCGCCGCCCTGGTGCTGGTGGGGTTGTACGTGCGTCTGCAGCTGGTCGAGACGCCGGAATTCGAGCGCAGCATCGCGCGCGGGGAGCGCGTGCGGGTTCCGTTCCTCAGCGTATGGTCGCATCACGCGCGCGAGGTCATCCTCGGCACCCTCGGAACCGTCACCACCTTTCTGGTGTTCTATCTGATGACGGTTTTCGCGCTGAACTGGGCCACCACGCGGCTCGGATTCGCCCGCCGCGACTATCTCATCCTGCAAATGATCGGCGTGGCGTGCTTCGGGTTGACCATTCCGATCGCCGCCGCGATCGCCGATCGGATCGGCGGGCGCGCCATGCTGATCATCGCCACGGTGGCGATCACGGCCTTCGGTTTCACCTTCGCACCCTTGTTCGGCACCCACAGCACGGCCCGTGTGTGCGCATTCCTGGCGCTCGGCTTCTCGTTGACCGGATTCACCTACGGCCCGCTCGCGAGCGCGCTCGCATCGCTGTTTCCAACCGCGGTGCGCTACACCGGCACCTCGCTCACTTTCAACTTCGCCGGCATACTCGGGGCGTCACTGGCGCCTTACATCGCCAGTCGGCTGGCGCTCGATCACGGCGTCGCCTACGTGGGCCTGTATCTGTCGGGCGCCGGCCTCCTCACCCTGGCGGCGCTTCTGTCGATGGGCGGCTCAGTGCACCACGCCGGCGAGCCAGCGCGCAAGGCCGCCTGAGTCCATGGCGCCTGATTGGCGTGCCGCTTCCTTGCCGCCGCGAAAAACGATGAGCGTGGGAATGCTGCGGATATTGAGGCGGCCGGCCGGCGCGGGCTCATCCTGGGTGTTCAACTTGGCGAATCGCATCTTGCGCTCCAGCTCGCGCGCCACTGCCTCGAAATGCGGCGCCATGGCGACGCAGGGCCCGCACCAGGGCGCCCAGAAATCGACCACCAGCGGCAGATCATTGCGCGCGAGGTGCTGATCGAAGTTCGCCGCCGTCAGGGTGACCGGCTTGCCCTCGAACAGCGCCGAATGACATTTGGGGCATCGCGGCGCCTCCCCCAGCCGCTCGGCGGGGAGCCGCACCACCGAATCGCAGTGGCCGCACACGACGTGGACGGGCTCGCTCATGGCGAGAGACATGGGGTGCCTCGGGAAAAACACAAGCCCCGGCCGCCGGCGTGTGATGCGCGTTGCGATCAAGAGGTTCGCGGTGCGCTTGCGCAGGCGGCCCGCAGCAAAGTCCGCAGTTTCGGGGGCCCGCCCAGATAACAAATCGGCAGCATGAGCCATTAAAATGATTATTTCCGCGCAAATGTCCGCCGGCCGATGATAGCTCGCTGCACGGTCGAGAACGAGGAGTGAGGGGATGGGTATACGCTTCGCGGGCGCGGCAAGCGCCGCTTGGGCCGCGGCGCTGCTGACCGCTGCGGTCAGCTTTGCGGACCCTGCCGCAGACGAGAGCGGCGCGAGCTCGGGCGGCCTGGAGGAAGTGGTGGTGACCGCGCAGCGCAGGGTCGAATCGGCGCAAAGCGTCGGCATCGCGATGTCCGTGCTGCCCGGCGACACGCTCGCCTCGAAGTCCATCACCTACGTGAACGATTTGCAGAATGCGGTCCCCAGCCTGCAGGTGGAGCCCGCCTTCGGCTCCAGCCAACCGCAGTTCCGGCTGCGCGGCGTCGGCTTCATCGATTACACCTCGAACAACGCCTCTCCCGTCGGCGTCAGCATCGATGATGTGGCGCTGGCCTTGCCCATCCAGACAGAGGGGCTGCTGTTCGACATCGACCGTGTCGAGGTGCTCTACGGTCCGCAAGGGACTCTCTACGGGCGCAACACCACGGGTGGGGAAATCAACTTCATCACCAATCGGCCCACCGCGGATCTGCACGCCGGCACCACCTTCGAGTACGGCTCGTTCAACCAGTTCTCCGGTGAAGGATTCCTGAGCGGCAGCATCGCCCCGGGGCTGATGGGGCGACTCTCGTTTGCCACGCAGCAGGGCGGGGCCTGGCAATACAACCGGCTGAACGGCGACAGCCTGGGCGACAAGGACAAGGTGGCGCTGCGCGGGCAGCTCGAGCTCGCGCCCATGCAGGCGCTCGACCTGCGGCTCGAGACCTACTGGGCGCAGGACGAGTCGGAAGAGATCGGGCTGCACCTGCTGGACAACTATCCGGCCTATCCGCCGGGCGCGAAGACGATCATACCCGCGGATACCGATCGCTACGCGACGGGATGGCAGCTCAATCCGGCATTCGCCGATCTCATCGGCATCAGCCCGAACTCCAAGCCCGGACTGGACAACGAGAACTACGGGGTCGATCTCACCGGCAACATCGATCTCGGCGGCGCCCGGATCACGAGCATCACGGCCTGGAACCGCATGATCCGGCGCGAGTACAGCGACTGGGATGCCACGCAATACGACGATTCCGACGAATATTTCCGCAGCTATCTGCACGTCATCTCTCAGGAGCTGCGCATCGGCTCCCTCGGCGGCGGACCCTTCTCCTGGCTGGCGGGCGCCTTCTATTCGGATCAACGCCTCGATGAGAACTTCTATTCGGACCTGACCGACTCCTTCGGCGGGATCGCGCTCACGAGCTACGGACAGAACGCCAACTCCTTCGGGGAGTTCGGACAGCTCAATTATCGCTTCGGCGACGCTTTCAAGGTGACCCTCGGCGCGCGCGAGGACCACGAGACCCGCGAGCTGGTCAATCTGTCCACCGGCTTCATCGAGCCGGTGGCGCCGTTCACCACCGACATCAACCACTCGATCACCTCGAACCTTCCCTCCGGAAAGTTCGAGGTGGACTACACCCCGCAGGCGGGCACGCTGGTGTACGAAAGCGTCAGCCGCGGGGTCAAATCGGGCGGATTCACCGCGCACAACACGGTGGCGGCGCCTCAGGCCGATCCGTTCGAGCCCGAGAAGCTCACCGCCTACGAGGTCGGCATCAAGTCGGACGTCACGCCGACGCTGCGGGTGGATACCGCGGCGTTCTACTATCGCTACCGCGACCAGCAGATTCTCGGGACCGTCTACGATCCCGTGTACGGCCTCATCGGGCGCTTCGTGAATGCCGACTCGAGGCTGGACGGGGGCGAGGCCGAAGTGGAATGGCATCCGCTTCCCGGCCTGTCGATCTCGCAGTACTACGGTTTCGTGGAGGGCTACTACACCAGCAATCTCATCGACAATACGGTGCAGCCCTCCGTCAACTACGACGGCCGGCCCGAGAGCATTCCCAAGAACAGCTACGGGGGCGATGTGAGCTACGCCTGGAACCTGGGCGATCATCGGCTGACCGCCGAGACCAATTACAGCTTTCACGATACCTACAGCCAGTTCTTCCTGCTCGGCAGCAACGCGTTCACCATTCCCGCGTACTGGCTGGCGAACGCCAACCTGTCCCTGTCGCCGGCCTCGGGCGGGCCGTGGACCGTGACGTTGTGGGGGAGAAACATCTTCAATCGCGACTATGACCTGACCAGAAACTTCTTCTTGAACACCGCCAACGTCGCTCAGGCGGGCGACCCCGCGATGTTCGGCGTGCGCTTCGGCTACAAGTACTGAGCCCGCGCGGGCGGGCCTGGTCCGCGCGGGCGGGCCTCTGCGCCCGCGCCGGGGCAAGGAGCATCGATGTGAGAATTCTCGGCATCATCGTCGCGCTATTGCTTCTCGGGGCGGTGCTCGCGTGGCTCAAGCTGCGCGGGCCCGACATCCCCTACCAGACGCTCGAGAGCAAGTACGCCGGTCCCGCATCGCGCTTCGTCGACTTGCCGGGCGCACTGCACGTGCACTACGAGGATGAGGGCGATCCCGCGCTGCCGCTGCTGGTGCTGCTGCACGGCTTCGGGGACTCGTACACCAGCTGGGACGGGTGGGTGCGCGAGCTGCGCGGCAAGCTGCGCATCATCCGGCTGGATTTTCCCGGGCATGGTCTGACGCGGGCGCCGGACGGATACCGCCTGAGCGCGGACGCACTCGCCGATCTGGTGGAGGCATTCGCCGCCAAGCTCGGGCTGCCGCAGTTCGCCGTGGCCGGCAACTCCATGGGAGGCGCCGTCGCCTGGCAGCTCGCCGTGCGCCACCCGCAGCGGCTCGATGCGCTCATCCTGGTCGATGCGGCGGGATTTCCCAACGAGACGCCGCCGGCGCAGATCCCGCTTGCCTTCAGGATCCTCCAGTATCGCTGGGGGCGCACCCTGTTGCGCCACATCGACAACCGGCCGCTGATCGCGCAGGGCCTGAAGGTCGACGTGTACGACCCGGCCGTGATCACCCCGGCCTTCGTCGATCGCTGGGCGGAATTTCAGCGCGCCCCCGGCCACCGCGCAATTCTGATGTCGATCGACGCTCGGAGCATGAACCGTGCGGCGGCGGCCGATCTCGGGGCGATCAAGGTGCCGACCCTGGTCATCAACGGCGAGAACGACGTGCTGGTCGAGCCGGCGAGCGCGCGCAAGTTCGCCGCCGCCATTCGCGGTGCCAAGCTCATCATCTATCCGCACGTGGGGCATCTGCCGCAGGTCGAGATTCCACAGCGTTCCGCGGCCGACGTGGCGGCGTTTCTTCAGGGGCGATCCTGACCCCGAGCCGGCGCAGCGTGCGCGGGATTCCTTAGGTATCATCTTTCGCATGGTGCAGGACTGTCTAGGCAATGCCGTGAGCGGGGCGCCGGCGAGCACCCTCCAGGCGGTGAACGACTTCGTCCAGGGGCTGCTCGCCTACGAGAGCCGCGCCGAGAACATCGTGCGCGCGGCCGACGCGGCCGACGGCTGTTGCATTGCGAACACCTACGCCGGGTTCCTGTGGATGCTGCTCGAGGCGGCGGAGGCGCCGGCGCGGGCGCGAAAGTATCTCGCCGCCGCCGAGCGCAGCGCTGCGAGCGCGACCCGCCGCGAGCAGCTCAACGCGCAGGTGCTGCGCGATTGGGTGGCGGATGACATTCCCGCCGCCTTGCGCGGCTGCGCGCAGGCGAGCGATGAGTTCCCGCGCGATCTGGTCATGGTCAAGGTCGAGCAATATCTGCATTTCAACCGCGGCGACCCGCCGGCGATGCTGCGCGCCGCGCTGAAAGTGCGCGAGCACACGGCGGAGATCGCCTACGTGCACGGCATGGCGGCATTCGCCTACGAGCAATGCCATCTGTTGCGCGAGGCCGAGGACGCCGCGCGCGCCGCGCTCAACCTCGAGCGCAAGGAGCCCTGGGCGCAGCACGCCCTGGCGCACGTCATGCTCACGCAGGGACGCATCGAGGAAGGCGCGCAGCTGCTCGAGGATGCGGCGCAGAGCTGGACGGGCCTCAATTCGTTCATGCTCACTCATCTGTGGTGGCACCTGGCACTGTTCCATCTGAGCCAGGGGCGCTTCACGCGGGTGCTCGAGATCTACGACCGGCATTGCTGGGGCGTCGCCAAGGATTACTCGCAGGATCAGATCGGCGCGGTGTCCTTGCTGGCGCGCATGGAGATCGCGGGAATCGACGTGGGCAGCCGCTGGCAGGAGATCGGCGGCCATCTCGCCGCCCGGGCACAGGACACGGTGCAGCCGTTCCTCACGCTGCAATATCTGTACGGCCTGGCGCGTGCGCAACGGCCGGAGGCGGGCGCGCTGCTGGAGGCGGTGCGCCACGCCGCCGAGCACGCATCCGCCCATGTGCGCGAGGTCTGGCGCGAGGTCGCCCTGCCCGCCGCCGAGGGACTCGACGCCTACGCGCGCCGCGATCACGCGCACGCCTGGCGCGCGCTCAGCCGGGCCAGGCCGCGCCTCGAGGAAATCGGCGGCAGCCATGCGCAGCGCGATCTGTTCGATCAGATCCTGTTCGACGCGGCGATCAAGAGCGGACGCCTGGTCTCGGCGCAGCAGTCGCTCGAGCTGCGGCGTGCGGCGGATCCAGAGGGCGTGCCGGTGAATGCCGCTCTCTGCACGGTCTACGCGCAGCTCGGGCTCACGGCGCTCGCGGATGAGGCGCGCGCGCGCGCCGCGGCGACCCGGGCGCGCCACTCGTGAGCCGCCCGCAAGCCCTCGATTTGCCCGCCGCGCTCATCGACCGGCTGTGCCGATGCATCGAGGAGCGGCGCGAGGAGCTCATCGATCTCACGCGCGAGCTGATCCGCTTCCCGACCGTGAATCCGCCGGGCGAGGCCTATCGGCCCTGCGCCGAGTTCATCGGGCGCCGCCTCGCGCGCCGCGGCTTCGACATCACCTACGTGCGCGCCCAGGGGACGCCGGGAGATTGCGAGGCGTGGCCGCGCGTGAACGTGATCGCGCGCCGCGCCAGCGGAGAGCCGGGTCCTTGCGTGCATTTCAACGGCCACATCGACGTGGTGCAGACGGGCGCCGGTTGGACCGTGCAGCCCTTTGCCGGCGTGGTGCACGGCGGGAAGCTCTTCGGGCGGGGGGCCTGCGACATGAAAGGAGGCCTGGCGGCGTCGATCGTCGCGGTCGAGGCGCTGATCGACTCGGGCGCGCGCCTGCCGGGCGCGCTCGAGATATCGGGCACCGTGGACGAGGAGTCGGGCGGCTACGGCGGCGTTCACCATCTCGCCGAGCAGGGCTGGTTCTCGCCGCCGCGGGTCGATCACGTCATCATTCCCGAGCCCTTGAACGTGGACCGGGTCTGCATCGGCCATCGCGGCGTGTGGTGGGCGCAGATCGAGACGCACGGACGGATCGCGCACGGCTCCATGCCTTTTCTCGGGGATTGCGCCGTGCGCCACATGAATGCCGTGCTGGATCGCTTCGAGACCGAGCTCCATCCGAAGCTCGCCGCCCGCAAGACCGACATGCCCGTGGTGCCGTCGGGCGCCCGGCACTCGACCCTGAACATCAACTCCATTCACGGCGGCCTCGCCGAGCAGCCCGGCGGCGCATTGCCCTCGGCCTGCGTGCCGGACTCCTGCCGTGTGGTCATCGACCGCCGCTGGCTCATCGAGGAGGATCTGCAGGGCGTCAAGGGGGAGATACGCGAGCTGCTCGAGCAGCTCGTGAAAGAGCGGCCGGGCTTTCGCTACAGCCTGCATGAGCTGTTCGAGGTCAGGCCGACGATGGCCGATCGCGACGGGCCGGTGGCGCGCGCGACCTGCGCCGCCATTCGCCAGGTCATCGGCCGCGATCCCGAGCTCATCTGCTCGCCGGGCACGTATGACCAGAAACACATCGACCGAGTGGGGAAGCTGCGCGACTGCATCGCCTACGGTCCGGGCATTCTCGACGTCGCCCACCAACCGGACGAGTACGTGCTCATCGACGATCTGGTCGCCTCGGCCAAGGTGATGGCGCTCGCCGCCGGCGCGCTGCTCTCGAGGGGCGCGCCGCTCACGCGGGGCACGCTGCCCGCAAGGGGCGCATGAGACGGCATCGGCGCGCCGCGCTCGCGGCGCTGCTTTGGCTCGCGCCGCTGTGCGCGCTCGCTTGCGCGGGGGCGCCGGCGGCGCGGGCCGCGGACACGGTGACCGTCGGCATGCAGCTCGAGCCGCCCGTGCTCGACCCCACGGCAAATCCGGCGGCCGCCATCTCGGAGGCCCTGTACGGGAACGTGTTCGAGGGGCTGGTGCAGCTCGCGCCCGACGCCTCGGTGCGCCCCGCCCTCGCCGTGTCCTGGGACATCTCGAACGATGGGCTCACGTACACGTTTCATCTGCGCAGCGGCGTGCGCTTTCATGACGGCGCCGCCTTCGACGCCGATACCGCCCGCTACAGCCTCGAGCGTGCGCTCGCGCCCGGCTCGGTCAATCCGCAGCGCTCGCGCATCGAGGCGATTCGCACCATCGAGGCGCTCGATGCGCACACCTTGCGATTGACCCTGAGCCGCCGATCCGGCGGGCTGCTGCAATCGCTCGCCTGGGGGGCGTTCGTCATGGTCGAGCCGCGCTCGGCTGCCGGCAACTCGACGCGCCCGGTGGGCACGGGGCCGTTTCGCTTCGCCGCATGGCGGCGCGGCGACGCGCTCATCCTGGAGCGCAACCCCGACTACTGGGGCAGGCCGGCGCTGCTGCGCCGGGTGACCTTCAAGTTCATCGCCGATCCGACCGCGGCCTATGCGGCGCTCATGGCCGGCGACGTCGATGCGTTCTCGGCCTACCCGGCGCCCGAAAACATGGCGCAGTTCGCCGCCGATCGGCGCTTCAAGGTGTTCGTGGGCGGCACCGAGGCCAAGACCATTCTGGCGCTCAACAACCGCCGCGCGCCCCTCAGCCTCGAGCCGGTGAGGCGCGCCATTGCATACGCGCTCGACCGGCGCGCCCTCATCGACGGCGCAATGTTCGGCTATGCGACCCCGATCGGCAGCCATTTCGCGCCGCACGGCCCCGACTATGTCGATCTCACGGGAATGTATCCGCACGACCCGGCGCGCGCCCGCGAGCTGCTGGCCGCGGCGGGTTATCCGCACGGATTCGCGCTCGCGCTCAAGCTGCCGCCGCCCAGCTACGCGCGGCGGGCCGGCGAGATCGTCGCAGCGCAGCTCGCGCAGGTCGGCATCCGCGTGAGCATCGAGAACCTCGAGTGGGCGCAGTGGCTCGATCAGGTGTTCACGCGCCATGACTATGACATGAGCATCGTCGCGCATGCCGAGCCGATGGATTACGACATCTACGCGCGCGACGATTATTATTTCGGCTACTCGAATCCGCAGTTCAAGGCCCTGATCGCCGCGCTCGACGACAGCGTCGATCCGGCACGCCGTCACGAGCTGCTGGCGTCGATCCAGCGCAAGCTCGCCGAGGACTCGGTCAATGGGTTCCTGTTCGAGCTGCCGCGGCTCGCCGTCTGGAACGCGCACTTGCATGACATCGAGCTCGACGATCCGCTCGGCAGCATCGGCCTGGCGCGAGCCTTCGACGATCGCGGCGCCCCCGCGGCGCCGGACCTGCCGCGGCTCGCGGCGATGACGACGCATGTTGCGGCCTGGACCGCGGCCGCGGCGGCGGCGCTGCTGCTGGCGCTCGCGGTGCAGCGCTTCGGTGCGCCGTTCCTGGGCGGGCGGCTGGCGGTGCTGCTCATGACGCTCGCCGCGGCCAGCGTGATCGTGTTCGTGATCGTACAGGTCGTTCCGGGTGACCCGGTGCGCTACATGATGGGACTGCAGGCGCGGCCCGACAGCGTGGCGGCCGTGCGCCGCGAGCTGGGTCTCGATGCAGCGCCGCTGGTGCGCTACCTGCACTGGATGAGCGGACTGGTACGAGGCGACTTCGGCGTGAGCTATACCTACCGCGTCCCGGTGAGCGACTTGATCGCCGAGCGGCTCGCGCTCTCGGTCCCGCTCGCTCTGTTCGCCCTGATTCTCTCCGCGGCAGCCGCCTTCCCGCTGGGACTCGTGGCGGCGGCGCGCCGCGGCCGCGTGAGCGGCGTGGTGCTGTCGGCTCTCACGCAGCTCGGCCTGGCGATTCCCAATTTCTGGCTCGGCATGCTGCTGGTGCTGGTATTCGCGATCGGCCTGCACCTGACCTCCGCCGGCGGATTCCCGGGCTGGGGCGCGGGACTTTGGGCGGGGCTGCGCGCGCTCGCCTTGCCGGCCGTGGCGCTCGCCATGCCGCAGGCCGCGATACTCGCACGCGTGCTGCGCGGCGCGTTGATCGATACGCTGCACGAGGACTACATCCGCACCGCGCGCGCCAAGGGTGCGAGCGAACGGCAGGTACTGTGGCGGCACGCATTGCCGAACGCGCTCGTCCCGGTGCTCACCATCCTCGGCATGCAATTCTCCTTCCTGCTCGCGGGCGGCATCATCATCGAGAACGTGTTCTTCCTGCCGGGCCTGGGGCGCCTCGTCTTCCAGGCGATCGAGCAGCGCGACCTGATCGTGGTACAGGGAGTGGTGATGATTCTGGTGCTTGCCGTGGTGTGCGTGAGCTTCCTGGTGGATCTGTCCTACGAGATCGTCAACCCGCGTCTGCGCGATGAGGCGGCGATGCGATGAGCGGGCAAGGCTCGCCGCAGGGGGGTTGGGCCCGGGGGGCGGCGCCGCGCGGCCGGGGTAGCGCTGCTGCGGCCGGCGGCGCCATCACGCTCGCCTTTCTCGCGATCGCCCTGGTCGCATCGATCTGGACACCCTACGACCCCGCGGCCATCTCGATCGCCGACAAGCTTCAGGCCCCGAGCGCGCGCCACTGGTTCGGAACGGACCAGCTCGGCCGCGACGTGCTGTCGATGATCATGGCGGGCGCGAAGAATACCGTGGGCGTGGCGCTGCTCGCGGTGATCATCGGGGCGAGCATCGGCGTGCCGCTCGGCCTCATCGCGGCGGCCAGGCGCGGCGTCGTGGAGGAGATGGTGATGCGCGCCAGCGATCTGACGTTCGCCTTCCCGGCGCTTTTGCTTGCGATCCTGTTCACCGCCGCGCTCGGTCCCGGCGCGGTGAACGCGATCATCGCCATCGGCGTCTTCAACGTCCCGGTATTCGCGCGCGTGGTGCGCGCCGGCGCGCTCACGCTCTGGACGCGCGACTACACGCTCGCCGCGCGCGTGGCCGGCAAGGGAGCCGCGCGCATCTCCTTCGAGCACCTATTGCCGAATCTCGGCGGGGTGCTCGCCATCCAGGCCACGATTCAATGCTCGCTGGGCGTCATCGCCGAGGCGGGCCTTTCCTACGTGGGCCTCGGCGCCCAGCCTCCCACGCCGAGCTGGGGCCGCATGCTGAACGAGGCGCAGTCCCTGACCGCGCTCGATCCGGCGCTCGCCGTGTTTCCCGGGTGCGCGGTGGCGCTGCTCGTGCTCGGCCTCAATCTGCTGGGCGACGGCCTCGCCCGCGGTCGCGGCGGCTGATGGGGACGGGCGCGCTGCTCGAGGTCGAATCGCTGGCCGTGTCCATCGGCAGCGCACGGATTGTGCACGGCGTATCGCTCCAGATCGCGGCGGGCGAGATCCTGGGCCTGGTGGGGGCGTCGGGCTCGGGGAAATCGACGTTGGCGCTCGCCCTCATGCGGCTGCTGCCGCCGGGGGCGCGGGCGAGCGGTGCGGTGCGCCTCGAGGGACGGTCGATCAGCGCCATGAGCGAGGCCGAGCTCCAGAGCGTGCGCGGGCGTCAGGTGGGCATGGTGTTTCAGGAGCCGATGAGCGCGCTCAATCCGCTGCTGCGCATCGGCGAGCAAGTGGCCGAGACGGTGAGGCTGCACGGCAGGGCGTCCAGGCGCCAGGCGCGCTCGCTCGCTCGCGAGGCCCTCGATCGCGTCGGCTTGCAGGGTGAGGACGGCGCCCTCGATCGTCTGCCGCACGAGCTGTCGGGCGGGCAAAGGCAGCGCGTCGCCCTCGCCATCGCCCTGGTGCTCTCCCCTTCGCTGCTCATCGCCGATGAGCCGACCACCGCGCTCGATGTCGCCACTCAGGCGCAGGTGCTTGCGCTGCTGCGCCATCTGGCGCGCAGCCTGAAGGTCGGGATCTTGCTGGTGAGCCATGATCTCGCCGTGATCGCCCAGGTCACCGATCGAATCGCCGTCCTCGAGCGCGGCGAGATCGTCGAACAGATGGCAACCGCGGACTTGCTCGGTCGCGCACATCATCCTTACACGCAGGCGCTGCTGCGCGCCGCGCGGCTCGAGCCGAAGCGCACGCGGCGCGACTTCGCGCATGCCGCGCTGGTGCTCGAGGCCCGCGACATCGTGCGCGAGTATCCGCGTGCGCGCCGCTCGCTGCGGCGCCGCCCCTCGCCGCTGCGCGCCGTCGACGGCGTATCGGTGGCCGTGCACGCGGGAGAAACGGTGGGCGTGGTGGGCGAATCGGGCTCGGGCAAATCGAGCCTGCTGCGGGTGCTGCTGGCGCTCGATCGCCCGCAGGGCGGCGAGGTGCGCCTGCTCGGCGAGAACTTCAGCGGCGCGCGCGGCGCGGCGCTGCGCCGGCTGCGCCGCTCGATTCAAGTGGTCCTGCAGGACCCGGCGGGGAGCTTCGATCCGCGCTGGCGGGTCGAGCGGCTGGTCGCCGAGCCCAGCCATGTGCTCGAGGAGCCGCCGAGCGGCGCGGCGCTCGGGGCGCGCGTTTCGGCCGCGCTCGAGCAGGTGGGTCTTCCGGCCGCGGCCGGCGCGCGCTATGCGCACCAGTTCTCGGGCGGCGAGCGGCAGCGGATCGCGATCGCCCGCGCCCTGATCCTCGAGCCCGCCGTCATCGCGTTCGACGAGGCGGTTTCGGCGCTCGACGTTGTGGTGCGCGCGCAGATTCTGAGCCTGCTCGCCGAGCTCGCCGAGCGGCTCGAGCTCGCGTATCTGTTCGTCTCGCACGATCTGCAGGTAGTGCGGGCGATCGCGGACCGGGTCTACGTCATGCAGCGCGGGCGCATCGTCGAGGAGGGACCCGCGGAGCGCGTGCTGCGCTCTCCTCGGCATCCCTACACGCGCTCGCTCATCGAGGCCACGCCGCAGCTCGGCGCGCCGCTCGCTGGCACAGGATGCTAGCGCAAGCTGGGCCAGTGCCAGGCGGCCTTCGGCGCAGGCCCTAGCAGACCTTTGCCAGCTCGGCCACGCGCTCCCAGGTGGTCGAGCGCATGCTCGGACGGCCGATCATTCGATCGAGCCAGCGCGCCAGATTCGCGCGCTGCGCGGTGAGCGCGGCCCATTCCGGGGTCGCGGCCATGAAGTCCAGCTGCGGCGCAAGCAGCAGGTCGGCGAGACTGAGAGAGGATCCGGCGAAATACTCCTGCTCGCCGAGCTCGCGCGCCAGCGCCTCGAACACCGCGTGCGCCCGCGGCATCGCGTCGGCGATCAGCGCCTCATCCGGCGCGAGGCCGGCGAACTTCGGCCGCACGATGCGCTGAAAGGCGATGACGTTGCCGACGCCCTGGAACAGATACCAGTCGTTGACGTTCATGAGCTGGTCCATGCGCGCGATCGCGCGCGGCTCGCAGGGCGTGAGCGCGGGACCCGGCAGCGACCGATCGATGTAGCGCAGGATCGCCTGCGTCTCGTAGAGGCGGAAATCGCCGTGCTCCATGACGGGAATGCGGCCGAACGGATGGCGTGCGAGATGCTCGGGCGTGCGCAGCGTTCCGGGCGCGACCGCGACCAGCCGGTAGGGTGCATTTTTCTCTTCCAGCGCGAGCAGCACGGCGCGCCCGAACGGGCTACCGGGAATGCTGTGGATGACGATCTGGCTCATGTCGTTCCTCCCTGAGCCCATCCAGCCAGCGGCGCAGCTCGCCGAGGCCGTGGGGATCGATGTAATAAACGCGCCGCGCCCCGTCCGGCCGGTCGAGCACCAGACCGGCGAGCTTCAGCGCCTTCAGATGTTGCGAGACGGCCGGCCGGCTGACGGGAAGGCGAGCCGCGATGGCGCCGACCGCGGCGGGACCTGCGCGCAAGGTCTCGAACACCGCCCGGCGGGTGGGATCGGCCAGGGCGGCCAGTGCATTTGCGTAAGTCATGGCTTACGGTAAGTAACAACTTACCCATGGTCAAGGCCCTCGCAGCCGCGATGCATGGCCGGGCGCATGCTAATCTACCGCGCCATGCAACATCGGCCATACCGCGCCCCGCTGGCGGGCGGCATTCTATGCGCAGCGCTTTGCTTCGCGCTTCCTCCCCCGGCGCACGCGACCGTCTACACGCTGCAGAATCCCACCGACATGGTGTTCGGCGAGGATCAAACCGTGGTGACGGTCTACGAGGACACGCTCTACGATCTTGCCCGCAAGTACAGCCTGGGTTCCGAGGAGCTCATCCGCGTCAATCCGGGGGTGGATCCCTGGCTCCCCGGAGCTGGCAAGAAGCTCATCATCCCGGGGCGGCACATCCTGCCGCCGGGACCGCACGAGGGCATCGTGGTCAACTTGCCCGAGCATCGGCTGTACTACTACCCGAAGCCGAAGCGCGGGCATCCGCAAGAAGTGATCACCTACCCGGTGAGCATCGGAAAGATGGACTGGCGTACCCCGCTCGGCCTCACGCACGTGATCTCGAAGCAGAAGAATCCAACCTGGTATCCGCCGGCCTCGGTCAGAAAAGAGCACGCCGAGGCGGGCGATCCGCTGCCGCCGAGCGTACCGCCCGGCCCCGACAACCCGCTCGGGGCGTACGCCATGCGTCTTGCGGCCGGCAATGGCACCTATCTGATCCATGGCACCAACAATCCCATTGCCGTCGGGCTGGCGGTGACGCACGGATGCATCCGCATGTACCCTGACGATGTGGCCGCGCTCTACCCGCTGGTGCCGGTGGGAACGCCGGTACGGCTCATCAACGAGCCCATCAAGGTCGCCTGGGTGGACGGGGAGCTGTTGCTCGAGGCGCATCCGCCCGTGGATGCGCAAGGGCAGAGCTTCGAGCCGAACGTCGAGCAGTTCTCGGAGCTTCTGCAGCGCGCGGTCGGGGACACCACCGTCGCGATCCACTGGGACTATGCGCGCGAGGTGCTGCAGAAGGCGAACGGCGAGATTGCCACGGTCGGACTGGAAGCGGACGCGTCGGTCCTCGATTCCGACAACGATGCGCCCGGCAAGGGCGCGCCGCTCCCGGCACGAGCCGAGCCTCAAGCCGCGCCCGAGCACGTGATGCCGGCCGCCGATTCGCCCGCACCGCTGGCGTCCCCGCCCCCGCCGGGCGGTTAGCGTCGGCCGTTCGGGCGCGATGCGCCAGCCCTATCGAGCGTAATGGACGGCGCGTGCGATGGCGCGGCTCAGGCAGTCCGCGCCCGCCGATCCGATACGCCCGAGCGCCGCAGGGCGCGCCGGCCCGGACTCGAGGCCGATGGCAGCGCTCGCCAGCGCAAACACCGTGTCGCCGTCGAATGGCGTGTGCGCCGGCCGCACCGCGCGCGCGATCCCGTCGTGCGCCATCATGGCGATGCGCTTGCACTCCGCCGTCGTCAGATCCGCCGTGCAGGCGATCACACCCAGCGTGGTGTTGGCGCCTGCCTGCAATCGGCCGATCTGCGCCAGCCGTGATTCGTCGGGGATCGGATCGCTCAGATCCATGCTCCGGCCCGGCGGTGCGGCACCGCCAAACTCCCGGTCCAGCTCGAAGGGCCAAGCCCAGTAGGATTTTCCGTCCGGCATGATCGCGGAGCCGACTGCATTCACGGCCGCCAGCGCACCGACGATGAGCCCCTCGCCCAGATCGATCGACGCCGATCCGATGCCGCCCTTCACGAGTCCCGCCATCGCCCCGCGGCCCGCTCCCACGGAGCCGATCTGCGGATCCGGGCCGGCAGCCTGCGCCGCCAGCATCCCGAGCTCCCGATACGGTGGGGTATTGCCCCAGTCCTTGTCGCCGCCATTGGCCAGATCATGCAGCACGGCACAGGGCACGATGGGAACGGCGAGTGATCCCGGTCGCAGGTGCAAGCCGATGCCACGGGTCGAAAGCACCGAAGTGACCCCGTCGGCGGCGGCGAGTCCGAACACCGAGCCCCCGGAGAGCACGATCGCGTGCGCTCGACCGACGAGATTCTCCGGCTTGAGCACCTCGCTCTCGCGTACGCCCGGTCCACCGCCGCGCACGTCGACGCCCGCCGGCCAGTGCGCCGCGCACAACAGCACGGTCGCCCCGGTCTGCGCGCGCTCATCGACCGCATGGCCGACCAGAAGGCCGGTCACATCGGTGATGAGATTCCTGGCGCCGGGCCTCGGCACGCGCGCCCTAGCGCGTCTGTCCGGCGGCGATCACGGCGAGACCCTGAAGCACCAGGTCCGGCACGATCTCTCCGCGAGTGCGCATCGTGCCGGTGATCATCCCGGCATCCCCGCCCGTGATGAACAGCTTCGGCTTGGTGCCGGTGCTCTGCTCGATCACTTCGGCGGCCCGGTCCGCCATCCCCGCGAGCGCGAACACGGCGCCTCGCGACACCGCACCGATGGTGTTGTTGGCGAGTACGCCGGCGAGCGATGGCGTGCTGTGCTCCGCCGCCAGCGCGATGTCGCTGGTCTTGCTCATGAGAGCCTCGCGCATCATGTGTATGCCCGGGACGATCAGGCCGCCCAGGTGATGGCCGGAAGCATCGACACTGTCCACCTTCACCGCGGTACCGGCGTCGACGACGCACAGCGCCGAGCGTGCAAGCGTCCAGGCACCGATCAGGGCAAGCCAGCGGTCGGCGCCGAGCAGCTTCGGATCGAGATAGCCGTTCACCAGGCCGTGATATTCCGGCACCGCGGTGACGAACTCCGCCTGCACGCGAAACGTCTTCTTGGTGAGCTTGGCCAAGGTCTTTGCCATCACAGGACCCGCGACGTTCGACACGAGCACGCGCGTCGGCCGCTGACCCGTCTCGAACAAGGCCGCCGTCCAGATGCCGGGCTTCGCGTCACGGTGCACGACGGCCTGCTGATCCGAGAGGCCGGTGCTGCTGAGCCAGGCCCATTTCAAGCGGGTGTTTCCCACATCGATGACCAGAATCATGAAAGACCCGCTGCTCCCCAGACCGCCTCCGATGGCGGTCAAGCGCGGAAGGATAACATCGTCGAGCGGCCCCCATCCCGGGATTGCTCGGCGGCCCAGCGGCCGTGCGCGGGCGGCGGGTGGTGCGCGCGGCGGTCGGCGCGGCGGTCGGCCTGTGGCGGTGGGCGCGGCGGTCGGCTGCGGCAGCCGGCCAAGAGGGCTCAGGTGGCGGGCAATGGCTGTCCCGATGCCTGCGTCGTGAGAGCCGAAACCACCTGCAGAAGGGCCCGCGACATGCGCTCGTCGATCTCGGCGGCATGGGACAGATGGACCGGGTAATGCACGTGCGCATCGACACCCTTGGTCGAGTAGCTCAGCTGCACCGTCGGCAGCGCATCGGCGCCCGTGCCCGACATGGTTCGCTGCAGCTCGCGGGCCTGACGCTCGATCTCCTCGCGGTAATCGGCGAGCACTTCGTTGGCGGCGGCGAACAGCTTCTCCTTGGCGGACTCGTAGTCGGCGCCCGGCGGAACGCCCAGGGTTATGTCGTGCCAGGCGAAGCTCACCCCCGGGATCTGCTTGAACAGTCCGGTCGATACCTGAAACACCACGGAGTTTGGAAAGGCCGCGACGCGGCCGGTCGGCGCGAGCGATCCGGAGCGGGCAAATTCCATCAGATACATGCGCACCAGCCCCAGCTCGATGATCTCCCCGCTCACCTCGCCGATCTGCACCCGATCGCCGACGCGGATCCCGTACTTACCTATCAGAAAGAAATATCCGACGATGGAGACGAGCACGCTCTGCATCGCGACGGCGAGGCCGGCGGTGATGAGGCCGGCGAAGGTGACTATCGAGCTGAGCTCGCTCGCGAACGTGAAGCCGACGACGATCACCACCAGAAACCAGAGCGCGATGCGTCTCAGCAGGAGGAGCTGATAGCGCCTGCGCGAGTCCTGCACGTATTTCAGCACCGCACGGTGCCACAACTGCGCGAGGGCGAACAGCACACCGAGCACGAGCGCGAGCACCCCGACGCGAATTGCGAGCGCCTTCAGCACGGAGCGCGATTGGCTCTCGACGGCGTCGCGCCAGTTCATGAGGTTGCGCCGATACTGATCGAGCAGCGCTCCCTGCTTGCGCAGCGGCACGACCAGGACGGAGGCCTGCTTGAATTGATCGGCGAGCGCGTCGAACTGTTTGCGCGAAGCCTCGAGCGCCGCGACGTCCGCGGTGTCGAGCTGACGCATCAGCACATCGCCGCGCGCCGAAAGCTCGCGCAATTGAGCGACCAGCCTCGCCCGGATCTGCTCGATTCCCGTCTGCAGAGCCTGCGTGCGCCGATCGATCGCATCGATCGAGGAGACCTTCTCGGACAGCTTGAATACATTCGCGGCCTCATCCCACAATCCGAAGCGCGAGGCGGGGCTGGCGGCGGGCGCCGATGCCGCGGCGCCTTCGGAGCGCGGCGCCGCCGCGGTGCTCGAGGAGCCCGACGCGGGCGCCGCCCCCGGCAGTGCCACGGCCATGGCATCGATCTGCGAGCGCAGCGAGCTCGCATCCCCGGCGCCGCTCTGGCTCGCGATGCCGGCGATGCTGCCCAGGATGCTCTTCTTGGCGTCGAGCAGATCGAGCGCGCCCTGAAGCTCGGCGAGCTTTGCCTGCAGCGCTTGCTTGCTCTTGCCGCGTACCGCAGCGAGCTTGGCGCGCGTCGCCTGGATCTGCGCCTGCACGCCGAGCACCTGCGCGTCGAGCTGGCGCTGGCGCTGCTCGATCGTCTGGGAGGGCTTGCTCGCGTCGTGTGCGCCGGCGGTGTCGTGCTCGAGAAGCAGATCCGCGCTCGCGCGCGCCACATCGAAGGCGAGCGCGACCACCTGATTGGCAATCTGGCGGTTCTCCGAGACGATCAAGATGTCGCTCGGCTCGCCGGCGAGCTGCTGCTGAATCCCGAGCGTGCGGTACCAGTCCACCGTGTCGTCGAGCATCTGCACGACCTGCACCGCGCTCAGCGGCGGCGTGAGCTGCGACTGCGGCTGAGACGGGGACTGCGGCGCAGGTGAGGACTGCGGCGCAGACGGGGACTGCGGCGCCGGGCCGTGCGCAGAGGAGGGAGGCGGCGCGCCGGCAGCCGGCCGGGACGCGGGCGCAGCGGCGGCCGCGGCGAGCAGGGCGGTGGCGAGCAGGGCGGTGGCGAGCAGGGCGGTGGCGAGCAGGGCCGCGAGCGCGCGACGGCACGGCGCGGATGCGGCGTGCAAGGCTTTGCGGATACTCGATGCAGGGGTATGCGGCACGGACGCATCGTAACCGCAATACCACGGATCGCAAGCACGCGGATAATTTTCGCCGCAGGGCAGTGAAAGTTTGCCGATTTCACGGCATGCTTGCGCATCGCGCGTCAAGCGCCTGCCATGTTTCTCAGAGGAAAAAAATGACGAAATTCAGTGCCGGCCTGGTCCTGTGCTCCACACTGCTGGGCGCGGCGGCCGCCATCTCCGCGTCCACGGCGGCCGAACGCGCCTCATCGAGCGCCGCCAGCGACAGCAAGGCGCAGAGCTCGGACAAGACGCAGGGCTCGGAGGAGCAAGGCGAAGCGCCGCGCTTGCTGCACGACGCGAGCCAGCTCACCCGGGGGTCGATCACGATCGAGGGACGGCCCATCACCTACCAGGCCGAGGCCGGCGTCATGGTGGTGCACGTCAAGGACCCGATGGACGACGATCCGCCCCCGCCGCACGACGAGCACGGCAATCCGCCGCCGCCCGCGCCGGAGGCGAGCATGTCCTATGTGGCGTATTTCCGCGGCGACAAGCCGGATCCACACCGCCCGATCACGTTCCTCTACAACGGCGGCCCGGGGTCTTCCACGGTATGGCTGCACATGGGCGCCTTCGGACCGAAGCGCGTGCGCACGGCCGATGACACGCACAGCGCCGCCGCCCCTTATCGGGTGGTCGACAACGAATACAGCCTCATCGACGTGAGCGATCTCGTGTTCATCGATGCGCCCGGCACGGGCTTCGGCCACCTGCGCGGCGGCGCGGACAAGGAGAAGTCGTTCTACGGCGTCGACCAGGATGCGCATGCGTTTGCCAATTTCATCGTCGAGTTCCTGTCGCGGCATGGGCGCTGGAACTCGCCGAAGTACCTGTTCGGCGAGAGCTACGGGACGACGCGCTCCGCCGTGCTCTCGGCCATCCTGGAGAACGAGAAGGATCTCGATCTCAACGGGGTCATCCTGCTGTCTCAGATATTGAACTTCGACGACAGCCCGGATGGCCCGCAATTCAATCCGGGCATCGATCTGCCTTACCTGCTGGCGCTGCCGACCTACACGGCCACGGCGTGGTATCACCACAAGCTTCCCAGCCAGCCGGCCGACCTGGAGCCGCTGCTGCGCGAGGTGGAGAATTTCGCGCTCACCGATTACTGGCAGGCGCTCGCGGCGGGCGCGACGTTGAGTGCCGAGAAAAAGTCGGCCATCGCCGCAAAGCTGCATGACTACACCGGTCTGCCTGCCGACTACATCGAGCGCGCCAACCTGCGCATCAACGGCGGGGAATTCGAGAAGACGCTCCTCGGCGCCGACACCACCACCGGCCGACTCGACACCCGCTTCACCGGCCCGACACTCGATCCGATGAGCAAGGAGGCGGAGTACGATCCGCAATCCGCCGCGATCTCCTCGGCCTACGTTTCCGCGTTCAACGACTACGTGCGCGATACCCTGAAGTTCGGCGACAAGATGACGTACAAGCCGGAGATCGACATCGAGAAGAGCTGGGATTTCATGCATCAGCCGCCGGGCGCGCCGCAGAAGCTGCCGCAGACGACCAACGTCATGCCCGACCTCGCCGCGGCGCTGAAGCAAAACCCGAAGCTCAAGCTGATGCTGAACGGCGGCTACTACGACCTCGCGACGCCGTACTTCGCCGCCGAGTTCGAGCTGCACCAGCTGCCCATCGAGGAGTCCCTGCAGCAGAACATCGAAATGCATTTCTACAAATCGGGTCACATGGTCTATGCGCACGAGCCGGCCCTGAAGGCCTTGCACGAGAACGTCGCGGCCTTCATCGAGAAGACCAAGGGCGGCATGGCAGGACAAACCTCGTGACGGAGCAGCCAGCACCGCAAGCGCTGCGCGCGGCCATCGTCGATGTGCCGGATTTCCCGCGGCCGGGAATCCTGTTCCGCGACATCTCGCCGCTCCTCAAGAGCCACCTCGCAGCCACCATCCGCGCGCTCGACGGCCTGCTCTCGGAGGACGAGTGGCGCGGCGTCGATGTGCTGGCGGGCATCGAGTCGCGCGGCTTCATTCTCGGATCGGCGCTGGCGCTCGCGCGCGGCAAGGGATTCGTGCTGGTGCGCAAGCAAGGCAAGCTGCCGCCGCCCGTGGTGGACGTGGCCTATGATCTGGAGTACGGATCGGGTGTGCTGGAGATGCAGCGCGGGCACGGACGCCTGCTGCTGATCGACGACGTGCTCGCGACCGGCGGCACGATGACGGCCAGCGGCGATCTGTGCCTGCGCGCGGGCTACGAGGTCGCAGCCATCGCGGCGCTCATCGATCTGAAGCTGGTGGTCGACTACCGATGGCGCGGCATGGCGCTGCGGTCCGTCATCGCCTATTGATCCGACATCGATGAGCGAGCTGCCGAGGATTCTCGTGGTGATGGCGCTCGAGGCGGAATCCGCCGGCGTCTTCGAAGGCGCGAAGGTTCCCGTCCTGTATTGCGGCGTGGGCAAGGTGAATGCGGCGATCGCGCTCACGCGCGAGCTGCGCCGCTACGTGCACGCATCGCAAGCGCTTCCGCTGGTGCTCAACTTCGGCTCCGCCGGCAGCCGCGTCCACCTCACCGGAGCTCTGGTCGGCTGTCATGAGTTCTTGCAGCGCGACATGGATGTGACGGGGCTCGGCTTCGCTCTCGGGGTCACGCCCTACGATGCGGTCCCGGCGCGTCTGAGCTTCGAGCCGCGCTTTCCGCATCTTCCGGCGGCGCTCTGCGGGAGCGGTGATTCCTTTGCGATGAGCGCCTGTGCCATGCACTCCGAGGTGCTCGACATGGAGGCCTACGCGCTCGCCAAGGTGTGCCGGATCGAGGGCGCGCCCTTCGGCTGCGCGAAGTACGTGACCGACGGCGCCGACCATGCAGCGGCGGACCACTGGCGCAACAACGTGCACAGGGCGGCCGAGGCGTTCCTCGAGCTGTACCGGAGCGCCGAGCGGAGCGCGAGTCAAAACCCGCGGTAATGCAGGAGCGCGACGCCGACGGCGGCGATGAGGCAGTAGACGCCGAACAGATACCAGCGGCCGCTCTCGAGCCAGCGGCTCAGCCATCTGAGCGCGACCAGGCCGGCGAGGAAGGCGAGCACCGCGCCGAGCACGCCGCGCAGGGCGACCGATTGCAGGCTCGCGTGCAGCGCCGAGGCGTGCATCAGCCGGGATACCTCGCGAAACACCGCGGCGGGTGTCAGAACCACGGCCAGAGCGAAGCTGAAACGCTCGGCGCGCGGCTTCGATACGCCGATCAGCATGCCCGTCGATATGGTCGCCCCGGATCGGGAGAAGCCGCGGAAAGGCACGCAAAACCCCTGCACCAGGCCGATGATCCCGGCCTCCTTCAAGGTGATCTCGCCGGATTCCGGCCGTGCGCGTGCGCGCCGCTCGCGCACACCCGCGATGAGGATCAAGATCCCGGCGGCGGCGAGCGCCGGCGCGATGAGCTCCAGATGGCCGAACAGATCCTCGATCTGCGAATGAGGCAAGCCGCGCAGCACCGTTCTCTCCAGCACCTTGACGATCGCTTCATAGACCACCGCGGTGATCAGGGTGGCGCCGATCAATCGCACGACGATGGCCTTGAACGCGGCGGCGCTGCCGAAATAGGCGGCGCGCCACTGAGTCCAGAAATACACGATCACGGCGAACATCGTTCCCGTGTGCAGCATGACGAGAAGCAGCGTCATGGGCGGAGAGGAGGGATCGAGACCGAGAAGCTTCTCGGCGACAACGACGTGCGCGGAGCTCGATACCGGCAGCAGCTCGGCCAATCCTTGTACGATCGCGAGCACGAACACGTCGAGAAGTGACATCGGGGGATTCTATCGCAATGAATGAGGCGCTGCTTTTGGGATTGGCCTCCGCGCTCTGCTATGGCATCACGGACTACGCGACGCGCATCGCCGGGCGTGCGGTCGGCGTCTGGCGCAGCATGTTCTATGGGGATCTCGCGGCATTCATCCTGCTCAGCGCGTGGCTGATCGCAGCGCCGGGCGCGGCGGCCGGCGCGCCCGCCGCTCGCGCCGGCGCCTGGGCGGCCTCACTGGCCTCGGCAATCATCCTGCTCGGCGCGGCCGCGCTGCTCACGCAAGGGCTGACGCGCGGCACGCTCGCGGTGGTCGCGCCGGTTGCCGCAAGCTACGGCGCCGTCGCGACGCTGCTCTCGGCCGCAAGCGGCGAGCACCTCTCGCGCGATGCCGGACTCGGGATCGCCGCGACGGTGCTGGGCGTTTGTCTGGTGTCGGTGCCGGCCGGCGGTCTGCGCGATCTCAGGGAGCATCTGCGCTCGAGCGGCTTCGGCTGGGCGGCCGGCGCGGCGGCTTGCTACGGCGTCGGGTTCTGGCTGCAGGGGTCCTTCGCGGTCCCCGCGCTCGGCGCCTTCGTTCCCGTCTGGCTCTCGTACGGCGTGGTCGTCGCGGCCGTTCCGCTGCTGCGGCCCGTTCTCGCGTTGAGCCTCGCCATACCGGATCGAGGCCAGATGGGGCCCGTGCTTGCCGCCGGCTTGTTCAGCGCGGCCGCATACGCCGCGCTCACGGTCGGTCAATCCACGGGTCATGTCGCGGTGGTCGTGGTGCTCAGCACGCTTGCCAGCGCGGTCACAGTGCTGCTCGCGCGCCTCATCGACCGCGCGCGAATCGCTCCGCATCAGTGGCTGGCGATGGCCGTGATCATCGGCGGCCTGATTCTGATCAGGAGCTGAGGTCGGCCGGGGGTGAGGCGCCGAGGCTGGTCAGGGTCAGGTGCCTGCGTCGGGCTGGCGCTGCCAGATCTGCGTTCTGCCGAGCAACGATATGCCGATGTAGCCGCGCACGATGAGGCGCGTGCCGTCCTCGACGTGCATCTTGCAGCGATACACCGAGCCCGTGTCGGGGTCGAGAATGTCTCCGCCGGCGTAGCCGTCCTCGGTGCGCTTCATGTTTCGTATGATGAGCAGCCCGATGATGGGCTGATCCTTGCGCTCGTCGGTGCATACGGCGCACACGCGGTGTTCGGCGCCCGGGGTGAAGCTGCTCTCGATCTTGCCGAAGAGCTTTCCGTCCTGCTCGTAGATGCGCACGATGGCGCGCGGGGCGCCGGTCTTGTCATCGAAGGTTTTCCACAGGCCCACCGGCGAGCTCGCGTCCGCGGCACGGGCCGTGATCGAGGCGGGGGCGGCGGCGAGGGCGCCGGCCAGGGCGATGGCGAGCGCAGCGATCCGAGTAAGCGATCTCATGTGCATGACCTCCGCGTCTCGGTACAATGCCGTGCCCCGGGGGGCGCTGGTAAAGAGAAACGTCGCCGAGACGCGCCCGGCAGTGTATAACGACTACCGTGGCGGCGCCGAGCGCCACGATGGCCGGGTTTGCATTTGCAAGATGAATGAGGAATTGCCGGACGAGGCTGCGATCCTCGCTCTCAATGACGCGCACCGCTCGGAGACGTCGGCGCTCGAGGCGAACCGGCTTCACGCGCTGCTCGCTCAAGCGTTCCACGTCGGCCTGAGACGGCGGGGACACGATGCCTTTCTGATCGCGCTCGACCAGGATGCGATCTCGTCGAGCCCGAACTTCCAGTGGTTCCGATCGCGCTACAAGCGCTTCGTCTACGTCGACCGTGTAATCGTCGCGCCCGACAAGCGCGGTCGGGGACTCGCGCGCGGGCTCTATGAAGAGCTGTTCGCCGCTGCGGCGCATGCGGGTCACGGCATCGTCGGCTGCGAGGTGAACGTCGAGCCTCCCAATCCCGCGTCCGATGCGTTTCACGAGGCGCTCGGCTTCTCCGAGGTCGGCCGCGCGCTGATCCTGGGCGGCGAGAAGCTCGTGCGCTACCTCACGCGCGACGTCTGAAAGCCGGCGCGCCGGTGCGGTGGCGACGGTGCGACGGCGACGGTGCGCGGTGGCGACGGCGCGACGGCGCGGCTCAGCGGCGCGCCACGTAGAAGTAATAATCGGCCGAGTAGGGCACGCGCACGCGCTCGCCGGCATGACTTGCATCGCAAACCGAGTCGGGAGACAGTCCTCCGATCGTGTGCAGGCGCTGTATCGATCGCACCTTGCCGAAGATCCCCTTGCCGCTGTTGGATCGTGCGCGCAGCAGCAGCCACGGCACGGCGCCCGGCGCGGGCGCATCGGCGCGTGCGACCAGCTCTCCGACGACCTTGCTGCCATCGTCGGCTTCCCAGGTCGGCCCCTCATAATGCCGCCCGACATCCTTGCCGGAGCGGTCGGAGAGATCTGCGGCGGGCGCTTGCAAGATCCAGCTGTAGCGCGCGGGGTTCTGGCCGCTGGCCGTGCACTGGTAGATCTGAACGCCGGTCCCGTGCAGCACATGCGTCAATCGCTGCCCCGCCGGTACCTGCAGGGCAGGCGGGACGTCGGAGGCGGGAGCGGCCCTGTCGTGCGCGCAGCCGCACGCGGCGGCAAGCGCGCCAAGCAGGGACGCGCGGATGCAAAGACGACGCAGCGCCTGACCGTTCATCCGGCTCGGCGCCGGTCGAGGCGCGCCTCCTGTGAGAGGTTGGCGCTGCGCCAGAGATAGATGGCCAATAGCGGTTCTTCACGGGTCTGCATTGCGTGAGGCTCCTCGGTCAGATGATGGATCAGCGTGCCCGGCGACCGCTGTCGCCACCGGTCATCGCCCTGCTGCCAATTCGCCGTGCCGCTCAAGGGCACATAGATCTCCTCGGCCTCGTGGCGATGGCGCGGGTAGAAGGTGTTCGGGCCGAGCAGCAGCACGCCGCACGATAGGCGCCCGCCCGCGCGGCTCGACGGCCCGAACAATTCGCTCCACGCGTAATTATCCAGGAAATCGGCGCCGATCTGCTCGCGGGTGTACGTTTGACGCCAGCCCATGAGGGGCGCCGCCGCGCACAGCGCCGCGACCAGTGCTGGGTCGACGCAGCACGTATCGGAACCGATGCGCGAGAGCCAGCGCAGCACCGGCAGCGTACTGCCGGGCGCTTGCCGCGCACCGCCGCCGCTGCGCGCAGCGGGCGGGGGCCACTCGGCCAGAAACGGCGCGAGCGCCGCAGCCCGCAGCGCGACGAGCAGGCGCCGAGCGCCGGCAATCACGTCCTCAAGGGGGCCGCTTGCGTCCACGTCATGGTCCTTGCGTCGAAACCGATCATTTATACTGCCACACTCGCGCATGACGGAGGAGCAGTGCGACCCAATCCATCCTTGACCGAGGGCTCCATCCCGCGAGCCTTGCTGGTGTTTTCGCTGCCGATCCTGCTCGGCAACCTGCTTCAATCCGTCAATGGATCGGTCAATTCCATCTGGGTGGGCAAGTTCCTGGGAGAAGCGGCCTTCGCCGCGACCGGCAACTCCAATGTCGTCATGTTTCTCTTGTTCGGGGTGCTGTTCGGCTTCTCCATGGCCGCGACCATCATGGTGGCGCAATGCGTGGGTGCCCATAACATCCCCGAGGCAAAGCGCGTGGTGGGCACGGCGGCCATGTTTTTCCTGGGACTTTCTCTTTTCATGAGCCTGACGGGTCTGGTCCTCGACGGGGACTTGCTGCGCCGGCTGGGCACGCCGCCGGACGCGTTGCCGCTCGCGCTCGCCTACATGCGGATCATTTTCCTCGCCCTGCCGTTCATGGGCGGATTGTTCTTCATCATGGCGGTGCTGCGCGGCGCCGGCGATTCGCGTACGCCCTTCATCTATCTGGTTCTGGCGGTCGCACTGGACATCGCACTCAATCCGCTGCTGATCTTCGGCTGGGGCCCGGTGCCGCGCCTGGGGATCGCCGGCTCGGCGACCGCGACCCTGATCGCGCAGGGATTGAGCTTCGGTGCGCTGGTGCTGCATCTGTACCGCATCGATCATTTCCTGTGCATCCGGCGAGGCGAGATGCGGCTGTTCATCGTCGACTGGTCCCTGGTCAAGCTGCTGGTGACCAAGGGCATTCCCATGGGACTGCAGATGTTCGTCGTGTCCTCGAGCATGATCGCGCTGTTCTCGCTGGTGAACCGGTTCGGCTCGGAGGAAACCGCCGCATTCAATGCGGCGCTGCAGCTCTGGAACTACGTGCAGATGCCGGCGCTTGCCCTCGGGGCTGCCGTCTCCTCCATGGCGGCCCAGAACGTGGGGGCGGGCCGCTGGGACCGCGTGGGCCGTGTCGCCGCGACCGGCGTCGCCTTCAGCCTGGTGAGCGTCGGCGTGCTGATCGCGATCATCTATCTGCTCGATCACGCGGCGCTCGGTCTGTTCTTGCCGCGCAGCGGATCGGCGATCGAGACCGCCGCGCACCTCAACTCGATCGTGCTGTGGTCCTTCACGCTGTTCGGCGTATCGATGGTGCTGTACGGGGTCGTACGCGCAACCGGCGCGGTGATGGCGCCTCTCATCATGCTCGCGATCGCACTGTGGACGATCCGCGTACCTTTCGCCTATCTGATGCTCGACCGCTGGCGGGCGGACGCCATCTGGTGGAGCTTTCCACTCGGCTCGCTTGCTTCGGTATTGATGGCGAGCTTCTATTATCAGCTCGGGAGCTGGCGCAAGGTGCGTCTGGGAATCGCCGATGCGCGCCCGGCGCCGGTCCCGAGCGGCTGATCGCGGAGCTGCGTGCGCGTGACGTCGAGGCCGCTGATCGTGCGCTGCGGCGCCTTCGGGGACATGGTCCTGCTCACGGCGCTCATCCGGCCGCTGAGCACGCGCTATGGCTGCGCCGTGGACATCGTGACGTCCGGTGCGTGGAGCACCCCGCTGCTCGAAGGTCAACCCGGCGTCGGGGAGGTGCTGTGCGTGCGCAGCCGCAAGACGCCCTTCTGGCTCGCGCCGGATCAGCACCGCGTGGTGCGGCGCCTGCGCGCGCGCGGACCCGGACCCACCTGGTACTGCGATGCCAATGATGCCGCCCGGCCCATGCTCGAGCGTGCCGGCATCCCGAGCGAGTACATCGTCGATGTGCGGGATCATCCGCTCCTGGCCGGCGAGCATGCCACCGAGCAGTGGCGCAGGCTGTCGCGCTCGAGCCCCAGCGGCCTGCCTGCACCGCCGACCGCCGATGACGTCGCGCCCGGAGCGTACCTGCACGTGAGCTCGCGGCAACGGATGGATCTCGACGCCTGGCTCGCGGCGCGCGGCCTCAGCGGCGCGCCGCTGATCCTGATCCAGGCCGGGAACAAGCGCACCATGCGGCGCGGGTTGCGCCGCCTCGCGGTGAATCACAAGTACTGGCCCGCCGAGCGCTGGGCGGCGGTGATGCTGTATCTGCGGGCGCAGTGCCCGGGGCACCGCATCGTACTGCTCGGCACCGCTCCGGAACGCGAGCTGAACGAGGATCTCATGGCCGCGGCGCGCGTCGAGGAGGTCTGCAACGCCGCGGGCGACCTGCCGATACCACGACTGATCGCCCTTCTGTCGCACGCCGCGGGACTCATCAGCGTGGACTCCGGTCCCGCCCATGCGGCGGCGGCGGTGGGCTGTCCGCAGGTGGTGCTGTTCGGGCGCGCCTCCCCGTCCCTCTATCGTCCCTCGGGGGCGGCGGGCGCCGACGTGCGGGTCCTCACCGGAACCAGCGACGGGCAGCCCAGCATGCTCGGCATCACCGCCGCCGAGGTGATTGCCGCCTGGGCCGCCCTGACGCTGCGCATGCCCGCCGCCGCGCCCGGATGACCGGGGGAGCGGAGCGCGCCTAGTCCCGCGATGCCATGGCGCGCAGCATGTCCTGGGTGACGAGCACCACGCCGCGTCTGGTGACGAAGAAGCGGGACTGATCGAGCGCCGGATCCTGGCCGATATGCATACCGTCCGGCACGATGCAGTCCTCGTCGATGATGCAGCGACTGATCCTGCAGCGCCGGCCGATGGTCACGCCGGGCAGCAGCACCGCACTGTCGATCACGCTCTGATCCTCGATGCGCACGTCGCTCGAGAGCAGCGATTGTTTGACATAAGCGCCCGAGATGATGCACCCCCCGGCCACCATGGAGTTGACGGCCATGCCGCGGCGGCCTTCCTCATCGAGCACGAACTTCGCCGGCGGATGCTGCGTCTGATAGGTCCAGATCGGCCATTGATGATCGTAGATGTTGAGCTCCGGGTCGAGCGAGACCAGCTCCATGTTGGCTTCGTACAGTGCATCGACGTTGCCGACATCGCGCCAGTAGCTCTGTGCACGAGTCTCGACGTCGTGAAAGGGATAGGCGAACACGCGCATCCGGGCGATCGCCGGCGGAATGATGTTGCGGCCGAAATCGTGCTTGCTGTCCGGGTTCGACGCGTTCTCGTTGAGCAGCTTCTCCAGCCGGTCGAGCGCGATCACGTAGATGCCCATGGAGGCCCTGGCCATGTGGTCGTATCCGATGATGGGATCGGGCTTGGAGGGCTTCTCGGCGAACTTGACGATTCGGTTCGTGTCGTCCGTGGTCATGATCCCGAACTCATGCGCTCGGTCGATGGGCACATCGACCACCCCGACGGTGATGTCCGCCTCGCACTGCTCGTGGTAGGCGATCATCGGGCCGTAGTCCATCTTGTAAATATGGTCGCCCGCCAGGATGAGCACGTGAGTCGGTCGATGCGAGCGGATGAATTCCAGATTCTGATACACCGAATCGGCGGTGCCGCGGTACCAGTGCTCGCCGATTTGCTGCTGAGCGGGAATGAGCTCCACGAACTCGCCGAACTCGCCGCGCAGATAGCTCCAGCCGCGCTGAATGTGCTGGATCAGCGGCTGCGCCTTGTATTGCGTGAGCACGGCGATCTGCCGGATGCCGGAGTTGACGCAATTGGACAGCACGAAATCGATGATGCGGAACTTGCCGCCGAACGGGGTCGCAGGCTTGCAGCGGTGCTCGGTCAGAGCCTTCAGCCGCTCGCCGCGCCCGCCCGCCATCACCACCGCCAAGGTGCCGCTCGTCAACCGACTGACGTAGCGTCCGGTATTGGTTCGAGCAGCATGTCGCATACCAGCCCTTGAGCAGGAAATCAGGGCATCCAAACCCCGCTCGCAGCCTGCCATACTGAGAGTCTCCCCGCATCAGCTTTTTCTGCGGCGGCAGCGCGTGGCGCGGGAAGGGTCGTTTGTTAGACTGCCGCGATGCCCGCCCTCAAAGTCTGCATGCTGAGCGCCGAGATCGTGCCGTTCGCCAAGACGGGGGGGCTCGCCGATGTCGCCGGCGCGCTGGTGCGGGAGCTGTCGAGGGTCGGACATGAAGTGCGTGCCTTCATGCCGCTGTACGCCGCCGTGAAGCGATCGCAACCGGCCACGCAGCCAGTCCCCGGGCTGCAGAATGTGGGAGTCACCATCGGTTCGCGCGTGTATGCGTTCTCGGTGCGGACGGTGAGCATGCCCGGCGCGCAGGTCTCGATATATCTGATCGATTGCCCCGAGCTGTTCGACCGCCCGGCCATCTATACGCGCGATCCCGACGAGCACCGGCGATTCTTGCTGTTCACGCGGGCGGCGCTCGAGAGCTGTCTGCGCATGGGCTTCGCGCCCGACATATTTCACTGCCATGACTGGCACACCGGCTTCCTGCCGCTGTTCCTCAAGTCGACCTATTCGCCGGTGCCCTTGTTCGCGCGCTCGCGCTCGGTCCTCACCATCCACAACATCGGCTATCAGGGCGTCTTCCCGAGCGCCTTCATCAGCGACCTGGGACTGATCGCTCCGGAGTCGCTGCTGGACGCCGCGGATCTGCAGTTCGGCGTCATCAACTCGTTGAAAAGCGGAATAAAATTTGCGGACGCGATCACCACCGTGAGTCCCACCCATGCGCGCGAGATCACCGAGACGGCGCTCGGCATGGGCATGGAGGCGACCTTGCGCGCGCGCCCCGATGCGGTGATCGGCATCCTGAACGGAGTCGACTACGAGGAGTGGGATCCGCGCCGCGATCCGTATCTGACGGAGCATTTCTCGGCCGAGAATCTGCAAGGCAAGCATGCCAACAAGCTGCGCCTGCTCGCCGCCGCGAGCCTGCGCATCGCGCCGCAGAGCCCGCTGGTCGGCATGGTGACCCGACTCGCCTCGCAAAAGGGCATCGACATCCTGATGGACTCGTTGCCGCAGGCGCTCGGCGAGCGCGATTTCGGGCTGGTCGTGCTCGGCAGCGGCGAGGAGCGCTATGCCGCGTTCTTCGAGTCGCTGGTGAGGGCGTTCCGCGGCCGCGCCGCGTTCTACTCGGCGCAGGATGAGCCGCTGGCGCACTTGATCGAAGCGGGAAGCGACATGTTCCTCATGCCCTCGCAGTACGAGCCCTGCGGGCTCAATCAAATGTACAGCCTGCGCTACGGCACCATCCCGATCGTGCGCCGCACGGGAGGCCTCGCGGACTCGGTGCGGCACTTCGATCCGGCGACCGGCTCGGGCACGGGCTGCGTGTTCAACGATTACGATGCGCCCGCAGCGCTCTGGGCCATGCGAACCGCGCTCGGCTGGTTCAACGACGCCGATGTCTGGCGGCGCCTGATGCACAACGCCATGCAGGAGGATTTCTCCTGGCAGCGTCAGATCGCCAAGTATGTCGAGGTGTACCGCAACACCGCCGCCGAGCACGCGGCTCAGGCGCCCGCCTGAAGCAGCGCGTAGCGCCGCCCGTTGGGCAGCGCGTAGCGGTGCACGATGCGCATTCCCGACGCCGCTATCCATGCAGGCAGCTCGCCGGCGCGAGAGCGCTGATCGATCGCGAGCCGCTCGGCCATGCGCCCCAGGGCGCCGGCCAGCTCGCGCCCGGGCAGCAGGGTGACGACGAGTGCGCGCGGCTCGCGCGCCAGCCGCTCGCGCAGGCGCGCAATTGCGGTCGCGTCGAGCGGTCCGCGGATGAGCTCGGCGTCGGTACGCGCGTACATGTCGATGATGGCGCGCGTGGTCTCGTCCGGGGCCATCAGGATCAAGGGCCGCTGCCGGGCGTCGCGCCCGATGGCGCGCGCGATGCCCGGCAAATCCTGCCAGGCGTCGACATCGCGGTAGAGCTGCGATGCCGGCGCGCTCAGCAGCAGGCAATAGGCGAGCAGGAGCGCAAGCTGCGAGCGCTCGAGCTGCGCACTGCGCGCGGCGGCGTCGGCATGGTAGACGAGAGCCGCCGCCGCGATGAGCCCGAGCACCGCGATGAGCCCGAGCACCGCCACCCCGATCGACGCCGCCTGCCCCGCGCTCGAGCGCGCCTCGCCCTGCGCCATCAGCAGCGCGGCGGCGAATGCCACCACGGCCAGAAGGAGCAGCGCGGCCGTGGCGCGCAGGGCGCGAATGTCCCAGCGATCGGGGGCGGTGACCACCTGCCGCGACCACCAGCCGAGCAGCAGCGCGAATCCCGGCAACGCCGGCGCCAGATAGATGTTGCGGGCGGTCGCGGCGACCGACAACAGAGCGAGCGAGGGCAGCGCGCTCGCGAGCGCGAAGCGCACGGGGCGCAGCTCAATCGCCCGGCCGGCGGCGCGCAGAGCAACCCATGCGCGCCGCAGCGCCGCCGCGACCAGCAGGGTCCAGGGCCACAGGTACATGGGCAGCTCGATGAAATACTTGCCGGGCGTGTTGCGATGAGCGGCGGCGTACTGCAGCTCCTGCGGCGCCTCGAGGTGCGTGAATCGGCCCGCGAGATTGTTCCAGAAGAACACCTTGAGATGCTCGATGCCGTCGGGGCCGCGGTAGACGAACCAGACCCAGGTGAGGATCAGCGCCGCCTGCAGCGCGAGACCGGCATACAGCTCCCAGCGCCCGAGCTCGTGCCAGCGCTTCTCCCAGACGACGAGCGCGAGCAGCGCGAGCGCGGGCACCATCCAGGCAACCGCGCTCTTGCTCAAGAAACCGATCGCGAGCGCCGCGTGCATCAAGGTGTAGCTGCCCAGCCGCTCGGCGCTGCGCTCGGCATAGAATCCGCCGTAGGCGCCTAGCAGCGCCACGGAGACCGCGGCGAGGAGCGGTGCATCGGTCGCAAGCCAGATGGCGACCTGGTAGGACAGCAGGAAGGTGCCCAAGGCCGCCGCGGCCGCCCAGCCGGCGAGCGGCCCCACGCTTCTTCGCGCCAGCAGCCCCACGCCGAGCGCCCCCACGAGGGCGTAGAGCAGGTTGGGCAAGCGCGCCGCCCAGGCTCCGGTCCCGAACAGCCGGATGGCACCGCCCGCGACCCAGTAAGTGAGCGGCGGCTTCTCGCAAAAGGCCTCGCCGGCCAGCAGCGGAACGGCCTTGTCGGCTTGCCAGCTCATGCGCCAGGCGATGTCCGCTTCGCGCGGCTCATCCGGCGTCCAGTAACCGCGCGCAAAGAGCCCCACGCACCACGCTGCGAGGAGCGCCGCCGCGACCAGGGCCGCTCGGGTGCGAGCCGTCTTTCGCAAAGGGTTATAATCGCGCGCCCGATAAGGAGTTTGCATGGCTTGCGCCGACTATACTGCACACGGCTCAGTCGCCGTGATTACCCTCGACTACGCCCCCGTCAACGCGCTCTGCCTGGGGGTGCGCTCGAAGCTTGCCGAGGGCCTGGAGCGCGCCGAGGATTCGACGGCGATCTCGGCCGTGATCATCACCGGAGCCGGATCGACGTTCTGCGGCGGGGCCGACGTGAGCGAGTTCGGCTTGCCCGCCATGCGCGCGGCACCCGATCTGCTCGATCTGTGCGCGCTCATCGAGAGTTTCCCGAAGCCGGTGATCGCCGCGCTGAACGGCACGGCGCTCGGCGGCGGTCTGGAGCTTGCGATGTCGTGCCACTACCGCCTCGCCGCCGCATCGGCGCCGCTCGGCTTGCCGGAGGTGAAGCTCGGTCTGCTGCCGGGCGCCGGCGGCACGCAGCGCCTGCCGCGGCTGGTGGGTGCGGAGCGCGCGCTCAATATGATCCTGAGAGGCGATCCGCTGCCGGCGCGGGAGCTGGCGCACACCGAGCTGCTGGACGAGGTGACGCAGAGCGATGTGGTGGCGGCGGCGATCGCCTTCGCACAGCAATCCTCGGCGGGCAAGCTGGCACTGAAGAAAGCGCGCGACATCACGATCGAGCTGCCCAACGCGGAAGCGTTCTTCGATTTTGCGCGCGGCGCGATCGCTCCGCTTGCCAAGAACTATCCCGCGCCGGGAAAGTGCATCGACGCGGTCGAGGCCGCGGTGCTCAAGCCCTTCGAGGATGGCATCAAAGTCGAGCGCGCGGCCTTCGCCGAGTTGCTGGGCTCGACGGTGTCGCAGGCGCTGCGGCACGTGTTCTTCGCGACCCGCGCCGCCAACAAGATCCCCGACGTGCCTGCCAATACGGCACCGCGCGCCCTGCGATCGGTGGCGGTCATCGGCGCAGGCACCATGGGCGGGGGCATCGCCATGAATTTCGCCAACGCCGGCCTGGAGGTGACCGTCCTGGAGATGACGCAGGCGGCGCTCGACAAGGGGCTGGGCGTCGTCAAGAAGAACTACGAAAGCACCCTCAAGAAGGGACGGCTCACGCGCGAGCAGTTCGACGAGCGCCTCGCGCGCATCCGGGGCACGCTCTCCTATGACGACCTCGCCGACGCGGATCTGATCATCGAGGCGGTGTTCGAGGACATGGCGGTCAAGAAGCAGGTGTTCGAGACGCTCGATCGCAAGGCGAAAGTGGGCGCGATTCTCGCCTCCAACACCTCGACGCTCGACCTCGATCAGATCGCCGCGGTGACGCAGCGGCCCCAGGACGTGGTGGGCCTGCATTTCTTCAGCCCGGCGAACGTCACGAAGCTGCTGGAGATCGTGCGCGGCGCCAAGACGGCAAAGGACGTGCTCGCGACCAGTTTCGCGATTGCAAAGCAAATCAAGAAGATCGGCGTCCTCGCCGGGGTGTGCGACGGGTTCATCGGCAACCGCATGCTGAATGCCTATTTCCGGCAGATGGATTTCCTGCTCGATGAGGGCGCGCTGCCGCAGCAGATCGACAAGGCGCTCGAGGGCTTCGGCTTTGCGATGGGGCCGTTCCGGGTCGCCGACCTCGCGGGCAACGACATCGGCTGGGCGATCCGCAAGCGATTGTACAAGGAGTATCCCGACCGGCCGTTCTCGAGGATACCGGACCGCATCTGCGAGCTCGGCCGCTTCGGCCAGAAGACGGGCGCCGGGTGGTATGACTACAAGCCGGGCGAGCGCAACGCCATTCCCTCCGAGGTGGTCACGAACATCATCCTGGAGGAATCGCAGCGCCTCGGTCTGAAGCGCCGCAGGATCGGCGATGCCGAGATCATCGAGCGCGCGCTGTATGCCCTCATCAACGAGGGTGCGCGCATTCTCGAGGAGGGTATCGCGCTGCGCTCCTCCGACATCGACATCGTGTACGTCGCCGGATACGGCTTCCCGGACTTCCGCGGCGGACCGATGTTCTACGCCGACACGATCGGGCTCGCCAACATCTCCAGAGCGATGCGCCACTTCGCCCACGGGTATCAGCCGCAGGCGTGGGAACCCGCGCCGCTGCTGCAGCGACTGGCGGCCGAGAACCGGGGATTTGCCAGCTGGGGTAAGCAATCATGACCGACGCCGTCGTCGTATCCACCGCCCGCACGGGCCTCGCGAAGTCCTGGCGCGGGGCGCTCAACATGAGTCATCCGGTGACTTACACGGGTCATGTGCTCAGCCGCGCGATCGAGCGCGCGCGCATCGATCCGCGCGAGGTCGAGGATGTGATCGTCGGGGCGACCTTCCTGGAAGGCGCGGCGGGCGCGAACGTCGCGCGCCAGGTGGGCCTGCGCGCCGGCTGCCCGGTGAGCACCGCGGGCCTGTCCATCAACCGCTTCTGCTCCTCGGGGCTGCAGACCATCGCCCTTGCCGCGCAGCGCATCCTGGCGGGCGAGGGGGAGATTTATGCGGCCGGCGGCCTCGAGTCGATCAGCTGCATCCAGAATGAGGCGAACGTGCGCATGCTCAAGGAGCAATGGGTGGTGCAGCACAAGCCCGAGGTCTACTGGAACATGCTGCAGACCGCGGAAACGGTGGCGAAGCGCTATGGCATCCCGCGGCAAGCCCAGGACGAATACGGCGTGCGCAGCCAGCTGCGCGCGGCGGCGGCGGCGCAGGCGGGCCGCTTCGAGGCCGAGATCGTCCCGTTCAAGACCACCATGGCCGTGGCGGACAAGACGTCGGGCACCGTCGGCATGGCCGAGGTCACCCTCAGCGCCGACGAGGGCATCCGGCCCGATACCACCTACGAAGGCGTCTCGAAGATTCGTCCCGCCCTGCCGGGCGGGGTGATCGCGGCGGGCAATGCCAGTCAGTTCTCGGACGGCGCTTCCATGTGCATCGTGATGGACGCAAAGCGCGCGCAGCAGAAGGGACTCCCGGCGCTCGGCATTTTCCGCGGATTCCAGGTGGCGGGATGCGAGCCGGACGAGATGGGGATCGGTCCGGTGTTCGCCGTACCGAAGCTGCTCGCCAAGGCGGGAGTCAAGGTCGAGGACATCGGATTGTGGGAGCTGAACGAGGCGTTCGCGGTGCAGGTGATCTATTGCCGCGACCGGCTCGGCATCCCGGACGAGCGGCTCAACGTCGATGGCGGCGCGATCGCCGTCGGCCACCCGTACGGGGTGAGCGGCGCGCGGCTGGTGGGGCACGCGCTCATCGAGGGCAAGCGCCGCGGCGTCAAGTATGTCGTCGTCACCATGTGCATCGGCGGGGGCATGGGGGCGGCCGGGCTGTTCGAGGTGGCGTAGCGTCAGGTTCGAGGCGTCGTCGCGTCGAGCACGATGGCCGGTGGGAGGGAGTCATCGCATGCAGGGCCGCAGATTTGCGTCGCTATTCTGGTTGATGGGCGCTTCATTGGTGGTCGCGTTCCTGCCAAGTGGCTGGGCGCTCGGCGCCGAGACGTTCGCACCCGCGCCGGCGTCGGGAGCTCCCACGATCACGGCCGAGTACCCGGTCGAGGGGAAACCGGATCTGGTGATCGGCAAGTTGACGGTGTCGGGCGCTGGCGAGGTGACCTTTCTCGCGAATCGATCGCGGGGCCGCCTGCTGCTCAAGGCGGTGGGCGCCGACGGGACGCAGCTGGGGCGCGCCGAGAGTCTGGTCGGGCTGGGCGACACTCCTATATATATCCGCTCGAGGCAGGGGCTGTACAAGATCCTGATCCACTGGAAGACGTAGTGTTTTGACATAATCCTGAGCCCTTTTTCCGAGACTTTGCGCTTTCTGTATGGAGGGGAACGCAAACTCATCGAGGGAGCAGGAAGATGGATGGAGTCACGAGCTCGACGCAGCGCGAGCAGCGCGCGACGCGTGTGTCCAGGAGGAAGGCGGACTCTGAATTGTTCGCGGCCGCTGCCGCAGCAACGGCGGCTCTCGATCGGCTCAACCAAGGGGTCGCGCTGATCGATCGAGTGTGCCGCGTGAGCTTCGCCAACTCGCTCGCGAACGCCATTTGTCGAGAGACCGACGGGCTGAGCCTTCGATCCGGTGAGCTGATCGCGACCGCGAAGCCCGACTCCGCGCGGCTGAGCCAGGCGCTGAAGCGCGCCGTCGACGGCGGCCTGGGCGCATCCCTGCGGCTCGCGCGGCCGTCACAAAGGCGACCCCTCTCGGTGTTGATCAGTCCGCTGCAGCTCCCGCCCGGCTTCCCGTCCACGCCCGCTGCCCTGGTGGTGATCAACGATCCGGAGCGCAGCGCGGCGCCGCCCAAGGAGCGGCTGATGCAGGCCTACGGACTCACGGCCGCCGAGGCCGGCGTCGCGCAGCTCTTGCTGCGGGGGAACGATGTCGCCGCGGTGGCAAGACGCTTGTGCATCAGCCTCGAGACGGCGCGCACGCATCTGCGGCGGCTGCTCGTCAAGACCGGCACGCACCGCCAGTCGGATCTCATCCTGGTGCTGGTGAGGGAAGTCGGCGCGATCGTTTGAGGGGGCCTTGTGCGCGGTGTGCCCTGATCGAAGAGGCGCGGCCGATCAAAGATGCCGCGCAGACTCGCTGATCTGTACTCCAACCTGGTGACGCGGGCGGCGCAGCTTCTGTTTTTATGCCAAAGGCCGGATGGCAGCGCGATGGCGAGGGGAGCATTCGTGAGCAATTTATCCCGACAGAGACCTGTGTTCCGCCGTCTTGGCCTCGCAGTGCTGCTATTGGTGGCTGCTTCCGGCGCCTGGGGCCAGGCGACCGTCACAGGCATGAATCAGGTCAGCTCAACGCGGGTCGGCAGAACGACCTACGACTATACGTACACGATCAACGTGACCAACGGCGCCACTGGGCTCTCGAACGCCGTGGCC
>DATJSL010000036.1:0-13157 GCA_035504115.1 Steroidobacteraceae bacterium | reverse complement strand
CCCCGCCGTAGCTGCCCGAGATCACCACGTTGGTATATGGCTCCGTGCCGTTGGTGATGTCGACCGCGTGCAGCCGATAGACCATGGTGCCGCCCTCGAGCGTGCAGGCCACCAGATACATGATGTTGGTGGACGGATCGATTACGGGTGTGCTCAAGATGCCGACGTTGCCGACGATGTTGGTATTGCCGGCAAAGGTGAAGTTGGCGAATGGCACGGGAACCGCGCCGACGCTGCTGGCGAAATTGACCGACCACAGCTCGGCGCCGGTGTCGGCGTCGAAGGCGTAAAGCGTGTCGCTCATCGTCGCGACGTACACGACGTTGTAAGTTCCTTGCATCATGACGACGTTCGGCACGTACAGCGGCTGGGCGTAGATCCTGTCATCCACGGGCAGCTTGAACACGAGTCCGAACGTGGTCGGATTGACGTTGGATGTGGTGAGGGTGGTCTCAGTGAGGTTTGCGCCGGAAAGACCCGGGTCGTAGCCGCGTTGCAGGACCGGCTGCTGCGCAAAGCCTGCGTTGACGAGCCCGATCCCGAACGCGAGCCCGGCAGCAATTGCACACGGCGTCTTTCTCATTGCTACATCCCCATTTTTTCTCTGACGCCGCTGAGCTGGCGGATGCGAGGGCGTCACCGCATTTGCATTAAGCATTAATCTTAACGCGAGTGCATCTTCGTCCTATAGGAATTATCTGGCAGCCTGCAAAGCATTAAGTCAAATACAGACCACCCGAAGCCGATTCACGGGTTGTGTCCATTCGAGCAACAGGCAAGGTAATTGGGAGGTTACGACTGGACCGATGTATACATCGCAAGCGTCGGTTTTTGCATGCGTTATGAGCCGCGCGGAGCCCGCGCCGATGAAGCGGTTCCTGGCGCTAGTCGTGCTGGCGCGGCATGAGGAGCTTGGCGATCAGCGCCGTCCAGCCGGTCTGGTGCGAGGCGCCGACCCCGCGGCCGTTATCGCCGTCGAAGTACTCGTAGAAGGGAATGCAGCCCTGATAGTGCGGGTCCGACTGCAGCTCCGGCTGCCCGCCGAGCACCGGACGCTCGCCGGCTGCGTTGCGCAGAAAGATGCGCGCGAGCCGGCCGCTGAGTTCCTCGGCCACCTGCTCGATCGACACGAGCCGTCCCGATCCAGTCGGGCACTCCACCTTGAAGTCATCGCCGTAGTAATGGTGAAACTTCTGCAACGACTCGATGATGAGGAAATTCAGCGGGAACCAGATCGGACCGCGCCAGTTGGAGTTGCCCCCGAATTGCCGCGTCTCCGATTCCGCCGGCGCATAGCGCACGCTGAGATCGGTGCCGTCGAGGCGGAACACGTACGGGCGCTCGAGATGAGCCCGCGACAGCGCGCGCACGCCGTACTCCGACAGAAACTCCGACTCATCGAGCATGCGGCGCAGGAGCCGCTTCATGCGGTGGCCGCGCAGGAGCGACAGCAGGCGCCGCTCGCCGCGTCCCGGCGATTGCCAGTGCGACACCAGCGCCGCGAGGTCCGGGCGGTGGCGCAGGAGCCATTCCAGGCGCTTGCGAAATCCGGGCAAGCTCGCGAGCATCTCCGGCTCCAGCGTCTCCACCGCGAACAGCGGAATGAGCCCCACCATCGAGCGGATGCGCAGGCGCACCCGCGCATCGTCGGGCAGGTTGAGCACGTCGTAGAAGAACTTGTCCTCATCGTCCCACAGTCCGCCGCCGTCGTCGGCCATGGTGTTCATCGCCTCGGCGATCCCGAGAAAATGCTCGAAGAACTTGCTGGCGATGTCCTCATAGACGTGGTTGTGCTGGGCGAGCTCGAGCGCGATGCGCATCAGATTGAGCGCGTACATCGCCATCCAGCTCGTTCCATCGGATTGATTGATGTAGCCGCCGGTCGGCAGCTGCGCGCTGCGATCGAACACCCCGATGTTGTCGAGCCCGAGGAAGCCTCCCTGGAAGATGTTGCGTCCCACCGCGTCCTTGCGATTGACCCACCAGGTGAAATTCAGCATGAGCTTGTGGAACACGCGCTCGAGGAACTCCAGGTCCCCATGCGTGCCATGATGCTTGCGGTCGATCTGGTAGACCCGCCATGCGGCCCAGGCGTGCACGGGGGGGTTGACGTCGCTGAAAGCCCACTCGTAGGCGGGGATCTGCCCGTTCGGGTGCATGTACCATTCGCGCGTCAGCAGCACCAGCTGCTGCTTCGCGAACTCCGCATCGATCAGCGCCAGCGGGATGCAGTGAAACGCCAGATCCCAGGAGGCATACCAGGGGTACTCCCACTTGTCCGGCATCGACAGCACGTCGGCGTTGCGCAAGTGGTTCCATTCGACGTTGCGTCCGCGCTTGCGCGCCGCGGGCGGGGACGGCTGGCCTGAATCGCCCTCGAGCCAGCGCGGAATGTCGAACTGGTAGAACTGCTTGCTCCAGATGAGCCCGGCGAACGCCTGGCGCTGGATGATGCGCGCATCCGCCGAGGCGATGTCGCGCTGCAGGTGATGGTAGAACTCGTCCGCCTCCTCGCGCCGCAGCCCGAGCAGCGCATCGAAATCGGCGAACGGCGCGGCGAGCTCGCGGCCGGCGAGCCGCACGCGATGCTCTACGCAGCCGCCGGCGGGCACCAAGGATTGATGCCAGGCCGCGACCTTGGTGCCGAGGCCGGCCGGGTTCACCCGGCCCGGGCGCCCGTGCACGATGTGCTCGTGAAAGCCGTCCTTGAAGTAGCCATCACCCGGCAGGCTCCAGAGCCGCTCGGCGTTCGACTCGTTCTCGGTGAAGAGCAGCTGCGCCGACGCCTCCGCATACAGGCGGCACAGGCCCGGCTCCTGCCGCTCGACGCTCACGCTGCGCACCCCCTCGAGCGCTCGGGCGGCCTCGAGCGCGCGCAGCAGAGGCTTTGCGCTCCCCGGCTGCCAGCGCCAGGTGTTGCGCAGCACGAGCTGCGGGAGGACGTGCAAGGGAGCCGGATCGGGTCCGCGGTTCCACGCGCAGATCCTCATCAGAATGTCGCCCGGCTCGGCCTGGGCGTACTCGACGAACACGTCGAAATAGCGATCGCCGTCGAATATGCCGGTATCGCGCAGCTCGTATTCCATGAGACTGGTGTCGCGGCGCGCGTTCTCGGCGATCAGGTCCTCGTAGGGGAAGGGCCGCTGCGGATACTTGTAGAGCATCTTCAGATACGAGTGGGTCGGCGTCGCATCCAGGTAAAAGTATTCCTCCTTGACGTCCTCGCCGTGGTTGCCCTGGGAGTTGGTGAGGCCGAACAGACGTTCCTTGAGAATCGAATCGCGGCCGTTCCACAGACCCAGCGACAGGCACACGAGCTGCTCGGCATCCGAGAATCCCGCGATGCCGTCCTCGCCCCATCGATAGGCGCGGCTGCGCGCGTGATCGTGCGGGAAATACTCCCAGGCCGTGCCGCCGGCGCTGTAATCCTCGCGCACCGTGCCCCACTGGCGCTCGCTCAGATACGGCCCCCAATGCTTCCAGCCCGCGCGGCCGGGGAGATGGGCGAGCAAGCGCTCGCGCTCTTTGTTCATGTTGGTTCTCAGCTGCTGCGGATCTTGCGCTCGAGTTGAATCCAGGCGCGTAGTATCTCAGCGACGCTCCACGCTTGTGCGAAACAGCCCCTGGCAATGTGAGGCGCGTCACCATCGAAGATCTCGCTCACCGAGCCCAGGCAGGCGCCGGCGAGATGCTGCGCGATCGGCGCGAGAAAGGACTGCGCGAGCGGCGCATCGCCGTAGACGCGAAAGTGCGCGCGCACGAACGGGCCGAGCAGCCAGCTCCAGACCGTGCCCTGATGATAGGCGGCGTCGCGGTGCCAGGGATCGCCCGCGTAGTGCCCGATGTAGGCGCCGTCGCGCGCGCTCAAGCTGCGCAGGCCGTAGCTCGTCAAAAGCTCGTGCGCGCAAGTGTCGACCACGGCGCGCATCTCGGCCGGCCCGAGCGCCGTGAAGGGGAGCGATGCGGCGAGCAGCTGGTTCGGGCGCACGCTCGCATCGACTCCCGCACCGCCGTCGACGTCGATCACATCGTACAGGCAGGCGCCTTGCGGGTTCCAGAAGCGCTTGAATCCGGCCACGGCGCGCTCGAGCAGCGCCTCGCAGCGCTGCTTGCCCGCGCCGTCGCGGATGCGTGCCGCCAGGCGCGCCGTCACGTCCAGCGCGTTCATCCACAGGGCGTTGATCTCCACGGGCTTGCCCATGCGCGGCGTGAACACATGATCGCCTTGCTTCGCATCCATCCACGTGAGCTGCACGCCGCGCTCGCCGGCGCACAGCAGCCCATCGGCGGGATCGACGCGGATGCCGTAGCGGGTGCCTTCGACATGCGCCTGCACGATCCCGATCAGCGTCGGATACAGCTCCTGGGCGAGCGCCGGGTCGCGATTCGCGGTGAGATAGTCCTGCAGCGCGTGAAACATCCAGAGCGTCGCGTCGGCGGTGTTGTACTCGGGCACGGTGCCCGCGTCCGGGAAGCGATTCGGCAGCATGCCGCGGTCGACGAAGCGGGCGAAGGTGCGCAGCACGTCGGCCGCGGTATCGTAGCGTCCGAGCACGGTCGCAAGCCCGGGGAGCGAGATCATGGTGTCGCGCCCCCAGTCCTCGAACCAGGGATATCCGGCGATGACGCTCGAGCTCGAGTCTCCGCGGCGCACCAGGAACTGGTCCGAGGCGAGGGCGAGCGCCTCGATCCAGCCGGGCGCGGACTCCGGCAGCGCCGCCTTGAGCCGGCGCGTGCGCGCGCCGAGCGCCGCCTCGATTTCCTGCGGCGCAGCGAGCGGCGCCTCCTCGGCGCTGGCGCTGAACCAGACCCTCTCGCCCGGGGCGAGCTCGCGGCGGAACAGGCCGGGCACGAAAAGATCCTCGAGCGCATCGAGGCCGCGCGCCGCCTCCTCGCGATGCCAGAAGTTCCAGTACCACTCCCCGACGGGGGTGAAAGAGCCGCCCTCGATCGCCAGCCGGCAGGGCCGCGCCCCGGCGAAGGCACGCACCGTGCAGCCCGATCCTTGCGCCTCGGCCGAGAACGGCCGCGCCCCGCGTCCCTGGCCGTGCAGATCGCGGTAGGTCACCAGCGGCTTGAGCTCGATGCGCGCCGGCGCCGAGGCGCGCACCAGGCAGAGCTCCAGATACGCCGTGTTGCGGCCCGGCGCCATGAAAATCCGCTGCTCGAGCAGCGCATCCTCCAGGGCGTAGCGCCAGGTGGGAATGCCGTCGCGCACGGCGAAGGATTCGAGGTGCAGGTAACCGCGCGGCTCGATCGCGCCGCCCGCGAACTCGTTGGCGGAAAGATCGTAGCGCCCTGCGCGGTACTCGACGCTCGCCTCCACCTTGGCAACCAGCAGCGTGCGCTCGACCGGCGGGGCGAGGCTCGCCATCAGGAAAGCGTGGTAGCGGCGCGTATTCGCCCCCGCGACCGTGCCGCAGGCATAGCCGCCGAGCCCGTTGGTCGCGAGCCATTCACGCTGCGCGGCACTCGCGAAATCTCCGCAGATGTCGCGGCCGAGGATCACTTCACCGACCGGTACATGATGACGGCGCCGAGCGACACGGCGCACATCACGCCGGCCATCGCGCGGGCGCTGCCGTCGTAGAGCGCGCTCACCGCGCCGCCGGCGAGCCCGGCGAACACGAATTGCAGGGTGCCGAACAGGGCCGAGGCGGTGCCCGCCGAGCTGCCGAAATGCGTCAGCGCCAGGGCAAAGCCGTTGGAGAAGTTGAACCCGAGCATGGCGACGAACAGCCCCTGGGGGATGGCCATGCCCCAGAAGCCGCCGACGTCGGCGAGTGCGAACCCGAACAGCAGGACGCCGAGCGCCGCGGTCACCCGCATCGCGCGCCGGAAGATCAGCTCGGGTCCGAGCCTTGCGACGATGTGCGCGTTGATGCGCCCGACGATCATCAGGCCGAGCGCATTCAGGCCGAACATCCAGGCGAACTGCTGCGGGCTGAGCTTGAAGTGATCGATGTACACGAATGAGCCGCCGGCGATGTAGGCGAAGACGCTCGACTGCAGCAAGTTGGCCGGGATGGCATAGCGCACATAATGCCGGTCGGTCAAGAGCTTGAACCACAGCTTCGGTCCGACGACGCTCGAGCGCTGCGCCGGGATGGACTCGCGCAGCATCACGTAGGCGATGCCGAAGCTCGTCGCCCCGAAGGCGCACAGCAGCCAGAATTCGGCGCGCCAGCCGGCGATCAGCAGGATCGCCCCGCCGATCTGCGGCGCGAGGATCGGGCCGAGCCCGGTGATGAGGCCGAGCATGGAGAGCGCCCGGGCGGTGTGCGCGACGTCGAAGCGATCGCGGATCACGGCGCGCGGGATCACGCTCGCGCTGCCGACACCGAGCGCCTGCACCACCCGCCACACGGTGAGCGCGCCGACCCCGCCGCTCAGCGCGCAGCCGGTCGAGCCGACGACCGACAGCGCCAGCCCGACCAGCAGCGGCGGGCGGCGGCCGAGATGGTCGGCGAGGGTGCCGAACAGCAGCTGGCTCACCGCCAGCCCCACGAAGAACGCCGGCAGCGTCAGCTGAATCGCGCCGGCGCTCGCCTTCAGATCCTGCGCCATCGCGGGCAATGCGGGCAGATACATGTCGAGGGAGAACGGCGTCAGGATCGAGATGGTGCCGAGCAGGAACAGGAGCCTGGAGAAGCGGGGCGTTTTCGACATGGTCTCGCAAATGAGCGGGGCGCAGCAAGCCCGTTGCCGCTAGAATAGCGGTTTAACACGCAACGGGTGCTGGATGCTGGAGGATGAGGGCGGGCGGGCCGCGTTGATCTGCGGCTCGGTGGCGTACGACACGATTCTGGTGTTTCCCGACCGCTTCAAGCAGCACATCCTGCCGGACAAGATTCATATCCTGAACGTCTCGTTCCTGGTCCCGCAGATGCGCCGCGAGTTCGGCGGCTGCGCCGCCAACATCGCCTACAGCCTGAACCTGCTCGGGGACCGCGCGCTGCCGATGGCCGCCGCGGGGCATGACTTCGCGCCGTACCGCGAGCGCCTGGCCGCGCTCGGCATCAGCACCCAGCACATCAAGATCCTCGATGAGACCTTCACCGCACAGGCCTTCATCACCACCGATCTGGACGACAATCAGATCACCGCCTTTCATCCCGGCGCGATGCAGTATGCGCACCTCAACCGGGTCGAGGATGCGGCCGGGCGGATTGCGCTCGGCATCGTCGCGCCCGACGGGCGCCAGGCCATGATCGAGCATGCCGCCCAGTTCGCGGCGGCGGGTATTCCGTTCATTTTCGATCCGGGCCAGGGCCTGCCGATGTTCTCGGGCCCCGAGCTCGTGCACTTCATCGAGCAGGCCACCTGGGTGGCGCTCAATGACTACGAATGGGGCATGCTGCAACAGAAGACCGGGCTGAGCGCGGCGCAGGTCGCCGGCAAGGTGCAGGCGCTGATCGTGACCCGAGGGGCGGACGGCTCGGTGATCCATGCCGGGGGCCGCACCCTCGCCGTGCCCTGTGCCACGCCCCGGGCGGTGGTCGATCCCACGGGTTGCGGAGATGCCTACCGCGCTGGTTTAATTCACGGGCTCTTGCGCGGTCTTGACTGGCAAACGACCGGCCGTCTGGCCTCGTTGCTGGGGGCGATCAAGATCGAGTCACGCGGGCCGCAGAACCACGCATTCACACGCGCCGAGCTGTTGCGGCGCTACGGCGAGAATTTTGGCCAAGTACCTGAAGGGATTTGACATATGAGCAGTTTTTCCTTTACCTCCGAATCGGTCTCCGAAGGCCATCCCGACAAGGTGGCCGATCAGATATCGGACGCCGTGCTCGATGCCATCCTGACGGCCGACCCGCGCGGCCGCGTCGCCTGCGAGACGCTGGTCAAGACCGGCGTCGTGATCGTCGCCGGCGAGATCACCACCAGCGCCTGGGTCGATGTCGAGGCCCTGGTGCGCAAGACCGTGCTCGACATCGGCTATGACACCTCGGACATGGGCTTCGACGGCGCGAGCTGCGGGGTGCTCAACATCATCGGCAAACAGTCCGCCGATATCGCGCAAGGCGTCGACCGCAAGGACGAGCGCAAGCAGGGCGCCGGCGATCAGGGCCTGATGTTCGGCTATGCCACCAACGAGACCGATGTGCTCATGCCCGCGCCGATCACGCTCGCCCACCGCCTGGTCAAGCGCCAGGCGCAGGTGCGCAAGAACGGCAAGCTCCCCTGGCTCAGGCCCGACGCGAAGAGTCAGGTGACCCTGCGCTACGAGAACGATGAGCCGGTGGGACTCGAGGCCGTGGTGCTGTCGACGCAGCATGCCGATGAGGTCGGCACCAAGCATCTGCGCGAGGCGGTGATGGAGGAGATCTTGAAGCCGGTGCTGCCCGCCAAGTGGCTCGACAAGCGCACCAAGTTCCACATCAATCCCACCGGACGCTTCGTGATCGGCGGACCGGTCGGGGATTGCGGTCTCACCGGCCGCAAGATCATCGTCGACACCTACGGCGGCTTCGCGCGCCACGGCGGCGGCGCCTTCTCGGGCAAGGATCCCTCCAAGGTCGACCGCTCGGCGGCCTATGCGGCGCGCTACGTCGCCAAGAACATCGTCGCGGCGGGCCTCGCCGAGCGCTGCGAGGTGCAGGTCTCCTATGCCATCGGCGTCGCCGAGCCGACCTCGATCATGATCCAGACGTTCGGCACCGGAAAGCTGTCCGACAAGCGCCTGACGCAGATCGTGCGCGCGCATTTCGATCTCACCCCCTACGGACTGCGCGAGATGCTCGATCTCGCGCGGCCCATCTACCTGAAGACCGCCGCCTACGGTCACTTCGGACGCAAGGAAGAGGAGTTCACCTGGGAGCGCACCGACAAGGCGGACGTTCTCGCGGCCGAGCTCACCTCGACGCGCGCCGCGTGAGCACGGCCTCAAGGAGTCAACCATGAACGCAGCGATGAAAGTAACCACCGAGTCCCTGGTGAAGGATCTGAGCCTGGCCGATTGGGGCCGCAAGGAGATCCAGATCGCCGAGACCGAGATGCCGGGCCTCATGGCCATCCGCGAGGAGTTTGCCGCGGTGCAGCCGCTGCGCGGGGCGCGCATCGCGGGATCCTTGCACATGACCATCCAGACCGCCGTGCTGATCGAGACCTTGAATGCCCTCGGTGCGCAGGTGCGCTGGGCATCGTGCAACATCTACTCGACGCAGGATCACGCCGCCGCGGCCATCGCCAAGGGCGGCACCCCGGTCTTTGCGGTCAAGGGCGAGACGCTGGCGGAGTACTGGGAGTACACCCACCGCATCTTCGAGTGGCCCGAGGGCAGCTACGCCAACATGATTCTGGACGACGGCGGGGACGCGACGCTCCTGCTGCACCTGGGCGCGCGCGCCGAGCAGGAGGCCTCGCTCCTCGCCTCCCCCTCGAACGAGGAAGAGCAGCATCTGTTTGCGGCCATCAAGGCGCGGCTCAAGAGCGACCCGAAGTGGTACTCGACGCGCCTCGCGCGCGTCAAGGGCGTGACCGAGGAGACCACCACGGGCGTGAAGCGTCTGTATCAAATGGCGAAGGAGGGCCGCTTGTCGTTCCCGGCCTTCAACGTCAACGACTCGGTCACCAAGTCCAAGTTCGACAACCTGTACGGCTGCCGCGAGTCCCTGGTCGATGCCATCAAGCGCGCCACCGACGTGATGATCGCGGGCAAGGTGGCGGTGGTCGCGGGATACGGCGATGTGGGCAAGGGATGCGCGCAGGCGCTGCGCGCGCTCTCCGCTCAGGTGTGGATCACCGAGGTCGATCCGATCTGCGCGCTGCAGGCCGCGATGGAGGGATACCGCGTGGTCAGCATGGATCATGCGGCGGACAAGGCCGATATCTTCGTGACCGCGACCGGCAATTTTCACGTCATCACGCACGAGCACATGAAGCGCATGAAGGACCAGGCGATCGTGTGCAACATCGGGCACTTCGACAGCGAGATCGAGGTGGCGGCGCTGCGCCAGCACCGCTGGGAGAACATCAAGCCGCAGGTCGATCACGTCGTATTCCCGGACGGCAAACGCATCATCCTGCTCGCCGAGGGGCGCCTGGTGAACCTGGGCTGCGGCACGGGGCATCCCTCCTACGTCATGAGCTCCTCGTTCGCGAACCAGGTGCTCGCCCAGATCGAGCTGTTCACGCAAACCGAGAAATACCCGGTGGGGGTCTACGTGCTGCCGAAGCACCTCGATGAGAAGGTGGCGCGCCTGCAGCTCTCGAAGCTCGGCGCGCAGCTCAGCGAGCTGAGCGATGCGCAGGCGAGGTACATCGGCGTGGCGAAGGAAGGCCCGTTCAAGCCCGAGAACTATCGGTATTGACGCGGAGCACTATCGGTGTTGACGCGGTACATATGAGGTCTTGCGACGCGGCTGCCCCTTCCCCCAAGATGAGCACATGAGCGCTTATTATCTGAATCTGGTCGCCGTCAATCCGAAACAGGAGGACATCCGTTCGGAGCCCGTACGCGTGCTGGTCGATACCGGATCGGAGCTGAGCTGGATGCCGTCCGAGGTGCTCGCCAGGGCGGGCATTCATCCGCGGCGTAAACGCCTGTTCACGCTGGCTGACGGCCGCAAGATGGAGCGCGAGGTCGGATTTTGCATTTTGGAGTCGGAGGGCTTCATCACCAACGATGAAGTGGTCTTTGCCCAATCCGGAGATCTGCACCTGCTCGGCGTGCGCACGCTCGAGGGCTTCGGCGTGATGGTCGATGCGCTGGCACACAAACTGGTGGCTACCGCGACTCTCGCCGCCGGCGCGCCTCCCCAGGCAGCGGCGGCGGGAGCGCTTTAGCGGCCATCACTTGCGGTTGACGTGCACGCATCCGCGCCAGCGGGTCGCGCCCGCGCCGCCGCCGGTCTCATTTAGGACAGCCGCGCGCCCGGGCTCCTTCGTATACTGGGGGGCGGGGCGGACATGCGCAGCGCTGCGCCGCTGCGCGGCTGGGGGTGGAAACATGGGTGGATCGTCGAGCTCGAAAGTCTTTCCGGATGCCGCCAGGGCGCTCGAGGGCATTCTCAAGGACGGCATGACGCTCATGTGCGGCGGATTCGGCCTGTGCGGTATCCCCGAGCGGCTGATCTCGGCGCTGCACGATTCGGGCGTGCGGAATCTGACGGTGATCTCCAACAATGCCGGCGTCGACGGCGCCGGCCTCGGTCTGCTGCTGCAAAGCCGGCAGATCCGCAAGATGATCTCCTCCTACGTGGGCGAGAACAAGGAGTTCGAGCGGCAGTATCTCGCCGGCGAGCTCGAGCTCGAATTCAACCCCCAGGGCACCATGGCCGAGCGCATCCGCGCGGGCGGGGCGGGCATCTACGCTTTCTTCACCCGCACCGGCGCCGGAACCATCGTCGCGGATGGCAAGGAGCAGCGCGTCGTCGATGGGGAGGTCTACGTGCTCGAGAGAGGCTTGGTGGCCGATGTGTCCCTGGTCAAGGCCTGGAAGGGCGACACCGAAGGCAATCTCATCTATCGAAAGACCGCCCGCAACTTCAACCCCAACATGGCGACCGCGGGGCGCATCACCGTCGCGGAGGTGGAGATCCTGGTGCCGGCGGGCGAGCTCGATCCGGACCAGGTCCACACACCCGGCATCTTCGTGAAGCGCATCATCGACGGCAGCCCCTACCACAAGCTCATCGAGAAGCGCACGCTGCGCAAGAGAACGGAGGGCAGCCATGCCGTGGTCGCGTGAGGATTTGGCGGCGCGCGCGGCGCGCGAGCTCGAGGACGGCTATTACGTCAATCTCGGCATCGGCATCCCGACCCTGGTGGCGAACTACATCGCCCCCGGGCTGAAGGTGGTGCTGCAGTCCGAGAACGGCATGCTCGGCATCGGGCCCTTTCCCTACGAAGGCGAGGAGGATCCCGATCTGATCAATGCCGGCAAGCAGACCGTCACGGCGCTGCCGATGAGCTCGTATTTCTCCTCGGCCGACAGCTTCGCCATGATCCGCGGCGGCCACATCGACATGGCCGTCCTCGGCGCCATGGAGGTGGCGGAGAACGGTGATCTCGCCAACTGGATGGTGCCCGGCAAGATGGTGAAGGGCATGGGCGGCGCCATGGATCTGGTGGCGGGCGTGCGGCGCATCGTGGTGGTGATGGAGCACACCTCCAAGGAGGGCGAGTCGAAGTTCAAGGTGCGCTGCGAGCTGCCGCTCACCGGCGTCAACGTGGTCGACATGCTGATCACGGACCTCGCGGTGTTCTCGCGCGAGACGCGCAAGCAGCCATTCAAGCTCATCGAGCTCGCGCCGGGCGTCACTCGTGAGCAGGTCCGCCGCAGCACCACCGCCGCCTACGTGGAATGAGCGCCGCACCCCGGGCGCGCGCCGCCGGCGCCCGGGACCTCGCCGCCGCGCGCGCCGCCGCTTCGCTAGGGCTGCGGGGACGGCGCGACGCGCCAGCTCAGCTTGAGATTCAGCCAGTAGTTCCAGCCGGTCACGACCGCGATGGCGACGGCGTTCGCCAGGTAGCGGTTCATGTGCAGCACGTTGAACTGCAAGTTGAGCAAGGCGACGTTGATGAGGACGCCCGCCGAGCAAATGACCTGAAACTTGCCGAAGCGCCGCAGCCGCGCCAGCGTGCCGCGCTGCTGGGCGGACAGATCCCCGAACGTCCAGGCATCGTTCCACAGAAAGTTGTTCACGATGGCCATTTCCGCCGCGATCAGCTTGCTGCGCGTCAGCCCCCAGCCGAGCATGGTCGGATCGCTCAGCAGGAACAGGAGGCCCATGTCGACCACCACCCCCGACAGACCGACGGCGGCGAAGCGCAGGAAACGACTGAGCAGCGCCAATCGCAGCTCGAGCAGATGCCGCAGGTATTCGTAGTACACCCGCGCGGTCGCCTTGCTGCCGCCGAGGGCGCGCTCCTGAAAGACGTACGGCACCTCGCCGATGCGATGGAATCGGCCGCGCGCCAGCACCTCGATCAGGATCTTGTAGCCGAGCGGATGCAGCTCCACACCCTCGATGGCCGTGCGGCGGATCATGAAGTAGCCGCTCAACGGGTCGCTGATGCGGCCGACGACGCTCGGCAGTACCAAAAGGCCGATCAGCTGGGCGGTGCGCGAGACCACGCGGCGCGCGATGCTCCAGTCGCTCACCCCGCCGCCGATGACGTGGCGGCTCGCCACCGCCATGTCGGCGCCG
>DATJSL010000035.1:0-47385 GCA_035504115.1 Steroidobacteraceae bacterium | reverse complement strand
TCGTTCTTCGCTTCCGACAATACCTGTCCTAACTGCCAGTACGGCTATCAGTCGACCTGTCAGCACGCGGAATTTGTGGGCACCGCCCAGGCACCGCTGGTTCGAATCCCGTTAGCCGATGGCACGCTCGTCGCGACTCCTGACATCCCTTCCGACGATTTGATTCCGGATCTCGTCACTCTCTCTGATGTCATGGGCACGGGATGGTTCGCCGCGCACGCGGCCAATGTCATCCCGGGATCGACAGTCGTTGTCGTAGGCGATGGTGCGGTGGGGCAATTGGGTGTGCTGGCCGCCAGGCTCAAGGGAGCCGAGCGGATCATCGTCATGAGCCGCCATGACAATCGCACTGCGCTCGCTCGCGAGTTTGGCGCCACCGACATCGTGGTCGACCGCGGCGCGGAAGGCGTTGCTCATATCAAGGATTTGACTCACGGAGTCGGCGCGGATTCGGTGCTGGAATGCGTCGGAACACCCGAGTCCATGAATCAAGCCATTCAATCCACGCGCCGGGGCGGATATGTGGGCTACGTAGGCGTCCCGCATGGGGTCGAGCTTAAAGGCGAGGAGCTTTTTTTCTCGCACGTTCATATGCACGGTGGTCCGGCCCCCGTGCGGCGCTTCTTACCGAAGCTCATTGATCTCGTCTTGGATAAGAAAATGAACCCCGGGAAGGTATTCGATATGAGACTGCCGCTCGAGCAGGTGGCTGAGGGCTATCGCGCTATGGATGAGCGGCGCGCGATCAAAGTGCTACTGAGGCCGTAGGCTTTCAAAGAAAGCGCCATGAATCGCTCACCATCAGTCGCAGAAAGTGCTGCCTGCCGCTGGCTCAGAAGGTCCTACGCGGGGTTACTCCTCATCATTGGGCCGACGCTCGCTGTCGGTGGCGTGCTGCTGCTGATCGACGGCGGATCGTTCTATCGCCTCCTTGCTGGGTTAGCGATTATTAATAGTGCAAGCGCCATCCTCGTCGGACGGCGGGACTTGCGCGGCCGGTGGCTATATGGCGTGGTCTTGATCCCAACCGCCGCCTGGGCAGTCTGGGAAGTGGCTTTTGATGCCTGGGGACTCGTGGCACGGCTCGTAGCGCTATGGAGACCACCCCGTATGCCGATCAAGCGGATCTGACCTTCTTGTCACCGCGGCATATCCCCTGCACGGCACCGCCCTGGGGTCTTCTCACAAAGGTCGTCGCGTACGCGCTGCCGTGACACTTCCCCCTCCGAATCTGTTGATCAAACATTGGAGTCTTGAAATGAACATTTCCTTCGAAAACAAAGTGGCACTTGTCACGGGCGCGGCGTCCGGGCTTGGATTGGCGACGGCCAAAGCATTTGCCGACGCCGGCGCCGCGGTTGTATTGGCGGATCGGAACCCGAATGCTGTCGAAACGGCCGCCAAAGCGCTCGCTGACAGGGGCCATAAAGCACTAGCAGTTGTGTGTGACGTGTCGGACGATGGGCAGGTAGAAGCCATGATAAAGAAGACCGTGTCGGCGTTCGGGCGGTTGGATGCGGCCTACAATAATGCGGGCATTCAAAACGTGCTGGCAGAGACCGCGGATACGACACGCGAGGACTATGACCGTGTGATGGCTGTCAATCTGCGCGGTGTCTGGAGCTCGATGAAGTTTGAGCTTCGGGCGATGCGGGATCAGGGAAGCGGCGCCATCGTCAATTGCTCGTCTCTGGGCGGTCTGATCGGTGGTAATCAGCGCGGCACCTATCACGCCGCAAAACACGGAGTCATCGGGTTTACCAAAAGCGCGGCACTGGAATACGCGACCCGGGGTATCCGCGTGAACGACATCTGCCCTGGACTCATCCGCACGCCGATGAGCGACAAGATGGAGGCTGAGGGACAAGGCGATGCGTTGAAAGCGATGGTCGAGTATTTCGTGCCCATGAAGCGAGAAGGTCGGCCTGAGGAGATCGCGAACACCGTCCTTTTTTTGTGCAGCGACGCAGCAAGCTACATTACCGGCCAATCAATCTCGGTGGATGGCGGTTTTGTTATGCGCTGAGAGAGGACATTCCGATGCAATGATCATCTTGCTGATGCCGGGGGCCTCGCAGCACTGGCATCAAGCGCCCGCTGTCGCGGCTTGTAATCCGGGAATTAAGGCGCCTCGGCGGCGAGCTTGTCTCCCTCGCGCATGTGCGCTTTCGACGGTTCACGCCCTTTCCCCTTTTGCTGGTAGAATTTGCCGCCCAAGAATAAACCCGCTGGGAGATGCGCTTGACCCTTGGCAAGCGGAGCAGACGAACACTCATGGCCGGCGTCATGCTGGCCGCGTTTGCCTCGCGCGCGCTCATTCCGGCGGGCTTCATGCCGGCAAGCGACCGGCCATTCTCGATCGAGATCTGCTGGGAAGGGCTTCCCGCCGAAGTGCTCGCGCAGATCGAGCCTGCGCACGCAGCCTCCGAGAGTATGGGGTCCATGGACATGCAGTCCATGGACATGGGCATGCCCGCGGGGCACTCCACCTCCGAGCGCGGGCCCCGGCACGGATCGCACCACCACCCGGGAAGTCCGTCACATGCCGAACATTGCGTGTTCGGCACCGCTTCCAGCGCCGGACCCATCCCGCATCTGCCGCTGCCGAGCGAGGCCTCCGCCGCCCAGCCTGTTCGCGCGGTGGCCTTCGCATCGATCGCGGTCGCCGTCCGCGTCGTTCACCTCCCACAGCCCCGAGCACCTCCCGGTCGGTTGAGCTGACCTTCGTCGGCTGAGCTCATGCCAGCCACAAACTCGAGCGCGTGCCGCGAATGGCGCGCGCTCATCCGTGCGTTTGCGGGGCTTCGCCCAGAGGGCGAGCCCGAGGAGTTTTCACGTGATAGCTCACATCAAAGCGCTGGCGGCGCCCGCGCGCCGCCGGCCCCGAACTCTGGTCCCCTGCGGGGCGGCGGTGCTCGTGCTGCTCATGTTCCTTCTTCCGGCGCGCGGCTGGGCTGCCGCCTATGGCAGCGTGAACGGCATCGTGCGGGACAACGGCGATCGCCCGGTGGCGGGCGCGAAGGTGGTGCTCGAGTCCGCCGCCCACGCGCGCACCGAGCGCATCACGGACTCGGCCGGCCGTTTCGATTTTCCGAACGTGGCGATCGGCCACTACTGGCTCAGCGTCTCGCGGCGCGACTTCGCCTCGGTCAGCCAGGCGGTCACGGTGGAGGCGGGATATTTTCCATTTGCGAATATCGTGCTGCCACCTCCCTCGGAGCTCGCCGAGGTGAGGGTGACGGCGACCCGGCTGCCGGTCGTCGCCTCGATCACCCCGATCACGATGGTGAGTCAGGAGGACATCGAGAGCACCCCGGGTGCGACCAACGTCAACAGTCTCGCCATGATCACCGACTATGTTCCGGGGGCGTATCAAGCGCATGACATGCTGCACGTGCGCGGCGGTCATCAGACGAACTGGCTCTTGGGCGGGGTGGAGATTCCGAACACCAACATCGCCGAGAACCTCGGCCCCGAGATCAATCCTCAAGACGTGCAGACCCTGGGGATCGAGCGGGGCGGCTACCTGGCCGACGAGGGCGACCGCACCTACGGCATCTTCAACGTGATCCCGAAGAGCGGGTTCGGCAACGACAACCTCGCGAATCTCGACCTGCAGGCGGGGAATTTCGGCCAGACCGACGACTACGTGAGCGTCGCCAGCCACACCGACGACTTCGCGTACTATGCGAGTGTCGAGGGCAATCGCAGCAATCTCGGCCTGCAGACCCCCGTCTCACAGGTGATCCATGACGAGACCCACGGATACGGTACGTTCACCAACCTGCAATACAAGCCGAACGCGCAGGATGAGGTGAGCCTCATCGCGCAGTTGCGGCAGGACGTCTATCAGATACCCGACTGCACCGCGCCGCTCGCCGACGACCCGCAGTGCATCGGGCAGTTCGGCGATGTACAGGGTGAGGCGGACAATTTCGCGGTGCTCTCATGGGCGCACACCTTCACGAACAACGCGGTGCTCACGAGCTCGCTTCTCTATCACTTCGACCGGGCGGACTACGACGGGGGCGCCGGCGACTATCCGACCATCACCACCTATCACCACGACTCGCAGTACGAGGGCGGCGAAGAGCAGCTGAAGATGGACATCAGCCGCAACCACCTGGATGCCGGCCTCTTCGGCTTCGCGCAGCAGGATCAGGCCGACTTCAACCTGGCGTTCAGCGATGACAGCTCGCCGGCGCTCAGAGAGTTCGAGCGACCCGACGGCGGACTGATCACCGCCTGGGTGCAGGACACCTTCGAGGCCACTCATTGGCTCAACCTGTCGGCGGGGGTGCGCCAGTCGCACTTCCAGGGCAGTTTCACCGAGAACGCAACCGACCCGCGGCTCGGCGCAACCGTTCAGCTGCCGCGGCTGGATTGGGTGCTGAGCGCCTTCTGGGGCAAGTACTACCAGGCCCCGCCGCTCGAGACCCTGTCGGGGCCCTTGGTCGCCTATGCGACCGCGAATGACACCGCCTTCCTGCCGCTGCACGGAGAGCGCGATACGGAGCGCCTGTTCGGCGTGACCATCCCCGTGCAGGGCTGGACCATCGAGGCGGACTATTTCGTCACCGAGTCGACCAACTTCTTCGACCACAACCCGCTCGGCGAATCCGACATCTACCTGCCGATCACCGACCAGGGGGCGCTCATCGAGGGGCGCGAGCTCACGGTGCGCTCACCGGCCTTCTGGCAATACGGCCAGGTGCACCTCGCCTATTCGAACCAGACGGCGGAATGCTTCGGCGCGATCACCGGGGGTCTCGTGGTGCCCGGCACCGCCTGCGGCACCCCGCCCATCGCGCTCGACCACGATCAGCGCAATACGGCGAATCTCGGCTACAACGGGAATCTGCCGCTGCGGTTCTTCGTCGGCTCCAACCTGTCGGTCAATTCAGGACTCTCCAACGGCTTCCCGCCGCCGACCCACCTCAAGGGCTACGCCGTGCTCGACCTGACCGCGGGGCGCAACATCAGCAACGATCTGTCGGTGTCGATCACGACCCTGAACGTCACCAACCGGCACCTGCTCACCGACAACAGCCTGACCTTCGGCGGCGTCCACTGGAACAATCCCTTCCAGATCTACGCCGAGCTGCGCTACAAGTTTCACTACTAGTGGCTGCTCACGCGGGTCGGGAAAGAGCCATGCCGATCGCCCGTCCGTTGACGATCAAGGCGCCGGCCAGGGAGGCGGCGGCGGCGGCGAGTGCGCCGTAGGCGGTCACACCCAGCGTGCAAACCAGCAGCACCGCCGCGGCGCCGGATCCGACGGCGACGCCGATCCGCCGTGCATTCCACTGCACCACCGCGTGGCGCACCGCTGGACGACCGACGGCATTTGCCCACTGCACCCCGAGAAGAAGCGCATACACCGTCAGCTGAGAATCGTAGGGCTTCCCATAGAGTGCCAGGGTTGCCGGTGCCAGCACCAGCAGCGGCGCGACGAAGGCAGAGCTGTAGACGAGCGCGGCAGCGAGCTGCCTGAGCAGCAGGCGGCGCGGCACCTGGAGCGGCTGCGCCGCCATCAGCGTCTCGCGACAGCCGGTCAGGTTCAATGCCGGCAGAAAGATATCGACGACCAGTGCCGTGCGCGCGGCCACGGCATATTGTGCCATCTGCGTCGGCGGGGCCCATACGGCCAGGATGCACAGGGGTCCCCACAGCAGCACTCCGCGGGCGAGGCCGATCAACTCCCGCGAATCCACTCCTTGCAGTGCCTCGCGGCAGATCGGCACGGAGCCCTCGCCTCGCTCGACCGGAAAGGCACGCCAGGCGAGCGCCGCCGCCACTGCCGCGGAAACGAGGCTTCCGAGGAGAAAAGCCCAGGAATAAAGCGCGAGCGACGCGTCGGAAGGCGCGAGCACCACCGCGAGAAGTATCGAGAGGTTCACGGCATAGGCGGCCACGACGATGCCGAGCGTGCGATTGGCTGCGCGCAGCGCCTCACCCAGGAGGCTCGAGACGCTGACGCAGGGGACGGCGAGCACGAAGGGCAGATAGGTCTGCAGCATGGTTTGCAGCTGCGGGGCCTGAATATCGAGGTCCGCCGTCACGACCAACAGAACGGCACACAACAGACTCGAGCGCAGCAGCATCCGCCGCGCGAGCTGCATCAGTAGTACGCCGTTGGGGATGCCGGTGGTCGTGGCGCGCCGCCCGATGATGTGCTGCGCCAGGTAGATCTCGTATTTGCCCCGCAGCAGCGTGCTCAGCCCCAAGGCGATCACGAACCCTCGAAAATAGACCCCCGCCTCCACGGGCGTGAGCGCGCGTACCACCGCCCAGGTCGCCAGGATCTGCAGCGCCGCGCCCAGCAGACGCAGCAACAGCTCTCCGATCCAGGGATGCGCAGCGGTGGTGGAGCACTCCGCTCCGGCTGCCGCAGTATCCACCATGCCAGTTCCCCCCTCCTCCCGCCAAACATACACCCGCGCGGGCCTAGTTCGAAGGGGGCAGGCCGGTGGCAGCCGCGCTGCGCTCCCGCAGACCTCCACCCAGCGCCTTGTACAGCGTCACCAGGTTCTGCAGACGCGTGAGCCGCACCGTCTGCAACTGCTGCTGGGCGTTGTAGAGCGAGACCTGCGCAACGAGCGCGCTCAGGTAGCTGTCGACGCCGCCCCGGTAGCGCATGTCGGCCAGCCGATAGGCCTTGTCGGAGGCGCTCACCAGAGCCCGTTGGGCCGCCAGCTGCTCATCGAGCGTGCCGCGGGCGACGAGCGCATCGGCGACCTCGCGGAAGGCGGTCTGGATCGCCTTCTCGTACTGCGCGACCGCCGTATCGCGAGCGAGCTTGGTCGCCTGCAGATTGGCGAGGTTGGCGCCGCCCGCGAATATCGGGACACTGATCTGCGGTGAGAAAGCCCAGGCTTGCGAGCCGCCCTTGAACAGGCCCGACAGCTGCGTGCTCTCGGTCCCGAAATTGCCGGTGAGGCTGATGGCCGGCAGGAACGCCGCACGCGCCGCGCCGATCTGTGCATTGGCGGCCATGAGCTGATGCTCGGCGGCGAGCACATCGGGCCGGCGCACCAGCACATCGGAGGGAATGCCCTCCTCGAGCTCGGCAATCACGTTGGGACGGTTGAGGCCTGCGGAGAAATCGATGCCCTCCGGGATCGGCGCACCGAGCAAGAGCGCGAGCGCATCCTTGTCCTGAGCCAGCTGCCGGTCGTACTGCGCGAGGTTGGCCTGAGCGGTATCGACCGTGGTCTCGGCCTGGCGCAGCGCCAGCTCCGTGGTCGTGCCGCCGCTGAACATCCTGTGGGTCAGGGCATAGGACTCGCGCTGGCTCTTCAAGGTATCCCGGGTGATGTCGAGCAGCGTCTGATCGGCGAGCACGGTGACGTACGCGGTGGCGACTTCGGCCACCAGCGTGAGCTGCACGCTGCGCCTCGTTTCACCGGTGCTGAAGTACTGCTGCAAGGCTGCATGGCTCAAGCTGCGGATGCGGCCGAAAAGGTCCAGCTCATAGCTCGTGAAGCCGACTCCGACGTCATAGGTGTGGGTGGTAATTCCGCTCGGCAGAGAGATTGCCGTCCCGGTGCCGGCACCGCCCCCCAGCGCACCGGGCGGAATCTGTCCTTCCAGCACACCGAGAGGGATTCTCTGCACCTGCTCGACGGCGCTCGCGTCGACGGTCGGAAAGAGCTGCGCGCGCTGAATGCGGTATTGCGCCTGAGCGCTCAGCACATTCAGAGCGGCGACCCGCAGGTCGCGATTGTCGCTGAGCGCCAGCGCGATCAGCTGCTGAAGCTGCGGATCCGGAAAGAACTCGCGCCAGCCGATGTCGGCGGCGGCCGTGCCACCCGCCGTTCCGCCTTGAATCGCCGGCACCGGCGAGGGCGGGCGATGATAATGCGGCTCCAGGGTACAGGCGCCGAGGAGTGTGGTCAGCGCGGCGGCCAAGATGCAGGTGCTTCTGCCGGCCATCTTCAGCTCCCCGCAGCCGGTGGCGATGACCGCGGTGGCGGCGGGACCTCCCCGTGCCTGGGATGATCGCCGAACACCGAGCGCACGCTCACGAAGAACACCGGCACGAGGAACACGGCGAGAACCGTCGCCGTCAGCATGCCGCCGATGACACCCGTGCCGATGGCGATGCGCCCGCCGGCGCCCGCCCCGGTGGCGATCGCCAGCGGCAAGACGCCCAAGATGAAGGCCATCGAGGTCATGAGGATCGGCCGCAGGCGCTGGCGGGCCGCCGCCACCGTCGCCTCGATCAGATGCATGCCGCGCTTGTGATTTTCCAGCGCGAACTCCACGATCAGGATGGCGTTCTTGGCCGAAAGTCCCACCGTGGTGAGCAGGCCCACCTGAAAGAAGACATCGTTGGCAAGCCCGCGCCAGAGCGTGGCCGCGATGGTGCCGATGATGCCGAGCGGCACCACCAGCATCACCGAGAACGGGATCGACCAGCTCTCGTACAGGGCCGCGAGGCACAGAAACACCACCGTGAGCGAGATGGCGTAGAGCGCTGGCGCCTGCGAGCCTGAGCGTACCTCCTCGTAGGACAGGCCGGTCCACTCGTAGCTCACCCCCTTGGGGAGCTTCGCCACCGCCCTCTCCATCGCGGCGAGCGCATCTCCGGTGCTCCTGCCCGGCGGCGGAGAGCCCAGGAATTCCAGCGAGGGCGTCCCGTTATAACGCTCCAGCTTCGGCGACCCCACGACCCAGTGCGCCGAGGCGAAGGTCGAGAAAGGCACCATCTCGCCCGCGCCGTTACGCACATACCACAGACCCAGGTCCTGCGGCAGCATGCGCGAGTCGGCCTCGCCCTGCATGAACACCCGCTTGACGCGGTTGCGGTCGAGGAACTGATTCACATAGGCCGAGCCCCAGCCGGCGCCGAGGGTATCGTTGATATTGCCGATCGCAAGGCCGAGCGCGCTCGCCTTCTCCCAGTCGATGTCGAGCTTGTACTGCGGCTCGTCATCGAGACCGTTCGGCCGGATCATGCCGATCGCCGGGTCCTTGCTTGCAATCGAAAGCAGGTCGCCGCGCGCCTTCATCAGCGCCGCGTGGCCGACGTTACCGCGGTCCTCCAGCTCGAAGTCGAATCCCGTGGCGTTGCCGAGCTCGAGCGCGGCGGGCGGCGCGAACGCAACCACGAATGCTCCGCGGATCTGGTGGAAGCGCCGGTTGGCGCGCTGCGCCAGGGCGAACACCGAGTCTTTCTTCCCCGGTCGCTGCGACCAGTCCTTCAGGCGGACGAACACCAGGCCGGCGTTCTGCCCCTGGCCGCCGAAGCTGAAGCCGTTGACGGTGAACACGCCGCTCACGAGATCTTTCTCATCCTTGAGGAAGTAGTCGCGCGCCTCATTGAGGGCCCGCTGGGTGAGCTCGCTCGCGGCGCCCGGCGGGGCCGCCACCTGGACGAACAGAATGCCCTGATCCTCGTCCGGCAGGAAGGATTTTGGCACGCGCACGAACAAAAGGCCCATCGCCACCACGATGAGCACATACACCAGCAGATAGCGCCGCGTGTGCCCCGCGACATGAGTGACGCCGCGCTCGTAGCCGCGGTTCATCCGGGTGAAGCCGCGATTGAACCAGCCGAAGAATCCGCGCTCGCGCTCGTGCGCCTCCGCGACCCGCGGCCGGAGGAGCGTCGCGCACAATGAAGGCGTGAACACCAGTGCCACCATCACCGATAACGTCATGGCCGAGACGATGGTGATGGAGAACTGACGGTAGATCACGCCGGTGGAGCCGCCGAAGAAGGCCATGGGCAGGAACACCGCCGACAGCACCAGGGCGATGCCGACCAGGGCGCCCGTGATCTCGCCCATCGAGCGGCGCGTCGCATCCTTCGGTGAGAGCTTCTCCTCCTCCATCACGCGCTCGACGTTCTCCACGACGACGATCGCATCGTCCACCAGCAGGCCGATGGCGAGCACCATGCCGAACATGGTCAGCGTGTTGATCGAGAATCCCGCGGCGGCGAGGATCGCGAAGGTGCCCAAGAGCACCACGGGAACGGCGATGGTTGGAATCAGCGTCGCCCGGAAGTTCTGCAGGAACAGGTACATCACCAGAAACACCAGCACGATCGCCTCGAACAGCGTCTTCACCACCTCATCGATGGAGACGCGCACGAAGGGCGTGGTGTCGTAGGGATAGATGAGCTTCAGCCCGGGCGGGAAGAACGGCGCCAGCTTGTCCATGGTGGCGCGCACCGCCTTGGCGGTGTTCAAGGCGTTTGCTCCGGGCGCGAGCTTCACCGCCAGGCCCGCCGCCGGCTTGCCGTTGTATTCGGTATAGATCGAATAGCTCTCGGCGCCGAGGCCGATGCGCGCGACGTCCTTGAGCCGCACCTGCGAGCCGTCCGTGTTCACCTTGAGGAGCACCCGGCCGAAGGCCTGTGCGTCGGTGAGGCGCTCGGGGCCGATGATGGTGGCGTGCAGGCGCTGGCCCTTGACGGAGGGGAGCCCGCCCAGCTCCCCGGAAGGAACCTGCAGGTTCTGCACCTGCAGCGCGTTATTGACGTCGGTCGCTGTCAGCCCATAGTTGTTGAGCTTCGCCGGGTCGAGCCAGATGCGCATCGCATACTGCGTGCCGAACAGCTGATAGTCGCCGACTCCGGGCGTGCGGCTGACCGGATCCTGAATGTAGGAGGCGATGTAGTCGCTCACGTCCTCGCTGCTCATGGAGCCATCGGTCGAGTAGAAGCCGATCACCAGCAGGAAATTGCGCGTCGCCTTGACGACGCGCAGCCCCTCCTCCTGCACTTCGAGCGGCAGGAGCGGGGTCGCGAGCTGGAGCTTGTTCTGCACTTGCACCTGGGCGATGTCGGGATTGGTGCCTTGCTCGAAATAGAGCGTGATGGTCATGTTGCCGGTGGCATCGCTCTCGGACCCGAAATAGAGCAAGTGATCGATGCCGTTCATCTGCTGCTCGATGACCTGCGTGACGGTGCTTTGCACGGTTTCGGCCGAGGCGCCGGGATAGCTCACCTCGATGGCGATGGCGGGCGGAGCGATGCTCGGATACTGCGCAATGGGGAGCGTCGTGATGGCGAGCAGGCCCATCAGCATCACGACGATGGCGAGTACCCAGGCGAAGACCGGGCGGTCGATGAAGAAGTTGACCATGGCCGGCGCCTACTTCGCAGAGCTTGGTGCGGCCGCGGCTTGCGGCTGCGCCGTGCTCTCATCCGGCGGCGGCCGATACTCCTCGGGCACCACCTTCGAGCCGGGCTTCGCCGACTGGATCCCCTCGACGATGACGCGGTCGCCGGGCTTGAGCCCCGAGGTCACGAGCCATTCATCGCCGATGGCGCGATCGGTCTTGAGGATCCGCAGCTCGACGATATCGTCCGCACCCACCACCAGCGCGTCGGGCTCGCCCTTCTGATCGTGGCTGACGCCCTGCTGCGGCGCCAGCACGGCGTCCTGGCGCACCCCTTCCTGGATCTCTTCGCGCACGAACATGCCCGGCAGTAGCAGATGCTCGGGATTGGGCATCAGCGCGCGCAGCGTGACCGAGCCCGTGCCCTCGTCCACCGTCACCTCCGAGAACTCCAGCGTGCCGGGGTGAAGGTACTCGCTGCCATCTTCCAGCCGTACCCGCACCGGGGTCTGTCCGGCCGCGTTTCGCTTGAGCAGTCCTGCCGCGGCCTCCCGTTCCAGGCGCAGCAGCGTCGTGGTGGGCTGGGTGACGTCGACGTACACCGGGTCGAGCTGTTGCACGGTGGCGAGCACGGTCGCTTGATCGGCCGTGACCAATGCCCCCTCGGTGATCAGCGATCGGCCGATGCGGCCCGTGATCGGAGACAGCACCCGGGTGTAGATCAGGTTGATGCGCGCCGTTTCCACCGCCGCCTGCGCCTGCAGGTGCGAAGCGACCGCATTGTCGTAATCCTGCTTGCTGACCGCATTCGCTTCGGCCAGCGGTTTGTAGCGCTCCGCGAGCGCCCGGGCGGAAGCGTCCGCCGCGACGGCGCTGTCGTAGCTGGCCTGATAGGGTGCCGGGTCGATCTGGTAGAGCTGCTGCCCTGCCTTGACGTCGCCCCCCTCGACGAAGAGGCGCTTGAGAATGATGCCGTTGACCTGCGGCCGCACGTCGGCCGTCCGGTAGCCCGCCACCCGTCCGGGAAGCTCGGTGGTGATCGGCACCGCCTGCGCTCGCACGGTGACCACCGAGACCTTCGGCGGAGGCGGCGCCGGGGGCGGGGCCTTGTGCTCGCAGCCGATGAGCAGCACCATGGCGAGCGCACCCAGGGGCACGGCCACCCTTGCCGCCGGAACAGCGCCCCGATGGTGGAGTTCACCCGGATGTCGGATAATTCTGACACCGGCCTTCACCGCAGCCATATGCAGCCTCCCTGTGGGATCATGGTCGCCAGTCGCTTCAGCCGGCGTCCTACGACGGCAACGACCACCGCGGAAAGCTCGCCCTTTCGCGCGTGCGTCGATGCTACTGCATGGATTCACCGGCCGCCAAGCTGAGTTTCCTGGCGACGCCGATCTCTCTTACGGTGACGCCGGGGGCGGCACTTTGAAAGTTCGGGCATCGAGCTCGAGCAGATCGGCGATTCGCTCGACGGTCACGTCCGCCGGCGGATACCCGCTGAGCGCCTGCGGATCCAGCGCATAGTGGCCCTGTCTGGGAAATACGGTCGTCACTCGATTGCCCCATGCCTTCTTGACGGCGGTGAGGATGCGCAATTTGTCGTCCACCAGTACGTAGTGCTCTGCGGGAAAGCGCTGCTGCACGTCTTCCAGCTCGAGCTCCTTGTGAATGTAGATCAGCACGTTGCCGTCCACGGCGGCGTGAATGCCGGAGCGGTCCACCTTGCGCGGCTGGAACACCACGTCGCCATCGGAAAGGATCACCGCAGGCCCCCATTGAGTCACATGCTCCACCACGTCGAGCGCCTTCGGATACAGCCGCCTGGCAAACGGATAGTTGACGAGGAACTCCGATACCGTGAGCAAGTGCGGATCGCGAGGATTCTCCACGCGATAGCGCTGCAGCGCGCCGAGATAGTCGGCGTAGCCAAGCGCGGCTCGCAGCTCCTCGAATATCGCCCAGTATCGCGCCTGCCGCTGAGCACCAACCTTGTTCGTGAGGTGACGCTTGAGGTCGGCACTCACCCGATCGTTGTCGAGCAGCGTGTTGTCGACATCGAACAGGAACACGATCTCATGAGTCATGATGCGCTCTTCCGGATAGCATACTGCACGGAGCGGAGAGGCTCGAGTGCCCGCGGATCATACAGCTTTCCCGGCGCTCCACGAATCCCACCACCCGGCCACTCGGGTACGCTCTCAGGGTCACGCCGCCCCCTCCGGCTCGATCATCAGGCGCCCGGCGTCGATGGGATTCGCATCGTCAGGTCGGCGCGTGCGGCAGGGGCAAGGAGGCCTGCCCGAAGTAGTATCGCCAGCCTGCGGCGGTACGTATCAGCGCGCGAGCTGACACTTCCATCGCCGAGAACGAGGACCATATCGTCGTGGAGAATGCGGGCAATTGCGTCCGCGTCATTGCGTTTGACCGCCGCCTGGAATTGCGTGTCCAGCATTGCGACCGCGCGCCGGTCCGACTGCTGCGTCGCGCCGATGCCCGGGGACGACAGCAAGCCGGCCAATCCCAACAGGCCTGCAAGCAGCGGTTCCTTCATCATGACACCCTCGATGTGACCGTTGTTCGTTGGCGCGCGATCCTACCTGGCGGCTGCCGGGATGTCTGGCCAAATGCGGACCTTCAATCGGCGGGGCGCTCGCATGCATGCCGCCGCTCGGTGAAGGAAAACTAAACGCAGGTCAAGAGCTTCTGTTTGTCGGGACGATGCGCCTGGAAGTAAGGTTCCCACCGTGAGGACTGAGCAGCAGTCCTCTGGCACGAACGGAGGGCCGCGTGAACGATACACTCACCGCTCGATCACTGATCGACGACGCTGTTCCGCGACGATTGCCGCATCTCGAGGCGGCGCTCAGCTACCTCGAGCCGATGGCCGGGAAGCCGCGCTCGCTGGAATACGAGCCGCCGCCGGGCGTGCCGCGCACCACCGCGGTCCATCGCGAACACAGGGTCACGATCCGCGACGTTCGCCCGGCCGCCTCGACCCTCTCGCTCGAGCGCGAGGGGTTTCAGCTGCTGGCCGCGGCGAGCAGCGTCGCTGATTTCTACGATCAAGAGGCGGTTCGGACCCGCTACTACGCCGAAGCCGTGTCATTGCTCGAGGGATTGACCGGTGCTTCACACGTTGTCGTCTTCGACCACACGACTCGTCGCCGCATTCCGGGCGCGACCGACCGGAGCCCCGGGACTCCACGTCAGCCCGTGCCCCGCGTCCACAATGACTACACGGTCAAATCCGGTCCGCAGCGAGTGCGCGATCTGCTCGGCGAGGGCGCGAGCGATCTGCTTCGCAAGCGCTTTGCGGTCGTCAACCTGTGGCGCGCCATTCGCGGGCCGGTGCAGGATGCACCGCTGGCTGTGGCCGACGCTCGCAGCGTCGACAGTGAGGATCTGGTTGCAACCGATCTCGTCTATCCCGACCGGACCGGCGAGATCTACTACGTGAAGTTCAATCCGTCTCATCGCTGGTTCTACGCCTCTGCCATGCGTGAGGACGAGGTGATGCTGATCAAGTGCTTCGATTCGGCCGAGGATGGCCGGGCGCGCTTCGTGCCGCATGCGGCGTTCGTGGATCCAACCGCGCCGGCCGGCGCGCCGCCCCGCGAGAGCATCGAGCTGCGAACACTGGTCTTCTACGGGGAATGAGCCATGCTGCCGCGAAGGAACCAGTGCTGAATTGCGAATACGGTGACGGCGACGCCGATCACATCGTGGATCGCCGCGGCCCTGCGCTGCCACTCATCGTCGCTCACGAAGAACAGCGCGAACCCGCTCACCACGAGCGGCGCCAGCAGCGCGGCAAGCGCCCCGCCGCTCAGGCGCCGCAAGCCCGCGGACCACCAGCGCAGCACATGGCGTGCGCTGATCCAGCCCAGCAGGTACATGGCGAGAATCGCCATGACGCCGTGGATCAGGAGCAGAGGCGGCTCGAGCGGATGCGGGGCGGCACCGAAGGGTCCGCGCTTTGCGACCAGTTGATCGAGCAAAAGCCAGCCGCATCCGCTGACCCACAGACTCGTCATGATGAGATAGACGGCCGCCCGGGAGCGCCAGGGCATGCGCGCCAGACGCGCCGCGCGTGGGCCGTGTCGCATGATTCACCCCGCGGCAGCGGGCCGCAGCGCCGCTTGCCACAGCGCCATCAGCCAGCGCACGCCTTCGGTCACGTGCTCCGATGAGAGGGTCGCGCCGGAGATGTTCTTGATGTCGGTCCTGAACCGCAGTTGACCGAGCGCATCGCGGCGATCGAATTGCGCGCGCCAGGCGGGATTGCGGATCTCGCCCCCGTGGCTCTCCCGGTAGGCCAGGATCTCGAGGTTCTGCAGCTTGCCGTCGGTCGCGATGCCCACGGCGTAGGTGATGAGGTTTTGGCGGCCGATGACCTCGTCCACGAACAGGTGCCCCAGCAATACGCCCTCGTGCGTGGCACGCCAGATGCGGATGACGCCGTGCGGCGGCTGGGGGCCGGCCTGCGCCAGCAAGGCCTCGAGCTGCGCGGGAGTTTGCTGCGCGATCACGATCTCCTGGAACGCGTCGGCGCTCGGAAAGACGGCCTTCTGTGCCTCATCGACCGTCATGTAGTCCGCGGCGACCACGATCGGTATCGGCAACAGCGCGGCAAGTGCAAACAGGGGACTGTGTCGGATCAAGGGCGGCGCCTGGAAAATACTAATGGGAATCATTATCATTTACTTTTTGGCCGATGACAATGCTGGTCCGAGCGACCAGGGTCCGGTGAACGAGGATGGGTCCAGTGACTTGCGCCATGCAGGCTGATCCGTACGTGCTGTCGAGGCTGCGCGTCGCCTTCGGCACGTTCGTCGCCGTTGACGCCGAGTCCGATGATCCCGGCATTGCGGCCCGCGGTCTCGCAGCGGCTTACGAAGTCATGCACAGCGTCGAGCGGCTGATGCATCCGCTACGCGCGGGCTCCGACCTCGCGCGATTGTCCGCCTGTCCGGCGGGCACCTCCCTCGCCGTGCACCCCTGGACCTTCGAGGTGCTCGAGCTCTGCCGGCAACTGAGCTCGGCGTCGAAGGGAATCTTCGACCCATGCCTGCCCGCCTGCGCCGGCCGCCTGTCCGACCTTCGCTTGCTTTCCGGCTCGCGCGTGCGCCCGGCCGCTCAGCTTCGCATCGATCTGGGCGGCGTCGCCAAGGGGTACGCGGTGGACCGCGCCATCGAGGCGCTGCGCAACGCAGGTTGCAGCGGCGGCCTGGTGAATGCGGGGGGCGATCTGGCGGTGTTCGGCCCGCGCGCTCGGCGCATCCTGTGCCGGCAGCTCGGTGACTCGAATCTCGGGATCGAGCTGCGCGATGCAGCGCTCGCCACCAGCGCAATCGGCGATCCCGGGCGCCCCTCCGGGCATCGCGGCCACTACCATGGGGTGCGCGGCGAGCTCGCCACCGCGGGCTCCATCAGCGTCATCGCGCGGCGCGCCGCCGTCGCCGACGCACTCACCAAATGCCTGCTGTGGTGCGACCCTGCTTGCGAGGCCGCACTGCTGCGCCGATTCGGCGCACGGCGGCTGGGCGTTCAGAACGGCTTGGCGCTCAGAACGCGAGGCCCAACCCGAGGTCGAGGCGGCTGAAATCGGGGTTCCACTCGAACCACTGGTAATCGATCTTCCACACGACATGTGCCGTCGTGTAGAAATTGGCGCCCACCGTCCAGACGCGATCGTGATTGACGGGCCAGTAGCCATAGTCGCCGGGATTGGCCGAGAGCGGCACGAGTCCGGTGCTCACCACCGGGCCGGCAGTACCCGCATAGCCGGCGCCGAGGTTGTAGCGCTCCCAGCGCGCGAAAGGCACGAGCCGATACTCGTTGTGCTCCCACGCCGTGTAGGCGCTCTGTACATAGTAGCCGTCGAAGCGCGAGGGAATCGGATTCGGCGACCCCGGATTGGATTCGTTCGCGATGGCGAGGTTGCTGATGGCCCCGCGCGCATAGAGGGCCGAGAGATCCCAGCGCCCGGGCGTCCAGCGCCCGTGACCTTCCCACAGCGTGACGCGCTCATTGCCGGGAATCGGCACGTTCGGCGGCGCTGCGACCTTCGCGGCATCGCCGGTGAAGACGGCTGCACCGACGGACAGGCCCGGTATCCCGTAGTAACTCAGGGCCAGGTACTGGCTCAGATGCTGCGCATTGGCGAGCCCGAGCTCCTGGTGGGTGGCCTGCAGCGGCGCTGAGTCGCTGTCCTCGAGGTCGAGCGCCGTCGTGTAGAGCGGGAACTCGGGGGCGAAATTCCATCTGGACAGATCGAAGCCGGTGGTCAGGCCGGCGTTCCAACCGAAACCGAGCGGTGTGTCGCCGTGCAGATTCACCCCGCCTTCTCGCCAGGTGCTCGGAATGATCAGCGTCTCGACGAAGTTGCGCTGCATGCCGTAGAAGTTGGTCGGCTCATGGTGCTCGTTCAAGAAGCCGAACGGCAACAGGAACAGTCCGGCGCGCAGCCCGACTGCCTCGTTGAGCTGACGGTCGACGTAGAACTGCTCCACCTCGAACTCACCCGCGTCCGTGGAGGAGGCGACGGCGTGCTCGACCTCGAATTCGGAGTTGAATTCGGTGCGGCTGTCGAAGGTATAGCCGAGCCCGAACACGGCGCGCGCCAGATCGGCCTGCGCCTCTTTCTCATCGCGCGTCGGCCGCGCGTAGTACACCTCGCCGTAGCCCCACAGCTTCAGGGGGCCGAACGGGGAGACAGCGCCGGCGGGCGCGGGCGCCGAGCCCGAGGCGCCGGGAGCCTCGCTCGAACCCGCCGCTGCGGCATTGCCCGGCGGTACCGGGTTGGCCGCCGCTACCGGATTGGCGGGCGGCACGGGATTGCCCGCGATCTCCCGCTCCATCTCCTCCTGACGCTCGAGCAGCCGCCGGTTCTGTTCGGCCAGCTCCTTGAGCTGGGCCTGCACCGCTTCGAGTTGCCTCGTGAGCAAGTCGATTTGCTGCTGCTCGGCCGCCGCCGATGGCTGCGCATGGCCCACGCCCGCGGCGCACAGCGCGGCAATCACGGCGAGCGCCCGAAGCGCTTTTGGCGCCGGGGATCGTGCCGGCAACGGATGAATCTTCATGGGGCTCCTCGCGCCGCGGCCGCGGCGGAGGCCGTCGGCTGGCATTGACTCGGTTCCTCGTAAGCGGACGGATGGTCGGGATCGAAGCCGTCGGTCAAGGTGCACAGGAACGCGACCACCTGGTCGATCTCCTCGGCCGTCAGGGTGGGTGCCTGGCCGCCGCCGAACGTCGGCGGTGTGTATGGGATCTCGCCGACGTTGACGTTCGCGTCGTACTGCCCCGGCAAATCGTTGTATTCGTACAGGTCCGGGTTGCCGCTGGCGGTGAGATAAAAGCTGCCCGCGGCGACGTAGGGATTGCCGCCGGGACCTGCGGCGACGGGATCGGGATTGTTGGCCGTGTTGTCGTTGATGTCGCGGGTGACGTACCACTCGAGCACCTGATGCAGATCGGCGAACTCACCGTTGTGAAAATACGGCGCGGTGATCGCCACGTTGCGCAGCGTCGGTACCTTGAACAGGCCGCACAGGCTGCTGGTCGCCGCGAGATCGGGGCGCGCGTTCACGTCGCCGGGAGACGGCTCCATCGGCCCGCACAGCCCCATGTCGTAATAGGCGTATTCGGCATCGGCCGGCACGTCGACCGGCGCGAGCGTGACCAGCGGCGCCCCATCGATGGGGCTCAGCGCGGCGGGCGTGTTTGCCGGAATGGCCCAGTTGCGCGGTACGCCGATGTTGTCGAAGGTGAAATCGGTGAACAGTGCATGGCTGCTGTAGCCCTGCGCCTGGCTCGGATGGCACGCCGTACAGTTGCCCTTGGTCGGATCGTTGAACAGATCGAGACCCGCTTGCTCTTGCGCCGTGAGCTGCGCCTTGCCCTGCAGCCAGTAGTCGTACTTGCTGCTGAAGGGATGAAATCCGGGATCCTCGGTCTCATAGGCCGCGATCGCGACACCCATGTCCTCGAGAGCCGTCTGCGGGTCGTCCAGTGCGGCCTCGCCGTAGGCGGCGACGAAGGCCGCGCGCGTGGCGGCGGAGTTCTGCAATCGCCCGATCACTTCCGCTGCGTCCTGGTTCGCCATCTCGAACGGCGTGACGAAGGGCTGCACCGCTTGCGCGGCCAGCGAGGAAGCGCGTCCATCGCGAAAGAAGCCGCCGGTGGGGCCGTTCGTGAGCGAGAACGGCGGGGTGAAGGATGCATACATGAGCGAAGGGGCGTTGCGAAAGCCGGTCTGGTCCATCTTCGGACCGCCGAGCGGCACCGGCAGCCCGTGATCGGTGGTCGGATCCGCGCTGAATGCCCGGCTCGGCACGTGGCAGGTTCCGCAGCTCTGCTTGCCTGACACCGACAGGCTGGCATCGAAAAAGATGGCCTTGCCCGCGACCGAGGCGAGCGATTGAGCGGGTGGTGGCGGGGAGGACGTGTCGTCGCTGCCGCCGCCGCCGCAACTCGCCGACACCGCCGCACCCGCGCAGGCGATGACCGCCCGTATCCATCCCGCTCGCTGCTTCGATTTCATTCGCTGTCGTCCGGGCGGGTGCCGCTCGCCCCGCGTCGATACGATTACGAATGCTATCGAGAATTATTCGTATTTGCAATACCGTGCCATCATTCCTCGGCTCGTGCACTCGTGAGCAGTGCGTCGCGCAGATCGAGCTCGCGCTCGATCCGACGCCTTGCCTCGTCTTTCAGCTCGCCGCGCCGGTAAAGCACGTTGATTTTTTCCCGTTCCGCCGCGATCAGCTGGACCTCGACCTCGTCGCGCAGCTTCACCAGCCGTGCGTGCTGCGCGTCGCTGTCGGCGCGAAATTCGACCTGCCGCAATCGATCGCGGTAGCGGCTGCGCAGCGCGCCTGCCACGTCCTCGGTAAGCGACCGCTCTGCGGCGAGCTCCTCGAGACGCCGCAGGGCGGACTCGATGGCCTGCCTGCGCCCGGCGAGCTCCTCGACCCTGCCGCTCTGCTGCTCCCTGCGGCCCGCGTGCGCCAGTCCGAGCGCCCGGATCACCGCGGGCAGCATCAGCCCCTGGCCGACGAGAGTGACCAGAATCACCGAGAACGTGATGAACAGAATACGGTCGCGATTCGGAAAAAGCGCGCCGTTCTCGGCCGTGAGCGGGATGGCGAGCGCGGCCGCGAGCGAGACGATCCCGCGCACACCGGTGAATGCCAGCGCAAAGGGCCATTGCCAGGGCGGCGCAGGGTCGGCGCGCGCCACCGACGGAATGAGCCAGCGCGGAAGGTAGGTGGCGGGAAACATCCAGGTGAAGCGGGCGATGATGACCGCCGCGCAGACGATCGCAGCGGAGCGGACCAGATCGGCGAAGGAGCCGCCATGGATGCCGGCCACCAGCGTGCGCGCCTGCAGGCCGGTGATGAGGAACACGAACCCCTCGATCAGGTACATGAGCAAGTCCCAGAAGAAAACTCCCTGCAGACGCGTCGGCGCGCTGATCAGCCGCAAGCCATTCCAGCTGATGTAGAGTCCGGCCGTCACGGTGGCGAGCACCCCGGAACCTCCCAGGTGCTGGGGCGGCCAGAAGGCCGCGAACGGGGTCAAGATCGAGAGCGCGATCTCGACGCGCGAGTCGTTCACCCAGCGCCGCAGGCGCAGCATGAGCCATCCCACCGCCATGCCCCACAGCACTTCCCCGCAGAGAATGGCGGCAAACATGCCGGCCGCACGGGAAAAGGAGAATGCGCTGGCGCCGACGGCTGCCAGCGCCAGGCGGTAGATGATGAGCGCGCTGGCATCGTTCGCCAGGCCCTCGCCCTCGAGAATCACCAGAAGCCGTCTCGGCAGCTGCATTCGCCGCGCGATGGACAGTGGCGCCACGGGGTCGGGTGGCGAGACGATCGCTCCCAGCACGAACCCCGCCGGCCAGGAGAAACCCAGCAGCCAGTGGGTGACCGCGGCGGCGGCGAAGGTCGTGAACAGCACGCAGCCGATGGCCAGGAGCGAAATGGGGCGCAGATTGAAGCGGAATTCGCGCCAGCTCATGGCCACCGCGGATGAATAGACGAGCGGCGGCAGAATGATCAGCAACACGAATTCGGGGGCAAGCCTCACCGCCGGCAGCCCGGGAACGAGTGCCAGGGCGACGCCGGTCAGCACCAGCAGAATCGCCGGCGGGATCTTCAGCCGCGTCGCCAGCACGGCAACCGCGGCAATCACGACCAGCAGCACCACCAGTAGCTGAATCGTCGGAATCATCGGCGGCCCCTGCGAATCGATACCGGCTGCGTCAGGCTCCTCGCGCCGGCTTCCGCACAGCCATCGCGGCGAGTTGACGGTGAGTCCGGCGTCCCCGTTACCCGTATGTTGTCATTTATGGGCCTGGTCCTGCCAGTGAGCGTCGAGGATCCTCGAATGGATCGCTTCGCCGGGGCGCAGGTGCAGCGCCGGCCGCCTCGCTCGCCCGCGGCCCCCCGAGCGTTGCCGCCAACAGAGCGCGCAGACTCTTGCTCGAGACCGCGTCGCGCGCGATCCCGATCCATCCGTGCAGCCCGATCAGGAGCGGATTGTACGAGCGCAGCGGCTCCACCAGTCCGTAGCGCAGCGCGACGCCCGCGCGCCCTGCTCGAAAGGTGCCGAAGCAGCGGTCGAAGACGATGAGCACGCCGCCGAAATTTGCATCGAGGTATTCGGGGTTCGAGGCGTGGTGCACGCGATGATGCGCGGGCGAGTTGAGCACCCACTCGAGCGGACCGAGCCCGGGCATCCACGGTGCATGCAGCCAGAATTGATAGAGCAGGTTCAGGCCCAGTGCGCCGCCCACGACCAAGGGCGCGAATCCGGCGAGCACCAGCGGCGCGAAGAACAGGGAGCCGCCGCTCAGCCCCTGAGTCCAGCCCAGTCGGTACGCGGCCGACAGATTCAGATCATTCGGCGAGTGATGCACCGAGTGCGTGGCCCACAACCAGCGCACCGCGTGGTCGGCGCGGTGCAGCCAGTAATACAGGAACTCTTGCCCGACGAAGAGCACCGCCCAGGGCCACGCCGCCCGCAGGGGCATGGTGTACAGACGATGGCTCCAAAGCCAGTTGAATGCGGGGGCGGTGATCCCGAGCGGCAGCAGGCGCACGACAGATCGCAGGGCCACGTCGCCGAGCGAGGCAAAGTAGGCGCGCCAGTCATAGTGTCCGCGCGTTCGCTCGAGCCAGAATGCCTCGAGGGTTGCGGCGCCCAGGATGATGAGCGGAGCGAACAGTGCACCGTGAGCGCGCATCATGCCGAGGTCTCGGTCCGGGAAGGCGTTCGGGGCGGCGATGCGGTCTCGCGCCCCGAACGCCGCCGGCTAGTTGCTCGCAGGCTGGGTCGCTGCGGGGGCGACGCTCACGCTGCGGCTTTCCGAGCTCGTCTGACCGCCGGGGTAGGCGGTCGTGCGGCTCTGGTTGAACGTGCCGGTGGCGGCATCGTACTGACCTTGCGCGGTGGTCGTGACGGTCTTGCCGTTGGGTCCGGTCAGCGTCGAGGTGCGGGTATAGCCGCCGTTGCCGTTTCCCTGCACCGTCGTGTTGAAGGTGGCTTGCTTGCCGTTGGGACCGGTGATCGTTCCGGAGCTCGTGTAGGTCTTGCTGGCCGCATTGTACTGTCCCGATCCCTGCGCGGTGACGGTCTTGCCTCTGGGACCCGTCCAGGTGGACTGCGACGTGAAGCCCCCCTGCCCGTTGGTGGTCAAGGTCGACTGACGCGTCACGCTGTTGCCGGCCGGCCCGGTGTGGGTCACGGTGGAGGTGAACGTGCGCGGCGTCCGCGCGGCGGGAGCCGCCGCGGCGGCTGCGCCCGCGCATGCCGCCCACACCGCGGGAATGATCAATGCGCTCGTGATTTTGAGAACCATTTCACGTTTGATGCTCATCGCAATCTCCTGATAAGTTGTTGAAAGTCCGGCGTCATGCACGGCGTTACATTTCTTGCCAACGCACGGTGCTAACGTAGCTGTACAACGGCCCTGCCGTCGTGATGAGCACACGGAAGATGTAAGCATTCGTTTCCCCCGGGGCGGCGGAAACAATTTGTTACTCTTTCGAGTGAGGGCCATACAGGACATATCAGCGATGAGCTCCGATTCGGCACCCCACATCCTCCTCGTCGATGACGACTTGCGCCTGCGCGGGCTGCTCGCAACCTACCTGAAACGCGAGGGTTTCAAGGTCGCCGCGGCGGGGACCTCCGAGCACATGGATCAGGCGCTGCGCGAGTTGCCGATCGACCTGATGGTGCTCGATTTGATGCTGCCCGGCCGTGGCGGCCTGGACATCTGCCGGGATCTGCGCGCGGCGCAGAGCCCCCTGCCCATCATCATGCTCACCGCCAAGGGCGACGACATCGATCGCATCCTGGGCCTGGAGATCGGTGCCGACGACTACCTGGCGAAACCGTGCAATCCGCGCGAGCTGGTCGCCCGCATCCGCGCCGTTCTGCGCCGCCGCCAGGTGGCGCCGCCGGGAGCACCGGCCCTCGACGCCCCGGCGGTGCGATTCGGACGCTTTTGCTTGAACCCCGCGAGCCGCATGCTCGAGCGCGACGGAAAATCCGTGAGCCTGACCACCGGAGAGTTTGCCGTCTTGCTCGCGCTCGTGACCCACCCCGGCGAGACGCTCTCGCGCGAGCGCCTGCTCACGCTCGCGCGCGGCCGCGAGCGCGGCGCATTCGATCGCAGCGTCGACGTTCAGATGTCGCGGCTGCGCCGCTTGATCGAAGCCGATCCTGCCAAACCCAGATACCTGCAGACCGTGTGGGGCGCGGGTTACGTCTTCGTCCCCGACGACCCCCCGCCGTGAGCCTCGTACCCCAAAGCCTGTTTGCGCGCACGGCGCTGCTGTTCGCCGCCACCATACTGGCATTCGCGCTGATCACCTGGCAGGCGATACTTTGGACCCTGGTGGTTCCCGGCGCACAGGCTGCAGCGGCGTTGCTGACGCAGCGCGCCCAGCAGGCAATTGCGGCGCGCAGTGCGGGGCAGCCTCTGCCCGAAGGCGTCCGCTTCGAGTCCGGCGCGCCGGCCGAGATGGAGCCGCGCCGCGCGGGTATCGCGGTGCGCGCTTACATGGGCAAGGTCCTCGCAACAGTGCAGGCGAACCTCGGCGCATCCGAGGGACACGTTCACCGCTACGCCGCCCCATCGGAGATATGGCTGCGCGTTCCCCGGGTGCCGGACTCCTGGCTGGTGCTGACCTGGCGCATCGGTGGTCCTGGCGCGCCGCTCGCGACGCTCCTCGTGCTCGGCGCAGCCGCGCTGCTCACGCTCGGGGCGGCCGCGTTGTCGGCACGCCGCCTGACCGCGCCGCTCGCCGCCCTCGCCTGCGCCGCCGCGCGAGTCGCGGAGGGGGAGCGCGTGGAAGTTGCGACCTCATCGGGACCAAGCGAGGTGCGATCGCTGGCACTCGCCTTTCAATCCATGTCACATCGTCTTGCCGAGCTCGACGATCAGCGCGAGCTGATGCTGGGCGGAATCTCCCATGATCTTCGCTCGCCGCTCGCGCGGCTGCGCGTCGCCGTAGAGCTGCTGGGCCCGGGCGGCGGCGCGGTACTGGAGGAGATGACCGCCGACATCGAGGAAATGGACCGCATGATCGGGCAGTTCCTGCATTACGTGCGAGCGGGCTATCGCGAGACGCCGGCCCGCGCGTGCCTCGATGAGCTCGTGCGCAGCACCCTCGCGACGTATGCGAACGACGATCGCGTGCAGCTAGAGCTCGGCGCCCCGGACGACCGCTGGTTCGCGGTCGAGAGCCTGCGGCATGCGCTCATGAACCTGGTACACAATGCGCTCGAGTATGGACGGCCGCCCGTCCTGGTTCGAACCGGATCGAGCCAGGGCGAGGTTCACATCTCGGTGCACGATCGCGGCTCCGGACTTTCGCAGGCGCAGTGGCAGGCGGCGCTACGCCCGTTTCGACGCCTGCAGGATCAGCCGAGCGGCGGGCACAGCGGACTGGGGCTGGCCATGGTCGAGCGGCTGGTCAATGTGTGCGAGGGGCATCTCGAAGCGAGGCGCGTCGATGGCGGCTTCCTCGTGACCGTGCGGCTGCCGGCACGGACGCCCGCGGCGCCGAGCGCATCGCACGCCTCGACTAGCTCGCAGGCTGGCTTCAGGTCGCGAACCTCCTGATGAGTTCCTTGGCGACGCCGCCAAGATCGGTTGCCACGACCTGCGGCTGTCCTCCGACGGCGAGCACCGCGTTGCCGGGGCGCGCGATGAATGCCGTCTTCCAACCCGCTGCCGCAGCCCCAAGGATGTCCCAGGTGTGGCAGGCGATGAGGCACAGCTCGGATGGAGCAACGCCGAGAGCGTGCTCGACCGCCCGATAAACCTCGCGCGCCGGCTTGTAACGACGGGTGCCGTCATCGACGCTGAACTGCCGGTCGAAATGGCGGCTGATCCCGGCTCGCTCCAGCTGCCGTGCACAGACCGCCGCCGGATTGTTCGTCAGCGTGAACAGCCGAAACCCCGCCCCGCGCAGCTCGAGCAGCGCCGCAGGCACCTCCGCGTGCGGGGGCATCGCCGCGATCGCCTCCCCGAGCGCCAGCCGGTCATCCTCGCCCAGGGGAACTCCCCGGATCACTGCCAGCATTTCCAGAACCCGGGCGCCCAGCTCGCCGAACGGGACGTAATTGTCGCTCAACGTGAGCGCCTCGGAATACAGGATCAATTGAGCGAACCACTCTCGCAATGCCGCCCGGTCCCCGAACATGCGCTCGAAGTGAGGCTGCAAAGCGTCTAGATCCAGCAGCGTCTCATTGACGTCGAATACCAGCAGCGGAATAGCGGCCATGTTCCCTCACTTGGCCGCACTGGGCGCGAACGGCGCCGCCGCCGCCCACAGCTCATCGGCGCCCAGACGGACCTTGTAGTCGGGATTCGAGTACACGTAGCGGATGGTGCCGGAGGTATCGATGATGAACACCGACGGCACGGGCAGCTCGTGCAGTTTCGTGCCGGTGGTCGATTCCAGATCGACCCCGTACTCGCGCATCTTTGCCAGAGTGGCATCGTTCACGCGATAGGCGATGTGGAACGCCCTGGCCGCCTGCATGTCGCTGCCCGAGAGCAAGGTGTAGTGGATGTCGGTCGCTTTGAGGCTCGAGTACAGCAGCTCGGGCCGATCGGTGCTCAAGAACACGATCTCGAATCCGCGCTGCCGCAGCTTGGGCTCCACCAGCCGCAGATCGCTCAGCTGGGTATTGCAATAAGGGCACCACCCTCCCCGGTAGAACAGCACGATGGTGGGTCGATCGAAAGTGCCGGGCCTGAAGGTGCGCACCGTGCCTTCGACGGTTCGGCCATGAAAGACGGGCGCCAGGCTGCCGACCGCGAGCGGACGGACCTCCTGCGGATCGTCGGGAACGGCGCCGAACGCCCGCGCCATGAGGAGCCCGGCGAGAAGTCCGAGCATCGCAGTGTGAAATCGCATGGCAGCCCCTCGTTGATGCCGGGTGGAGCCCCAATCTAGCACTGCCGATGCAGATGCGGCCCTTTCGCGCGGGCATAACATTTATGCGCGTGGGGCATGAATGCTACCTGGTCGGCGCCGGCACGACCTGCATCGCGGAGCGGGACATCGAGCGCTGCACGGCTCTCACCGTGGCGATGACCCGCTCGCACCGGGTTGCGCGCTCCTGCGCCGATACCGGGTGGGATCGGAGCAGCGCCTTGTAAGCCCTTACCATCGTTGCGATTTGCTCGCGCTCGCGAGCATCTGCGGCCGCCGCATGCAGGATCCTGCGCAGCGAGATGACTCTCGAGAAGAGCCTCGACGCATCCTCCGCGGGAGCGCTGATCAGGACCAGAAGCTCGTCGAAAACCCGGTGCAGATCGAGCGCCGGCGTCACGCGTCTCGTTCGATGCAAAACAATTCTCCGCCCTGCGAAACCGCTCGATGTGTGTATCGTATGCCGGCGATACCGCACTGTGTAATCTATTTGCAACATTTGGCGCCAGAGCCCCGCAGAGCCCTCGATGCAGACTTCACCCGCCCCGCCCCTCTTTCTCCTGCGCTCGCTGGCGCGGCGCATGACCGACTGGCGCTTTCACTGCTGGTACTGGGGCGACGCCATCGGCATCGATGGGCTGCTGGAGGCCGATGCACTTGGCGCCGGCCGGTATCGGGGCCATGTCATCGAGATGCTGCAGCGCTGGCATGAGCGCTGCCTGCCCAATTTCGACGATGCACTGGCGCCCGGCGCCGCCATCATCCAGCTGGTCATGGACGGCGAGCTGCCTCCGGCGGCCGGCGAGCGCGTGCTCGGCCGCCTCGAAGCGCTGCCGAGCGCGTTTGGGGCGGTGCCCGCGCTCGAACCGCATCGGCCGCCGTTCCGCTTCGGTGTATGCATCGATGCCCTCTACCACCTCCCGGCTGCCTATGCGGCGGCGTCGCTGTGGAAGTCCGATGCTCGGCTGCGGGAAAGAGCGCTGCGCATCGCAATCGACGGCATGCAGGCTTTGCGATGCAAGGCCGGCTGGGCTCAATGGTTCGATCCGACCCGGCGGCATAACAACGAGGTCGCCTGGAGCCGCGGTATGGGATGGGCCGTGCTCGGTCTCCTCGACCTCGTTCAGCGGCTGGGCTTGGGCGCTACGGGCGAAGCAGCCGACCTGGCGGCCCAGATCATGGAGCGGCTTGCGCAGACGCAAGGGTCCGATGGCAACTGGGCAGCCGTGCTCGACCATCCGGCGGCCGATGCCGAAACCTCGACGGCCGCCTTTTACGTCGCAGCCGCGCTCCATCCGGCCGCGCGCGGTCTGGTTGCGCTCCCGGCCCCCGTACTCGAGCGCGCCATCGTCGCCTGCCGTCGAGCCGTGAGCGCAGAGGGAACCTACACCGGGGCAACCGCCGACGTGCTGCCGAGCTGGGACATCGAGTCCTATGAGCACTGTCCCACCGAGCCCTCCCCGTGGGCGCAAGGCGCCGCCCTCAGAGCATTCGCTGCGCTGGTGCGCGAGGCGAGGCCCGCACATCAATGAAGCGCACGCATCACCGCCACGTTGATGAGTCCGCCGCCCACGACCAGCCACCCGAAGAGCAACGCGCCGAGCAGCAGCGGCTTGATTCCCGCCCTGCGGATCGCGGAGATATGCGTCGTGAGCCCGAGCGCTGCCATGGCCATGGCGAGGAGGAAGGTGTCCGCACCGATCAGCGCGCTGCGCGCGCCCTGTGGCAGGAGCGAGAGCGAATTGAACAGCACCATGCCGATGAATCCCAGGGCGAACCAAGGTATCACCAGCCTGCGCGGCCTGGCCGGGCCCTGCGCGGATGCGATTGCCGCGCGCGCGCAAGGCGCGCCGCGGGCCGACCCCAGCGCGATGAGGAACGGGGCGAGCATCATCACGCGAACCATCTTGGTCACGACCGCCGTATCGGCCGCCTCGACGCTCACCGATCGGGCGGCGGCGAACACCTGGGCGACCTCGTGGATGGTGCTCCCCGCATAGATGCCGAAGGCCCGCTCGCCGCCCGGCAGCCAATGCAATAATGCATTGACGCCGTACAGCATCGGGTAGAGGAAGATCGCGAGCGTGCCGAACACGACGACGCAGGAAACGGCGACGGTGACCTGTTCCGCCCTCGCGCGGATCACGGGTTCGGTGGCCATGACGGCGGCCGCACCGCAGATGGCACTGCCGGCGCCGATGAGGGTCGCGGTCGCCGGGTCGAGCCCGAACCAGCGCGTTCCGATCACGCGCGCGAGCGCGAAGGTGGATGTAAGAACGAGGGCGTCGATGAGCACACCGGCCACGCCCACGTGCCCGATGTCCAGCAGCGTCAGGCGCAAGCCGTAGAGAATCACCCCCGCACGCAGCAGCGTCTGCTTGGAGAAGCTCACACCGGCTCCGCAGGTGCCGCCGACGCGGGCGTAGCCGCAGTGGGCGGCAATGATGCCGAGCACGATCGCGGCGGTGAGCGCGCTCATGCCATGGGTTTGCAGCCAGCCGAGGGTGCTCAATCGCATGGCCAGCGCCGCAAGCGCGGCGCTCGCGCCGATGCCGGGAGCGAGGCGCAGCAAGGATGACGCGATGCGCGACGTGGCGGGGCTCGCCACCGCCGCCATCGTCGCCGCTGTCGCCGCTGTCGGCGCTGTCGCCATCGCCGGCGCTGCGGCCGAGCGCTGATTGTTTCCGACCACGTTGTCTCTGACCACGTTGTCTCTGATCACGTCGCCCACGTTAAGATGTGTGCTGATAGATCACAAATACATGGTTGATATCGATGCGTTATCATTCTGATCTATGAATCTCAGGCACCTCGCGGTGTTTCACGGCGTGGCGAAAGCCGGCAGCGTCAATGCGGCTGCGCGCCTGCTGCATACCTCGCAACCGGCGGTCTCGCGTGAGCTGCACACGCTCGAGGAGCGCCTCGGGGTCGTGCTGTTCGACCGGATGCCGCGCGGCATGCGCTTGACGGAGGCGGGCGAGCTGCTGCTCGGCTACGCGGAACGCATCTTCGGGCTCGAGCGGGAGGCCGAGCGCTCGCTGCGCGAGCTGGCCGATCTGGAGGGCGGCGAGCTCGCGATCGGCGCCAGCAACACGCTCGGCACCTACCTGCTCCCGGCTTTCCTGGCGGCCTTCCACAAGCGCCACTCGAAGGTGAGCCTGGATCTGGAGATCGGCAATACCCAGGAGATCATCAAAGGAGTGCTCGACGCGCGCTTCTCCATCGGCTTCGTGGAAGGCAGGGTGCGTGACGATGCGATCGAGGCGAAGGAGTTCCTTCGCGATCGCATCGTCGCCGTGGTCTCGTCGGACCACGCCCTGGCGGGCAAGAGAGCGGTCACGATGCGCTCGCTCGCCCAGGCCCCTTCCATCCTGAGAGAGCCGGGATCCGGCACGCGCGAGATCGTCGAGCGGGCGTTCGCGCGCCGCCGTCTGACCTTGCGATGTGGCCTGCAGATCGGCAACTCGGCGGCACTGAAGCAAGCCGCTCTCGAGGGCGGCGGCATCGGTTGGATCTCGGAGCTGTGCGTGGCGGAGGAACTGCGATCGGGCCGCCTGGTGGAGCTGCGGCCGCCGCATCTCTCGCTCGAGCGTCCGCTCTATTCGCTGCGACTGAGAGGCCGCCATCTCAAGCACAGCGCGCTTGCATTCCTGCAGAGCTTGCAGCAACCCGCGCTTGCGGCGACCCGCGCTAGGGTAGACTGCCCCCCGTGAACAAACCAGCTGGATCGGGCCGCGAAGCCGCGCTCGCCTTCATCTTCGTCACGGTGCTCATCGACATGCTGGCCTTCGGCATGATAATCCCGGTGCTCCCGGTCCTCGTCCAGAACTTCGTCGGCGGCAGTGCGGCGCGCGCCGCCGAGATGTACGGGTTATTCGGCACTGCGTGGGCGCTGATGCAGTTCATCTTCTCCCCGGTGCAAGGCTCGCTCTCGGATCACTTCGGACGGCGTACCGTCATCTTGCTCTCGTGCACGGGTCTGGGCCTCGATTTCATTCTCATGGCGCTCGCGCCGAACCTGTGGTGGCTGCTGGTCGGCCGGGTCATCTCCGGCATCACCGCAGCCAGCTTCAGCACCGCCGGGGCCTACATCTCGGACATCGTGCCGCCCGACAAGCGCGCCGCAAGCTTCGGCATCATCGGGGCGGCGTTCGGAGTCGGATTCGTCACCGGACCCGCGCTCGGCGGCTTTCTCGGGGCCATCTCGCCGCGCCTGCCGTTCTGGGCCTCGGCCTTCCTCGCACTGGCCAATGTCTGCTGGGGACTGTTCGTGCTGCCCGAATCGCTGCCCCTGCAAAAAAGGGTGCCGTTCTCGTGGAAGAAGGCCAATCCCCTCGGAGCCCTTGAGCTGTTGCGCTCTCACCCGATGCTCTCGGGTCTCGCCCTGAGCTACTTCCTCATGAATCTCGCCCACGTCGTGCTGCCGAGCACCACGGTGCTGTACATGCAGTACCGCTACGGCTGGGACACGCGCGCCGTCGGCATGGTGCTCGCGGGCGTCGGCATCTGCTCGCTCATCGTCCAGGGCTTCCTGGTGAAGCCGCTGGTGCGATGGTTGAAGGAACGACGCGCGATGTCTCTGGGCCTGACCTTCGGGGCGGCGGGGTTTGCCATCTATGGCCTGGCATTCAACGGCCGGATCTTCTGGATCGGGGTGCCGGTGATGGCGCTCTGGGGAGTCGCCACGCCGTCGCTGCAAACCATCATGACGCGCTTGGTGGATGCGACCGAGCAAGGACGTCTGCAGGGGGCGCTGGCGAGCCTCGTGGGCCTTGCAAGCCTCATCGGGCCCGTCATATTCACCCAGACTTTTGCCGTGTTCATCAGCACGCGTGCGAGCTGGGGCCTGCCCGGTGCCCCTTTCTTGCTCGCAGCGGCGCTGGTATTCGCCGCCATGCTGCTGGCGCGGCGTGCCACGCAACCCGCGGCGGCGGCGGCGGAGCCCGCCTAGCTCACCCCCGCCGCCCGGCTCCGAGCCGCGGGGCTCAGTCGGCGCCGGCCGCCACTTGCGCCGCGCGCCGCATCTCGACCGGCGGCACGAGCATGGCGAGCAGCACGATCGCGAGCGAAATCACCAGCATCGCCCAGAAGGTGAGGTTGAGCGATTGCTGGAGCGCGAGGCCGACGGCCGTATTGGCGCTCGCCGAGCTCGGCGCTTGAAGAAGCTGCCGTATCTGCTCCGAGGTCACGGACTTGCCGCCGTTGGCGTGGGTGAGGCCGTAATCGAGGACGGCGCCGAGCAGCGTCGCGCCGAGCGTACTGCCGAGATTGCGGGCGAACAGGTTCGAGGCGGTGGCGCTGCCGCGCTGCGACCAATCGACCAGCTCTTGAATCAACACGAGCGCGCTCACGCTCATGAGACCCATGCCGAGCCCCATCACCAGCGATCCGAGCGCGGCGATGAGCGGCGAGCTGTCCGGGGTCAGCAGCACGAACGCGGTGGCGCCGAATGGTATCAGCGCACTGCCTCCGATCAGGATCGGCCGCAGACCGAACCGGTGGAATCGGCGCGCCGCCCAGGTCGCGCCGATCGGCCATCCGACCAGCATCATGGTGAGCGTGAGGCCGGCGATCACGGGCGATCGGTGCAGTATGCCCTGCACGTACATCGGCAAGAACGTCGTCAACCCCACCAGCGTCATGCTGGCGAGCACGCCGGCACTGTTCGCGGCGGCAATCGGCCGCTGGCTCCAGAGCGCGAACGAGATCATCGGATCGGCCGCGCGGCGCTCCTGGGCGATGAACAGCATCAGGGAGAGGACGAACACGGCGCCCGCCGCCAGAGCCGCCGTGCCCGCCGCCCTGCCGATCTCCGTGAGCGCGATCAGGAGCGAGGCCACGGCCGCGGTGAACAGGGCGGCGCCCGGGATGTCGATCGCGGGCCGCTCGTGCCGCGCAGGCTCCTTCAGGAACACCGTGAATCCAACCGCGGCGATGATGCCGACCGGCACGTTGATCCAGAATATCCACGGCCAGGACCAGTCGCGGATGATCAGTCCGCCGGCGACCGGTCCGAGCACCGCGGAGATGGCCCAGACGCTCGCGAGATAGCCCTGGATCTTGCCGCGCTCGCGCGCGGGATACAGATCGGCGACGATCGTCATGCCAACCGGCTGGATGGCGCCGGCGCCGGCGCCTTGAATGAGGCGACAAACGACCATGCTCATCATGGAGCCGGCAAGGCCGGCGAGGACGGTTCCGGTGAGGAACACGCCGATGCCCACGAGCATCATGGGCTTGCGGCCATAGATGTCGGCAAGCTTCCCGAACACCACCGTCATGGCGGTCTGCGTGAGCAGGAACGACGAGAACACCCAGCTGTAGAGATGCAAGCCTCCCAGCTGCGCCACGATCCGGGGCATGGCGGTCGCCACGATCGTCGCCTCGATGGCGATCATGAAGGTCGAGGTCATCACCGCGGCGATGACCAGCAATCGAGCTGATGTGGAGACCTGGGACAACGGCTCAGTGCTCGCGTGGATCGGGGGTGAGCGCCAGCACTTCCTCGATCGTGGTCAATCCGCCGGCGATCTTGTCCGCGGCGGCGTGCCGCAGCGGGCGCATACCGGCTTCGACGGCGAGGCGGCGCAGCGTGCCGAGATCCGGATCGCGGGCGACCGCCGCCTGCAGAGAGGCGTTGAGCGCCATGAGCTCGTAGACGCCGCTTCGGCCGAGATAGCCGGTCTGCCGGCACTCCAGGCAGCCCACCGCCTTGAACACGCTTGCCGGCATGAGCACCTCGGTCCCGACCCCGAGCTGGCCCCAGTACTCCTCGGACATGCCGACCGGCGCCTTGCAGTGCGTGCACAGCGTGCGCACCAATCGCTGCGCGAGCACGCCGATCAGCGTGGCGCGGATGAGGTAGGCGGGAACGCCGAGCTCGAGCAGCCGCGTGATCGCCGAGGGCGCATCATTGGTATGCAGCGTGGAGAGCACCAGATGGCCCGTCAGAGCCGCCTGAATGGCCATATCCGCCGTCTCGCGGTCGCGGATCTCGCCGATCATGATGATGTCGGGGTCCTGGCGCAGCAGCGCGCGCACCCCGTCCGCAAAACTCAGATCGATGTTCGTTTGCACCTGCATCTGATTGAAGTGCCCGTCGATGAGCTCGATCGGATCCTCGATCGTGCACACGTTCACCTCCGCGGTGGCCAGCTCCCTGAGCGAGGCATAGAGCGTCGTGGTCTTTCCGGAGCCGGTCGGACCGGTGACGAGGACGATGCCGTGGGGCTGGCCGACCATGCGCCGCCAGAGAGCCGATTCCGCCTCCGTGAATCCCAGGCGCTTCAGATCCTGCACCAGCACGTCGGGATTGAAGATGCGCAGCACCAGCTTCTCGCCGAATGCGGTGGGCAGTGCCGAGACCCGCAGCTCGATCTCCCGGCCATCGGGGGAGCGGGTCCGGATGCGCCCGTCCTGCGGTCGCCTGCGCTCGGCCACGTCCAGCCGGCCGAGGATCTTGAGCCGGCTGGTGACCGCCGGCATCACGGGCGCCGGCAGCTGATACACATCGTGCAAGATGCCGTCTATGCGAAAGCGCACGTTGCCGGTGTCACGCCGCGGCTCGAGGTGGATGTCGCTGGCACGCGCCTCGAAGGCGTACTGGAGCAGCCAGTCGACGATCGCGACGACGTGCTGGTCCTCGGCGGAGAGCTTGCCGACGCGGCTGAGCTCGGTCAGCTGCTCGAGGTTGCGCAATTCGGCGGGCGCGAACTTCGAGCGCTCTTGGCCGGTGATCTTGACGGAGCGCGCAATCGCGTAGAATTCGACCAGATAGCGATCGATGTCGGTCGGATTGGCGCACACCCGCCGCAAGGGGACCTTGAGCGCAGGCTGCAGGTCGCGCATCCACTCCACGTCGAACGGATCCTTGACGGCGAATACGATGCCCGTCGGCCCGCCGCTCAAGGGCAAGATGCCGCTGCGCGAGGCGTATGCGTAGGGGACCACCTCCGTCATCGTGGCCACATCGAGCTTCAAAGGATCGATGCGCACATACGGCAGGCGCGCTCGATGCGCGAGCCACTGCGTCAGCGCTTCCAGGGAGAGCTTGCGGCCCGGAGAGCGGCGGTCCGGCCAATCCTGAGCCGCGGCCACCACCAGCGGATGGTGCTTCGCGCCGTCCTTGCGCGCCGCAGGCTCGATGAGCTGGATGGTCGATGCGCGGCTGATGAGCTCCGCCCTGACCATCTCCTCGAGCAGCCAGCCCAAGCTGAGCGAGGCAGGGTCGGGCGCCGCGCGCGCGCGCGCGGGACTGGGAACCGCTTTGCTCATGAGCCGAAGCGCGGGGCGATGATTCGTTCCGACATGCGGCGCATTATGGCCGAACGAGAGCCCGATATGCGGCGACGCCGCGCTCATTTGCGGGGACAGCGCGCTCGTTTGCGCCCACGCGGGGGCGCGAGCCGCGACGGCTCGCCGGGCCCCGCCTTACATTGGCATGCTCTTCATGGCGCCGGCGGGCGCGACTTTCGCGGTCGTTCCCTTGCCGCCCGTCACGTAGTCGGGAATCTTGGCCACCAGATGCGTGACGCCGTTGTCGTCGAACTCGATGTGCACGCGGTAAGTCCCGTTCGCATCTTTCCCGCGATAGTCCCAGGTCTCATCGGCCTGATCCGGCATGGCTGCGCCGCAGTCGTTGAACTGCACGACGCGCCAGGGAGGTCCGAGGATCGACTGGACTTTTGCCCGGGTGGACTTTCCGGGAACGATCTGCGCGAGCTTGCGCTCGCTGATCGAGCCCTGCGGCGGAGCCGCCGCCGTCACGGGGGAAGGCAACGACACGGCCATCCATGAGAGCGCGGCTCCTGCCAGCGGCGCGATCATCATTCGCTTGTTCATCGGTCCTCCTCGCGCTCCCGGGACATCGGCCGCCCCGGGAGCGCCTCGATGTCGGATCATTCGGCGGGCGGCAATATGGCATTGCGGGCTTCGCCGGTGAGCGACAGGATCGTCACTCCGCTGCCCGCGCGGTCGGCGGCATAAAGGTAGCCGCGGTCGTCATACTCCACGTAGTCATTCATCACCGCGTTGTAGCAGTTCGTCGCCCCGTCGATGGTCGAGCACGACGACTCGGTATTGGCGTTCGGCGCCTGAATCCAGTAGGCCACCGGCTTCGGATTCTTGGGATCGCGGATATCCCACACCCTGACGCCCGCATTGAACCAGGAGATGCTGATGATCTTGCCGTAGTACGGGGGGTATATCGCCTCGGTCACGGCATGCGCCCCGAAGCGCGCTCCCTTGCCGCAGAAATCGCCGGGAAACTGCGCAACGTTGAGCGTCGACATCGGCCAGGGCGTCGTGTCGTTGTTGTATCCATCATTGCCGATATCGAGGATCCACGCATCGTGCGGTGCAAGCCCGTAGCAGTTGTTCGCCGTGCCCTCCGAGGCCACGAACAGCAAGCTCTTGGATTGTGGAGTTCCATCCAGGAAGTTGGTCTGCTCCTCGGGGATCGGCACGTTGAGCACGGGCATGGAGCTGTGGCCGCCGTTCTCCGGGTTCATCGTGATCCAGCTCACTTGCGGCCAGAGCATGTCGGCCTGCGTCGGGTTGTTGGCACAGTCCGCCGATGCATTGGGGTTGGCGCCCGCGGGTCCGCTTCTCAGGCAGCCGTTGACGAGCTTGCTGCGGTCGACGATCTGGATGACGCCATCCGTGGAGACGCCGTACGGCAGATAGACCCGGTTGACGGTCGTGCCCATCGAGATCGGTCCGTGCACCGGTCCCGGCGGCCAGACCGCTCCTTCGTAGCAGGTCGCGCTCGGGGCGGTGGCGCAGGGGAGCGATGAGGCGGATGCGCTCGGTTGCTGACCGACGAGTCCGAACTGGCGAATGAACACCGGCTTGTACGGATTGCTCAGATCGTACACGTAGATATGCTGAGTGTTGCCTCCGCCCACGTGGAACCCGTCGGCCGTCGCGCCGGCGACCAGGAATGCGATGCCGGTGTCGCATTCCCACCAGCTCTTGTGGGTGTTCTGCAGCTCGCCGACCACGGTGGTCACGAACTTGGGCGCCGCCGGATTGGTGACATCCCACAGCTGGTGCGATTCGTTAGCGCCCGCGTTGCCGAATGCGCGCAGCAGGTACCAATGACCCGCGGTACCGTTGGCGGTGGCGTTGGGCAAGGTATTGCCGCCGCAAACCCGAACCATCTGGGCGCCCGCCTGAGAGTACGATCCGTTGATCGGTGCCGGGCCCGGAATGTGATAGAGAAACTTGGTCTTCTTGACATCGGTGACGTCGATGATCGTGGTCCCGTTCGACTCGACGACACCCGTGAGCGGATTCAGCGCGCTGCCGGCCAGGCTGCCCATGTAGAGGATCTCCCGGCCGTCCTGGTTGACCACCAGAGGCTGATAGACCGGGCGCGCCTGATTGTCGTTGTAGCCCTCGACCTTCATGTTCCAGATCGATTCCTCGTTCCATGGATTGGGCGCAGGCTCCTTCTCCTGATCCTGGTAGTACGCGCCCGAAGGCGGGTCGGTATTGGTGATGACCGGAATGTCGGGGCCGTATGGCGGATATACCTGGGCGCTCGTTTGGGCCGCAAGCCCGAGCGTCAGCAAGGCCGACACACCGACACCCACGAGTGCTCGTGGCAGTTTGCTCGTCATGCTTAGCCCCCCTTTGTATGAGATATATTTGTTTTCGCCAGCCGCGCCAAATCTAATCCCGCGTAGCATGCCGCTCAAGACCCTGCCTGTAGGAAGAACGCGGATTCTCTTGTAGGGCGCGACAAAGCCGCGCCCCTCGGGCCGGCGGCGCCGCGCCCGCGAATCAGCGGCGTCGGCGCAAGCGCTTACTTCATTGCAGCAAGCGCCGATTTTTGCGGCGCCGCGCGCACCGGGGTTTGCGCTCGGGCATCGTCCGGGATCTTGCCGATGATGTGCACCACATCGTGATGATCGAACTCGATATGGACGCGATACGAACCGCTGGGATCGACTCCTCGATACTCCCAGATCTCGTCCTCGAGCACGCCCAAATCGTCGTACTGCACCGTGCGCCAGGGTGCGCCGAGCAAAGACTGGACCTGGGCCTTGGTGGATTTTCCGGGGATCAGCTTGGCGAGCTTCTGCGACAGGCCGTGGCCGTCGAGCTGGCCGATGGCGGAAACCGTGCGCGGCTGAGCATCGCCGCCGCCGCCCAGCGCGCCAGCGGTCGCGAGGCACGACCAGAGCGCGAATGCGCCGCACGACACCATCGTCTTGATACTCATCGCTGTGCTCCCCCGAGAGCATTGTGGGCGAGGGCGCCGAACGCACCGGCCCGAGCGACATGCATTGTCTCGGCCCGCGCCGATTTAACCTGAGCCGCCGCTGCGGATGCAAGCGCTCATCGCATGGCGGACCACCAGAAGCTCGCCAGTGCGCCGAGCAGCGCTGCAGGCATGACCAGAGAGCCGACGGCGAGAAATTGCCACGCGCTCACCTTCAGACCCTCTCGTCGCAGCGCCACCAGCCAGAGTATGGTCGCGAGGGAGCCGGTGACGGAGAGATTGGGCCCGAGATCGACGCCGATCAGCACGGCACCGCCAACCTCGGGGCGCAGATGCGCGCCCCCGACGAGCGCGCCCGCAAGCAGTCCCAAGGGCAGATTGTTCATGAGATTGCAGGCGACTCCCGCGACGCCGCCCGCCGCGAGTGCGATCACGGGCATGGAGGACTGCGCTGCGAGCAGGGCGCCCAATGGCTGGAGCAACCCCGTGCCTTCGACGCCTCGCGCGAGCACGAACAGTCCGGCAACCAGAGGCAGCACGCTCCACGAGATGCGCTTGAGCACGGGCCCGGGCCTCGAGCGCGTGAGCATCAGGATGGCCACGGCGGTGATGGTGCCGGCGAGGAAGGTCGGCAGGCCGAGCGGCCGGTCCAGGCTCGAGGCGCTGACCAGCACGATGGCGGTCGCGCCGATTCCACCGAGCGCGACACGCCCGCCGAGGCCAAGGGCGGGCGGCGTCATCTCGGATGTGATGCCGCCCTCGATCTGCCGGCGCTGCGTCCAGCGCAGCATCATGTAAGTGACGGCGATCGAAACGACAGAGGCGACGCCGAACTGTCGCAGCCAGACGCTCAGCGGCGGCATGTGCGCGCCGTAGACGACGAGATTCGCGGGATTCGAGATCGGCAGCACGAAGCTCGCGGCGTTCGCGATGAAGGCGCACACCAGGAGGCAAGGCAGCGGCGGCGCGCGGGCCCGCCGGACCGCTGCGTACACCGCGGGCGTCAGCACCACCGCCGTCGCGTCGTTCGACAGGAACACCGTGACCACCGTCCCTACCGCATACACGAGCGTGAAGAGTCGCGCCGACGAGCCTCGTGAGTGCCTCACGGCGTAGGCCGCGAGCCAGTCGAAGAGTCCTTCCAGCCGCGCGACTTCCGCGAGCACCATCATGCCGACGAGGAACAGATAGACGTCGGTGCCCTGCAGAATCGCGGTCAGCGCCTCGGAGGGCGAGATGAGGGACAGCAGCACCAGCGCGAGCGCGCCCGAAACCGCCCAAACCGCCTCGGGAAGCGCGCCCGGCCGGATCACGACGCCGAGTATGGCGAGCGCGGCGATCGACCACGTGGCGACGCTGTCGGCGGCCCTCATGCCGCCGTCTTCCCTCCGTTGACGTGCAGGATCTCGCCCGTCACGAACTGCGCTCGTTGCGACGCGAGAAACTCGATGGCCTGCGCGATCTCCTCGACTCGGCCCAGACGCTTCAGGGGCACGCCCTGGGCCATGGCCGCCTTGCGATCCGCATTGCCTGCGAAGCGATCGAGGAGCTCGGTCTGCACCGGGCCCGGCGCCACGGCATTCACTCGCACGCCGAAGGGCGCGCCTTCGAGCGCAGCCGATTTGGTGAGTCCTTCGACGGCGTGCTTGCTGGCCACGTACAGCGAGGCGCCCGCCGCACCGCGGCTGCCCATGGTGGACGACAAATTGATGATGCTGCCGTGCCGTTGAGCGCTCATCACGCGCAGCTCGTGCTTGAGGCACAGCAGCGTTCCGAGCACGTTGGTGTCGAAGGTCGCGGCATAGCTTTCGGGTGACTGCTCGGTGAGAGGACCGGACTTGCCCTCCGTCCCGGCATTGTTCACGGCGACGTCGAGCCGGCCGAAGCGCTCGACGGCGCGATCCACCAGCCTGCGCACCTCGTCCTCGCGGCGCACGTCGCTGCACACGAACTCGGCCTCGGCGCCGAGCGCGCGAAGCTCGGCGGCGAGGAGCTGGCCCGCGTCTTCGCGGCGCCCCGACACGGCGATGCGGGCACCTTCATGAGCGAAGGCGAGCGCCGTGGCGCGTCCGATTCCGCTCAGAGCGCCTGTGATGAGAATGCTGGACGCGGTCATGGAGAACTCCTCGATTTGGCCTTGAGGCGCGGCGATTTGGCCTTGAGGCGCGGCGCCATTACGATCAATATCCAGCCTTGGGGGCGACAACCGCGATGATGGAGACCGGACACAACCTTCTTTTCCAGGAAGCGAGCCTCGGCGCCGGCGGCGCCGAGCGGCGCGATTTTTTGAGCAGGGTGCCGAGCCAGCGCAAGATCGATGCGTTCCTCGGCAGCCAGAACGAGGCACATCCGTCGCCGCGCTTCGCCGAGTTCTTCGACTTCCAGATTGCCGTGTTCGTGGCCGCCGTGGCCGCCCCGCAGGGCTTGCGCGTCGTGGTTGCCGGCGTCACCAACGTGACCCAGAAGCAGTTCGATGTGTTGGCCGCACTGATCGGCCGCGGCACGGCGCGCTGGAATCGGGCCGAGTTCAGGCACTGCGTCGAGTCGATTCTCGGCATCTCGATCAATGACTTCGCCGGCGCGAGCCGCTGAGGGCGCACGCGCGACACCGGCATCGCCTGACACTGCGCGCAGTCAGTTCGGGCGAGCGCGCGCTTCGAGCGCTTGCTCCTCCGCCAGCGTGAAGATCGATTCCGGCGCAGCCTCCAGCCGCTCCCGCGGTATGGGCGCGCCGCTCCGGTCGGACAGCCCGTAAGTGCCCTGCTCGATCTTGCGCAAGGCTCTGTCCACCCGATTGAGCCGCTCCAGATCCCGCGCCGCCAGGTTGCCCTCGAGTTCGAGCATGGCGAGCCGCTGGGCATCCTCCTCGTACTCCCGCGGAGCCTGAATGCTGTCGTCCTGGACGGCAGTCTGCTCCGCCTCGTCGCGGCGCGCGGCCGCGATGAGTTGGCTGCGCAGCTTCTCGAGGCGGCGCCGCTGCTGGTCGATGAAACCGGCGTCGAGCACAGGGGCTTTGGCTGTCACGAGGCTCTCCTCCGGACCGGATGGGGACCCGTAGAGGATAGCCCCGCGCGCCGGGATGAACAACCGCAGGGGCTCGTCAGTCGCAAGCGACCTGCAGCGCCGGGGCGGCGGCGGCGCGCGACGAGCCGGGGCAGGCGCCTTCGGGCACAATGCGCTCATGACCCGGGCGCGCGGCTTCATCCTTCAGGCGACCTATCGTCTCGTCTCGGCGCCCGCCGGGCGCCGTGCGCCGGTCGTGCATCTGTACGGCCGGCTCGAGAGCGGCGGTTCGTTCCTGATCCGCGATGATCGCCAGCGCCCGCACTTCTACGTGCGCGCCGCCGACGCGCCGCGCGCGCCGCCGCTGCAGCCCGGGCAGTTGCAGCCCTCGGACAAGCGCACCTTTCGGGGCGATGCCGTCTGTCGCATCGACGCCGGCGTTCCGTCCGATGTGCCCGCGCTGCGCGACCGGCTGCATGCCGCAGGCATCGATACCTTCGAGGCCGACGTGCGCTTTGCCTCGCGCTATCTCATCGAGCGCGCCATCAAGGGCGGCTGCGAAATCGAGGGCGAGCCGGCCGCGGCCGATGGCGCACTGATCTTCGACAATCCCGTCCTGCGCCCCGCGCAGGTCACGCTCGCCCCGCGCGTTCTGTCCTTCGACATCGAGACCGACGCCCGGGGCGAGCGCCTGCTCGCGATCTCCCTGTTCGGGCTCGGTCTGGACGAGGTGCTGATCGTGGACGGCGCCGAGCGGTGCATGCCTGAACGGGCCGCTCGCTGCGCCACCGAGCGCGCCGCCCTCGAGTCGTTCAGCGAGCGCGTCCTCGCCGCCGATCCGGACGTGCTCACCGGATGGAACATCATCGATTTCGACCTGAGCGTGCTCGAGCGCATCGCGGCTCGCGTGGGCCACGCGCTCGAGCTCGGCCGCGACCGCGGCACGATGCGGATTCGCAAGGCCGAGGGCTACTTCGGCAGCGGGCAGGCGAGCATTCCAGGCCGGCTGGTGCTCGATGGGATCGACCTGCTGCGCGGTGCCTTCATCCGCATGGACGACTACTCCCTCGATGCGGTGGCGCGCGAGGTGCTCGGCGAAGGCAAGGCGGTGAGCGGCGATGCGCGCGACCGTATCACCGAGATCGCGCACAACTATGAGCACGACTTGCCCGCGTTCGCCCGCTACGCGCGCACCGATGCGCGTCTCGCCTTTCAGATCGTCGAGAAGCTCAGGCTGGTGGAGCTCGCCTTCGCGCGCAGCCAGCTCACCGGCATGACGCCCGATCGCGTGGCCGCGAGCATCGCATCGTTCGACTTTCTGTATCTCACCGAGCTCGAGCGCGCTCGCCTCGTTGCGCCGAGCGTGCGCGGCGGCGATTCGCGGGTGCACATCGCCCAGCAGGGCGGTCACGTGCTCGAGCCCGTGACCGGCCTGCACCCGAACGTCTGGGTCTTCGACTACAAGAGCCTGTACCCGAGCATCATTCGAACCTTCAACATCGATCCCGTGAGCTATCTGCCCGCGCCCGCGCCCGCGTCCACGCCCGGGCCCGATCTCATCCAGACGCCGGGTGGCGCCTTTCGGCGCGATCCGGCGATCCTGCCGCGGCTTCTGGATGAGCTGTTTCCCCGGCGCGAAGCGGCGAAACGCCGCCGGGATGATGTGGCGGCGCACGCCATCAAGATCCTGATGAACTCTTTCTATGGCGTTCTCGGCACCTCCGCGTGCCGCTTCTACAACCCGGCCATCGCCAACTCCATCACCGGCATGGGCAAGCACATGTTGCTCTGGTCCAAGGCATGGTTCGAGGCGGCCGGATTCGCCGTGCTGTACGGCGACACCGACAGCCTGTTCGTGAGCTCCGGCCACGACGATCCCGCGCAGGCATGCGCCCGGGCCGCGAGCCTGGTGCGGCAGTTGAACGCCGATCTCTCCCGCCACGTCGAGGCGCAATGGCGCGTGCAAAGCCGGCTCGAGCTCGAGTTCGAGAAGCTGTACTTGAAGCTGTTCCTGCCCCGCGCCCGGCACAGCGCGCGCGGGGCGAGCAAGCGCTACGCCGGGTTGCTGCATGCTGCCGGCGCGCACGGCGCACGCGGCGCGGTCGAATTCGTGGGCATGGAGGTCGTGCGCCGCGACTGGACGCAGCTCGCCAGACGCGTGCAGCGCGAGCTTTACGAGCGGCTGTTCGCGACTCGACCGGTGGACGCCTATCTCGCGGAGATCGTGACCCAGGTGCGCCAGGGCAAGCTCGATGAGGAGCTCGTCTATCACAAGAATCTGCGCAAGGAGAGCGGCGAATACACCGCCACCACCCCGCCGCACGTCGCCGCCGCCCGCAAGTCCACCCGGCCGATCGGACGATCCATTCGCTACGTCGTGACCACGGCCGGCGCCGAGCCGCTCGACAACCTGCGTCACCCCGTCGATCGCGAGCATTACGTCGAGAAGCAGATCAGGCCCGTGGCGGAACCGGTGCTCGATGCGCTCGGTCTCGACTTCGAGCGCGTGATCGGCGATGCGCGGCAGTTCGAGCTCGACTGGTCGTGAATCGATTGGTGGTGAAACGCTCGGCTCGCGCTCAATGCACGACGGCCCGGTGGGACGGCGTATCGCTCAGCCACGCGCCCAGGTACTGGCGGATCTGAACAAGCTCCTCCTCGCTCGGGCGCCAATGATGATCGTGGCAGGGGGCATAGAGCTCGAGGTCGCTCGGTCCGCCCAGAATGGCCGCCGCCACCACCGAGACGGGATGTTCCCCGAGCGTCTCGGCGCCGCACTTCGGGCAGGTCACCGGAAACCAGATCATCGGCTCGTTCATGAGCTCGATCCTCTACCTCACGATGATGCAATGCCAGAGCCCCACGCTCTGGGCGGCAAAGCGGACTCGTCGAACCTATGGAGTATGCACCGGGCTGAAAAGTTCCTGCGCCGCCCGCCCATTGGATGCGGGCCGGCGGGCGCGGGGTCATCTGCGGGTGAGCCCGTACCAGGCGAGCCCGGCCTCGGCGCCGATCCAGCGAAAAGGCTCGTTGGGCACATAGCCCAGATGAGCGTTGACGAACGGATACCGGCTCCACGCCTGCTCTCGCCCGGCCTCCAGATCCGCGATGATGCGTCCGAACACCGAGCTCAGGTTGACGCCGTGGCCGCTGAAGCCGATGGCGTAGAAGACGTTGCGGAAGCGGCCGGTGCGGCCGACGGCCGGCGCCGCATCGAGCGACCAGTCGATCACGCCGTTCCACGTCAGCTCGAGCTCCACGCCGGCCAGCTTCGGAAACACACGCAACAGCTCTGCCCGCAGCCTGCGGCGCTTCGAATCGAGATCGCGGGGGTCCGCGGGGCCGTTGTCGAAGCGGTACTCCGGCGGACCGCCGCCGATGTGGATGCGGCCCTCGCGGGTCAAACCAAAGTAATACAGCTCGGTCTTGCTGTCGTTGAAGGGCGCGCGCGATCGCCAGCCGATGGCGCCGATCTCCTCGGCCGACAGCGGGCGAGTGATGCCGACGTATTCGCGAATCGGCAGGATCGAGTTGCGCAGGAAGCCGAGGCTCGGCGTGAAGGCGTTGCTCGCGAGCACCAGGGACTTGGCGAGCACGAAGTGCCCGTTGCCGGTGCCGAGCGCATTCACCTGTCCTTCCTCGATGTGCTCCACCGGCGTGCTCTCGTAGATGCTCGCGCCCGCGCTCTCGGCGGCGAGCTTGAACACGCGCACGAGCTTCATCGGATGCACGTGCCCGCCGTTCGGATCGTAGAAGCCGCCCAGATACGCCTCGGTGCCGATCGCCGCGGCTAGCCGGGCCGCGTCCCAGCACTCGACCGGCATGCCGAGGGATCGCGCCTGCCGCACGTACGCGGCCGCCGCGCTCGCATCCGCGACGGAGTCAAAAACTTGCAGCGTCCCGGGGGTGTCGAGCTCGCAGTCCAGCCCCATCGCCGCCCCGAGCGCCGCCATGGCGCGAATGTTGCCGGCGGTCAGATCGTAGATCGACTTGTCCACCGCCGGATGCGCGCTGAAGCTCATGAATCGATCCGCCGTCATGGTGAGCACCATGGCCCCATTTCGACCCGATGCGCCGTTGCCGCAGCCTCGCGCCTCGAGCACCGCGACGCTCTTCTCGGGCGATGCGCGGCGGATGTAATAGGCGCTCGAGAGTCCCGTGAGGCCGCCGCCCACGACGGCCACATCGACGGTCAGATCGTGGCTCAGCGGCGGATTCAAGGGCGCTTGGCTGCGCGCCCAGAAGCTCGTGTTGACGTCGAGCGGTGCGGGCTCGTGCCAGATGAGCGGCGAGACGGCGTTCAGGGCCGCCGAACCCGCCAGCACGCCGCCGCCGCCGAGCGCGGCGGACTTCAAAAAGCGCCGGCGGCTCAAGCGCACGGCAGCGCCTCCTTCGTCTCATCCATGCTCTTCTCGTCCATGTTCTTCTTGTGCGTGTGCGCCGATCGATCCGGGGTGTCCGCGAGGCGTCCGCGGACAGTGTCCGCGGACGGCCCGCTCCTTGCAAGGTGGCCGCGCTGAGCCAGGTGGCCGCGCCGAGCTCAGGCCACCTCGATGCGCTCGAACTCGCCGCCGTCGAAGCGCAGCGTGCGGGCGCGCCCGGCGATGACGTTCGAGAACTCGGCCGTCTCCGGACTGCTCGCCTCCGCCCCCACGCGAAACAAGCGATCGCCGATCGGGGTGAGGGGCGCGATGCCGCCGATCCACAGTCGGCCTTGCCGCTGCACAACGCGCACCCAGCCGTCCCAGGGGTTCTCGGAATAATAGGCCCCGGCGTAGCGGTCGAGCTCGGGGGACGGTTCGATCGGCCGCGCATTGCCGCCGGCGCGCGCATACCAGTCCGGACCATGCGCGAGCGCGCTCACCGGGGGCGAAGGCCCGGCCTGCGCGGGGGAATTTGCATCCCGCTCGAACACCAGAGGATACAAGTCGAACGGTGGCCGATCGCAGAGAAAGGAGTCGCCCGCGCGGTGCTGCAGGGCGAGCCTCTGGCGATCGAGGACCAGGAACACGCGTTCGGCTTCAGCGGCGATCTCGAGGCGCCGGCCGTCGACGGCGCTGTAGATGCCGGCATAGCTCGATGCGCCCTCGACGCGCGCCGATTCGTCGAAGGCGGGGATCGGCGGGGGCTGCGTGCCGTCGCGCACCGCGCGCAGCAGCCGGATCGCCAGCTGCGCCACGGGGTTCGGCCGGTAGCCGAGTTGTGCGTTGATGGAGGCGAACGCGCCGCACCCGGAGTCGAGGTCCAGATGCAGGGCCGACATGAACGAGACCATGCCGCCGGTGTGCCATAAGCGCCGGTGACCGTCGAGCTCATCGATCGCAATGCCGTAGCCGTACGAGGCGCCAGGTCCGAAGTCGGGCGCGGCAAGATACGGCGTCGAGAACCGCTTGAAGCTCTCCTCGGAGACGATGCGGCCGCCCGGATGAGAGCCGCCGCTCAGCAGCATGCTCATGTACAGAGCCATGTCCCGCGGAGTGGATGCGATCGATCCGGCCGCCTGCTCCACCTCCAGGTTGGGGGCCACCGCCAGCGGTCCATGGCGCGGATAGGGACGATCGTCGTGCAACGGCACGTAGCTGCGTGCGATGCGCGGCCATGCCGCGCTGCTGATGCAGCCGACCGAGTCGTGCATGCCGAGCGGCTCGAAGATCCGGGACGCGACGGCCATGGGCCAGGGGCGTGCATCGAGCGACTCGATCAGCAGGCCGAGAACCTCGTAGCCCCAGTTGCAGTAGTGAAACTGCGATCCCGGCGCGAAGGCCTGGCGCGGCCGCCGCTCGGGATCCGGGAATACCGGCGAGTCGTCCGGCATGCCGCTCGAATGCGTGAGCAAATGATGAATGAGAATCTCACCGTAGTCGCTGCGCATGGACAGCCACGGCAGATAGGCGCGAATCGGCGCGTGCAGATCGACCTTGCCCTGCTCGTGCAGCTGCAGCAGCACGAGCGCCACGAACGACTTGGTGATCGATCCGATCTCGAACAGATCGGAGGTCGATACGGGTGTCTTCGCCTCGAGATCCACATACCCGTACGAGGAGACGCGAACGACCCCCTCGGCGCCGGCGAGCCCGAGGGTGAGGCCCGGTGCGTTCATGGCCTCGCGGTAGCCCGTGATGAAACGGTCCAGGGCGCGCAGCGCGGCCGCCTCGGAGGCCGGATCCTCGCGATGTGCGCCCAGCAGGGTCGCGGGCAGCGCCGACAGCAGACCGAGCGCAAGGACTTCGCGCCGGGTGAGCGTGAGCGCGGCGCGGTCGACACTTTCAGCCCGATTGCTCATCTGCCTACTATTGCATGCGCGCGCGCGGCGCGCACGCGGCGCATGCGGCGCATGCGCCCGTCTCGGCCTGCCGGCGAGCGCGAGGGCGGTACGCGCACTGCTGCGCGGCCGGCGCTGATTGCGCTCTCACGCATCGAGCTCGGCGTACTGCCGAAATATTCCCTCGTTGTTGAACGGCAGCCGCCGCGGGGAGCCAAGATACGCCGCGACGCGCGGCCGCTCCTGCACGCGCTCGTGCAGCGCGTAGAGGCGCCGATAGTGCAGGGCGAACCTCGCCGCGGCGCGCGGAAACGCGAAGCTCAGGCCGGCGATGATTTGAAACAGCGACAGATCGA
>DATJSL010000034.1:0-150842 GCA_035504115.1 Steroidobacteraceae bacterium | reverse complement strand
GCTCTATGCGGCTTACCCCGCGCTGTTCGCCGCGTCCGTGTTCCTGCTCGGGCTGGTGGTCGGCAGCTTCCTGAACGTCGTCATCTACCGCCTGCCCATCATGATGGAGCGCTCCTGGCGCGCCCAGGCCTCGGACATCCTCGTGACCAGCGAACCCACATCACCCGGATCCGAATCCGCCTCATCTAGCTCAGCGCCCGCCTCATCGGCCTCCGAGCCCGCCCCCCCCGCCGACCGCTTCACCCTGGCCACGCCGCGCTCCGCCTGCCCGGCCTGCAAGACCCCCATCAAGGCAGTACACAACATCCCGGTGGTGAGCTGGCTGTGGCTGCGCGGGCGCTGTGCCGCGTGCAAGGCGCCGATCTCGGTGCGCTATCCGGCGGTCGAGCTAGCAACGGGCCTTCTGTCCGCGTGGGCGGCATGGCATTTCGGCTTCGGCGCGGCGGCGGCCTGCGCCATCCCGATCACCTGGGCGCTGATCGCGCTCACGGGCATCGATATCGACCACCAGCTGTTGCCGGATAGCATTACCCTTCCCCTTCTCTGGGCAGGACTCCTGGCGGCCGTCGCGATCGGACCGCTCCCCGGGGCCGCGCTGCCGGTCTCCCCGAAAGATGCCATCATCGGAGCCGCCGCGGGGTATCTGAGCCTGTGGGCGGTGTTTCACGCGTTTCGTCTGGTGACGGGCAAGGAAGGCATGGGCTACGGGGACTTCAAGCTGTTTGCGGCGCTTGGCGGCTGGATGGGCTGGAAGGTATTGCCGCTGGTGATTCTGCTGTCGGCGGCGACCGGGGCGCTTCTCGGCATCTCGATGATCGTGCTGCGCGGACGTGATCGAGCCGCGCCCATGCCTTTCGGCCCCTATCTCGCGGCCGCGGGCTGGCTCGCCATGCTGTACGGACACGAGCTCGTCGATGGCTACCTGCGCATGTCGGGCTTGCGTCACTGACCATGCCGCGGCGCCTGCGCATCGGCCTCACGGGCGGGATCGCAAGCGGCAAGAGCACGGTCGAGCAACGCTTCCGCGAGCTGGGGGTGCCGGTCGTCAATGCCGATGACTCTTCCCGCGCCGTGGTGGCGCCCGGACAACCGGGCCTTGCGGCGGTGGTGTCGCGTTTCGGCAGCGGCGTATTGACCCTGCAGGGGGAGCTCGATCGGCGCTCGCTGCGCTCGCTCATCTTCGCTGATCCCGTGCGCCGCAAGGAGCTCGAGGCCATCCTCCATCCCTTGATTCGATCCGACATGGAACGGCGCGTCTCGCAATCGGATGGACCCTACATCGTGCTGTCGATTCCACTGCTGGTCGAGGGCGGCGCGCGCGACCGCGTGGACCGGGTGCTGCTGGTCGACGCCGATGAGGCGCGGCAGCTCGAGCGCCTGATGAGCCGCGATGCGGTGAGCGAAGCCGAAGCGCGCGCAACGCTCGCGGCGCAGGCCTCGCGCGCTGCGCGGCTCGCGGCCGCCGACGATGTGCTCGAGAATTGCGGCACCGTCAGTGAATTGCGACAGGCCGTCGATCGCGTGCATCGGCGCTATCTCGAGCTCGCTGCCGCGCTGCCATCTTGAAAGCCGGGTTTACCATGGCCCTCGCATTGGATCAGAATAGGGCCATGAACTCGTACCCCGAACCGCATCCCGACGCCGACCCGCAGCTGGCGCCCGTGGTCTACGAGCAGCCGCTCAACGAGCGCATGCGCACTTTCCTGCGCCTGGAGTTCCTCTATACCCAGGCCACCTACCATGCGGAGCTCGAGAATTCCTGGAGCTCGCGCTCCGCGGTGTCGAGCCTGCTCGAGATCCTGGCCATCACGGCGCGCGGCGACTCGAGGAGCGATGTGCTCAAGGAGCTCGAGCGCCACGTCAACGTGCTCAAGGAGTACCAGTCGAAGACCGGGGTCGATCCGAGCCGCCTGAAATCGCTCATGTCGAACCTTTTGAAGCTGCGCGAGGACCTGGCGACGGCGGGGGCGAATTTCATGGGGCCGCTGCGCGACTCGGAGTTCCTGAGCGCCATCAAGCACCGCAGCGCCATTCCCGGCGGCACCTGCGACTTCGATCTGCCCGACTACTCCTACTGGCTCAACCGGCCCGCGGCCGTGCGCACCGCCGAGTTTGGCACCTGGCTCGCCCTCATCCGCCCGCTCTGCGACAGCATCGCGGAGCTTCTGTGGCTCACGCGCCAGAACGCGAAGCGCAAATCCGAGACGGCGGTCGGCGGCATCTTTCAACTGCAATTCGACCGTGAAAATCCCTGCCAGCTGCTGCGGGTGACCCTGCCGCCGGACAGCCAGCTGTTTCCCGAGATCAGCGGCAATCAGCATCGCTGCACCATTCGGTTCCTCAACTGGCTGGACACGACCAATCGGCCGGTGCACGTGGAGACGGACGTGCCGTTTCTCTTGACCTGCTGTACTTGATTCAGCCGCGCCGATGACCGCCGTGGTGAAATGCCCGACCTGCCAGCGGCCGGTCGAATGGTCGGAGCAATCGCGCTACCGTCCGTTCTGCTCCGAGCGCTGCCGCTTGATCGATCTGGGGGCCTGGCTCACCGAGCAGCACAAGATCCCGGACGAGGGCGCGTCGCCGGAGGAGTCTTCGGGCGAGGCTCATTCGGAGCCTCTCTAGAGGCTGGCCCTCTGGAGGCTGGCCCTGCGGCGCACCATGGAGCCCGAATTCTGGCACGATCGCTGGCGCACGGGGCGAACCGGCTTCCATCAGGCGAGCGTCGACCGCAGCCTGCAGAGGCATTGGGCCAGCCTCGGGATACCGGAAGGGACCCCCGTGTTCGTGCCACTTTGCGGCAAGAGCCTGGACCTTCTGTGGCTGCGCGATCGGGGTCACCGCGTCAGCGGCATCGAGCTCTCGGCCACCGCCGTCGAGGCGTTCTTCCTGGAGAACGGCGTTGCGGCGCGGCGCCGCCCGCTGCCGCTCTTCGACGTCTACGAGGCGGAGCGGCTTCGATTGATCCGCGGCGACTTCTTCGCGCTGCGCGAGGCGATGCTCGGGGCCGCCGCCGCCGTCTACGACCGCGCAGCGCTCATTTCCTGGGCACCCTCGTTCCGGCCCCTCTACGTCGATCATCTGGCAAGCCTGCTTGCGAGCGGGACGCGCCTGCTGCTCATCAGCCTGGAATATCCGCAAAGCGAGATGCGCGGGCCGCCTTTCTCGGTGACCGGCGAGGAGGTGAGGCGACTGTATGGGTCGCAGTTCGAGATCGACGAGATCGATCGTCGGGACGTCCTCGCGCACGAGGCGCGGCTGCGCGCGGCCGGCGTCACGCAGTTGTTCGAAGTGTGCTATCGGCTGGTGCGGCGGTGACCCATGGACCCTGACGAGGCGCGGCATGTCTGACGCTCGAACCCCTGGGCGCTGTCTCGCGCCCGCTCTGGTGGCCTGTGCGGCGGCCACAGCGCCGCACGCCGCGCAGCTCACCATCGATCGGCTGTTCGATGCGCCGGCACTCGCGGGCCCCGTGATCATGGGTCTTAAGATATCCCCCGACGCCTCGCGCGTGACTTACCTTCAAGGCCGTGCGCAGGACAAGGATCGGCTGGATCTGTGGGAGTTCGATCTCAAGGACCGGCAGGCGCGCTTGCTGGTGGATTCGCGGCTCCTCGCGCCCGCCGACGCGCGCCTCTCGGACGAGGAGATCGCCCGGCGCGAGCGCCAGCGCACGGCCGCGCTCTCGGGCATCCTCGAATACGCCTTTGCGCCCACGGGCCGCGCCCTGCTGTTTCCACTCGACGGCAGGCTCTACTACTACGACCTCGACAAGCCCGCAGCGCAGGCTCTGACGCAGCTCACGCCCGCCGACCTGTTCGCGACCAACGCCTCGATCTCGCCCGGCGGCCGTTACGTCGCCTACGTGCGCGACCAGAATCTTCACGTGCTCGAGCTCGCATCGAAATCCGACCGGGCCCTGACGCAGGACGGGAGCGGCCCGATCAAGAACGGCCTGGCCGAGTTCATCGCCCAGGAGGAGATGGGGCGCCATGAGGGGTACTGGTGGTCGCCCGACGAGCGCCATATCGCCTTCGCGCGGATCGACGAGAGTCCGGTCAAGCTGACCCAGCGCTTCGAGATCACGGCCGACAACATCGAGACCCATGCGCAGCGCTACCCGGCTGCCGGCGGTCCCAACGTGCTCGTGCGCTTGGGCGTCGCCGACGTGCGCAGCGGCGCCGTGACCTGGATCGACCTCGGGGCCGACAGCGACATCTACCTCGCGCGGGTCGACTGGCTGCCCGACGGCAAGACGCTCGCGATTCAGCGCGAGAGCCGCGACCAGCGCCGCCTCGATCTGCTGTTCGCCGACATCGAGTCGGGACGCAGCCGCCTCGTGCTCAGCGAAACGAGCGACAGCTGGATCGAGCTCAACGACGAGCTCACCTTCCTCACGAAGTCGCAGCAATTCGTCTGGGCCTCGGCGCGCGATGGCTTCACGCACCTGTACCTCTATGACTACGCCGGCCACCTCATTCGCAGGCTCACCGCCGGCCCCTGGTGCGTGGACGATTTTCGCGCTCGCGCCATCAAGGGGGTCGACGAGCCGCACCGGCTGATCTACTTCACCGCCACCGAAAAGAGCCCCACCGAGCGCCAGCTGTATCGGGCCTCCCTCGACGGCGGGGATCCCGCGCGGCCGATCCGCGTGTCGCGCGAGCAAGGCGTGCACGCCGTGACCATGGCGCGCGGCGCGGGATTCTACGTGGATGATTTCACCAGCCGGACGCAGCCCCCGCAGGTCAGTCTGCGCAGCGCCGACGGCAGCCTCATCGCCTGGCTCATCGAGAACCGGCTCGACGAGCGGCATCCGGACGCGCCTTATGCCGCGCAGAACGCCGTTCCCGAATTCGGCACGCTCGCCGCCGCCGACGGCCAGGGGCTGCACTACCGGCTCTTCAAGCCCGCCGATTTCGATCCGGCCCATCGCTATCCGGCCATCGTCGAGGTGTACGGCGGCCCCGGCATCCAGCGCGTCCTCGATGCCTGGACGGGATCATCGTTCACGCAGATTCTCACGCGCGCGGGCTATGTGGTGTTCCAGCTCGATAATCGCGGCAGCGCCGGGCGCGGCAGTGCCTTTCAGGCCCCGATCCACGGCCGTCTGGGCGAGGTCGAGGTGGCCGATCAGGTGCTCGGTGCGCACTGGCTCTCCTCCCAGAGTTATGTGGATGCCGCACGCATCGGCGTGTGGGGCTGGAGCTATGGCGGCTACCTGACCCTGATGCTCATGCTCAGGGCGCCTGGCGTATTCGCGGCCGGCATCGCGGGCGCGCCGGTCACCGACTGGACGCTTTACGACACGCACTACACCGAGCGCTATCTCGGCCGGCCGGCCGAGAATCCGGCGGGGTACGAGGCGAGCTCGGTGCTGCCCTACGCCGAGGGTCTACGGGGCAAGCTTTTTCTGATACACGGCATGGCGGACGACAACGTGCTGTTTCTCAACAGCACGAAGCTGTTCCGACGCCTGCAGGACCTCGGCAAGCCGTTCGAGGTCATGGTCTACCCGGGCGCGAAACACGGCTTGCTGCGCCAGCATGATGGCCGCCACGCGTATGCCGCGATGCTGCGCTTCTTCGATGAGAATCTGCGCCCCCCATAGCTCATCGGGGCAGCCGGGGGTTGAGGAGCGGAATGCCGGTCGACCGGATTATAACCTTTCAGTCGCTCCCGTGTTGCGTGGCACCATGCCGCCTCACGCCCGCGCCCAGGCAATCATGTTCCCCGCGCGCGCGCGCAGCACGATCCCGCCCAGCCCGCCGCCCTCCGGGCGGCGCAGCGCGGCGTGCAGCGGCCCCTTGAGCCCACGCGGCAAGGGCAAGAGGCGCACCCAGTAGTGCAGCGGGTACTCGTTCGCGAAGGGCTCGATCTGCGCCTGCGCAAATCCGGCACGCTGCAGCGCCGCGTCGAGGCTGGCCGGTGAGAAGACCTGCAGGTGCTCGATGTCGATGATGGGCGAGCGCGCGCCCAGCAGGTGCATGAGCCAATGCCGGTAGTTGTGCGATACGAGCATCAGCGCACCGCCGGGCTTCAACAGGCGCCGCGCGGCACTGAGCAGCTCGAGCGGCGCCGGCACGTGCTCGAGCGTCTGATTGGCGATGATGAGCGTGAAATGCGCCGCCGGGAGCCTCGCAGGATCGAAGCTCTCGACCCGAAGGCATGCGCGCAGATTGGCCGGCGCCGAGTCCGCGGCGGCCTGTGAGGGCTCGATGCCGATGAGCTCGCCGAATCCCAGATCGCGCAGCCGGGCGAGCAGCGCGCCGTTGCCGGCGCCGATCTCGAGCGCGCTCGCCCGATCGGGCAAGGCGTCGAGCCGCAGGCGCAAGGCATCGGCGTAGCTGTCGGCCGCGTGGCACGCCTCGGCATCGCTGTCGTAGCCGGCTTGCGCGTAGGCGCGCGCCAGAAACTCGATCGGCGGCACGCGCGGGGCGTACAGCAAGTCGCACGACGGGCACACCACCATCGACAGGCGCATGTACTCGGGCTCCTTGCGCGAGGCGTAGCTGAGCGTGCCGAGGCGCTCGGTGTCGATGTGCTCGCTGAACATCTCATCCGACGTATCGGTGTCGCCGCACACCGGGCAGGGGCGCGAGGCCAGTGCCGCAAGCGCCGCCGCAGGCGCTCCTGGCGGTCCCCGCGGCGCGTCCGCCATCAGCGGGCGAGCACCGTGTAGCCGAGCGTGTCCTCGGCCGTGCCGGGGAACTTGAGCCCGAGATGACCCGCGAGCACCGCGACGGCGCCCAGCGGCAGGAGCGCGGCGCCGAGCGCGCGCGCGAGCCCGGCCGCGAGGCCGCGCCGGCCGTTGCCGGCGAGCAGCAGCAGCACCAGGCTCCAGACCTTGTAGCCGGCCACCGCGAGCGCCCCGCCGCGCGCGTAGATGCGGATCTCGCCGAACCCCGCCTGCATGAGCAGCCGCTCGAGCCCGGCGGGCGTGAAGCGCCAGTAGTCGTAGGGCACGAAATGCCAGCGCGCCGCGAAGGGCACGGTGAGAATGAGCCGCCCGCCCGCCGCCAGCGCCCGCCGCAGCTCCCGCAGGAACGCCGCCGGATCCTCGACGTGCTCCAGCGTCTCGGTACAGAGCACCGTTCCCGCCTCGCCGTCCGCGAGCGGCAGCCGCGCCCCCTGGAAGTAGCGCGTGTCCTCGGCGCGGTACCCGAACTGCCGCTCCGCCGCCTCGATGTCCACGGCGATGTAGCACACCTCGCCGCACAGCAGATCGCGAAACGGCTGCGCGCCGGCACCGACGTCCGCGAGCGTGCCGCGCACCTGCGGCAGCAGGGCGGCAAGGTCCGTCCAGACGGAGCCGAACTGCAGGTCCGCGAGCCTGCGCAGGCGCACGCGCAATCGCCCCGCCGGGTCGCGCGCGCGCTCGTGCGCAGGCGGGCGCAATCCTTCGCCGCAGGCGCGGCCCGCGCCGGCAAGGCCCGCGCGCGTGCGCCGGCCGAGATCCTCGCGGCACAGCGACCAGTCAGACACGGCCGTCAGACACCGTCGCCCGCCTTGCGCACCTCGCCCGAGCGGATCAGGTGGCGGCGAATGAAGGGCGGCCGGGCCTTCACTTCCTCGAAGATCTTCGCGATGTACTCGCCGATCAGGCTGATGGCGAGGATGGTGAAGGACCCGAAGAACATGATGAGCAGCATCACGGTCGTGATCCCGCGCGGTGCGAGCTGCGGGTAGAACAGCCGCGCGAGGAACTGCACGAGCCCGAGCAGCACCGAGACCATCACCAGGATGACGCCGGTGAAGGTGAGCACATCGAGCGGGGTGCGGCTGAAGGACAAGATGCCCTTCTTAGCCCAGCTGAAGTTCTTCAGCAGGCTGTTGGTGGAGCGTCCGAACGGCCGCTCCGGCCGCGTGTACGGAACCCCCGTCTGGCGAAAGCCCACGTAGGCGCGCAGCCCGCGCAGGAACAGATCGCGCTCGCCGCAGGCCAGCAGCCAGCGCACCACGCGCCGGTCGATGAGCGAGAAGTCGCCGGCGTCGTGGGGAATCGGCACCGAGGAGAAGTAGTCGAACAGGCGGTAGAACGCCTTGTAGGCGACCTGCATGTACCAGGCCGCCTCGCGCTTGACCCGCTCGCCGTACACCACATCGAACCCCTCGCGCCATTTCGCGACGAACTGCGCAATGAGCTCCGGCGGGTCCTGCAGATCCCCGTCCATCAGCACCACGGCGTTCTTGGCCGCGATCTCCATGCCGCTGCGAAAGGCCGCCTGGGAGCCGAAGTTGCGCGAGTGCGTGATGCCGAGGATGCGCGGATTCGCCGCGCTCAGGCGCCGGATCGCCTCCTCCGAATCGTCCGGGCTGCCGTCGTTGACGAAGATGATCTCGTAGTCGAGGTGCAGCGCCGTGAACATGCGCACCAGCCGCTCGGCCATGATGGGAATCGCCTCCCCGTCCTTGTAGCAGGCGATGATGGCGCTCACGCTGTAGACCCGGTCGAGCGCGCGCTTCTTGGAGGCGCGCTCGTACATGGTCACGTCCTCCAGACCCGCATACCAGCGCGCCGTGCGCCGCAGGCCCTCCTCGAGCGGCACCTCGGCGCGCCATCCGATGATCTCGGCCGCGCGCGCCGGATTGGCGTACCAGTCGGCGAGATCCCAGGGGCGCGCCGGCATGGTCGAGAACTCGGGCTCGGCCTTGAGGGCGAACTCGCGCTTGGCGAGCAGGGCGAGCTCGCGGATCGTGGTCTTGCGGCCGCTCCCGACGTTGAAGGACTCGCCGTAGTGAGCGGGACGCAACAGCGCCGCTGCGCACAGGAAGGCGCGCACCGCGTCGTCGACGTAGAGGAAATCCCGCGAGGTGTCCGGCTCGACGAACGGCGGCAGGCGCTGCTCGGCGGCTTGCGCGACCACGGTCGGAATGAGCCGCGATCGGTCCTCGAGCGGCCCGTACACCGAGTACAGGCGCAGATTCGCGCAGCGCAGCCCGCGGTGGTGTCCGCAGAAATACAGAAGCGCCGCCGCCGCGCTCTTGGTGACGGCGTAGTGGCTGTTCGGAGCCGCGGCCGTGGCCTCGTCCGGGCCGGCCGAGCGCGCGCCGTATTCCGAGGAGCTGCCGGCGTGCACGTAGCAGTGGACGTTGCGCCTCAGCAGCTGCTCGATCAGCTCTTGCTTGAGCACCACGTTGGTCTGGTACATGCGCTCGACGTCCTGCTCGAAGGAATAGGCGCCGTAGGCCACGCAGTCGAGCACCGTCGCCGGCTGCACGCGGTCGAGCAAGCTCTCGAGGTTGCCGCGGGCCAGCAGATCGACCGTGACCACCGACTCCGCGCAGCCCGCGAGACGCCAGGCCGGCTCGCGCGATGCGGTTCCCATCACGTCGGCGCGCGCCGCGCGCAGCGCGTGCAGGAGATTCGCGCCGATGAAGCCGCTTGCCCCGAGCACCAGGATGGGTCCGCGCAGCTCCCGCGCCAGCGACTCGGTCGAGCTCATAGAGAGGCGAGAATGGCCGGCACGTCGAGTCCGCACTCGCGCCGATGCCAGGCCTGGGAGCCGTAGCGTCCGGACGGATAGCCGCGGGCGTGCGCATGCACCAGCGGTGGAATGCGCCGGCCGCCCACGGCCAGAAAGTGCAGAAAGCTCTGGCCGAAGCCGCCCTGGGCCACGTGCTCCTCCACCAGCGCGAGCCTTTGCGCCTTCTGCACGGCCTCGAGCAAGGGCGCGGGCGGTGAGCCCAAGGTCTCATCCAGCTCGCTCGCCGCCCAGAGCGCCGGGCGCTGGTGCGCGGGCCGCTCGCGCAGCGCCCGCCAGAGGCCGCCCGCGACCGGACCCACCGCAATGAGCACGCCGGCCCCGCCCTCCTGCAGGCATCGCCAGGGCGCATAGGGCGGCACCGTGCCCTCGTCCTCGAGCTCGGAGCGGCCCAGGCGCAGGTAGCACGGCAAGGTCCGCTCGCTCACGGCGCGCACGATCGGCCCGATGTCGGCATCGAAGGCCGGGACATAGGCGCGCATGCCCGGCAGCGTGAGCAGCACCCCATAATCCTCCAGGGCATGATGCGTGGCGCCCATCGAGCCGTAGGCGTAGCCGCCGCCGTTGCCCACCAGGCGCACCGCCAGGCGATTGAGGCACAGATCGTTGCGGATCTGCTCGAACGGCCGCGCATAGCAGAAGGGCGCGATGCTGTACACCCAGGTCCTCGCGCCCGCCCGCGCCATGCCGGCCGCCACCGACACCATGTTCTGCTCCGCGACCCCGGCATTGACGAAGCGCTCGCCCAGCGCCTCGCGCAACGGCTCCAGGGCCATGAACCCCAGGTCGCCCGTCAAGAAGAAGTAGCGCTGCTCCCCCGCCAGCTCGACCATGGCATTGCAAAATGCCGCCCTCATGAGACGTCGAGCCTCATTGCGAGTCGAGCCTCGAGCCTCATTGCGAGTCGAGCTCGCGCAGCGCCGCGGCGTACTGCTGCGCGCTCAGCGGCAGGTAGTGCCACTCCATGCGGTTCTCCATGAACGACACCCCCTTGCCCTTGACCGTATGCAGCAGGATGACGGCGCCCGGGTGCCGGCGCACCGCCTCGGTGATGGCGCCATGATCATGACCGTCGGCGTGCACCACCGAGACGCCGAATCCCTCGATGCGTCGACCGAGATCCTGCATCGAGGCGACCTCGCGCGTGCTGCCGAAGCCCTGCAGGCCGTTCAGATCGACCAGGACCGTGAGGTTGCGCAAGCGCCGGTGCCTCCAGAAGATCAGCGCCTCCCACATGGCGCCTTCCTGCCACTCGCCATCGGAGGTCAGGCAATAGACCTGGCCCGCCTCGCCGTTCAGCCGGCGCGCCAGCGCCATGCCGAGCGCCACCGGCAACCCGTGACCGAGACTGCCCGTCGCGACGGGGATGCTCGCGTTCCATCCCGGCACGGGATGACCCGCGAGCAGGGTGCCGTCGGCGTGAAAGCTGCTCAGAGCCTCATCGGCGAGCAGCCCGCAGCTCCACAGCGCCACATACAGCGCGCCGGCCGCATGCCCTTTGGAGAGGATGAAATGATCCTCGGGCGACATCAGCCCGTGATGCAGACAGATCAGCGCATCGAGCGCCGAGAGATTGCCGCCCAGATGGCCGATGCGGCTCTCGTAGTGCATCTGCAGGAGCCGCCGGCGCGCGCGGCGCGCGCAGCGCGCGAGCTCCTCGGCATCATCCGGCCACCGCATCTGCCCTGGGACGCTCACCGCTGGTCTCGCTCGCGCTGGATCTCGATGGCCGGATTCTCGCACGCCGAGGGGCCGAGCGGGCCCAGGGAGAGGGGGTGCACGGGGCGCAGCAGACGGGCGATCGGCTGCCCCGCGAGACGCGCCACGTAGTGCGGCGGATAGCTCCCGCAGGCGGCGCCGATGAGGGTCGCCCGGCGGTCGATCGGCCAGGCCGGAAGCGCTGCAGCGCGCGCGAATTCCTGCATCGGCGTCACGGCCCCGAGCGCCAGGAGCAGGCCGAGCAGCGCTTTCTTGGCGCGCACCGCCCTGATCGAGTCCGGCTCGAGCAGCGCCCGCGAGGCGCCTACCGCGAGCGCGGCCAGGCTCGGAATGGATGCGCGCATGACGAAGTCGTTGGCAGCGCCGAAGCTCACCAGCGGCAGCAGCGCCAGAATGACGAGGGCCAGCACGACGCTGCGCACCGGCCGCAGCGCGAGGATGGCGGCGCCCACCAGGCCCGCCTCCAGCAGGAAGAATTCCGCCTGATGCCCGAGATCGGCAAGCGCGGCGCCGACGCCGGAGGTCGCCACGGTGAAGCTTCTGGGAATGCGGCTCGAGTCGAGCGTGAGATAGGCCGCCACGACCAGGCCGACGATGGCCGCCGCACCCCACACGCGCGGGTGCAGCAGCTCGAGCGATCGATCCTCGCGCATCGCCTGCACGGCGCGCAGCAGCGCGAAGGGGATGAGCCCGAGCGCCGTGAGCGGCGAGCACAGCGCCACGGCCACCATCAGGATGGGCAGCATCGCCTCCAGGCTCCTGCTGCGCGCCGAGCGCAGCAGCAGCCCCATGGCCACCCAGCCGCACAGGGCGTGATTGGGAACCCAGAACAGCTGAGTGGTCATGGAGGAGTACTGATAGCGGCGCGCCCACCATTCCAGATGGCGCGTGAAATCCCAGTGCGCGACGGATCCGGAGCCGGTGAGCAGCGTCCCGACGACGTCGAGCCCGCTGAACAGCACGATCACCCCCGCCGCCACGAGCACCGCGCCGAGCCGCGAGGGGGTGCGCGACAGCACCAGCAGCAGGAACAGCGCCGCCCCGGCCGCCGTCCACAGGGCCATGGCGGCGTGCGCGGCCGCGAGCCCCGCGCCCTTGCCGATCAGCGCCGCCGGCAGGTAGTAGCCGAGGGGTGCGCGCAGGAGCCGCAGGGCGCCGTCCGGCGACACATAGCCCACCGGCCACGAGCCGCTCACCAGATCGTGCAACACCGCGTCACGCACGTGCCAGTCGGCGTTCGCGAACAGCAGGTGCCCGGTGCCACCGAACACTGTCCAGGCGCATCCGACGCCGAGCGCCACCGCGAGGTGCAGGCGCGTCGGCGGCGGCGCCGCGGGCAGCGCTCGGCCCGGATCGAGGTGCGCGCTGCGGAAGATCGCGGGGCGGAAAAGCGGCCGCGCCGCCAGCGCGAGACACAGGAGCAGCGGCAGCGCCGCCCAGATCTCGAGCCAGCCCGCGAGAAAGATGACCAGCGGCAACAGCAGATAGGCGAGCGCGAGCCGATCCAGGGGGTCGAGCGAGTACGAGCGGCGCTGCGGCAAATGCCCGCCCGGCCCGTGCATCGTGCGATGCGCGCCGCTCAAGTGCCGCTCGGCCTCAACCGGCCACCGCATTGATCCCGCTCGCTCCTTGCTCCCAGGCGCGCTCGAGCGCGAGGCCGCGCACGAACACCGGCACGCGGACCCGCTCGCACAGCGCCGCGAGCTGCGCGCCCGCGAGCTTGGCGCACAGCGCCAGAAACTGCGCGCCGGCGGCGGCGGCCGCCTCGGCCTCGCGTGCGTCCGCGCACAGCACCCCCTGCAGTCGCGGCGTGCGCTGCAGGCGGGAGCGGCGCGAGAACGCCTCGAAGTCCTCCACTGTGTAGCACGCCGTGGACCTGCGGCGCAGGCGCTCGGGCAACCGCAGGGCGGCAAGGATGGGCCGATCGGCCGGCAGGAGCCGCGCCTCCCGCAGCGCCTTGCGGTCGCACCAGCGCAGCGCCTGCCCATCGAGGCTGCGCGGCTTACCGTGATAGCGCCGCACCACGAACACATCGAGCAGCACCGCGCGGCCGGGATAAGCATGCTCGAGGCGCATGAGCGGGCGCGGGTGCTCGATGGTGATGCCGACCTCCTCCGCGAGCTCGCGGGCGAGTCCCTGCCGGCGCGTCTCGCCGGGCTCGATCTTGCCCCCGGGGAACTCCCAGGCGCCCGCCATGTGCTTGCCCGCGGGGCGCTGGGCGATGAGCACGCGCCCGCGCCGGTCGATCACCACCGCGGCGGCGACGTGCAGCGCGCGCGTCGATGCCACGCGGCGCTTAGCCGCTCGCCTGCTGCAGAGCGCCGTGGCAGTGCTTGTATTTCTTGCCCGAGCCGCAGGGGCACAGCTCGTTGCGCCCCACCTTCGGCACCTGACGCACGAACGGCATGGCGGGTCCGGCTGCGGGGGGCCCAGGGACGGCGGGTCCAGGCGCGGGCGGGGGCACCGGGCCACGCCGCGGGGCTTGCAGCACCTCGAGCGCGGAGGCGCCGGCAGCGGCCTCCTCGACACCGGCCCCGGCCTGAATCGGCGAGATGGCCTCGGCGTGCTGCAGCTGCAGCGCGCGCGCGAGGCGCTGCTGGCGCTCGAGCTCCTCGCGCTCGATCTCGGCCTGGCTGCGGATCTGGATCTTCGACAGCATGGTGACGGTATCGAACTTGATGCGATCGAGCATCGCCGAGAACAGCTCGAACGCCTCGCGCTTGTACTCCTGCTTGGGATTTTTCTGCGCATAGCTGCGCAAGTAGATGCCCTGGCGCATGTAGTCCATGGCCGCCAGATGCTCGCGCCAGTGCGTATCGAGGGTCTGCAGCATGACCTGCTTCTCGATGTGGCGCATCATCTCGGTGCCGAGCGTGGCGAGCTTCTGCTCGTAGGCGGCCTCGAGCCCGGTGACGATCTTGGTCCTGAGGAGGCTCACGTCGCCCTCCTCCTCGGCGTCGATCCACTCCTTGATCGGCAGCGTCGCGCCGAAGTCGCGCTCCAGCGCCTGCGCGAAGCCGGCGACGTCCCAGTTCTCCTGCGGAGCGCCCGGCGGCAGGTACTGGTTCACCAGCTGCTCGACCACGTCCTCGCGCATGCCCTTGACCGCTTCCGCGACGTCCTCGGCGGCCATCAGATCGGTGCGCTGCTGATAGATGACGCGGCGCTGATCGTTGGCGACGTCGTCGTATTCGAGCAGCTGCTTGCGGGCATCGAAGTTGTATTGCTCGACGCGCCGCTGGGCGCGCTCGATCTGGCGGGTGAGCATGCCGCTCTCGATCGCCTCGCCGGCCTTCATGCCGACGCGCGTCATGAGCGACTTCATGCGCGTCGGATCGCCGAAGATGCGCATCAGGTTGTCCTCGAGCGAGAGGTAGAAGCGGCTCGAGCCCGGGTCGCCCTGGCGCCCCGACCGGCCGCGCAGCTGATTGTCGATGCGCCGCGATTCGTGGCGCTCGGTGCCGATGATGTGCAGGCCGCCCGCCGCGAGAACTTGCTCATGGCGCTTCTGCCAGGCGTCGCGGATCGCGCCCGCCTCGTCGGTGTTGCCGCTCGCATCGATCAGAGCCTGCGGATTGCCGCCGAGCACGATGTCGGTGCCGCGGCCGGCCATGTTGGTCGCGATGGTCACCGCGCCGGGACGGCCGGCCTCGGCCACGATGTGCGCCTCGCGCTCGTGCTGCTTCGCATTCAGCACCTCATGCGCAATGCCCGCGCCCACCAGGAGCTTCGCCAGGCGCTCGGAGGTCTCGATCGAGGTGGTGCCGACCAGCGCCGGCTGGCCGCGCTTCGCGCAATCCTGGATGTCCTCGAGGATGGCCTGGAACTTGTCATGCTCGGAGAGGAACACGAGATCCGAATGGTCCTTGCGGATCATCGGCTTGTGCGTCGGGATGACCACGACCTCGAGGCCGTAGATCTGCTGGAACTCGAACGCCTCGGTGTCGGCGGTACCGGTCATGCCGGAGAGCTTGGCGTAGAGGCGAAAATAATTCTGGAAGGTGATGGAGGCGACGGTCTGGTTCTCCTCGCGCACCTTCACGCCTTCCTTCGCCTCGACCGCCTGGTGCAGCCCGTCGGACCAGCGGCGTCCCGGCATGGTGCGGCCGGTGAACTCATCGACGATGATCACCTCGCCCTGGCGCACGATGTACTCGACGTCGCGGCGATACAGGGCGTGGGCGCGCAGCGCCGCGTTCAGGTGATGCATCAAGCGGATGTTGGTGGCATCGTACAGGCTCTCGCCCTCGCGCAGCAGGCCGATCTCGGCCATCAGCTGCTCGACTTTCTCGTGGCCGTCCTCGGTGAGCGTCGCCTGCTTGGTCTTCTCGTCGACCGCATAATCGCCCGGCCCGTTCTCCTCCTTCTGGCGCGTGAGGCGCGGGATCAGGGTGTTGATCTTGATGTAGAGCTCGGTGCTCTCCTCGGCGGGACCGGAGATGATCAGCGGCGTGCGGGCCTCGTCGATGAGGATCGAGTCGACCTCATCGACGATGGCGAAGGAGAGCTTGCGCTGAGCCCGATCCTGCAGATGAAAGGCGAGATTGTCGCGCAGGTAGTCGAAGCCGAACTCGTTGTTGGTGCCGTAGGTGATGTCGCGGGCATAGGCGGCGCGCTTCTCGTCCTGCGACTGGGCGTTCTTGATCACGCCCACCTCCATGCCGAGGAATCGGAACACCGGCCCCATCCAGTCCGAGTCGCGCTGCGCCAGATACTCGTTGACGGTGACCACGTGCACGCCCTCGCCGCTGAGCGCATTCAGATACGCGGGCAGGGTCGCCATCAGCGTCTTGCCCTCGCCGGTGCGCATCTCGGCGATCTTCCCCAGGTGCAGCGCCAGACCGCCGATCAGCTGGACGTCGAAGTGCCGCAAGCCGAGCACGCGGCGCGAGGCCTCGCGCACCAGGGCGAAGGCCTCGGGGACGAGATCATCGAGCGGCGTTCCGGCGGCGAAACGCGCCTTGAGCTCGCGCGTCTTCTCGGGAAACTGCTCGTCCTTGAGCGCACGAGCGTCGTTCTCGAGGGCATTGGTGGCGGCGACCGTCTGGCTCAGCTCCTTGATGAGACGCTGATTACGGCTGCCAAATACTTGGGTCAGAAGCTTCCACACGCGGGGGAGTCCTTGAAAAACTGGGTATTGTACGGATAGACCGGAAGGCCGGTAAATCGTTTCGGGCCAGCCCGGCAGTGTACCGGTCGGGCGCATCAAGCGCCCCGCCGGCCAGGTGTCTGCAGGTACGGGGGCGCTGTGGCGCTACTCGCCGACGTAACGCAGCGGATCGACCTGGGTGCCGTTCTTGAGCACCTCGAAGTGCAGGTGCGGACCGGTGGAGTGGCCGGTCGAGCCCATCAGCGCCACCTCTTGTCCCTTGCTCACCATGTCGCCCTGCTTCACCAGCAGCCGCTCGTTGTGGGCATAGCGTGTGGCGAGGCCGTTGCCGTGATTGATCTCCACCATCTCTCCGTATCCGGCGCGCTCGCCCGCAAAGGTCACCAGTCCGGCCGCGACGGCAGTGACCTTGGTGCCCTCGGGCCCCGCGAAATCAATGCCCTTGTGCATCGCCAGATAGCCGGTGAAGGGGTCGGGCCGGCGGCCGAAATACGAGGAGATCCAGCCGTCCTGCACCGGCCGTCCCTCGGGATACACCTGCTGGTTGAGCTCGCGCGTGAGGATCAGGTTCTCGAGCACGCCGAGCTGCTGCTCGCGGCTCGACAGCTGGCTCTGCAGATCGTCGACCATGGCGGTGAGGCTCGGGATTTGCGCCGGCTGACCGTCGGCCCCGTCGGCGCCGCCCATCGCGGGTGGATTGCCGAAGTCGAACTCCCCGTCATTGAGATTTGCCATGCGCGTCAGGCGCTTGCCGAGCGCATCGAGGCGGATCACATTGGCATTCATCTGTCCGACGCGCAGCGCCAGGGCGTTTACCTTTTCTTGGAGGGCGCGGCGCACATCGTCGATCTGCGCCTGTTCGCGCAGCAACCCGGCCGACCAGCCGGCCACCTGGTCGATCGCGCTGCTGTGGCGCGTTCCCAGGCCGACGCCGACCGAGAATGCCCCACCGACCACCAGGAACACCACCGCGGCGGCGGCGGCGATCACCAGCGGGTGGTGCAGGTCGAGCTGTTTGACGCGACCGGTCTTGCGGCCCACGAAGATGACATTCATGTGAAATCCGAGGCTGTCATTGTGTAAGGTTGCCTCAAGCTGGCGGGCAGAGGCCCCGACTATGCGGAATAAGGTTAGTCAAAACAAGGAAATTAAGCACGCTTTTAATGTTCCTGGTGGACTGACCCGGGCGCGTCCTGATGAGAAAATCTAAAGATATCAATGAATTGCTGGAAGGGGGTGGTGAGCGCCTCACAGACCTCAAGAATCGCAGCCGCGCGCGCGCCGCGGTGCTGGCGCGGGTGCTCGAGGTGCTGCCGCCGCCGCTCGCCGCCGCCGTGGTGAGCGCCGGCATCGATACCCGCCGGCTCACCGTCGGGGTGGCGAGCGCCGCCTGGGCGGCGCGGCTGCGCTATCTGAGCGAGATGCTGAGAACGCGGGTCGGGGAGTCGCTCCAGGTGGACATCCAGACCGTGCGGATCAAAGTGGTGCAGCCGCCGCCCGATTGGCGCCGCGCCGGAGGCTGAAGGCCGTGGTGCCGGGCCGCGGTACTCAAGCTCGCGCCGCAGCGGCGGCGACGTAGGAGATCGGCGCCTCGGCCAAGCTCTCGAAGGTCACTTCTTCCCAGGCGCTTTGTCGGCCGATGAGCGCGCGCAGCAGCTTGTTGTTCAGCGCGTGGCCCGATTTGTAGCCGCTGAACTCCCCGATCAGGCTGTGTCCGAGCAAGTACAGATCGCCGATCGCATCGAGGATCTTGTGCTTCACGAACTCATCCTCGTAGCGCAGCCCGTCCTCGTTCAAGACCCGATAGTCGTCGAGCACGATGGCGTTGTCCATGTTCCCGCCGAGCGCCAGATTGCGGGCGCGCAAGCTCTCCAGATCGCGCATGAAGCCGAAGGTGCGCGCGCGGCTCACCTCGCGCAGGAACGAGGTCGTGGAGAAGTCCATCGAGGCGACCTGGGAGTGCTTCTTGAACGTGGGGTGGTCGAACTCGATCTCGAAATTCACCTTGAATCCGTCGTAGCGGTTAAATTGCGCCCATTTGTCGCCGTCCTCGACCTTGAGACTCTCGAGGATGCGGATGAAGCGCTTGGGCGCTCTTTGCTCCTCGATGCCGGCCGATTGCAGCAAGAACACGAACGGGCCGGCGCTGCCGTCCATGATCGGCACCTCGCCCGCGCTCACCTCGACCAGCGCGTTGTCGATGCCGAGACCGGCAAGCGCGGAAAGCAGGTGCTCGACCGTCGATATCTTCACATCCCCGCTCTGCAGCGTCGTGCCCATCATGGTGTCGCCGACGTTCTGGGCATGCGCGCGGATGTCGACGGCATGGCTCAGATCGGAGCGCCGGAACACGATCCCGGTATCGGGCGGCGCCGGACGCAAGGTCATCAGGACCTTCTTACCCGTGTGCAAGCCCACCCCCGTGGCGCGAATGGAATTTTTCAGTGTTCTTTGATTCAGCATCGATTGACCGGACATAGTTGTCTTAAGTTAACTGTTACAAAGGTATCACACGCAGCACCAAGCGCTGAAGACGGCGCCCCTGCCGGGAGCCGCTTCTTGACAAAGCTTTTCAGAAGCATCTTTTTTGGCACGGCGCCCTTGAGCCCCCCGATCTCGCGGGCGCCCGCTGCCTTAGGCTGCGACGCGCGGCGCTAGTCCGCCTGCCGGCGCAGGAACGCCGGGATGTCGAGCAGATCCTCCGAATCGCTTTCCGACCGCAAGCCATCCCCGACGGCCCGCTGCCGCTGTACGGTCGGCTTGTCCAGCATGGCGTAATCGGTAGGCGCCATCGGTGACTTCTGTCTCACTACGCGCATGGTCGGGGGCGGCACCTGAGCCGGCACCGCCGGCTGCGCCTGCACCCGCGCGACGGGCTTGCCGAGACCCGTCGCCACCACGGTCACCCTGATCTGGTTGGACATCTCCGGGTCGATGACCGTTCCAACGACCACGGTCGCATCGTCCGAGGCGAATTGCTTGATCACGTTGCCCACTTCCTGGAACTCGCCGATCGACAGGTCCATGCCGGCGGTGACGTTCACCAAGATCCCCTGCGCGCCCGCCAGATTGATGTCCTCGAGCAAGGGGCTCGAGATCGCGGCCTCCGCCGCCTCGCGCGCGCGCTCATCGCCCGCCGCGGCGCCCGACCCCATCATCGCCATGCCGGTCTCGGACATGACCGTGCGCACATCGGCGAAGTCGACGTTGATCAAGCCCGGCCGCGTGATCAGCTCGGCGATTCCCTGCACCGCGCCCTGCAGCACCGTGTTCGCCGCCTTGAATGCATCGAGCAGGGTGGTGGTGCTGCCGAGCACCTGCAGCAGCTTCTGATTCGGGATGGTGATCAGCGAATCGACGTACTTCGACAGCTCCAGCATCCCCTGATCGGCGACCCGCGAGCGCTTGTTGCCCTCCATCTCGAACGGACGGGTGACCACGGCCACGGTCAGGATGCCGAGCTCCTTGGCCACTTGCGCGACCACCGGAGCCGCGCCCGTGCCGGTGCCGCCGCCCATGCCCGCGGTGATGAACAGCATGTCGCAGCCCTCGATGAGCTCGATGATGCGGTCGCGATCCTCCATCGCCGCCTGGCGGCCCACTTCCGGGTCGGCGCCGGCGCCGAGCCCCTTGGTGATGTTGCAGCCGATCTGCAGAGCGGTGCGCACCTTGGAGTGCTTGAGCGCCTGTGCATCGGTGTTGATGCAAATGAAGTCGACGCCCTCGAGACCCGCCTGCACCATGTGCGAGACGGCGTTGCCGCCGCCGCCGCCCACCCCCAGCACCTTGATGATGGCGCTCTGACTGTAAGAGTCCATAAGTTCAAACATTCACGTTCTCCTATCGGTTGTAATCGACTGTCGTGCATCCGGGGAGCGCGCCCCGCATTCAAAAATTCCCCTGAAACCAGGCTCTCATCCGCTCGAATATCGTCTTCATGCCGCCGGCGAGCAGCGGCGCCTCGGTGCGCTGCATCTGAAGGTTGCTCTTGGCGTACAGCAGCAGCCCCACCCCGGTGGCATGTATGGGATTGCTCACCACATCGACCAGGCCGCTCACGTATTGCGGGATGCCGAGCCGCACCGGCATGTGGAACACCTCCTCGGCGAGCTCGACCGCGCCTTCCATCTTGGCGCTGCCGCCGGTGAGCACGATGCCCGTCGCCACCGCTTCCTCGAGACCGGCGCGGCGCAGCTCGTCGCGCACCAGGGCGAACAGCTCCTCGTAGCGCGGCTCGACGATCTCGGCGAGCGTCTGGCGCGCGAGGCGCCGCGGCGGGCGATCGCCGACGCTCGGCACCTCGATGGTCTCGTCGGGGTTGGCGAGCTGCGACAGCGCACAGGCATACCTGATCTTGATGTCCTCGGCGTACTGGGTGGGCGTGCGCATGGACACCGCGATGTCGTTGGTCACCTGATCGCCGGCGATCGGAATCACCGCGGTGTGGCGGATCGCGCCGTTGCCGAACACGGCGATGTCGGTGGTGCCCCCGCCGATGTCGACCACGCACACGCCGAGATCCTTCTCATCCTCGCTGAGCACCGCGTAGCTGGAGGCGAGCTGCTCGAGCACGATGTCGTCGACCGCCAGACCGCAGCGCTGCACGCACTTGACGATGTTCTGCGCGGCGCTGTCGGCGCCGGTGACGATGTGCACCTTGGCCTCGAGGCGCACGCCGGACATGCCGATGGGATCGCGGATCCCCTCCTGCGAATCGATGATGTATTCCTGCGGCAGCACGTGCAGGATCTTCTGGTCGGCCGGAATCGCCACCGCCTTGGCCGCATCGATCACGCGCTCGACGTCGCCCTGCACCACCTCCTTGTCCTTGATCGCGACGATGCCGTGCGAGTTCAGGCTCCGTACGTGGCTGCCCGCAATGCCCGCGTACACGGAGTGGATCTCGCACCCCGCCATGAGCTCGGCCTCCTCGACCGCGCGCTGGATGGATTGCACGGTCGATTCGATGTTCACCACGACGCCCTTCTTCAGGCCGCGCGAGGGATGAGTGCCGATGCCGATGATCTCGAGCGCGCCGTCGGCCTTGATCTCGCCGACGATGGCGACGACCTTGCTGGTGCCGATGTCGAGCCCCACGATCAGGTTGCGGTCGGAGCGTTTTGCCATGTCGAGCTCGGATGTCCTTCAGGCGTCGGTGTCGTTGGAGTGCTTGGCGGGCGCCGCGGCCGGCGTCTGCGCGCCGCGCCAGCCGATGGCGAAGCCGTTCGAGTAGCGCATGTCGACGTAGCTGATCTCGCTCATGCGGTGCGCGATCACCTGCGAGGCGGTGCGTATGAAGCGGTCGATGCGCTCGTCGACGTCGCGCCGGCCGAGCCGCACGGTCACGCCGCTGTCCAGATCCATCTCCCAGGCGCCGCGCTCATCGAGGCGCAGCGCCGCGATGCGCAGGCCGGCCTCGAGCATGCGCCCCTGCGCGGCGAGAAAGCGCTGCGCAACCTGCGCCTCGGTGCCTTCGGGGCCGGAGAGGCGCGGCAGCTCCGCGGGTACGTGCGCGGCGGCCCGGATGAACAGCTCGCCGCGCGTGTTGAGCAGGCCCGACTCGCCCCAGCGTGCCACCGCCGTCTGCTCGATGACCGTCACGTGCAGGCTGTTCGGCCAGCGGCGTTGCACGCGCGCGTGATCGACCCACGGCAGCGCCTCGATCGAGCTCTGGATGGCATCGAGATCCGCGGACAGAAATCCCGCGCGCGCATAGGGCGCGACGGCTTTCTCGATCTGTCCGGGGGAGACGCGCTGGAAGCTGCCGTCCATCGAGATGATGCGGATCGGCCGGTCGAGCCCCCAGGCGATGACGCCGAGCGCCGCCACGGTGAGCCCCGCGATCGCCGCACGGCGCGAGTACCTGCGCCACTCGCGGATGAAGCGCGGCCACTGCCAGGGCGCCTTCTCGGCCCTGGCGCGGTTCTTGAATCGGTTGCGGCGGATGAGCCGGTGCAGGTTCATTTGCGCTCTCTCATGAAGCTCGTTTCCAGTACGCGCCACGCCAGCTCGTCGAAGTCGATGCCGGCCTGGCGCGCGGCCATCGGCACCAGACTGTGGCTGGTCATGCCCGGTGTGGTGTTGATCTCGATGAAATGGAAAACCCCGCTCGCCGCGTCGCGCATGAAGTCGACGCGGCCCCAGCCCGCGCAATCGGTGACGCGGAACGTCGCCAGCGCGGCGCTCTGCAATTGCGCCTCCGCGCGCGCATCGAGTCCGCTCGGGCAGTGGTACTGCGTGTCGTCGCGAAAGTACTTCGCCTGGTAGTCGTAGAACTCCGTGGCGGGCTCGATGCGAATCGAGGGCAGAGCGCGCTCTGCGAGCACGGCCACCGTGAACTCCTCGCCCGCGATGAAGCGCTCCGCGAACACGATCGGATCGACGGCGCGCGCCTCCTCGTAGGCGCGCTTCAGATCCGCCGCGCTCTTCACCTTGGTGATGCCGACGCTCGAGCCCTGCGAGGCGGGCTTGACCATGAGCGGCAGGCCGACCTGCTCGAGCGCGCGCTGCAGATCGGCAGCGCCGCCCGACAGCACCGCGTAGGGCGGCGCGGTGAGGCCGGCGCCCACCACCACCCGCTTGGTCTTGAGCTTGTCCATGGTGAGGGCGCAGGCGAGCACGCCCGAGCCCGTGTACGGGATGCCGAGCCATTCGAGCGCTCCCTGCATGAGCCCGTCCTCCCCGCCCGGGCCATGCAGGGCGATCCAGGCGCGGTCGAATTGCGCATCCTTGAGGTCCTCGACCGGCCGCTCGCCCGGATCGAAGGGCTCGGCCGCGACGCCGCGGCGGCGCAAGGCCTCGAGCACCGCGCCGCCGGTCAGGAGCGAGATCTCGCGCTCGGTCGAGTCCCCGCCGAGCAGCACCGCCACCTTGCCGAACTCGGCGGCCTGATGCGCCCGGCGGCTCGGCGCGCTCTTCAGCCGGCTCATGCCGCCTCTCCCACGATGCGCACCTCGGTGGCGAGCTCGACGTGGTGCACGCTCGCCACGGTGCGCCGCACGTGCTCGATCAGCGCCTCGATGTCGGCGGCGCGCGCGCCGCCGTGATTGATGATGAAGTTCGCGTGCTTGCGCGACACCTCGGCATCGCCGATGCGAAACCCCTTCAGGCCCGCCGCCTCGATCAGCCGCGCGGCGTGATCGCCCGGCGGGTTGGTGAACACCGAGCCGCAGCTCCACTCCCCGATCGGCTGGGTCTCGCGGCGCTTCTCGAGCAGCTCGCGCATCGCGTCCTGGTTCGCGCCGGGCTTGCGCTCGAACTCGAGCCGGGCCGCCAGGAACCATTCGTCGGCCGGCCCGGTGACGCGCCGATACCCGACCTGGTAGTCGGCGGGCGGGCGCGTGCGGCGTAGCCCGCGCCGGTCGAGCACCTCCACCTCCACCACGTGGCGCCAGGTCTCCCCGCCCCAGGCCCCGGCATTCATGGCGAGCGCGCCGCCGAGCGTGCCCGGAATGCCGGCGAAGAAATCCGCCGGCCCGAGCCCCCACTTGACGCATTGGCGCGCGATGCGCGCGCACGGCACACCCGCCGCGGCGCGGATGCGCGTGGCGCTCGAGCGCTCCAGATCGCCGAGCGCGCCGTGCGTGGATATCACGGCGCCGCGTATGCCGCCGTCGCGCACCAGCAGGTTGCTGCCGAGACCGATCCACAGGAGCGGCAGCTCGGCGCAGAGCTGGCGCACGAAGGCCGCCAGGTCCGAAGCGTCGCGCGGGGCGAAGAAATAGTCGGCCGGACCCCCGACGTGCCAGGAGGTGTGCCGGGACATGGGCACCTCGCGCAGCACGCGCCCCGCAAACTCGGGCGCGAACGTCTGCGAGCGCAGCACGCCGTTCATGCCGCCGCCCCCGCCGCGAGCCGGCTCTTCAGGTCCTGGGCGACGGCGCCGATGTTGCCCGCGCCCATGGTGAGCAGCACGTCGCCGTCATGCAGCACGTCGCGCAGCGCCTCGGCCAGCTCATCGACGCGCTCGACGAACACCGGCTCGATGCGTCCGCGCGTGCGCACCGCGCGGCAGATCGCCCGTCCGTCGGCGCCCGCGATGGGCGCCTCGCCCGCGGCATACACCTCGGTGACCAGCAGCACGTCGGCCTCGCTCAAGCTGCGTCCAAAATCATCCAGCAGGTCGCGCGTGCGGGTGAAGCGGTGCGGCTGGAACACCAGCACCAGCCGCCGCTCCGGCCACGCCTGGCGAACCGCCTCGAGCGTGGCCGCGATCTCGGTGGGGTGATGCGCATAGTCATCCACCACCAGCGCGGCCCCGCCCGGCCATCGAACCTCGCCGAGCTGCTGCAGGCGCCGATCGATGCCTTGAAAGTTCGCGAGCGCCTGCTGGATGGCCGCATCCGCCACACCGAGCTCGGTCGCGACCGCGACCGCGGCGAGCGAGTTCTGCACGTTGTGCCGCCCCGGCAGGTTGATGGTGAGATCCAGCGGCGCGCGTCCGGTGCGCAGCGCCGAGAAATGCGATTTCAAGCCGCCGCTCCGTACCTCGACCGCGCGCACGTCCGCCGCGCCGCTGAAGCCGTAGGTCACGACCGGGCGGCCGACGTTCGAGAGGATGCTCTGCACGTGCTCGTCATCGGCGCACAGAACCGCGAGGCCGTAGAACGGCAGGTTGTGCAGGAAGTCGACGAAGCTCTGCTTGAGGCGCGCGAAATCCCCCTCGTGAGTGCCGAGGTGGTCGTTGTCGATGTTGGTCACGACCGCGATCATCGGCTGCAGATGCATGAAGGAGGCATCGCTCTCGTCCGCCTCGGCGACCAGATAGCGGCCGGCGCCGAGGCGCGCGTTGGCATCGGCGCTCTTCAGGCGGCCGCCGATGACGAAGGTGGGATCGAGGCCGCCCTCGGCGAGAACGCTCGCCACCAGGCTGGTGGTGGTGGTCTTGCCGTGCGTGCCGGCGACCGCGATGGAGTAGCGAAAGCGCATCAGCTCGCCCAGCATCTCCGCGCGCGGCACCACGGGGATGCGCTTCGCGAGCGCGGCCGCGACCTCCGGATTCGCGCTGCTGACCGCGCTCGACACGATCACCACGTCCGCCTCGCCGAGCTGTTCGGCCGCGTGGCCCGTGAAGATTCGCGCCCCGAGCCGCGCCAGGCGCTGCGTGACGGCGTTGGGCTTGAGATCCGAGCCCTGCACCTCGTAGCCGAGGTTGAGCAGCACCTCGGCGATGCCGCCCATGCCGACGCCGCCGATGCCGACCAGATGAATGAGATGAATACGGCGCATCCGATCGTTCATGCCGCCGCGCCTCCCGCCGCCATGCACAGATCGGCGAGCCGCGCCGCCGCATCGATGTTGCGCGCGGCGCGCGCCGCGCGCGCCATCTGCAGCATGCGCGCCCGGTCCGCCGTGAGCTCCGCGATGCTCTCGCTCAGGGTATCGGGCGTCAGCTCCCGCTCCGCGAGCACCCGTCCCGCGCCGGCGCGCACCAGCGCCTCGGCGTTCTTGGTCTGATGGTCGTCGGTCGCGGCGGGGAACGGCACGAGCAGCGCGCCGAGGCCCGCGGCCTCGAGCTCGGCGATGGTCATGGCGCCGGCGCGGCACAGCGCCAGATCCGCCCAGGCGTAGGCCGCCGCCATGTCCTCGATGAACGGCGAGACTTCCGCCTCGACGCGCAGCTCGAGGTACGCCGCGCGCGCCGCCTCGATGCCGCGTGCGCCGGCCTGATGGCGCACCAGCGGACGGCGCGCCGGATCGAGGCGCGACAAGGCCTGCGGAACCACGGCGTTCAGGCGCTGCGCACCCTGGCTGCCGCCGAACACCAGCAGGCGTGCGCGCGCGCCGCGCCCCGCGAAGCGCTCGGCCGGATCCGGCAGGGCGGCGATGTCGGCGCGCACCGGATTGCCCACCGTGCAAGCCTTGACCCCGGCGCCGAAGCTGCCCGGGAAGGCCTCCAGCACCTGCGTCGCGACGCGCGCCAGCCAGCGATTGGTCAGGCCGGCGACGGCGTTCTGTTCGTGGATCAGCAGCGGGATGCGCAGCAGCCAGGCGGCGATGCCGCCCGGTCCGCTCACGTAGCCGCCCGCGCCGAGCGCCGCGCGCGGCTTCAGCCGGCGCAGAATCCGCGCCGCCTCGAGCACCGCGGCGCCGATGCGAAACGGCGCGAACAGCCACGCCGCGACCCCCTTGCCGCGCAGGCCGCGCACCCGCACCCACTCGATCGCAAAGCCCTGCGCGGGCACCAGGCGCGATTCCATGCTGCCCGGCACTCCGAGCCACACCACCGGCACACCGCGCTCGCGCAGCACCTTCGCCACGGCTAGCGCCGGGAACACATGGCCCCCGGTCCCGCCGGCCATCACCACCACGGGCGCCTGCGCGGCGGCATCTGCGCGCGCCGGGCTCATCGGGGCCCTCCCGGCGGACGCATCACCGCGGAGCGCGACGTGCACTTCACCTCGTGATAGATCCGCAGCAGCACGCCGAGCCAGCCGAGGCTCACCAGCAGACTGCTGCGCCCGTAGCTGAGGAGCGGCAGCGTGAGGCCCTTGGTGGGCAGCACGCCCATGTTGACGCCGATGTTGACGAGCGCCTGCACGCCGAGCCATACGCCGAAGGCGAGCGCCACGTAGGATTGAAACGGCAGCGCGGCCTCCGCGGCCATGCGCGAGATCTGAAAGGCGCGGCACACGAGCGCCACGAACAAGGCGAGCACGCCGATCACCCCGACCAGGCCGAGCTCCTCGGCGAGCACCGCGAACACGAAGTCGGTGTGCGCCTCGGGCAGATAGAACAGCTTCTGCACGCTGCTGCCGAGTCCGACGCCGAACCAGGAGCCGCGGCCGATCGCGATCAGCGACTGCGTCAGCTGAAAGCCGCCCTTGAACGGGTCGTCCCAGGGATGCAGAAATCCGGTGAGGCGCTTCAAGCGATACGCGGAGGTGAGCGCCAGCAGCGCGAAAGCGAGCGCCGCGACGCCGACCAGCAGCAGCACGTAGCGCAGGCGCGCGCCGGCGACGAACAGGACCGCGAAGCCGGTGGCGAACAGCACGGTCGCCGCGCCGAAATCAGGCTCGAGCAGCAGCAGCAGCGCCGTCACCGCGAGCAGCCCGACGGGCTTGCCCAGTCCGCCGAGGGTGCGCATGAGCTCCTCGCGCTTGCGCACGCAATAGCTGCACACCCAGGTGAGCTCGAGGACCCGGGCAAGCTCGGACACCTGAAAATTCATCGGACCGATGCGCATCCAGCGCCGCGCGCCGTTGACGGTCGCGCCCAGCCCCGGAATGAGCACCAGCAGGAGCAGCGCAAGGCCGAGCAGCAGCAGCGCCAGGCTGTACTTGTCCCACAGCTGCGAAGGCACTCGCGTCAGCACCCAGGCGCAGACCACGCCCACGCAGCCGAACACCAGCTGGCGCTCGAGGAAGTAGAACGGGTCGCCCAGATCCTTCGCCGCGATCGTGATCGACGCGGACGTCACCATGATGAGTCCGACCAGCAGCAGGGCCGCGCTGAGGCCGAGCGTGACCCTGTCCCAGGCAAACGGCATGCGCTCGCGCGCCCGCACGCCATAGGACATCGTGGCCGCGCTCATGCGCCCGCCTCGAGCGCGCGCACCGCGGCGGCGAACACCTCGCCGCGCTCGTTGTAGTCGCGAAACATGTCCAGGCTCGCGCACGCGGGGGACAGCAGCACCGTGTCGCCTGCTTCGGCGGCGGCGGCGGCGGCGCTGACCGCGGCCGGCAGCGTCGCGGCGCGCTCGGTCGCGCAGGCGCCTTCGAGCGCGGCTGCGATTGCCCCGGCGTCCTTGCCGATGAGGATCACGCGCTTCACCTTGCCGCGCAGCGCTGCGGCCAGCGGCGCGAAGTCCTGCCCCTTGCCGTCCCCGCCCGCGATCAGCACCAGCGGGCCGGGGAGGCCGTTCACGGCCGCCAGGGTCGCGCCCACGTTCGTGCCCTTGGAATCATCGATGTAGTGCACGCCGCGGACATCGGCCACCCATTCGGAGCGGTGCTCGAGTCCGGGAAAGCGCTCGAGCGCCCGCAGCATCGTGGCGATCGGCAGCCCTGCCGCCTCGCCGAGCGCCAGCGCCGCGAGCGCGTTGGCGGCGTTATGCACGCCGGCGATCTTCAAACGCGCGGTATCGAGCAGCACCTCGCCGCGGCGCGCGAGGAAGCTCTCCCGGCCGTCGCGCACCAGCGTGAAATCGGCATCGCGGCGCGCGATCGAGAAGGTGACGATGTGCGCCGGGGGCACGGCGGCGGGTCCCGCCGCGGCGCCGGGGCGCATGGCGGCGACGCGCGGGTCGTCGAGGTTCAGCACCCAAGTCGCGGCGTTCGTGAAGATCCTCGACTTGGCGCGCGCATAGTCCGCGATCGATGCGTAGCGGTCCATGTGATCGGCCGTCACGTTGAGCACCGCGGCGCCGAGCAGCTCGAGCGTGCTCGTGGTCTCGAGCTGAAAGCTCGACAGCTCGAGGACGTACAGATCGGGAACCGGCTCCTCGAGCAGATCCAGCGCCGGCTTGCCGAGATTGCCGCCGGCGAGCACGGAGAGTCCGGCGGCCTCGGCCATGCGGGCGAGGAGCGTCGTGACGGTGCTCTTGCCGTTCGTGCCGGTGACGCCGATGACCGGCGCATGCACCTCGCGGGCGAACAGCTCGATGTCCCCGAGCACCTCGATGCCGCGCTCGCGCGCCTGCGCTGCGATGGGCTCCTCGAGCGATATGCCCGGCGACAGGAGCACCTGCGAGGCGCCCTCGAGGAGCGACAGGTCGAAAGCGCCGAGGCGCAGATCGACCCGCTCGGCGAGTCCGCCGAGCTCGGCGAGCCCCGGCGGCTGCCGGCGCGAATCGGTGACCGACACGCGCACGCCGCGCTTCGCCAGGTAGCGAACACAGGAGGCTCCGGTCTTGCCGAGTCCGACCACCACGGTTGTCATCAGCGGATCTTCAACGTGGCAAGACCGGTGAGCATCAGCAGGAAGCTGATGATCCAGAAGCGCACGATCACCTTGGGCTCGGACCATCCCTTGAGCTCGAAGTGATGATGGAGCGGCGCCATGCGGAACAGCCGTTTGCCGGTGAGCTTGAAGGAGGCCACCTGCAGCATGACGGAGACGGTCTCGAGCACGAACACCCCGCCCATCACGCCCAGCACGATCTCCTGGCGCACGATCACGGCCACGGTGCCGAGGGCCGCCCCGATGGCGAGCGCGCCCACATCGCCCATGAACACCTCCGCCGGATAGGAGTTGAACCACAGGAACCCGAGGCCCGCGCCCGCCGTGGCCGCGCAGAAAATGATCAGCTCGCCGGCGCCGGTGATGTAGGGAATCTGCAGGTAGGTCGCGAACTTGAAATTGCCCGTGGCGTAGGCGAACACGCCGAGCGCGGCGGCCACCATCACCGCCGGCATGATGGCGAGGCCGTCGAGCCCGTCGGTGAGGTTCACCGCGTTGCTCGTGCCGACGATGACGAAATACGCGTAGGCGACGAACCCGGCGGTGGTCATGGGAACCGCCACGGTCTTGAAGAACGGCACGTAGAGCGAGATCTCCGAGAGCGACTGATGCGTCGCGTGCAGGCTGAAGGCCACGCACAGCGCCGCAACCGATTGCGCCAGATACTTGTAGCGCGCAGCGAGGCCCTTGGAATTGCCGACCACCAGCTTCAGGTAATCGTCGTAGAAGCCGATGCCGCCGAAGGCCGCGGTGGCGCCGATCAGGATCCAGACGAAGCGGTTCGAGAGGTCCGCCCAGAGCAAGGTCGCGACGATCATCGCCACCAGGATCAGCCCACCGCCCATGGTGGGTGTTCCGGACTTCTGCAAGTGCGACTGCGGGCCGTCGCTGCGCACACGCTGGCCGATCTGATGGTGGCTGAGCGCGCTGATCATGCGCGGCCCGATCGCCATGGCGATCGCGAGCGCCGTCATCGCCGCCAGAATGCCGCGCAGCGTGAGGTATTGAAAGACGTGAAAGCCCGAATGACTGCGCGCGAGATATTCGGTGATGTACAGCAGCATGTGCGTCAGCCCGCGCGCATCAGGGGGCGCGAGCCAGCCGCCCCGCCCGTGAGAGCCTGCACCACGCGCTCGAGGCGATTCACCCGCGAGCCCTTGACCAGCACGGTGACACCGGGCGCGATCTGCGCCTGCAGGCGGCGGATGAGCGACTCGGCGTCGGGGAACCACTCCCCGCCCGAGCCGAACGTCTCGACCGCGCGCGAGCTCTCCACGCCCAGGGCGAAGAGCCGCTGCACCCCGCAGGAGCGGGCGCAGCGTCCGAGCTCGGCATGGCTGTCGGCAGCGTGGGCGCCGAGCTCGGCCATGTCGGCGAGCACCAGCCAGGCCGCGCCCGGCAGGTCACGCAGCACCTCGAGACCCGCGCGCACCGAGCTCGGATTGGCATTGTACGAATCGTCGATGATCCAGCTGTCGCGCAGGCCCGGCTTGAGCTGCAAGCGGCCCGACACCGCACGGAAGGACTCGAGCCCCGCGGCGATGTCCTCGAGCGAGGCGCCCGCGGCGCTCGCCGCCGCCGCCGCCCCGAGCGCGTTCACGACGTTGTGCGCGCCCCCCGCCTGCAGCGCGACGGTGCGCTCGCCGAGCGGGCAGCGCAGCGTGAAGCGCGTGGCGAAATGCCCTGCCTCGATCGCCTGTGCGATGCCGGCGGCGGTGAAATCGGCGGCGCCGCGCACGCCGAAGGTGACGATGCGCCCCGCGCCCGACACCCCGCGCCAGTAGGACGCATACGCATCGTCGGCATTGATGATCGCCGTGCCGGAGGCGCTGAGCCCCGCCACCATCTCGCCCTCGCCGCGCGCCACGCCGTCGAGATCGCCGAATCCCTCGAGATGCTCGGCTCCGGCGTTGGTGATGAGCCCGACGGTCGGGCGGGCGAGCGCCACCAGCTCGGCGACATCGCCGATGCGGTTCGCGCCCATCTCGATCACGGCGCTGCGATGCTCCGGCGCGAGCCGCATCAGGGTCACGGGCACGCCGATATGATTGTTGAGATTGCCTTGCGTCGACAGGCATCCTCCGCGGCGCGCAAGGATCGCCGCCGTCATCTCCTTCACCGTGGTCTTGCCGTTGCTGCCGCCGATGCCGACCAGGGGAATGGAGAAATCCGCGCGCCAGGCGCGCGCCAGCCGCTGCAGCGCCACGAGCGTATCCGGCACGCGGATCTGCGCCATGGGCACCTCGGGCCGCGCGCGCTCGAGGATGGCGCCCACCGCGCCGCGCGCAAGCGCCGCGGCGGCGAAATCCGCACCGTCGAAGTGCGGTCCGCGCAGCGCAACGAACAGCGCGCCCGCGCCGAGCGTGCGGCTGTCGGTCGACACGGCCTCGAACGGCAGATCCTCGCCGTCGAGCGTGGCGCCGATGGCTCGCGCCGCCTCTGTGAGGGTGCGCTTCATGCCGCCTCTCCGAGGATCTTGAGGGCCTCGCGCCGATCGCTGAAGCTCAGGCGAGACGCTCCGTAGATCTGATAATCCTCGTGGCCCTTGCCGGCGATGAGCACCACATCGGCGGCACGCGCCCGCTTGAGCGCGGCCGCGATGGCGGCGCCTCGATCCGGGATCACCCGCGCCGCGTGCGCCTGGATGCCGCGCGTGATGGCGCGAATGATCTCGAGCGGATCCTCGGTGCGGGGGTTGTCGTCGGTGACGATGATCTCATCCGCGAGCTCGTCCGCAATCGCCCCCATGATGGGGCGCTTGCCGGCGTCGCGGTCGCCGCCGCAGCCGAACACACACCAGAGCTCGCCCTGGCAGTGCTCGCGCAACGCGCCGAGCGCCTTGGCGAGCGCGTCGGGCGTGTGCGCGTAATCGACGACCACCAGCGGCTTGCCCGGCGCGCCCGTCTCGATCACCTCCATGCGCCCGGGCGGCGGCACGCACGCCTCGAGCGCCGCCGCCGCCTCGGCGAGCGGCACGCCGAGCGAGAGCAGGCAGCCGAGCACCACCAGGGAGTTCTCGGCGTTGAAGCGGCCGAGCAGCCGGGTGCGCACGCTCACCTCGCCGAAGCTGCTCTGAATCTGCAGCGAGATCCCGTGCAAATCGAGGCGCACGTCGCTCGCGTGCAGGAAACGCTCGGCAAGCCACGCATCTGCGCCCGTGCCGATCCAGACGGCGGTCAACGGCGCGCGCCCCGCAAGCCGGTGCGCGAGCTCGCGGCCGAAGGCATCGCCGACGTTGACGATCGCGCACTCGAGATCCGGGGCGGCGAACAGGCGCGCCTTGGCCTCGCCGTATGCCTGCATCGAGGCATGGTAGTCGAGGTGATCGCGGCTCAAGTTGGTGAACGCCGCGGAGAGGAAGTGCACGCCGTCCACCCGGCCCTGATCGAGCGCGTGCGAGGAGACCTCCATGGCCACGTCGCGCACACCTTGCGACTTGAGCCGCGCCAGGGAGCGGTGCACGCTGACCGCGTCCGGAGTCGTATGCGTCGGCGTGTGCAGCGCGCCGATGCGCCCCCAGCCGATGGTCCCGATGTAAGCGGCCTGGTGATTCAACCGCTCCAGACACTGCGCCACGAGGTACGCGCAGGTGGTCTTGCCGTTCGTGCCGGTGATGCCGACGATGCGCATCTGCGACGAAGGCCATCGAAAGAAGCGGTCGGCAATGCGCCCCACGAGCTGGCGCAGCCCGGGCACCGGCGCGCAGAACACCTGCTCGGGCAAGCTCGGGGCCGCAGCGCCTGCCCCCGGATCCCAGAGCACCGCGCGCGCACCGCGTGCGGCCGCATCCGCGGCGTACTCGAGCCCGTGGGACCGGGTACCGGGCAGCGCCAGGAACAGGGAGCCGGCGCGCGCCTCGCGGCTGTCGATGGCGAGATCGATGACCTGCGCATCGTTCTCGGGAATGGCGGCGATGCCGTCGAGCAGCCACATCAAGGAGACGGTCATGGCGCGCTCGCCTGTACCAGCGAGGCCGCCGGCACGTTCTGCAGATCGTCCGGCGGCACGTCCATCAGGCGCAGCGCGCCCGACATGACATCGGCAAACACCGGCGCCGCGACGGTGCCGCCCTGGGCCAACGTGCCCCCCTCGCGCAGATCGCGACTCGGCTCGTCGATCACCACCACGGTGGCCAGTTTCGGGCGCGACGCCGGCACCAGGCCGGCAAATACCGCCATGATGCGGTCGGTGGAATAGCCGCCGGCGATCGATTTGAACGCCGTGCCGGTCTTGCCGGATACCCGATAGCCGACGAGCGAAGCGCGCGTCGCCGTGCCGCCCGCCTCCACCACCTGCTCCATGAGCTGCACCAGCTCGTGCGCGACCTTCGGATCGAGCACCTGCTCACCCGGCACCGTGGCGCCCGGCGGCAGGCCCGAGAGCCGCTCGAAGGTGATCGGCCGCTTGATGCCGCCGGCACCGATGGTCGCGTAGGCGTGGGCGAGCTGCAGCGGGGTCACCGAGAGGCCGTAGCCGTGCGACAGCGTGGCGATGCCGATCGGCCGCCAGTGGCTGTAGTTGCTCAGCATGCCGGCCGACTCGCCCGGGAACCCGCTGCCCGAGACCTGGCCGAAGCCGAGCGCCATGAGCGTGCGCCAGATCTGCTCCGGCTTCAACGAGAGCGCGATCTTGGCGGTGCCGACGTTGCTCGATTTGGCGAGGATGGTGGCGAGGTCGATCACCCCCAGATCGTGCTCGTCCTCGAACACCTTGTTGCCGACCTGGACGAAGCCCGGCGAGGTGTCGACGACGCTGTCCGGCCGAAATTGCCCCGAGGCGAGCGCCGCAGCGATGATGAAGGGCTTGATGCTCGAGCCCGGCTCGAATATGTCGGTGACCGCGCGGTTGCGGTACAGGTCCGGTTTCAGCTGATCGCGATCGTTGGGGTTGAAGGAAGGCTGGTTGACCATCGCCAGCACCTCGCCCGTATCCACGTCGATCACGATCACCGAGCCGGCATGGGCACGGTATTCCTGCATCGCCGCCTTCAGCTCGCGGTAGGCGAGGTACTGGATGCGCAGGTCGATGCTGGTGATGAGATCGCGCCCGGGCCGCGGTGCGCGGATGCTCTCGACGTTCTCGACATAGCGTCCGTACAGATCCTGGATGACGCGCTTGGCGCCGTCCTCGCCGTTCAGCATCTGATCGTACGCGAGCTCGAGCCCCTCCTGTCCCTGATCATCGAGGTTGGTGAAACCGACCACATGGCCCGCCACCTCGCCCGCCGGATAGTAGCGCTGATACTCCCGCAGCAAGTACACCCCGGGGATGCCGAGCGCCTTGATGCGCGCCGCCTGATCGGGAGGCATGTGGCGCTCGAGATAGAGAAACTCGCGGTCGAGGTTGCTGGTGATGCGGCGCGCGAGCAGCTGCTGATCCTGCTTCAGGGCGCGGGCGAGCCTCGGGAGCTGATCGATGTTCTCGTTGAGCTCCTGCGGATTGACCCACACCGTGTCCACCGGCGTGCTCACCGCGAGCGGCTCGCCGGTGCGGTCGGTGATGGCGCCGCGATGCGCCTCGATCTTGACCACGCGCATGGAGCGGTCGTCGCCCTGCTTGGCGAGAAAGCCGTGATCGATGAGCTGCAGCTCCACCGCCCGCGCGCCGAGTCCGATGGCGCCGCAAACCACCAGAGCGAGGATCAGCGCCGAGCGCCAGCGATAGCTCCGCAGCTCCGTGCCGGTTTCGCTCGAGCGCTGCTTCACGGCCGGACGATCCGCACATCCCGGGTCTGCGGCAGGCTCATCTTGAGCTTCGCGTTCGCAACGCGCTCGACGAAGGCGTTCGATGACCAGTAGCTCTGCTCGAGCTCGAGCCGGCCCCATTCCATCTCGAGCGCATCGCGCTGCGCGGTGAGCTTCTCCAGACGCACGAACAGATCGCGCGCCTCGTGGCGCGCATAGATCACCTGCACCGCCGATCCGAGCACCGCGAGCCAGAGCACGGGCAGGGCGAGCGGCAGGAGCCTGGCTGCTTTCATGCGGCAACTCCTTCGAGCAGGCGTTCGGCGACGCGCAGGCGGGCGCTGCGGGCGCGGGGATTGGCCGCAGTTTCCTGCGGCGCAGGCTCGTGCGACTTGCCCACCAGCCTGAGCACGGGACGGGCGTGCGCGGGAATATCCGGGAGCCCGGCATACATCGGATCGGGCTGCGCGTGGCGGCGCATGAACTGCTTGACCATGCGGTCCTCGAGGGAGTGGAAGCTGATGACGGCCAGACGCCCCGCGGGCGCCAGGCGCTCGAGGGCGGCCTCGAGCGCGGCGGCGAGCTGCTCGAGCTCGCCGTTCACGTGGATGCGCAGGGCCTGAAATACGCGCGTCGCCGGATGCTTGTGCCGCTCGCGCGAGCGCGCCACGCGCTCGATGAGCGCGGCCAGCTCGAGGGTCCGCGCGAAAGGCCGTTTCTGCCGGTCGGCGACGATGGCGCGAGCGATGCGCGATGCGCAGCGCTCCTCGCCGAGCTCGCGGAAGATGCGCGCCAGCTCGGCCTCGGAGGCGCCGTTCACCACGTCGGCGGCGGTCGGGCCTGCGCCGCTCGTCATGCGCATGTCCAGAGGTCCATCGCGCATGAAGCTGAAGCCGCGCTCGGGATCATCGAGCTGCGGCGAGGACACGCCGAGATCGAACAGGATGCCGTCGAATTTGAGACCCGGCTCGACCGCATCGGCGCAGGCCGCGAGCCTGGAGAACGGTGCCAGGAAGATCGCCACCCGCGCATCGGCGCCGAAGCGCTCCCGCGCAGCGGCGACGGCGGCCGGGTCGCGATCGAGACAAAGCAATCGACCGTCAAGCGTGAGCTTCTTCAATATCGCCTCTGCGTGTCCGCCCCGCCCAAAAGTGGCATCCAGATAGGTGCCACTCGCCCGTATGTTCAAAGCAGCCAGTACCTGAGGTAGCAGGACCGCCGTATGTCCTCTGTCCGACTCGTCCACGCCGCCCGCCCTTTGCGGCTCAAAGCGAGAGGTTCTGCAACTCGGCCGGCAAATCCGTTCCCTCGACGTCGCCCGCGAGCCACCCGTCGAGCCGCTCGGTCCACCTCGCCTCGTCCCACAACTCGAAATGCAATCCCTGACCGATGAGCATGGCCTCGCGCGTCAGCTTGGCGAACTCGCGCAAGTTCGGCGGCAACAGCACGCGCCCATGTCCATCGAGCTCCAGATCCGTGGCATGCCCCACCATCAGCCGCTGCAAGCGGCGCGCTTCGGGATTCATCGAGGGCAAGCGCATCAACTTGCGCTCGATCTCCTCCCAGTCGGGCAACGGGTAGACGAGCAGGCATTGGTCCTTGTCCACGGTAATGACCAATTTGCCGCCGCAACGCTCCTGCAGCCGCTCGCGATACCGGGTCGGCATGACCATGCGGCCTTTGGCATCGAGAGTGAGTTTATTGGCGCCCCGGAACATCGCTGCATGGGCCTGTCGACCCATTTTCTCCCACTTTTTCCCACCGGCCACCACTATAGGGAGCGGCACGTCGCACTGTCAACGCCTTAAGTTAAAAAAAGGCTCGGGACAACAGTGACTTAGGTCACAGTTGCTGACAGAGGGATATGCGCCCGGGGACTTTAGCGGAATCAAGTCGTTAGATGGCTTTCTTCAGCGCGCGCTCGCGAATCGGCTCTGAGGGGCTTTTCACTCTCAAGTCCGCGGTCGCCCCGACCGCGTACATCCCGCGCGCAGCGCCCTGCTTTTTTCTCACGGCCGCGCCTTTCACTCTCAAGTCCGCGGTCGCCCCGACCGCGTACATCCCGCGCGCAGCGCGTAAAAAAGAGTCGGCCGTAAGCCGGGTTCTGTCGTGGGCAGCCATTCCTCTGGGATGCGCGTCGCCGCGCAGCTCTAGCGACCTACCCGGAAGCCTATGCGGGCCACATGTCGCGGCCGAAGGCGCCGCTTGCTTCCCTATTTGGTCTTGCTCCAGGTGGGGTTTGCCGTGCCACCGACGTTGCCGCCGGCGCGGTGCGCTCTTACCGCACCATTTCACCCTTGCCGGCACCGCTTGCGCGGCGCTTAGGCGGTATCTTTCTGTTGCACTTTCCGTGGACTCGCGTCCCCCAGGCGTTACCTGGCACCGTGCCCTGTGGAGCCCGGACTTTCCTCCACCCCTGGAGCCGCTTGCGCGGGCAAAGGCAGCGGCTGCCTGGCCGACTCTTAGCGCGCACCATACGCCTCTTTGAGCTCGAGCGCGCGCCTGTAGGCCTCATTGTCGCGCACCGAGGCGATTTGCGCGGCAAGCTGCGCCGCCTGCTTGAGGGGCAGCTGCGCGAGGAGCGGCTTCAAGGCGCGGTCGAGCGCACCGCCATGACCGTCCTCGCCCAGCGCCGGCGCGGCGGCCGCAGCTCCTGCAATCACGAGCACGAGCTCGCCACGCGACAGGTCGGCGTCGGCGCGCGCCCGCTCGGCGAGCGCCCCGAGCGGGCCGCGATACAGCGTTTCGTGCAGCTTCGTGAGCTCACGCGCGAGTGCGGCGCCGCGCTCGGCGCCGAAGCACTGCGCGCAGTCTGCGAGCATCTCCTCGAGCCGATGAGGCGACTCGTAGAACACGAGCGTGCGCTCCTCGGTCGACAGCGCGGCAAGACGCGCGCGCCGCGCCGCGCCGCGCGCCGGCAGGAAGCCCTCGAAGCAGAACCGGTCGGTGGGCAGCGCGGCGATCGACAGCGCCGCGATCAGCGCGCACGGCCCGGGGACGGCGATGACCTCGAGCCCCGCGGCTGCGCAGGCGCGCACCAGCTCGAATCCCGGATCGCTGATCGCCGGAGTTCCCGCATCGCTCACCAGCGCGATGCTCGCGCCGGCGCGCAGGCGCGCGATCAGCTCGGGCGCGCGCCGCGCCTCGTTGTGATCGTGCAAAGAGACCATCGGCGTCGCGATGCCGGCGGCCTTGAGCAGCAGCCCGGTGCGGCGCGTATCCTCGGCGGCGATCAGCGCACAGCTCTTGAGCGTCTCGCAAGCGCGTGCACTCAGATCGCCCAGGTTGCCGATCGGCGTCGCCACCACGTACAGACGACCCGCTGCCTCGTTTGTCACTATAATCCTCGGGCGCTTCGCGCAGGACCTGCGCGGTCGAAGCGACCGCGTCCATTGATGTGAATCGGGAATGCAGAGTATGGCAGTGATCTCTCGACGTCCACGCCCGGCGCGGCCACGATCGGCCGCGCGCGCCGGCATGCTGCTGGGGGCGCTCATGGCGACGCTCATGGCGGCGGCCTGCAGCCTGATGCAGCCGGCGCCTTCGGCGGCGCCCGCGGGCCCAGAGCGCGCGCAGCAACTCGCTGCGCAGGGCAAGCATGCCGAAGCCGCGCAAGCCTATGCGGATCTCGCCGGGCAGCTGCCGGCGAATCACGACGACTACGAGCTGCTGAGCGCGGAGCAATGGGTGCTGGCGGGCAACATCGGGGCGGCCAAGCAGGCGTTCTCGACCGTGTCGGCCGCGGCGCGCAGCACCATGCCCGCCTCGCGGGCGCTGGTGGCCGCGGAGATCGCGATGGCCGATCGAGACGGCGTCGCCGCCATTCGCGAGCTGGATACGATTGCGGTGCCGACGCAGCCCGAGCTTGCGCAGAGCTACTGGTGGCTGCGCGGCAAGGCAGCCTTCCTCACCGGCCATCCGGTGGAGGGTACCCGCTCCTTCGTCGAGCGTGAGCGCTACATCGGCAATCCGCAGGCGCTGCGCGCGAGCCGCGAGGAGCTGTTCGGCCTCATCCGCGAGGCTGCGCAGCGCGGCGTCTCGCTGAAAATCCCGCCGAAGACCGACCCAGTGGTCGCCGGCTGGCTGGCGCTCGGGCCCGTGTCGCTCGAGGTGGCGCGCGATCCCATGCGCGCCCCCCAGGCGCTCGCCGACTGGAAGCGCGCCTACCCCCAGCACCCGGCCAACGACAGCGTGCTCGCGCTCGCCCAGAACCAGATCGCCGTCGCCACCGGCTTTCCGGATCAGATCGCCCTGCTGCTGCCCTTGTCGGGAGGCGCCGCGAACTACGGCGTCGCGGTGCGCGACGGATTCATCGCCGCCTATCTCGAGCAGGAGCCGGCCTCGCGTCCGCATGTGCGGATCTACGACGTGGCCGCCGAGTCCGTCGCCGGCGCCTATCGACACGCCGTCGACGACGGTGCGGCTTTCGTGGTCGGGCCGCTCACCAAGGAGGACGTGGCCGCGGTGGTGCCGCTGCGCGCCGCCAAGACGCCCGAGCTCGCGCTCAACTTCCTCGCCGACGGCGTGAACGCGGGGCACGAGTTCTACCAGTTTGCGCTCTTGCCGGAAGACGAGGCGCGCAGCGTCGCGCGCCGCCTGATCGCCGACGGCAAGCCGCATGGCGTCGTGCTCATCGCGCAGGGCGCGCTCGGCACGCGCGTGCAGAAAGCGTTCGTGGAGGAGCTGACGCAGCAGGGCGGCGCGGTGCTCGACGGCGCGCGCTACGACCCGGCGCGCGCGGATTTCTCCGACATCATCAAGCAGGTCCTGCAGATTCACGAGGTCAAGGGCGAGCCCTCGACGCATCGCGGCGACGTCGACTTCATCTTTCTGGAGGGCCCGCCGGGTGCCGCGCGCCTCATCGTGCCGGAGCTGAAGTTCAATTACGCGGGCGACATTCCCGTCTATGCCACCTCGGACGCCTTCGAGCCCGATCCGAGCGCGAATGCCGACCTCGACGGAATGATCTTCCCGGACATGCCCTGGATGGTCTCCCAGGACCCGATCACCGATCAGATCCGCGACAGCGTGCGCGCGGCATGGCCATCGCGCACCTCACGCCTCGATCGCTTGTACGCCTTCGGTTTCGACGCCTATCGGCTGGTGCCGGCGCTCAAGTCCGACTCGATCACCCAGACTCAGGACATATCCGGCGTCACCGGCAAGCTGTTCCTGGATGATCACGACCGGATTCGCCGCGAGCTCGATTGGGTGCAGCTCAGAGGCGGCGTGCCCGTACCGCTGTAGTTTCCACACGAATACGGCGGATACGGGTCGCGACCACGCCTTGCCGGGCGTCCATGCTTCACGGCAATGAGGCAATCCACCCAGGCCAAGGGGACGGTGCGGCGGCGGCGGGCGGCCGAGTCGCGGCGCAGTGGCGAGAATGCCGAGGATCTCGCCGCCGACTATCTGGCCTCGCGCGGGCTCGCACTCCTCGCTCGCAACGTGCGCTGCAAGGGCGGGGAGCTCGATCTGGTGTGCAGCGACCGAGGGACGCTGGTCGTGGTGGAGGTGCGTCAACGCGCCCGCAGCGACTTCGGCGGCGCCCTCGCCTCGGTCGCGCCCGCGAAACAGCGCCGGATCATTCGCGCCACGCGCTTCCTGCTTCACACCCATCGAGAGTGGCGCGGCTGGCGGCTGCGCTTCGACGTGTTCGGCGTGCAGGGACCTCCCGACGGCCGGCACGCCATCGCCTGGGTGCGGGACGCATTTCGCGCCGGTCGAAGGTGCTGACGCTGCGGCTGGACGCCGCGGCCGCCCGACGCTGCGGCTGGACGCCGCGGTCCGCGGCCGCCTGACGCTGCGGTCGACGCCGCCTATTTGACGACCTGGAGCTTGGGCTTCTTGCTGGCCGGGGGTGCGGATGAGCCCGACTTGCCGGGCGGGGGCGGCTCCGTCGGATCGGGATCGGCATCGCCCTCGGGGAAAATCATTCCCTGGCCGGTCTCCCGCGCATAGATGCCGAGCACGGCGCGCACCGGCACGCTGACCGCATGCGAGACGCCGCCGAAGCGCGCCTCGAAGCTGACCACGTCGTTGCCCAGCTTCAGGGCGCGGGCCGCGGAGAGGCTCACGTTGAGCACGATCTTGCCATCCTTCACGTATTGCCGCGGGACGCTCACGCCCTCGGCCGCGGCATCGACCACGAGGTGCGGCGTCTCGCCGCTGTCGGTGATCCACTCGTGCAGGGCGCGCAGCAGATAGGGGCGGCGGGGCTTCAATGGCGCATCTCCCGCTCGGCCGAGCTCAGGCTCGCACGGAAGGCGGCGCGCGAGAAAATCGAGTTCATGTACTTGACGATGGGCTGCGCCTGAGAGGGCAGCTCGATGCCGTAGAACGGCAGCCGCCACAGGATCGGTGCGATGCTCGCATCGACCAGGGAGAACTCATCGCTCAGGAAAAACGGCTTTGCCTTGAACACCTCGGCGCTCGCGCAGATGGCCTCGCACAGCACCTTGCGGCTGTGCGCAGCCGTCTTGCTCTCGCGATCGAGCTCGATATCCTGCGCGAGTCCGTACCAGTCGCGCTCCACCCGGTACAGCGCCACGCGGAACTGGGCCCGCGTGACCGGATCGATGGGCATGAGCGGCGGATGCGGGAAGCGCTCGTCGAGATAATCCATGATCACCCGCGAGTCGTACAGGACCAGATCCCGATCGACCAGCGTCGGCACGCTGTGATACGGATTCAAGTCGAGCAGGTCTTCCGGGAGCTTGTGCGGATCGCAATTCACGAGGTCGATGGCAATGCCCTTCTCGGCGAGTACCAGCCGCGTCCGATGACTCCAAGGGTCAGCCGGCGCCGAGAACAAGGTCATCACCGAGCGACGTGCCACGAACGCGATCTCCTAGGCCCATGACGAAGGGGCAGATCCCGCTGCAGCGTCAGTGTACGTCCTTCCAGTATTCTTTCTTCAGCAGGTAGGCAAACACGAATCCCACCAGCAAGAACAAGGTGACGAATACGCCGAGCGACTGACGCTTCGCTTTCACCGGCTCGCCTGCATAGTCCAGGAAGTTGGCGATGTCCCGGCAGAACACATCATACTCCTGCGGCGACAGGCTGCCGGGGCTGAGCAACTTGACGCCCACCAGCATCATCTGGGCGTTGCCGCCCGCATCGGCCTGGTTCTCGAACACCGGCTCCTGCAATCCTTGCAGACTCGCCAGCACGTCGGGCATGGCGACGCTGGGCAGATACAGGTTGTTCACGCCCCAGGGTCGGGTGCTGTCCAGGTAATACCCTTTGAGGTACGAGTAGATGTAATCGGGACTGCGCTCGCGGGCCATGAGCGACAGGTCGGGCGGCGCCTTGCCGAACCACTTGGCGGCATCGGCCGCCGGCATCGCGCTGTCGACGCCGTCGAAGGCGTTGCTGGAGGTGAACATCAGGTTGGCGAGGTCGGCTGCCGGAATCTTCAGATCCTGCGCCATGCGGTTGTATCTGAGATATCTCAAGGAATGGCAGCCCGAGCAGTAATTCATGAAATCGCGGGCGCCGCGCTGCAGGGAATTGAGATCGGTGATGTCGGTCCCGGCATGCTCCAGGGCGATACCGCCCTCCCCTTCCTGCGCCAGAGCGGCACCGGCCGGCGCCAGCGCGGCCGGCAGAAGCGTCACGGTGATCAGCAGCAATCGCTCAATCATGGCTCGTGACCCTCTCCGGCACCGGCTTCACGCGGTCGATGCGCGAGTACCATGGCATGAGCAGGAAGAACGCGAAATACAGCATGGTGCAGACCCTGGCGAGACTCGGATAGATTCCGGCCGGCGGCTTCAAGCCGCAGACGCCGAGCGTGATGAACGCGATGACGAAGATGGTCAGCATGATCTTGTAGATCGGTCCGCGGTAGCGGATCGAATGCACGGGAGAGCGATCGAGCCACGGCAGGAAGAACAGGATCACGATGGACGCGCCCATCACCAGCACGCCCCAGACCTGCGTGCCCGCGAAGGACGGCACCGCCCGCAAGATCGCGTAGAAGGGGGTGAAATACCACACCGGCGCGATGTGCGGCGGGGTCTGCAGCGGGTTCGCGGGCCCGAAGTTGGCGGACTCCAGGAACAGTCCGCCGAAGGCGGGCGCAAAGAACACCACACCGCAGAACAGCACCAGGAAGGCCATCACGCCCATCAGATCCTTCACCGTGTAGTACGGATGGAAGGGGATGCCGTCGAGCGGGTGCCCGTGCTCGTCCTCGCGATCGTGGATCTCGATGCCGTCGGGATTGTTCGAGCCCACCTCGTGCAGCGCCATCAGATGCGCGATCACCAGGAATATGAGCGCGAGCGGCAGCGCCGCGACGTGCAGGGCGAAGAACCGGTTGAGCGTCGCGTCGGCGATCACGTAGTCGCCGCGGATCCACTCGAGCAGGCTCCCCCCGATCACCGGCAGGCTCCCGAACAGGGAGGTGATCACCTGGGCCCCCCAGAAGCTCATGTTGCCCCACGGCAGCACGTAGCCCATGAAGCCCTCGGCCATCAGCGTCAGGAAGATCAGGCAGCCGAATATCCACAGCAGCTCGCGCGGCTTGCGATGCGAGCCGTAGAGCAGCGCCCGAAACATGTGCAGGTAGATGATGATGAAGAAGGCGGATGCCCCGGTCGAATGCAGGTAGCGGATGAGCCAGCCCCAGTCGACGTCGCGCATGATGTACTCGATCGACGAGAACGCCTCGGCGGACGAGGGCTTGTAGTTCATCGTCAGGAAAATGCCCGTGACCAGCTGGTTCACCAGCACGAGCAGCGCGAGCGAGCCGAAGTAATACCAGAAGTTGAAGTTCTTCGGAGCGTAGTACTCCGATACCTGGCTCTTCCACAGGGCCGTCAGGGGAAAGCGCCGATCGATCCAACCCAGAAAGCCCTTGCCGCCGGCGGATTCAGGTGCTGCAGACATCGCTCATCCTCGTGCGTCGATTAATCTTGCGTCGCTGTGTTCATGCGTCGATCAGGCGGGCTTGGGGGGCTCGTTTTCGCCGATCACTATGCGCGCATCGTCCGCGAACGTGTACGGCGGGATCGTGAGGTTCTTCGGCGCCGGCATGCTCTTGAAGACGCGCCCCGAAATGTCGTATTTCGATCCATGGCAGGGGCAATAGAAGCCGCCGGGCCAGTTGGCGCCGAGGTCGGTCCCGGCGAGCTGGAACTCATTGTCGGGCTGAAAAGCGCCCAGCGGCGCGCATCCGAGGTGCGTGCACACGCCCAGGCCCACCCAGTACGCGGGGACGCGCGCCCGCACCGCGCCCGAGGCCTTGATGTAGGGCGGCTGCTGCGAGTCGTCGGAGTCGGGGTCGGCGAGCAGCTCGTTGTGGTTGTTGATCGCATCGAGAACCGCCTTGCTCCGGCGCACCACGTACACCGGCTGGCCGCGCCACACCACCTTGAGCATCTGACCGTCCTCGAGCTTCGATGCATCGACCGCCACCGGTGCACCAAGCGCCTTGGCGCGCTCGCTCGGCTCCCACGAGGCGATGAACGGCACCGCGGCGAACGCGACGCCGACGGCGCCGATTCCCACGGTCGCGACCGTCAGCAATCGGCGGCGGCTGTGGTCGACCGCCAGGATATCGTCCACCGGGATCATCGCCTCCGCCGCTGTCGTGGCGGCGGCCTTCAAGACACTGTGATGGCCGCGGTCAACCCGCTCGTCGCTCATTCGTTATCCTCGATTGGTTTACAAAACTTCACGAAAACGGCTGCCGGCGCAGTGTTTCCCAAAGAATATCGCGGGCGCATTATACACAGATACGCGGGCCTCTTAAGTAAGCTGGGCAGTGGCATTGCAGAATACGCGCATCCTTGCGACTTTCCTGCTGAGAGCGGCGGTCATCGGCCTGGCCGGCGCATTCCTGATCGTATGGTGGAAGCCGGCCTTGCTCGGCGCCCCCGCGAGCTCCGCGTCGGCCGCCGCCGCGCCCGGCCCGCAGCGCGCGCCCGTGGTGATGCAGAGTTTCGCGGACGCCGTGGCGCGAGCGGCCCCCGCGGTCGTCAACATCTACACCGCGCGCGTGGTCACCGAGCAGCGCCAGGCGGCGCCGCTCGATCAGCTGTTCGGCGACTACTGGCCCAGCTACCGCCAGCGCGTCGAGCGCAGCCTCGGCTCGGGGGTCATCGTCGATGCCAAGGGCACGATCGTCACCAACCAGCACGTCATCGCGGGCGCCGATTCGATCCGGGTGCAGCTCGCCGACGGCCGCATCGCCGAGGCGACGGTCGTGGGGCAGGACCCCGACACCGACCTCGCCATCCTGCGCCTGTCCATCGGCAACCTGCCGGTCATGCCGATGGGCCGCTCCGACACGCTGCGCGTGGGGGACATCGTTCTCGCCATCGGCAACCCGTACGGATTGAGCCAGACCGTCACCCAGGGCATCGTGAGCGCCACCGGCCGCGGCCAGCTCGGGCTCGCGACCTTCGAGAACTTCATCCAGACCGACGCCGCCATCAACCTGGGCAACTCCGGCGGCGCGCTCATAGACGCGCACGGCGACCTGGTGGGCATCAACACCGCCGTGCTGAACCGCGCCTACGGAGGACCGGAGGGCATCGGCTTTGCGATCCCGGTGAATCTGGTTCGCGGTGTCATGGAACAGATCCTCACCAAGGGCCACGTGGTGCGCGGCTGGCTCGGATTCGTCCCGCAGGATCTGTCCCAGGAGCAGGCGGCGCAGCTCGGCATCGCCTCGGGGGGCGTGACGGTGGTGAACATCCTGGTGAGGAGTCCGGCCTTCGATGCCGGCGTGAGGCCGGGCGACCTGATCACCGAGCTCGACGGGGCGCCGGTGCGCAGCTCGCAGGATCTCGTCAGCAAGCTCGCGCAGCTCAAGCCCGGCTCCGAGGTCGAGCTCGCCGGCCGCCACGGTCAGCAGCCCTACACGGTCAAGCTGCCGGTGAGCGAGCGGCCGACGCGCCTCGCCCAGGCGCAGGGCGCGCAACCCTAGGAACGGAGCCCTCAGCCGGGCGTGCGCCGGATGCGGGCGCCGAGCTGCTGCAGCTTCTCTTCGATGGCCTCGTAGCCGCGATCGATGTGGTAGATACGCTCGATGTCGGTACGGCCGTCCGCGACCAGCCCGGCGAGCACCAGGCTCGCCGAGGCGCGCAGGTCCGTGGCCATGACCGGCGCGGCGGTGAGGCGCTCGACGCCCTTGATGATGGCCGTGTTGCCCTCCAGACGGATCTCCGCGCCCATGCGCCGCATCTCCAGCATATGCATGAACCGATTCTCGAATATGGTCTCGATGATCGTGCCCACGCCCTGCGCGACGGTGTTGAGGGCGGCGAACTGGGCCTGCATGTCGGTCGGAAAGGCCGGATAGGGTGCGGTGCGGATGTCGACCGCCTGCGGCCGCCGCCCGCGCATGTCCACCTCCACCCAGCTCTCGCCCACGCCCACCGTGGCGCCCGCCTCCTGCAGCTTGACGATGACCGCATCGAGATGATCGGGCCGCGCGCTCTTGACGCGGATGTGGCCGCCGGTGATCGCGCCCGCGACCAGATACGTGCCGCTCTCGATCCGGTCGGGCAGCACCTCGTAGGCGGTGCCGCTGAGGCGCTCGACCCCCTCGATGACGATCTTGTCGGTGCCCGCGCCCTTGATCCGCGCGCCCATCGCGATGAGGAAGTGCGCCAGGTCCACCACCTCGGGCTCGCGCGCGGCGTTCTCGAGCACGGTCTCACCCTGGGCGAGCGTCGCCGCCATCATCAGATTCTCCGTGCCGGTGACCGTGACCGTCTCCAGCACCAGGCGTGCACCCTTGAGCCGGCCGGCGCGCGCCTTGATGTAGCCGTTCTCGATGTGAATGTCGGCGCCCATCGCCTGCAGCCCCGCGACGTGAATGTTCACCGGCCGCGCGCCGATCGCGCAGCCGCCGGGGAGCGATACGTCGGCCGAGCCGAAGCGCGCCAGCAGCGGGCCGAGCACCAGGATGGAGGCGCGCATCGTCTTCACCAGCTGGTACGGGGCAAAATGCTCCTTGATGGTCGAGGCATCGACCTCGATGCGCATCTTCTCGTCGATGGTGACCGAGACGCCCATGCGGCCGAGCAGCTCGATCATGGTGGTGACGTCCTGCAGATGCGGCACGTTCGAGACCGTCACCGGCCCGTCCGCGAGCAGGCAGCCGGCCAGGATCGGCAGCGTGGCATTCTTCGCACCCGATATGCGGATCTCGCCTTCCAGGGGCGTGCCGCCCTGGATCTGCAGCTTATCCATGGCCTGCGCCGCCCTGGCCTGCGCCGCCCTGGCCCGCCGCGCCGCGGCTCGCGTACTCGTCGGGCGTATACACTTGCAGGGCGAGCGCATGGATCTCGTTGCCCACGGTGCGCCCGAGCGCCGCGTATACGAGCTGGTGACGCTGCACGGAGCGCAGCCCCGCAAACCTCTCGGCGACGACCACCGCCTCGAAGTGCACGTTGTCCTCGCTCGCAACCGACGCGCGGCTGCCGGGCAAGCCGCGCTGGATCAGCTCTGCAACCTGTTGTGGATTCATGGGCTCTCCTCAAGTTGTATCATTCACCGATGGATCTTGACTATACGGACCAAGGGCTCATCGATCTCGGTCGGGCCGCCTTGAGCATCGAGATCGACGGCCTGAAGGCCCAGCTGCCCCGCTTGGGGAGCGAGTTTGCACGCGCTTGCCGGATTTGTCTTAACTGCCGTGGCCGGATCGTCGTGACCGGGATGGGCAAGTCGGGCCACATCGGCGGCAAGCTCGCCGCGACGCTCGCGAGCACGGGCACGCCGGCCTTCTTCATGCACCCGGGCGAGGCGAGCCACGGCGATGTGGGAATGATCACCCGCGACGATGTGGTGCTGGCGCTGTCCAACTCCGGCGAGACGGACGAGATCATGACCATCGTCCCGGCCCTGAAGCGCCTCGGAGTCGCGCTCATCGCCTTCACGGGCAACCCCGCCTCGGCGCTCGCGCGCATCGCGACCGTCCACCTGGACATCGGCGTCCCGGCCGAAGCCTGCCCCTTGAACCTCGCACCGACGGCGAGCACGACCGCGGCGCTCGCGGTGGGCGATGCGCTCGCGGTCGCGCTGCTCAAGGCACGCGGCTTCACCGAGGAGGATTTCGCGCGCTCCCATCCGGCCGGCGCGCTCGGACGGCGCCTGCTGCTGCACGTCAAGGACATCATGCGCACCGGGCAGGCCGTGCCGCGGGTGTCGCCCGCCGCGACCCTGGGAGAGGGTCTCATGGAGGTGACGCGCAAGGGACTCGGCATGACCGCCATCGTCGATGAGGCGGACCGCGTGCTCGGCGTGTTCACTGACGGCGACCTGCGCCGCGCGCTCGATCGTGCGGCGGATTTGCATCGAACGCGCATGGATGAGGTCATGACGCGCGGCGCGAAGCGCGTGCACCCGGGCGCCCTCGCCGCCGAGGCGGTGCTGATGATGGAGACGCATCGCATCACCTCGCTCATCGTCGTCGATGCGCAGGATGTGCTGGTGGGCGCGCTCAACGTACACGATCTGCTGCGCGCCGGTGTCGTTTGAGGCCGGCGGCGAGGCGGCCGGCGAGGCGCGTGACGGCGCGCTCCGGGGCGCGCGTCCCCACGGCCCTCGGCAAGATCGAGCTGCTCATGCTGGATGTGGACGGCGTGCTCACCGACGGGCGGCTGTATTTCTCGGCCCGCGGCGAGGCGCTCAAGTGCTTCCACGTGCGCGACGGTCACGGCATCAAGCTCTTGATGAGGAGCGGTGTGACGGTGGCCGTGGCCAGCGGCCGGCGCTCGGCCGCGGTCGCCGCGCGCCTGCGCGAGCTAAAGGTGCGCCAGATCGCGCAGGGCTGCGGCGACAAGGTGCGCGCCCTGCTCGACGTCACGCGCCGTCTCGGCATCGATCCGCTCGCCGCGGCCTGCCTGGTGGACGATACGCCGGACCTGCCGCTGATGAGCGCCGTCGGCTTCGCCGCCGCCGTGGCCGATGCGCACCCGCTGGTGCGCGCCGCCGCGCACTGGGTGAGCAAGGCCCCGGGCGGCCGCGGCGCGGTCCGCGAGCTGTGCGATGCGCTGCTGCGCGCCCGGGCGGCCTCGCGGCTCGAGGGCGACTGATGGCGTTTCGCATCTTCACGTTGCTCGCCGTGCTCGCGCTGGGCGTGAGCACCTGGTTCCTGAGCTCGCCCAGCCGCTTCCCGGCGCGCACGGGGTCGGGGACGCTCGAATCGCTGCCGGGCTACTACCTCAAAAATGCCGTGCTCACCGATTACGATGTCAACGGCAACATCTCCATCCGCATTCACGCAGACCGCATCGATCAGGTCGATCACAGTCCCGAGATCGCGCTCACCAACGTGCGCGTCGACTACCAGTCCCCGCAAGGCCAGTCATGGGTGCTGCTCGGCGATACCGGCCACGTCGAGAGCGGCGGCAAGGTGATCGACGTCGCGGGGAACGTGCGGCTGGAGGAGCAGAGCCCGGAACATGCCGGCACCGCCGTGCTGCACACCGACACGCTGCGCTACGACGTGCCGGACGCCGTGGCGAGCACTCAAAGCGACGTACGCATCGACTTCGGCCTGCACACCCTCACCGCCCGCGGTATGGTCGCCAATTTGAAAGAGCGCACCATGCGCCTAGAATCGAAGGTCAATGGCCGCTTTCAGCCCTAGGAGCCGCAAGGCTCCTAACGCACATCGGGCCGCGCTGCTCGCGCTCGCGGCCTGGGTGAGTTGCGCGCAGGCGGCGCGCGCGCCGGCGACCACCGCCGGACCCATCAATCTCGACGCGGCCTCCTCGGAGCTCGATCTGCGCACCAACAACGTGTACTTCCGCAAGGTGCGCATCGCGCAAGGCCCCATGTCCGTCACCGCGGACCAGGGTCAGGCCACGCGCGAGGCGCTCGGCGGCAACTTCGACAACAGCCTGTGGGTGTTCCGCGGCAATGTTAAGATCACGATCCAGGGCGGCGAGCTCACCGCCGATGAGGCGCAGGTCGATTTCGTCAACAAGCTCCTCGCCAAGGCCGTGGCGCACGGCAAACCCGCCGAGTTCGAGGAACGCATCGAGAAGACCGGCAAGATCGCCCACGGCCATGCGGACAACATCGACTACGACGCCAGCAAGGGCGTGGTGCGCCTGACCGACAACGCCTGGCTGAGCGACGGTCAGAACGAGGTGCGCGGGCAGTCGCTCAAGTACAACGTCCTCGCGCAGAGCATCATCGCGGACGCTGCCGAGCAGAATTCGCAAAGAGTCCACATCATCATAACTCCGCCCCCGCAGAAGCCATGAGCGTCCTTCGGGCGCTTAATCTCGCCAAAAGCTACAAGTCGCGCCGGATACTCAAGGACATCTCGCTGGAGGTGGAAAGCGGCGAGGTCGTCGGGCTCCTCGGCCCGAACGGCGCCGGCAAGACCACCGCCTTTTACATGATCGTCGGCCTCGCGCGCTGCGAGCACGGGGAGATCTACCTCGACAACAGGGACATCGGCCGCCTGCCCATGCATCGCCGCGCCCAGCTCGGGGTCGGGTATCTGCCGCAGGAGCCCTCGGTGTTTCGCCGCATGTCCGTATCGAGCAACATCATGGCGATTCTGGAGACCCGCCCGGGCCTGGACGAAGCACAGCGCCGCGCGCGCCTGTCCGAGCTGCTCGATGAGCTGCACATCGATCATGTGCGCGAAAGCCTGGGGCTGAGCCTCTCGGGCGGCGAGCGGCGCCGCGTGGAGATCGCCCGTGCCCTGGCGGCCGATCCCCGCTTCATCTTGCTGGATGAGCCGTTCGCGGGCGTCGACCCGCTTTCCGTCGCCGATATTCAGAGAATAATCAGGCACTTATCGGATAAGGGCATCGGCGTATTGATCACCGATCATAATGTGCGCGAGACCCTGGGAATCTGCGAGCGCGCCTACATCGTCAGTCAAGGGATGGTGCTGACTTCGGGTTCTGCGGATCAGATTCTTGCCAACCCGCAGGTTCGTGAGGTGTACTTGGGACAGGATTTCAAACTGTAGGCTTGGATCGCAAAGAATCATGTTGAAGCCAAGTCTGCAGCTCCGCATCGGCCAGCAGCTCACCATGACGCCGCAGCTGCAGCAGGCCATCCGGCTGCTGCAGCTCCCCTCCCTCGATCTGCAGGCCCACGTGCGCGAGACGCTCGAGAGCAACGTGATGCTCGAGGCCGAGGACGAGCTCGCGCTCGAGGCACCAGCGGAGGGCCTGCGCGAGCGCGAGGAGCCGCCGGCCGAGGAAAAGTACGCCGAACTCGACGGCAACGCCGCCGCCGCGGCCGACCAGCGCGAGGAGCCGGAGGTCGAGATCGCCGACGAGGCCTGGGGCGAGCAGACCACCGGACCCTCCGACAGCTCCTGGTCGGGCGATGATGAGCGGAGCGGGGACTTCAGCGCTCAGCACGGCCAGACCCTGCAGGAGCAGCTCATCGAGCAGCTCGAGCTCGCCAAGCTCTCGCCCATCGATCTCGCCATCGCGCGTGTGATCACCGACGCGATCACCGACGACGGCTACCTGAAGGATGATCTGGAGGAGATCCGCCTGAGCCTCTTGCCGGAGATCCAGGCGAGCCCCGAGGACGTCGAGCGCGTGCTTGCCGCCGTGCAGTCCCTCGAGCCCGCCGGTGTCGGGGCGCGCAACCTGGGCGAGTGCATCGCGCTGCAGCTGCGCCAGCTGCATCCCGACACGCCGGCGCGGGACACCGCGATTCGCGTCGCGCTCGAGCACCTCGACCTGGTCGCGAACCAGCAGCTGGTGCTGCTGCGCCGCCAGCTGCGATGCAGCGAGAGCGATCTGGAGATGGCGCTCGCGCTGGTGCGCTCCTGCCATCCGCGCCCCGGGGCCGCCGTCAATCCCACCCAGGCTGAATACGTCATCCCGGACGTGTTCGTGCGCCGCACCGATCATGGCTGGACGGTCGAGATCAACCAGGCCACCGTGCCGCGGGTGCGCGTCAATCAGAATTATGCCAACGCCATCTCGCGGGCGCCCGACCATGCGATGCTGCGAACACAGCTGCAGGAAGCGCGCTGGCTGATGAGGAGCCTGGAGATCCGCAACGAGACCTTGATCAAGGTGGCGCGCTGCATCGTGCAGCGCCAGACCGGCTTCTTCGAGCAGGGCGAGGAGGCCATGGAGCCCCTGATCCTCAAGGACGTGGCCGAGGCGGTGGAGATGCACGAATCGACCATCTCGCGCGTGACCACGGCCAAGTACATGCACACGCCGCGCGGCGTGTTCGAGTTCCGCTATTTCTTTTCGAGCCACGTCGAGGCGGCGGACGGCACCGAGATGTCCTCGACCGCGATCCGCGCCAAGATCAGGAAGCTCATCTCGCAGGAGAATCCGGAGAGCCCGTGGAGCGACAGCAAGCTCGCGGAGATCCTGTCCCGCGAGGGCATACCGGTCGCGCGGCGCACGGTGGCCAAGTATCGCGAGGGGATGCAGATCGCACCGTCCAACGAGCGCAAGCGCGCGGCGGCTCGCGCATCCTAAGGTTTCCAGATGTCCAGTGCCTAAAGCGTCAGGAGGAACTCATGCAGCTCGATCTCAGCGGTCATCATGTCGAAGTCACTCCCGCCCTGCGTGGCTACGTGATCAAGAAATTCGAACGAATCTCCAGGCATTTCGAGCAGCTCATCGACGTTCATTGCGTGCTCACGGTGGAGAAGCTGCGGCACAAGGCCGAGGCGACTCTGATGCTGCGGGGGAACAAGATCTACGCCGATGCGACCGACGGCGACATGTACGCCGCCATCGATGCGCTCACCGACAAACTGGACCGCTGCGTCAAGAAGCACAAGGAAAAGGCATCCGATCATCATGCCGAGGAGGTCATCAAGGCGCGCTCCTCGTCCTGAGACGGCGGCGCGAGCGCGGAAGGCGCGAGCGCGCAAGGTGCGAGCCTGTCTGAGTGATCCGCATGCGTCTGGTCATCGTCAGCGGTCTGTCCGGCTCCGGCAAGAGCGTGGCCTTGCATCAGCTCGAGGACATCGATTTCTACTGCGTCGACAACATTCCGGCGGCGCTGCTCAAGCCCTTCATCGCACACACCATCCGCGGCACCGACGCGGTCTACCGGCGCACGGCGGTGGGCCTGGACGCGCGCAACCGTCCCAACGAGATCGACTCCATTCCCGCGCTGGTCGGGGAGCTCAGAGGCGGCGGCATCGCCTGCGAGGTGCTGTTCCTGCACGCCAGCGACGAGGTGCTGCTCAAGCGCTACGCCGAAACGCGCCGCAAGCATCCGCTGGTCTCCGCCGAGGTGAGCTTGCGGGAGGCGATCGCCTGGGAGCGCCGGCTCCTGGAGCCCGTCACCATCGCCGCGGATCTGGTGATCGACACCTCGAACATGGGAGTGCACACGCTGCGCGAGCGCATCCGCGAGCGCATCGACAGCGGGGCGGAGGGCCGGCTCGCGCTCATGTTCGAGTCCTTCGGCTACAAGTACGGCATCCCCGGCGATGCGGATTTCGTCTTCGACGTGAGAAGTCTGCCGAATCCGTTCTGGGAGCACGACCTGCGCCATCTGACGGGACTCGATGCGCCCGTCATCGCCTATCTGTCGGCGCAGCAAAGCGTGCGCGACATGTTCGCGGCGCTCGCCGGGTTCCTGGAGAAGCGCATCGCCGAGTTCGAGCGCGCGAGCCGCAGCTACCTCACCATCGCCATCGGCTGCACCGGGGGGCAGCACCGTTCGGTGTACATCGCCGAGGAGCTGGCGGCGCATTTCCGCCGCAGCTGCCCCCACGTGCTCACGAGGCACGACTCGTTGCAGAAAGCTTGACCTGCGCCTGCGCCAGGAATTCGCGAAGCTCGCCGGCGCGGGCGCGGGCGTCGCTCAGGCCGAGCGCGATCAGCTCGCGCGTGTAGCCGCGCTCGAACAGCAGATAGCTCAGCAGCGTGCCCGCGCTCGAGCTGCCGGCGCTCGCGCCCATGGCGCGCATCAGCGCCCGGATGCTGCGCGGCAGCTCCGAGCGGTAGCGCCGCGCGATCTCGGACAGGTCCTTCGACGGCGTCAGCACCAGCGCCTCGATGGGCTCCGAGCCCGGCAGCGCGCCCGGCTGCTCGCCGTGGGCTGCGCCCAGGCGCTCGAGGTCCGAATGCAGCTGGTCCATGAAGAGCGAATCGAGCATGAATCCGAACATCTGGCCGAAGGTGGGCTCGGCGCTCAATTTCGGCATGCCGAGGCCGGCGGCCGCCGGCTCACCGACGCCGATCACCAGCAGGCGGTTCGCGCCCAGGTGGATCGCCGGGCTGAGGGGCGACATCTGGCGCATCGCGCCGTCGCCGAAGTATTGCTGATGCAGGAAGATCGGTCGGAACAGGAACGGGATCGACAGGCTCGCCATCAGATGCTCGAGCGTGAGCTGCACGCGCGCCCCCTTGCGCGCCGCCCGCGTCCACGGCTCGATCGGCGCCGCGCAGGCGTAGAACGTGACCGAGTCCGCTTCCGAATAGCTGGTCGCGCAGATGCCGACCGCCTGCAGGTGCTGCTTGTACATGCCCCGGGGAATGCCGTCGAAATCGAGGTTCTTGCGCAGCAGCTCCCAGAGCGGTGAGTTGTCGAACAGCGAGTGCGGCGGGCGCACCAGCCATCCGCCGGTGAGCAGCGCCAGGATCCAGTGCAATCCGGAGCGCAGGACGCTGGCCGTATCGGCCTTGATCACGTGATGCACGCGAAACTCCCGCCACACCTTCTCGATCGCGTACACCGCGTGCCTGAAGTGCGCGGGATCCGAGGCGATGGCGATGGCGCTCACCGCGCCGGCCGAGGTGCCGGTGACGATCGGAAAGGGGCAGCCCGAGCCGCGGCGCAACAGCTCTGCGATGCCCTTCAGCACGCCGACCTGGTACGCGGCGCGGGCGCCGCCGCCCGTCAGCACCAGCCCGAGCGAGATCTCCCGGTCGGTCCGATCGGCCGCCGGCGCCGGATTTCCCTCAGCTGAGCGCATCGATGGCATCGTCCAGTCCGGACAGGGTCAGTGGATACATCCTGCCCTCGAGGGTATCGTGGATGATCTGCACCGAGGGCGTCTGCCGCCAGCGGCCTTCGGGCCGCGGATTGATCCAGGCGAACTTGGGGTAGGTGCGCGTCAGGCGTTCCAGCCACGCCTTGCCCGGCTCCGCGTTCCAGTGCTCGACGCTGCCGCCCGCATGCATGATCTCGTAGGGACTCATCGTGGCATCGCCCACGAAGATGAGCTTGTAGTCGGACGGGTACGTGCGCATGACTTCCACCGTCCCGATGTGCTCGCTGAAGCGGCGCCGGTTGTCGCGCCACAGCGCCTCGTATGGGCAGTTATGGAAGTAGAAATGCTCCAGGTGCTTGAACTCGCTGCGCGCGGCGGAGAACAGCTCCTCGCAAGTCTTCACGTGGTCGTCCATCGAGCCGCCGATATCCAGCAAGAGCAGCACCTTCACCACGTTGTGCCGCTCGGGCACCATCTTGATGTCGAGCCAGCCCCCGGATCGCGCCGTGGCGTCGATGGTGTCGGCGAGGGCGAGCTCGGTGGGGGCGCCGCGCCGCGCGAACCTGCGCAGGCGGCGCAGCGCGAGCTTCATGTTGCGGGTGCCGAGCTCGACCGTGTCGTCGAGATTGGCGAACTCTCGCTTGTCCCAAACCTTCACGGCGCTGCGATTGCGCGAGGCATCCTGGCCGATGCGTATACCCTCGGGATTGTAGCCGTAGGCGCCGAACGGCGAGGTGCCGGCCGTGCCGATCCACTTGCTGCCCCCCTGATGGCGCCCCTTCTGCTCCTCGAGACGCTTCTTGAGGGTCTGCATCAGCTCGTCCCAGCCGCCCAGGGCCTCGATCTGCGCCTTCTCGGCGTCGCTCAAGTCGCGCACCAGCATCTTCTCGAGCCACTCGGCGGGAAGCTCGCGCGACAGGGTCGCGAACAGCTCCTCGGCCCCCTGGAAGTGAGCCGCGAATGCACGATCGAAGCGGTCGTAGTAGCGCTCGTCCTTCACCAGGCAGGTGCGCGCGAGGTGATAGAACCGCTCGGCGCTCGCCTGCCCCAGGCCGCGCTGCAGCGCCTCGAGCAGGGTCATCAATTCGGTGATCGTCGCCGGAACGCCGGCGCTCTTCAGCAGCAGAAAAAACCTAACGAGCATTCCGGCGATTGAGGAACAGCAGCTGCTCGAAAAGATGCACGTCCTGCTCGTTCTTGAGCAGTGCTCCGTACAGCGGCGGGATCAGCTGGCGGTCATCGCCGCGCAGCGCCTCCGGGGGTATGTCCTCGGCGAGCAGCAGCTTGATCCAGTCGAGCAGCTCGGAGGTGGTCGGCTTTTTCTTCAGCCCGGGGGTCTCGCGCACCTTGAAGAAGGTCGCGAGTGCCTCGCGCAGCAGCTCGCGCTTCAAGTTCGGAAAATGCACGTCGACGATGCGCGTCATGGTCGCCTCGTCCGGAAATCGGATGTAGTGAAAGAAGCAGCGCCGCAGGAACGCGTCCGGCAGCTCCTTCTCGTTGTTCGAGGTGATGACGATCGCCGGGCGGTGCCGCGCGCGCACCGTCTCGCGCGTCTCGTAGACGAAGAACTCCATCCGGTCGAGCTCGCGCAGCAGGTCGTTCGGGAACTCGATGTCCGCCTTGTCGATCTCGTCGATCAGCAGCACCGGCTGCTTCTCGCACTCGAACGCCTCCCAGAGATTGCCCTTGACGATGTAGTTGCGGATGTCCTTCACGCGCGGGTCGCCGAGCTGGGAGTCGCGCAGGCGCGAGACGGCGTCGTATTCGTACAGGCCCTGCTGCGCCTTGGTGGTGGATTTGATGTGCCACTCGTACAGGGGCATCTCGAGCGAGCGCGCGATCTCGGCGGCGAGCAAGGTCTTGCCGGTGCCGGGCTCGCCCTTGATCAGCAGGGGCCGGGCGAGCACCATCGCGGCGTTGACGGCGTCCATCAGCTCGCCGGTGGCTATGTAGCGGTCGGTTCCGCGAAATTCGGGCTGCATGGTGTTCTTCACGGTCCTCGTCTCGATCATGCCGCGCTAGCTGCGCGCGACCTGCAGGATCTGCATGGAGTTGGTGCCGCCGGCCACCCCCGAGAGCTCACCCTTGGTGAGGATGATCAGATCGCCCTCCTTGACCAGGTTCAGGTCGAGGAGCGAGCGAAACACGGGGAAGTACAGCGCGTCGCGGTCCTTCTCGGTCACATCGTAAGCGACCGGGTACACGCCGCGATACAGCGTCACGCGGCCGCGGGTCGACGCGTGCCGGGTGAAGGCGTAGATCGGGATGTCCGAGCGCACGCGCGACATCCACAGCGCGGTCTCGCCGGACTCGGTGAGCGCCACGATGGCCTGCACGTGCAGGTGATTGGCGGTATACATCACCGCGGCGGCAATGGCCTCGTTGGCGCGCTCGAAGTAGCCGGTGTTGCGCTGGCGCACGCGCATGTGCGCGCCCTGATACTTCTCGGCGCCGATGATGATCTGCGCCATGGCCTCGACCACGCGGGCCGGGTGCTTGCCCGCCGCCGTCTCCGCCGACAGCATGACGGCATCGGTCCCCTCCATCACGGCGTTGGCCACGTCGGAGACCTCTGCACGGGTCGGAATGGTGCTGACGATCATCGATTCCATCATCTGGGTGGCGGTGATGACCAGACGGTTCTGGTGGCGCGCCTCGAGCATGATCTGGCGCTGCAGGCCCGCCAGCTCGGCGAAACCCATCTCCACGCCCAGATCACCCCGGGCCACCATGACCGCGTCGCTCGCCCGGACCACCTCGGCCAGATTCTTGACCGCCTCGGCGCGCTCGATCTTGGCGACCAGCAGGCCGTGGCCGCCGGCCGCGCGGAAAAGGCTGCGCGCCTCGTTCATGTCGGATGCGTCGCGCGCGAAGGACACCGCGAGGTAATCGACCTCGAGCGAGGCGGCCACCCCGATGTCCTGCCGGTCCTTGTCGGTGAGCGCGCCCGCCGACAAGCCGCCGCCCTGCCGGTTGATGCCCTTGTTGTTGCCGAGCTCGCCGCCCACCACCACCCGCGTGCGGATCTTCGGCCCCTCGATCATCAGCACTTGCAGGCTGATCTGCCCGTCGTTCAGCAGCAGCACGTCCCCGACCGACACGTCCGCCGGCAATCTCTTGTAGGCGATGCCCACCGCCTGCTCGGTGCCGGCGTCGGCCGCGAGCGAGGCGTCCAGGGTGAACTCGGCGCCATCCGCGAGCTGCACCTTGCCCGATTTGAAGCGCTCGATGCGGATCTTCGGGCCCTGCAGATCGCCGAGCACCCCGACGTGGCGCGCCGCGCGCTGCGCGGCGTCGCGCACCAGCTCCAGCCGCCGCCGATGATCGGCGAGCTCGCCGTGCGAGAAGTTGATGCGCACGACATCGACGCCGGCCCGCACCATGTCGCCGAGCACCTTCCGGTCATCGGTCGCAGGTCCCAGCGTCGCGACGATCTTCGCCCGGCGCAGAATGAAGCTCATGCGGCGCGCCGCTCGAGGATGTCGACCGCGGGCAGCTTCTTGCCCTCGACGAACTCGAGGAACGCGCCGCCGCCGGTGGAAATGTAGGAGATGCTGTCCTCGACGCCGTACTTCTCGATCGCCGCGAGAGTGTCGCCGCCGCCGGCGAGCGAGAAGGCCTTGCTGCGCGCGATGGCGTTGGCGAGCGCGCGAGTGCCTTCGCCGAACTGATCGAACTCGAACACGCCGACGGGGCCGTTCCAGAGCACGGTGCCGGCCTGCGCAATCAGCTTGCCGAGCTGTTCGGCGCTGTCCGGACCTATGTCCAGGATCATCTCGTTGTCCGCGACCGCGCCGACGGGCTTGACGTCGGCCTCGGCCGTGGCCGAGAACTCCGTGGCGACGACCACGTCGGTCGGCATCGGAATCACGATGCCGCGCCTCTGCGACTGCTCGATCAGGCGCCGGCAGATGTCGAGCATCACGGGCTCGTGCAGGGACTTGCCGACGTTGAAGCCCTGGGCCGCCAGGAAGGTATTCGCGATCCCGCCGCCGACGATCAGCTGGTCGACCTTGGAGAGCAGGGTCTCGAGCACGGTGAGCTTGGTCGAGACCTTCGATCCCGCGACGATCGCGAGCAAGGGCCGCGCAGGCTTCTCGAGCGCAGTCTCGAGCGCGGTGAGCTCGCTCACCAGCAGCGGTCCCGCGCAGGCGACCGGCGCATAGCGCGCGACCCCATGGGTGCTCGCCTCGGCGCGGTGCGCCGTGCCGAATGCATCCATGACGTAGATGTCGCAGAGCGCCGCCATTTTGCGCGACAGATCCTCCGCATCCTTCTTCTCGCCCCTGTTGAAGCGCACGTTCTCCAGCAGCACCACCTCCCCGGGCGCGACCGCCACCCCTTCCAGCCACTCGCGCTTCAACGGCGTCGGCACGCCGAGAAGCTGAGTGAGGCGCTTCGCCACCGGGGCGAGAGAGAATTCCTCGGCGAACCTGCCCTCCTCCGGCCGCCCGAGATGCGACATCAGCATGACTCGCGCCTTCGCCGTCAGCGCCGCCTGGATGGTCGGCAGCGCCGCTCGAATGCGCGCATCGCTCGCCACCTCGCCGTCCTTGATGGGCACGTTCAGATCCTCGCGGATGAGCACCCGCTTGTCCTTCAGGTCGAGGCTCGCCATCTTGATGATCTTCATCGTGCCTCCGCGGCGAGAGCGTCCTGCCGCCCCCTCAGCCGGCCTTGGACCAGGCGGCGACGGTGTCGAGCATGCGGTTGGAGAAGCCCCATTCGTTGTCATACCAGGAGCAAACCTTCACGAGCGTGCCCTCGATCACCTTGGTGAGGGTCGCATCGTAGATCGAGGAGTGCGGATCATGATTGAAATCCACCGACACCAGCGGCTGATCGTTGAATGCGAGTATACCCTTCAGCGGACCCGCGGCGGCCGCCCTGATGAGCTTGTGAATCTCCTCCGGCGTGGTCTTGCGCGCCGCGGTGAACGACAGATCCACCAGCGAGACGTTGATGGTCGGCACGCGGATCGCGAAGCCGTCGATCTTGCCCTTGAGCTCCGGCAGCACCAGCCCGACGGCGGCCGCGGCGCCGGTCTTGGTGGGGATCATGGACATGGTCGCGGAGCGCGCACGCCGCAGGTCCGTGTGATAGACGTCGGTCAGCACCTGGTCGTTGGTGTAGGAATGGATGGTATTCATCACGCCCTGCACCACTCCGATGCCCTCATGCAGGACCTTGACCAGCGGTGCCAGGCAATTGGTCGTGCACGAGGCGTTCGAGATCACGGTATCGGAGGCCTTGAGCCGCTGATGATTCACGCCGAAGACGATGGTCGCATCGACATCCTCGCCCCCGGGCGCGGAGATCACCACCTTCTTGGCGCCCGCGGACAGATGTGCGGAGGCCTTGGCCTTGCTGGTGAACAGCCCGGTGCACTCGAGCACGAACTGCACCCCGAGCTCGGCCCACGGCAGCTTGGCCGGGTCGCGCTGCGCGATGACCCGGATCCGATCGCCGTTGACCACCATCGAATCGCCGTCGACGCGCACCTCGCCGTCGAAGCGCCCGTGCGCGGTGTCGTAGCGCGTCAGGTGTGCGTTGGTATTGGCATCGCCCAGGTCGTTGATCGCGACGATCTGGATCTCGCCGGTGCGCTTCGCCTCGTACAGCGCCCGCAGGGTGTTGCGGCCGATGCGACCGTAACCGTTGATGCCCACTTTGATTGCCATCGGATCTCCTGGTTGCCTGGTGAAGCTCGGGCCGCCGCGGGGGGCGGTTCGGGCCGCCGGCGGCTCAGCCCGCCAGCACCTTGTCGATCGCCTGCACCACGTGCTCGGGCGTGAAACCAAACTGCTTGAACAGCTCCTTGGCGGGTGCCGAGGCGCCGAAATGATCGATACCCACGATCTGGCCCTTCAGGCCGACGTAGCGCCACCACGGCTGCGTGGCGGCAGCCTCCACCGCGACGCGGCGCTCGACCTCGCGCGGCAGGACACTGTTCTTGTAGGCCGCGTCCTGGCGATCGAAGGTGGTGGTGCTCGGCATCGACACCAGGCGCACCCGGCGCCCCCGGCCGGCGGCGATGCGCACCGCTTCCGCGGCGAGGCCGACCTCGGAGCCGGTGGCGATCACGATCACCTCCGCAAGGCCCTGCGAATCGATCAGCACGTAGCCGCCGCGCTGGATGGCGGCCACCTGCGAAGGATCACGCGCCTGGTGCGCGCACGCCTGACGGGTGAAGATCAGACAGCTCGGCCCGTCGCGCCGCGCGAGCGCGGCGCGCCACGCGGTCGCCGTCTCCACGGCATCGCAGGGACGCCACACGTCCATGTGTGGAATCGCGCGCAGGCCCGCGAGCTGCTCGATCGGCTGATGCGTCGGGCCGTCCTCGCCGAGACCGATCGAGTCGTGCGTGAACACGAAATTCACGCGCAAGCCCATCAGCGCGGACATTCTCACGGCGTTGCGCGAGTAGTCGCAGAAGGTGAGGAAGGTCCCGCCGTAGGGGATGAACCCGCCGTGCGCGGTGAGCCCGTTCATGATGGCCGACATCCCGAACTCGCGCACCCCGTAGTGCAGGTAGTTGCCGCCCGGCGACTCCGCCGTGACGACCACCGAATCCTTGCGCAGCGTGCCGTTCGAGGGGGTGAGATCGGCCGAGCCGCCGATGAGCTCGGGGAGCAGGGGCCCGAGCGCATTGAGCGTGGCCTGGGAGGATTGCCGCGTCGCGATCGACTTGCCTTCGGCCTGCGCCTGATCGATGCAGCGGGCGGCGATGTCGCCGAAGCCCGACGGCAGCTCGCCCCTCATGCGCCGCTCGAGCTCGGCGGCCAGCGCGGGAAACTCCTGCCGGTACGCCTCGAACCGCGCCTGCCACTCCCGCTCGGTGCGCGCGCCCTTCGCGCGCATGTCCCACTGCGCCAGGATGTCGGCGGGGATCTCGAACGGCGGAGATTTCCAGCCCAGGCGCTCGCGCGCGGCGGCGATCTCCTCCTCGCCCATCGGCTCGCCGTGCATGGCGGCCGTGCCCTGCTTGTGAGGGGCGCCCCAGCCGATCGTCGTCTTGGCGCAAATCAGCGACGGTCTGTCGCTCACCGCGCGGGCCGCGGCCAGCGCCTTGGCGACCGCCTCGCTGTCCTGACCGTCCACATGCACCAGGACGTGCCAGCCATAGGCCTCGAAACGCTCGGCGGTATTGTCGGCGAACCAGCCCGCGACCCTGCCGTCGATCGAGATGCCGTTGTCGTCGTATACCGCGATCAGCTTGCCGAGCCGCTGCGTGCCCGCGAGCGAGGCCGCCTCGTGGGAAATTCCCTCCATCATGCAACCATCGCCCATGAATACATAGGTGTGATGGTCGATGATGGCATGTCCCGGCCGATTGAAGGTCGCGGCGAGCGTGCGCTCCGCGAGCGCCATGCCCACCGAGTTGGCAAATCCCTGGCCGAGCGGCCCCGTCGTGGTCTCGATGCCGAGGTGCAGCTCGCGCTCGGGGTGGCCGGGGGTCCTGGAGCCGAACTGGCGAAAGCGCTTCAGCTCATCGATCGGCAGCGGGTAGCCGGTCAGATAGAGCACCGAGTACAGCAGCATCGAGGCGTGGCCGTTCGAGAGCACGAAGCGATCCCGGTCCCACCACAGAGGATTGGCCGGATTGAACTTAAGCACATCGCGCCAGAGCACCTCGGCGATGTCGGCCATCCCCATCGGAGCGCCCGGATGACCGGAATTGGCCTTCTGGACGGCATCCATGGACAGGGCACGAATGGCGTTGGCGAGCTCACGGCGAGTGGGCATGGCGGTTCCGGGAGGAGGAGTGAGCGGTTATTGTCCCCGATGCGCATCCCCTCATCAATATCGGGACCCACGTCTCCCTTTCCGCGCCCCGCGAGCCGGACCGGGGAACGCGTTCACACAATTGCAGTCTGGTTATGTATCGCCCACGCGCAGCGCCGTCATGACCCAGTTCACCGTCGCTGGCCCGCTCTTTTGTTACCATTTTTTCGATATGAGAATTCTACAAATAACCGATCCTCATTTGTATGGCAGCGCGAGCGCGAAGCTGCGCGGCGTCGAGACCGACTCGAGCCTGCGCAGCGTCCTCGACGATGCCTTTTTGCAGGTTCCCGACCATGCCGCGATACTCGTGACCGGCGATCTCGTGCAGGACGATCCTTCCGGGTACCTGCGCTTTCGCAGCATCTTCGCCAGCTCGCCGAAGCCGGTGCTGTGCATTCCCGGCAATCATGACGAGCCGGAGGCGATGCGCCAGGCTCTGGTCGGCGCGCCGTTTCAGCTGGGCGGCACCTACTCGGCCGGCGGCTGGCAGCTCGTCATGCTCGACAGCTACGATCCCGGCCACGTCGGCGGACGGCTCACCGCGCAGGAGCTGGAGCGCCTCGATCGCGCACTTTGCACCTCGCGCGCGCATGCGATGATCTGCCTGCACCATCATCCGGTGCCGATGGGCAGCCGCTGGCTCGACGGCGTCGGCCTGGCAAATCCGGATGAGTTCTGGCGGGTCATCGACGCGCACGCGCACGTGCGCGCCGTGGTGTGGGGTCATGTGCATCAGGAATACGAGGCCGAGCGCGGCACGGTGCGCCTGTTCGCGACGCCCTCCACGGGAGCGCAGTTCCTGCCGCAGAGCGAGCGCTATGCGGTGGACTCGCGGCCGCCGGCGTACCGTCAGTTCGCGCTGCACCCCGACGGCAGCGTGCAGAGCGCCGTGCACTGGGTCGAGCCCCTGCAGATGCGTCGCGCCGCCGCCCGCTGAGCGCCCGCATCCGTGCGCCTGCGCCGATCAAGCCGCGCCGCGCTGTGCCTGTGGGCCCTGTGCGCGCCGCTCGGCGCATCGCTCGCGCGCGCCGATGCGTCCCTGCACTCGCTGTGGGAGCTGCACGGCAAGCACAACACCGTGTACGTGCTCGGCTCCATCCATACGCTGCGCCCGAGCGACTATCCGCTCAGCAACGCCATCATGGATGCCTACCGCGACTCCAAGGCGCTCTACATGGAGATCGATCTGGACGAGATGAGCTCGCCCGGCGTGCAGTCGGAAATGGTGCAGGCCGCGATGCTCCCCGACGGCACCACGCTCGAGCAGGCGATCGGGCCGGCGCGCTATGCGCGCGCGCAGAGCCTGGCGCACGAGGTCGGCGTGGACCTGTCGCTGTTCGCCCAGTTCGCCCCCTGGTTCGCGGCCGAGGCGATCTCGCAGCTGCAGCTCGCGCAGCTCGGTTTCGACGCCCAATCGGGCGTCGAGATGTACTTCATGGAGCGTGCGCGCAGCGACGGCAAGAAGGTCGAGGGCCTGGAGACCGCGCACGAGCAGATGGCGCTCTTCGAGGGCATGCCGATGGAGACACAGGCCGAGTATCTGATGTCGAGCCTCGAGCAGGCTCGCGACCTGCCCAAGCAGGTCGACGACATGGTGCACGCCTGGCAGCGGGGCGACACCGGCTGGTTCCAGGTCGAGATCAAATCCGACATCGGACGCGATCCGCGCCTGTATCAGTCCTTCCTGGTGGCGCGCAACCGCAAGTGGATCGGGCGGATCGAGGCGCTGCTCGACGATGACCAGAACTATCTGATCATCGTCGGCACCGCTCATCTGGTCGGTCGAGACAGCGTGATCGAGCTGCTCAAGCGGGACGGCATCGGTGCCGTCCAGCGCTGAGGATCGATCAATCCGCGGACGGCGCGCCCTGCGCGTGCTGCGCCTTCCAGGCCGCCATGCGCTGCGCGCGTTGCGCCTGCATGGCCGCGACGATGCCCGGAATCTCCGCCTGCTGCTTCTTGGTCAGCACGTTCTCGTACACCGCGCTCCAGGTGTCGCTCATGAGCTTGACGCGCGTTTGCGCATTGGTTTGCGCGGTCTGCAGCAGGCTCGCGTATTGCGGATCGGTCGGCGGCGTCGTCTCCAGAGCCTGGCGGTTCGCCTGCACGCTCGCCCGCAGCGCCTGGAACTGGCTCTTCTCGCCCGCCAGGATCGACTTGACCTGGGTCTTCTGCGTGTCGGTCAGAGCGAGCTTGTGCAGCATCATGCCCATGAAGCCATGATGATGACGTCCGTGCCAGCCGTGGGCACCGGGGGAGCTCGCGGCGCCGGTAGCGGCCGTGTCGCCGGCCGGTGTCTCGGCCGCATATGCCGCCAGTCCCGACAGCGATGCGGTCAGACACAAGGCGGGAACGAGTTTTCGTAGAGTAAGCATCAGCGGATCTCCTCGAGCGTTGCTGTGATGGATAGTGTAAGGGGAAAACGGCCGGCCGCCAGGCAGCGTTGACGAAATGTTGCGTGAGCAGCATGCAAAGAATTGTCAACTCGTTTACTACGCCGGAAGATGGCGGGAGACTTGCGAAAACCGGCGGGGAATCAGCATATGACAAGCACTCCGAACAAGCCCGAGACGGCGGCGCGCGAGCCGCGCGTGCTGCTGGTCGACGACGATCGCGAGCTGTGTCAGATGCTCACCGAATATCTGAGCACCGAGCATTTCGAAGTGAAGAGCGTGCACGACGGAAGCGATGCGCTCGCCGAGCTCAAGCGCAGCGACTTCGAGATCCTGATACTCGACGTCATGCTGCCGAGCGTCGGCGGCTTCGACGTGCTGCGCGAGCTCGGCGCATCCTACGAGACGCCCATTCTGATGCTCACTGCGCGCGGCGACGACGTGGATCGCATCGTCGGTCTGGAGCTCGGCGCGGACGACTATCTGAGCAAGCCCTTCAACCCGCGCGAGCTGGTGGCGCGGATCCGTGCCATTTTGCGCCGCGCCAGCAGCCGCCCGGCGCGCGGCGGCGCTGCGGACGAGATCACCGTCGGAGCGATCGCCCTCAACGCCGGCATGCATCAGGTGCGCGTCGGGGACCGGCCGATTCCGCTCACCGGGGCCGAGTTCCGCGTGCTCGAGATCCTGATGCGCTCGGCCGGGCAAGTGATCTCGCGCGAGTCGATGACCGAGCAAGCGCTCGGCCGCAAGCTCGTGCCGTACGACCGCAGCATCGACACGCATATCAGCAACCTGCGCCGCAAGCTCGAGCTCGAAGCGGGCAAGAACCCCGAGATCAAGAACGTGCGCGGCTCGGGCTACACCCTCACCTGCGCCCCCGGCTGAGCGCTGCGCATGCACAGCCTGTTCGTGCGGATCTTCCTGCTGTTCTGGATCGCGATGGCGATCATCGTCGCCGGCAGCATCGCCGTGACCTTCACGGCCGCCGCGCGCGAATACGAGTCGCGCGAGCTGCCGCGCCGCCCCGCCGTCGCCATCCAGGCCTCCGAGGTGCTCGCCCGGGGCGGCCTCGAGGGGCTGCGCAAGTGGCTGTCCGCCAACCACCATTCGATTCCCGACCGCGAGCTGTACATCATCGGGCCGGACGGGCAGGACATCCTCGGGCGCCGCCTGTCCGACGGCGCGGCGCGGCGCCTCGAGTACGCGCGCGAGTCGATGTCCGAGTTCGACCCCTCCGGCGCGACCGCGCCCTGGCGCCACGATGCCGCGCCCGGAAATTTTCGGCCGCAGCGCCCGCTGCCCGAGATCGTCGCCCCGGACGGTGCGTCGTACACGGTGCTGCTGGCGCCGCGGCGCCCGAGCATCTTCGGCGCGCTCAGTCTGCCCGGCATCTCTCTGATGATTCTGGGCATTGCGCTGGCGGTGAGCGCGGTCGCGAGCTGGTGGCTTGCGCAGCATCTGAGCGCACCCATCCGGCGCATCCAGGAGGGCGCGCGCGCGCTGGCGGGCGAGAATCTGGAAGTGCGGGTGAGCGCGGGTCTCGAGGGACGCAAGGACGAGGTTGCCGTGCTGGCGCGCGATTTCGACGTCATGGCCGATCAGCTGCGCGCCAACCGCAGCGCCATCACGCGGCTGCTGCGCGACATCTCGCACGAGCTGCGCTCGCCGCTTGCGCGCATGCGCCTCGCGGTCGGTCTGGCGCGCCGGCCGGCGGCCGATCTCACGCGCCAGCTGGACCGGCTGGAGCGGGAGATCGAGCGTCTCGACGAGCTCATCAGCCAGGTGCTGAAGCTGGCGCGGCTCAACGGCGCGGACGCGCCGTTCGAGCGCGAGTCGTTCGATGTCGATGAGGTGATCGAGGAGGTGGTGCGCGATGCCAACTTCGAGGGCGCCGCCAAGGGCTGCAAGATCGAGACGCGCGGCGCCGCGCACAGCGCCGTCAACGGCAACCGCGAGCTGCTGAGAAGCGCGATCGAGAACGTGCTGCGCAACGCGGTGCGCTATAGTCCGCAGGGCGCGTCCGTGGACGTCATGGTGGAGCGCAGCGATGCCGGTCTCACCGTGTCGATTCGCGACCGCGGACCGGGCGTTCCGGCGGGCGAGCTCGAGCGCATATTCGAGCCGTTCTACCGGGTGGCCGAATCGCGCGACCGGGACACGGGCGGCGAGGGCATCGGCCTGGCGATCACCTCCCAGGTCATGAGGGCGCACGGCGGATCGGCCAGGGCCGACAATCGCGCGGGCGGCGGCTTCGAGGTGCAGCTCAATTTGCCGCGCGCCGCGTTGCTGGCGTAGCGGCGGGCGGGGAACGGTCAGGAGATGAGGACGTGAGCCTGTATCAAGAGGCCTGCCGGTACATACCCGGGGGCGTCAACTCGCCGGTGCGCGCCTTCCTCGGCGTGGGCGGGGAGCCCATCTTCTTCAGGCAAGCGGCCGGCGCGCACACGATCGCCGCCGACGGCCGGCGCTTCATCGACTACGTCGGCTCCTGGGGCCCCATGATCCTGGGTCATGCCCACCCGCACGTGATCGCGGCGGTGCGGCGGGTGGCCGCGGACGGCCTGAGCTTCGGCGCGCCCACCGAGCTGGAGACGCGGCTCGCGCGCCGCGTGACCGAGATCATGCCCTCGATCGAGCGGGTGCGCTTCGTGAGCTCCGGCACCGAGGCGACCATGAGCGCGATCCGCCTGGCGCGCGGCTTCACGGGACGCGATACGATCGTGAAGTTCGAGGGTTGCTATCACGGGCATTCCGATTCGCTGCTGATCAAGGCCGGCTCGGGGGCCTTGACCTTCGGCGTGCCCACCTCGCCGGGCGTGCCGCGCGAGCTCGCCGCGCACACCGTGACCCTGACCTTCAACGACGCGCAGCAGGTGCGGGACGCGTTTCGTCAGATCGGAGCCCAGGTCGCCTGCATCATCGTCGAGCCGGTCGCGGGCAACATGAGCTGCGTGCCGCCGGCCGCGGGATTTCTGCAAGCGCTGCGCGAGGAGTGCGATCGCACCGGCGCGCTGCTGATTTTCGACGAGGTCATGACCGGCTTTCGCGTGGCGCTCGGCGGCGCTCAGGCGCTGTATGGCGTGCGCCCGGATCTGACCACCCTCGGCAAGATCATCGGCGGCGGAATGCCCGTGGGCGCCTTCGGCGGCAGGCGCGAGGTCATGGAGATGCTCGCACCGCTCGGGCCGGTGTATCAGGCGGGAACTCTGTCGGGGAATCCGGTGGCCATGGCGGCCGGTCTCGCGACGCTCGAGCTGGTCTCGGCGCCCGGCTTTCACGGGCGGCTGAATGCGGCCACGGACCTTCTGGTGCAGCGGCTCGCCGGAGCGGCGGCAAGCTGCGGCGTCGCGCTGTCCACCAATCATCTTTGCGGCATGTTCGGCCTGTTCTTCACCGGCGAGCGGCACGTCGACAGCTTTGCGAAGGTGATGGCCTGCGATGTGGAGCGCTTCAAGCGCTTCTTTCACCGCATGCTCGAGGAGGGGGTGTACTTCGCGCCGTCGGCGTTCGAGGCGGGATTCGTGTCCGCCGCTCACTCGCCTGCCGACATCGACGCGACCGTCGCCGCCGCCATGCGCACCTTCGAGAGCCTGCGCTCCTAGCCGCGCCCGAAGGCACAGCGCGTGCGGGCCTTGCTCTCCTTTCTGTGCACGCTGGTCGCGGCGGGGATCGCCGCCGCAGCGGTCGCCTATCCGGTCTACGAGCTCACCTCACGCGTGGCGTCCTGGCCGTTCCACCGGGTGTACGCCCGCCTCGCCATGCTCGCCGGCGTGGTCATGCTGGTGTGGCTGTGCCGGCGCCTGAAGGTCACCTCCCGGCGCGACCTGGGCTACGGCCTGCCGTGGCGCCGATTTCTCGCCGTGACCTCGATCTTCGGCGCGCTCGGCATCGTTACGGCGGGCGTCGGCGCCGTCTTCTTGCTGGCCGAGGGCGTGCGCGTGGTCAACGATCCCGCGCTGCTGTCGGCGCCGCGGCTCGCGCGCCTCGTGCTCATCGCGCTGAGCTCGGGAATCGCGGTGGCGCTGATCGAGGAGACGGTGATGCGCGGCGCGCTGCACAGCGCGATCGCGCGTGAATCCGGCGAGTGGCGTGCGCTGCTGTGGATCGCGCCGTTGTTCGCGGTGCTGCATTTCTTCGCCAAGGCGCACGTCGATGCGCCGGACTGGTCGAGCGGGTTGCGGCTCCTGGCGCAGTCCTTCGCGCCGCTCGGCGACCCGGCGCGGGTGTACGACGCCTTTCTCGCCTGGATGGCGCTGAGCCTGGTCTTGAGTCTCACGCGCGTCTTGAGCGGCAACATCGCCGCCGCGATCGGGCTGCACGCCGGCTGGGTGATGGTGCTGCGTTTCCTGCAGGAGAGTACGGGATCGAGCGGCCTGCACTCGGTCTGGGTCGGCCGCCTCGACGGCTTGCTGGGCCTGTGGATCCTGCCCTGGTGCGGCGCCATCGGGCTGGCGCTGTGGCTGACCCGCGGGGCCTTTGCCCGCTATGCGGGCGAGGCGAGGGGCGCGAGCGAGGCGAGCCGGTCGAGCCGCTCCACCGGGTCGCCGATCTCGAGGTAAGCCTGCTTGTCGGCCAGCGGGATGGGCAGAATCTCCGCGAGCCGATATCCCACCCACGCCGCATCGTCCAGGTGCATGTCGATCTTCGTGTACCCCTCACCGAGCTGCGGCAGGACGCTGCGCAGCAGATCGGCCAGCCGGGCATGGCGCGGCGGCACCGGCAGCACCGGCTCGGCGCCGATCCACTCGACCTCGCCTTTGTGCAGGCCGTCGGATTGGCGGCTGCGGGCAAGAATCCGGAAGCGCTGCCGCCCGACGCAGGACAGTCCCAGAAGACCATCGGCCAGCTGATGGAAATCGGTGATGTCGGCGATGGTACCCACCGGGTACACATCGGTCGGGGCGTCTCCCACTTCCCGGCCCTCGCGGATCAGCACGACGCCGAATCCGCGGCCCTCGCGCATGCAGCGGCGCACCATGTCGTAGTAGCGCGTCTCGAAGATGCGCAGCGGCAGCGGACCGCCGGGAAACAGCACGATGTTCAAGGGAAACAGCGCAATCTCGCTCATGAGGCCTCCCGCAGACGCAGCGCCGCGAGCAGCTTCTCGTGCAGTCCGCCGAACCCGCCGTTGCTCATCACCAGCACCTGATCACCGGGCCGCACCTCGGCGGCGAGCCCCTGCACCAGCGCCTCGACGCTGCTTTCGACGCGCGCCCGCGAACCGAGCGGCGCGAGCGCCGCCGGCAAATCCCAGCCGAGGCCCGGCGCATCGAGGAACCAGGCGCGGTCGGCGGCGGCGAGCGCCGGCGCGAGCTGCTCGCGGTGCACGCCGAGCTTCATGGTGTTCGAGCGCGGCTCGAGCACGGCGATGATGCGCGCATCGGGCAAGCGTGCACGCAGTCCCTGGAGCGTGCTCTGGATCGCCGTTGGATGATGCGCAAAGTCATCGTAAACGCTCACGCCGCCCACCACCCCGCGAAGCTCCATGCGCCGCTTCACCCCCTGGAATCGAGCCAAGGCGAGCGCCGCGCGCTCGGGCGCGACCCCCACGTGATCGGCCGCCGCGATCGCGGCGAGCGCGTTCAAGACGTTGTGCTCGCCGAGGAGCGGCCAGCGGATCTGCGCCGCCGGACGCCCCTCGCGCAGCACCGTGAACTCGCCCCACGAGGAGCCGGCTGTCACGACGGCGCCCCAATCGGCACCGGCGCCCAGGCCGAAGGTTTGTCGCGGCGTCCAGCAGCCGGCCGCAATCACCGCCTCGAGCTCGGCGTCGGCGCCGTTCTGCACGATGCGGCCCGCCGCCGGAACGGTGCGCAGCAGCTGATTGAACTGGCGGCGAATGGCGGCAAGGTCGGGGTAGATGTCCGCGTGATCGTATTCGAGGTTGTTGAGAATCACGGTGCGCGGGCGGTAATGCACGAACTTCGCGCGCTTGTCGAAGAAAGCGGTGTCGTACTCGTCCGCCTCGATCACGAAGCAGGATCCGGCGCGCGCCGCACCGAGGCGGGCGGTCGAATCGAAGTTGCTTGGCACCCCGCCGATGAGGAATCCCGGCTCCAGAGCCGCCTCCTCCAGGATCCAGGCGAGCATGCTCGCGGTCGTGGTCTTGCCGTGCGTACCCGCCACTGCGAGCACGTGGCGGCCGCCGAGCACCTGCTCGCCGAGCCATTGCGGTCCCGAGGTGTAAGGCATGCCGCGGTCGAGCAGCGCCTCGATCACCGGGCGGCCGCGGCTCAGGGCGTTGCCGACGATCACCAGATCCGGATCGAGATCGAGCTGCTCCGCTCCGTACCCCTCGATCAGCTCGATACCGAGGGCGGCGAGCTGATCGCTCATCGGCGGATACACGTTGAGGTCGGCGCCGGTGACGCGATGGCCGGCCGCCTTGGCGATGGCCGCGAGGCCCCCCATGAACGTCCCCGCGATCCCCAGGATGTGCAGGTGCATCGGCAGCTTACCTAGGACTTGGGCAACAGCTGCTGCTCAAGGGCCATCGACAACAGAATGTAGCCGACGCTGATGGCCGCTCCCAGGCCGAACCGCGCATCGAGCGCGGCGCGCCAAATGTTGGCGCACGCGAGCAGGTACCAGATGAAACCCACCAGCAGAAGCACGCCCAGGGGCAGGGAAGCCGGATGATCGAAGCCGATCGAGTTCAACAGCAGGCCGAGCGGGTAGAGCACCAGCTCCGCCAGCACCGCCACGCCGAGCAGGGCGGTGCCGGTCTGCAGGAATCGCTGCCGCTGCCGCGCCACGGCCAGGACCACCCACGCGAAGCACAGCGGCAGCGCCACCGCGAGCGCGACCCGCGTGAGGATCTCGCCGGCGGGCGCCGCCGGCAGCAGCGCGTCGATCACCTCGATCAGCGCCGCGGCACCCGCGACCAGGCACAGCAGCAGCACCGAGGCGGGCAGCTGCTCGGGCGACTTGCGCCACAGCGCGATGTCCAGGAATGCTTTTGCAAATCTCAGCATCGGTCGATTCGGTCATAATGATTTTTCAAATTGTACTGGATCGAGGCAATGCTGACGGCGATTTGGATCGATCGGGACGAGCAAGTGGCGGCGCTCGCGCGCATTCTCGAGACTCACGGCTCGATCGGTCTCGACACCGAGTTTCTGCGCGAGCGGACGTTCTTTCCCAAGCTCTGCCTGCTGCAGCTTGCGGCGGCCGGCGAGGTGTGGTGCGTGGACACATTGCGCTGCGGCAGTCTCGAGCCTCTGGTGCCCGCCCTGGCGCGCGGTAGCGCGCGCAAGGTGATCCATTCCGCGCGCCAGGACCTGGAGGCGTTTTATCTGAACGTGAGGCACGTGATCTCGCCCGTATTTGACACGCAGATCGCCGCCGGGTGCGTCGGGCTCAAGCCGCAGCTCGGCTATGCCGACCTGGTGAGAACCTTGCTGGACGTGACCGTGCCCAAAGGCCAGACGCGCACCGACTGGTCGAAGCGCCCCCTCACCCCGGCGCAGCTGGAATACGCGACCGACGACGTGGCCTACCTCAACGAGGCGGCCGAGCGGCTGACCGAGCGGCTGCGCGCTCTCGGCCGCGAGGCGTGGGTGCTCGAGGATTGCCGGATGCTCGAGGACCCGGCGCTGTACGAGCCCGACCCCGAGCAGGCCTGGAAGCGTTTGCGCAACCTGCGCCAGCTCGAGCCGGCGATGCGCGCGCGCGCCAAGGTGCTCGCCGTCTGGCGCGAGCGGACGGCGCGCGAGCGCAATTTGCCGCGCGGCTGGATCGTTCCCGACGAGGCCTTGTTCCGGACCGCCGCGGAGCTGCCCGCGAACGCAGCGGCCCTCGCGGCCTCGCTCTCGCCGCAGCGCCCGATGCCGCACGCGCTTGCACAGGAGCTGCTCGGGGCGCTGCGCGAGAGCAGCACGGGCGAGGCCCTGGATGAGCCCCCGAGCAGCGATTCGCGGCCGACCCCCGAGCAGAAGCGCGTCATGGAGCGGCTCGCCGCGCTCATCGACGCACATGCCGCCGCGCTCGGCATCAGTGCGGAGATCCTGGCAACGCGCGGCGAGCTCAAGGCGCTGGCGATGGGCGATCGCCATGCTCCGGTACTGACCGGCTGGAGGCGCGCCGAGATCGGCGACCGATTGCTCGAGGCGCTCGGTTAGTCGTCCGCGGCGGGCTGCACGGCGCGCTGAATGCTCTTGAATACCGTGTCCACATCGGCGTCGGCATCGACGATGCGCAGGAGCCCCGCGTCCTCGTAATACTTGACCAGCGGCCTGGTCTGCGCCTCGAACACCTCGAGCCGTTTGCCGATCACCTCTTCCCTGTCATCGGGCCTCTGGATGAGGCGCGCCTTGCCGCCGCACTTGTCACACTGCGGGATCGTGCCCGCGGGCGAGGTATAGATGTTGAACACCCGCCCGCAGCCTTCGCAGATACGCCGCCCGGTGAGGCGCTTGAATAAGATGGCGAGGTCGAGATTCAGCAAAACCACGGCCTCGAGCGGGCGCTTGAGGTCGGCGAGCATTCTCTGCAGCGCCTCGGCCTGCGCGATGTTGCGGGGGAAGCCGTCGAGGATGAAGCCCTTCTGCGCATCGGGCTGCGCGAGGCGCTCGCGAATCATGCCGAGCACGGTCGCATCGTCCACCAGCTTGCCCGCATCCATGGCGGCCTTGGCCCTGCGGCCGAGCTCGGTCCCCTTGCTCACCGCCTCGCGCAGCAGATCGCCGGTGGACACTTGCGGAACGCCGTAGGCGTCCACCAGCAGCTGCGATTGCGTGCCCTTGCCGGAGCCGGGAGCCCCCAAAAGAACTATGCGCATGATTCGAGGAGCCTGGTGATTCTAGGATGAGCCTGGTGCCGAAAGCGCGCTAACCTACCTGCGCCGGGGTGTCACCGTCAAACGAGCCGGCCGGGCCGTGCCTGTCTTGCGCCGATGGGCTATCCTGCGCGGCTCGTAAGCTGCTGCACAACCCGCAACCCACAAACCGCAAAACGCATCCGGCAACCTTCGAACCGGCAACCACCCATGAAACGCCCCGCCCCCAGAAAGCGCCCCGTTCCCCGAAATGCCTTCTACGCTCAGTCCGGCGGTGTCTCCGCCGTCATCAACGCCTCCGCGTGCGGGGTGATCGAGACGGCCCGAAAGCATCGCGACCGGATCGGCAAGCTGTACGCGGGCCGGCACGGCATCGTGGGCGCGCTCACCGAGGATCTGATCGACACCGGCAAGGAGAGCGCCGCCACCATCCGCGCCCTGCGCCACACCCCGGGCGGGGCGTTCGGCTCGGCGCGCTACAAGCTCGCCGGCCTCGACAAGAATCGGGCCCAGTACGAGCGTCTGATCGAGGTGTTCCGTGCCCACGACATCGGCTATTTCTTTTATAACGGCGGCAACGACTCCATGGATACCGCCCACAAGGTATCGCAGATGGGCGTGCAGATGGGCTACCCGATCGCGTGCATCGGCGTCCCCAAGACCGTCGACAACGATCTGGCGGTGACCGACTGCTGTCCGGGATTCGGCTCCGCGGCAAAGTACATCGCCGTGGCCACGCGCGAGGCGGCGCTCGACGTGCTGTCGATGGCGCGAACCTCGACCAAGGTCTTCGTGCTCGAGGTCATGGGCCGCCATGCCGGCTGGATCGCGGCTGCCGGCGGCCTGGCCGGCGAGCGGGCCGGGGAAGCCCCGCACATCATCTTGTTTCCGGAAATCCCCTTCGACCGGCCGGCCTTCCTCGCCAAGGTGCAATCCTGCGTCGAGTCCTACGGGTACTGCGTGGTCGTGGTCTCCGAGGGTGTGCGCAACGCCGATGGCAAGTTCCTCGCCGAGGCCGGCACTCAGGATGCCTTCGGGCACGCGCAGCTCGGCGGCGTGGGTCCGGTGGTGGCGCAGATGACCCAGGAGGCGTTCGGCTACAAGTTCCACTGGGCGGTGGCCGACTATCTGCAGCGCTCCGCGCGGCACATCGCCTCGCGGGTGGATGTCGAGCAGGCCTACGCCGTGGGCAAGGCGGCCGTGCAGTTCGCGCTCCAGGGCAAGAACGCCGTCATGCCCACCATCGTGCGCAAATCATCCTCACCTTACCGCTGGAGCATCGGCGAGGCGCCGCTCGCGCGGATCGCCAACCAGGAAAAGAAGGTGCCGCGACATTTCATCAGCGCGGACGGCTTCGGCATCACTGCGGCCTGCCGGCGCTACCTCGCGCCGCTCATCGGCGGGGAAGACTATCCGCCTTATCGACACGGATTGCCGAGCTACGCGGCGCTCGCAGGAGCGAGTGTGCCGAAGCGCCTTCGCGAACCCTTTGTGGTATGATTTGCGGCTTCGTATCCAAATAAATGCTTATTTTTCAATAACATAAGATTCAGAGATCCTCAATGACCCTTGATAACGCCCTGTTTCTAGCCATCGGCGCGGGAATTCTTGCGATCCTCTTCGGGGTCGTGTCCGTGCGCTGGATTCTCGCCCAGCCCGCAGGCAGCGCGCGCATGCAGGAGATCGCCGCCGCCATTCAGGCCGGCGCACGCGCCTACCTGAACCGCCAGTACAGGACCATCGCAATCGTCGGCGTCATCCTGTTCGTCATTCTGGGAGCATCGCTCGGCTGGGCGACGGCCGGCGGTTTCGCCGTGGGCGCGATCTTCTCGGGTCTGGCGGGCTACATCGGCATGTCGATCTCGGTGCGCGCCAACGTGCGCACGGCGCAGGCGGCGCACATCGGCATCAACGCCGCGCTCAAGGTGGCGTTTCGCGGCGGAGCCATCACCGGCATGCTGGTGGTGGGGCTCGGAATCCTCGGGGTGGCGGGCTACTACTTCGCCATGCTGCGCGTTCTCGGCGATCCGGACGCGGCGCTGCGCTCGCTGGTGGGCCTCGCCTTCGGCGGATCGCTGATCTCGATCTTCGCGCGCTTGGGCGGCGGCATATTCACCAAGGGCGCCGACGTCGGCGCCGATCTCGTCGGCAAGGTCGAGGCGGGAATTCCCGAGGACGATCCGCGCAACCCCGCGGTGATCGCGGACAACGTGGGCGACAACGTCGGCGACTGCGCCGGCATGGCGGCCGATCTGTTCGAGACCTATGCGGTGACGCTGGTCGCCACCATGCTGCTCGGGGGGCTGGTTCTCACCGATATGGGCGACAGCGCGGTGCTGTTCCCGCTGCTCCTCGGCGCAATTTCCATCGTCTCCTCGATCGTCGGCACGTTCTTCGTCTCGACCCGCGAAGGCGGCAAGATCATGAATGCGCTGTACAAGGGCGTGATCGTCTCGGGCGCGATCTCCGCGATCGCGTTCTACTTCGTCGCGCAGAAGATCATGGGCGCGCACGCGATGTCGATGTGGCTGTGCACGCTCGTCGGCCTGGCCCTGACCGCGGCGATGATCGTGATCACCGAGTACTACACCGCGACCGAATACAAGCCCGTGCAGCACGTGGCCGCCGCCTCGCAGACCGGACATGCGACCAACATCATCGCGGGTCTCGGGGTGTCGATGAAGGCCTGCGCGCTGCCGGTCATCGCCGTCACCCTGAGCATCTGGGCCTCCTATCGGCTGGAGGGCCTGTATGGGATCGCCATCGCCGCCACCGCCATGCTGTCGATGACCGGCATGATCGTCGCGCTCGATGCCTACGGACCGGTGACCGACAACGCCGGCGGCATCGCGGAGATGGCCGGGCTGGACAAGAAGGTGCGCGACATCACCGACCCGCTCGATGCGGTGGGCAACACCACCAAGGCCGTCACCAAGGGCTATGCGATCGGCTCGGCGGGGCTCGCCGCGCTCGTGCTGTTCGCCGACTACACGCACAAGCTCGAGGACGTGCTCGGGCATGCGAGCGCTTTCGACCTGTCCAACCCGGCGGTCATCATCGGCCTGTTCATCGGCGGCCTGGTGCCCTATCTGTTCGCCGCGATGGCCCTGGAGGCCGTGGGACGCGCCGCCGGCTCGGTCGTGAACGAGGTGCGGCGGCAGTTCCGCGAGATCAAGGGGATCATGGAGGGCACGGCGAAGCCGGACTACTCGCGCGCCGTCGACATGCTCACGCGGGCGGCCATCAGGGAGATGATCGTCCCGTCGCTCCTGCCGATCGTGGTGCCGATCGTGCTCGTGATCGTGGTCAACTGGCTGATGGGCCCCGGCACGGGCGTGCTCGCGCTCGGCGGCCTGCTGATCGGTACCATCGTCACCGGCCTGTTCGTGGCGATCTCCATGACCACGGGGGGCGGCGCCTGGGACAACGCCAAGAAATACATCGAGGAAGGACATTACGGCGGCAAGGGGTCCGAAGCGCACAAGGCCGCCGTGACCGGCGACACCGTCGGCGATCCCTACAAGGACACGGCCGGCCCGGCGATCAATCCGCTCATCAAGATCATCAATATCGTGGCGCTGCTGCTCGTGCCGCTGCTCGGCAAGCTGATGTGATGCCTTGCGCGGGTGGCGGCGCGGCACAGCGCCCCCGCGCGCCCGCCGTCACCGCGCCTGCGCGCCCGCCGTCGCCTGCGCGCCCGTGGGCGGCCGGTGGTCAGATATCGAAATAGATGGCGTCCGGCTCGGCGGCGCCGTCGCGCGGAGCCACCCGCAGATCGGGCTCCTTCAGCGATACCCGCGAGCGCGCCGGAATGCTGCGCGTGAGGAACACCGAGCCGCCGACCACGCTGTTCGCGCCCACCACCGTCTGGCCGCCGAGCACGGTCGCGTTCGCGTACAGGGTCGAGCCATCCTCGACGGTGGGATGGCGCTTGCGGCCGCGAATGATGTGGCCCGCCGCATCCTTCGGCAGCGACAGGGCGCCCAAGGTCACGCCCTGATAGAGCTTCACCCCTTCGCCGATCTGCGTGGTCTCGCCGATCACGACCCCCGTGGCGTGATCGATGAAGAAGCCGGCCCCGATCTTCGCGCCCGGATGGATGTCGCAGCCGGTCTTCGAATGCGCCCACTCGGTCATGATGCGGGCCATCATCGGGACGCCCAGGTCGTAGAGCACGTGCGCAATGCGATACACGCTCACCGCCAGCACGCCCGGATAGGCGAGGATCACCTCGTCGAGATTGGTCGCGGCGGGATCGCCGTCGAACGCCGCCTGCACGTCCCGCACCAGCAGGGCTCGGATCTCGGGCAGGCGCCCCAGAAAGACCTCGGTCAGCTCGCGCGCCCGCGGCGCGCACTCGCCGAATTCCGACCGCGACTCGCGCTCGCGTCCGTAGCACAGGCAGTGCTCCACCTCGCGCTCGATCTTGGGGGCGAGATCGGCGAGCGCCTGCGCGACGTAATCCGCCAGGTTCTCGGGGCTCAGATCGCGGCGGCCGAAGTAGCCGGGGTACATCAGATCGAGCACACCGTGCAGGATCTCGGCGATCGCTTCGCGCGAGGGCAGATAGCGGCGCGCGATGCGCCGCGCCCGCTCATCGCCCAGGTAGCTCTCGAGCATCTCCTCGCTCAGCCGATCGAGCAGGGATGACTTGGACTTCGGGGTGGCGACTGCGGTCATGCGCTGCTCAGGCCACGGCCTGCATCTTCTCCACGTCCTCGAACAGGCCCTCGAACAGCGCACCCGACAGATACCGCTCGCCCGCATCCGGAAGCACCGCCACGATGACCTTGCCCTTCTGTGCGGGCTCGCGCGCCAGGCGCAGCGCCGCGGTCATCGCCGCGCCGCAGGAGATGCCGCACAGCATGCCCTCCTCGCGCGCCAGCGCACGCGCCACGGCGATGGCCTCCTCGTTGCTCACCTGCTCCACGCGATCGACCAGCGAGAGGTCGAGATTCTTGGGGATGAAGCCGGCACCGATGCCCTGGATCTTGTGCGGCGACGGGGTGGGGGTCTGCCCGGCGAGCGTCTGGCTGATGACAGGGGAGGCGGTCGGCTCGACCGCGACGGTGAGAATCTTCTTGCCCTGGGTGTGCTTGATGTAGCGCGACACCCCGGTCAACGTCCCGCCGGTGCCGACGCCGCTCACCAGCACGTCCACCTTGCCCTGCGTGTCCTCCCAGATCTCCGGGCCCGTGGTGCGCTCGTGAATGGCCGGGTTTGCGGGATTGTCGAACTGGCGCATGAGCAGGTATTTTCCCGGATCCGCTGCGGCGAGCTCCTCGGCCTTGGCGATGGCCCCCTTCATGCCCTTCGCGCCGGGCGTGAGCACCAGCTTGGCGCCGAATGCGATCAGCACCTTGCGCCGCTCCATGCTCATCGTCTCGGGCATGGTGAGCACGCAGCCGTAACCGCGCGCGGCGGCGGCGTACGCGAGCGCGATCCCGGTGTTGCCGCTGGTCGCCTCGACCAGCGACATGCCGGGCCGCAAAGCACCGCGCTCCTCCGCGTCCCATACCATGGAAGCCCCGATGCGGCACTTCACCGAGTACGCCGGATTGCGGCCCTCGATCTTGGCGAGGATGGTCGCCGCGCTGGAGGCGTCCAATCGATTGATCCGCACCAGGGGCGTGCGCCCGATGGACTTGGTGTTATCTTCGAAGATGGGCATGCGGCACCTCAACGTTGCCAGTCGATATGCCCCGAATTGTCCTCCCAAGCGCGGGGGAAATGCCATAGTAGTTCGTTATGAGCGCATCACCCGGCGTTATATGCGGCGGCAGGCCGCAGGGAAGGACGCGCCGCGGCCGCCCGCCACGCGCGGGCCGCCGGGCGCCTGCCAGGCGGGTCATAAGGCCTTGAACCGGCGGGCAGGCGAGCGCAGCCTCGCGGGTGCGCGACAGGCGCGCCCGGAAGCTACGGTGCGGGTGTGACCGACAGGGGCTGTGGACGCGCGATGATGAATCCCTGCACGAAGTCGATGCCCATCTGCCTCACGGTATCGAGGGAGAGCTGATCCTCGACTTGCTCGGCAACGATGCGAAAATTGAGGCTCCGCGACAGCTCGATCATCGCTCCGACCATCGCCTGGTTCACGGTGTCGACGGCGAGGTTCGAGATGAACGAGCCGTCGATCTTGAGATAATCCATGGGCAGCGTCTTCAGGGTGGAGAACGAGCTCAAGCCGCTGCCGAAGTCATCGAGAGCGAACTCGCACCCCATGCCGTGCAGCACCGCGATGAAGCGGCGCACGTGGTCGAGGTTCGCCACCACGGCGCTCTCCGTGACCTCGAAGCAGATGTCGCCCGGGGTCGCGCCGGTGTGATCGAAGCAGTCGACCACGAACTCGAGGAACTCCGCATCGCCCAGCGTCTGCCCCGAGATGTTGATCGCGACGCTGCGCCCGGGCGGCAGCTTCATGCCTCCGCGGCCGAGCGCCGACAGAACCGCCTGCACCACCCAGCGATCCACATGTGGCATCAGCCGGTAGCGCTCCGCGGCGCGAATGAACTCGCCCGGCGGAGAGGACGCCTGGCCGGCCTCGGCTTCCAGACGCACGAACACCTCGAGTGCCGGGCCGCGCTCGACGTTGCTGCGCGCCGGCAAGATGGGCTGGTAGTACAGCTCGAAGCGGTTGTCGCGCAGCGCACCCTGCAGCCTTTGCAGCCAGTGAATCTCGCCGCTGTGGCGCGCATTCGCCTCCTCGCGCGCGGAGTAGACGTGCACGTGCACGCCGCCCTGCTTCTTCGCGACATAACATGCCGAGTCGGCCGAGTTCATGATGTCCTCGATCGATCCGCCGCCGCGGCCGATCTCCACCAGCCCGATGCTCACGCCGATGTTGAAGATCTTGTCCTTCCAGATGAAGCGATAGTCGTTCACGGCGCGCACCACGTCGTCGGCGATCTGGCGCGCCTTCTCGAGCGGGCATCCCACCAGCAGCAGCGCGAACTCATCGCCGCCGATGCGCCCGGCCGTGTCCGAATCGCGCACCGAATCCTTGATGATGGTGGCGACCTCACGCAACATATTGTCGCCGGCAGTGTGACCGCAGGTATCGTTCACGACCTTGAAGCGGTCGAGATCGAGATAGCACAGCGCGTGCGCCGCATCGCCCGTTTGAGCGGCATCCATGGCCTCGCGCAGCCGCCGTTCGAACTCGCGCCGGTTCACCAGCCCGGTGAGCGCGTCATGACTTGCCTGATAGGTCATCTGGCGCGTCAAGCCGCGCAGCTCGCTGATGTCGTGCATCACCAGCACCAGCCCGAGAGGGAACTCGGTGCCGTCGGACTTGAGCGGCGTGACGCTGAGCTCCACCGAGCGCTCGGGCGATCCGTTCGCCGGCACGAGCACGGCGCGCTTGCCCATGGTGACCCGGCCGCCGGCGGCGAGCGCCTTGCGCACCGGATCTCCGAGCGAGCGGCGGTCGCTCTCGTCCACCAGCGAGGCCACTTCGGGAAAGGTCTTGCCCATGACCTGATCGATGCCCTGGCCGAGCAGGGCCTCGGCGGAGTGATTGACGTAGTCGATCCGGCCTTCCGCGTCGACGGTGATCACGCTCTCCCCCATGGCATCGAGCGTCGCCATGGATCGCGGCCGCGGCGGAGCGCTCTCCTGCGCGGCGCTCGACAGCATCTCGAGCGCCGTGAGCAGCAGCGCCGGCGCTCCGGCGCTCTCGATGACGGTGCTCGCCAGCTCGATGCGCGTGACTTCGCCGTGCTTGCCGAGGAGCTCGACCTCATAGCGCTCCGCCGCCGGCTCGCCGGCGAGACGGCGGCGCAGGTTGTTGTGCACCAAGTCGACATATTCCGGAGCCACGAATTGCGACAGAGGCTTGCCGACGACCTCCGCGGCGCTCATGCCGAGCATCTCCAGGAAGCGGGCATTGGCGAACACGATCTCGTCGCGGTGAACCAGCACCGCATCGTGCACGGTCTCGACCAGGCGCTGGAACAGCTGCTCGCGGTCCTTGAGCCGTGCGCCGCGCTGCTCGAGATTGTCGAGCAGGCGATTGATGGCATCGCCGAGCCGGCCCAGCGGCTCGGGCTTGCCCTCGACGCCGATGCGTCCCGCCGGCAGATCCGAGCCGCTGAGCGCATTCACTTGCCGGGAGAACTCGGCGACCGCGCGCTCGCTGCGCCGCTTCGAGCGCAACAGCACACCCACGCCTACGGCTAAGACAGCTGAGGTCAAGAACCAGAGAACGAACGGAGACAAGAACAACACTGACCTCGATTGCGATCCAGTCCACGACGCTTTTTGCGGGTGCCCCCCCTGTTGGGCGCGTCTCGATCCTGTGCATTAGGAGAATACCCCACAGGCATGGCGAAGCCTGCAGAAATTGACCATAATCAACAGGCTAATTACCACGAGAACACATGGATACTCTGGCTGCTCGACAACAGATGGTGCATCAACAGATTCGCACGTGGGAGGTGCTCGATCCGCGCGTGCTCGATGCGATCTGCGCCGTGCCGCGCGAGGCTTTCGTGGCGAGCGCCGACCGCGAGCTGGCGTTCGCCGATTCGCAGCTGCCCATCGGCTGCGGCCAGTACATGCTCGCCCCCAAGGTCCAGGGCCGCATCCTGCAGGCGCTCGAGGTGAATGCCTCCGATGCCGCTCTGGAGGTCGGTACGGGCTCGGGCTACCTGAGCGCGTGCTTGAGCCTGCTGGCGAGATCCACCCGCTCGATCGAGATCCACCCGCAGCTCACCGCTCAGGCCGCCGCGAACCTGCGCGCGATGCCACAGGCGCGCGTGCAGCTCGAGACGCGCGATGCGTTCGACTCGGCGCCGCTCGGCGAGTACGACGTCATCGCGGTCACCGGGTCGCTGCCGCTGTACGATGCGCGCTTCGAGCGCGCGCTGCGCATCGGCGGGCGCCTGTTCGTCGTGGTCGGGTCGGCTCCGGTGATGGATGCGATCCGGGTGCGCCGGGTCGACCATGCCGAATGGATTCGCGAAAGCCTGTTCGAGACCGTCATCGACCCGTTGATCAATGCCCGGCAGAGTGCTGGGTTCGTGTTCTGATGACGGAGCAGTTGACGCCGCGGCAGTTTCTCGACGAGCGCGCCCGCGGCAAGCCGATGGCGCTGCTCGACGTGCGCGAGGATTGGGAGACTCGGCTCGCACCCGTTCCGTCACCGCATGTTCACATTCCGATGGGTCAGATAGCCGAGCGTATCGGGGAGCTCGATCCACAGCTGCCGACGGTGGTGATCTGCCGCTCCGGCGGCCGCAGCGCCGAGGTGGCGCGCTTTCTCTCGGCGCACGGCTTTGCCGCCGTGTTCAATCTGGCGGGCGGCATCCTGGCCTGGTCGCGCGACGTCGATCCGACGATTGCGCAATATTGATCGCCGGGTTGCGGTTTCCCGGGTGATATAGTCATATATAACACCTCATGAAGCGCTCATTGTTGGTTCTCGCCTGCTGCCTTGCATGGAGCTGCGCGCCGGCAGCCGATCTGCTGGCCGTATATCAGCGGGCGTTGCAGAACGACCCCCAGCTCAAGGAGGCCGAGGCGAACCGGCTCGCCGCGCTCGAGGCCAAGCCGCAAGCGCTGGCGGCGCTGCTGCCGCAGATATCGGGCAGCGGCACGATCTCCAGGGAGAAGGACAAGGGGCAGTCGAACGAGACCGAGACCGTGATCGCGGACGGACAAACGATCACCGAGGCGTTCCCCTTCAACGGCCGCGTCACCACCAACACGCACAAGTACGGTGTCGATCTGTCGCAGAACCTGTTCAGCTGGCAGAACTGGGTCGCCCTGCAGCGCGCCGATGCCCAGGTCGCCCAGGCCGAGGCCGATTATCAGGCCGCCCAGCAGGATCTGATGGCGCGCGTTGCGGAGCGCTATTTCGACGTGCTCGCGGCACAGGATGACCTCGATGCCCAGCGCGCCAATCTGGAATCGGTGAATCATCAAGTCCAGCAAGCGGAGAAGCGCTATCAGGTCGGGCTGATCGCGGTGACCGACGTCGAGGAGGCGCGCGCCGCCCACGACAGCGGCGCGGCGGCGGTCATCGCGTCGAAGCGCCAGCTCGCCTCCGCACAGGAGCTGCTGCGCGAGATCACCGGCGACGCCTTCGATTACCTCGCGCGGCCCATCGAGCCGTTCGAGCTCGCGGCACCGGATCCGAGCAGCGAGGATCGCTGGGTGGAGATGGCCCTGCAGCAGAATCTATCGCTGGTGTCGAGCCGCCTGGCGGCGGACATCGCGCGGGACAACGTGAATACGGCGCGCGGCGGACACTTTCCGACGCTCGACCTGGTGGCGAGCCGCTACAAGAACTCGGTGGGCGGAGACTACGTCAACGCGAACGATACCCCGTACGGCACCACGACCCTGGACCAGTATCAGAACGTCATCGGCATCCAGCTTTCCATTCCGATCTATTCGGGCGGCATGGTGTCCTCGCAGGTGCGCCAGGCCGTGTACCTGCATCGCGCCGCCAAGGAGCGGGTCGAGCGCGTGGCCCGGCAAACCGAGCATGATGCGCGCGACGCCTACCTCGGCGTCCTGTCGGAGATCTCGCACGTCAGCGCCCTGCGCCGCGCGCTCGAGTCGAACGCGACGGCGTTGCGCGCGACCGAGTCCGGATACGAGGCCGGCACGCGCACCGCCGTGGACGTGGTCGAGTCCCGGCGGCTGTGGATCCAGGCGCGGACCGACTACTCGCGCAGCCGCTACGATTACATGGTGAACATGGTGAAGCTGCAGCAGGCCGCCGGCATCCTCACCGAGCAGAGCTTGAGCCGGCTCAACGCGCTGCTCAAGGATGAGCCGCCGCAGGACCAACCCTCGCAGCAAGAGCCGGCCGCGGACACCTCATCCCCATCGCCGGGCGGCGCGGCGCCGGATGCCGGCCTGACGGATCGGGCGTCGATGGACGGAGCTCAGCCCGGCTCTCATTGACCCGTGCCTTGCCCTTGCGCCTGCGCCGGATCGCCCCGCGGCGCAGGCTCATCGCCTGCGAGCAAGGGTCCGATGAGCTCGAGCAGACGCTCGACGCTGCCGCGATGCGCCTGGATGAATTCGCGACCGGCTGCACCCATGCGCTCGCGCAGGCCCGCATCGGCCATGAGGCGCTGCACGGCTCGAGCGAGCGCGGGCGCATCCGCCGCCTCGAGAGCGCCGCCGCGCTCGATCAACCGCCGCGCGATGTCGCCGCTGTTCGCGGTGTAGGGACCGGTGATCACCGGCACGCCGAGCGCCGCAGGCTCGAGCAGGTTGTGTCCGCCCACGGGCACGAGGCTCCCTCCGACGAATGCCGCATCCGACGCGGCATAGAGCGCGGTGAGCTCACCCATCGTATCGGCCAGCAGCACGCTTGCCTGCGGGCGCACGGCGGCGGCGCTGCTGCGCCGATCGAAGATCACTCCCTGCCGGGCGAGCAGGCTCGCCACCACCTCGAACCGCTCCGCATGACGCGGCACGAGCACCAGCAGCGCATCGGCAGCGGTTCGGACCAGCGCGGCGTGCGCGCGCAACAGCGTCTGCTCCTCGCCCTCGTGCGTGCTGCCCGCCGTCCAGACCGGCCTTGCGCCCAGGTAGAGCCGGCGCAGCTCCCGCCCCCTCTCGGCCACCGCGGGGCCGAGCTGCATGTCGAATTTCACGTTGCCGGTCACTCGCGTGCGCGCGCGCTGCGCGCCGATCGCGATGAAGCGCTCGGCGTCCTCCGGGGTCTGCGCCGCTATCGACGCGTTATGCGCGAGCGCGGGGGCGAACAGCGTAGGCAGGCGCCGATAGCGCGATACCGATCGCGCCGTGAGACGCGCGCTCGCGAACAGCACGGGCACGCCGCGCCGGCGGCACTCGTGCAGCAGATTCGGCCACAGCTCGGTCTCCATGATGATGGCGAGCCGCGGGCGGATGCGCTCGAGGAAGCGGCGCATCGAGCCGGGCGTGTCGTAGGGCAGAAATCGCATCTCGATCTGCGAGCCGAACAGCGCCAGCGCCTGTGCGCGGCCGGTCGGCGTCGCGGTGCTCAGCACCAGTGGAATATGCGGGTGGCGCGCGCGCAAGCCGCGCAGCAGGGCGGCGGCCGCGGACACCTCGCCGAGCGAGACGGCATGCAGCCAGATGCCGCTGGCGTGCAGCTCGCGCCCGAAGCCGAAGCGCTCGCCGAGGTGCGCCCAGTACGCGCGGTCGCGCACTCCGCGAGCGAGCAGCGCCGCGAATGCCAGCGGTGCGGCCAGCCGCGTGAGCACGCCGTAGAGGAGGCGCATCACGGCTGCCGGCCGGACGGCCGCGCCATGCCGGCCTCGTAGCCCGAGAGAAGACTGTCCCAATCCTTCGCCGAGCGGCGAGCGGCAGGCAGATCGCGCGCGACCTTCGCCACAGAGCGCTGCAGCCGCGCGAGGTTGCGCGCGCTCCAGGCGCCCGGCGTGCGCAGACGTCCGCGATCCAGATCGATCACCCGCACCGATCCATCCGCTCCGATGAGGATGTTGTGCGCGTTGAGGTCGGCGTGATCGAGGCCGGCCCGATGCAGGCGCCCGATCGCGGCGCCGACCGCCTGCCACGCTGCGCCGCTCAGCGTGCCCGCGGCGAGCCGCGCGCTCAGCGGCTGCGCATCGAGGCGCTGCGTGATGAGATCACATCGGTAGGTCAATCCCGATCGTCGGTAGCGCGCGCCGACCGGCCCCGGCACCGGCAGGCCGCCTGTCTCGAGGCTGGCGAGCAAGCGGAACTCGGCGAAGGCGCGAACCCGCGGCTCGCCCAGCCAGGCATAGCGGTCGCCCGACAGCCGCGCCGCGTATCCGCCGCGCCGGTAGTGGCGCAGCACCCAGCCCGGCGAGCTCGATCCGATGAACCAGGCCGCGCCGCGGCCGCTGGCCGCCGCGGCGAGCTCGCCCCGCGCCTCCCAGAACCGAGGGTCGAACAGCGCCTCGCCGGCGTCGAGAAAGCTCCCGAGACGCTGCGCATCGACGAGGATCGCGCCACTCGCGGTGGCGATGCGTCGGCCGCCGTCCTTCATCATGCTTTTCAGCGCGTCCTCGGAAGCCCGTCTCCCGCCACCTCGCGCTCGAGTGTAGCACCTTCGAGAGAGCGCGAATTTCGCTAAGATGCGGCGATGAATGAAATCAACGTGCCGATATCGCCCGGCGAGCTGCTCGACAAGATCACCATTCTTCGCATCAAGTCGAAGCGCATGACGGATCCGGCGAAGCTCGCCAATGTGCGCCTGGAGCTCGAGGCGCTGGAGCGGATCTGGAGCGCCTCGCGCTATGCCGCCGCCGATATCGAGAGCGATGTGAGCGCATTGCTGACGGTCAACGAGCGCTTGTGGCGCATCGAGGACGAGATTCGCGACAAGGAACGCGCGCAGGCGTTCGACGCGGATTTCGTCCAGCTCGCGCGCGCCGTCTACATCGAGAACGACGAGCGCGCGGCGATCAAGCGGCGCCTGAACCTGCGGCTCGGGTCGAGCCTGGTCGAGGAGAAATCCTACGCCGCTTACAAGCCCTGAGGGCCCCGGCCGCTCCGCGCCCGACCCGGCGCGTGGGCGATGGCCGCTCGCGCGGGTCTCAGCTTCGTATCAGAGTGTACTCGGCGCCGCAGTAGGAGCACTTGGCCCAGCCGGTGTCCTCGATCGGCAGATAGACCCGAGGATGCGAGTTCCACAGGTACATGCCGGGCATCGGACAGGCCAGCGGCAGATCCGCCGGCGTCACCGTGTACTGATGCTGGGCATTGGCGGGAATCAGGTTCACCGCCGCCACCGTTGCCGCCGTCGTCGCCATCCTCATAGCTCCAGTCGTTTCGCCGTCAGCCGAAGGTTTCGCGCCAGATCTCGAGGATCCGCGCGCGTGCCCGGGTGTGCTCACCCGCCTCCACCACCCGCCGGCCGCCCTCGAGCGACAGGTGATGCAGGAGCGTACGATAGCCTATATAGGTTTCCTTGAGCCACTGCGCCGTTTGCGCATCGAGGATGCCCACGGCAGCCAGACCCTCGAGCTGGCGCACGTTGTCCGAGTGGGTGAGAAGCTGCGGATGGCGGTCCGCCGAGGCCAGCACCCAGTACTGGACCAGAAATTCGATGTCCGCGATGCCGCCGGCGTCCTGCTTGATGTCGAACCGACCCCCCCGCGACTCGGACAGCTCCCTGCGCATGCGCTGGCGCATTTCCATGACGTCGGCGCGCAGGGTATCGCGATGCACCGCGCTGCAGAGCACGCGCCGGCGCAGCGCCTCGAAGCGCTGGCGCAGGCCCGCATCCCCCGCCACCGCCCTTGCGCGCAGCAGCGCCTGGTGCTCCCACGTCCAGGCGTTCTGATGCTGATAGGCCTCGAACGCGTCGATGCCGGTGATGAGGAAGCCGCCCTTGCCGTTCGGCCGCAATCTCATGTCCACCTCGTACAGGCGCCCGGCGGCCGAATGCATCGTCAGCAGATGCACGATGCGCTGTCCCAGGCGCAGGAAGAACACGCCGTTGTCCACACCGCGCGTCGTTTGCTGTATTTCCCCGGCCGAGTCATGCAGGAACACGAGGTCGAGGTCCGAGCCGTAGCCGAGCTCGAGGCCGCCGAGCTTGCCGTACCCCGCCACCGCGATCTTGACCACGCGGGTCGTGGACTCGTCCCGCCCGCATCGGGGAATGCCGTGCGCCTGAGTCATCTGCGTCCAGGCGAGATCCATGCAGCACTGGACGATGAGCTCGGCGATGTCGGTGAGCCTGTCGCTCACCTGCATGAGGGGCAGACGGCCGGTCAAATCGGCGAGTGCCACCGAGAATACCGCCACTTTCTGAAAGGCACGCAGCGCCTCGACCTCGCGCTCCGGATCATCCGCCGGCAACCGCTCCGTGCGCGCGGCGAGCTCGCGCGTGAAGCGCGATCGAGACGGCAGCTCATCGAAGGACTTCGCGTCGATCAGCTCGTCGAGAAGCAACGGGAAATCGGCGATCTGCCGCGCGAGGAAGCCGCTGATCGAGCATATCTCGATGAGCCGGTCGAGCGCGGGCGGCTGCTCCTTGAGCAGCGCCAGATACGATGAGCGCGCCCCGATCGCATCCAGGACGCGCAGCACCCGATCGACCACCAGGCCCGGCTCGGGCTTGGATGCAGCGGCCCGCAGCAGCCGCTCCAGGATGACGCGCACGCGCCTGCGCCCGCTGTCGTCCAGGCGGCGGTAGGAAGCCGATAGCCGATAGGAGTCCAGCCGCACCGCAACGCCCGGGATCGAGCTCGGCGCAAATCCGCCTCGGGCGAGCTCCTCCGAGATATCGGCCTCCTGCTCGAGCCAGGCGAGGACGCCCTCGCCGTCCGGCCGATCCGCATCCGGTGCGCCGAACACGGACGCCTCGAACTGACGCGCCACGATCGCCCGCGCCGCACCGATGCGGGCGCTCGCCTCGCTCCATTGCCCGAGCCCCATCGCAAGGCACATGCGCGCGCGGTCGCCCTCATCCGTGGGAAGCGAATGGACTTGCTCATCGCGCATGATCTGCAGCGCATTCTCGGCCTTGCGCAGCGTGAGGTAGGCGTCGGCGAGCCGCGCGACCTCCTCGGCCGTCAGCTGCTTCGAGCCGACCAGCACGGGCAGCGCCTCGAGGAGCGAGGACTGCTGCAGGCGCCGGTCGCTGCCGCCGCGCACGAGCTGCAGCGACTGCACGATGAACTCGATCTCGCGGATACCGCCCATGCCGAGCTTGAGGTCATCGTCGCGCTCATGCCGCGCAACCTCGCGTGCGATCAGCGCCTTCATCTCGCGCAGCGACTCGAACACCCCGAAGTCCAGATAGCGGCGGTAGACGAACGGACGGATGAATTCCTGATAGGCCGCGGCATAAGCCTCGGCGCCGACGATGGGACGCGCCTTGATCCAGGCGTAGCGCTCCCAGTCCCGGCCGTGCTGCTGCAGGTAATCGTCGAGGGCGGCGAGGCTCACCACCAGCGGCCCGCTCTCCCCGAAGGGCCGCAACCGCGTGTCGATCCGAAAGACGAAGCCATCCTCGGTCCTCGCATCGAGCAGCCGGATCAGTTCCTGCCCGAGCCGATTGAAGTACTGCTCGTTGTCGACGATGCGCGGCCCGTCGGTCTCGCCGCCCTGGGAGAACAGGAACACCAGATCGATGTCCGAGGAGAAGTTCAGCTCGAGCCCCCCGAGCTTTCCCATGCCGAGCACGATGAAGGCGGCAGGCTGCCCATCGCGCGCCCGCGGCTCACCGAACGTCGGCCGCAGGCGGGACTCGGCGGCGCGCAGCGCCGCTCGGATGCAGCCGTCCGCCAGCATCGACACCTCGTGCAAGGTCTCTCGCACCGACAGCCGGCCCGTGATGTCGCGCCAGGCGATCCGCAGCATCTCGCGGCGGCGCCACTCGCGCAGCAGCCGCTGCGCCCCGTCCGGGCTTGCGGCAACGCGCTGCTCGTACTCGGCGCTCGCAGCGGCAGTCTCGTGCGCCGCGGAGAGCCCCAGCAGCCAGCCGAGCGCGCCGGGATCCCGGATCAATGCCGAGGCGGCGAACTCGCTGGCGGCCACGACCCGCAGCAGCTCGCCCCGCGTCTCCTCGGTCAGCTGCGCGCCCCAGGGGGAATCGGCGTGCGCGCCCCAGGGGGAATCGGCGTGCGCGCCGCGCGCACGCTCCCACCAGCGCCGCAGCGGCTCGTGCAGGACTTGCGGTATCGGTCGAAGCCAAGGAGCGGGCAGGTCCACGCGGCAGGATTGAATCACATTCCAATCGGGTTTACCGTGTATCCGTCGCAAGGATTCGACCGGTCGGACGGATTCGACGGGGGAAAACCAGTGGTCGAGGCGTCGAGTCGCGAGATGCGCTCCACGGGACTGCCCTTGATCAGGTGGTTTTGCGTATTTGCCGCGGTCCTCAGCACCGGGGTCGCCGGCTTCACGCTCCCCGCGCTCGGCAGCCGCTTGCCGCTGAGCTTCCTGCCGAGCGGTTTTGCGGTCGCCGCAACCTGCCGCTGGGGACGGCGCATGTGGCCGGCCGTGTTCTTCGGCGCAATGGCCATCGATCTGCTGGAGGAGGAGCCGCTGGCGGCATCGATCGGCGTGGGCGCGGGACTCGCCGCCGGTGCCGTGCTCACCTGCTGGATTCTCGACCTGAGCGGTTTCGACCGCATGTTCGCGCGCGGGCGCGACGTGCCGCTGTTCATCCTGGCGGCCGCTCTGGGAATGGTGCTCGCACCCACCCTCGCCTTGCTGGGCTACAACCTATCCCGTCCGCGGCTGACCTTCGATGCCCTGCACTGGCTGCGCTGGTGGGGGAACACCACCGCGGGCGTGCTGCTGGTTGCGCCTGCGCTGATCGCGCTGAGCCGGGAAAGTCTGCAGCCGCTCACGGGACGCCGCGGCGAGCTGGCGCTGTGGATGGTCGGGGTCGCCGCGTGCTGTGCGCTCGTCTTGATGGGTCCCGGCGATCTGACGAGACCCGTGATCGCACTCTTTGCGCTCATCCTGATGGTGGTCGGCACGATGCGCTTCGGCCTGGTACTCTCGGCCGCCGGCGCGTTCGTCATCTCGCTGCTCACGGCCTTGAGCTTTGCATTCCGGATCGGCGCTTTCGGCGAGCTCTACGAGCTGCAGGGTCTGGTCATCACCTGGACCTTCATCGCAGCGCTCAACTTCGTCTGTCTCAGCATCACGGCGCTGCTCACCCAGCGCGACGGCGCCGCGCGCGCGCAGCTGCAGGCGGAGCATCGCTATGCCGAGATCTTCGAGGGCAGCCCGCAGCCGATCTGGGTGCATGACCGGGGGACGCTGCGATTTCTCATGGTCAACGAGGCGGCACTGCGCCAGTACGGCTGGAGCCGCGAGGAAATGCTGTCCTTAAGCGTTGCGGCACTGCTTGCCGAGGACGGCGCGCCGGCCGGCAACCCTTCCGAGCCGATCGAGACGCTGCATCTCACCCGCAGCGGGCGCATCATCGAGGTCGAGGTGTGGAGCCGCCCGATCGACTTCGCCGGTCAGGCAGCCGAGCTGGTGTTCGCGGTCGACGTGACCGCGCGCAGAGCCTTCGGCCGCGCCCTGCTCGACGCGATCGCCACCGAGCAGCGGCGCATCGGCCAGGAGATGCATGACGGGCTCGGCCAGGAGCTCACGGGGCTCGCGCTCACCGCTCGGGCACTGGCCAACCGGGCCGCGCGCGAGCGCGACTCCATCGCGGAGGATCTCGATCAGCTCGCTTCGCTCGCGACCAGCTGCATCCAGGACGCGCGCCTGATCGTGCGCGGCCTCTCGCCGCTCACGGACGCGGACGGCAATCTCGACATGGCGCTCGAGGGGCTCGCTCAGCGCAGCTCATTGAGCGGCATAGCGGTGCGATTTCGCAGCCACCTCGATGCCCCCGTCAGCATCGAGCTCAAGTCCCGCAACCACCTGTACCGCATCGCGCAAGAGGCGGTGCAGAATTCCCTGAAGCATGCCGGCGCGAGCGCAATAGACATCGAGCTCAGCGCCAGCGACGGCAGCGTGCGGCTCGCCATCCTCGATGACGGGCGCGGGCTGCCCGCGGATTACCCCAACGGCGCCGGCCTCGGCATGCGCTCCATGCGGTTTCGCTCCAGCGCGATCGGCGCCCGGCTGCACATCGGGCGGCGCGCAGACGGCAGCGGCAATGCGGTGATATGCGAGGTGCCGCAGAAGCGCGGATGGGGACCCGGCGGCCTGTCCGCCGCGGGTACCGGAGCCGTCTGAGCCGCCCGGATGGCGGGCTTGCCGGTCTCGGGGACTGCGCATCCGCTCAGGTGACCGAGCGCTGCGCCACCATGAACAGCCGGGGGAACGGCAGCAACACCGTGCCGTCCGCCAATGCCGGATGGGCCGCGCCGACCCGCGCGGTGTAGCGCGCCAGATACTCCTCGCGCTCGCCGGCATCGAGGGGCTGCAGAAAAGGACGCAGTCCCGTTGCCTTGAACCACTCGACGATGGCGCCGGCGCCGGCGAGCGGATGGTAGTAGGTAGTCCGCCACACATCGACACGCGCACAGCTCGAGTGCAGCAGCCGGTAGTACCAATCGGCGCGCCCGATGGGTATGCGCGCTCGATCGGCCGCGGCGAGCTTGTCCCGCCAGGGCCCTTCACGAGCCACCTCGCGCATCAGTACCTGCGCGGTCTCTTGCAGGTTATCGGGCATCTGCACCGCGAGCCATCCGCCGGGCGCGAGCCTGGCTGCGAGCGCCGGAAACAATGCCGCGTGATCCGGCACCCACTGCAGCACGGCGTTCGCCAGCAAGACGTCGACTCGGGCCGGAGCAAGCGGCGCCGGCGCAAACGGCGAGCCAGCGCCTTCCTTCGCGATCCAGGAGGCGATGTCCAGGATCTCGAATCGCCGGCCCGGCAAGCGCTTGCGCGCCGCCTCGATCATGTCCGCGGAGCTGTCGAACCCGCTCACATCCGCCCCTGGGAAGCGCATCGCCAGCACCTCGGTGGAATTGCCCGGCCCGCAGCCGATGTCGACGGCAACCCGGACCTCGGTCTGCGGCACGGCGGCGAGCAGATCGCGCACCGGGCGCGTGCGCTCGTCCTCGAAGGCGAGATACTGCTGCGCCGACCAGCTCATGGCGGGGCCTTAACCTTGGAGCTGCGCGGCGCGCTCATCGACACCCCGCGCCGCTCGGGCCCGAGCGCTCCCATCAGCACGATCACCACGGCCACCGATCCGACGACGAGCGCCATGGCAAGGCCGTAGTCATTGGAGTGCGCCTCCGCGATTTTCACCTGCAAGTTCAGATTCACCGCTGCGAGCAAGTTGCCGAGCTGATAGACGAAGCCGGGGAAGGTGGCGCGGATCTCGGGCGGCGACAGCTCGTTGAGGTGCACCGGGATCACCCCCCAGGCCCCCTGCACGGAAACTTGCATCAGAAAAGCGCCGGCCGCCAGGATCACGGGCGTCGAGCCGAACGCCCAGAACGGCAGCGCCGGCAGCGCGAGCAGCGCTGCGATCACGATGGCGCGTCGCCGGCCGATCCTCTCGGAGAGCGTCCCGAACAGCAGTCCACCGCCGATCGCTCCGAGATTCGCGATGGCCGTGATGAGCGACGTCAAGCGCGTGTCGAAATGATGCTGCACCTTGAGGAACGTAGGGTAGGCGTCCTGAGAGCCGTGGCTGAAGAAATTGAACGCGGTCATGAGCACGATGACGTAGATCGCCAGCTTGAGGTTGGCCGAGATCACCCGCCACGCGCCGCGCGTCGGCCGCTCCTGCCACGCCGGAGACTCGTCGATCCCGCGGCGGATGAAGAACAGGAGTATCGCGGGCAGCACCCCCAGCACGAACATGTAGCGCCAGCCCAGCCGGTCGTAGAACAGATAGACGGCGATCGAGGCGAGAAAATATCCCGAAGGGTACCCGGCCTGCAGCAGACCCGACACGGCGCCGCGCGCCGTCGCCGGGATGCTCTCCATGGCGATGGCCGAGCCGATGCCCCACTCCCCGCCCATGGCGATGCCGAACAGTGCGCGCAGCAGCAAAAGCGCGCCCATGGTCGGCGCAAATCCCGAGGCCAGCTCGAGCAGAGAATACGCCAGGATGTTCCACATGAGCGCCGGCTTGCGGCCGAAGCGGTCGGCAAGCCGGCCGAAGAGGAAAGCGCCGAGCGGGCGCATCCCGAGCGTGAGCAGCACTGCGGTGGAGACCACCTGCATGCTCGAGTGCAGCTCGGCCGCGATGTCCTTGAACATGAAGACCATGAGAAAGAAGTCGAATGCATCCAGCGTCCAGCCCAGGTAGGCGGCGATCACGACATTGCGCTGCTTCTTGCTCCACGACTTGGTCCAACCCATCGACGCCCCTCATGCGCCCACCCCGGGCCGGAACTATACTGTGTCACGAACCGCGGCAGGCGCCCCGTTGCCGCGCAGGAGGCTTCGAATGGCCATCAAGTCTTTCGAGATCATTTCGGTGCCCGTGTCCGATCAGCAGCGATCGAAGGAATTCTATCGGGACGTGCTCGGCTTCGAGCTGGTGCGCGAGGAGCCCATGGGCCCGGCCCAGAGCTGGATTCAACTCGCGCCCCCCGGCTGCCTGACGACCATTGCGCTGGTGACGTGGTTCGAGGCGATGCGCCCCGGCGGGCTGCAGGGTGTGATGTTGAACGTCACCGACATCGATCGCGATCACCGCGACCTGAGCGCGCGAGGACTCAAGCTCACCGAGATCAGGCAGGAGCCGTGGGGACGTTACGCCATGTTCTCGGACCCGGACGGCAACGGCTGGATCCTGCGGCAACCGCTCGGGTAGTGGGTGCGCCCTGCCGGGCGCACCCCCAAAAAAGAGCGGGCCGAAGCCCGCTCTCTCGACTTGCAACCAGTCCCTGCGCGCGGTCGGCCCGCTCGCAGTGGCCAATTTACATGTCCATGCCGCCCATGCCGCCCATGCCGCCGCCGGGAGCGCCGTGCGCGTGCTCCTCCTCTTTCGGAGCCTCCGCGATCATGACTTCCGTCGTCAGCAGCAGGCCCGCAACCGAGGCGGCGTTCTGCAGAGCCAGACGCGTGACCTTGGTCGGATCCAGGATGCCCAGCTCGATCATGTCGCCGAACTCGCCCGTCGCGGCGTTGTAGCCGTAGGTGCCCTTGCCCTCGCGGACACGGTTCAACACCACAGCGGCATCTTCGCCCGCATTGGCCACGATCTGGCGCAGCGGCTCCTCGATCGATCGGGCCAGGATCTTGATGCCCGTCGTCTGGTCCTCGTTGGCACCGGTGAGCTTCTCGATGGCCTTGAGCGCGCGCACCAGCGCCACGCCGCCGCCCGGAACCACGCCCTCTTCGACGGCCGCACGGGTCGCGTGCAGAGCGTCTTCGACGCGTGCTTTCTTCTCCTTCATTTCGATCTCGGTGGCAGCGCCGACCTTGATCACGGCCACGCCGCCGGAGAGCTTGGCAACGCGCTCCTGCAGCTTCTCCTTGTCGTAGTCGGAGGTCGCTTCCTCGATCTGCTGACGAATGCTCTCGACTCGCGCCTTGATGTCCGTCGCCTTGCCGGCACCGTCGATGATGGTGGTGTTCTCCTTCTCGACCAGCACCTTCTTGGCCTCGCCCAGATCGTTGAGCGTCGCCTTCTCGAGCTGCAGGCCGACCTCATCGGAGATGACCGTTCCGCCCGTGAGCACCGCGATGTCCTGCAGCATGGCCTTGCGGCGATCGCCGAAGCCCGGCGCCTTGACGGCGGCGACCTTGACGATGCCGCGAATCGTGTTCACCACGAGCGTCGCGAGCGCCTCGCCCTCGACGTCCTCGGCCACGATCAGCAGCTGCCGGCCGCCCTTCGCGATCCCCTCGAGCAGCGGGAGGAGCTCCCGGATGTTGGAGATCTTCTTGTCGACCAGCAGCACGAGCGGCTTGTCGAGCTCGGCGCTCTGGCTTTGCTGGTTGTTGATGAAGTACGGGGAGAGATAGCCGCGGTCGAACTGCATGCCCTCGACCACCTCGAGCTCGTTCTCGAGACCCGAGCCCTCTTCCACCGTGATCACGCCTTCCTTGCCGACCTTCGCCATCGCATCCGCGATGGTCTTGCCGATGCTCTCGTCTGCGTTCGCCGAGATGGTGCCGACCTGCGCGATCGCCTTCGGATCCTTGCAGGGCTTGGAGAGCTTCTTGAGCTCCTCGGTCGCTTGCGTGACCGCAAGATCGATGCCGCGCTTCAGATCCATCGGATTGGCGCCCGCGGCGACCGACTTCAGGCCCTCGCGGATGATCGCCTGCGCCAGAACGGTCGCGGTGGTGGTGCCGTCGCCGGCCTCATCGGAGGTGTTGGAAGCGACTTCCTTCACCATCTGAGCGCCCATGTTCTCGAACTTGTCCTTGAGCTCGATCTCCTTCGCGACCGATACACCGTCCTTCGTGACGGTGGGAGCGCCGAAGCTCTTGTCGAGCACCGCGTTGCGGCCCTTGGGACCGAGCGTCACCTTGACGGCATTTGCCAGAATGTTCACGCCCTTGAACATGCGCGACCGGGCGTCGTCGCTGAAACGTACGTCTTTAGCTGCCATTTCCTGATTCCTCTAAGTTGAACTTGATAGTGATACTGCTGATTCTGTCGACGATGCGGCTGGCGGGACTTACTTGCCTTCCACCACAGCCATAACGTCCTCCTCGCGCATCACAACCAGCTCGTCGCCGTCCATTTTCACTTCGGTGCCGCTGTATTTGCCGAAAAGGATCTTGTCGCCGACCTTGACGTCGAGCGGCCGGACCTCGCCGTTTTCCAAGATCTTGCCCTTGCCGACAGCGATCACCTTCCCGAAAACAGGCTTCTCCGTCGCGGTGTCCGGGATCACGATGCCGCCGGGGGATTTACGCTCTTCTTCTTCGCGCTTTACGATCACACGGTCATGAAGGGGTCGAATCTTCATAGAACAAGACTCCTGATGCTTTGGGTTGCGGTTATCAAAGAGCGACTGTTAGCACTCGTCGCTCGTGGCTGCTAATAATAGCGACGGAAATCACGGAATCAAGGGTTGGCGCGGGAAATTTACGCCGGCCGGCGCGGCTGCTATCGTGCGGGGCGCTAACATGCACCCATGAATCCGAGCCGGCTCCTCATTATGTTATCTGCCGCGGCCCTGCTGGCCGGGCCTGCCTGCGCCAAGCCTTGGTGGATGCGGGGCATCGAATCGAACGAAACGGACTTCCTGCCGCCCGATGACGCCTTCCGGGTCGGCGCCTATGCCGACGAGCGGGTCGTGCACGTGCGCTGGGTCATCGCCGACGGCTACTATCTGTACCGGCGCAAGATCACGGTGACGGCCGAAAGCCCTGATTTGCTGGTATTCGGCGTTGCCTTGCCGCGGGGCACCGTGAAGACCGACCCCTACCTCGGCACCAACGAGGTGTATACGCAGCAAGTGGAAGGCACGGTTCCTTACCGCCGGCTCGACTTTGGCGCTCACCCGCTGCAGATCAAGGTCACCTACCAGGGCTGTGCCGAAGCCGGCCTTTGCTACCCGCTCATCACCAAGGTCTTGTTCCCGACCAGCGCGCCAACCGCGGCCCCGGCGGGACCATCGCGGCGCTGGGAGGCGATCGCGATCGTCGGCGGCTTTCTCGCCTTTCTCATCGCCGGCCTGGCACTGCGCAAGGGACGCCGACTCGAATTGCCCGCATGACCGAGCGCGCGGTGCGCGTCGCAGCGGCGGCGCTGGTCATACTGGTTGCGGCCTGGGCGGGCATGCGGGTGCACGACCGTATCCAGTCGGGCTGGGGCGCCCACTCCGCGGGTCGACCGACGCCCGTGGGCGAGGCGAGCCTCCCGCTGCCGGCTGATCTGGCCGATCAGCCGGTCGCCGGACTGCTGCCGGCGGCGGTCAAGATACCGGAGCATTTGCCCGACTTCTCCCTCAAGGATCTCGACGGCAAGCCGACGCCCGTCGCGCGTTGGCGCGGGAAGTCTCTGGCAATCAACTTCTGGGCGACCTGGTGCGCGCCTTGCCGGCGTGAGATCCCGATGCTCGAGGCACTCTCGGCCGAATGGGCCGATCGCGGCGTGACCGTGCTCGGGATCGCCGTCGATCATGCGCAGGCGGTGTCCAGCTACGCCCGGCTGCTGAAGATTGCCTACCCTGTGCTGATCGGCGAGCAGGACGCGCTGGATGTCGCGGAAAAGCTGGGCGTGGCCTCTCCGGTCTTTCCGTTCACCGTGTTCTGCGACAATCGCGGCGAGGTGGTCGCGATCTATGTTGGGGAGCTGCACCGGGCGCAAGCCGAGCTCATCCTGTCGGTGGTACAGCACGTCAACCGCGATCAGCTGGCGCTCGGCGATGCGCGGCACGACATCAGCGTCGGGTTGCACTCGCTCCCGGCCTCCCCGACATCCGACGCCGGCTGATGCGGTCCCCGCCGGCGCTCAAGCGGGGCGGCCGATTCGCACCGCTATTTGCCAAGTTCGCGTAAGAAGCTTGCCATTTCTCGCCTATTTCTGGTTAATATCGCGCATCTTTTTGCTGCGCTCTGAGCCCGGACTGCCGCCACGATGGCGCGAATTTTGTTGCTAAATGGACCCAACTTGAATCTTCTCGGAGCGCGCGAGCCGGCGATCTACGGGCGGAGCACTCTGCCCGAGCTGCAGGCGAAGCTCATCGAGAGGGCCCGCGACAGGGGCCACGAGCTGATCGCCGCCCAGAGCAATGCAGAGCACGAGCTGGTGGGGCGTGTTCAGGCCGCGCCCGGCGAGGGCATCGCCTTCGTGATCATCAACCCGGGTGCGTTCACCCACACCAGCATCGCACTGCGCGATGCCTTCCTCGCCGTCTCCGTGCCGTTCATCGAAGTTCATCTGAGCAATGTGTTCGCGCGCGAGGAATTCAGGCATCGCTCTTATTTGTCGGACCTGGCCGTCGGCTGCATCGTGGGTTTCGGTGCGATCGGGTATGAGCTTGCGCTCGAGGCCGCCTGCGCACGGCTCGCCGCGCCTTGAGATGAAAAGCCTATCGAAGGGGTTGGTCGCAAATGGATATCCGTAAAGTCAAGAAACTGATCGAGCTGCTGGAGGAGTCCGGCATCGCGGAGCTGGAGATCTCCGAAGGCGAGGAATCGGTACGCATCAGCCGCCACCCCCGAATGAGCTACCCGTCCCCGGCGCAAGGCCCGGCGCCTGCCGCTCCGGCCGTTGCGGCGGCGCCACTCGCAAGGCTCCCGGCCACGGCGGCGGGCGAGCACAAGCCGCGCGACGACGATCAGACCATCACCTCGCCCATGGTCGGCACCTATTACTCCGCTTCGGCGCCAGGAGCGAAGCCCTTCGTCGAGATCGGCATGGAGATCAAGGTCGGGCAGATCCTGTGCATCATCGAAGCGATGAAGATGATGAACCAGATCGAGTCCGACAAGGCGGGGCGAATCACCGCAATCCTGGCCAAAAACGGTGAGCCGGTCGAGTTCGGTCAGCCGCTGTTCATCATCGAATAAGCGCGATGATCGAGAAAGTCGTCATCGCTAACCGCGGCGAGATTGCGCTTCGCATCCTGCGCGCCTGCCGCGAGCTCGGCATCAAGACCGTGGCGGTGCATTCCACCGCCGATTTCAACACCAAGCACGTGCTGCTCGCGGACGAGACCGTCTGCATCGGTCCGCCGCAGGCGGCGCTCTCCTATCTGAACATGCCGGCGATCATCAGCGCGGCCGAGGTCACCGACTCGGTCGCCATCCACCCCGGCTACGGGTTTCTCTCCGAGAACGCCGATTTCGCCGAGCGTGTGGAGAAGAGCGGCTTCATCTTCGTCGGGCCGCGCGCGGAGACCATCCGCTTGATGGGAGACAAGGTGTCCGCCATCAAGGTGATGAAGGCGGCGGGCGTGCCGTGCGTGGCGGGCTCGGACGGCCCGGTGGGGAGCGACGTCGATGAGAATTTCCGCATTGCCAAGGACATCGGCTATCCGCTCATCATCAAGGCCTCGGGCGGTGGCGGGGGCAGGGGCATGCGCGTGGTGCACACCGATGCGTCGCTTCTGAACGCGATCAGCGTCACCCAGTCCGAGGCGCTCGCCGCATTCGGCAATCCGCAGGTCTACATGGAGAAGTTCCTCGAGAAGCCGCGGCATATCGAGTTTCAAGTGCTCGCGGACAACTACGGCAACGTCGTACATCTGGGCGAGCGGGATTGCTCCATGCAGCGTCGCCACCAGAAGGTCCTCGAGGAGGCGCCCGCACCGGGCCTCACGGCCCGGCAGCGCAAGACGATGGGCGAGCGCTGCGCACGCGCTTGCCATGAGGTCGGTTACCGCAATGCGGGTACGCTCGAGTTTCTCTACCAGGACAACGAGTTCTACTTCATCGAGATGAACACACGCGTGCAGGTCGAGCATCCCGTCACCGAGCTGGTGACGGGTATCGACATCGTCAAGGCGCAATTGCTCATCGCTGCCGGCGAGGCCCTGCCGTACACCCAGAATGACATCCAGATTCGCGGCCATGCCATCGAATGCCGCATCAATGCCGAGGACCCCAAGACCTTCGTCCCCTCCCCCGGCCCCATCCGCTTGTGGCATTCGCCGGGCGGTCCCGGCATCCGCGTCGATAGCCACGTGTACACGGGGTACAATGTGCCGCCGTTCTACGATTCTTTGATAGGCAAGGTGATCGCCTCGGGTGACACGCGCGATGCGGCGATCGCGCGCATGCGAAACGCACTCGCGGAGATGGTGGTGGAAGGAATCAAGACCAACATTCCCCTGCACCAGGAGATTTTCAATCACTCTGCATTTCGCCAAGGGGGCACCGACATCCATTATCTGGAGCGACGCCTGGGACTCAAGTGAGCGCCGCCGGGCTCGCGCGGGTGCGCCAGCCTGCAGGGGCCGTGCGGGCCTGCGCCGATGCTGTATGAAATCGAATTCCCGCTCGGGAGTTTGAGCGCGGACACGGTCGAGGAGGCGCTGCTGGAGCTCGGCGCGAGCTCGATCACATTCCTGGATCAGGGCGATGAGCCGGTGCTCGAGCCGCGGCCGGGCGAGATCAAGCTCTGGAGCGACACCCTGGTGCGGGCGCTGTTCGATGAGTCCTGCGACGCATTGCGCGGTCTCGCCGGCCTGGCACGGGTTCTCGGCCGGCAGGCCGCCGAGCGCGCGAGCGTGCGCGCGGTCGCGAGCGGCGGCTGGGAGCGCGCGTGGCTCGAGGATTGGAAATCGATGCGCTTCGGCCGGCGGCTGTGGGTGTGCCCCAGCTGGGCGCCGCCGCCCGGCGACCCCGACGCCGTGATAGTGCGCCTCGATCCAGGTCTGGCGTTCGGCACGGGCACACATCCAACCACCGCGCTTTGCCTGCAGATGCTCGACGCGATGCCCTTGAGCGGGCGCGCGGTGATCGACTACGGCTGCGGCTCGGGCATTCTGGGGATCGCGGCGCTCAAGCTCGGCGCTGCGCGCGTGGTCGCGGTCGATCTCGACCCGCAAGCGCTCACGGCGGCCCGCGAGAACGCCGCGCGCAACGGCGTGGCCTCGCGTCTCGAGACGCAAGGTGTGCCGGCAGCGCTCGAGCCGGCGGCCTGCGTGCTCGCCAACATACTTGCCGGGCCCCTGATCGAGCTCGCCTCGACCCTGACGGCAGCTTGCGAGGCGCGCGCCGATCTGTTGCTCTGCGGCCTGCTGCAGACGCAGGCGCATGCGGTGAAGGCCGCGTACAGCGCGTCTTTTGATATCGTGCAGGTGGCGGCGCGCGAAGATTGGTGCTGCATCCACGCTCGGAGAATCGCGTAACTTGTTCACGCAGTGCTCGAAGTGCGAGACGATCTTCCGGCTATCGGCCGAGACCTTGCGTGCGGCCGGCGGCCAGGTGCGCTGCGGGCGGTGTGGCGAGGTGTTCAACGCCCTCGCGCGCCTTGCGGAAGACGCGAGTGCCTTTCCGCCCGGCGAGTCCGCGCTGGAGATGGAGGCGCGTGCCGATGAGATCCTGCATTCCTCGAAACCCGCGGCGCGTCCGGCGCTGAGCGCCGACTTCGACAGCGAGGATCTTGGCGCCGCCGACTCGGAGTTTGCGCGCCTGCAGGTCATCGACAAGTTCCAGCCCCCGGAGGAGGCGAGCCACGAACCGAGGGCACCCGCCCGGCCCAAGCCCGCCGAAACCGGGCGGGCGAGCGCAGCCGATGGTGCTCGAGCCGCGCCCGGGCCGCCGCAGATCCCGAAGGAGGCCACATCGAGAGCCGCCGCACCGAAAGCCACGGCAATGCGCCCCGCGCAGGCGCCCGCCGCGCCGATCGGCAGCGCGCACCCCTCTGAAGCGACCGAGCCGGCGTCGGCCGACGACAGCGCTCTGGAATTCACCCTGCCGCCCGGCGAGCTCGATCGCATCTTCGTGGACCCGACATCGCGGGCGCGCGCAGCCTCGCGTACCGCCGCGGAGGAGCTCTCGCCGCAAGAGCCGGTGCACGAGCCCCGCCGCTTCGCCGGGCTCGAGGTATCCGAGGACGTGCGCCGCGAGATGCTCGCGGGCATGAAGTTCCGACCGCTCGATGAACCGGGCGGCGCGGCGAGCCGGACCGCGTTCTTCGCCTGGCTGGGCGCGGCCGCGGTGCTCTGCGTCACGCTCGGCGCGCAGATGATTCATGAGAATCGCGACTGGCTCGCCGTGCATGGACCGCTGCGCGGACCGCTCGCCGGCTTGTACGGGGCGCTGGGCATCGCGGTGCAGACCCCGGCGAGCCTCTCCGCCTATCAGCTGCGGCAGTGGGGCGTGACGGGCGATCCCAGTGCCGCCGGCACGTTGCGCGTGCGCGCCAGCATCCTGAACACAGCCGCTCAATTGCAGCCGTATCCCTTGTTGCGCGTCATGCTCGAGAATCGATTCGGCGCCCGCATCGGCAGCCGCGACTTCGAGCCCTCCGAGTATCTGGGCAAGCCGACGGCGCGCATGATGACGCCGGGTGAGCGCGCGGATGCAACGCTCGACATCCTGGATCCCGGGAAGGATGCGGAGGGATTCGAGATCGACGTGTGCCTGCGCGGCGCGGATCGCAAGATCGCCTGCGCGGGGGATGCTGCGGCGCAGAGTGGCTCCGAGAGCAAGCAGAGCGGCTCATGAGCGAGGAGAGAAGCATCCGCATCGGAGATCACGTGCTGCGCTCGAACATCGTGCTCGCGCCGATGGCGGGCGTGACGGATCGGCCGTTCCGCATGCTGTGCCGCAGGTTCGGCGCCGGACTCGCCGCATCGGAGATGCTGAGCGCCGATGTGCGGTTGTGGCGGACGCCCAAGTCGCGGCGGCGCATGGATCATGAGGGCGAAGGGAGTCCGCGAGTGGTGCAGATCGCGGGCTTCGACCCGCACATGATGGCCGAGGCCGCGCGCCACAATGTCGATGCGGGGGCGCAGATCATCGACATCAACATGGGGTGCCCCGCCAAGAAGGTGTGCAACCGGCTCGCGGGCTCGGCGCTGCTCAAGGACGAATCGCTCGTGGCGGCCATTCTGCGCGCGGTGGTCGAGGCGGTGCCGGTGCCGGTGACCCTGAAGACGCGCACTGGATGGGATGACAGCCGCAAGAATGGAATTCGCATTGCGCAAATCGCGGAGGACTGCGGCATTCGAGCGCTCGCCATACACGGCCGCACGCGCGCGGACATGTATCGGGGCGCCGCCGAGCACGACACCGTGCGCGCCATCAAGGACAGGATTAAGATTCCCGTCTTTGCGAATGGCGACATCGATTCACCGCTCCGTGCGCGCCAAGTGCTCGATGCGACCGGATGCGACGGCGTGATGATCGGGCGAGCCGCACAGGGTCGGCCATGGATTTTCGACGAAGTCAATTTTTTCATTCGGACGGGGAAATTGCGCGAGGAGCTAGCGCGAGAAAAAGTCCGTGATATCATGCGCGCCCACCTCGAACAGCTCTATGACTTTTATGGCGATGAGACCGGTGTTCGAGTGGCACGTAAACACTTGAGTTGGTATTTCCGTCAGCATCCTGGACAAGAGGCGTTGCGGGACCGTCTCGTCAGAATCGAGACCCCGCAAGAGCAGCTGGCCACCCTGCTGGAGCAATACGAGACCGATGTTGCGCGCGCGGCATAACATAGTTGAACAACAACAATGATGTTTCCGGGATATTGGGTGGGACTATGGTCGCAAGAAAGAAGTCGAGGACCCGTAGGGATCTGCCGTCCTTCAATGGCCGCGATCTCAAGGTCAATGGCAAGGGGGTACCGCTGCGCACGCAAGCCGAAGAGGCATTGCAGTGCTACTTCGAGACCTTGAATGGACATAAGCCGGCGCACTTGTATGATCTGGTCATGCGCGAGGTGGAAGAGCCCTTGTTCAAGGTGGTGATGGGACATGTGCACGGCAACCAGAGCCGCGCTGCGACCATTCTCGGCATCAATCGCGGCACCTTGCGCAAGAAACTCAAAGAGTTCGGGATCAGCGAGTAGCGAAGCATTGCTCACACCCGTCCGTCGCGCCCTGCTGAGCGTTTCCGATAAGACTGGGATTGTTGAGTTTGCGCGCGCGTTGAAGGAGCGCGGCATCGAGCTGCTCTCGACCGGCGGCACCGCGAAGCTGCTGGTGCGTCACGGCATTTCGGTCAAGGAAGTCGCGGAGCACACCGGCTTTCCCGAGATCATGGGCGGACGGGTGAAAACCCTTCATCCCAAGATCCATGGCGGGCTGCTCGGACGGCGCGGTCTGGACGAAGATGTCATGCGCCAGCACGGCATCGAACCCATCGATCTGCTCGCCGTCAATCTCTATCCGTTCGCCGCCACCGTGGCACGGCCGGATTGCAGCTACCAGGACGCCGTCGAGAACATCGACATCGGCGGCCCCGCGATGGTGCGCGCCGCCGCCAAGAATCACGCCTCGGTCACGGTCGTGGTCGATCCCGGGGATTATCGCGGCCTGCTCGACGAGCTGGCCGCAAATCAGGGTGCCACCGATACCGCCATGCGGCAGATGCTCGCGGCCAAGGCATTCGCGCACACCGCGCAGTACGATGCGATGGTGTCCGCCTACTTCACCGGCGCCATCGGTGGCGAGTCGGCGACGTTCCCGGATGACTTGAACCTGTCGTTTCGCAAACGTCTCGATCTGCGCTATGGTGAAAATCCGCACCAGCGTGCCGCCTTCTACAGCGATCCGCGCGCGATCGGCGCCTCGATTGCGCGCGCGCAGCTGGTGCAGGGCAAGGAGCTCTCCTACAACAACATCGCCGACGGCGACACCGCGCTCGAATGCGTGCGGCAGTTCGAAGAGCCGGCCTGCGTCATCGTCAAGCACGCGAATCCCTGCGGCGTGGCGCTGGCCGCCTCGCCGGCCGCGGCCTACGAGCACGCCTATCGCACCGACCCGACCTCCGCGTTCGGCGGCATCATCGCATTCAATCGCGAGCTCGATGCTGACACCGCACGAACGATTCTCGAGCGGCAATTCGTCGAGGCGATCCTCGCCCCGGCGGTGTCCGGCGAGGCGAGAAGCGCGCTCGAGGCGAAGAGCGAGGTGCGCGTTCTCGAGATCGGCGACTTGCGCGGACCGGTCTCCCATCTGTTCGAGTACAAGAGCGTCGCGGGCGGACTGCTCGTGCAGACTCGGGACGACGCCGCGGTACGATCGCGGGACCTGCGCGTGGTCACGAAGCGCGCGCCGACCGCCGCGGAGCTCGACGATCTCACCTTTGCTTGGCGCGTCGTGAAATATGTCAAATCGAATGCGATCGTCTGCGCCAAGGAGAGGGCCACTCTCGGCATCGGCGCCGGACAGATGAGCCGGGTTGTGAGCAGCAAGATCGCGGCGTTGAAGGCGCGGGACGAAGGCTTGTCGATCGACGGCGCGTCGGCGGCCTCGGATGCCTTCTTTCCGTTTCGCGACGGTCTCGACGTCATCGCGAACCTGGGCATCAAGTCGGTCATCCAGCCGGGGGGCTCGAAGCGCGATGCGGAGGTGATCGCGGCGGCCGACGAGCACGGGATCGCCATGCTGTTCACCGGTACGCGCCACTTTCGCCACTAGATGGGCCCGCGATGAAGGTGCTGATCGTGGGCGGGGGCGGTCGGGAGCATGCGCTTGCCTGGAAATGTGCGCAGTCTGCGCGCGTGACGCTCGTGCTGGTCGCGCCGGGCAACGCCGGGACGGCTCGCGAGCCCAAGGTGCGCAACGTCGACATTGCGGCCGGTGACATCGAAGCGCTGGTGCAGTTCGCCGCTCGCGAGCAGATCCACCTCACCATCGTGGGTCCCGAAGCCCCTTTGGTCGCCGGCATCGTCGACCGATTCAACGAGGAGGGTCTCGCCTGCTTCGGTCCGACACGAGCGGCCGCGCAGCTGGAAGGCTCGAAGGCCTACGCCAAGGTGTTCCTGCGGCGGCACGGCATCCCGACCGCGGGCTACGCCGCGTTCACCGCTGCCGATTTCGACCCGGCATTCGTCCGCGCGCAGCGCTTACCGCTGGTGGTGAAGGCCGACGGGCTCGCCGCCGGCAAGGGGGTGGTCATCTGCGAGACCCATGAGGCCGCGCTCGAGGCCGCGAACGCCATGCTGGGCGGCAGCTTCGGCGCCGCCGGCAATACCATCGTGATCGAGGAATTCTTGCGCGGCGAGGAGGTGAGCTTCATCGTGATGGCCTGCGCCGAGCAGGTCGTGCCGCTGGCCACCTCGCAGGATCACAAGCGGCGCGATGACGGCGATCGAGGCCCGAACACGGGCGGCATGGGCGCCTACTCGCCGGCGCCGATAGTCACGCCCGAGCTGCACGACCGCATCATGCGCGAGGTGATCGCCCCGACGTTGCGCGGCCTGGCGCTGGACGGCACGCCGTACCTCGGATTTTTGTACGCCGGTCTCATGATCGCGGCGGACGGCACTCCCCATGTGCTCGAGTTCAATTGCCGATTCGGCGACCCGGAGACCCAGCCGATCCTCATGCGTCTGAACAGCGATCTGGTGACCCTGTGCGAGGCGGCGCTGAATCGCTCGCTCGACACGGTCACACCGAGCTGGGATGCACGCGCGGCGCTCGGCGTCGTGATGGCGGCCGGAGGGTATCCCGACAATTACCGCATCGGCGATCCGATCTCGGGTCTGGACGCGGCCGCGTCGCTCCCCGGCAAGGTCTTTCACGCCGGCACGCGCGCGAGCGGCTCGCGAGTGCTCACTGCCGGCGGCCGCGTGCTGTGCGCCGTCGGCCTCGGCGAGTGCCTGGCCCAGGCACAGCGTCAGGCTTACGATCTCGTGCATGCGATTCACTGGAACCTGGTGCAATATCGGCGCGACATCGGACAGCGGGCGATTGCCGAGCAGGCGCAGGAGGCGCTCTCGTGCCGGCAACCCCCGGGCGCGTGAGCAAGGCGCCATGAGCGCTCGGCATGAGCCGGCGGACCGTAGCGCGCGACATTGAAAGTCCGAAAACGGCGAGATTGGCGCGCACGAGTGCAGCATCATGGGCACATCGCCCGCTGCATGACGGTGACTCATGACCATGTTCCAGCTCGTCGGCCTGCCCTGCGCCCAATTCGCGCCGCTCTTCTCGCTGTCCGACGCCGCTCTGTCGAAACTCAACGCGCGGCGCGTGGTGGCTGCATCCCGCCCCGGCTATCCGTGCCGGGTCAGCCTGACGGATGCCGAGATCGGGGAGGAGCTGCTGCTCCTGCCCTACGAGCATCAGCCCGCCGACTCTCCGTACAAGGCCTCGGGGCCGATCTTCGTGCGCCAGGGCGCGCGCCAGGCGACGCTCGAGCCCGGCGTGATTCCCGACTACGTCGCGAGCCGCCTGATGTCCGTTCGCGCCTATGACGACGCGCACTCGATGACCGATGCCTGCGTGTGCCCGGGCGCCGACTCGGCGCCGGTGATCCGGCGCATGTTCTGCGATCCGCGTGTCGCCTACATCCACCTGCACAACGCCATGCGCGGTTGTTTCTCTTGCGCGGTGCGGCGCGCGTAAGGTTCCGAAGCCAGAGGAGACGCCCTTGAATCCTACTCCACCATCACGGCCGACGACGGCGCAGAAGCGCCGCGAATTCCGCAAGCTCCACGACAGCGGCTGTTTCGTCATCCCGAATCCGTGGGACATCGGCAGCGCCCTGTATCTGCAGAGTCTCGGATTCAAGGCGCTCGCGAGCACCAGCTCGGGGTTCGCCTGGTCACGGGGAAGACCCGACAACACCCCGTCGCGCGATCAGATCCTCGAGCATCTTGCCGCAATGGCAGCCGCCCTCGACGTGCCGCTCAATGCCGACTTCGAGAACGGGTTGGCCGCGGATGCGGCGGGCCTCGCCGAGAGCGTGCGCTTGGCGGTCGGCACCGGAGTTGCCGGCGTGTCGATCGAGGATTCGATCGGGCCGCGCCTCGCCGCCCCTGGCGCGCCGCTCGCATCGGGCGCACCGCTCGCATCGGGCGCGCCGCTATTCGAGCTGGAGGTCGCCGTGGATCGCATCCGTGCAGCGCGCCGCGCCATCGACGCGGCGGGCGGTGAGGCGCTGCTGATCGGGCGCGCCGAGTGCTTCCTCGTCGGGCTCCCGGATATCGAGCTGACGCTGACTCGGCTCAAGGCCTACGCAGCGGCCGGCGCCGATTGCCTGTATGCGCCCGGGATCCGCAGCGAAGAGCACATTCGCCGAGTGGTCGAGGCCGTTCACCCCAAACCCGTGAACCTGCTGGTGAGCGCGCCCGGCGAGCTCACGCTGCAGCGCATCGCCGAGCTCGGAGTGCGGCGCGTGAGCGTCGGCGGCGCGCTCGCGCGGGCCGCCTGGGGCGGATTCATGCGCGCGGCGCAACAGATCGCCGAGCATGGCCGCTTCGACGGGCTGGCCGGCGCCGCTTCGGGCCAGACCCTCAACGCGCTGTTCGGCGGCTGACCGGAAGGTGCCGCGCGCGGACGGCGGGAAGTCCACCGGCAAATTAATGCACGAGGCCGAGCTGCATCGTGCCGGCGTGATGCCGGCGAAACAGCCGTCCGCGCTCGGCCGCCAGCACGAACACCAGCGCAGCGAGTCCGCAGCACAGCGTGCCGCCGGCCAGAGGCACCGTGCTGCCCTGATACAGCCGGCCGATCGCCGCTCCGACCAGCGCCGCCGTGCCGGTCGATATGCAGCCCTGGAGGGATGCGCCGATGCCGGCAATCGAGCCGACCGGCTCCATCGCCATGGCGCCGAAGTTGGACACCGACAAGGCAAATGCGCCCATGGTCGCCGCCTGCAGTGCGACGAAGGTCCACATGCGCTCCCATCCGAGGGCGGCCACCGCCAGGTGCAGCGCGGTCACGCCGATGAACACGAGCAGCGCGGTGTGCGAGATGCGCCGCATGCCCAGCCGCTCCACCCAGCGTGAATTGCAGAATGCCGCGATACCCATCAGTGCGGCGCACAGCGCAAACATGAGCGGCATGAGGGCGGCCCGCTGAAAGGTGTCGGCGAAGATCTGCTGCACCATCGCGACGTAGGCGATGATCGCGCCGAACAGCATCGCTCCCGCCAGCGTGTAATAGATGGAGGTGCGATCGCAGAGCACCAGCCGCGCCGCGACGGCGATCTGGATCGGGCGCAGGGTCAGCCGGTATTCCGGGTGCAGCGTCTCGGGCAGGCGCAGGCGGGCCCAGACCCACACGAGCGATGCGAAAACGCTGCAGACGATGAAGATGGACCGCCAGGACCCGAGCGCGAGGATCAGCTGACCCACGCTCGGCGCGAGGATCGGGACGGTGAGGAACACCATGAACGTCAATGACATGACCCTCGCCATCTGGCGCCCGGAATACAGGTCGCGCACCGTGGAGCGCACCACCGTCATGCTTGCCGCCGATACGCCGTGCACGCAGCGCCAGGCGAGCAGCGCGGCGAAGCTGCCGCTCAGGCCGCACGACAGCGCCGCGGCCGCGTACAGCGCGAGGCCGCCGAGCAGCACGGGGCGCCGGCCGAAGCGGTCGGAGAGCAGCCCCCAGAAGAGCTGGCCCACCCCCAGGCCCGTCATGTAGGCCGTGACCACCCACTGACCGCGATTCGGATCGGAGACATGAAGTGCCGCGACGATCGATGGAAACGCGGGCAGCATGGCGTCGATCGCGACCGCCTGGATCGACATCATCGCGGCGACGAGCAACACCAGCTCGGCAAAGCGGATCACGACGGCGGTGCGGTGCGCCGCGGCTCCCGGGACCGTGGTCAAGCTCGGAGCGGCGCTCCGGCCGCGGGGCCCTCGGCGGTCTTGCGCGCGATGCTGGTCGCCATGGTGACGATCGAGGCGAGATCGGTGAGATTTGCCGGCACCACCAAGGTCGTGCCCGCCTGCGCCAGCTTGCCGAATTGCTTGACGTATTCTTCGCCGATGCGCAGCTGCATGGCCTCGATCCCGCCGCGGTCGGAGAGCGCGATGCCGACCTGCCGCAGTCCTTCGGCGGTGGCGGTCGCCACCGCGAGAATCGCCTGCGCCTGGCCTTCGGCCTCGTTGATCTGCTGCTGCTTGTTCGCCTCGGACTGCTTGATCACCCGCTGCTTGTCGCCCTCGGCCGAGTTTATCTTGGCGTCACGCTCACCCTCGGAGGTGAGCACCACCGCACGCTTCTCGCGCTCGGCGCGCATCTGCTTCTCCATCGCGGACAGCACGTCCTTGGGCGGGGTGATGTTCTTGATCTCGTAGCGCAGCACCTTCACGCCCCAGGCCGCCGATGCCTTGTCGAGCTCGCCCACCACGTTCGCGTTGATCACCCCACGCGCCTCGAAGGTGCGATCGAGCTCGATCTTGCCGATCTCGCTGCGCAGGGTCGTCTGCGCGAGCTGCGAGATGGCGAAGCCATAGTTTGCGATGCCGTAGGAGGCGAGATGCGGGTCGAGCACCTGCATATAGAGCACCGCATCGACCCCAACCTGCACGTTGTCGCGCGTGATGCAGATCTGCTCGGCGATGTCGATCGCAATCTCCTTGAGGCTGTGCCGGTACGCTATCTTCTCGACGAACGGGATGAGAATGTGAAATCCCGCCTGCAAGGTGCGGCTGTATTTGCCCAGATACTCCACCACGTATGCCATCTGCTGAGGCACCACGGTGGCGGTCTTCGCCAGCATGACGACGACGATGAGCGCCACGAGGATGGCGCCGAAGCCCAAGGGAATTTGCAATTCGTCTCTCCTTTTACGAAGGGTGCCGGTCGGCATGGACGACCAGCGTCAGACCTTCGACCCGGTCGATGCGCGCGCGCGCTCCGGCCGCGATGACGGAGCCGCCGCCGTTCACCGCGTTCCAGGAGCAGCCGCGAAACTCGATGCGGCAGCCTTCGCCGGGCGGCAGCTCGGCGGGCAGGATCACGGTCTCGCCCTTGGGACCCAGGTTCATGTCGGGCAGCCTGCGCCGGATGCGCCGGTAAACCCGGCGCCGAAACGCGATCAACGAGCCGATGGCAAGGAGTGCGAACAGCGCCCACTGCATCCAATCCGCCGGCAGCGCCCCGGCGACGTTCAAGAAGCCGACCACCAGCGCCGCCGCGCCGATGAATACGAGGTAGAACTGCGCGTTGACGAACGTCAGCTCGGAGCCCAACAGCAGCGCACCGACCGTCATCCAGGCCCACCACTGCATATGCCGAGCTTCGCCTCCCGCACCCTGCCGCGCTAGCGCTTCATCGCGTCGAAGAAGTCCGTGTTGGTCTTCGTATCCTTCATCTTGTCGAGCAGGAACTCGATCGCCGCGAGCTCGTCCATGGGATGCAGGAGCTTGCGCAGGATCCACATCTTGGACAGCTCCGCAGGATCCGTGATCAGCTCCTCCTTGCGCGTGCCGGAGCGATTGATGTTGATCGAGGGAAACACGCGCTTCTCCGAGATGCGCCGGTCGAGGTGGATTTCCGAGTTGCCCGTGCCCTTGAACTCCTCGAAGATCACGTCGTCCATCTTCGAGCCCGTATCGACCAGCGCGGTCGCGAGAATCGTCAGGCTCCCGCCCTCCTCGATGTTGCGCGCCGCGCCGAAAAACCGCTTCGGGCGCTGCAGCGCGTTGGCATCGACGCCGCCGGTGAGCACCTTGCCGGAGCTCGGCACCACGGTGTTGTAGGCACGGGCGAGCCGGGTGATGGAATCGAGCAGGATCACCACGTCCTTCTTGTGCTCCACCAGGCGCTTGGCCTTCTCGATGACCATCTCGGCCACCTGCACGTGCCGGCTCGCCGGCTCGTCGAAGGTGGAGGAAACCACCTCGCCCTTGACGGTGCGCGCCATCTCGGTCACTTCCTCGGGCCGCTCGTCGATGAGCAGCACGATCAGATAGCACTCGGGATGATTCGCGGTGATCGAGGTCGCGATGTTCTGCAGCAGCATGGTCTTGCCGGCCTTCGGCGGCGAGACGATCAGGCCGCGCTGACCCTTGCCGATGGGCGCCACCAGGTCGATGGCACGTGCGGTGAGGTCCTCGGTCGAGCCGTTGCCGCGCTCGAGCTTGAGCCGCTCCGTGGGGTGGAGCGGCGTCAGGTTCTCGAACAGCACCTTGCCGCGCGAGCTCTCCGGGGAGTCGAAATTGATCTCGCCGACCTTGAGCAGCGCGAAGTAGCGCTCGCCATCCTTCGGCGGGCGAATCAAGCCCGAGATCGAATCGCCGGTGCGCAGATTGAAGCGGCGGATCTGGCTGGGAGAGACGTAGATGTCGTCCGGGCCGGCCAGATAGCTCGAGTCGGACGAGCGCAGGAAGCCGAATCCGTCCTGCAGGATCTCGAGCACGCCGTCGCCGTAGATGTCCTCGCCCTTGCGCGCGTGCGCCTTGAGCACACCGAAGATGATGTCCTGCTTGCGCGAGCGGCCCATGTTCTCGAGACCCATGGTCTCGGCCAGCTTGACCAGGTCGCTGATCGGGCGCTTCTTCAGCTCGGTCAAGTTCATCGAGCTGCGGCTGCGCGCCAGGTCCGCCTGCGCGATGATCTCCAGGTCGTCGCCGCCCTCGGGCAGATCGCCGTAGTCCTCGTGCGGGGGACGTCCGCCGTTGGTGTTGCCGTTGCGGTCGTTACGCTGCCGGTTGGCGCGATTCGAGCGCCCGCCTCCCTGCCCGCCGCCCTGCTGGCCTCCCTGGCCGCGCGACTGATTTCCGAGATAGCCTCTCACAGGTTGCTGTCCAGAAAGGCCGCGAGCTGCGATTTGGTCACAGCCCCCACCTTCTGGGCCTCCACCGTGCCGTTCTTGAACAGAATCAGCGTGGGAATTCCGCGGATATTGAACTTCGGCGGAGTCGCCGGGTTGTCGTCGATGTTGAGCTTGGCGATGCGGATCTTGTCTTTGTATTGATCGGCAATCTCATCGAGGATGGGCGCGATCATCTTGCAAGGTCCGCACCATTCCGCCCAGAAATCCAGGAGCACGGGCTTCTCGTGCTTGAGGACGTCTTTGTCGAAGGTAGCGTCGCTTGTGTGAACGATGCTTGAGTTACTCACTGAAGGGGTGCCTCCTGTTGGAGATTCATTGGGCTTGGAGCGAGAGTGGTTTTATGGGGAGCGGAGCCCGATATTTCGCGCGAAGTGACGATGCGCGGCCGTTCGGGCACAATACAGCGACTATAGCGGTGTTGATTACCTTAAAAGGGTACCGATGATACGGCTGAGGAGCGGATAGACCGTCTCCGGATTGGCGGTATTTTTAACCGGACCCTCGTCATTTTGCAAGTTTCTGCTGCTCAGAAGGAAAAATGTCAGACGCCCATCTCAGTCAACTTACATTCGATTCGCTCAACATCCCCGAATCCTTGAAGCGGGGGATCGCCGAGCTCGGCTTCACCCGCTGCACACCGATCCAGGCACAAACCCTGCCGCTGGCGCTCGCAGGCCGCGACGTGGCGGGACAGGCCCAGACCGGCACCGGCAAGACCGCCGCATTCCTCATCGCCCTGTTTGACCGCCTGCTCACCCATGGCGCCGCGGCCAAGGCTGGCGCGTCCAAGGCCGAGGCGCCCCGGGCGAGCGGGCCGCGCGCCATCGTGGTCGCGCCGACGCGCGAGCTCGCGGTGCAGATCCACTCCGACGCGGAGGCGATCGGCAAGTACGCCGGCCTCAAGCTGGCGATCGTGTTCGGCGGAGTCGACTACGAGAAGCAGCGGCGCACCCTGGAACAAGGCGTCGATGTGCTCATAGGCACGCCGGGACGAATCATCGACTACTTCAAGCAACATGTGTTCGACCTCAGGGCAATTCAAGTGGCGGTGCTCGATGAGGCGGATCGGATGTTCGATCTCGGCTTCATCAAGGACATACGCTTCATATTACGGCGCTTGCCGCATCCCACTCAGCGCCTGAATATGATGTTTTCGGCGACTTTGTCCTACCGGGTGCTCGAGCTCGCCTACGAGCACATGAACAACCCCGAGCTGATCCGCATCGAGCCCGACAAGATGACCGTCGATCGCGTGCGCCAGGCGCTGTATTTTCCCTCGACCGAGGAGAAAATCCCGCTGCTCATGGGTCTTTTGCGCCGCATCGACGCGCATCGCACCATGGTGTTCGTGAATACGCGGCGCAGCGCCGAGGTGCTGGAGCGAACGCTGAGCGCCAACGGCTTCATCGCCGAGGCGCTCTCCGGCGATGTGCCGCAAACCAAGCGGCTGAAGATGATGCGCGATTTCCACAACGGCGACGTCGCCGTGCTGGTGGCGACCGACGTCGCGTCGCGCGGACTGCACATTCCCGACGTGAGCCATGTCTTCAATTTCGACCTGCCGAACGATGCCGAGGATTACGTGCACCGCATCGGACGCACGGCGCGCGCCGGCGCGGAAGGCGATGCCATCTCGTTCGGCTGCGACGAATACGCAGTATCCTTGCCCGACATCGAGAGCTACATCGGGCACCAGATCCCGCGTGCATCGATCGATCCCGCCGATCTGGCGGTGGTCACCGCGCCACCGCCCGCGCCCTGGCGCGAGCGCGCGCCGCGACCGGGGCAACCGCGCGGCGGACGCCCAGGCGGGCGCAGCGCAGGGCCTGTGCGATCCGGCGGACGTCACGGGGGCGGATCACGGCGCGGCTCTCAACCGCCGCACACCACCGGCTCGCACGGCGCCTCGAGCCCGCACGGCAGCTCCGCATCGCACGGCGCCGCGTCGGCGACTGCCGACGCCGGCGCGGCGCCGAGCACCCAGGGATCGCCCGGCGGGCAGAGTGCCGGACGGCGGCGCAGGCGGCGCAATCGCGGCGGCAAGCCCGGCGGGGGCGCCCCCGCGCTCACATGAGATCGGCCGCCGCGTCGACCGCCGGATAGGCGCCCGTGTCCTGGGGTGGGCGGCCCGAGTCCGGCCGCCGTACCGCACGCAGCCAGGCGATTCCAAAGCCCCGCGCGGCATCCAGCACCGCGATGCTGTCGTCGACCAGCAGCGTGCGGCCGGGCCGGAACGGCTCCCGAGCATTCAACCGCGGCCAGAATGCCGCGTCCTCCTTGGGCGCTCGAAACGCATGCGTCGAGTAGCAGGCATCGAAGTGCTCGGTCAGGCGCACGTGCCCGTTCTTGATCGCCAGCGTCGCGGGATGCGCGTTGGTCACCAGGATGCGCCGCTTGCCGCAGCGCTTCAGCCTGCGGAGAAATTCCAGCGCCCCCGGAAGATAGGCGACCTGCGCGAGCGCGGCGCGCTTGATGGCCGCGATGTCGAGGCCGAGCTCGCGGCTCCAGTAGTCGATGCAATACCAGTCCATGGTGCCGCGCACGGCGCGAAACTTCGGATCCAGCAGCGCGCCCGCCTGCGCGGCGTCGAGGCCATGCAGCGCGGCGTAATGGGCTGGAATGTGCTCCTGCCAGAACCAGTTGTCGAAACGCAGGTCGAGCAGTGTGCCGTCCATGTCCAGGAGGACGGTGTCGATGCTCGACCAGTCGAGCGGGAGGGGTGCCGGCATTTGCCAAGCGTTTCAGGCTAAGCGTGTCCGGCCGGCTCGCACAATTGCAGGGTCGCGTCGAGCAAGATGGGAATGTCGAACACCACCTCGTCCTCCGACATGGTGAGCCTTGCCACGCCCGCCGCCGCAATCAATGCCGCGGGCACCTGGTATTGCTCCTGCTTCCGGCGCGTCATCCAGGCGCCGACACGGGGATCGGAGAAAGCGCGATTGAGCGCGCTCCAGCGCAGCTGCGCCGCACGCGCCCGCTTGGCGTCGCCGCCCCATTGCAGCTCCGCGAGCTGCGGCGCAGCCATGAGCGTGTGCACGTACTGCACCATTTCATTGGGATCGACCGCGATGCACGGTTGATCGGTGGTCATTTGCGGTTTCATGGAGCTTGTATGGGGCATGCGCGCCGGAAATCCAGGGTAAGCTTGTGCCAATGAGCCCGGATCTGGCATTTCTGGTGGTGGGGGCCTGCGCGCTGGCGGTCGCTTACCGCATCTGGCACACCTCGCTCGGTGCGCGGGAAGCCGCCAACCGCGTCGCCCGCGACACCTGCTCCCGGGCGGTCGTACAGCTCCTCGACGGCACCGTCGCCTTCGCCGGATTCAGGCTGCGGCGCGACTCGCGCGGCCGGCCGCGGCTGCTGCGCACCTATACATTCGACTACACCAGCGATGGCTTCGAGAGAGCGCAGGGATTCATCGTGATGTCGGGCCCGCAAGTCGAAGCCGTCGGGCTCGCGGGCACACCGTCGTGAGCAGCACCCTGAGCATCGATCTGCACACCCACTCGACCCGCTCGGATGGCTCGCTGACGCCCGCGCAGCTCGTCGAGCACGCCGCCGCCGCGGGCGTCGAAGCGCTCGCGCTCACGGACCACGACACCATCGCAGGTCTCGAGGAGGCGCAGGCCGCGGCCCGGCGCCTGCGACTCGACCTGGTGCCGGGCGTCGAGATCTCGGCGCGCTGGCGCCATCAGGCGATCCATGTGCTCGGCCTGTGGGTCGATCCCGCCGCGCATCAGCTCACCTTGGCGCTCGAGCGCCAGGCCGAGCAGCGCGTAGTGCGCATGCGCAGGATCTGCGCGGCGTTGAGCAAGCTCGGTTTGCCGGGGGATGAGCTGTTCGTTGCGGTGCTGGCCCATCCCGGCGTTCCAACCCGCTCGCATCTCGCGGCGGCGCTCGCCGCCTCGGGGCACGCTCGATGCGCGCAAGATGCCTTTCGCAAGTATCTGGGCCGGGGCAGGCCGGCGCACTTCGCAGCCGACTGGCCGGCCCTCGAGCAGGTGGTCGGATGGGTCGTCGATTCCGGCGGCCTCGCCTGTCTGGCACACCCCGCGCGCTATGCGCTCTCGGCCGGCGCCCGCAGCCGCCTCGTGGGCGAATTCGCGGCGGCGGGCGGAACGGCTCTCGAGGTCGTCACCGGCGCCCATGGCGCGCAGCATTCGGGCGCCTGCGCGGCGCTCGCCCTGAAGTTCGGCCTGCAAGGCTCGGTCGGCTCGGATTTTCATCATCCGCATTTTTCTTGGAATCCTCTCGGTCGGTTGGCTAAGCTACCGCACGGCGTCGAGCCGGTATGGTGCGGCCGGCTAGGTGCGGCCGGCACCTAGACCCATAAAACACGGCTTGGCAAGAGCCTGGATCATAAAGCAGCGGCCCTCGTGAGCGACGAAGACAGCAAGGTCAACACCGACTTGTTCAAGAACATCGAGCGTCTGCGGCAGCTGCGCATCGAGCACCGCGACCTGGATGACGTGATTTCGCGCCTATCGCTGGATTTCAAGGTCGACGAGCTGCAGATGAAACGGCTCAAGAAGCGCAAGCTCATGCTCAAGGACCAGATCGCCCGCCTCGAGAGTCAGCTGATTCCGGATCTGAACGCATGACTGCCGATCGTGACGCATGAGGGAAGCCTGGCTGCATCTGCAGGGGTTCTTCGACATCCTGTTCACGCGCAACGTGCTTGTCGAGATCGGCGCACTCGCGGTCTGCCTCGCGCTCGGCTGGGCGGCGGCCGCGCTGCTGCGCCGTCAGGAGCGCTTCCGCGGGATCGCCGGCGCCGCGGCGTTGAACCGCGTGGACCTCATGAGCCACATCGCCGTCACCGTGCTCCCGGTGATCGCCTTGCTGGGCCTGGTGCTGCTGGCGCGCGGAATCCTGCAGGCGGCGGGCTACGACGTCACGATACTCGACGCGGCCGTGCGCCTGGCGTGCGCGTACATCGTGATCCGGACCGGTGTGCTCCTGTTCGCCGCGAGCCTCGGCAACAAGTCGTGGATGCAGCACATGGAGAACCGCCTCACGCTGCTCCTCTGGCTCGCCTTCGCGGCCAATTACCTGGGCTGGCTCGACCCGATCATCACGGCCCTGGACAGCATCGGCATCACTTCGGGCAAGAGCCGCATCACGGTATGGTCGGTGCTGAAGCTGCTGTTCACCCTGACGCTGTTCGTTCTGGCGGCGGTCTGGATCAGCCGCTGGATAGACGGGCGCCTCAAGAAGCTGAGCACCCTCGCGCCCTCGACACGCATCGGGCTCGCCAAGTTCGCCAACGCATTCCTGATCGCCCTGAGCATCCTGGTCGGCCTCAACACGGCGGGCGTGGATCTCACCGCGCTCACCGTGCTCACCGGGGCCATCGGCCTGGGACTGGGCTTCGGACTGCAATCGATCGCCTCGAATTTCGTGAGCGGTTTCGTGCTTCTCATGGATCGCTCCATCAAGCCGGGCGATGTGATCAGCCTGTCCGGACAGAGCGGCACGAGCACCGAGAACTTCGGCTGGGTGCAGGAGCTGCGCGGCCGCTATGTCGTGGTACGCGACCGCGACGGCATCGAGATGCTGGTGCCGAACCAGCAGCTCATCCAGAACGCCGTGATCAACTGGAGCTACACCGATCCGCGCATCCGCCTGAAGCTTCCCGTCCGGGTCAGCTACAAGGACGATCCGGAGCTCGCGCTGCAGATCCTGGTGATGGCGTGCGAGGGACAGAGGCGCGTGCTCAGGGACCCGCCGCCCGTCTCGCGGCTCATGCACTTCGGGGATCACGGCATCGAGCTCGAGCTGCGCTTCTGGATCTCCGACCCGCAGGAGGGCGTGAACAACGTGCGCTCGGAGGTGAATCGCACGATCTGGGCGCTGTTCAAGGAGAACAACATCACCTTCCCGGTGGCACAACGGGAAATCGTCGTGCACAACGCGCCGCCCGACGCGGACTAGGGCCGACCAGGAACGGCGCGTGGCCTTCGAGGTATCCGACGGCATCCTCATTCCCGACGAGGAGCTCGAATGGAAGTTCGTCCGCGCCTCCGGCCCGGGCGGCCAGAACGTCAACAAGGTGTCGAGCGCCGTGCAGCTGCGCTTCGTCCTGGCGCGCAACACCAGCCTGCCGGCCGCCGCCCGGCATCGGCTGCGCCGGCTCGCCGGACAGCGGCTGGTCGACGACGGCAGCATTCTCATCGCCGCGCGCACCGAGCGCAGCCAGGAGCAGAATCGGCGAGCGGCCCTCGAGCGGCTCGGCGCGCTCATCCGAGCCGCGCTGGTCGAGCCCAAGATCCGCAAGAAGACCCGGCCGACGCGCGCCTCGAAGGAGCGGCGCATCGAGGCGAAGAAGCGGCGCTCGGGCACCAAGCGCGACAGAGGCCGAGGCGCCTGGGATTGATCGGGCCGAGGACCGGTCAAGTCCCCAGCGTGACCTGCAGGATGTCGTGCCGCAGCTGCTCGGAGAGCACGATCTGCGCATCCGCGGCCACGGCGAGCAGCGCTTCCGCGAACCTGATCGTCCCATCCGGCGCCGTCGCGACCACGTTGCGCTGGCGCAGGAGATCGATGAAATTGCGGAACAGGCTCTTGTCGAAGAACTCCGGGGAATTGAGTCCGTAGAGCACGGACATGCGCTGCGCCGTGAGATGGCAGCGCTGCTCGAGCGCCTCCTGGCCGATGGTGCCCGACCCGGCTTGCAGGAGCAGCGCCACGACGAGGTAATAGCGCTCGACGGTCTGGATGGTGGCCTCGGCCAGGAGCGAGAGCTGAAATGCCTCGAGCGAGGTGGGCGGCGGTCGCTGCCATTCGCCGCGGTCCTCGCTCCCCTGCAGCAGATTGGAGCGCGCCATCGCCTCGAGCAGCGCGCTCGTGACCGCGCCGATCTGCTCTTCCGGCCAGCGCAGCGCGAGCTCCGACTTGATGTACGGATAGACGCGCCAGACCATGCGCTGGATGTCGGCGGTGCGCATGCGTGCATTGCTCACGAAGCAGCAGGCGAGAAGCGACGGCATGGCGAACAGATGCAGGATGTTGTTGCGGTAGTAGGTGGCGAGCACGGCGCGCTCGGCCGTCATGCGCATGATGTCGCCCAGCGGATGCGGCTGGCGCTCGAGCATGCCCATGGATTCGGCGTAGCGGGCCATCTCGGCGCCGCTCTGTGCGCTGACCGTGACGAGAGGCCCGTACGGCGCATCGCGCAGCAGGCGTCGATAGAGCTCCAGCTGGCGCACGAGATCGCTCTCGCCGAGCGCTTGCCGCGGGGTCGCAAGCACCGCCATGGAGACGAGATTGACGGGCGTCACGGCGGCGGCGGCGTTGATCGCGCGGGTGATGCGTGCGGCCAGCTCGGCGATCGCCTCGCAGATCCAGCCGGCGGGGGTCTGACCCTCCTCGCAAGCGCCGTGCCCCGGGACATCGCGCCAGGACGGGTTGTATTTCGCGAGCAGCTCGTCGAGCACGATGGCATCTCCGAAATTCACGTGCACCTTGCCGAACTTGCTGCGCAGCACCGACAGCGACTTGAGCAGGCCGAGCACGCTTTCCTTCTCTTTCGGAGCGCCGGACAGCTCGCCGATGTAGGTCCCGCCCTCGACGATGCGCTCATAGCCGAAATAAACCGGCATGAACACCACCGGCCGCTTGGGATCGCGCAGATAGCTGCGCACGGTCATGGACAGCATGCCGGTGCGCGGCGACAGCATGCGGCCGGTCCGGCTGCGGCCGCCCTCGATGAAGTATTCGAGCGGGTGTCCTCGCGCCATCATGAAGCCGAGGTACTTGGTGAAGACGGCGCCGTAGAGCGCTGCGCCCTTGAAACTGCGCCGCAGAAAGAACGCGCCGCCCTTGCGCAAGAAATGGCCGATGACCGGCAGATTCAAGTTCACCCCCGCCGCGACGTGCGGCACGGCGAACCCGCGCCGATAGATCACGTAGGAGAGCAGCAGATAGTCCATGTGACTGCGATGGCAGGGGACGTAGATGATCTCCGCACCGTCGCCGATCTGCTGCAGCTGCTCGGCGTGCCCGAGCTCGACGCCGTCATACAGCCGGTTCCAGACGCGGCCGAGCACGGCGGCCATGATGGTCACGAAGGTCTGCGAATAGTTGGCGGCGATCTCCATGGCGTAGCGCCGCGCGGCGAGCAGCACCGCGCGGCGCCGCGCGCGCTTGAGCTGGCGCGCCCGGGCCCGGCCGCGCAGCGTCCGGGCGAGCGCCAGGCGCGAGTTGATCTCGCCGCGCACGGCGTGACGCACCGCCTGCGTGCGCAGGATGTGCGCGACCATCGTTCGCCGGTGCGACAGGTCCGGTCCGATGGTCGAGGCGCGCTGTGCGCGAAACTCGGCGCGCAATGCGCGCAGCAGGCGGCGTACGGCACGCGGCGCCGGCAGGTCGCCGATCGACTCGCGCAGCGGTATCGGCTCGCCGAAGTAGACCACGGTATTGCGGCCGTTGAAGAGCACGTTCAAGAGCTTGCGAAAGCGTCCCAGCAGCACCCAGTCCTCGGTGAAAACCAGGCGCCACACGCTCGCCTCCTTCTCGGGCGCGCGGCCCAGATAGATCGCGACGGGGATCAGGTCGACGTCGAAGTCCGGCTGCCCCAGCGCAGTCTCGATCAGCTGCACCAGGAAGCGAGGCGCCCGCAGCCGGCTGCGCAACCGCAGCAAGGCGCTGCGGCGCACGAGCGCAAAGCAGCGCTCGGGCGCCGGTATGCCGAGCTTCGAGCACGCGTTGTGGAGAACGGCGATATCGGTGTGGCTATCGCTCTCGAGCACATAGCACACCGGCCGGCCCCGCGCCGCGATCGCATCCGCGATCAGCTCGGGCTTGACGGTCACCGCGACCCACAACCCGACGATCTTGCGAACGCTGAAGCGCCACGCCCGAATCAAGCCGCGAAACGGGCCCATGGGTGGTCGTGCTTGATGCGCTCTACTGCGGGGGGGCGGCGCCGCGCTGTTGCGCGTCAATGGCCTGCCGGCGGTTCTGCCGGGTCTGCGGCGCCGACGATGAGCCTCGTTGAATGAACGAAATCGCGAGCCAGGCACTCCAACGCTCGAGCAAGCTCATGTGCAACCCCGTAACAGACGGCGGCGGAAACGATAAGTGTACAATCGCCAAGGATATACAGTCACTCGGAGTCGGGGCATGATGCGTTTCGCAGCGTTGCTGATGTTCTCGGCGGGCGCCTTCGCCGCCTCGGCGGTGGATATCGACACGGCGGCGAACATCTATCTGGAGGCTCAGGTTCGCGAGCAGGTACGTGCCTCGCTTGCTTCCATGCCGAAGCAGATCCGCGACATGTTCTCCCGCGATGCTTCCGCGCAGCTCGACGCGCAGGAGCTGGACGCCGTCAATGAGGCTGCGAAGCGCGGCTTTCGCATCGATGTGTTCGAGACGCCCGCGCTGAGCGCGCTCGCCCAGAATCTCGATGCCGCGACCGTCGCCAAGACGCACGCCTTCCTCGAGAGCGATCTGGGCAAGCGCATGGTGGCCGCAGACGTGGCCTCGGCCACCATGGGCGAGGCGAACATCGACAAGGTGATGAGCGGGCAGCTGATGGCGCCCTCGACGCCCAAGCGCGACGCCCTCATCGACCAGCTGGAGCATGCCACGCGCTCGACCGAATCCACCGTGGATATCTTCCTGAGCATGGGCCAAGCGGTCGCCATCGGCACGGCCATCGGCTCGGGTCTCGATCAGAACAGCGTCGCCGAGCGCGCGCGCAAGTCCGGCGAAGCCAGCCGAGCCGGCCTCGAGCACGACATGCGCTTGCCCATGCGGCGCTTTCTCGCCTATTCCTACCGCAACCTGAGCGACTCGGACTTGAAGCACCTGGTGGCGTTTCTCGAGTCGCCGGCGGGCACGCGCTATGTGACGGCCTACAACGCCGCGATGGGCGCGGGCTATGACGCGATGGGCAGACGCACGGGCGAGCAGCTCGGCGAGAGCTTGCGCGAGCTGGCGCAGGCCAAGCTCGAACCCCCGCCGGATGACCGGCTGCCTCCCGACATTGCCGCACCGCAACCGCCGCAGACGGGCCCGCAGTCCGCGCCGGTCCCGCCGGCCGTGCCAGCCCCGCAGGCCGCGCCAGCCCCGGCACCCCAGGGGGCGCCTGCCTCGCCGCCGGGACCGGCCGCCACACCTTCCGCACCACAGCATTGACGCGCGCCGCCGGCGCCCTCACAGCTCGGCGAGAAAGGCCCGCAGAAGCGTGCATATCGCTTCGATCCGATCCTCGAGCCGATGGTCGGAGTTGAGCACGTGCAGCGCTGCGTGGTGCTCGCGCGCCCAGCGGAAGCTGTTTGCGACGGGCACGATGTCATCGTGCCAGCCGTGCACCAGGGCCGCGGGACAGGGCACGTCCTGGGGCGTGTACGCCTCGAACCCCGGCATGTAAAAGGCTGGTGCCAGCAGGAACACCCCGCGAGGTCTCACGCGCGAGGCGGCGGCGGCTGAGACATGGCCGCCCATGCTCGATCCGACCAGCACGACCGGCTTTGGGAGCCGCGCGGCAAACGCGACCAGCTTCTCGACTCGAGCGGCGGGGTCGTCCATGCCTCGGTAATCGATCGACTCGACCGCCATCCCGAGCTCGCGCACCAGGGCCGCCATGGCCGTGATCTTGCGGCCCCACGGGCCGCTCTCCTTGCCGTGAGAGAACACCACCGTACATGACATAAGGTCCCGCTCCGCGCCGCTAATGTTAAAGATTCAAGGCGATCCGGCCGCTAACCGCGCATGGCCTTGGAGGAAGAACCGTCGGGCGCCGCGCAAGAATTGCGCCGTGCCATCGACTGCCTCGAGAGCAGCGTCGACCTCAAGAACATGCCCGCTGCCGCTCTGCAAGCACTCGCCGCTGGCGCCGTGCATTTCTCGCTGCCGGCGGGTGAGGTGCTGTTCGAATCGGGTTCTTCGCCCGAGGGAGTATATCTGCTGGCGAGCGGGCGGCTCGCGGTGCGTGCCGGCGGCGGGGGTGCGCTCATTGCCGAAATCGAGCGCGGCGAGCTGGTCGGAGAGACCGGCTGGCTGCTCGGCGAGCCGCGCAGCGCCACGGTCATCGCCCTGCGCGACTCGGAGCTCGTGCTGCTGCCGCAGGCGGTGCTCGAGGCGGCGGCGGCACGCTCCAGTGAATTCTCGCTCGCGCTGGCTCGGCTCTGCGCCCGTCGCCTTCGGCGCAGCAACGCGGCCAAGGCGAGCGCGCGCCGTGCGCGGGTGTTCGCGCTCGTGCCGAACAGCGAGGAAATCGACGCAATCGAGTTCGCCACACGGCTGGTCGGCGAGCTGGCGCGAGTCGGCCGCACCGAGCTGGTGTGGGACGTGCGTGCCATTCGCCACACGTCGGCCTGGTTCGGCCGCCTCGAGGAGCAGAACGATTACGTGCTCTACGCAGCCGACCCGTCGGATAGCGGCTGGACGCGGCAATGCTGCCGCCAGGCCGACCTCATCCTGGCGCTCGCCCGCGCCGATGCGCAGCCCCGACCCTGGGCGCAAAGTCTGTGCGGCGCCGCCGAGCGCGGCGCACGCATCGATCTCGCCCTGCTGCACGAGAACGGGTTCGCGGCCGGTCACACCGGCCGTTGGCTGAGGAGCCTGCGGCCCGCACAGCATCATCACATCCTCGATGCCGAGGACCTGGGCAGAGTCGCGCGGCTCCTCACCCATCGCGGTGTCGGATTGGTGCTATCCGGAGGCGGCGCGCGCGGCTTCGCGCATCTCGGCGTGATACGCGCGCTGCGCGAGGCCCGGGTGCCCATCGACTTCGTCGGGGGAGCGAGCATCGGATCGATCATCGCGGCCGGCCTCGCGATGGGCTGGAGCGATGAGGAGATGCGGATGCGCTACCGGCGCAGCTTCGTCGACACCAATCCGGTGAACGACTACACCTTTCCGCTGGTCGCGCTGACACGCGGACGCAAGGTCTCGCGGCTGCTCGCGAGGGAATACGGCGACGTGCTGATCGAGGACCTGCGGCGGCCGTTCTTCTGCATCAGCGCCAATCTCACCACCGGGCGCACGCTCGAGCATCGCGAGGGGCTCCTGTGGCAGGTGCTGCGCGCGGCGGTGGCGATTCCCGGGGTGATGCCGCCCGTATTTCAGGGGCAAGACGTGCTGGTCGACGGGGCGGCGCTCAACAACCTGCCGGTCGATGTCATGCATCGGCAAGCGCCGGGGCTGGTGATCGGCTGCGATGCGGGGGCGGATCACAGCTTTCCCGCACAGGCCCCGGGACGGGATGCCCCGCCGTTGTGGAGATTCTTCGCGCGCCGGCGCAACGGCGAGCGGCGCATCAACATTTTTCAGATCCTCATGCACGCGGGCATGGTCAACAGCGTATCGAGCTCGGCGGCGCAGCGCATGCTGGCGGACCTCGTGCTCAAGCCGCCGCTCGCGAACATCGACCTGCTCGAGTGGCATGCTTTCGATCGGGCGATCGACGCCGGCTACGACTATGCGCGCCACGCGCTCGCGCAATTGCCGCAGCTGCCGCGTCTCGCCGCGACACCCGGTACGAAGCCGGCGCCGAGCTCGCTCGCGACCGAGATCGAGCGGCGCCTCGCCGCCGGGGCCCTGTCCAAGCAATCCACCTGAAGTCACGGTCCCGCTCGGCGCGCCGATCAGGGCGGCTCCAGCTGGCGCGCCAGCCTGTCGACCCACTTGAGCTCTTCCGGACCGAACTCCGCGAGCTTCGCGCGGTTCAGGCTTGCCGGGCTCACGCGGCTGGCCGCGGCCGAGTGCGAGATGCGATAAGTGTGGAACTCGCCCGGCCGCGACGCAGCGAAGCCGACGAGGAATTGAAACTCGCCGGCTCGCTCACCGTCGGCGGCGTTGAAGCGCCGGTCGCAGATGACGTAGAACGATTGCTCGCGGCGGCGCGCGCCGAACGCCCCCGCCTCATGAAGCTGATCGAAAAAAAGACGGACTTGCGCGCCGACGATCTGCGCGGTCTCGGCGCCCGGTTCGGCCGTCGCCACCCAGCGCGTGCCGCGCTCGATGCAATTCACGATGAACAGGGCGAGCCGCCGCGCCGCGAGGCTTTGCCAGTCGGCGGTGCCCGCCGATCCGGCGGCGAGGGTCCGCGGCTTGCTGCCGATGCGGCTTACCGATCGAATCGACTGCAGCGTGTTGACCCCGCGCAGCAGCAGCCGCATGCGTCGATCCTCCGGCACCAGGCAGACGGGCCGGTAGCCCGGCCGCAGCACGGCATCGTCGCTACGGGGCTCGCTCCACACCGGGTGCGTCTGATCGGTGCGCGCGAGAATGCCGGCGACGGCTCCGCACGGGGCGAAGGACTCGAAGTGACCCCGCAGCTTGTCGTGCGCCAGGACGCGCGGAAAATACATGAGCGTATTTTCCGATCTGATGCTCCACTCGCGCAGCCCCGCGAGCGCGTCGTCGGCGGTGTGCCAGGCGTACGGCGGATCGACGATGAGCATCGCGCCCCGATCCTTGCAGTAGCGCGACGCCACCATCAGCACGGTGGGACCCACGTCCTCGGTGCGCGCCAGTGGCGGGATGCACAGCAGGTTGAAATCGCAGGCTCCGAGCGCGAACAGGCCGGTGCGCTCGATCTCGGAGCCGATCAAATCGTAGTCGGTCAGGGGAGCGCCGTCGTCGCCGTCGCCGTTCGAGCTGACATAGGCCGGGCCACCCGCAGCATCGGTCGTGCGCTGCGGCCGCTGCAAGGGCACGGGCCCCGGCGGCATGCGGATCAGCTCGGATCGGGCGAGCACGGCGCCCACGTAGCGCTCGTCTCCCGGCAGCATGCAGAGCTGCGGGAAGATCTCCTGGTCCTCCACGTGGCTGCCGGCCTGCACGCGCACACGCTGCACGGTGAGATTGAATCGCATTGCGTCATGCGCGGGAATGTTGTCGTAGTCGACGCTCGCGCGCAGGAATTCGCGCGTTCCGGGACTCGCCGCCTGCAACGTCAGGAACTCGTTGCCGGCCCGCAGGTGCAGGGTCGCGGCGCGCGCGCCGTTCACCACGCGTACGATCAGCGCCTCGGCACCGCCATTCTCGAAGAAATGCTCCACCGCGTAAGCAAGCCGGCTCGGCTGCCATAGCCCGCCGAAGGTGTGGTGAAACTCCGCGAAGCTCGCCACCAGCACCGGACGATTGACCGGACCACGCAAAGTGCGTCCGAGGAACGCCGTTCTTGCCGTGGGCAGGCGCGGGATCGAGCGGTCGGGACTCCGTTCTTCTTGTAGCTCAAGCCCCAGGGTGCTCGGTGTGGCCAAATATCATCCTTCGAGGCGCCTGCCTCATCCAACTGTAGCACAACCGGCGCCGCCGCTAGACGGCGAAGGACGCGCGCCGCTTGAGCAAGGGCACCAGCAGCATGCCGAAGAGGAAGCCGCCGATGTGTGCCCGAAAGGCCACGCTCCCGGCGCCGCCGGACAGAGCCACATCGCTCACCAGCTGCACCGCAAACCAGAGCAGCAGCAGCAGCATGGCGGGCACGCGAACCGTGGTGAAGAAGAAGGGCAGGAGCACGAGCGTGAGGACCTGCGCACGCGGGAACAGCAGCAGGTAGGCGCCCAGTACGCCCGAGATGGCGCCGCTCGCACCGATGATGGGGTAGGCGGAGCGCGGATCGCCGGACGCTTGCGCGAGCACGGCCGCGACGCCGCACAGCGTGTAGAACGCGAGATATCGCGCGTGCCCCAGAGCATCCTCGACGTTGTCGCCGAAGATCCAGAGGAACAGCATGTTGCCGAGCAGGTGCATCCAGCTGGCATGCAGGAACATCGAGGTGAGCGGCGTCGCGTAGCGTGGCACCCAGCAGAGATCCGCCGGCAGGCGCGCATCGGTGAGCAGCACCGCGGGAATGGCGCCCAGCGCATCCACGGCACGCTGCGCGAATCCCGCATCGAGCGAGCACTGCCAGAGAAATGCGCCCACGCAGAGCGCGATCAGCATGTAGGTGACGTAGGGCTCGAGGCTCGACGGCGTGTCGTCCTTGAGGGGAATCATCCGCCGGGGGAGCCCGCGGGCGGCGGCGCCGGCACGGCCTCCCGGGCGGCCTCCTCTTCGCGGCGCTTCTGCTCGATCTGCGCCTGCTCGCTCTCGGCCCTTTTGCGCTCGATCTCCTCGAGCATGACCTTCATCCACTCACTCGTCATCGGACCCTTCGGAAGCGGGATTGACGATCGCATCGAGCGCCGCAGCGGTTCGTGCCTGATAGAGCGGGCGCGCCCGCGCGTATACACGCCGCGCCAGCGCCTCGCCGGCCGGTGTCTTCATGAGCTGGGTATACAGCGGCAGGAGCAGGGTCTGCCGGCCGTTGCTGGCGAGGAATTCCTCGAGCCGCGGGTAGCTCGGCTGATAGGTGTTCTCGATCACCAGCCTGAGCCAGCTCGCGGCGACGATTGCGTTCGGCGTCTTGGTCAGGCCGAAGGCCCGATCCAGATCCGCGAGCTGATCCTTGCGCAAGGTGGGCGGCATGCCGCGAAGAAAGTACGTCCATTGCGGCGTGACCCAGCCGCGCGTGTCGAGCTTCTTCGCCGCAACCTGCCCGGCGAGCCAGGCAGCTCGCGCCGCATCGACCGAGCCATAGACAGGCGCCGTCGACAGCGGCGCATCCGCCGGCAAGCCGGGCGCGTTCACCCACGCGGCGACCTGCTCAGGCGTCACGATGCCCGGGAAGCGGTCGAGCAGATTCTCCTTCAAGTACGTGAGGAACTGCTCGGTGGTGACGCTCTTGAAGGCGAAATGATCGAAATAGCCGCGCAGGAATGCATCGAAATGCCCGCGTCCGAACTTGCCGTCGAGATCGGCGAAGAGCAGTCCGCCCTTCTCTTGCGGGGCGCTTCTGGCAACGGCGCCGGGATCGCGCCCGCGCATGTCCACCGCGAGCACCTGGTCCGCCTCGCTCATCCGCGCCAGCGCCTCACGCAGCGTGCGCTGCGCCAGGGTGCGCTCGGCCGTCTCGTGCGCCTCGCCATAGACCTCGCGCACGATGCGGTACTGCATGTAAACATCGAGACCCTCGTTGATCCAGGCATCGCGCACCGTCGCCCCATTCACCAGATCTCCGGCCCAGGATTGCGCCAGCGCGCGCGCCGCAATGGGCTCGAGACTGCGATCCCCGGTCACCACGGTGGAGCTGATGAAGGCAGCGCGCGGATTGCCCACCTCGGCCAGCGGGAATGCCGGCGGCAGTACCACGAGGTCCCAGCGCTCGAAGCGGTAGGGACCGAACAGCTTCTCCGCCGCCTGCAGCAGGGTCTCGCCGTCGGCGAACTCCTTCGCCGCGTCCGCCACCAGCGGCTTCTCGGCATAAACGCCGGTGCGCGGGCCGGTCGATTTGAAGCGCAGGTCGCCGATGACGAGGGCCATGCGGCTCGGCGGTATCGCATCACGCATCACGAAAGCGTACTCGCCGTTGTGCTTCACTTCGGGGTCGTTGCGCGCGCTCATCAGCGCAAGGAGGTCGCGATCGGTGTGGATGAACGCGGAGTACGTCACGCGCACCAGCGGCGTGTCCTGCAGGGGAATCCAGTCGCGCGCACCCATCGGTGCGGACAGCGTATACATGAGCGGATGATGCTTGCCGGCGGTCTGCGCCTCCTCGAGCCAGTGCAGCGAGGGCGCATCCGGCGAGGTGACGTAGGCGATCTTGATGGTCTCCGTCGACTTCTTGAGCGGCGGCAGCTCGATGACCAGCGGGCTGCCGAGGATCGGATCGGCCTTGTCGAGATGAAAGGGCCGGCTCACCCATGTGGTCTCGGTCTTCGACAGGGCGCCGATGATGCTGGTCGGCTTCTCGCTCACGTCGCGCACGTCGAGTCCGCGTGTGTCGAGCACCAGCTCGGTGGCGCTCGGGTCGAGCCGTTTCACCTGCAGCGCCACCTCGCCGAACAGAACCTTGTTGTGGAAGTCCGCCCGCAGGTTCAGATCCAGGTGCGTGACGCGAAACTGCTCGACATTCGCGAAGGAGTGGTAGTCGAGTCCGCTCTGGATGGGGGCGAGATCCTTCGGCAACGGCGGCGGCGGGCTCGCGGCACCGCGTGCGGCGGAGGCGGCAACTGCGCCGAGGAGCATGCTCGAGATGGCGAGCGCGCGGCCCGCGGCTCCCCTGCGCCGGGAACGATTCATGCGCCTATTGCGAGCCCGCGGATGCGGGGGGCGCAGCCGGACTTCGACCCGGCGGCGCCGATCCCTGCCCCGGCGGCGGCGCCGATCCTTGCCCCGGTGCCGACCCCTGCCCCGGCGGCGCGACGGGCGGCGCTTCGCTCTTGCCGCTGATGAGCTCGTTGAAGGTCTTCTCGTCGACCAGCAGTCCGCTCTTGCCGTCCCAGTTGGAACCGTCGGGCAGCGTGTCGTCGACCAGGAGCGACTTGGAGAGCACCTCGTCCAGCCCCGGCGCACCGCCCGTCACCGCCACCGGGATGGCGCGCGGGGCGTGTGCCAGGTCGCCGACGCGCTGCCAATCCACCTGCTGGTCCGCGCCCTCGATGCGCTGTCCGATCTTTTGCCGCTGCTTCGGGCTCAACAGGTTGGCGAGCAAGCGCTTGCGGTTCTTGTCCCAGTTGCGCGAGTCATCCTCCATGACCGCGTAGGCCTGAAGATACAGCGTGCCGTTGCGCCAGCCGAACAGATACGGCTGATTGACGACGGTGACCCGGGTGCCGATGGGGACCACGCCGAACAGCGCGGCAATATCCTCCGGGTACAAACGTATGCAGCCGTGGCTCACGCGCATACCGACGCCGTACGGCTTGTTCGTGCCGTGGATCAGATAGCTCGGCCAGCTCAAGCGAAACGCATACTGGCCGAGCGGGTTGTCGGGCCCGGCAGGCACGACCGCCGGCAGGATGTCTCCGTCCTTGGCGTGCTCGTCACGCACCGACTTCGGCACCACCCACACCGGATCCTTCTGGCGACTCACGATCCGCGTCGTGCCCTCCGGCGTCTTCCAGCCCACGCGGCCGATGCCGATCGGGTACGTATAGACGACCTGCGGCTCACCCTTCTTGTGCCGCGGATAATAGAAAATGCGCATCGCCGCGACGTTGATCACCAGCCCCTCGTGAGGCGCCTCGGGCAGCACGAACTGCGTGGGTACGATGACCTCGCGCCCGACACCCGGCAGCCAGGGGTCAACGCCCGGATTGGCGAGCACCATTTCCTCGTAGCCGACGTCGAAGCGCCGGGCGATGTCGGGCAGGGTGTCGTCCTTGCCGATGGTGGTGCGCTGCACGTAGCCGACCACATCGCCACTCTCCGGCGCCAGCTCGAATCGATGGGTGGCCGAGGGCTTGGGTAACGCGGGCGCCGGCGGTGGCGCGGGCGGGGGTGGCGGCGGCGGCGGCGGGGGCGCGGGACGGAACAGCGAGCAGCCGGCGACGCCGACACACAGCGCGAGCGCCGCGAAAGCTCGCCTGCGCGAGTACAGTGCTTGGATCATCATGGCCTATCTACAGCAAACTCTGGCGCCTATCTACAGCAAAGTCGGTTGATCAGGCAATTCATTTGGCGATCGGGCGCGCTGCGCCGGCGACGCCGGGAAGTGGCGCGCAAGCAACCCGCCGACGGCGTCGATCCCGGTCGTCGAGCCCTCCCTGAAGCGCCCTTCCCGGAAGTGTTCCTCCATCATGCGGCATACCGCTCCCCATTCGTCCCCGCTCACCCGCCCTGAAACGCCGCGGTCGGCTACGATCTCCACGCTGCGATCCGCCATGAGCACGTAGATGAGCACGCCGTTGTTGTGCTCCGTATCCCAGACTCGCAGGAGCGAGAACACCTCGAGCGCCCGCATGCGCGGCGTGATATCGGCAAGGATCCGGCGCGGCGGCAACGAGGTTTCGATGGCGAAGCGAATCTCCCCGCCATGGGCTCGCTCAGCGCGGGCAATCGCCGCCTCGATGGCGCGCAGCGTGCCCGGCGCAAAGCACCACCGGGTCTTGAGGTGCAACGCGGCGGCGTGCCGCATCAAGCGCCCGGCCCGCATCACCAGCTTCCCGAGGCGCCGCCGCCGCCGAAGCGCCCTCCGCCCCCGCCGCTGAACCCGGTGCCTGCGCCGAATCCGCCGCCGCCGCGCACACCGCCGCCGAAGCCCCCACCGAAGCCTCCCCAGCCGCCGCCGAAACCGCCCGTCGACCAGCCCCGGCCCGCTCCCAGCAACAGCGCAAAGAGGAACGCGAGCAGCCCCGCGCCGAGGCCGACAAGGAGCGCATGGGTGAGCACCCAGGCGATGCCGCCCGCCACAGCACCGGTCGCCGCCGATCCCATCAAGCGGCCGAACAGCGCGCGCAGGAGCCCGCTCGCCACCACCACCGCGACGAGCGCAAGCGGCAGCAGGTTGTGCAGGCCCGCACGATGCTCCCAGCGCTCGTCGGGCGGCGGCAAGGGCTCGCCGTTCACCACGGCGATCATCTGCTGCACGCCCGCCTCGACCCCGCCGTCGTAGTCGCCCAGCTTGAAACGCGGCGCGATGATCTCGTCCACGATGCGATTCGACACCGCATCCGACAATGCGCCCTCGAGGCCGTAGCCCACTTCGATGCGCACGCGCCGGTCGCTCTTCGCCACGATCAATATCGCCCCGTCGTCGACGTCCTTGCGCCCGAGCTTCCATTGATCGGCGACTCGAATGCCGTACTGCTCGATCTCCTCCGGCTGGGTGGTCGGCACGATGAGCACGGCGATCTGGCTGCCCTTGGCTGCCTCGAGCTGCAGAATGCGCCGCTCGATGCGGGTCACGGCCGCCCCCGACAACGTGCCGGTGAGATCGACGACCGGAGCCTTGGGCGGCACGGCAACCTGTGCCGCGGCGGGCAACGCCGCGAGGCCGAGCGCCAGGGCGAGCCCGGCGCGCCGGCGCCGGCCGCGCCGCGGCGGCGCCGCGTTTGCCGCATTCGCCGCGGGAATCAGAGCGAGCTCACTGCGCCTGCGGCGCGTCGGGCGCCGGCGCAGATGGCGGCGCCGCGGCGGGCGGCGCTGCCGTCGCGGGTTGGACCGATGGCGGCGCGGGCGCGAAATCGACGGCCGGCGGCTTGGAGATCGCCGCCTCGTTCTCGACCGAGAAGTTCGGCTTGAGCTTGAAGCCGAACGTCGCCGCGGTGAGATTGTCGGGAAAGGAGCGCACGGTCACGTTGTATTCCTGGACGGCGCGGATGTAGCGGTTGCGCGCCACCGCGATGCGATTCTCCGTGCCCTCCAGCTGCGCTTGCAGATCGCGAAAATTCTGATCGGACTTCAGTTCCGGGTAGCGCTCCGACACGAGCATGAGGCGCGACAGCGCGCCCGTCAGCTGGCTCTGCGCCGCCTGAAACTTGGCGAGTGCCGCCGGATCCTCGATGAGGTCAGGCGTCGCCTGGATGGCGCCGGCCCGGGCCCGAGCTTCGGTCACCCCCAACAGCACCGTCTGCTCCTGCGCTGCGTACCCCTTGACCGTGTTCACCAGGTTGGGGATGAGGTCGGCGCGCCGCTGATACTGATTGAGCACCTCGGACCAGGCGGATTTGACCTCCTCGTCCTTGGTCTGCAGTGTGTTGTAGCCGCAGCCCGACAGCCACAGGGCCGCGATCGCGCCAAGGGCCCAGGCGCCCCAGGGATAAGCCGATACGCGCATCGATGAGTCCCCTCCTCGCCCCTCGAGGCGGGGGCGTGCGCGCAGTCTACCACCGGCAAAAAAAAGCCCCGAGGGTTGAGCTCGGGGCGGAAAATGCGGACTTCAATGAAGGGAAGTAAAGCCCGCTAGGGGATTCAGTGCAATTGATGCCATTGCAGGACCTGGATATCCATCTCCTCCAGGTCGAAGCTGCGCGCCAGCATGCGTGCGATCTCGCGGCTGCCCTGCACGATACCCTGCGTGCCCAGCAGCTCGACCACGCCGCGATACTCGCTGTACTCGATGGCGCCGTCCGACTGCGCGATGAAGTGGGTGTAGTATTTGGCGCTCATGGGCACAGAGCTTAGAGAGAACGACCCACCATATTCTGTGAGCAACTGCTCAGTCGATCACGCGGACGCAAGACCGCGTTCACGTCCCGAGCAAATCCTCGTATTGCACCGTGTCAAGATATCGCCCCCCGACCCCTGCCGGCTCGAAATACATCACCCCTGAAGGGGCCAAGCGGTTGCGCGAGGAGCTCCATGAGCTGTGGCATCGCGAGCGTCCGCGGGTCACGGCCGCGGTGGCGGCGGCGGCGGCCCAAGGCGATCGCTCGGAGAACGCCGAATACACCTACGGCAAGAAGCGGCTGCACGAGATCGATCGGCGCGTGCGCTTCCTGCGCAAGCGCCTGGAGGGCATGAGGGTCGTGGATCCCGAGGCCGAGGGCGGGCGGCGCGACCGCGAAAGAGTTTACTTCGGCGCCTGGGTGCAGCTCGAGAGCACGGATGGCGCACTGCACTGCTACCGGGTGGTGGGACCGGACGAGTTCGACATGGCGAGCGATTACGTCAGCATGGACTCCCCGCTCGGATCGAGCCTGCTGGGCAAGCGCCTCGACGAGGAGGTGACGGTCGCGCTGCCGGCGGGCGCCCAAACCTTCACCGTGATTGCGATCAGCTACTCGAAGGCCCAATCCTGAGCCCCGGACTCCCGAGCGCGGCCGATCGCTTGCGGCGGGCCGGCCGGCGCCTGCGGCCGGCCCCCGAGGTCACATGACCCGCACGTTCTTGAACTGCCATGGATCCGCAAGGTCGAGGTCCTCCGCAAACAGCTCACCGCGCTGGTGCAGCGGCGTCCAGTCCGTGTAGGCGCCCACCACTCGCCCGAGATAGGGCATGCAGATCTCGAGCGGGCGCTCGAACTCCATGTCGTCGGGCTCGATGATCCCGCGCGCGGGGTTCTCCATGGCCCACACCATCCCGGCGAGCACGGCCACGGTCACCTGCAGGCTGGTCGCGCTGTTGTAGGGCACGAGCGCACGTGCCTCCTCGATGGAGAGCTGCGAGCCGTACCAGTAGGCGTTTTTGCGGTGCCCGGCGAGCAGGACGCCGAGCTCGTCGATGCCCTCGGTGATGTCATCGAGCATGATTCGCTTCCTGTCCTGCAAGTGCCAGTTGCGGCCGGCAAATTCATGCAGCGAGAGCACCGCGCTGTCGCTCGGGTGATAGGCATAGTGCGTGGTCGGGCGGTACGCCACGCGCTCGCCTTCGCGCACCGTGAAGTAATCGGCCAGCGAGATGGCCTCCGAATGGGTGATCAGAAAGCCGTGAAAGTGCGCGGCCCTGGGCGTCCAGGTGCGCACGCGCGTGCTCGCGCCGGGGCGATTCAGATAGATCGCGCAGCGCGACCCTTGCTCGTGCCGGCCCCCGTCCGCGGGGAAGTGCCTCTCGTGCGTGCCCCAGCCAAGCTCGGCGGGCTGCGCGCCCTCGCTCACGAAGCCGTCCACCGACCAGGTATTGACGAACTCGTCCGGCTGCTTCGGCGTACGGCTGATCTGGGAGTCGCGCTCGGCAATGTGGATCACCTTGATGCCGAGGCTCTGTGCCAACCTCGACCAGGCGTCGCGGCCGTGCGGCCGCGCGGCCGGCAACCCCAGATCCCGCGCGATGTTCAGCAGCGCCTGCTTGACGAAGTGCGAGACCAGACCCGGGTTTGCGCCGTGCGTGAGCACGGCGGTGGGGGCGTCGCCCGCCCCCTCGCGCAGCGCCAGGGCGTCGAGGCGCATGCTGTAGTTGCTGCGCTTCTCGACCGAGGCCTTGGCGTCGAAATACCCGCCCGCCCAGGGCTCGATGCAGGTGTCGAGATACAGAGAGCCGCGCTCGCGCGCGAGGCGCACGAGGGCGACGCTCGAGACATCCACCGACAGATTCAGCAGGAAATCGCCGCTCCCGAGCAATGGCTCGAGCGTGCGGCGGTAGTTGTCGCGGGTGAGCGCGCTGTTCACGAACCTCACGCCGTAATGGGCCGCTTCGGCGCGGCCGGCATCGTCGGCCGTCACGATGACGATGCGGTCCGCCGAAGTGCCGATGTGACGCAAGATGAGCGGCAAGACCCCCTGTCCGATGCTGCCGAAACCGACCATGACGATCTTGCCGGCGAATTTCACATGCACTTCGTGACTGCTCATGACCCGATCCCCATGATGTCGATCCCCTCGATTGTCGTAAGACCGCGAGCGCCCCGCCCGGGAGTCCTGCGCCAGCCTACAGGGTGGCGAGCGGGAGATCCAAGTTTCAAGGCGACGCGGCGGGCGAGGCGGCGACCTCATGCCAGTGCGGCGGGTAGGTCCTCGCGTATCCGGGGAGCGCCTCGATGCGTCCGATCCAGCGCGCCAGCGCCGGGTAGTTCTTCTCCATCGGCAGGAAGCGCGAACCGAGCTCCGCGGCCGCGCTCCTGTCGAGCGCGCGGCGCAGCACCTGGATCCACGGGAAGATCACCATGTCCGCCGCCGAGTAGGCGTCGCCCACGATCCACAGCTCCTTGCTGAGGCGCCCCTCGATCGTGCGCGCCTCGCGCGCGACCCGGTGCATGGCATCGGTCAGCTCCTCGAGCGCGTCGGCGACCTGGTCGGAGAAGATGGCGTTCACGATCCGGGACAGCGCCGGCTCGGCATAGTCTTGAAATTCACAGATCACGCGCATGATCACGCCGGCCTCTTCCGGACTCGATCCGAACAGCGGCGGCGAGGGGTACTTCAAGTCGAGGTAGTAGAGCACCGCCACCGATTCGAACACCACGTAATCGCCATCCTTCAGCACCGGCAGACGGCCGCGCGGATTCATCTTGAGCATCGGCGGGGACTGGTGCTCCTGCTTGTCGAAATGCAGCAAGTGCGACTCGTACTCGAGGCGCTTGTGCTCGAGCGCGAGCAGCACGCGCCATGAGTGCGGGCTGCCGCTGCCCCAGTAAAGAGTGATCGCCATTGAGCGAATTGTAGCGGATGCAGTCGGGGCGGCATCGCGCTAAAGTCGGCTCGTGGCCTTCACCACCACCATCGACGCCGATGCGCTGCGCGCCCTCATCGGCAAGCCCGGGACCGTGCTCCTCGACTGCCGCTTCGATCTCGCGGCCCCGGAGGCCGGGCGACAGGCGTACCGTCGCGGCCACATCCCCACGGCGCGCTACCTCGATCTGAATCGTGACCTGTCGGCGCCCGTCTCTCGCGACAGTGGCCGCCATCCCCTGCCCGACCCACGCCGCCTCGCGGCCACGCTCGAGCGTCGCGGCCTCACCCGCGAGGCGCAGGCCATCGCCTATGACGACTCGAATGCCGCCTTCGCCGCGCGCGCCTGGTGGCTGCTGCGCTGGATCGGGCACCGCAACGCCGCCGTGCTCGACGGCGGCCTCGCGGCCTGGCTCGACGCCGGCGGCACGCTCCAGTCCGGCGACCCCATGCCCGAGCGCGGAGGGGCGCCATCGGACGATACCGGCGCGCCCCGCGGCGTCGGCGCGCCCCGTGACGTCGGCGCGCCCCGCGGCGCAGGCTCTGCGGCGGGGCAGGACGGCTCGCAAGCCGCCCGCGATGTCGTGGTCACCACGCGCCAGCTGATCGAGGCGCTCGAGGATCCGCGGCGCAAGCTCATCGATGCACGGGCGCCGGAACGCTTCGCCGGCGCCGTCGAGCCCATCGACGCGGTGGCCGGCCACATCCCTGGCGCGGTGAATCATCCCTTCGACGCCAACCTTCGCGGCGACGGCCGCTTCCTGCCCCGCGAGGAGCTCGCGCGGCGCTGGCGCGAGCGGCTCGGGGGCACTTCGCCCGCCGATGCGATCGTCATGTGCGGATCGGGTGTCACCGCCTGTCACAACCTGCTCGCCCTGGAGCTCGCCGGCCTCGGCGGCGCCAAGCTCTATGCGGGCTCCTGGAGCGAGTGGATCCGCGATCCCGCGCGGCCGGTTGCGCGCGGCTGATGTTCCGACACGCGACGAGGTGATATCCGTCATTTACATGCAGCGTCAATTTGTTATGGTGCGCGCACATGAATAGAGCCGCGAACATGCTCCCGCCGAGCCACGCCTGGAAGGTCGAGGAGTCGCTCGATCTGTACCAGGTCGAGGCCTGGGGCAAGGGCTACTTCTCGATCAATGCCGACGGCCATGTGGTGATTCGACCGAGCATGGATCCCGGCCGCGAGATCGACCTGTACGAAGTGGTGCAGGGCTTGCGTGCACGCGAGCTGCACACGCCCGTGGTCATTCGCTTCTCCGACATCCTCGCGCACCGCCTGCGCCATCTCGCCGAGGCCTTCGGCACGGCGATCCAGGAGAACGAGTACCGCAACCGCTATGCCGCGGTGTTCCCGATCAAGGTCAACCAGCAGCGTCTGGTGGTCGAGGAAGTGTACCGATACGGCAAGGAGTTCGGCTTCGGGCTCGAGGTGGGCTCCAAGCCCGAGCTGCTCGCGGTCATGTCCATCACCGAGGATGCGCCGGACCGCATGGTCATATGCAACGGCTTCAAGGACGACAGCTACATCGAGGCGGTCATCATCGCCGCCAAGCTCGGACGCACCATCATTCCGGTGGTGGAGAACTACGATGAGATCCATCTGATCTTGAAGCACGCCGAGCGCTACGGGGTGCGGCCGCGTATCGGCGTGCGCGTGAAGCTCGCGAGCGACGGCGCCGGCCGCTGGCGCGAATCCGCCGGCGAGAAGTCCAAGTTCGGCCTGTTCGTGAGCGAGATCCTCGATCTGCATGCGCTGCTCAAGGAGCGCAACATGCTCGACTGCCTGAAGCTGGTGCACTGCCATCCTGGAAGCCAGCTGCAGGACATCCGGCGGGTGAAAGACGCCATCAACGAGCTCGCCCACGTCTATGCGGAGCTCAAGATCATGGGCGCGGGGCTCGAGTACATCGATATCGGCGGCGGCCTGGGCGTCGACTACGACGGCAGCGGCACCAACTACGAGTCGTCGATGAACTACACCTTGAATGAGTACGCGAGCGACGTGGTCTATCGGATCAAGAGCGTTTGCGACGCCCGCGACGTGCCGCATCCGATGATCGTGAGCGAGTCGGGGCGCGCCATCGCTGCGCAGCATAGCCTGCTGGTCTTTGACGTGCTCGGCGCCTCCAAGCTCGACCAGTTCAAGGTCTCCGGGCGCCCCGAGGAAGACTATCCGGGCCGGCAGGAGCTGCCGCAACCGGTGCGCGATCTGTTCGACAGCTACCGGTCGGTGAACGAGCGGCGGCTGGTGGAGTGCTATCACGATGCGCTGCAGGCGCGCGATCAGGTGCTGCAGATGTTCAACTGGGGCTACCTGAGCCTCGAGTTTCGCGGGCTCGCGGAGCGTCTGTACTGGGCGACCTGCGCCAAGATCCGCGATTATTGCCGCAAGCTCAACCGGGTGCCGGAGGAGCTGGAAGATCTCGAGGACATGCTGAGCGACATCTATTTCTGCAATTTCTCGGTGTTCCAGTCCCTGCCGGACAGCTGGGCAATCGGCCAGCTCTTCCCCATCATGCCCATTCAGCGGCTCACCGAGCGGCCTTCGCGCAATGCCGTCCTGGCGGACATAACGTGCGATTCCGACGGCAAAATCGACCGCTTCGTGCATCCGCGCATCAGCAAGCGCACCCTTGAGGTGCACGAGCTGGTCCCGGGCCAGCCCTACTACCTCGCCGCCTTTCTCGTCGGGGCTTATCAGGAGACCCTCGGCGATCTGCACAACCTGTTCGGCGACACGCACGTGGTGCATATCCGCCTGCGCGAGGGGGGCGGCTGGTGGATCGAGGAAGTCGTCAAAGGCGATACCGCCACCAAGGTGCTTGAATATATGGAATATGACACCGACGAGCTGTATCCCCGGATCGTGCGGGACTGCGAGCGGGCCATCCAGGAGGGACGCATGTCCATCAACGAGGCGCAGACGATCAAGCGCTTCTACGAGAACGAGCTCAACGGCTACGCCTACCTGGAGGGCGAGGGCTGACTTGCGGCTGACGCGTGCGCCCGCAGGGCGCTGGGCGGGCGCCCCGAGCGCGGGCCGTTCTTAGCCGGGTGGGAGCCGGCAAACCCTGTATTTTTGCCGTTTGCCAACGATATTCCCCTGGCGTAGCATCGGCTCGTAGGTCGTTCCCTGGCATCGAGCGGTTCAAGTGCGCGACCGAAGGTACAGGCTACGCCGCTTAAGCGAATGGAGGCGTGTCTGCTTTAGTGAAACCGCGCGCGCGCGGATAACTTGCCGCGTCTTGCGCGCATTGTTAGAGAGACTAGTTGAATGACGACGATCTACGTAGGCAACCTGCCGTTCACGGCGACAGAAGAGGAAGTGCGTAGCCTGTTCGAGCGCTACGGCAAGGTCGATTCCGTAAAGCTGATCAACGACCGCGAGACCGGCCGCCCGCGCGGCTTCGCGTTCGTCGACATGGCGGCAGGTGAGGCTCAGAACGCGATTCAGCAGACGAACGGCTTCCAGATGGGGGGGCGTCCGCTGCGCGTGAACGAGGCCCAGGAACGGGCGCCGCGCTCCAAGCCGCCAGGCGGCGGGGGCGGCGGCGGCGGCGGTCCACGCCGCTGGTGATCGACTGCGGCTGATCGCGGATCAGCCGGTTCAGTCAGCGAATCGGGGCTCGGGACGCCCGCGCGCCCGCGGGAGTGCGCTCACCACATTTCCTTGAGCTGCGCGCCCACATCGACGGTGGCTGCCGCGCCGGCCGTCGCCGCGTCGGCCGGCCGCAAGGTGTCGCCGGCGCGCGCACTGCGATAGGTGGTGCGCTCGAAACACTCGAGTACCTTGTCCGTCATGAATCGGCTCTTTGCGCCGTACACGTGGGCGTCGCCGTCCTTCGCCTGCTGAGTCACCGAATATTTGAGCGGCGCGCACAGATGCAGCTCGTTGCGCGCGCGGGTCATCGCCACGTACAAAAGGCGCCGCTCCTCCTCGAGCAGATCGGGCTTGCCGGCGGCGAACTCCGACGGAAGATTGCCGTCGGCGACGTTGAGCACGTAGACGAAATCCCACTCCTGGCCCTTGGCGGAATGGATCGTCGAGAGCACGACGTAGTCCTCATCCTTCGAGGCGACGCCGGCTTGATCGCTCGTGACGGCGGGCGGGTCGAGCGTGAGCTCGGTCAGAAACCGCTCCCGCGAGGGGTGTCGGGCGGAGAGCTGTTCGAGCTGCTCGAGGTCGCCCGCCCTGCTGAACGCCGCGTCGTAGATGCGCTCGAGCTGGGGCTTGTACCAGTCGCGCGCAAGGCCCACCTGGCCCGGCCAGGGCGTTGCCGGATCCGCGAGCTTCTCCATCAGCTGGCAGAATCTCTTCCAGTCCATCTTCACGGGCTGCGGTGCATCGAACGCGGCCAGGCTCTTGACGCTGAAGCCTTGCGCCTCGAGATGCTCGAGCGCCTGCTTGGCGTGCCCGGGGCCGATGCCGGGAACGAGCTTCAGGACGCGGAATCCCGCGACGCTGTTGCGCGGGTTCTCGGCCCAGCGCAGGAGCGAGAGCAGATCCTTCACGTGCGCGGCCTCGAGGAACTTCAGGCCGCCGTATTTCACGAACGGCACGTTGCGCCGGATGAGCTCCACCTCGAGCACGTCGCTGTGGTGCGAGCTGCGGAACAGCACCGCATGACGGCGCAGCGCCCCGCCGACCTCGCGCAACGCGAGGATCTTGTTGACGATGTACTCGGCCTGCGAGGCCGCATCGTCGAGCGAGACGTACACGGGCTTCTGATGGGACTGGCGCATGCCGAGCAGGGTCTTGCGATGCTGGCGCACGCCCTCGGCCATCAGCGCGTTGGCCGCATCGAGGATCGGCTGCGTGGAGCGGTAGTTCTGCGAGAGCACCATCGTCTCGGCCTTGGGCTTGAAGCGCTCGGCGAATCCCAGGATGTTCTCGACGGCGGCGGCGCGAAAAGAATAGATGGCCTGCGCATCGTCGCCCACCACCGTGACTCCCGCGCCATCCGGCTTCAGCGCCTGGATGATCTCCCCCTGCAGCGAGCTGGTGTCCTGATATTCGTCGACCAGCACATGATCGAAGTTCGCCGACAGGCCCTGCGCGAGCCCGGGATTTTGCATCATGGCGTGCCAGTAGAGCAGCAGATCGTCGAAGTCGAGCACGTTGTTCTTTTGCTTGCGCGCCACGTACTCGCGATACAGCTTGCCGAGATCCTGCTCCCACTCGCACACCCAGGGAAACTGCTCCTCGAGGGTTTGCTTGAGCGACAGCCGCGTATTCACGCGATAGCTGTAGATCGCAAGGCACGCGTCCTTGCGCGGAAAGCGCTTCTCTTTCGAGGAATAGCCGAGCTCATGGCGGATCACGTCCATCAGGTCCGCCGCATCGGAACGATCCAGCACCGTGAAGTTCGCAGTGAGGCCCACGTGCTTCGCGAACGAGCGCAGGATGCGGTTGCCCACCGAGTGAAAGGTGCCGCCCCACGACAGGCGCGACTGCACGCTGCGGTCGCCGAGCTTGCCGCGGTCGGCCATCACGGCGGTGACGATGGCCTGGGCACGGCGGATCATGTCCTGGGCCGCGCGGCGCGTGAAGGTGAGCATCAGGATGCGCGCCGGATCGACGCCGTTCAGCACCAGGTGCGCCGTGCGGTGCGCGAGCGTGTCGGTCTTGCCGGTGCCGGCACCGGCGATGATCAGCAGCGGACCGGCACTGATGCCCTTCTCCTTGGCCGGCGCGCCAAAGGTGGCGGCGCGGCGCTGCTGCGGATTGAGCGCATCGAATGCCGAGGTCGTCTTCGCCTTCATCATATGAAAAAACTATACCGACTAACTGTACGGATATCCAGACCCGCCGCCGGGCGGCACGCCTTGCGGCCCAGAGCATCGCGCGCTCGCGCGGTGCGCGCGAGGAGACAGGTCACAGCAGGCAGCTTTCGAGCTCGGCGAGCAGGCGCGCGAACGCCTCGGGGGCATCGCTCATGAAGACCAGGCGCGGCCCCGCGAGCGCCAGGAAGGCCGCGGGCTCGCGCGCCGCCTGCTCGAGCTGCGCGCGCGGCAGCAGCGCATCCAGGTGGCCGGCGTGGCGGCGGCGCTGCGTGAAGCGGCGCACGATTTCCTGCGGCTCGGCGCGGCAGCATATCTGCGCCGCGCGCGCCGCGCCGCCGAGGAGCACCTGCTCGAGCGCCGGCGCGTGCAGAGCGCGCCAGTTTCCCTCGACGATGCACGACTGCCCCGCCGACAGCTGCGCGAGCGCGAGGCGCGCGAGCGTCGCGAAGCTCGCCTCGCTCAAGCGCCGCGACCAGGCGCGGTCGCCTTGACCGAGAGCATCGAACAGCGCCTCCTTGATGTCGTCCTTGCAAAGCAACGGCCAGGACAGATGCGCGCTCAGCCGCCGCGCGAGGGTCGTCTTGCCGCTGGCGGGAGTCCCTAGGATGATGAGCAGCTTTGCAGTTTGGCTCATGAGGTGCGCATATGTTGAAACCGACGGCGATCGCCAGCAACCCGGCGCACCACGGTCGCGTGATCGAGGTGTCGACCGAGACGCTGCGCTACGCCAATGGGCGTGAATATCAGATCGATTTCGTGCGCCACCCCGGCGCCGCCGCGGTGGTCGCCGTGGATGACGCCGGCCGCGTCTGCGTGGTGCGCCAGTACCGCCATGGGATTGCGGACTTCACCTGGGAGATCCCCGCGGGCAAGCTCGATCCGGGCGAGGCGCCCGACGTGTGCGCGGTGCGCGAGCTGGCCGAGGAGACCGGAGTCGCGGCACGGCGCTGGACGGCGCTCGGGCGTTACGTTCCGGCGCCGAGCATCTTCACCGAAGTGATCCATCTGTACCTCGCACGCGAGCTCGACGTGGGTGCCCCGATGCCCGACGCCGACGAGGAGCTGGAGGTCGACTGGGTGCCGTTCGGCGAGGCCCTGGGACGGGTGCTGCGCGGGGAGTGGAACGACGGCAAGACGGCCCTGGCGCTGCTTCGCGCCCAGTACCAGCTGCAAATGTGAACTCGTTTGGCTGCAAGTGTGATCTCGCGCAGGTTTTAACCTATTCAATTTGACTTGCCTTCCCAGTCCATTAAAAAGGGATCATGAGCAGCGGAGACTCGAAGAAATCCCATGGCGGGAGCCCGGGCAGGTCGGGCTCCGGCGAGGCGTCGGCGGCCAAGGCGCCCGCGGAGCCGAGAAAGTCGGGCGAGCCGAAGAAGCAGACCGGCCGCGTGCAATTCGACGAGCGCGGCAACGCCGTGTGGGAGTGGTCGATCGCCACCGGCGCCTTCGGCCGCGAGGTATCCGCCGACCGCATGCGGCGGCTGGAGAATCCCGGCCTGTCGCTCGCCGACGACGCCCCCACGCCCTTCGACAAGGTCAAGCCGAACCCCCAGGGCACCGTCAAGGGCTACAATCCGTACGACAGCGGCAAGCTCGCGCGCACCGGACCCCCGCCCAAGAAAACGGATCTGAAGAAGCTGAGCGACTGGCTGCAGCTCAAGAAGCAGGCCGAGAAGAACAATCCCGACGAGGAGGAGTGAGCGGCACGCTCGCGCGCGGCATCGCCGGGGCTGCCAGTCAGGCCGGCGAACCCGGGGCCGGAGCGTGGATCAGGCGAGCGCGCAGCGCAGCTTCGCCGCGCTTGGAAGCCGATAGAATCGGCGCAGCTCCCGTACCAGCGCCTCCACCCGGGCGCTACCCCGGCTGACGAAGCGGTTCTCGAGCCGGCGGCAGAAGCTCGCCGCGCAGCGGTGCGCCGTGCGATAGCGATGGGACTGCTCGGGCTCGAGGCGCGCGTCGAAATCCACCCGATCGAACAGGCGCGAGTGCACCTCGGCCGGATAGCCTCCGCCGCGCTGATCGGCCAGCAGGAACACCGTCGCCGCGTACTTGTCGACCTCGGCCTGCGTCTCGAGCTCGAGCAAGGACACGGGCGCGTCGCGCTCGAGGCGCCAGGTGGAGTAGACGAAGTGGCTCACCCCCTCGAGCGCCGTGCAGTAATCGGCAAGATTTCCTTCGGTGAGCGCCCCCAAGGGGTCGGCCGCCTCCAGTCGCCCGAGCACCGCGGGATCGATGTACAGGGATACGCCCGCACCGTCCGTCGTTTCCGCGAGCAGCAGCTCCTCGTCCGGCGCGCGCCGGTCGTTGCTCGGCACCAGTCCGGCGAGCGCACGCCGGTCGGTGATCAGATAGTCGTAGACGTCATGCCCGACGTCGAGATCGTAGAGGCGACCGAGGAGCGACTGCAGACCGCGCAGGACCACGGGTCAGTGCTTGAGGCACAGTCCGCCCGGCTGCTTCACCGGACGCACGCCCAGCCGGCCGAGCAAGCCGTGGGCGCGCTGGCTGCCCGTCTTCATCCAGATCTCGTACAGACGCAGGATGTCGGCGTCCGAGTGCACGTAGGACATCTCGCTCACCTCGTTGAGCGCATCCACCAGGCGCTGAAATTTCTGCGCAAGCTCCGCATAGATCGCGGCGATGGTGCGGCTCGAGGCGGACCGCTGCATGGAGTCGGCAAGCGAGCTGTAGGCGTTGCCGCCCATGGCGATGTGGTAATCGATGTCGATCAGCTTGCGCGCGAAGCTGCGTGCGAAGAATCCGGCGATGAACAGCGAGACGTCGCCGAGACGCTGCAGCCCGCGCTGGCGCGCGGAAGCGCTCGGCGCCTCGAGCGCTTCGGCGAGCATGCGGGCGAGCGGCTTGATGCGCAGGCCGTCGGGGGTTCTCTCATAGAGCGCGTCGGCGCGCGAGAACATGGTGAGCAGGTTGACGACGTACTGCTCGGACTGCTCGTCGATGTCGAGGTTCTGACGCGCGCTTGCCGCGTGAAACGCGTCACGAAAAAACTCGCGCAGCGAGCTCACCGCCACCAGAGACTTGTCACGCATCGCCTGCATGCATGGATCCTTTCATGACCCCGATGCCCCATCCTATCGGCTCTGCACCCCCCGAGTGAAGTGGCAAAAACGCGAACTGCAGTCAGAAAACACCGATAAAACCAGGGCTTTTTCTATCAGCAGTTGACACCGGAGGCTGCCAGGCGCGCTCCTGCGCCATCGCGGTGCTAAAGAATCTCGGCGAGCGTCGAGATGGTGCGCGCGGGCGGCGCGAGCGCGACGGGCCAGGGGCGCGCGTCGCGATTGAGCCAGATCGTCTGCATGCCCGCCTGGCGCGCGCCGACCACGTCCGCGATCGGGTCGTCGCCGACGTGCAGGACGTCGCCCGCGCTCACGCCGGCCATCTCGCACAGGGCGGCGAAGATCTTCGCGTCCGGCTTGGCGGCGCCGGCGGCGATCGCGTGGACGTGACCGGCGAAGAACTCGGCCAGGCCGCAGCGGCCGAGGTCCGCGTTGCCGTTGCTGAGCGCGTACACGCGGTAGCGCGAGCGCAGGCTCTCGAGCGCGGGGCGCACGTCGGCGAACAGCTCGACGCGATTGCGGGCAGCGAGGAACACCTCGAGCGCTTCCTCGCAGGAAGCCTGCGCGCGCGAACGCGCATAGCCCGCGGCATTGAACTGCGCGTCGAGCGCCCGGCGGCGCACGAACGTGAGATCGTGGCTGTGCGCGGGGAATTGCGCGGCGATGCGCGCGCGCAGTGCGCGCATCGTCTCGATGCTGTGGCCGCGCACCGCGCGCGGATGGCGCACCTGCATCCACTCGTAGAGCTGCGCCTCCGCCGCCGCGATGACCGGAGCGACCGGCCAGAGGGTGTCGTCCAGGTCGAGGCTGATGACCGGCAAGGTGCTCATGCGATGATTCTGCCTCGGCTGAGGCTACAATTGCTTCTTTTCGGGGGAGGAGAAGATCAATGCGCGCACCACCGCTCATCACCGCCCTGGCGCTGCTCGGGAGCGGCGCGGCGCTCGGCGCTTCGGCCCCTCGCGGCGTACCGCAGCAGCCCTTGCCAGCGTTCGGCGTGCAGGATCTGGTGCGCCTGGAGCGCATCTCGGATCCCGCGGTGTCGCCCGACGGCAAGCGCATCGCCTACACGGTACGCAGAACCGACATGGACGCGAATCGAGGCCGCACGTCGATCTGGCTTCTCCAGGTGCGCAAGCACGCGCCCGCGCCGATGCGGCTCACCGACCTCGAGGCGAACTCGAGCTCGCCCGAGTGGAGCGCGGACGGGCGCTATCTCTACTATCTGTCGAATCGCGGCGGGTCGATGCAGGTGTGGCGGCTCGCGCCCGGCGCCGATCCCAGCCAGGTGACGAATCTGCCCCTGGACGTCGGGTCCTATCGCGTGGCGCCGGCGGGCGATCGGGTGTTCGTGAGCCTCGAGGTGTTCCGCGACTGCGCGACGCTCGCCTGCACCCGCCAGCGGCTCGATGCCGCCGCCCACGCGCCCGCGCACGGGGTGCTGTACGACCGCATCTTCGTGCGCCACTGGGATGCCTGGAGCGACGGGCGCCGCTCACAGCTCTTCGCGATCGCGCTCGATGCATCCGGGGCGGCCGAGGGCGCGCCCGTCAACCTGACCACGGGCCTGGACGGCGATGTGCCCTCCAAGCCGTTCGGCGGCCGTGAGGACTATGCCGTCAGTCCCGACGGCCGCGAGGTCGCCTTCTCGATCCGCGCCGTGCCGGTGGGAGAGCCCTGGTCCACCAACTTCGACATCTACAGCGTGCCCGCCGCCGGCGGGACGCCGCGCAACCTCACGGCAGACAATCCCGCCTGGGACGGCCAGCCGGCGTACTCGCCGGACGGCGCCACCCTCGCCTACGTCGCCACGGATCGGCCGGGTTATGAGTCGGACCGCTTCCACCTGGTGCTTCTCGACCGGCGCAGCGGCCTCAAGCGTCCGCTCACGCAGAACTGGGATCGATCCATCGCGAGCTTCGCCTGGTCGCGCGACGGCAAGACTTTGTTCGCCGCCACCGACCACCTCGGCCAGCATCCCCTGTGGGCGATCGATGCGCGCACCGGGAGAGCCTCCGCCATCACCGGCGATGGTCAAGTGGAAGCGTTCAGCGTCGGGCCGCGCCGGGTCTTCTATACCCAGAGCGATCTCGCGCACCCGGCGGACCTGTATGCGGTGTCATTCGGCGGCGGCAAGCCCGCCGCCCTCACGCACCTCAACCAGGAGCTGCTCGCGGCGCGCGCGTTCGGCGAATACCAGCAGTTCACCTTTGCGGGCGCGAACGGCGACAACGTCTTCGGGTACGTATTGAAACCGCCCAATTTCAAGGCCGGCCAGCGCTATCCGGTGGCGCTCGTGGTGCATGGCGGACCGGAGGGCAGCATGGGGAACGAGTGGCATTACCGCTGGAACGCCGAGACGTTCGCGAGCGGCGGCTACGGCGTGGTGATGATCGACTTTCACGGCTCGACCGGTTACGGCCAGGCGTTCACCGACTCGATCAACGGCGATTGGGGCGACAAGCCGCTCGAGGATCTGAAGCTCGGTCTCGCCGCCGCGCTGGCGCAGAATCCCTGGCTCGACGGCGACAATGCCTGCGCCCTCGGCGGATCCTACGGCGGCTACATGATCAACTGGATCGCGGGACAGTGGCCGGACCGGTTCAAGTGCCTCGTCACGCACGATGGCATCTTCGACAACCGCACCATGTACTACTCGACCGAGGAGCTGTGGTTCCCGGAATGGGAGATGGGCGGCCCGGAGTACCAGAATCCGGCCGGGTACGCCAAGTACAACCCCGTCGACGGCGTCGCGAAGTGGAAGACGCCCACCCTGGTGATTCACGGCCAGCTCGACTATCGCGTGCCCTATAGCCAAGGGCTGGCGGTGTTCACGGCGTTGCAGCGGCGCGGCGTGCCGAGCGAGTTCCTGTACTTTCCGGATGAGAATCACTGGGTGCTGAAGCCCGACAACAGCATCCAGTGGTACGACACCGTGCTTGGCTGGATGCACCGGTGGACGGGGACGTGAGGCCGGGTTGTCGAGCATAGGCCCGACCTCGACCCCGGCGGCACAGGCCTCGACCCCGGCAGCCGCGATCGATGCGCAGACCTTGCTCGATCCGCGGGCATGGCGGCGACTGGCTGTCCAGATGCTGCGAGCCGGGCGGCTCGCGGAGGCGTTGTCGTCGGCATCCAACGCCGTGAACCTGGCGCCCGTTGTTGCCGACTACCGGCTCCTCTATGCCACTGCGCTGCAGTCCAACGGCGAGCTCGCGCCCGCCATTGCCCAGTTCGAGCTGGCACTGCAGATCTCCCCATCCGATCGGCGGTTGTTGAACGGCCTCGCGGCAGCGCTGTGGCGGGCGGGGCTCCCAGGCGAGGCGGCCCGGCTCTACCAAAGGGTTCTCGCCGAGGATCCGAGGAATGTCGTCGCCTCGAAAGGGCTGGCCGCCGCGCTACCAGGGGTCGCCGAGCTGAGCAAGGCAGCCGGCGAGCAAGCGCTGAAGATGATCGGGGAAGCCGAGGAAAGGCTCGCCACGGGCCATCGGGCCGAAGCGCTCGGGATTTACGCCAAGTGCGCGCGACTGGTCCCGCAGTCGCCGCGAGTCTACTACTGGATGGGTTGCGTGCTTCGTGATCTCGGGCGCCCGGAGGCGGCGCTCGCGCACTACGAGCTGGCGGCTCGAATCGATCCGAACATGCACTCCGCCGCAATGAATGCCGGAAAGGTCGCAGCGAGCCTGGGACTCAGAGAGCGAGCGGCGCGACATCTGCAACTAGCGCAGCGGCTTCGACCGGACCCCGGCTCGTCGATCCTGTCGGGTCTGCTGATCGATGCCGTCCATGAAACCGATGCGCATATCGTGCACACGCGCCAGCGGGTCGCGGCGTTCGTCGATCGCATCCTCGAGGATCCGCCGAAAATTGCGGATCCGCTCCACGAGCTCATAGCGCCGACGTTCTATCTTGCCTATCACGGACGCGGCAATCGCGAGCTGCACACGAAGCTCGCGCGCGCATTTCTGGCTACGACCCCGGGTTTGAGCTGGACCGCTCCGCACTGCCGGGGAAGGCGTCGCGGCCCGGGGCGGATCAAGATCGGGTTCATCTCCCAGTTCCTGCGCAGTCACAGCATCGGCAAGACCACCAGGGGGCTCGTTGCTCAACTCTGCCGCAAGCGCTTCGAGGTCTACACGATCGACATCCCGCCGAGCGTGGCGGATGCGACGGCGGACTGGATCAGAGCTCGCGCGGATCATTCGATAACCCTCCCCGAGGACCTCGAGCAGGCGCGCTCGAAGATCGCCGCACTGGAGCTCGATATCCTCTTCTACCAGGATATCGGCCTCGAGCCGTTCTCCTACTTCCTCGCATTTGCGCGCCTCGCCCCCGTGCAATGCGTCTCTTTCGGGCATCCCGATACCACCGGCATACCGAATGTGGATTACTTCATCTCGAGCGATCTGTACGAGACCGGCGATGCCGACGGGCACTACAGCGAGCGTCTCGTGCGGCTGCAGGATCTGCCTACCCTGGCCTATTACTATCGCCCCGAGCGAGGCGCCTGCGGGCCGACCCGCGCGCAGTTCGGTCTGGGCGAAGGGGAGCATGTTTACCTGTGTCCGCAGACGCTTTTCAAGCTGCACCCTGACTTCGATCGGCTGATGGCTGGAATTCTCGGGCGCGACGCGCGCGCTCGCATCTTGTTGATCTCCGCTCACTGCGCCGACTGGAGCGTGCAACTGCAACGGCGCTTCGCTCGATCCATGTCCGGACTGAGCGATCGCATTCAATTCGTGCCTCCCATGAACCTGGACGGCTTCCTGCAGCTCCTGAGCGTCGCCGATGTGGTGCTGGACACGATGCATTTCAACGGCATGAACACCTCGCTGGAGGCATTCTCGGTGGGCGCTGCCGTGGTCACACTACC
>DATJSL010000033.1:0-132133 GCA_035504115.1 Steroidobacteraceae bacterium | reverse complement strand
ATCCCGCCGCAGGATGCAAACTAGAAAGTGAGCTCCTCTGCGCGTCGAGCTTTCCGACCCACGTCACAAGGGCGACAATGGGTCATGCTATCGCTCGGATTCCCACCGATCTCATCGCCCTTCGCCCGGGTTCTGATCCTGGGGAGCTTGCCCGGACGGCTCTCCCTCGAGCGCGGGGAGTATTACGCCAATCCGCAGAATTCCTTCTGGAAGATCATCGCCGCGCAGGTGCCCGACCTACCCGGTGATTATCCGGGGCGCGTGCGGGTGCTCATCGAGCAGCGCATCGCGCTCTGGGATGTGCTCGCGGCCGCCACGCGTTCGGGAAGTCTCGACGCGGACATTTCGGATGATTCGATCCCGAACAACTTTCGCGCGTTCCTCCACGCCCACCCCGAAATTCGCCTCATCGGCTTCAACGGGGGGACTGCCGCGAAGCTCTACGAGCGGCACGTGATTCCAACGCTCACGGATGCGCAGCGCGCGATTCCAACGGCCGCCCTGCCCTCGACGAGTCCTGCCCATGCCGCGCTCTCGTTCGCGGAAAAGGCGGCCCGATGGTCAGTCGTTTGGGGCAATTGCGATTGAATGTTTTAATGACGTCCGGCTTCATGGAAGAAAGGAAACGCAATGTATCCGGAAGAACCGGTAGAGGAAATCTGGAGTCGTCTTGCACTGTTTCAGTCACGGGATGTGTTGGAAAGACGGTATAAAGCCCACCACGGGGGCGAACTGTCAGCGGGCAAAGCCGACGAGATCATCGCGCACCTGCAGCAGGCTCGCCAATATTTCGAGTCTGCCGAGTCGGCCGGAATACTGGCTGGCCCCTTGGAGCAATACTACGGGGTCCTGGCGTTTGCTCGAGCGATCGTGCTGTATCGGCAAACCCGACAGCGAGAGGCGACTCTCACGCGCAGTCATGGACTAGATGCGTTGCTGCCAGATGGCGGGAGTCCTGAGGACATTCAGATCACAGTGACTAACGGAACATTCTACGAGTTGCTTAGGGCAACGGACAATTCCGAGACTGTTTCGATCGATCTTCCTAGTCCTGGCACAGTTACGACCGCTCAGCGCTTCTATCAAATCCTCCCTACGCCTGAATTGGGATCTCGCTTCTCGCTTGTCGATCTGGTATCTCGAATTCCGGGTGTCAAAGAGCATTTTGAGCAGGCATTCGGAACGGTGGCGCATTGTCACTTCGGAAGAGCGCACTTTTTCCAGAGTTCCTTCAGCACCACGGTCTGGCGCGGCGACTTGCCGCTGCCGCCGCTGGACCAGCTGAGAGAGTCCTTGGGCATCAGTCCTAGTGCATCAGGAACTGTGACACCGAACGACAGCGCTGACTTTAGAGTCCAGCTCAAGCCGGGCGATCGCCTGCCGGACTATTTCCCCGGCGTCGTCGAGCTCGAGACCAGCGCCCATGTGTTCCTGGAGCGATTTCCTGGTGGCTGGTCCTTAAGTCGAATTGGCTCATATTTCGCGGCGTCGCACGCGATAAGTATGCTCGTCCGCTATCATCCGACACGCTGGGCCAAGCTGGTGAATCACGCACCCGGTGATAAGCTTATGCCGGTGCTCGATCGACTTCGCCACTTGATTCAAAGTGACTTCGTGAGGATAGGACTACGCGAGCTGGAACGGAGCGAACCGACAAGCTGACCGGACCAGCCTCGGTATCGCCCGAGGGAAATGATTTAATGGGAAGCCAACGTAAGCCGAGTTCGAACGACAGGAGAGTCTAGTGAGCTGCACGGGGGCGCACGTCAAGAAATTGCGCACCAGCGCACGGGTTCCGGCTCGATCGCCAAGTAAAGTCTGGGACCACGGATAGCGGATCGCAAGGAGCCAAAGCGTGCGCATCATCCCTCTCGCCTTCTTCGGAACCGCCCTGATCAGTCTTTGCGCGTGCGTCTCGTCGCACGTGATGATTGGGCAGGCGCGTCCACCGATCTCGCCCGAGGCAGTCCAGATCTATTTCCACCCGCCTGCTAGCCGATACGACGAGATTGCGCTCCTCGATACCTCGAGCCGTCACTCATTCTCGATCACCGCACAGGGCAAGACGGACGCCGTCATTGCTCGACTCAAGGAAGAGGCGGCCAGGCTCGGCGCCAACGGCGTGCTCTTGCAGGGCATTGGTGATCAATCGGGGATCAGTATCCACCGCCTACGCTCAGGCGGGCGCATCAGGTAACACTGCCTACGGTAGCGGCCTTGGGGTCTCTGGCAATATCATGATAAAGAAGGGCAGCGGCATCGCTATATACGTGCCGACAGGTTAATCGGTGCGGACGCCTCTTCTCCACGCCGTTAATCTGGCGGTATCCATATCTGCGTTCGCGAGCTGCTCCAAGTCTCCGGGCGAGCACATCTACGAAGCAACGACTGCAGTTTCGTCGAAGCTCCTATCCAACCTGGTTGAGAAGGATGCTTCGCACCAAGTGGCCGGACTAATAGCGAAGCTGAAAAGTGGCCCCGAGTGTGAAGTGTACCGGCGGAGGCTTGCCGAGGCGGGCAAGGGCCCACCCGCCGACGGAGCCACGCAACACACGATCGTGTGGACGTTCAAGGAGGCCGGCGAGGCAGGCTGCGTTGCGGGGCCGTAACTAAGTTTGTCGGCTATGGGCGCGGCACATCGCTCAGGGTTTTGATTGTGCGTGCCGTCCGAGAGGGCTGGCTTCGAACTGAACCAGAAGATCCGAACGCCGCCACATTCAGGGCAACGACTGCGCGCTCGCTTCTACAAGCTGCTTCGATCCAGGCCGACGCGGAACCCTTCGCGGTTGCTCGGTCACTCTTTGTTCACTCCCGTGACCGACAGCTCCGACGCGACCTCGCCAAAGCTCTGCTTTTAAGGCTAATCCCTCGACGAATCGAACTTACGACCAATTGATTCCGACAAATGGAAATCAACTTGATTTCTGAGAGGTTTAGTTCATTGAATTTTATGGGAATTTGGTGGGCCGTGTAGGGATCGAACCTACGACCAATTGATTAAGAGTCAACTGCTCTACCAGCTGAGCTAACGGCCCAATGTGTCAACGACTACTTCTGCAAAAACGCCGACCACACCAAAGGTGGGGTGGACGACGGGATTCGAACCCGCGACGGCCGGAATCACAATCCGGGGCTCTACCAGCTGAGCTACGTCCACCATCGTCGATCGTCCCGCCGAAGGTGGCGCGCCCGGCAGGAATCGAACCTGCAACCGCCGGCTTAGAAGGCCGGTGCTCTATCCGGTTGAGCTACGGGCGCTTGTAAATCAGATGCTTATAGCGCCAAACGTATCGCTTTCAGGCCGCTGCTCGGGTTCCGCAATCCACCGTCGGGAGTGCGCCATTATATAAGGGTTTCGGCGGACAAGCCATTTGATGGTCGGGGCAGAGGGATTCGAACCCCCGACCCTCTGCTCCCAAAGCAGATGCGCTACCAGACTGCGCCATGCCCCGTGCCGGACCCCCGCGGGAATCGAATGCGGGCCGGCATCGTAGCAGGTTCGCAACTCGACGCAACACAAAGCGCCGCTTTCCGACGAAAACTCCTTCAAAAATAGCGATTTGAGCGCGAGGGGTTCGAGCGCGTCGTCGCCAGTTTCAGGATGTCCCGTCGATCCTCGAACCTCGAACCATCGAGTCGATCATTTTGAAGCCCTCGCGCCGCGCAGCGGTCGCGACGCGGGCGTCGAGACAGACGATCTCGAGCGTCGCCGGCGGCCGCTCCCCGGGCTCAATCCCCGACCGCGCACGCGTCGAGAACGCGCCGAGCCCACTCCGGACGGCACACCAGGAGATCCGGCATATAGGGATTTTCCTGGTTGTACACGGGCGCCGAGCCGTCGATGCGCGATACGTGCAGGCCCGCCGCCCGAGCCACGGCCACCGGCGCGCAGCTATCCCATTCATACTGACCGCCCGCATGCAGATAGATCTGCGCCTCGCCTCGTACGACGGCCATCGCCTTCGCACCGGCCGAGCCCATCGGTACCAGCTCGGCGCCGAGCTTCGCGGCGACCGCGAGGGCCTGCGGCGCCGGCCGCGTGCGGCTGACGAGCATCTTGAGCGGTCCGACGTCGGGGCGAAGCTGCGGGGCCGGCTCGCTGGCGAGCGTCAGCGAAAGGCCCGGCAGCGCGACGGCGCCAACGCTCGCCACACCGTCGAGGGCCAGCGCGACATGCACGGCCCAGTCGCTGCGCTGCTCGCCGAACTCGCGCGTGCCATCGAGCGGATCCACGATCCAAACCCGGCTCTTGGCGAGCCGCGCGGTATCGGCGGCTTCCTCCTCGGAGAGAATGGCGTCCCCGGGTCGGGCTGCCGTGAGCGCCTCCAGGATGAAGGCGTTCGAGACGCGATCACCGGCCTTTCCTAGCGCCTTGCCGTCGAACAGACCGCTACGCTGCAGCGTGAGCAGTATCCGTCCTGCGTTCTCGGCGATGCGGCGGGCAAGCGCAGCGTCGGCACTCGAGGCGCCCGGATCCTGCAGTGCGCTCACCCGGAGTGCTCGAGAAGATAGGCGATGATCTTGTCGGCCGCCTGCTCGGCGGACATCTTCACGGTATTGACCCGCACCTCGGGACTCAACGGCGGGTCATAGGCGGAGTCGATGCCGGTGAAATTCTTCAGCTGCCCCGCGCGCGCTTTCTTGTACAGGCCCTTCACGTCGCGCTGCTCGGCGACGGCGAGGGGCGTCTCGACGTAGATCTCCAGGAACTCCCCGGGCGGCGTCATGTCGCGCACCATCTGCCGCTCCGAACGGAACGGCGAGATGAACGCGGTCAGGACGATCAGGCCGGAGTCGAGCATCAACCGTGCGACCTCGCCGACGCGGCGTATGTTCTCGACACGATCCGCATCGGTGAATCCGAGGTCGCGGTTCAGCCCGTGTCGGATGTTGTCGCCGTCCAGCAAGAAGCTGTGCTTGCCGAGCGCGTATAGCTTCTTCTGCACCAGGTTGGCGATGGTCGACTTGCCGGCGCCGGACAGTCCGGTGAACCACAGCAGCCGCGGCTTCTGGTGCTTCTGCCGCGCATGTGCCGCCCGGTCGATATCGATGGCCTGCCAGTGAACGTTGCTCGCGCGCCGCAAGGCGAAGTGCAGCATACCCGCGCCCACCGTGGCATTGTTCAGCTTATCGATGAGGATGAACCCGCCGAGGGTGTGGTCGTGCTCGTACGGCTCGAAGACCAGCGGCTTGTCGGTGGAGAGATTGGCGATCCCGATGGCATTCAACGCCAGCGTCTTGGCGGCGAGATGCTCGAGCGTGTTGACGTTCACCTGGTACTTCGGCTGCTGGATGGTCGCCGTGACGGTCTGCGTGCCGAGCTTCAGCCAGTACGGGCGGCCGGGCAGCATCTCCTCCTCCGCCATCCATACGATCGAGGCCTCGAATTGATCGGCCGCCTCGGGCGGATCATCGGCCGCCGACAGCACGTCGCCGCGGCTGCAATCCACCTCATCGGCGAGGGTCAGAGTCACCGATTCGCCTGCGAAGGCGGCGGGCGCATCGCCCGCGAAAGTCACGATGCGCGCCACCCGTGACGTTCGTCCCGAGGGCAGCACGCGCACGGCGTCGCCGGGGCGCACGGTGCCGCTCGAGACCAGGCCCATGAAGCCGCGGAAGTCCTGGTTCGGACGGTTCACCCACTGCACCGGCATGCGAAACGGCCGGCGCTGGGCCGCGCTCGAGTCGACCTCGACCGTCTCCAGATGCTCGAGCAGCGCCGGCCCGGTGTACCAGGGCGTGCGCTCGGAGCGCGCCACGATATTGTCGCCCTCGAGGCCCGAGATCGGGATGGGCAGGAAGCGCTCGATCCCGATCCGATCGGCGAATGCACGGTAATCCTCGAGTATCGCCTCGTAGGCCGTGCGGTCATAGCCGATGAGGTCCATCTTGTTGACGGCCAGCACCAGGTTGCGGATGCCGATGAGATGGGTGAGGTAGCTGTGCCGGCGCGTCTGGGTCAGGACGCCCTTGCGCGCATCGATCAGGATGACGGCGAGGTCCGCGGTGGAGGCCCCGGTCACCATGTTGCGCGTGTACTGCTCGTGGCCGGGCGTGTCGGCGACGATGAACTTGCGGCGGTCGGTCGAGAAGAAGCGGTAGGCCACGTCGATGGTGATGCCCTGCTCGCGCTCGGCAGCGAGCCCATCGACCAGAAGCGCGAAATCGATCTTCTGGCCCTGCGTGCCGATGCGCTTGCTGTCCGCCTGCAGCGCCGCGAGCTGGTCCTCGAAAAGCATCTTGCTGTCGTAGAGGAGCCGGCCGATGAGCGTCGACTTGCCGTCATCGACCGAGCCGCAGGTGATGAATCGCAGGAGCGACTTGCGCTGATGCTCGGCCAGGTAGGCGTCGATGTTCTCCGCGGCGAGCTGCGGAGCCTGATAGGAGGGCTCGGGAGGCGTGTCCATCAGAAATAGCCTTCCTGTTTCTTCTTCTCCATGGAGGCGGCCTGATCGTGGTCGATCGCTCGGCCCTGCCGCTCGGAGGTCGTGGTGAGGAGCATCTCCTGGATGATCTGCGGCAGCGTGACCGCCGTGCTCTCGACGGCGCCGGTCAGCGGGTAGCACCCGAGCGTGCGAAAGCGGATCGAGCGGGTGACGGGCCGCTCGCCGGGCAGCAGCCGAAACCGCTCATCATCGACCATCAGCAGCAGTCCGTCGCGCTCCACCGTGGGTCGCGGGGCGGCGAAATACAAGGGCACGATCGGGATGTCCTCGAGATGAATGTACTGCCAGATGTCGAGCTCGGTCCAGTTGGAGAGCGGGAATATGCGGATGCTCTCGCCGCGCGCCTTGCGCGCGTTGTACAGGTTCCACAGCTCCGGGCGCTGGTTCTTCGGATCCCAGCGCTGCGAGGCGGAGCGGAAGGAGAATACGCGCTCCTTGGCGCGCGATTTCTCCTCGTCGCGGCGCGCGCCGCCGAAGGCCGCGTCGAACTCGTGCTTTGCCAGCGCCTGCTTCAAGCCTTCGGTCTTCCACAGGTCCGTGTGCAGGGCGCCGTGATCGAAGGGATTGATGCCGCGGGCGCGCGCGTCCGGGTTCTGGTGGACGATGAGCTCCATGCCGCTGTCGCGCGCCATGCGATCGCGCATCTCGTACATCGCCCTGAACTTCCAGGTGGTGTCGACGTGCAGCAGCGGAAACGGCGGCGCGCTCGGATGAAACGCCTTGCGCGCCAGGTGCACCATCACCGCGCTGTCCTTGCCGATCGAGTACAGCATGACCGGCTTCTCGCACTCGGCCACCACCTCGCGCATGATGTGCATGCTCTCGGCCTCGAGGCTCTCGAGATGCGTCAGGGTCTTCGTCTCGCTCATTGATAACTGCGCGGAAAGCGGATATGAAACGTGGTGCCGGCACCGATCTCGGACTGTACCTCGATCGCCGCATCCAGCATGTCGCACAGGCGTTTCACGATGGAAAGGCCGATGCCCTCGCCCGCACCCTGCGCCGCCGCGGCGCCGCCGCCGGTGCGCACCTCCCCGCCGCCGCGCTCGGATCCGGCTGCCGCCACGCGGCTGCCGGGCGCGTCGCCGCGCTCGTCTGTGTCTCGGGAAGCGAGCGCGCTCGACATGGGCGCAGCGGCGCTGCTGTGAAAACCGGGTCCGGTATCCTGAATGGTGAGTCTCCAGCGCTTCGGGTCGTTGGCATCGCTGTCGCCCCAGCTCACGGTGATGCCGCCCTGGCGGGTGAACTTGACGGCGTTCAGGATGAGATTCTGGGCAATGCGGCGCACCTTGACGGTATCGCCTTCGGCGAAGAAGCCGGGCGGTCCCTCGCAGCGCAGGAACAGATGCTGCTGCTGCGCCAGCGGACGGATGCCCTCGCACAGCTGCTGCATGGTGAGGCTCACGTCGAGCGGCTCGATGCGGCGCTGTTCGCGCCCGGCCTGCAGCCGCGCGAGGCTGGTCACGTCCTCGAGCAAATGATGGAGCGAGGCGACGTTGCGCATCAGGATGCGCACGAACTCATCGCGCGCGGACTCGTGCAGCTCGCCATGCGTGAGGGCAACCGTCGCATTGGCCACGACGCCGAGATTGCCGCGCAGGTCGTGGGCGGCCTGACGCCACAGCTCGGCACGCTGCTCCTCCAGGCGCTTCAGTTCCGCGAGTGCGCTTTCCAGATCCCTCACGTGCCCGGCCGCCTCGGTCTGTCGAAGCGCGAAATACTGAGCGACGCTTTCCTCGATGCCGACGCCGCTGAGCGCCGACCAGATGCGCCGGGCCGCCGCGACGGCGGCATGGGAGATGGCCGGATTGGAGTCGGTGTAGGCATCGAGCTCGGCGATGACGCACTCGTTGAGCTTGCCGAGCTCGCGGGTGACTTCACGCAGGTCATAGCCTTGCCGCCAGCGCTGCAGTCCGTGGGCTGCCGCCGGCTGCTGCGCCGCCTCCTCGGCCGGCTTCGGACTGCCCGGCGCGGCGGCGCCCGCCGCCGCCTGCAGCTCGCGCACGAAAGTTGAGAGGATGGCGGGAATGTGGTCGAGGAGCTGAACTCGCGGCAGCGCCTCCCCGGTCTTGAGCTTCGGATCTCGCTTGATGGCGCCTTGCCAGGCCAGCAGAATGGCATCGCGCCGGCCGCTCATGTGTTGGGCCAGCGACACAAGCTCGGCCCGAATGCTGTCCATCTTGACTCCGACGAGCGTAAGGTCTCGGTAACGCTACGGCCATCGGCCACCGGTATGCGCCGGCTGCCACCTCTGAAGCGGCAACCAGCCATGAGTTTGTAACGTTTACACTGAATTTTCAATCATTCTCGACCGGCTCGCTGCCCTGCCGGCTCGTTGAGCTGCTCGAGCCCGACGCCGCGCGTCGGCGGCCCGAGCAGCCCGATGATGCCGATGCCGAGCACCATCGCGCAGCCGATGAAGACCGCCACCGCCCGCACGCCGCCGTCGGCGAGCAGGGCGCCGACGATGAGCCCGGCGAAGGCCGCTGCCAGGCGGCTCCAGGAATATACGAACCCCACGGCGCGCGAGCGAATGCGCGTCGGGAACAGCTCCGCCTGATACCCATGGTAAGCGAACGACATGATGTTGGCGGCAAGCGTGAAGATGATCCCGATCGCGATGAGCGCCGCGGGCGAGCTGGCGAGGGCAAAGGCCGCCATCGCGATGCCCATGCAGGCGAGTCCGCCGACGATCTGGATCTTGCGCTCGATGCGGTCGGCGAAGCAGCTGCCGATGAGCGGGCCGAACGGCTGCGCGATGGCGATGAGGAACGCGTACTCCAGGCCGCTCGTGACGGTGATGCCGCGCGCCGTGAGCAAGGTCGGCAGCCAGGAGTTGAAGCCGTAGAAGCCGATGACCTGCGCGGCGTTGAACACCGAGAGCATGAGGGTTCGGCCGCGATAGCGCGGCGCGAAGATCTCCGCGAGCCGCGCGCGGCCCGGCCGCTCGCTCGCACTCAGCGCCGCCGGCGCCGGCAGCGCGCCGGTCTCGGCGATGGCGTGCCGCTCGAGCACGCTCATGATCCGCTCCGCCTCCGGCGCGCGCCCCTGTGCCGCCAGCCAGCGGGGACTTTCCGGAATTCCCGCTCGCAGCGCCCACACCGCGATGGCGCCGACCGAGCCCAGCAGCACCACCCAGCGCCATCCCTCCAGGCCGAGCGGGGCCCGCGGCGGGCGCAGCAGCCACGCGAGCCAGGCGACCACCGGCACGATGCTGAAGCAGATGCATTGATTGATGGAGAACGCCCGACCGCGCAGATTGCGGGGCACGAGCTCGACGATGTACGTATCGATGGTGACGAGCTGGACGCCGAACCCGACGCCGGCGATGAAGCGCCATACGTTGAGCCACTGTCCCGTTCGCTGGAACGCCATGACGAGAGTCGAGAGCACGTACCAGATGAGCGAGGCGGTGAACACGGATTTGCGGCCGAATCGGTCGGCCGCCTGGCCGAACGCGACCACGCCGACCCACAGGCCCGCGAAGGTCGAGAAAACGAACGTGCCGAATCCGGCGACGCGCACCGCCCCGAGCGCGGAGAACACGCCGAGCGAGTCCGGCGCGAACAGGCCGCTCTCGCGCATGCCGGGCGCCACGTAAGCGGTGAAGAAAAGATCGTAGAACTCGAACACCCCGCCGAGCGAGATGAGCACCACGATGCGCCACAGCGCGCGCGAGGGCGGTATTCGGTCGAGCCGGGCCGCGATTTGCGCCGCCGGCGCCGCGGTCATTCCTTGTATCCGGGTATGCGCTTGGCGATGGGGCTGCGCGCGAGGCGCTCGCCGAGCTTCACCGCGCCCGGGAAATCGGCGATCACATCCTCGATGGCGATGTGGCGCCTGAAGAAATCGGCCCAGATGAATTCCGCGAAGGCGGTATGCGTCTTGTCGTAGGCGCCGGCATCGCGCACGAAACCGGCCACCGAGCGGTAGACGTCGTCGAGCAGCTTGTCGAGGCTCTTCGGAATGAATTGATAGCGGTGCCTCACCCCGTTCTGGTCCAGGGGATGAACCCACGACTGGCGGTCCATTTCCAGCCAGAACTTGTCCTCGCTCAAGGACGACAGGTCGTCATCGATCTCGAACCAGGCCTGCTCGATCTTGAGCTCGAGCGCCGCGCGCGCCAGATGATGATGATCGGTGATGTAGAGCCGCTTCCCCGGCCCGATCACCGCCGGCATCGGATGCGCTTGCAGAAAAGCGTCTTGCTCCTTGGGCGGGAGCGCCGCGAGCCGCTTCTTCTTGGCCTGCACCTCGAGCAGCCCCACGGTGAGCTGCGTGGGAGACAGTGTCTTGATGGACGCACGTTGAAGCTTGGACATGAGCGTGGCGCGGCGTGGCGATTCGTGGCGCTAGCGTAGCATGCCGGCGCGCCCTGCTTGCCGCGCGGCGCCGGCGCGCACAATAATCGGCGCGTGCGGCTGTTCGAGGTCACCTTGTTGCTCCTGGCGATGGCGCTCGTGCTCTTGCAGTGGGCGCGGCGGCTGCGCGTGCCCTACCCCTCGCTGCTCGCGCTCGGCGGAGTCTGTGTCGCCGCGATGCCCTTCGCGCCGCGGCTCAGCATCGATCCGCGCCTCGCGCTCGCGCTGTTCGTCGCGCCCGCCGTCATGGACTCCGCCTTCGAGCTGCCGCCGCGGGAGATGCTGCGCAACTGGGTTCCGCTGGTGTCCCTCGCGGTCATGCTGGTGCTCGTGACCGCGCTGGTGGTGGCCTGGCTGGGCGTGCAGCTGGCGGGACTGCCTTTGGCCGCCGCGCTGGCGCTCGGCGCGATCGTCGCCCCGCCCGACGCCGCCGCCGCATCGGCGGTGCTGCGCGAGTTCGAGCTGCCGCGCCGCGCGATGTCGGTGCTGCAGGGCGAAAGCCTGTTGAACGACGCCGTGGCGCTGCTGGTGTTCGCCATCGCCGTCTCGATCGCAATGACGCCGGACAGGGCGCTCGCGCCGCTCTTGCCGCGCATGCTGATCGCGGTGCCGGGCGGAGCGCTGCTCGGCGTGCTCATCGGCCGCGCGGCAGCACGCATCTTCAAGCGCATCGCCGGCACGGTGGCCTCGATCATCGCGCAATTCCTGGTCACCTTCGGCACCTGGATCCTGGCGGATCACCTCGGCCTCTCGCCCATCATCGCCGTCGTCGGGCTCGCGGCCGTGGCGGCGCACGACATGCCGCAAAGAACCAGCGCGCGCGATCGCATCAACTCCAACGCGGTGTGGGTGACGGTGATCTTCGTGCTCAACGTGCTCGCGTTCCTGCTCATGGGATTGCAGGCCAAGGCCATACTGACGACCTTGCAGGGACCGGCCCTCAAGCACGCGCTCGCCTTCGCGGGGCTGGTGCTGCTCGCCGTCATCGGGGCGAGATTCGCCTGGGTCATGGCCTACGGCTTTGCCGCGCGCCGTTTGCGGCGCTGGTTCGAGAAGCGCAGCGTCGGCGCCGTGCCGTCCGTGCGCGTCGGCGTTCTCGTTTCCTGGTGCGGCATGCGCGGACTGGTGACGCTCGCCACGGCGTTCGCGCTTCCGCCCGAGTTTCCGCAGCGCGAGCTGATCGTGCTCAGCGCGTTCACGGTCGTGCTCGGCACGCTGGTGCTGCAGGGCTTCACCATTCGCCCGCTCATCGCCGCCCTGCAGATCGCAAAGGACCCGTCCATGGATGAGGAGGTTGCCGAGACCCGCAAGGCGATGCTCGAAGCCGCCCTGGCCGCGCTCGCCGACGAATCGAGCGCGGTCGCCGCGGAGCTGCGCGGCGAGATCGGCGCCATGCGCCTGCAGAGCGTGGGCCGCAGCCGGCCGCTGACTGCCTACGACCGCCTGCGCCAGCGTGCCCTCGAGGCCGAACGGCGACTGCTCAACGATCATCGGCAGCGCGGGCTGATCGCCGATGATGTCTACCATCATCTGGAGGATGAGCTCGACAGAACCGAGCTGGACGTCTCCTCGATCGAAGCCTCCTGGCTCGACAGCTGATGCATTGCAGCATGGGCTCGCCCGGGAGACCGGCGCTTGCAAGCGCGGCGCGAAACACCCATAAAGGAGGCTTAGGACCCCGATGGGGAGCACAGAGCTCGAGAGGACGGCAACATGGCGACAGGTTGGGCCGGCGACGGCGCGGTACAGGAGCAGATCGATGCCACGGTGCGCGACGGGATCCAGCGGGCGAAAAGCCGCCTGCCCCACGGCCCGTCGGCCACGCATTGCTCGGAGTGCGGCGCCGAGATTCCCGAGGCGCGCCGCCAGGCGTTGCCGGGCACTCGGCTGTGCGTGTCCTGTCAGGACTCCAAGGACCGCGACCAGGCGAAGTTCAGCGGATACAACCGCCGCGGCAGCAAGGACAGCCAGCTGCGCTGAGCGCTCAAGCCCTGACCCGGCTGCGCTGAGCGCTCAAGCCCTGACCGCGTTTGCGCGCTCGCCTCGCGCCTCGCCGCTCGCGACGGGCGTGCGCCGATACAGCGTGCTGCGCTGCACGGCCGAGCGCCCGAGCGAGGCGGCCAGGGCGAGCATCTCCGCCTGCGTCATTTCCTGACCGTGCGTCGCGCCGGCCGCCCGGGTGATGCTCTCGTTCATCAAGGTGCCGCCGAGATCATTGGCACCCGCGCACAGCGCCTCGCGCATCCCGGCCCGTCCCATCTTGACCCACGAGGCCTGGATGTTGTCGAAATGTGGATGCAGCGCGAGCCGCGCGAGCGCGTGCATCAGGATCGATTCGCGCAGCGTCGGCCCGGGGCGTGCTTGACCGCGCTTGTAGAGCGGCGCCTCGTGCGCCACGAACGGCAGCGGTACGAACTCGGTGAATCCCTGGGTGCGCTTCTGGAGATCCCGCAGCCTGCGCAGGTGTGCCGCCCAGTCGCGATAGCCATCGACGTGGCCGAACATCACCGTCGCCGTGGTGGGCAGCCCGGCCTGGTGAGCGGTCTCGATCACCTCGAGCCATTGCGCGCTGGTGAGCTTGTCCGGACACAGAACGGCGCGCACGCGGTCGACCAGGATCTCGGCGGCCGTCCCCGGCAGGCTGCCGAGCCCCTCGCTACGCAGCAGCGACAGATAATCGCGCAGCGTCATGCCGAGCGTCGCCGCGCCGTGCCATACCTCGAGCGGCGAGAACGCATGCACGTGCATGCCGGGATCGGCGGATTTGATGGCCCGCACGATGGCGAGATAGGTCTCGCCGGTGAAGCTCGGATGAATGCCCCCCTGCAGACAGACCTCGGTGGCACCGCGCTCGCGCGCCTCGAGCGAGCGCCGGACGATCTCGGCGGTGTCGAGCAAGTACGGGCGCTCGGCCCCCTCGTGCTTGCGCGTGCCCTTGGAGAACGCACAGAACGTGCAGCGGTAGCCGCAGATGTTGGTGTAGTTGATGTTGCGGTTCACCACGTAGGTGGCGATCGCACCGTTGGTCTCGGCGCGCAGCGCATCCGCGGCCTCGCATACCAGGCGAAAATCCCCGCCGCGCGCCTCGAACAGCGATGCCAGCGAGGCGTCGTCGATGTGCTCGGCGCCGTTTTGCATCAGCTCCTCGACCAGCTCTGCCGCAGCGCTGCCTCGCGGACCGCGCCGCGCGGTGGCGAAGCCCGCGGGCAGCTCCGTGCTTCGTCCTGTGCGCCAGCGATCCTCTCTGCCGAGCGCTTGTGCGTCGGACAGCTCGAGCACCGGCCGCCGCATGGCGGCATCGAGCCAGATCGCGGGCGATTGCACATAGGCCGGATAGACGGTCAATCGCTGCGCGAGCGTCTTGCCGGCGCGCTCGGTCTCGGCGCGCAGCCGCTCGATCTCCGGCCACGGGGCCTCGGGGTTCACGTAATCCGGCGTGAGCGGCGATACCCCGCCCCAGTCATTGATGCCGGCCCCGATGAGCGCCGGTAGCGGCGCCGGACTCAGATTGGGAGGTGCCTGAATGCTCATACCCGGCCCGAACACGATGCGCGCGGCGGCGATGGACCACAGCAGCTCCTCGGCATCCGGCGCCGGGGCCTGCGCCATCCGCGTACCGGGCTTGGGCACGAAATTCTGGATGATGACTTCCTGGATGTGGCCGTAGCGGCGGTGCAGATCGCGGATCGCGACCATGGCCTCGATGCGCTCTTCGCGGGTCTCGCCGATGCCGATCAGCAGACCCGTCGTGAACGGAATCTTTTGCCGGCCGGCTTGTGCGAGGGTCTCGAGCCGCACCGCCGGCGTCTTGTCCGGGGAGCCGTGGTGCGGTCCTCCCTTGTGCGACAGGCGCTGCGCCGTGCTCTCGAGCATCAAGCCCATCGAGGCCGACACGGGCCGCAGCATCGCCATCTCCTCGGCGCTCATGCAGCCCGCGTTGATGTGCGGCAGCAAGCCGGTGCGGTCGCGCACGGCGGCGGCGGCGTGCTTGACATAATCGAGCGTGCTCGAGTAGCCGTTGGCCGCCAGCCAATCCCGCGCCGCCCGGTAGCGCAACTCGGGACGCTCGCCGAGCGTGAACAAGGCTTCCAGGCAGCCCAGCTGCGCGCCTTGCGCGGCCACGCGGACTGCCTCCTCGATCGACAGGTAAGGACTTCGCACGTGCCGCGGGGCCTTGGCGAACGTACAGTAATGGCAGGAGTCGCGGCATAGCTGGGTGAGCGGCAGAAACACCTTCGGCGAGTAGCTGATCAGCGCGCCGAACCCCAGATCGCGCAGCTGCGCGGCGCGCTCGATGAGCTCGGCGGCGCTCGCCCGGGCGAGGCGCGATGCATCCGCGCTCGCCGGCAGGAGCGCATCGAGGCGCGGGCCCGGCTCCGCGAGCGATGTCGACTGGACCGCACGCAGCAGCCTGGCGAGCGGATCGGCCGAGGGGCGATCGCGCAGCATCGCCGCGAAGGTCTCGAGGTCCTGCGGGGAATCGATGTCGAAGGACACCGCGGGGGCGATGAGCTCGTGCGCGCGCCCTGCGAGGGAGCGGCAGTGCGCGGCGAAGCTATCAGGGCCGAACAGCGGACGAAAGGACTGCGCCGGATCGAGCAGCACCATGTTCGTGCCCGTGCCGTCCTTGCATCGAACCAGCGCGGTCGAGTCCGGGCGGCTGCGCCGCAGCTCGCGGTAGCTCGCCAGTACCTGCGCGAGCGAGCGCGCCGTGAGCGTACCGAGATCCGCCGGCAGGAGCACGGCGATGCCCGCCGAGCGCTCGGCTGCGGCGGCGAGCCCCAGGGAGCACGCCTCGTTGAGCGCGGCCTCGCCATCGTCGATGACGACGGCGCCGCGCGCCTGGGCGGCGCCGGCCACCCGCGAATCCGGGGTCACGACGATGATGCCCTCGAACAGATCCGCCTCGAGCAGGACATCGAGCGTGCGGCAAGCGAGCTGGTGCGCGAACTGCTCGCGGGCCTCGCCGAGCGCCGCCGCGAGCCGCTGCTTCGCGGCCGACAGGCGCTTGACCGGCACCACCGCCCAGACACCGTCGCGCGCGCTGCCATCGCGCAGACCGCGCGTGCCCATCCCGCTCATCGTGCCCGTCTCCATGCCCATGTCGTCAGCCGCATTGGCCCAGCATACCGCATAGTTTAACCGCGCTTCGTTTTCGGCACCGCCGGCCTCAGGCGAAGCGGCGCCGCAACAGCGGTGCCACGCGCTCATTGAAAAGCCGCAGGAAGCGCGCCTGATCGGGACCCGGCGCGTGAAACACCAGGTGGTCGAAGCCGAGCTGCACGTAGGCTGCGATGCGCTGCGCCATCTCCTCCGGATCGTCCGATACGATCCAGCGCGTGGCGGTGCGCTCGATGGGAAGGGCGTCCGCGAGCCGTTCCATCTCGAGCGGGTCCTCGACGTTGACTTTCTCCTCCGGCGTGAGTGCGAGTGCGCCCCAGTAGTGCGTATCGAGCAACGCCCGCTGCCGATCGGTATCGAACGACACCTTCATCTCGATCATGCGCTCGAAATTCCGATCCTCGGAGCGGCCCGATGCGGCCAGCCCGGCCTGGACGCTCGGCAGGAGCGTCTCGGTATAGAGCTCCCACTTCTTACCGCTGGTGCAGATGAATCCGTCGCCTTCCATGCCGGCGAGCTTCGCGATGTAGGGGCCGGCGCCCGCGACGTAGATGGGTACGGCCGCGGCGGGCCGATCGTAGATCGTCGCGAGCCGGGTCTTGTAGAACCGGCCCTCGAAGCTCACCCGATCCTCCGACCAGAGCCGGCGAATGAGCTGCAGCGCCTCGCGAAAGCGCGCCGTGCGCTCCTTTTGCTCCGGCCAGCGCAAGCCGGACGCCGGCACCTCGTTCAAGGACTCGCCGGTTCCGAGCCCGAGCACGACGCGGCGCGGAAACAAGCTGCCGAGCGTGGCGAACGCCTGCGCAACCACCGAAGGATGATAGCGATAGGTCGGCGTCAGCACGCTCGTGCCCATGATGATCTTCTCGGTGCGAGCGCCGAGCGCACCGAGCCAGGCGAGCGAGAAAGGCGCGTGGCCGCCGCTGTGGCGCCAGGGCTGAAAATGATCGCTGATCCAGACCGAGTCCATCCCCTGCCGCTCCGCGAGCACGGCGAACTCGAGCAGCTCGCCCGGCGCGAACTGTTCCGCCGAGGCCTTGTAACCCAGCTTGATCACATGCATCTCCTGCGCTCACCCGCAACACCGCACAGGAGAGCGGCGCGGCTCGCCTGTGGCCTTATCTTATCGGAGCGTGCGCGATTTGCGGGGGCGCGCTTGCGTCTTTACCTTTCTCCCCCGCACGTGCACGATGCCCGCATGGGACGTTGCCTGCGGGGCCCGGCGCCTTGAAGCTCTCGACGCGAGAGATCGCCTATGGCGCCGAGGGTCGGCGCATGGTCGGCTACTACGCGGTCGAGATCTGCGAGCCCGGCGAAGCTCGCGCGCGGCCCGAGCGGCGACCGGGCATGCTCGTCTCCCCGCCGGGGCCCGGTCTCGGTGAGCACTCCAGAACGGTCGCCCGGCGGCTCGCGCAGGCCGGCTTTGCGGCGCTCGCGCTCGACTATCATGGCGGCGGCGAGATCCTCGGCGATGCCGCCGAGATGAGGGCACGCATCCAGAGATTTCTCGAGAATCCCGACTCCATCCGCGCCCGGCTGAGCGCGGCCCTCGAGGTGCTGCGCGCGCAGCCCGACACCGACGGCGCGCGCATCGCGGCCATCGGCTACTGCTTCGGCGGAACGGCGGTGCTCGAGCTGGCGCGCAGCGGTGCGCCGCTCGCCGCCACGGTTGGATTCCACAGCGGCCTCAAGACCGCTCGGCCGCAGGATGCACGGCAGATCAAGGGCAAGGTGCTCGTGTGCCTCGGCGCGCAGGATCCGATGATCGCGCCGGCCGAGCGCAGCGCCTTCGAGGAGGAGATGCGCCGGGGGGGCGTCGACTGGCAGATGCACGTGTACGGGGGTGCGCAGCACGGCTTTACCGATCCGGGCGCCGACGAGCGTGCCCGCACCATGGGCATCCAGGGCTTGAAGTACGACGCCGCCGCCGACCGGCGCTCGTGGCGCTCGATGATGGATCTGCTGGATGAGGCGGGCTTCGCGGTCGGCTAGGGAATGCCGCCCGCGCGCCGCCGGTCAGGCGAGGCGCCGGCGGCTCAGCAGCGCCAGCGCCGCAGGATCTCCAGGCACACCGCCGCGAGCATGCGCCGCTCATCCACGGTGCGCATCAGGATGGAGGCCGCCTCGAGCTGCGGGTCGCCCGCCAGACGCACGTCGAGCAGCGCCGCATCCACCGCATCGATCAGCAGAAGATCGAGGAAATCGCCGTACTCGCGCGCGATCTCGAGCGGGGAGACCGCCAGGTCGAGCTCGCGCATGATCTTCGCCGCGGGTCCCTTGACCGCCGCCCCGCCGATGATGGGCGACACGGCGATCACCGGCACGCGCGCCCGCACCAGAAGATCGCGCAGGCCCGGCACGGCCAGAATCGGCGCGATGCTGAGGTACGGATTGGAGGGACAGAGAATGATTCCATCGAGCTGCGCATCCTCGAGCGCGGCTCGAGCCTGCGCGCTGAGCCCGCCGCCCGTCGCGGCGCCGTAGCGAAAGCCGCGAGCCGCGGGTTCGCAGCGGCGCTGGACGAAGTATTCCTGGAAGGGCATCTCGCCCTGATCGGTGAGGACCAGCGTCGCCGCCGGCTGGTCGCACATCGGCAAAAGAGCGCTCGGCACGCCGAACTCGCGCGCCAGCGCATGCGAGATCTGCGTGAGCGTGAGGCCCCGCGCCTGCATCTCGCGCCGATGCAGATGCAGCGCGATGTCCCGGTCTCCGAGCTGAAACCAGGTGTCGAGCCCGAGCGCGCGCCACTCGGCCTGCACTTGCCAGGACTCGTCCGCCCGGCCCCAGCCTTGCTCGGCGTTGGCCACGCCTGCGAGCGTGTAGAGCACCGTATCGAGATCGGGGCAGATCGGCAGGCCGCGATGCTCGAAGTCATCGCCCGTATTGACGATCAGCTGCAAATCGCCCGGCGCGAGACATCGCTGCAGCCCATCGGCGAGCTTGGCCCCGCCCACGCCCCCGCACAGTGCCACGATGCGTCCCATGCACGGCTACCGAAACAGATCTTCATCGAGGGGCCGCAGCAGATCCGCGGCGCGCGCGCCATCTCGCCGCCAGGCGCTCGGCGTGCCGCGCGCGAGCACCGCCGGACGCCCCTCGGCGCCCTCGCCCATCAGCAAGGACGCCGCCGCGGCCAGCTGGTCGGCGACCGCCGTCTGGGTGACCTTGAGCTTGCGGCGGCAGCGATCCTCATCCCCGCGCCGATCGAGCAAGGTGACGATTCCTGCGGCCCCGATCGCCGTGCCGCACACCCCCTGCCGCCAGGGACGACCGAAACTGTCGGTGATCAGCACCGCCGGTGCGGCGCCGAGCAATCCCGACAGTGCCGTGCGCAAGGCGCGCGCCGAGCCGTCGGGATCGCGCGGCAGGAGCAGCACCCTCGAGTCGCAGTCCGGGACGTTCGACTGATCCACTCCCGCGTTCGCCACCACGAGCCCGAGCCGATGGCGCACGATGAGCACCTGCGGCGCACAGCGCACCACCTCGGTCGACTCCCGCAGGATCACCTCGACCAGGCGCGGATCCTTGCCGCAACGCGCCGCGAGCTCGCGCGCGCGCTCGGACACCGGCACGGCGTCGAGCTCGACGAAGCGCCCTTCCGACTTCGAGACGATCTTTTGGCAGACGAGCAGCACGTCCTCGTCGCCGGCCTCGAGCCCCTGGCGCTCGAGTGCCGCCGCCAGCAGCGGCGCAAGGTCCATACCGGGCACGATCTCCGGCAACCCCTCGAGCGCCGTCAGGGACAAAACGTGCGGACTCAAAGCGGGCCGCGCTCGAACATGCATCCTCCAGCCGTTGGTCCTGCCGTGCGAGCGGCGCGCGCGAAGGTCAAGCGATTGGCGCGCAAGGCTCTTTCGCAGGAGTGGGATTATTCTACTATAGCGCGGCGCTGCTCCGTGTCCCGCGCAAGAGGTTTGTCATGGCTGTTCGCGAATTGTTCGAGCTCGGCGGTCAGGTGGCGCTGATCACGGGGGGATCGCGCGGGCTCGGCCTGCAGATCGCGACCGCGCTCGGTGAGATGGGCGCGAAGGTCGCGCTGTGCGCGCGCTCGCGCGAGGAGCTGGCGCAGGCGTCGGCGACGCTCGCGGCCGCCGGCATCGAGTCCTTCACCGTGCCGTGCGATCTGGCGAAGCCCGAGCAGGCCCCGCCGCTCGTCGATGCGGTGCTCGAGCGTTTCGGGCGCATCGACGTCCTGGTCAACAACGCCGGTACCAGCTTTGGCGGCCCGGCGGAAGAGCTCGCCCTCGAATCCTGGGACAAGGTCATGCGGCTCAATGTCGGGAGCGTGTTTCAGCTGAGCCAGCTGGTGGCGAACCGCTCCTTCATCCCGCGCCGCTCGGGCAATATCATCGTCATTGCCTCGGTGGCGGCGCTGCGCACCAACCGGCGCATGAAAACCGTGAGCTACTATGCCTCGAAGGCAGCGGCTCTGCACTTGACGCGCGCGCTCGCAACCGAGTGGGGGCCTCACGGGATCCGCGTCAACGCCATCTGTCCCGGGTTCTTCCCCTCGAAGATGTCGCGCGCACTGCTCGAGCGCATCGGCGACTCGGTGATCGAGCAGACGCCGCTCGGACGGCTGGGCAATGATACGGACCTGATGGGTGCGGCGGTCTACCTGGCGTCGGCCGCTTCGCGCCACGTCACCGGACAGTATATCTGCGTGGACGGCGGCGCCTCGATCGCGTGACACGCCGCGGGGGCATTTTGGCGCGACCCACGATTTGATCTAGTGTACGACTCGAACCAAGGCGCAAGGCGCGGAGAGCTTCATGGAATTTGCCTATAGCAGCAAGGTGCGCGAGCTTCAGGAGCGGCTGACCGCATTCATGCAGGCGCACGTCTACCCCGCGGAACGGCTGTTTCATGACCAGGTGGAGCATCACCGCAGAGCCGGGGACCCGTGGCAGCCCACCGCGGTCATGGAGGAGCTCAAGCGCGCGGCACGCCAGCAGGGACTGTGGAACCTGTTCCTGCCGGACTCCGAGCACGGGGCGGGCCTCTCGAACCTCGAATATGCGCCGCTCTGCGAGATCATGGGCCGCTCGCACCTCGCTGCGGAAGCGTGCAATTGCGCGGCTCCCGATACCGGCAACATGGAAGTGCTGGCGCGCTACGGCACGGCGGAGCAGCAGCGCCGCTGGCTCACACCGCTCCTCGAGGGGCGCATTCGCTCGGGGTTCGCGATGACCGAGCCGGCGGTCGCCTCGAGCGATGCGACCAACATTCGATCCCGCATCGTGCGCGATGGAGATCATTACCTGATCAACGGTCGCAAGTGGTGGACCTCGGGCGCCGCGGATCCGCGCTGCGCGATCCTGATCTTCATGGGCCAGACGGATGAAGCGGCGCCCGTGCACCGCCGTCAGTCCATGATTCTCGTGCCCATGGACACCCCGGGGGTCAAGCGCCTGCGTCAGCTCAGCGTGTTCGGCTACGATCACGCGCCGCACGGACATGCCGAGATCGAGTTCATCGACGTGCGCGTGCCCGCCGAGAATCTGCTGCTCGGGGAGGGCCGCGGCTTCGAGATCGCGCAGGGGCGGCTCGGCCCGGGGCGCATCCACCATTGCATGCGGCTGATCGGAGTCGCCGAGAGGGCGCTCGAGCTGCTCTGCCGCCGCGCCGATGAGCGCACTTCCTTCGGCAAGCGCCTCTCGGAGCAGGGCGTCACGCTCGAGCGCATTGCCGAGTCGCGCATCCTCATCGACCAGGCGCGCTGGCTCGTCCTGCACGCGGCCTATCGCATGGACACGGTGGGCAATCGCGAGGCCAAGCAGGAGATCGCCATGATCAAGGTGGCTGCACCGCGGATGGCGTGTCAGGTGATCGACTGGGCCATCCAGATGCATGGCGGCGGCGGCGTGAGCGATGATTTTCCGCTCGCCGCAGCCTATGCGAGCGCCCGCACGCTGCGCCTGGCGGATGGGCCGGACGAGGTGCATCGAGAGCAGATCGGCAAGCTCGAGCTCGCGCGTCATCGCGCACGCACCCAGCAGGGGGGCGGGCGCACGCCGGCGAGCGCGCGCGCATGAAGGCGCTGCTCAGCCGCGAGCCGGGAGGACCCGAGAGTCTCACGCTCGAGGATATTCCCGAGCCCGTGCCCGGCCCCGGCCAGGTGCGCATCGCCGTGCGCGCCTGCGCGGTCAATTACCCGGACTTGCTCGTGATCCAGGATTTGTATCAATTCAAGCCGCCGCGGCCCTTTGCGCCCGGCTCGGAAGTCGCAGGCATCGTCGATGCGCTGGGCCCCGGCGTCGATCACATGCGCACGGGCGATCGGGTGCTGCTCTCCCCGATGCGCGGCGGAATGGCCGAGAAGGCGGTGGGCGAGGCGGGCAACTGCTGGAAGATTCCCGACCAGATGCCCTTCGAGGAAGCGGCCGCGCTCCTCATGACCTACGCCACCTCCCAGCACGCGCTCGTGGACCGCGCACGGATCAAACCCGGCGAGACCTTGCTGGTGCTCGGTGCGGGTGGCGGCGTCGGCCTGGCGGCGGTCGAGCTCGGCCATGCCCTGGGTGCCCGGGTGGTTGCTGCCGCTTCGAGCGCGGACAAGCTCGCGCTCGCACGCGAGCACGGTGCCGACGCCTGTGTGGAGTACCCCCGAGGGCCTTTGGACAAGTCGGCCGCCCGGGCACTCACCGATCGATTCAAGGAGGCTTGCGCGGCGGACGGCGCCCAGGTCATCTACGATGCGGTGGGAGGGGACTACAGTGAGGCGGCGATTCGTGCCATCGCCTGGGAGGGCCGGTTCCTGGTGGTCGGCTTCCCGGCGGGCATCGCCCGGCTGCCGCTCAACCTGCCGCTGCTCAAGGGCTGCCAGGTGATCGGGGTGTTCTGGGGCGAATTCACCCGGCGCTCCCCCGCAAGGCACGCCGAGAACGTCGCGGCGCTCATGGCGATGTACCTGCAAGGACGCATCCGGCCGGCCGTGACCGAGCGCTTCGCGCTGGTGCGCGGCGCCGAGGCCCTCGCCCGCCTCGAGGCGCGCGCGGCGCGCGGCAAGCTCGTCGTGACCATGGACTAGCGATCGAGGGCCTGGGTTTGCGGGCCGAGCACGCATTGATCGGGCGTGGGCTTGCCTGCGAACCGATCGCGCACCCAGTCGAGAATATCGGGCGTGCTGCGCTCCATGGTGGGATCGTGATCGAGTCCCGGGTAGGAGCGAAACGTCAGCGCAATCCCGCCCGCACAGGCCCTCTTCACCGTGGCGCGCAGCAAGGCAATGGGAACCGTCCGGTCGGCTTCGCCCGCGATCACCAGCATCGGCCCGCCGATCCGCGCGACGCCGAGCGCGTCGCGCTCGAAGAACTGCTCGACGGCCGGCAATTCATCCCAGCCGGGCTTCAACACCCGCCCCGGCGCCACGTCCAGAAAGCTTGCGTAGGCGTAGTCCCAGCAGCCCCGCGTGGTCACCTCGGGGTAGCGCGCGAGCGCCGGGCCCGCCAGCATCTCCTCGGGCGCGAAGCTCGGAAACTGGGCGTGCACCGCATAGGCCATGTAGTCCAGGTAAAAGGCGGCGGCGCTCCCGGAATCGCCCATGCTGATCAGGATCTGCCTCAGGTCCGCGGCCCCGGCGACGGATACCGCCCCCCGATAATTCGGATCGCGCAGCACCGCCTGCAGCTCGGCGACGCCCCAGGCAGCCAAGCCGCCCTGCGAATGGCCGACGACGACCCACGCCCGGCCCAGCGCAGGCACCGCAGCGCGCGCCGCCGCAATGGCGTCGATGACATCGTGGGCCTGGGCCGTCTTGCTGACGTACTGGTGCGGCCCCATCGTGCCCAGGCCATGGTAGTCGCTCGCCACCACCGCGAAGCCGGCACGCACCATCGGCATGAGCCCTTCCTCGCCATAGGCGAGATCCTTCATGAGCGAGGGGGCGCACATGCGCGCGACACCGCTGGTGCCATGCGCCCAGGCGATCACCGGCCAGCCGCCGCGCGGCGCCTTTCCCGCCGGCAGCAGCACGACGCCCGAGGTCGCGACATCGCTGCCGTCGGCGGCCTGCGAGTGATACAGGATACGCACGGCCTTCGCGCCTCGCGGGATGGCGTAACCCACGAAAGGCTCATGCCGCAGCAGATCGCCCGGCTTGGACGCCGACAGGGACGGCGTCTCGTAGAAGGCCGTGCGCGGCAAGGCATCCTCGCGCTCCAGGCGCACCGCCTCGGCCAGCGAGCGCGGCAGCGCCGGCACATCCGCGCCCGCACGGCGCGGCGCCGCCGCGCACAATGCCAGCACGGCGCACACGGCCGGCGCCGCCCAAACTCCGATGAGACCGGCGCCGCGCGCCTCGGCTCGTTTGCGCATCGCTGTGATGCCTCCTGCCCGACTCCGCATTAGAAAATTCCCATCACCAGACCCGCGGCCAGCGTAGCGCCGATCTCCTCGCAGCGCCTCAGATCCTCGCGCTCGAGCCGCTTTGGGCGCAGGATCGCCTCGGGTGTCTGCGCCCGGGTGCAGACGATCACCGCTTCGGCGACCGCGCGCAAGCGCCAGCCCGTCGCGATGCGCTCGATCTGCGCGGCCGCGAGGCTCCCGTCGCTGCCGGCGCATACCAGCGTCGCGTAGGGTTTACCGTTGAGCCGATCGAGCGCGGCATAATAGCTGCGGTCGAAGAAATCCTTCATTTGTCCGGACATCGCGCCGAGATTCTCGGGAGTGGCGAACACGAAGCCGTCCGCGGCCAGCACGTCCTGCGGGACCGCATCGGCGGCGCGCTTCAGCCACACCGCCACCTCGCGCTCGCGGCGCGCTCCTGCGGCGGCGGCCTGCGCCATCTGCTGCGTGCCGCCGGTCATCGTGTGGTACACGATCAGCATGGTCTTCATCGAGCAACCCCGGGAGCTTCGGGATATCCTACGGGCATCCGCCCATTCTGGAGCGTGCCGATGAAATATCGCAAACTGGGCGCCAGCGAGCTCATGGTCTCCGAAATCGCTTTCGGCTCATGGCTCACCTTCTCGAGCTGGACCCGCAAGAAGAGCGCGACGGCCTGCGTCCATCGCGCGCTTCATCGCGGGGTGACGCTGTTCGATACCGCGAACGTCTATGGCCTCGGCAAGGCGGAGCGGGTGCTCGGGGAAGCCCTGCGCGGCGTTCCGCGGGAAAGCTACGTGCTCGCCACCAAGCTGTTCTTTCCCATGAGCGATATCGATCGCGGGCTCTCCCGCGCTCAGGTGCACAAGCAGATCAACGCCTCGCTCGAGCGCTTGCAGGTGTCCTACGTCGACCTGTACCAGTGCCATCGCTTCGATGAGCGCACGCCGCTCGAGGAGACCATGCAGGCGCTCACCGAGGTGGTGCAGGCCGGCAAGGCGCGCTACATCGGGTTCTCGGAGTGGCCGGTGGACCGCGTCGAGGCCGCGCTCGCCATTGCGAACGTCGAGAGATTCGTCTCCAGCCAGCCCCAGTACTCGCTCTTGCATCGCGACCCGGAACGTGCGCTCTTCCCGCTGTGCCGGCGCTCGGGCATCTCGCAAATCGTCTGGTCGCCGCTCGCGCAGGGCCTGCTGACCGGCAAGTATCTGCACGGCGCGCCGGTGCCCGGCGACAGCCGGGCGGCCGATGGGTCCATGAAGGGCTTTCTCAACACCGCCTGGTTCAAACCGCGCATGCTGCAGGCCATTCAGGCCCTGAAGCCGCTGGCAGCGGAGGCCGGCCTGACGCTCGCCCAGTTCGCGCTCGCCTGGGTGTTGCGCGAGCCGAACGTGGCGGCGGCGATCATCGGCGCCACGCGTCCGGAGCAGGTCGACGAGAATGTCGGCGCCAGCGGACACGTCTTGGCGCCGGAGCTGGTGGCGCGCGCCGAGGCGCTCATCGCGGCCGCGGCTTAAATTCGCTTAATCCGCGACGGAGTTCGCGCAATACGTGGTCGGGCACGGGTGAACCGATGGGCCGCTTCGGGCTCTAATGCGTATCGCATTGAGTTACGAGGGGTGGCTGTTAGGTCATGAATTTGAGTCGCTCCGGACTATCGCGCTGTGCTGCGCTGCTCCTCCTGACCCTGCTGTGCGAGGCCGGCCACGCGGATGGCGCTCCGTTCGACCTGACCGGGCCCGTGCTCGAGGTGACCGTCACCCGCAGCGGCACGACCCTGCCGATCGCCGAAGTGCCGAATCTCGCCGCCGGCGATCGGATCTGGATCCGCGCCAATTTGCCCGCCTCCCAGTCGGCGCACTACCTGCTGGTATCGGCCTTCTTGAGCGGCTCGACCAATCCGCCGCCGCAGAGCTGGTTCGTCGCTTGCAAGGCCTGGACCGCGAAGTGCCGGCTGGACGGCCTCACCGTCACCGTCCCCGCCGACGCGCAGCAGATGGTGGTGTTTCTCGCGCCGGAGGCCGGTGGGGATTTCAAGACGCTGATGGGCGCGGTACGCGGCCGGCCGGGCGCGTTCGTGCGCACCTCCCAGGATCTGGATCAGGCCGCCTTGGACCGCTCCCGGCTCGAGCGCTACTTGAGTACCATTCGTGCCCTGAACGATGCCGCGCCGGCGAAGATCGCACAGGTGGCGCCGCTCCTCGCACGCAGCCTCGCCATCAAGGTGGACCCGAAGTGCCTCGATCGCATCCCGGAGCTGCAGGCCCCTTGCCTCATGGAAGGTCAGGAATCGCTCATCTTGAACGACGGACACAGCACCTCCATCGTGGAGGCGCTCACCTCCGGACCGGGCGGGGATCTCGCCATGCAGGCGAGCTATTCGCCGCAGCTCGGCTACGGCTATTACAGTCCGTACATCGCCTCGATATTCGACATCGCGAAGATCCTCGACTCGTTCCACACGGCGCAGTATCAATACATTCCCGCGCTCGCCTCGCTCAAGGGCAATACGGTCGACCTCACGCTGAACACGGCGCCCTCGTTTCACGATCCGAAATCGGTGCTCGTCGCCGCGCTGCCCGCGGTCGAGCCCGCGCAGCTGCCGCCGCTCCATGCGGTGGATCCGAAGGAGATTTACTGCGCCCGAAGGACCACGCTGGTGCTGCCGGTCGAGGGCGCGCCGCTGGTGTTCTCGACGGACTATGCGCACGACATGACCCTGAGGTTGACGGGCAGCAGTGGCAAGTCCCTCGATCTGCCGGCCGTCGCCGACGCATCCCAGGGCGGCTTCGTGATCGACACCGCGGGGTTGAGCGGAGCCGCGCTCGGCGACAGCGTGCAGGCGACCCTGCTCGGCTACTGGGGCTTCGATCCGTATCGCGGACCGACGTTCGAGCTCAGAAACGCGCGCGCCGTTGCCTGGCAGCTCGCCTCGGCCGACGAGGCGGCGCTGATCGTGGGCCGCCAGGAGACGGTGCACCTGCGCGCCGAGAGCGTGAGCTGCGTCGACAGCATCATGCTCAAGGATCCGGGCGGCAAGGAGCTCAAGGCGGAGTGGAAGAAGCTCAAGCCCGATGAGGTGGAAGTGAAGCTCCCGCTGCAGGACGCGACGCCGGGTCCCATGACGCTTCTGGTCGCTCAGTACGGAGCCGCCCAGCCCGAGCCGATCGGCGTCCATGGGTTTGCCGAGGCGGGACGCTTCGACGGTTTTGAGATCCACGCGGGCGACGCGCAGGGCGTGCTCAAGGGCAGCCGCCTCGACGAGGTGGCGAGCCTCGCCATCAAGAATATCGTGTTCACGCCGGGCGAGCTCTTGAGCCGGCAGGGGAACGATGAGCTTCCAATGCTCGCCACGGACACGGCGGCCGCGGCCGATCTCAGACCCGAGCGCACCCTGAGCGCGCGCGTCACGCTGAAGGACGGGCGCGTGCGCACCGTGAGCGCGACCGTGGACGCGCCGCGACCTAAGGTCGTGCTCATCAACAAGAGCGTGCAGCTCTCGGCGCTCGGCAGCGAGAGCAACATTCAGCTGGCGGACGCCGGCGAGCTGCCGCTCGATGCAACGATGATTTTCTCGGTGCATGCGGAGTCCGCGGCAGGATTCGCCCGGGACGAGACCCTCGATGTCGCCACGGCCGATGAGAGCATCATCGTATCGTTGAGCGTCGCGAACGGCGGCCTGGCGCTCGAGAACTCGCGCGTCGCGGTGGCGACCCTCAATCCCTTGAAGGCGTTCGGCGCCTCCTCGTACGGGCCGCTCAAGTATCGCGTGAACGCCAAGGGCGTCGCCGGAGATTGGCAGCCGCTCGCGACGCTCGTGCGCCTGCCGACGCTCAAATCCCTCGAATGTCCGCCGACCGCGGATGTCGCCTGCAAGCTGTCCGGATCGAATCTGTACTTGATCGATTCGCTCTCCGCGGATGCGAGCTTCAAGAAGCCGGTGGTGGTCCCGGACGGCTTTCTCGGCACCTCCCTGCCGGTACCTCATCCGAGCGCCGGCACGCTGTACCTCAAGCTGCGCGACGATCCGCAAATCGTCAACCCCACCTCGCTCACGGCGCAGCAGCTGCCGGCGACGCCCGCGGAGATCGACCGCTCCGAGGCTCGCGAGTCGGCGCTCAACAATCAGGGCAGCGTCTCGGCGCCGGCCGCAAGCCCTCAAGCCCCGAGCCCTCAAGCCCCGAGCCCTCAAGCCCCGAGCTCTCAAGCCCCGAGCGCAGCCGCCCCCGCCGCGCCCGGCGCGCCGGGCGCAGGCGCAGGCGCGCCAGCGGGCACCGCACCGGCACGCGCCGCGCCAGCGGGCGCCGCACCCTCCCCCGGCGCTCCCGCTGCAACCCCAGGTGCGCAGCCTCCCGCCCCAGGCATCGCCGCTCCCGCCGCGAGCGCGGCCGTCCCGCACGCCGCAGGGGCGGGCGCCCCAGGCGCCGCGCCACCGGCGGGCGCCGATCCGGCGATCGGCAGCGCCGGTGCGGCCACCGGTGCGCCGGCTCAGGCCCCGCACGCAGCGACAGTCGCAGGTCAGTCGAGCGGTCCTTGAGGGGCGGTGCGCGCGCGCCGCGTCCGGCTCAGCGCGGCGCGCGCAGATCGGTGACCCGCGTGGCCTTCCCCGAGGAGCGCGGCAGGGAACCGCTCGCCACCACCTCGAACTCGGCGCAGATCCCGACCAGAGCCTTGAGCCGTTGCGCGAGAGCGGCGCCTTCGGCGCGGCACTCGTGCTGCGCCAGCGCCCCGCGGGCTTCGACCCGGACCCGCATCTCGTCCATGCGCTGCGGGCGCGAGATCTCGATCTGGTAATGGGGCGCGAGGCGCGGAGACTCCAGAATCAGCTCCTCGATCTGCGAGGGAAAAACATTCACGCCGCGCACGATGAGCATGTCGTCCGTGCGCCCGGTGATCCTGGCCAGCCGGCGCAGCGCCGTCACGCGTCCGGGCAGCAGGCGCGTGAGATCGCCCGTGCGGTAGCGGATCACCGGCATGGCTTGCTTGGTGAGCGAGGTCAGCACCAGCTCGCCTCGCTCGCCCTCGGCGAGCACCTCACCGCTCTGTGCATCGACGATCTCGGCGAGGAAGTGATCCTCCCACAGCGTCGGTCCTTCGCGCGTGCCGCCGAACTCCTGGGCGATGCCGGGGCCCATCACCTCCGACAGCCCGTAGATGTCGCAGGCGTCGAGGCCGAACGCGCGCTCGATCTCCTGGCGGATGCCCTCGCCCCACGGCTCGGCGCCGAATATGCCGATGCGCAGCGAGCTCGACGCCGGGTCGATGGCCTGCCGGCGGAACTCATCGAGCAATGCAAGCATGTAGCTCGGCGTGACCATGATGATGTCGGGCCGCAGGTCCGTGATCAGCTGCACCTGGCGCGCCGTCTGTCCGCCGGATGCGGGTATGACCGTGCAGCCCGCGGCCTCCGCGCCGTAATGGGCACCCAGGCCGCCGGTGAACAGCCCGTAGCCGTAGGCCACGTGGATCTTCATGCCGCGCCGTCCGCCCGCCGCACGGATCGAGCGCGCGACCAGCCGGCTCCAGAGAGCGATGTCCTGCGCGGTGTAGCCCACCAGGGTGGGCTTGCCGGTGGTGCCGGAGGAGGCGTGCAGGCGCACGATGTCCTCGAGCGGCACGGCGAAGAAGTCGTACGGATAGGCGGCGCGCAGATCCTGCTTGCGGGTGAACGGAAATCGCGCCAGGTCGGCCAGGGCGCGCAAATCCCCGGGACTCACGCCGCAGGCGTCGAGCTTGCGGCGGTAGCACGCGTTGTGATCATAGGCGTGCCGGATCGACCAGCGCAGACGCTCGAGCTGCAGCGTCTCGAGCGCCTTGCGGTCCATGCCGAGCGCCGGCTCGGCCTCGAACGTCTCGGCAAACGCGCTCTGCGTCGGCATTCGTCGTGCCTCAGCGCCCCTCAGGCGGCACGATCGGGAATCTCGTGCACGCTCACCATGGTGAGCACATCGTAGGACGCGACGGTCTCGCCGTGCTGGTTGCTGATCTGCGTATCCCAGGCGACCTCTCCCCATCCCTTGTCGGCGCGCAGGCTCTTCTGCGCGCAGGTGAGGCGCACCTTGATGCGGTCCCCGGGCTTGACGGGCTTGACGAAGCGCAGCGCCTCGAGACCGTAGTTGCCGAGCACTGGACCGTAGTCCGGGTCGACGAACAGGCCTGCCGCGGCCGAGATCAGGAAATAGCCGTGCGCCACGCGTCCGCCGAAGAGCGGATTGCGCGCGGCCTCGCCCTCGCTCGTGTGGGCGTAGAAGCGGTCGCCGCTGAGCGCGGCGAACCGCTCGATATCCTCCAGAGTCACCTCCCGCTCGGCGGATCGGAACGTATCGCCGAGCTCGAGGTCGCCGAAGGCGATGCGGAAGGGATGCCGGCCGGGGTCGCGCTGCCGGCTGCCCCGCACCCAGCGCCCGCCGAGCGCCGTGATCACGTCCGGAGTCCCCTGCACCGCCGTGCGCTGCATGTAGTGCAGAACGCCGCGAATGCCGCCCAGCTCTTCGCCGCCGCCGGCCCGCCCGGGTCCGCCATGCACCAGGGGGGCGAGCGGGGAGCCGTGACCCGTCGACACCGGGGCGCAGGCGGCGTTCACGACCACGATGCGCCCATGAAACGGTGCGAGCCCGAGCACGAATCGGCTCGCGAGCGCATCGTCGGCCGAGAACACCGAGGCCGCCAGACTGCCGCCGCTGCGCCGCGCGAGCGCGATCGCATCCTCGACGCCGCGGTAGGGCATGAGCGTCGCGACCGGTCCGAACGCCTCCACCTCGTGCACGGCTTTCGCCGCGTGCGGCGCGCGCGACAGCAGCACCCATGGGGCCACGAAGGCGCCGCGCTCGGCATCCGCACCCCTCACCTCGAATCCATCCGTCCCTCCGGTGATCACCTCGGATTCGCCCCGCAGCTCGGCGATGCGCGCGAGCACGTCGGTGCGCTGCGCCAGGCTCACCAGCGGACCCATGCGCACGCCCGCCGCGCGCGGGTCCCCGACCACGACCTTCTCCACGGCCGCGCGCAGCGCCCCAGCGGCCTGCTCGAGAAGGACGGCCGGAACGAGGGCCTTGCGGATGGCCGTGCATTTCTGTCCCGCCTTGACGGTCATCTCGCGGGCGACTTCGCGGATGAACAGATCGAACTCCGCACTGCCCGCAGCCGCATCGGGCGCGAGAATGCAGGAATTGAGGGAATCCGTCTCCGCCACGAAGGGCACCGCGTGGCGAATCACCCGGGGATGTGCGCGCAGCGCCGCCGCGGTCGACGCCGAGCCGGTGAAGCAGACGGTATCCTGGCAGGTGAGATGATCGAACAGATCGCCGATGCCGCCGCACAGCAGCTGCAGCGCGCCCGCGGGCAGGATCTGCGCTTCGATCATGCGCCGCGCGGCGAGCTCGGCGAGATAGGCGGTCGCGGTCGCGGGCTTCACGATCACCGGAACGCCCGCGAGAATCGCCGGCGCGAGCTTCTCGAGCATTCCCCACACCGGGAAATTGAACGCGTTGATGTGCACCGCCGCGCCCTCGCGCGGCACGAAGATATGCTGTCCGACGAAGGTGCCGGTCTTGGAAAGACCCTCGAGCCCGCCGTCGAGATGCAATCGGCTGTTCTCGAGCTCGCGCGCTCCCTTGCTCGCGAAGGCGAACACCGTCCCGATGCCGCCGTCGATGTCGATCCACGAATCGTCCTTGGTGGCGCCGGTCTGGTATGAGCAGGCGTACAGCTCGTCCTTGAAATCGAGCAGCCGCTTGGCGAGCGCCTTGAGCAGCGCCGCGCGCTCGTGAAAAGTGAGCGCGCGCAGCGCCGGACCGCCGACGTCGCGAGCGTGCTCGAGCACCGACGCGAAGTCGATGCCGCCCGAGGCGGCATGCGCGATGATCTCGCCGGTGGAGGCATCGCGCAGCGCGGCTCCCTCGCCCAGCCCCCCCTGCCAGCGTCCGCACACGTAGCTTTGCAAGTTCACGACTCCACCTCCCGGCGCGCCGCATCGCGGCGCTGCCACGCTTGAAAAGTGCTTCCCTCGGAAGCGAGGCGCTCGAGGAGCGGCGCAGGCGTCCAGTACCGTGGGCCGAGCCGCTCGGCGAGCCGCCGGATGCCCTCGAGCACGACCCCGGGACCGAGCGTGTCCGCATAGAACATCGGGCCGCCGCGGTGGCGCGGAAAGCCATAGCCGTTGCACCAGATGGCGTCGATATCGGACGCGGACGCCGCCATGCGCTGCTCGAGCAGCAGCGCCCCTTCGTTGATGAGCGCGAGCAGGCAGCGCTCGAGGATCTCCTGCTCGGCGATCGGGCGGCGCGCGACGCCGAGGCGTGCCGCTTCCGCGGCGATCATCGACTCGACCCGCGGGTCCTCCTCCCGGCGCCGTGCGCCTTCGGGATAGCGGTAGGCGCCGCAGCGCGTCTTTTGTCCCAGCCGGCCCGCCTCGACCAGCAGATCGGCGACGCGGTAATAGCGCGGGTCATCGGGCAGGTCCTTGCGTTCGCGGCGCACCCGATAGCCCACGTCGAGCCCGGCCAGATCGCCGACCGCATTCGGGCCCATGGCCATGCCGAAGCTCTCGAGCGCTGCGTCGACCTGCCCGGGTGAGGCCCCCTCGAGCATCAGCAATTGGTTCTCCCGTCCATACGCATACAGCATGCGGTTGCCGACGAAGCCGAAGCAGTTGCCGACCACGATGCCGAGCTTGCCGATGCGCCGCGCGACCTCGAGCGCCGTGGCGATCACCGTGCCATCGGTCGCGGCGCCGCGCACGATCTCGACCAGGCGCATGACGTGCGCCGGGCTGAAAAAATGCATGCCGACGACGTCTCGCGGCCGCCCCGAGGCCTGCGCGAGCGCATCGATATCGAGGGTCGAGGTATTGGATGCCAGCACGGCGGCCGGCGCGCACAGCTTGCCGAGGGCCGCGAACACCTCGCGCTTCACCGCCATGCTCTCGAATACCGCCTCGATCACCAGATCCGAGGCGGCGAGCGCCTGGACGTCGCGCGCCGGGCGCACTCGCGCCGCCGCCGCCGCAGCCGCCGGGGCGGCGAGGCGGCCCTTCTCGACGGCTGCGTCGAGGATCGAGCGCAGCCGCTCGACGCCCGCCTCGAGCGCGCGCTCATCGGTATCGACCAGCGTCACGTCGAACCCCGCCGTTGCCAGGCTGATCGCGATGCCGCTGCCCATGGTGCCCGCGCCCAGCACCCCCGCGCGCTGCACGGGGCGGGCCCGGGCCTCGGGACGGGCGGGGCGCTCGGCGAAGAACAGATGCCGCAAGGCGCGCGAGGCCTCGGAGCGGCGGCACTCCTCGAAGCGGCGGCGGGAGAGCGCCAGGGCCGCATCGAAGGGCTGCTCCACGGCCGCCTGCACGCACTCGATGATGGCGTCCACGGACTTCACGCCGGGAAACTTGCGCTGCGCGGCGGACCGCTCGCGCTCGATGCGGCGCGCGTCGATCTCGCCCCCTGGAACCGCCCGCTCGCGCAGCCGCCGTGCACTCAAGCCGGCACCTTCGGCCGCAGCCGCCATCTCTTGCGCGAGCGCACAGGCAGCCTCGAGCAGCTCGCCGGAGCCTGCCTCGCGGTCGACGATGCCGAGCTCCCTGGCGCGCTCGATGCCCACCGGATCACCGCTCAGCATGAGCTCGAGTGCCGCCGCGGCGCCGATCAGCCGCGGCAGGCGCTGCGTGCCGCCCGATCCCGGCAGCAGACCGAGTCGAATCTCGGGTAGCCCGAACGAGACCGGCGGCGCCGCGATACGGTAATGACAAGCAAGCGCGAGCTCGAATCCGCCGCCGAGCACGCTGCCGTGCAGCGCGGCCACGATGGGCTTGCGCGCCGCCTCGATCCGCAGCAGCACATCGTTGAGGAGCGGTGCGCGCGGCTCGTGGTCGAATTCGCGGATGTCGGCCCCGGCGACGAAATGCGCGCCCACGCCCCGTATGACCATCGCGCGCAGGCCCGGGTCCGCATCGGCAGTCTCGACGGCCTCGAGCAGCGCGGCGCGCAGCGGCTGCGCCAGCGCATTGACCGGCGCGTGATCGATTGCGATCACCAGCACGGCGCCGCGCTGCTCGCTGATCACCCGGGGAGCGGCCACGCGCGGGCAGCCTCTAGAGCCGCTCGATGATCATCGCGATTCCCTGCCCGACGCCGATGCACATCGTGCACAGCGCGCGCCGCCCGGCGCCGCGCTCGAGCTGGTACAGGGCGGTGGCGGCGAGGCGGGCGCCGCTGGCGCCGAGCGGATGTCCGAGCGCGATGGCGCCGCCCTGCGCGTTGACGTGCGCCGCATCGTCCGCGATGCCGAGCTCGCGCAGCACCGCAACGGCCTGCGAGGCAAACGCCTCATTGAGCTCGATCAGATCGAGGCTCTCGAGCGCGATGTCCAGCCGGCCGAGGAGCTTGCGTGTGGCCGCGAGCGGCCCCATGCCCATGATGCGCGGCTCGACACCGGCGACGGCGGTGCCCACCACCCGGGCCCGCGGCCTGAGAGCGAAGCGCTTGGCGGCGCCGGCGCTCGCCAGCAGCAGCGCGCACGCACCGTCGTTCACGCCGGAGGAATTGCCGGCGGTCACGGTGCCGCCCGCGCGAAACGGGGTCGGCAGCTTGGCGAGCGCATCCAGGCTGGTCTCGCGCGGATGCTCGTCCAGCATCACCCGGGTGCCCTCGCCGCGCTTCGCAGGCACCGCGACGCCGACGATCTCGGCGGCCAGATGGCCTGCCTTCTGTGCCGCGAGCGCGCGCTGCTGGCTGCGCAGCGCGAATCGATCCTGATCCTCGCGCGAGACGCGAAATTGCGCCGCGACGTTCTCGCCGGTCTCGGGCATCGAGTCGACGCCGTACTGCTGCTTGAGCAGCGGGTTGACGAAGCGCCAGCCTATGGTGGTATCGAACAGCTGCGCATCGCGCGCGAACGCGCTCGCGCTCTTGGAGACCACGAAAGGCGCGCGGCTCATGCTCTCGACGCCGCCGGCGAGCACCACGTCCGCCTCGCCGCTGCGAATCATGCGCGCAGCGCTCGCGATCGCATCGAGCCCGGAGCCGCACAATCGGTTGAGCGTGGCGCCCGGCACCTGCGCCGGCAGACCCGCGAGCAAGGCGCTCATGCGGGCCACGTTGCGGTTGTCCTCGCCCGCCTGATTGGCGCACCCGAGGATCACATCGTCGACGGCCAGCGGATCGAGATCGGCGTTGCGTCTGATGAGCTCGCGCAGCACGACGGCCGCCAGGTCGTCGGGCCGCACCGAGGACAGAGCACCGCCGTAGCGCCCGATGGGTGTGCGGATGGCATCGCAGATATAGGCATCGGTCATGCTCAGCGCCCCTTGAAGCTCGCTGCCCGCTTCTGCGTGAAGGCCGCGACGCCTTCGGCGTAGTCGAGAGAGTGCCCGAGCTCGCGCTGCGCGTCGCGCTCATGGTCGAGCTGCGCGGCGAGAGAGCGCTCCCAGCCCGAGTGTATGGCCTCCTTGGTCGCCGCCAGTCCGCGCGTGGGCGCGACCGCGAGCTGCTGCGCGAGCGCATCGACGGCGGCGTGAAACTGCGCATCGTCCACGCATTGCCAGATCATGCCCCAGGCCGCTGCCTGCTCGGCGGACAGCTTCTCGCCGAGCAGCGTGAGTCCCAGCGCGCGTGCCGTTCCCACCAGCCGCGGCAGATTCCAGGTACCGCCCGAGTCGGGCACCAGTCCCAGCCGGCAGAAGGCCTGCACGAAGCTGGCGGAGCGCGCGGCCACCACCAGATCGCAGGCGAGCGCGATGTTGGCGCCGGCTCCTGCCGCGACGCCGTTCACGGCGGCGATCACCGGCATGGGCAGCGTCCGCAAAGCGAGGATCAGCGGCTTGTAGTGCCGCTCGATGGACTCTCCGAGATCGACATTGCGCGCGCGGTGCGCGTGCTGGTGTGCGCCGTGCACGCCCCGCTCCGCGCCTCCCGCCTGCGGCGCGACGGCCCGATCATCCAGATCCTGGCCGGCGCAAAATCCGCGCCCGGCGCCGCTCAGCACGAGCACCCGCGCGTCGCTCGATCGCACCCTCTCGAGGGCGTGCCGGACGTCGTCGTGCATTCGAACGTTGAAGCTGTTGAGCTTATCGGGGCGATTGAGCGTCAAGCGCGCGATGCCCGCATCGATGGAAAACAGAATCGTCTCGTAGGGCGGCGGATCACTTTTCGTCATAGCTGAGCTCCAGGGAGGGCGTGAGAGGGCGCGCCTGGCAGCACAAAATGAAGCCGGCCTCGATTTCCCACGGCGCGAGGGCGATATTGTGCCTCATGGTGGCGCCGCCGGCCTTCACCTTGGTCCGGCAGGTCGCGCAAATGCCGGCGCGGCAGGAGAAGGGCAGCTCGAGTCCGGCCCGTTCCGCCGCTTCGAGCACCGAACCGTCGGCCGGCGACATCGCAAAGCTGCGCCGGCGGCCGTCCATCACCACGCAGACCTCGGACAGCACCTCGCCCGCGGGAAGCTCGGGACCGGCCGCGGCGCCGCTCTCCGGCAGGTCGATCGCGGCGGCCGCGGGCGCCGCGGCGGTGAAGCGCTCGGCGCGTACCGGAGCACGAGGATTGAGGCGGCCGATCGCGCCCCGCACCTCATCGGCCATGCCGCCCGGGCCGCACACGAAGTACTCGTCGGCCTCGCCCACCTCGGCGATGCGGGCGGCGAGCGCCTCGACCTTGGCCGCATCGATGCGTCCGTTCAACAGCGGCGCATGCTGCGGCTCGCGGCTCATCACGAAATACACCGAGAACCGCCCCAGGTGGCGATTCTTGAGCGCGAGCGTGTCCTCGAGGAACATGGTGCGCGCCATGCTGCGGTTGCCGTAGATCAGCGTGAAGCGGCTCTGCGGCTGGCGCTCGAGAATGTCCGCGGCCAGCGACAGGACCGGCGTGATGCCGCTGCCGGCGGCGAACGCCACATGGACCCGTCCCCGCTCGGATCCCGACGAGGCGCGGAATCGCCCCGCGGGCGGGGCGCCGACATCGAGCTCATCGCCGCGCACCAGCCGCGCCAGCGCCTGCGACATGCGCCCGCCGTATTGCTGGCGCACACCGATCCGCAGCTCCGCGGCCCCCGGAGCCGTGACGATCGAGTACGTGCGCCGTTCCTCACGGCCATCGATCATGCGCCGCACCGACACGTATTGACCGGCGTGGTGCTTGAACTGCTCGCGCAGGGAGCGAGGGATCGCGAGCCGCAGGCAGACGGCATCCTGCGCGATCGGGTCGACGGCAAGCACTTCGAGGGGATGGAAGACGAGCATGGATCGCCTTCAGATGCACTTGAACCGCTCGAACGGCTCCAGGCACGCAAGGCAGCGATGCAGCGCCTTGCAGGGAGTCGAGCCGAACTCGCTCAATTGCTCGGTCTGCAGCGCACCGCATCGGGGACAGGCGGCGGGCGCCGATTCGGCGAGCGCCCACAGGGCGCGCGATGCAGGCCGGCCCGGATGCGATGGCACGCGCTCGGGCGGCACGATGCCGTACTGCGCGAGCTTGCGGCGGCCCTCGGACGTGATCCAGTCGCTGCTCCAGGGCGGGGCGAGCGTCTGGCTCACCGCACAGGGGCCGACGTCGGCCTCGCGCAGCGCGCGCTGCGCGAGCTCGAGGATGTGCGCGCTGGCCGGGCAGCCGCTGTAAGTCGGCGAGAGGCCCGCGCACAGCACGCCGTCGGATCGCAGCCTCACGAAACGCACGATGCCGAGATCCTCGAGCGTGAGCGCGGGCAGCTCCGGATCCGCGATGGCGGCGAGCGCACGCCAGGCTGCGCCGATGCGCGCCGCGGCGGCTGCGTCGTGATCGGGCAGCGGGCTCACCAGCGCGCCCCGGGGTGCGAGCGCTGCAAGTGCTGCATCTCGGCGAGCAGGTAGCCCAGATGCTCGCTGTGCTCGCCGCGCTTGCCGAACCAGGAATACGGCCGGTCGGCCGGACGCGCAAGCGTCGCCTCGGCGAGAATCTCCCCGATCTGGCTCGTCCATCCGGTCCGCACCTGCGCGAGCGCAGGTGCGATGCCGCGCTCGGCCATCTCCCGATCGAGCGCATCCTCCTCGAACAGCTCCACGGTATACGGCCAGAGCCGCTCGAGCGAGGCCTGCACGCGCGCATGGCTCTCTGCGGTGCCGTCGCCGAGCCTGACCAGCCAGCCCGCGCTGTAGCGCAGGTGGTAGCGCGTCTCCTTGAGCGCCTTGTCGGCGATGGCGCCCAGATGCGCATCGGCGGAGCTGCGCAGACGGTCGTAGAGCTCGAGCTGGAACGCATCGATCAGCACCTGGCGCACGATGGTCTCGCCGAAATCGCCGTTCGGCTGCTCCACCAGAGTGGGGTTCAGGTACTCGCCCTGCTCGCGCAGGAACGCGATGTCGTCCTCGCTGCGCCCGCGTCCCTCGATCTCGCCCGCATGGGCGAGCAGCAGGCGCGCCTGCCCGATCAGGTCGAGCGCGATGTTGGCGAGCCCCAGATCCTCCTCGAGCGCCGGGCCATGCCCCACCCACTCGCTCAGCCTCTGGCCGAGCACCAGCGCCAGATCGCCGAGCCGCAGCACGTAGCGATGCGCGCTCACAGCGTCTTCACCTCCGCAGGAATCTCGTAGAAGGTCGGGTGCCGGTAGATCTTGTCGCGAGCCGGCTCGAACAAGGAGTCCGCATCCTGCGGATCGGACGCCGTGATGCTCGCGGAAGGCACCGCCCAGATGCTCACGCCTTCCTCGCGGCGCGTGTAAAGATCGCGCGCGTGCTCGATGGCCATGCGCGCATCGCTCGCGTGCAGGCTGCCGACGTGCTTGTGATCGAGCCCGCCGCGGGCTCGAATGAAGATCTCGAACAGCGGCCACTCGCGCTTTGCATCGATGCCTGGTTCCATGGGGACTCCGCTGCGGTTACTCGGGCAATGTCAGGCTGCGCAGGCGGCGCGCCGGGCGCGCTGCTTGTCGGCATGGGCGAGCGCCGCCTCGCGCACCCAGGCCCCGTCGGCATGCGCGCGCCGCCGCGCCTCGAGGCGCTCCCGGTTGCAGGGCCCGTTGCCCCTGAGCACGCGCTCGAACTCGTCCCAGTCGATCGGCCCGTAATGGTGGCGCTGCTGCGCCTCGTTCCAGCGCAGCTGCGGATCCGGGACCGTCAGTCCGAGAAAGCTCGCCTGCGGCACGGTGAAATCGACGAACTTCTGGCGCAGCTCGTCGTTCGAGAAGCGCTTGATCTTCCAGCGCTGCGAGTCGGTGGAGTGCGTCGAGGCGGCGTCCGGCGGACCGAACATCATGAGCGAGGGCCACCACCAGCGATCGAGCGCCTCCTGCGCCATGCGCTTCTGCTCGGCCGTGCCCCGGCACAGCTTGAGCATGATGTCGAAGCCCTGACGCTGATGAAAGCTCTCCTCGCGGCAGATGCGCACCATCGCGCGCGCATAAGGACCGTAGGAGCAGCGGCACAGGGGAATCTGATTCATGATGGCCGCCCCGTCCACCAGCCAGCCGATGGCGCCCACATCCGCCCAGGTGGGCGTCGGATAATTGAAGATGCTCGAGTACTTGGCCTTGCCCGAGAGCAGCTGCTCGATCAGCTGATCGCGACTCACGCCGAGCGTCTCGGCGGCGCTGTACAGATACGCCCCGTGCCCGCCTTCATCCTGCACCTTCGCGATCAGGATGGCCTTGCGCAACAGCGTCGGCGCCCGGCTGATCCAGTTGCCCTCGGGCAGCATGCCGACGATCTCCGAATGGGCGTGCTGGGAGATCTGCCGAACGAGCGTCGCGCGATAGCGCGCGGGCATCCAGTCCTTGGGCTCGATCTTCTCCTCGCGATCGACGCGCGACTGAAAACGCCGCTCGAGCTGCGACTCGGCGAGCGAGGACGGCGTCTCGGCGGACACATCGAGGGCCTGCGTGTACATGCCAACTCCTCCGCAGTTCTCGCCGGCGCCGCGAAGGCGCCGGCCCGGACCATTGCAGATCGTGACACATAAATCATGACATTTCAATATTTTCTGTGTCACTTGACGCAGGGCACGCTACACTGCGGCGTGATGCAGCACACGCCGCCCGCCGCCGCCGCCGGCGCCGCCACCACCACCGGCGCCACCACCGCCGCGGCCGCCGCCGCAGCGCTGCTCGCGCGCTTTCACCGGCAGCGGCCGCTGCGCGCCGGATCCCTGATCGTCACCCTGTTCGGCGACTCGATCATGCCGCGCGGCGGGGCGGTGTCGCTCGGCAGCCTGATCCAGCTCGCGCTGCCCTTCGGCCTGAACGAGCGGCTGGTGCGTACCGCCGCCGCGCGGCTCGCACACGAGGGATGGGTCGAGACACGGCGTGTGGGCAAGCGCAGCGAATACCGGCTGACCGCGACGGGCCGGGCGCGCTTTGCCGAGGCGACCGAGCGCATCTACGGCGCCGCGGGTGCCCCGTGGTCGGGCCGCTGGACGCTGCTGATATTGCCGCCCATGCCGAGCACGGCCCGCCAGCGGCTCAGAAAGGAGCTCGCCTGGCAAGGATTCGGCGAGCTATCGACCGGGATCTTCGCTCATCCGCAACTGCGTGCGGGATCCTTCGAGGGGGGCACGCGCCCCGCCGAGCTGCCCCCTCGAGCGCTGCTGTTCGATGCCGACCTCACTTCGCCCGCAACGCCATCGTTTCTCATCGAGGCCGGATGGGACCTCAAAGAGCTTGGCCGGCGCTACCGGCAATTCGCGGCCCGCTTCGAGCGCGTGCGCCTGGCTCTGGATGCTGCGCCCGACCCGCAGACCGGCTTCGTCCTGCGAACGCTGCTGATCCATGAATATCGCCGCCTGCATCTGCGCGATCCGCTGCTGCCCGAGCGTTTGCTGCCCGCGGCGTGGCCCGGCATTCGTGCGGCAGGGCTGTGCCGTGACATCTATGCGCGCGTATTCGCCGCCTCCGAGGCGCATCTGTCCGCAGCCGGCGCCCGCCTCGAGGGGGCGCTGCCGCCGGCCGATCGCAGCGTCTTGCAGCGCTTCGGCGGAATCGCACCGGGCTCGCCCGGAGGAGCCTAGTCGTCGCTCCACTGCTCGAGCGTCTTCACCACGTGCTCGAGAAAGCCGTTCGCCTGAAAGGCATCGATGGCGCGATGATCGATGGTGAGGCTGAGATAGCACATGGTGCGCACGCCGATCGCCTCGCCCTCGGGCGTATTCAGTACGCACACCCGGCGCTCGACCTTGCCGACGCCGAGAATGGCCACCTGCGGCTGATTGATGACGATGGGCGCCGCCAGCAAGCTGCCGCCGACGCCGTGATTCGATATCGTGAAGGTGCCGCCGCGCACCTCCTGCGGCGCGAGCTTGCCGGCGCGCGCGGCACCGACCAGCTGGCCGAGCCGGCGCGCGATCTGTGCGAGGCTCATGTGCTGCGCCTTGTGAATGACGGGCACGATGAGCCCCTCGTTGCCGAGCGCCGTGCCCACGCCGATGTTCGCGTCGTGGTGCAGCTCGAGCGCATCCTCGTGGAAAGTCGCGTTCACGCTGGGGTGCGCGAGCAGCGCGCGCGCGCAGGCCGCGACGAAATAGGCCGTGAGGGTGAGCCGCGTCCCCTGCTGCTCGTACTGCGGCGCCTTGAGCGCCCGGTGAGCCTGCACGCGGCTCAGGTCGGCCTCGAACACCGTCGTCACATGGGGTGCCTGCGAGAGACTTCTCGTCATGTGCTCGGCCACGCGCCGGCGCACCGCGGTGTGCGGGATTTTCCTGCCGTCCGCGGTGAGGCGCGGCCGGCGATGCCGGGCGGTTTGCTCGGTCTCGTCGGGCGCAGCCGCGGGTGCGGCGGCGGGTGCGGCGGCGGGCGCGGCGATGGCTCCCGGATCAACGTGCTGCGCGATGTCCTGCGCCGTGATGCGGCCCTCACGCCCGCTGCCCTTCAGCGCCGCCGGCGACAGCGAATGCTCGTTGAGCATGCGCTTGACGGCGGGGCTCAACAGCCCGCGGCCTGCTCCTGTGGCCTGCGCCGCTGCCTCGCTCGCCGCAGCCGCAACCGCCCCGCCCGCGGCCGCCCCGGCCCCGACGGCGGCCTTCGGCTCCTGTGAGGCGCCCGGGCGAATACGCGCCAGGATCTGGCCCGGCAGCACCTCCTCGCTCGGGCCCTTCAGTATCTCGGTCAACTCGCCGCTCGCCGGCGAGGGAATCTCCACCGTCACCTTGTCGGTCTCGAGCTCGAGCAGCGGCTCGTCCTTGCGGATGGCGTCGCCCGCGGCCTTGCACCAGCGCAGGACGGTGGCCTTGGTGCCCTCCTCGTTAGCGGGGGCGATGACGTCGATTGGAGTCGCGCTCAGAGCGACACCAGCTCGATGATCGCGGCGCTGATGCCGTCCACACTCGGCAGCACGGCATCGAGCAGCACGGGGCTGTGAGGGCTCGGTACGTCCGGCATCGCCAGACGCTCGATGGGGGCATCGAGATCGAAGAAGGCCTCCTTCGCGAGCACGGCGGCGATCTCCGCGCCGAATCCGGCGGTGAGTGTGTCCTCGTGCACGATCAGACATCGATGGGTCTTGCGCACCGACGCAAGTGTCGCCTGTTTGTCCCACGGCGACAAGGTGCGCAGGTCGAGCAGGTCGGCGGCGACGCCGCTGCGCTGGAGCGCGAGCTCGCAGCGCTCCACCATCGCGCCCCAGGTCACGATGCTCAGCGCCGAGCCCGTCCTGAGCAGGCTGGCCCGGCCGAACGGGACGACGAAATCGTCTCCCGGATAGGCGCGGCGCGCCCAGGCGGAGTCGAGCAATGCACGATGCTCGAAGAAAATCGTCGGATCGTTGCCGCGCAGGGCCGAGCGCAGCAGCCCCACCGCGTCCCGTGCGTTGGAGGGCATGGCGACGCGCCAGCCGATGCCGTGCACCCACTGCACCTCGTTCGACTGGCTGTGCCAGGGATCGCCGCACTTGAAGAAGCCGCCCGGAATGCGCACGACCATCGGCGCGGCGAAGCGATTCGCCGTGCGCCAGCGCATCGTGCCGCAATCGTTGAGCTGTTCGGTCGCGGGGTCGGCGTACTTGCGGAACTGAATCTCCGGCACGGGCATGAGGCCGGCCGCGGCCATGCCGATCGCGCGGCCGATGATGCCTTCCTCGGACAGGCTCGTGTCGAACACCCGGGACTTGCCGAACTTGTCCTGCAGCCCCAAGGTCGCGGCGTGCACCCCGCCCTTGCGGCCGACGTCCTCTCCGAACACGACCACGCGCGCATTCACCTCCAGCTCGTGCTCGAGCGTGCGGCGCACGGCGGTCAAGAGATTGATGCGCGGGCCTTCGCTCGCGGGGTACTCCGAGCCGCTCGGCGGCAGCACGCCCTCGGCCCACAGGCCGCCCTGGGTCTGTATCTCGACGGCGCCATCGGCGCTGCTCTCGGTGAACACGTAGCGTCTCACCCGCGCGGCATCGGGTGGCTGGCGCCGCTCGACCTGCTCTCGGATCTGCGCGACCGCCGCCCGTGCCCGGCCGACCTCCTCGTCCCACTCGTCGGCGCTCAGCAGGGCCGGCACGATCTGCGCGCGCAGCTTGCGCCAGGGATCGCGCTCTTGCTCGGCGGCAATGAGCGCGGCCCCCTTGTAGGTCTGGGTATCCTGGCCCGAATGCCCGGACAAGCGCGGGACCGTGAGTCGCAGCAGCGCAGGTCCCTCGCCGGCGCGCACGGCGCCGACCGCCTCGCGTATCAGAGCGGCCGCCGCGAGCGGATCCGAGCCGTCGCCGTCGAGCACGCGCAGAGCGCGAAATGCGCCGAGGTTGCGCGCGATGTTGCCGCCCGGGGTCTGCATGTCCGCGGGCACCGAGATCCCGTAGCCGTTGTCCTCGATGAAAAACAGCAACGGCAGCCGCTCGGTGGTCGCGATATTGAGAGCGGCCCAGAATCCGCTGGTGGCGGTGGATGCGTCTCCGCCGTGTGCGACGGCGATGCTTCCCGCACACAGCGACTCGCCCAGCACCGCTTGCCGGTAGCGCAGCGCCTGCGCCCAGCCGACCGCGGGCGTGAATTGGGTGCCGACCCCTCCGCACACCGGCAACGCGCACGGGCCGTCGCGGCGCGGCCAGTTGAAGACCACGCCGATATCCCGGCCCTCGCTCATGCCCCCCGAGCGCATCATGGTCGAGGCCAGCGCCTCCTCGACGGAGAGTCCCAGAGCGAGGAGCAGCGGCCGCGAGCGGTAATACCCGCCGACCGCATCCCTCGCGCCGGTGAGCTGTTGTGCCAGCAGCACTTGCGTCACCTCGTGGCCGCGCGCCGAGAACTGATAGAGCACCTTGCGCTGGGGCAGCAGGGTCGACTCTTCCAGGTCATCGAGCGCCCGGGAGAGCGCCACCAGCCGCACCGCGGCGCGCCAGGACTCTGCGGACACCGGCGAAAGCGTCCTCTCGATGCGAGCTGCCATGCGCTCCAGCCTAATCTCGAGCCGGAGCCGACAATCGCCAAAAGGGGCGTGCGCAAGGGCCCTGGCTAGCGAATATCGCTAATTACGCCCCCACAACGCCCATTTTCGAGCCATCCGTGGCGGGGAATCGCCAAAACGCCCTAGTTTAGGCATTATCGTTGGTGTTAGTCGCCAAGAACCTTCGACCGGAGGCCAACCCCGCATGGATCTCGACCGCTTCGACGCCCGAATCCTCGCGGAGCTGCAGCGCGAGGGGCGCCTGCCGGTGGTCGAGCTGGCCGAGACCATCGGCCTCTCGCCCACCCCCTGCGCGAGACGCATCAAGGCGCTCGAGTCCGGCGGCGTGATCGAGGGCTACACGGCGCTGCTCGATCCTGCCCGGGTCGGACTCGAAGTCCAGGCCATCGTGCAAGTGAAGCTCACCGAGCATACCGACGAGACGGTGGCGCGCTTCGAGCGCGAGATCGCCCTGCTCGATGAGGTCACCCATTGCTTTGCGATCGCCGGCACCTATGACTTCATACTGCAGGTGCTCGGCACGAACCTCGAATCGCTGAGCGCGGTCATACTGAAGAAATTACTGCGCATCCCGCACGTGCGCGACGTGCAATCGAGCGTGGTGCTCGCCACCTTGAAACGCTCGACGCGCATTCCCCTGACTCATCTGCAAACATGATCGGTCAATCGCATGAATCACGCTGACATCATCGTCATCGGGGCGGGCATCGCCGGCGCCTCGGTCGCCGCGCACCTCGCCGAGGCTCGGCGCGTCATATTGATCGAGCGCGAGCATCGCCCCGGCTATCATTCCACGGGCCGCTCGGCGGCGCTGTTCACCGAGATCTACGGCAACTCCGTGATTCGCGCGCTGACTCGCGCCAGCCGCGAGTTCCTGCGTGATCCGCCGTCGGGATTCTCCGAAGTGGCGCTCACCCGGCCGCGCGGATGTCTGCACATCGCAAGGGCCGCGCAGCTCGAGGTGCTGCGCGAATTCGCCGCGCTTCCCGATGTGGCGCCGGCGACGCGCGCCGTGAATGAGGCGCAAGCGCTGGCGCTCTGCCCGATCCTGCGGGAGGGGTACGTCGCGGGCGCACTGCTCGAGCCCGAATCCGCCGACATCGACGTGCATGCGCTGCACCAGGGATATCTCAAGCTGTTTCGCGCACGCGAGGGCCGGCTGGTCACCAGCGCCCCGGTGCATGCCCTCGAGCGCACGCCGCACGGCTGGAGCGTGCGCGCGGGCGAGGAGACCTTCGCTGCCGCGGTCATCGTCAACGCCGCGGGCGCCTGGGCCGACCAGATCGCCGCCCTCGCAGGCAGCGGACCGGCCGGCCTCACGCCGTACCGGCGCACGGCCGTGCTGGTCGATGTGCCGGGCTTCGATGTGAGCCGCTGGCCCTTCGTGACCGACGTCGAGGAGCAGTTCTATTTCAAGCCCGAAGCGGGCGCGCTGTTCTTATCGCCGGCCGATGAGACCCCGGCGGAGCCGAGCGATGCGCAGCCCGAGGAGTGGGATGTGGCCACCGCGGTCGAGCGAGTGGAGACCGCGACCACGCTGCAGATCACACGGCTGAAGGCGCGCTGGGCGGGCCTGCGCACATTTGCCCCCGACCGCACCCCGGTCGTGGGCTTCGCGCGCGACGTCGAAGGCTTCTTCTGGCTGGCAGGACAGGGAGGCTACGGTATCCAGACGGCACCGGCGCTCTCGCGAGCGGCGGCGGCGCTGGTTCTCGATGTGCCCCTGCCCGATGAGCTCGCCGCGCTGCGCGCCGAGACCGAGCGCCTATCGCCCGAGCGCTTGAGCGCGCGCTGAGCGCTCGCAATCCCGTGAGTTATATCCTACGATAGGCCGAAGCACCCACCGACTGACCGTCCCTCGGACGGAGCGCAGTATGGCGGCACACGGACTCGTGTTCTTCATCGGAAGGTGCGTCATGCTTCATTATGCAGTGGTATTTTTCGTCATCGCACTGGTTGCAGCGTTCTTCGGATTCGGCGGCATCGCCGTCGGCGCTGCCGGCATCGCGAAGGTACTGTTCATCGTCTTCTTGATCGGCGCGATCGTCAGCTTCCTGATGAGTCTCGGCCGTCGAGTTTGACGCCAGCCTGAGAGGAGCAAGCTATGGAACCCCAGTTGGATACTACGCAGGTGCGCAAGGTCAAGAAATTTGCCAACGCCAGTCTCAATGACTTTCTCGACAACGTCGATGATCTGACCAAGGCCATCAAGGACGTGGAGACGCCGGAGATTGCGCGGGTCCGAGCGAAGGTGAAGATGGCGCTGAGTGCGGCCAAGAGCGCGCTCGCCGACAGCGCAGCGCAAGTGCGCGGGCAGGCCCGCCAGCTGACCCAAACCACCGACAGTTACGTGCGCGACAATCCGTGGCAGGTGGTGGGAATTGCGGCGGTGGTCGGTGTGGTCCTCGGCGTGGTGATGAGCCGCCGCTCCGGCTCCGACTGATTCGACCGGCGCCGCCCTCGCCGGCGCCGCCCTCGTCGGCGCGGCGCGGCCTCAGGCGCGGCGCCACTCCGTGATACCGTCCGGCCTGTCCTCCAGTACGATGCCGGCCGCGCTCAGCCGAGCGCGGATCCGATCCGCTTCGCCAAAATTCTTGGCGCTGCGCGCCGCTTGTCGCGCGGCGACCAGGGCATCGATCTGCCCATCGCCGAGCGCCTGTGATGCCGTCGTCCCCGCATCCGCCGATGCGGCATTCCCGGCAGACGCCGCAATGCCGCGCTTCAGGTAGCTTTCCGGGGGCTGTTGCAAGATGCCGAGCACCTTGCCCATGGCGAGGAGCGAGCCCGCGGCGCGGGCGACGCCGGCGGCGTCCTTCGAGGCCTTGGCGCTGTTCAGCGCCCGTGCGGCGCCTTGCAGCACCGCCATCGCCTCCGGCGTATTGAAATCATCGTCCATCGCAGCCCGGAACTCTGCCATGGTCTGGCCGCCATGGGCCTCGAGCGGCGCGGCGGATCCCGGCGCGGCGGCACCCGGCGCGGCGTGCGGCGTGTCCTTGAGCGCGCGATACAGGCCCGCGAGGGTCTCGTCCGCCTGCGCGAGCTGCGCCGCCGAGTAGTTGATCGGTCCGCGGTAGTGGCTGCTCAAGAGGAAAAAGCGCAGCACCTCGGGGTCGCGCAAGGTCTTCAGCACCTCGCGCACGGTGAAGAAGTTGCCGAGGGACTTCGACATCTTCTCGTCATCGACGTTCACGAATCCATTGTGCATCCAGACGTGCACGAACGGCGCATCGCACGCCGCGCACGACTGAGCGATCTCGTTCTCGTGATGCGGGAACTTCAGATCCATGCCGCCGCCGTGCAGGTCGAAATATTCGCCGAGCAGACTGGTCGACATCGCGGAGCACTCGATGTGCCAGCCCGGGCGCCCGGCTCCCCAGGGCGAAGGCCATGACGGCTCGCCCGGCTTCGCATGCTTCCACACCACGAAGTCGAGCGGATCGTGCTTGAACTCATCGATCTGCACGCGGGCGCCGGCGCGCGACTCCTCGATCCGCCGGCCGGAGAGGGCGCCGTAATTCGGGAATTTGCGCACCGAGTACATGACGTCGCCGTTCGCCGCGCGGTAGGCATATCCCTTGTCGATGAGCTTCTGCGTCATCGCGACGATCGGGCCGATGTAGCCGGTCGCGCGCGGCTCGTGATCGGGCGCCTGCAGCCCGAGCAGCGCGCAGTCCTCGTGCATCGCGTCGGTGAAGCGGCGCGCGAGATGGCTCCACTCCTCACCCCGCTCGGCGGCGCGCTGAATGATCTTGTCGTCGATGTCGGTGACGTTGCGCACGTAGGTGACCCGGTAGCCGCTCAGGCGCAGGTAGCGCTGCACCAGGTCGAATACGGTCAACATGCGCGCGTGGCCGACGTGGATGTAGTCGTACACCGTCATCCCGCAGACGTACATGCGCACGTCGTTCCCCCGCAGGGGCTTGAATGCGGCTTTCTTGCCGGTGAGCGAGTTATGGATTTGCAGCATGGGACTCGAGGCGGCGCCGTGCCGTCTGCGGGGACATGAGCTTGAGGAGCGGCGCAAGCTCGGGGCCGTGAGTGCGGCCGGTGAGCGCCACGCGCAGCGGCATGTACAGCTGCGCGCCGGCGCACCCGGTGCGCTCCTTCAGGATCCGCGCCAGCAGGTGCAGGTCGGATCCCGACTCCTCCAGGGCGCTCGCGGCGGCCGCGAAGAACTGCGGGCCGGCGGCCGCGACGACGCGCTGCTCCTCCGGGCCAAGGGGCGGCAGCTCCCCGCGAACCACCGCGAGCCAGGGCTCGGCGTCCGCGGGAAGAACCACGTTGTGACGCACGAGCGCCGCGAATGCGGTCGAGTCGGGCACCCCGAGCCAGCGGGCTATCTCGGCGACCGACATGCGCTCGAGGGCCTCTTTCTGCCAGTGCACCAGCTGCGATTCCTCGAATCGCGCAGAGGCGCGCCCGAGATGCTCGGGACGAAAGTGCGCCGGCATCTGCCCGGGGGCGAGCCAGCCCTCGACGTCGCTGGTGTGGCCCAGCCGGTACAGGTGGTTGAGCAGCGCCGCCGGCAGGAATCCGCGCTCGCGAAATTCCCGTACGCTGGTGCTGCCGTGGCGCTTGGACAATGGGGCGCCGTCAGCGCCCACCAGCAGCCCCACGTGGCCGTACTGCGGGCGGCGCATGTCGAGCGCATCGAGCAGCATCAATTGACGCGGGGTATTGGTGAGGTGATCATCGCCGCGCAGCACGTGCGTGACGCCCATGGCCGAATCGTCCACGGCATTGCCGAAGAAAAATGCCGCCGTGCCGTCCTCGCGGCGTACGATGAAATCTCCGATGTCGCTCCCGAGATAGCGCTGCGGGCCGTGCACCAGATCGGTGAACTCGACCACGATCCCTTCCGGTACGGCGAAGCGCAGCGTGGGCCTGCGACCCTGCGCCGCGCGCTGCGCGCGTTCCGCCGCGCCGAGCGCACGGCAGGTACCGGCGTAGCGCGGCGGCTTGCCCGCCATGCGCTGCAGCTTGCGCGACAGCTCGAGCTCCTCGGGCGTGCAGTAGCAGGGATAGAGGCGTCCCTGCTGCTGCAGTCGGGCGAACAGGTCCCGATACCACGCGCCGCGCTCCGACTGCACGTAGGGTGCGCTCGGACCCCCGATCTCCGGGCCCTCGTCCCAATCGAGCTCGAGCCAGCGCAAGTCCGCCACCAAAGCCTCGCGGTGGACCACATCGCTGCGCTCGACATCCGTGTCCTCAATGCGCAGAATGAATCGCCCGCCGCTCTTTCGAGCCCACAGGTGGCTGAAGAAAGCGGTGCGTGCATTCCCCAGATGCAAGGAGCCCGTGGGCGAAGGTGCGAACCGTGTGATTGCGGGGGCGGACATGGCTCAAGATTGTACCCATTCGAGTAGAATCCCGGCATGAAACAGCTAATTCTGAGTGTCGTATTCCTGGCCACCACCCTCATCGGCTCGGTTCACGCGGCGCAAAAGTCATCCGCAAAGGCCGAGCCCAAGGAAGAGACCGTCCCGCCGGTCTACGTGCAGGTGGTGACCAACATGGGCAGCTTCGTCATCGAGCTCAACGCCGAGCGCGCGCCGCTCACGGTCGCGCAGTTCTTGAGATTCGTCGATCAGGGCTACTACTCCGGCACGATCTTCCATCGCGCCATCCCCGGCTTCATCATCCAGGGCGGCGGCTACGATGTCGACTACAAGCTCAAGGGCAATCCGCCGAAGGTGGTGAACGAGTCGGGCAACGGCTTGACCAATCTGCGCGGCACGGTGGGTCTCGCGCGCCCGCCTCAGCCGCACGCGGGCGATGTGCAGTTCTACGTCAATCTGGCGGACAACTCCGCGCTCGACCCGAACCAGACCCGCTGGGGCTATGCGGTGTTCGGCAAGGTGGTGCAGGGCATGGACGTGTGCGACCAGATCAGCCAGGTGCCGACCGGGGCGAAGGGGCCCTTCAAGGAGAACGCGCCGCTCAAGCCCGTGATCATCCAGAAGATCGTGCACGTCGAGGCGCCCGCCAGCTGAAGCCGCGGCCCCGAGCGTGGCGATACTCTTCATCTCGGATCTGCACATCGACGTGCACCATCGGCAGATCTGCCGGCAATTCACCGATTTCCTCGCCGCCGAGGCGCGCAGCGCCGACGCCTTGTACATCCTCGGAGATCTGTTCGAATCCTGGGTCGGGGACGACGCGCCCGATGCCGCGCAGAGCGAGGCGATCGAGGCGATCCGAGCGCTCACCGCCGGCGGCGTCCCCTGCTTCGTCATGCACGGCAATCGCGATTTCTTGCTCGGGCCGCGGTTCTGCGCGAGCTCGGGCGCGCAGCTGCTGCCGGATCCGTTGCTGGTGACGCTCTACGGCGAGCCGGTGCTGGTCATGCACGGCGATGCGCTGTGCACCGATGACCAGCCTTACCAGCGCCTGCGCGCCACGGTGCGCGACGCCGACTGGCAGCGCCGCTTCCTCGCTCTCTCGGTCGGCCAGCGCCGTGCGCTCGCCGGCGCCGCGCGCGAAGGCAGCCGGGCGCACACGGCCGCCCTCGAATATGCCATCGCGGACGTCAACCCGGAGAGCGTCGTGAGGGCCTTGCGGGCGGCCGGCGCAGCGACGCTGCTTCACGGCCATACCCACCGGCCGGGCATCCATCCGTTCGCGCTGGCGGGCCGGCCGTGCACGCGCATCGTGCTCGGTGACTGGTATACCCAGGGAAGCGTGCTGCGCTGGGATCGCAGCGGGCCCGAGCTGCAATCCTTGCCGCGATGAGCCGCGCGTGCGCCCAGCGGCGCCCCGAGCGCCGCGTGCCCCGCGGCCCGCGTCCCGGCGGCGCGCAGGCGCGCCGGCTCAGGGGGGCGCGCCCGAATGAAAACGAAACACCTCGTCACGGCTCACGATGAGCTCCACCTCGATGGCGGCGAAGGCCGCGATGCGCGCCGCGGCGTCGATGCCGGCGCGCAGCGCCGCGCGCCGCGCAAGCCCCAGATAGAGCTCGAAATGGCGCGCTTCGGCCGCGTGCAGGCTCGCGAACATCTCGCCGGGCGGCCCGCCGAGCGCAGGACTCAAGGCCGCGAACCGCTCGCAGGAGCGCGCCTCGATGAACGCCCCGCAGACCATGAGATCGACCTCGCGTTGCGGCTCGGCCTTCGCCACCAGCCGGCGCAGGCGCTCGGCATAGCGCCCCGGCGCCAGCCGCCGCGGCTCGATCGCGAGCCGCCGCAGGAGCTTCGCCACCTGCTCGTAATGCCTGAGCTCCTCGCGCGCCAGACGGGACATCCTCTCGGCGAGCTCGAGATCCTCGGCGTAGGCGAACATCAAGGCGAGCGCGGTCGAGGCGGCCTTTTTCTCGCAGTTCGCATGGTCGATCAGCAGAACGTCGAGGGAGCGGCAGGCCTGCGCGATCCAGCTCCCGGGCGTGGGCGCCAGAAGCAGCCCGGGGAGACCAGGGTCGGTCACGCGGGGATCTTCAGCTCGGCGGCGGCATCCAGCACCTCGCGCGCCGACTGGAAGCGATCCTCGGGGGACTTGGCGAGCAGACGCTGCAGGATGGGCTCGTAGGCGGCGTACTGAGGATCGATGGCAGGGAGCGGGGCGCGCTTGTGCTTGTAGATGACTTCCATGGCGGTGGTGCCGGTGTAGGGCTTGCGCCCGATCAGCATCTCGTAGAACACGATGCCCAGGCTGTAAAGATCGCTGCGCGCGTCGATCAGCTCGGCATGCCCCTGTTCCGGGCTCATATAATAGGGGGTGCCGAAGATCTCGCGCGACCCGGTGAGCTCCACGTCCATCTGGTTGGCCTTCGCGAGACCGAAATCGATCAGGCAGAGCGTGCCGTCGGCGCGCAGCATGACGTTCGCCGGCTTGAGGTCCCGATGCAGCACACCGACGCTGTGGATGGCCTCCAGCGCGCTCGCCATCTGGGCGAGGAAGCGCAGCGCCGTCCCGGGCGGGAGCTGCGTGCGCATTCGCTGGCGCAGATCGCCGGCGGGGAAATGCTCCATCGCGATGTAGGCGTGATCGTCGGCCACGCCCAGATCGTAGATGCGCACGATGTTCGGATGCTTGAGGCCGGCGACGATCTCGTATTCCTGGATGAAGCGGTCGAAGCCCACGAGCCGCTCCGAGACGTCGGGCACCTGGCTGAACACCTTGAGCACCACCATGGCGCCCGCCCGCTCGCTCTCCGCCAGATAGATCTTGCACATGCCGCCCGTGCCCACCTGCCGGATGCAGCGATGGCCGCGAATCGTGAGCGAGCCGAACTTGTAGAGCTGGTCGTAGTCGGGACGCGCGCGCAGCGCGGCGAGGGCGCGCCTCTGCTCGCGCGAAGCGGCGGTGATGGCGCGCAGCAGCCGCTCGCGATCGATCTTCTTGCCGTACAGGCGCTGCAGACGCGGCGTGTCGGGCACCGGCTCGGGCGGCGGGTCCTGCACCAGCACCAGCACCAGCGGCGCGAAATCCGAGCGCGCCGACAGCGCCGAGGCCAGGACCTCGGCGGACTCGGCCGGCGGGGCGCCCACGATGATCACGGCATCGTAGCCGGCGGCGAGGAACTTGGCGTCGAGCGGCTGATCCTCGCCCAGCCGGTGCTCGAGGATGACGGCCTCCGGCCACTCGATCTCGACGTGCTTCCTCGCGAGCAGGCGATACTCGGGCCGATCGGCGATCACCAGGAGACGCGGGCTCAAGACGGCGGCGTCCGAGCCGCATCGTGCGCAGCGCTAGAGGATATGAACGGTCTTGAGCCCACGATTGACCGCATCGCGACGCTGCTGCTTGGCCTCGTCGGACCGCTCTCCCTGCAAGCGACTCAAATACTCGGGCGTCACATCCCCGGTGACGTATTCGCCTGAAAAACACGACGTGTCGAAATCGGTGATCTTTGCGTGGTCGTGGCGCACGGCATGCACCAGATCGGTGAGATCCTGGTAGATGAGCCAATCCGCGCCGATCATGTCGCGCACCTCGGCATCGCTGCGCCCCGCGGCGACCAGCTCCGAGGCGTTCGGCATGTCGATGCCGTAGACGTTCGGATAGCGCACCGGCGGGGCCGCCGAGGCGAAATACACCTTCTTCGCGCCGGCCTCGCGCGCCATGTCGATGATCTGCGCCGAGGTGGTGCCGCGCACGATGGAATCATCCACCAGCAGCACGTTCTTGCCGCGAAATTCCAGGTCGATGGCGTTCAGCTTGCTGCGCACCGACTTCGAGCGCTGCTCCTGGCCGGGCATGATGAAGGTGCGGCCGATGTAGCGGTTCTTGATGAACCCTTCGCGGTACTTGACGCCGAGGAGCTGTGCGACCTGCACGGCGCTGGTGCGGCTGGTGTCGGGAATGGGAATCACCACGTCGATGTCGTGATCGGGACGCTCGCGCTTGATCTTCTCTGCCAGCCGCTCGCCCATGCGCAGGCGCGCCTTGTACACCGAGATGTTGTCGATGATCGAGTCGGGGCGTGCGAAATACACGTACTCGAAGATGCAGGGCGTGTGGCGCGCCGTCGCCACGCAGGCTTGAGCGTAGAACCGCCCCTGCTCGTCGATGAACACCGCCTCGCCCGGCGCCACGTCGCGCACCATGTCGAAGCCCAGCATGTCGAGTGCGACGCTCTCGGATGCGAGCATCCACTCGGTGCCTTTCTTGGTGTCGCGCTTGCCGATGACCAGCGGCCTGATACCGTTCGGGTCGCGGAATCCCAGGATGCCGTGGCCGATCACCATGGCGACCACCGCATACCCGCCGCGGCAGCGCCGGTAGACGGCATTCGCCGCCGCGAAGATGTCGGCGGGCGTGACGCGCGGCGTGCCCACGCGCTGCAGCTCGGAGGCGAGCACGTTGAGCAGCACCTCGGAGTCGGAGCGGGTGTTGAGATGACGGCGGTCCTCGCGCACCAGAACCTCGGTAAGCTCGCGCGCGTTGGTGAGATTGCCGTTGTGGCCGAGACAGATCCCGTACGGGGAGTTCACGTAGAAAGGCTGCGCATCCTGGGCGCTGTCCGCGCCGGCCGTCGGGTAGCGCACGTGGCCGATGCCGACGTTGCCCTTGAGCTTGAGCATGTGCTTCTGCTGGAAGACATCGCGCACCAACCCCGAGTCCTTGCGCATGAACAGCTCGCCCGCCTCGCTGGTCATGATCCCGGCGGCATCCTGGCCGCGGTGCTGCAGTACCGTGAGTGCGTCATAGATGCGCTGATTGACGGCGCTCACTCCGACCATTCCGACGATGCCGCACATGAAGGACCTCCGGTCTACTTCGATCCGACCTTGACTCCGGTGAGACGCTCGAGCTTGGACCACGGCTCGCCGCGCTCGCCCACCATCCCCCGCAGCCAGTCGCCCACGGTCTCCCCGTAGGGCACGAGCCTCGAGCGCCCCCACCACGCTTCCTGGTTGAGGTGCAGGAGCTCCGCTCCGATGACCATCAACCCGACCAGCACGCTGCCGCGCAAGAAGCCGAACACCAGTCCGGCGACCCGATCCAGCGGACCGAGTCCGGCGCTGCGCGTCAGGTAGCTCAGCAGCATGCCGAACACCCAGCCGAGCAGCAGCACCAGCACCAGAATCACCAGGCGTCCGACCCAGGGCGCGATCTTCGGATCCGCCAGCAAGCCGCCGAGATGCGGCTCGACGAAGAAGCCGAACTTCCAGGCTGCCCAGATCGCGACCACCCAGAACGCCAGCGAGACCGCCTCGCGAACGAAGCCGCGCAGCAGTCCGATCATGGTGGAGCCCAGCAGAACCAGCAGAATTAGGACGTCGGCCCCGGTCAAACTTCCACCCTTGAGGATCGCATTACCTTGCGCAGCGCCGCCTCGCGAATGCGGCGCATTCTACTAAAACCGGCGGCGCCATGTGTGCGACCGCGGCACAATCCAGTCACGACGGCGGTGTGACAATAGTCGCCGCGTGACCCTGCGCCTTGAGTCGGCCCGCCGCGCGCTCGGCGGCGCTGCGGTCGGCGAGCGGACCCATTCTCACCCGGTAGCGCAGCGCCGCCCCGGACCCGCCGGCGACGACGTACACCGAGGAGCCGCCCGCTGCCTGCAATTGGTGCGCGAGCCGCTCGGCATTCGTCTTGCTCGCGAAACTGCCGAGCTGAACCGCCCAGCCGTGGCGCGCCGATGCATGCGTCGGCGCCGCAGCGCGGCGCGAGCCCGGAGGATATGTGGGGGGCGAGGCGGGCGTTTCAAGCACGGGCGCGGACCCCTCCTGCGCCTTGAGCGTCGTCACTACGCCGCGCGATGGTGCGCCGGCATCGGGCGCACCGGGACGGGCCTCGTTGGCGGGGGCCGCCTGCTCCTCGGCGTCGGACCTCGAGGCCGCGGCAGAGGCGGGCGGCGCGGCGCCGGGAGAGGAGGCACTCATGGCGCCGGCGTCGGACGCCTGCCGCGCCGAGGCTCCTGGCGCCGAGGCTCCTGGCGCCGAGGCTCCTGGCGTGGAGGCTCCTGGCGTGGAGGCGCCCGTCGGCTCCGGGACCGCTTGGCTGGTCGACAGATCGACCTGGTAATTGCGCGTGGTTGCGGGCACCGCTTCCGCGCTCGGACGCACCGTCCTTCGCTTCGGACCGGATAGCAGCTCCGGGACCACCAGCACGATCAGCGCCACGAGGAGGGTGGCGCCGACCAGGCGTTCTTTGAGGCGACGATCCATCATGGCATTGCCGGTCTTCAGGGGACGCGCGGCGGCAGAGTATATTCGCGAAGCGCCCCGGACGGCAGCAGCGCGCGCGCCTCGAGCCAGTCCATCGCGGGGCCGACCGTGTGGAACGAGCCGAACACGACGATGCGATCGCGCGGCCCGGCGGCCGCGAGCGCATCGGTGCAGGCGCGGGCGATGTCGCCGGCGAGGTGGATCGGCGTTCGAAGATGCGGCGCCATGCGCTCGGCGAGCGCCGCAGCGCTCGTGCCGCGCGCTCCGTGCGTGCTCGCCATCCACCACTCGTCGATGCGATCGGCAAGCTCGGCAGCGACGCCGTCGGCGTCCTTGTCGGCGAGGATTCCGCACACCGCGAGCGTTCTGCCCGCGATGGGCCGCGCACGCAAGTTGTGCGCCAGGACGCGGGCGGCAGCCGGATTGTGGGCGACGTCCAGGATCCACTGCAGATGCCCCGCATCGATCACTTGAAAGCGCCCCGCCAGATGGACCGAGCCGAGGCCCGCGGCGATCGCCCGCGAGGGTACGTCGAGCCTCGAGGCGAGCTCTTCCACGGCCGCGACCGCCGCCGCGGCATTGGCGAACTGGGTGTCGCCGAGGAGCGAGGGGGCGGGCAGATCCGCCAGGTCCCAGCGCGGCCCGCGATAGCGCCAGCGATCCGCATGGCGGGTGAAGTCATACTCCCTCCCGAGGCGCTTGAGCGGCGCGCCGAGCGCGCGAGCGCAGCTCTCGAGCACCTCGGGCATGCCATCGCTGCCGAGCACGGCCGGGGTGCCCGCGCGGAAGATCCCGGCCTTCTCGCGCGCGATGGCCTCGAGCGTGGAGCCCAGGAATTCCTGATGATCGAACCCGATGCTCACCACCACGGCCACGCTCGGATCGACCACGTTCACCGCGTCGAGCCGCCCGCCCATGCCGACCTCCAGGACCCAGGCGTCGAGATGCGCGGCCTCGAACACCAGCAAGGCGGCGAGCGTGTTGTATTCGAAGAACGTGAGCGACACGTCGCGGCAGGCGCTCTCGATGCGCTCGAACGCCTCGACCAGCGCATCGGCGCTCACCCAGGCATCGTGTACCCGGATGCGCTCGCGATAGTCACGCAGGTGCGGTGAGGTGAAGGTGCCGACTCGATAGCCTGCCGCGCCGAGCATGGCCGACGCATAGGCCGCGACCGAGCCCTTGCCGTTGGTGCCCGCGACGGTGATGACCGGAACTGCGGGCTGGGTCCATTGCAAGCGCTCGAGAACGCGCTGCAGTCGCTCGAGCCCGAGATCGATCGGCTGGGGGTGCGCCCGTTCCTGGTGGGCCAGCCACTGCTCGAGGCTGCGCAAGCGGCATGACCCTCAAGCGGCGGCTGGTTCTTTGCCGCTCATCAGCCTGAGCATGGCTCCGATCCGATCGCGCAGCTCGCGCCGGTCGACGATCATGTCGAGAGCGCCGTGATCGAGCAGGAACTCGCTGCGCTGGAACCCCTCGGGCAAGGTCTCGCGCACGGTCTGCTGGATGACGCGCGGACCGGCGAACCCGATCAGCGCCTTCGGCTCGCCGATGTTGATGTCGCCGAGCATGGCGAGGCTCGCCGACACGCCGCCGGTGGTCGGATCGGTCATCACGGAGATGAACGGCAGGCGCGCCTCCGACAGGCGCTTCAGCGCCGCACTGGTCTTGGCCATCTGCAGGAGCGAGTACAGGGCCTCCTGCATGCGCGCGCCGCCGCTCGCCGCGAAGCAAACGAGCGGCATTCGATGCTCGAGACAATGCTCCACCGCACGCACGAATTTCTCGCCGACCACCGAGCCCATGGAGCCGCCGAGGAAGCGAAACTCGAACGCGCAGGCGACGATCTCGAGCCCCGCCAGGGTTCCCGACATGACGATGAGCGCATCGCGCTCGCCGGTCTGCTTCTGCGCCTGCACGATGCGGTCCTTGTAGCGCTTCGAGTCCTTGAACTTCAGCGGATCCTCGGGCTCGACCTTGGCGGCAATCTCCCGGGTGGAGCCGGTGTCGAGGAACTTCAGCAGCCGCTCGCGCGCGTTGATGCGCATGTGATGGCTGCATTTCGGACAGACGTGCAGGTTGCGCTCGATCTCGGCGCGATAGAGCACCGCGTCGCAGGCCGGACACTTGATCCAGAGTCCCTCGGGCACGGAACGCGTGCGCCGCTCGGTCTTGATGCGCGAGGGGACGATTCGCTCGAACCAGGTCATACGCCAGTCTAGCAAAAGCGCCCGTCGGGCGCAGGGATGCCGTGGGCCGGCGGGTACTCGACGCGCCACAGGTACAGCCCCGCGGCGGGCGCGGTGGCGCCGGCGAGACGGCGGTCGCGGCTTTCCAGGATGCGCCGCATCGCACCGCACGGATCGCTCTGCTCCTGGACGTCGAGGAGCGTGCCGACGATGTTGCGCACCATGTGATGCAGATAGGCGTTCGCCGAGATCTCGATGCGCACGCAGTCCCCGTCCGGCTCGACGGCAATGCGCTCGACGCGCCGGATGCGGCTCTTCGACTGGCACTCGACCGAGCGGAAGGCCGAGAAATCATGCTCGCCGAGGAGCACTTGCGCGGCCGCGCGCATGGCATCGATGTCGAGGGCTCGGTGGATCCAGGCCGTGCGCAGGCGCCGCAACGCCGAGCGCGCACTGCTGTTCAAGATGAGGTAGCGATAGATTCGGCGCAGCGCCGAGTGGCGCGCATGAAAGTCCGCCGCGACCTCCCCTGCCCACTTGAAGGCGATCGCCGGCGGCAGCCGGGTATTGGCGCCGAGGACCCAGGCACGCGGCGTGCGGCGCGCAAGCGTGTCGAAGTGAATGACCTGCCCGACGGCGTGCACACCCGCATCGGTGCGCCCGGCGCACACCGCCCCCGCAGGGGCTGCGGCGACGAATGCGATCGCATCCTCGACCGCCTGCTGCACCGACCTCGCATGGGCTTGCGACTGCCAGCCGGCGTATTCGCTGCCGTCGTACTCGAGCAAGACCGCCACGCGGCGCGCGCCCGGCCGCGGCGCGTCGGCCGAGGCATCGCCGCGGCAGCCGGGCTCGCTCATCGGCACCTCGCTCCTCGCGCGCTACCGCTCAGCCGGGCAGCGATTCGATCAGCCGCGAGGCTTCCTGTTTCTGGCTGGCGGAGCCTTCCTGTACGACCTCTTCGAGGATGCTGCGCGCGCCCTCCGGATCGCCCATGTCCATGTAGGCGCGCGCCAGGTCGAGCTTGGTGCCGACCTCGCTCATGGTCACCGGCTCGAGCTCGGGAATCGGCAGATCCACGGCCTTGAGCTTGCTGGTCGATACCTGGAACTTGTTGGTCGGGTGCTCCGAGCCGTTCATCGCCTCGCCCACGTCGAGATCGACCCGGCGGCTGCGCTGGCTCGCCTCGAACACCTCGCTCGAGAACACCTCTTCCGCGGCGCGCGGCTGCTCGACGGTATCGCCGCTGCCGAGCGCCGTCGCCAGGCGGTCGAGATCCAGATCGATGCTGTCGGCGTTGATGCCGCGCAGCTTCGAGGTGGAATCGATGTCGATCTTGTCCGGGTCGCGGATGTCGGAGAACTCCGGCGAGGACTTGACGCGCAGCGTCTGAGCGGCCTCTTTCTGCTCGCGCGGCATGAGCACGGTCGGCGCGGACTCCGGCGGCAGCACCGCGGTCTTGATCTCCTCCTGGGGTACCTCGAGATCGGCGATGAACGAGGCCTCGAGCTCGCGCTCGAGCTCGGTCAGGTCGCGATCGCGCGCATTCTTGGCCGCTTCCTCCATCATGCGCCGCGAGCGCTCATCGAGGCCGGCGACCATGGTCGGAGCGTCGGCCGGATGGTCGGTCTCCTCGAGCGGGGAGACGTTGTCGGATGACGCCGATCCGGTGGTCTCGAGCTGATCGAGGTTGAGCCCGAGATCGTCGATCGGCACCTCGGCGGTTTCATCGGCTCGCTGCGCCGGCATCTTCGGCGGACGCATCTCCGTGGTCTTCAGCACCGGCGACTCGGTGGTCGGCGCATCGGCGAGGTTCATGAGCTCCGCTTCGATGGTCGGCTCCTCGCGCTGCGCCGCGTGCGCCGAGGTATCGTCCGCGCCGCGCTCGGGCGTGTCGAGGGTGAAATCGAGGTCCGAGCCGGACTTGAGCTGCGGGGATTCGCTGGTGGTCGCGGTATCCTCGTTGACCTTGGCCTGGCCGTGATCGGCGCTGGCGTGCTCGCCCTCCGGCTCGCCGAACAAGTCGATGTCGACGCGATTCTCGCCGCCTTCGAGATTGAGATCGACCAGCGCGCCGGCGCCGCGGCCGCTGCCGGCGGTCGAGGTGAACAGCGCCTCGCCCGGGCAGATCTGCTTGCCCATGATGACGATCTTTTCCCACTCGCCGGCCGGAGCGCGGTCGCGGGTGGCGGCCAGCTCCTTGGCCGTCTGCAGGAAGGCATCCTTGTTGCCCCAGACGAAGTAGATCTCGAGCAGCTTCATGCGCAGATCGCGCCGCTCCGGCTCGCGCTCGAGTGCGATGCGCACCAGATCGGCAGCCTGATCGTAGAGCCCGTAGGCCATGTGAAAATCAGCCTCGGCCAGCGGATCGCCCTGATCGAGATTGACCGCACTTTCGCTCGACATGGTGTCCTCGGGCGAGCTCGTGCGCAGCTCGCCCGTGTCGCCGAAGCGGCCGGTTTCGGCGGTGAAGTCAGGAGCCGGATGCTGGCCCGATTCTTCGACGACGATCGACTCGTTGCCGCGGTTGCGCATGGCGGTGAGCTTGGCGGCCGACTCGTTCATGTCCGAGATGTGCGTCTCGTCGAGCACCGAGCCGAGATCGTTCATGGAGCCTTCGGCGCTTTGCTTGCGCTTGCGCCAGGCGACGAAGCCGAGCGCGGCAATCACCGCCAGGATCACCGCGAGCGGGACTTGCCAGTTATCCTCGACCCAGTCGAGCCAGGAGCCCGATGCTGCGGCAGGCGCTGCGGCCGGCTTCTTCAGCGGCGGCTTGGCGTGAACCGGCGGCGGCGGCGCGCTCGCTTGCGGCGGTGGGGTCGAGGTCTCCGGCTGTGCCGCGGGCGGCGGCGGCTGGGCCTGGGTCGGCACGGCCGCGTTCTGCGGCGGCGGCGGCAGCGGCTGGGCCTGCGCCGGCGCGCTCTTCACCGGCGGCGGCGGGGTCGCCGTGGACGGCACCCCGAGCTTGTGCTGCAGCTCGGCGAGCTCGGCATTGCGAATGTCGATCAGGCGCTTCGATTCGGCGAGCTGATTCTCGAGATCCTTGACCCGCTCGCGCAGCGCCTGGTCCTCGCCGCTCCCAGCGGCGCTCGCCGGCGTGCTGCTGGCGGCCGCACCGCTCCCTCCGGCGCTCGGCGTCACGAGGCGCAAGTGCCCGCCGGTCTCTGCGGATGCACCGCCGGCGGCCCGCCAGGCATCCATCTGGCGATGCACTTCGCCCATGGCCTCTTTCTGGTTGAGCGCCGCGATCTCATCGGCGCCCGGAACGCGCAGCACCGCGCCCTGACGCAGCACGTTGATGTTGCTGGCGAAAGCCTTCGGATTCGCCCGGTACAGGGCGATCATGGTCTGATCGATGTCGGCCGGAGTCTCGGCGTGCAGGGCGCGCGCGATCTTGGTGAGCGTGTCGCCCTTCACCACCGTCACGGTTGCAGGCATCGCGGTCTGCGATTCGCCGGGTGCCGCGGTCTCGGCCGGGGCGGCGGGCACGGGCGCGGGCGGCGCAGCCGCCTCGGCCGGGGCCGGCTCGCTTGCCGGAGCGGGCGCACGATGCGAGCGGGAGCGGCGGCCCTTCGCCACGGGAGGCGGCGCGGTGGGCGTCGGACTCGCCACGCTCGGAGCGGCAGGCTCCGGTGCGGTCGATGCGGCGGAAGTCCTCGCGGGCGGCGGCGCCGGTGCGGCGGGCGCGCTGCTCGGCGCCGTCACCGGCGCGGAGGTGCCTGCGTTCTCGCCCGGCGTGTACACCGGCGGGTCGAGCAGCACGGTGTATTCGCGCATCAGGTGGCCGCGGGCCCAGTTCACGTCCACCAGAAACGTCACGAAAGGCTCGGGAATCGCGTCCGCCGAGCGCACCAACAGCACGTCGCGCCCATCCTTGCTCTTGCCGACCTTGAACGTGAAGGTCGATAGAAACGGGGGACGATCGATGCCGTAGCGGGTAAAGGCGTCGCGCGGCGCCAGGGTGGCGCGCAGGGCATTCAGCTCATCGGGAGTCGCGGCGATGATGTCGATTTCCGCGTTCATGGGCTCGTTCAGCGCCGAGTTCAGATGAATCTCCCCCAGCCCCAGCGCCCACGAGGAGTTCGACCACAATGAGGACAGGGATAACAGGCCCGCGAGCAGTATTATGCGCGGCATCGTCACTGACATTTCTACTCCCAGAATTCTGCTAGGCGAGAGGCTAAAGTTCATTGCCCAATAGGAGCTTGGAAGCGAATTCTCATTTGCCTTCAACTGCCTTTAACATAAGCGAAACTATATCTTACCGAGCACTATTTACCAAAATCTGGGCCGCCGAAACTGCGTTATGTGCCGCACATTTCCGAACATTATCGGCGACTACCCAAAAATTTAGAGCCCGATCACGGGTCGCGTCCGAGCGCACGCGGCCTACATATACCGCATCGGGGGCCATCGCCAGTGTGGCCGGCGTCGGAATTTCGCCGCCCGGGTCGCAATCGGTGACCCGCAGCCCGCTACCGCGCTGCAACACCTCGATGGCCTCCGCTGCGCCCAGGGGGCGCTCGAACGCCGCGTGGACGGCGAGACCGTGGCCGAAAAACACCGCTACTCGGACCGCGGTGGCGTTGATGGCGACCTGCGGGGCGCCGAGGAGCTGCCGTGTCTCGTGCCACAGCCTCAGCTCCTCGCGCGACTGACCGCCCTCCTCGAGGGCATCGACCTGCGCAATCACGTTGAAGGCAATCTGCCGGCCGAATGCCCGGCCGCGCGCTTTCTTGCCGCTGAGCACCGCCACCGTCTCGCCGGCGAGCTCATCCACCGCCGCGCGACCGCCGCCCGATACCGCCTGGTAGGTGCACACGTCCGCGCGCAGCAGGCCCGCGCGCGCGTGGAGCGGCGCGAGCGCGGTGGCGAGCGCGACGCTCGCGCTTCCCGGCAGCGCGATCAGTCCGCGCGATCCGATTCGCGCGAGCGTGCCGGGATTGACGTCCGCCGCGACCAGCGGCACGTCCGGCCGGGTGCGAAATGCGGGCGAGTTGTCGAGTACCCAGGCGTGCTCGGCGGCCGCCTGCGCGTAGCGCTGCGAGAGCGCCGCCCGCCCGCAGAAAAATGCCAGCTCGATGCGCGAGAAATCGAACGCCGCGACATCCGCGATCCGGATCGTAGCCTGCGCATCCTGCTCCTCGCTCAGGGCCGCGCCGAGATGGCGCTCATCATCGAGCGCGTAGAGCTCGGCGCAGGGAAATCGCCGGGCGCGCAGATCCTGGATCAGCGCCTCGCCGATCAGGCTCGAGGCGCCGACGACGGCGATGCGCGGCGCTGCGCTCAAGCGCCGCTCCGCGTGATCACGGGGGTGGACGGCGCGACATCGGCGCACTGCGCTCGAAAGCGCAGATAGTGGTCCATCAGCACCAGTGCCATCATCGCCTCGGCGATGGGCGTGGCGCGAAATCCGACGCACGGATCATGGCGCCCGGTGGTCGCGATCTGGCACGGCTTGCCCTCGAGGTCGATGGTGCTACCGGGAACGGTGATGCTCGAGGTGGGCTTGAGCGCGAGGCTCACCACGACGTCCTGACCGGTCGAGATACCGCCGAGCACGCCGCCCGCGTGATTGCTCTTGAACCCGCCCGGGCTGAGCTCGTCGCGATGCTCCGAGCCGCGCTGCGCGACGGCCTTGAAGCCATCGCCGATCTCCACGCCCTTCACGGCGTTGATGCCCATCATGGCGCTCGCGAGATCGGCATCCAGCCGCTCGAATACCGGCTCGCCCAGGCCCGGCGGCACCCCTTTCGCAACCACGGTGATGCGCGCGCCGATCGAATCGCCGGCCTCGCGCATGCGCCAGACGAGCTCCTCGAGCTCGGCGACGCGACCCGGATCGGGGCAGAAAAATGGATTCGTGTAGGCGCTCGCCGGATCCTTCGGCTCGAGCACCACAGAGCCCATCTGCGCGAGATATCCCTGAATGCCGACGCCCAGCCGCTCGCGCAGATACTTGCGCGCGATCGCGCCGGCAGCGACTCTCATCACCGTCTCGCGCGCCGAGGAGCGCCCGCCGCCGCGATAGTCGCGAAACCCGTATTTCTGCTGGTAGGTGTAGTCGGCATGCCCCGGGCGAAAGCGGTCCTTGATCTTGTCGTAGTCGCGCGATCGCTGGTCCTCGTTCTCGACCTGCAATCCGATCGGTGTGCCGGTGGTCCTGCCCTCGAAGACGCCCGACAGGATGCGCACGCGGTCGCTCTCGCGCCGCTGGCTGGTGTATTGCGAGGTACCCGGGCGGCGCCGATCGACATCCTGCTGCAGGTCCTGCTCGCAGAGCGCGAGGCCGGGGGGGCAGCCGTCCACGATGCATCCGAGGGCCGGACCGTGGCTCTCGCCGAAACTCGTCATGGTGAACACCCGTCCGAACGTATTTCCCGCCACGCGCTTACCTCTCGAGATCGGCCGCCCGCAATATGAACACGCCGCCGCCGCCCATCGCGATCTGCGGCCAGACGAAGGGCAGGTGCGGAAACGCGCGCATCAGCGCCTCCTCGGTGTTGCCCACTTCCACGACCAGGATGCCCTCGTCGGCGAGATGATGGGGCGCCGCAGCCAAGATCGCCCTCACTGAGTCGAGTCCGTCGCGCCCCGAAGCGAGGGCGATTCGCGGTTCGTGGCGGTACTCGCGCGGCAAGGCGCGCATTTCCGCGTGCCCGACATAAGGCGGGTTGCTCACGATGATATCGTACCGGCGGCCGGACAGCCCGGCGAAGTGATTGGATCGCAGAACCTTCACCCGCCGGCCGAGCCCGAGGCGGCGCACGTTGCGCCGGCACACCGCGAGCGCCCCGGCCGAGATGTCGACCGCATCCACCCGGGCGCGGGGGAAGGCGAGCGCGCTCGCCAGCGCGATCGCCCCCGAGCCGGTTCCGATGTCGAGAATTCGACCGGTCGGACGCTTCGCCCAGGGCGCAAAGCGCTGACCGATGAGCTCCGCGATCGGCGAGCGGGGTATCAGCACCCGCTCATCGACGTACAGCTCGAGGCCCGCGAAGAATGCCCGGCGGGTGAGATAAGGGAGCGGTACGCGGCGCGAGATGCGCTCGCGCAGCAGCTCATCGATGCGCGCAACGCGCGCCCGCGTGAGCGGCTCCGGGTAGGCCGTGCTGCCGCGCGCGTGGCTCAGCCGCGCCACATGGAACACGAGCTCCGCCGCCTCATCGCGAGCATTGTCGGTGCCGTGACCGAAGTGCAGCCGGGCGCGCGCCAGCGCCCGGGCGCAACGCTCGATGGCGGCGCCGACCGTTTCGGCCGCACGCGGCCCGGCAGCGCCCCGCGGCCCGGCAGCGCCCCGCGGCCGGGCGCGTCGCGCTGCGGCACGCGCACCCGGCGCACTGGGCGCACGCCGCGTATGGGATAATCGTCTCATGACTCCTCGAAACCAGATATTGGCGGTCGCACTCGCGGGCATCGCCGGCTTGCTGGGCGTGAGCGCAGCCTTGTTGTGGCGCCATTCGTCCGCATCCTCGCAGATCCAGCTCTCGACCGGCACCTACCTGTCCCCCGAACGATCGCTGCCGGATTTTAGCCTGATCGATGAGCGAGGTCAGAGCTTCCGTCCCAGCAACCTGGATGGTCATTGGTCTCTCATGTTCTTCGGCTACACCAACTGCCCCGACTTCTGCCCGACCACGCTCACCACCCTGGCGGCGATGGAGAAGAAGCTGCGCGCCGCGGGTGCGGCGCAACGGCCGCAGGTGGTGTTCATCTCGGTGGACGCCAAGCGCGACACGCCGCAACAGCTCGCGAAATACGTGCCTTACTTCGATCCGCAGTTCATCGGGGTCACCGCCAAGGATCAGCCCACCATCGAGGCGGTCGCGCGCCAGCTCGGCGTCGCGGTGGCGATCACACCGAACGCCGACGGCAGCTACACGGTCGATCACTCGGGCGCGATCTTCGTCGTCGACCCCGCCGGCAAGATCGCCGCCGTGCTCACGGGGCCATTCACGGCGGATGCCTTGCAGGCGGACTTCGACCGTATCGTCGCCGTGCACGGATGAGCGCGCCGCGATCGCTCGAGGAGCGGCGCGCGGCGCACGCGCACGCACGCCCGCCGCGCGAGGCGCCCCGAACGGGCTCAGGCGGCATCGGCGCGCGGCTGTTCATCGGGCTGCAGCACCTGCTGCCGCATCACGGCATCTCGCGCGCCGTGCTCATCGCCACGCGCCTGCGCACACCCTGGCTGAAGAACCTGATGATTCGAGGCTTCCTGAAGCTGTTCGCGGTCGACATGCGCGATGCGGTTGAGCCCGACCCGTACCGCCATGGAAGCTTCAATGAATTCTTCACGCGGGCGCTGCGCGCCGACGCCCGGCCGATCGCTGCCGGTGCCAGCGACATCGCCTGCCCGGTCGACGGGCGCGTGAGCGAGTGCGGCGGCGTCGAGGCCGACTCGCTGCTGCAGGCGAAGGGACGCCGCTACGGCCTGATCGAGCTGCTCGCTGCGCAGGACTGGGCGCCGCGCTTCTCGGGCGGCTCGTTCGCGACCATTTATCTGGCGCCCTTCGACTATCACCGCATCCACATGCCCGTGAGCGGGCGGCTCCTCGACACGGTGTACGTCCCGGGGCGCCTGTTCAGCGTGAACGAGGCGACCGCGCAGCGCGTGCCGCGTCTGTTCGCGCGCAACGAGCGCGTGCTCACCTTGTTCGAGGGAGCATTCGGCCAATTCGCCGTGATCCTGGTCGGGGCGCTGAACGTCGGCAGCATGTCGACGGTGTGGGCGGGCGACATCACACCCCGCGCACGGCGTGCGGTGACACACCTGCCCGCCTCCGCGGTCGAGCTCGAGAAGGGCGCGGAGCTCGGGCGTTTCAACATGGGCTCGACCGTGATCGTGCTGTTCCAGGCGGGGCGTGCGCGCTGGCGCCCGGAGCTCGGCGCCGGGATGCGCGTGCGCTGCGGCGAATCGCTGGGCACGCTCGCGTGAGCGCGGCGGGCGGTGCGCCGCGCGGCGGCCCTGAGGACTGGCGCCCCACGGCCACGCATGCTGCATTGCGCGCCCGGGCGGCCCTGCTGGCGCGGGTGCGCGATTTTTTCGCCGCGCGCGCCGTGCTCGAGGTCGACACGCCGATCCTGAGCGCCGCGGGCGTCAGCGACCCGCAGATCGAATCGCTGATGACGCGCGTGGGCGGCAGGGGCGGTGACTTTTACCTGAATACGTCGCCCGAATTCCCGATGAAGCGCCTGCTCGCCGCCGGAAGCGGCGATATCTACCAGATATGCAGGGTGTTTCGCGACGCCGAGCGCGGCCGATGGCACAGTCCCGAGTTCACCCTGCTCGAGTGGTACCGGGTCGGCTTCGACGATGCGGCGCTCATGAGCGAGGTGGAGCTGCTGATCGGCGATCTGCTCGCACCGCAGCGCCGCCTCGAGGCGGCCGAGCGGCTCAGCTATGCCGAGGCACTGCAGCGGCACGCGCAGGTCGATGCGCACGCGAGCGACCGCGAGCTCGATGCGGCGGCGGCGCGGCTCGGCATCGCGTGTCAGGCCGATCTCGATCGAGACGCGAAGCTCGATCTGCTGATGGGTCTCGCCGTCGGGCCGAAGCTCGGGCGCCCGCACCCGTGCTTCGTCTGCGACTATCCCGCCTCGCAGGCCTCGCTCGCCAGGCTCAAGCCGGGATGCCCGCGCGTGGCAGCGCGCTTCGAGCTGTATCTCGACGGCATCGAGCTCGCCAACGGCTTTCACGAGCTCGCAAACCCGGCAGAGCAGCGCGCGCGTTTCGATCGAGATCTCGCCACCCGCCGCAGGCGCGGTCAAGCCGCCCCGCCCATGGATGAGCGGCTGCTGGCGGCCCTCGCCGCGGGGCTTCCCGATTGTTCAGGGGTGGCGCTGGGCTTCGATCGGCTGGTGGCGGTGGCGCTCGGCGCGACACGGCTCACGCAGGCGACGGCGTTCTCGATCGACAACGCCTAGTCGATGGAAAGAGCTCGCCCTCAGCCCTTGCCGCGGGACAGATACTCGCCGCTGCGGGTATCGATGCGGACCGTCTCGCCCTCGTTGATGAACAGCGGCACCCGCACCACTGCGCCGGTCTCGAGCTTCGCAGGCTTCGAGCCGCCGGTGGCCGTGTCGCCGCGCACGCCCGGATCGGTCTCGACCACCTTGAGCTCCATGTGCGCCGGGGGCACGATCACCAGCGGGACGCCGTTCCACAAGGTGACGATGCAGAGCGTGCCGTCCTTGAGCCATTGCGCGCCCTCGCCCACCGCCTGCTTCGATGCGGTCACCTGCTCGAAGGTGTCGGGCACCATGAAGTGGAAGAAGTCCCCGTCCGAGTACAGATACTGCATGTCGGTGTCGACCACGTCGGCGGCCTCGACACTGTCGCCCGACTTCCAGGTGCGCTCGATGGTGCGCCCGGTTTTCAGATTGCGCACTCGAACTCGATTGAACGCCTGACCCTTGCCGGGCTTCACCATCTCGTTCTCGACGATGGTGTACGGATCGCCGTCGATCAGGATCTTCAGTCCGGCTTTGAACTCGTTCGTGCTGTAGCTTGCCATCGAAGGCCTCGGCCACCGAAGGCCTGGGATTGAAGGGCGCGTATCATATCGAGAACCCCCATCCGACGCCAATCGGCGACCCCCCGCTCGAGGCTCGGACGGCGCTGCTTGCGCACCGATTTCCGCGCGCGGGCAAGACGCCGGTCCCAGTTCGCGCCCGGGGCTGGTGTTACACTCTGTGCCCGTTTTGCAAGGAATTCCAAGTTGAGCGAACAGGGCGCCGTTCCAATGATCGTGATGACGCGGTCGCAGGACCACGTCGAGGCGATCAACAGCACGCTGCGTAAGGCCGGCCATCCGGTGCACTGCACCTGGCTGCCCGATGCCCGCGACCTCTCCGATGCCATCACCCAGCTCAACCCCGAGCTGCTGATCGCCTTCATCGATGAGCTCGCCGTCGACTTGAGCTCGATCGCCAAGATCAAGCAGCAGTGCGCTCCGGAAATGCCGCTGGTCCTGGTGCGCGAGCGGGTCGACGAGGCCGCCATCGCCGATGCCATGCGCCTGGGCGCCCAGGACGTCGTCACCCTGGCGAATCGCAGCCGCCTGCAATCGGTGGTGAGCCGGGAGCTGCGCGCGCACCGTCTGGAGCGCGCGCTCTCCAGCACGCTGTCCTCCGCGCGCGAGTATCGCGAGCAGCTGCAGAGATTCCTGGAAGGATCCGCCGACGCCATCACCCACGTGCAGGAAGGCATCATCGTCGACGCGAACAAGGCGTGGCTCGAGCTGTTCGGCTATTCGGGCGAGGATGCGCTCACCGGCACGCCCCTGATGGATCTGTTCGAGCCGGAGACGCATCCGGCGCTCAAGGGCGCGCTGGTCGCCTGCCTGCAGGGCAAGTGGACCGATCACGGACTGAAGGTTCAGGCGCTGCTGTCCGATGGCTCGAGCGTGCCGCTCACGCTGCACTTGACCAAGGCGGACTACGAGAGCGAGCCCGCGACGCGCATCAGCATACCCGCGCACGACCAGGGCGCGGATCACGACCTCGAGGTCCAGCTCGCCCACGCGGTCAAGAACGACGCCTCCACCGGCTTCCTGCAGCAGCGCTACATGATCGCGGCCGTCCAGGAGCGCTGCAGCCAGCCGATGAAGGGCGGCGTGCGCCAGTTCGCCTACGTCAAGCCCGACCGGTTCGCCGAGATCCAGAGCGCCATCGGCGTGCTCGCGAGCGAGGACTTCATGGGTCAGCTCGCCGAGGCGATGCGCATGCAGCTCACCGCCGCCGATCTTTGCGGGCGATTCGGCGGCAACGGGTTTCTGGTCATGCTCGAGCGCGGCACGGCGCGCGACGTCGAGACGTGGGCGGAGAACGTCGTCAAGCGCATCGGCGATAATACCTTCAGCTTCGACGAGAAGAATCTCTCCGTCACGGTCACGGTGGGGCTCGGCCTGCTGCCGCCCACCAACCCCGACGTCGGCGCCGCGATCGCCGATGCGGTGAGCGCGCTCAAGCGCGGCCGCGAGCTCGGCGGCAATCAGATGTACGCGGTCGACAAGTCGGACACCGATACGCGTGTGCAGGCCTACGACAAGATCTGGGTGAAGCACATCAAGAGCGCGCTCATGGAGAATCGCTTCCGGCTGGTGCAGCAGCCGATCGCGAGCCTTCTCGGCGAGGACAAGGGCATGTTCGACGTGCTCGTGCGCATGCTCGATGAGCAAGGCGGCGAGGTGCTGCCGGCCGAATTCATCGCCGCGGCCGAGCGCAACGATCTCATGAAGAACATCGACCGCTGGGTGATCGGCGCCTCGATGTCCTTCGCCGCGAACCGCAGGGCCTCGTGCATCTTCGTGCGCCTGTCGAAGGACACGATTCTCGACAAGAGCGTGACCGCCTGGCTCGAGACCCAGCTGCGCTCCTTGCGCATCGAGCCGAAGCGGCTGTGCTTCCAGGTGACCGAGGAGCTGGCGACGCAATACGTGCGCCAGACCATCGAGCTCTCCGAGAGCCTGCGCAAGCTCGGCTTTCGCTTCGCGCTCGAGCACTTCGGCACCGGCCGCGACCCGCTCAAGCTCCTCGCCAGCATCGGCATGAACTTCATCAAGGTCGACGGCTCGCTGATGCAGGGGCTGTCCACCAATCAGCTGCAGCAGCAGCGGGTGAAAGGACTGGTCGAAGCCGCCAAGCGCAAGGGGGTCGAGACGGTCGCCGAGCGCGTCGAGGACGCGAACACCATGGCGGTGCTGTGGCAGCTCGGCATCGAATTCATCCAGGGCTATTTCGTCAATGCCCCGGAGGACGTCACCATGTCGGGCGAGCGCTAGCTCAGGCCGCCGCGGGCGCCACCTCGAGACGATCGATCTGCTTGTAGGCGCGCGAGAAGCGCTGGCGGCGCTGGCCCTTGCGGTCCTCGAACTGGCGCAGCTCCTCGTACTTGAGCCGCATGGGCGCGCTCGCGCCGCTGTACACCGTGAGAGTCTCGCCGGGCCCGACCACCGCCATCGCGGCCAGGTACTCGTCGCGGTCCGCGGACTTCTTGCCCGCAATGCCGTACAGATTCTGGCCCTTGCCGGCGCTCATCTCCTCGATCCGCGAGACGGGCAGCGCCAGCACCTCGCCGTCGCTGTTGACGAGCACGGCGAGCGCGGCCTCGTGTCCGATGGGCTGCGCAGGCAGCACGCGCGCGTTGTGCGGCACCTTGAGCACCGATTTGCCCTTCTTGTTGCGCGCGTACAGCTCCTTGAGCCGCACCTTGAAGCCGTAACCCGCATCGCTCGCGAGCAGCCACAGATCGTCGGGCTCGCCGATGAGCACGGCCGCGAACGTGGCGCCGTCCGGCGGGTCGACCGTGCCCGAGAGCGGCTCGCCGTAGCCGCGCGCCGCGGGCAGCTGATGGGCATCGAGGCTGTAGGCCCTGCCGGTGGAATCGATGAATATCGCCTGCTGGAGGTTGCGCCCCCTGGCGGCCGCCTGGAACTCATCGCCGCTCTTGTAGACGAGCCCGCGCGCGTCGATGTCGTGGCCCTTCGCGGCGCGCACCCAGCCGAGCCTCGACAGCACCACCGTGGTGGGCTCGCTCGAGATCAAGTCGGCCTCGGCGAGGGCCTGTGCGGCCTCGCGCTCGACCAGCCGGCTGCGGCGCGCGTCGCCGTACTCCTGCGCATCCTGCTCGAGCTCCTCGCGCACCAGCTTCGTGAGCCGCGCCTTGCTCTTGAGGATGCGCTCGATCTCCTCGCGCTCCGCGGAGAGCTTTTTCTGCTCGTCGCGAATCTTCATCTCCTCGAGCCGCGCCAGGTGGCGCAGCTTGGTCTCGAGGATGGCCTCCGCCTGCAGGTCGGAGAGCTTGAAGCGCTTGATGAGCACGGGCTTCGGCTCATCCTCGCGGCGCACGATGCGGATCACCTCGTCGAGGTTCAGGAAGGCGATGAGCAATCCGTCGAGGATGTGCAGCCGCGCGCTCACCTTCTCGAGCCGGTGCTCGAGGCGGCGGGTGACGGTTGCCTTGCGGAACTCGAGCCATTCGAGGAGCAGCTGCCTCAAGCCCATGACGCGCGGCCTGCCGTCGAGGCCGATGACGTTGAGATTGACGCGGTAATTGCGCTCCAGGTCGGTACTGGCGAACAGATGGTTCATGAGCTCGACCACGTCGACCCGGCTCGACTTGGGCACGATCACCAGGCGTGTGGGATTCTCGTGGTCGGACTCATCGCGCGTGAAATCCACCATCGGCAGCTTCTTCTGCTGCTTCAAGGCCTCGATCTGCTCGAGCACCTTGGCGCCGGACACTTGAAAGGGCAGCGCATCGATGACGATCTCGCCGTCCTCCACGGTGTAGGTGGCGCGCGCCTTGAAGCTGCCGCTGCCGGTGTCGTAGATCTGCACCAGGTCGGCGCGCGGGGAGACGATCTCCGCTCCGGTCGGCAGATCCGGGCCCTTGATGTGCGCCATGAGCTTGCGCGTGGTGAGATCCGGATCGTCGAGCAGCGCCATGCAGGCGCCCACCACCTCGCGCAGATTGTGCGGCGGGATGTCGGTGGCCATGCCCACCGCGATGCCTGAGCCGCCGTTCAGCAGCAGATTCGGCACGCGCGCCGGCAGCAGCGTCGGCTCCTCGAGCGAGCCGTCGAAATTCGGCGTCCAGTCGACGGTGGCGGAATCGAGCTCATCGAGCAGCAGATCCGCGTAGCGCGTCAGGCGCGATTCGGTGTAGCGCATGGCGGCGAAGGATTTCGGATCGTCCGTCGACCCCCAGTTGCCCTGCCCGTCGACGATGGGGTAGCGGTAGGAGAACTCCTGCGCCATGTGCACCATGGCCTCGTAGCAGGCGGAATCCCCGTGCGGGTGGAACTTGCCGATGACGTCGCCGACGGTGCGCGCCGACTTCTTGTGCTTCGCCCCGGCCGCGAGGCCGAGCTCGCTCATCGCATAGATGATGCGCCGCTGCACGGGCTTGAGGCCGTCGCCCAGGGAAGGCAGCGCGCGGTCCAGGATCACGTACATCGAATAGTCGAGATAGGCGCGCTCGGCGAAGGACTTGAGCGGCTCCTTCTCGATGCCTTCGAAATTCAGCTCCTGATCCTTCATGCGGCTGCCCGGGTCGGCGCGCTAGATGCGCGCCAGATTGCCCTTGCTCTCGAGCCATTCGCGGCGGTCGCCGGCGCGCTTCTTCGCGAGCAGCATGTCGAGCAGCGGGTCGGGGTTGTCCTTGGCATCGATGGTGAGCTGCACCAGGCGCCGGGTCTGCGGCGCCATGGTGGTCTCGCGCAGCTGAATGGCGCTCATCTCGCCCAGCCCCTTGAAGCGGGTGACCACCGGCTTGACGCGCGAGTTGGCGGCGGCGATGCGCTCGAGCGCGCGCGCACGCTCGGCCTCATCGAGGGCGTACACCACTTCCTTGCCCGCGTCGATGCGGAACAGCGGCGGCATGCAGACATAGACGTGTCCGGCGGCGACCAGCGGACGGTAGTGCCTCAGGAAGAGCGCGCACAGGAGCGTCGCGATGTGCTGCCCGTCGCTGTCGGCGTCGGCGAGGATGCAGATCTTGTGATAGCGCAGGCCCGACAGCTCGCCCGTCCCGGATGAGCGGGTCGAGGAAGGATCCACGCCGATGGCGATGCTGATGTTGTGCACCTCCTGGGATTGCAGCACCTCGCTCGAGTCCGATTCCCAGGTGTTCAGGATCTTGCCGCGCAGCGGCATGATGGCCTGGAACACGCGGTCGCGCGCCTGCTTCGCGGATCCGCCGGCCGAATCGCCCTCGACCAGGAACAGCTCGGCGCGCTCGGGGTCCTGATTCACGCAGTCGGCGAGCTTGCCCGGCAGGGTGGCGCCCGATCCGGTGCGCTTGCGCTCGATTCTCTGGCTCTCCTTGACCCGCTGCTGCGCCTTGGCGATCGCCACCATGGCGATCTTCTCGCCCTGATCGGAGTGCTGGTTGAGCCACAGCGCGAAGGCATCCTTGATCACGCCCTGCACGATGGCCGCCGACTCGCGCGAAGAGAGCTTCTCCTTGGTCTGACCCGCGAACTGAGGCTCGCGCATCTTCAGCGACAGCACGAAGCTCACGCCGTCCCAGACATCCTCGGGCGTGAGCTTCAGGCCGCGCGGCACGAGGTTGCGGAACTCGCAGAACTCGCGCACCGCATCCGCCGCGCCCACCCGCAGGCCGTTCACGTGCGTGCCGCCCTCGGTGGTGGGGATGAGATTGACGTAGCTCTCGGCCACGCGCCGCTCCGATTCGGCCACCCAGGCGAATGCCCAGTCGAGGCTCCCGCCGTCGATGTCGCGCTTGCCGTAGAAGGTCTCCGCGGGCAGCCACTGACCCTTGCCGAGCTGCTCGGCGAGGTACTCGTGCAGGCCGCCGGTGTAGAACCACTGCTCCTTCTCGCCGCTGATCTCGTTCAGCAGCGATACGCGCAGGTTCGGGCACAGCACCGCCTTGGCGCGCAGCACCTGCCGCAAGCTCGGCACGGCGAATTTGTCGGTGTCGAAGTATTTCGGGTCGGGCCAGAACCGGATGGTGGTACCGGTCCTCGACTTCGGCACGTCGCCGACGACCTCGAGCTTGGACTTCGGCTTGCCGGCCGCGAAGCTCAAGTTGTATTCCTTGCCGCCGCGACGCACCCAGCACTCGAGGTGCTTGGAGAGCGCATTCACCACCGACACGCCCACGCCGTGCAGACCGCCCGCATGCTGGTAGGTCTTGTCGTTGAACTTGCCGCCGGCGTGCAGCCGCGTGAGGATGAGCTCGACGCCGCTGATCCTCTCCTTGGGGTGGATGTCGACGGGCATGCCGCGGCCGTCATCCTCGACCTGGCAGGATCCGTCCTTGAACAGGGTGACCTCGATGTTGTCGCAATGGCCGGCGAGCGCCTCATCGACGCTGTTGTCGATGACCTCGTGCGCCAGATGATTCGGGCGCGTGGTGTCCGTGTACATGCCCGGACGCCGGCGCACCGGGTCCAAGCCGCTCAGCACCTCGATGTCGGAGGCGGTGTAGGAGGATGCCATCGATTACCCCTCGGGAAGGCGGCGGAGTCTAGCATGCGCGTGCGCCCGGTATCAGCTGGCGGCTGCGGCCCGATTCGGCTATCTTTGCGCCGGTCATGGGAATCGCCAACGCTCAGAACATGGCGCGCAGCGTGCCGGTGCTGCCGCAGCCCTACGGCATCCGCGTGCGCCTGAAGCGCGGCGATCCGTTCGCCAAGCTCCTCGGCACCGACTGGCAGAAGACTCACTGGTTCTTCACCGCCGAGGAGCGCGACCGGGTGCTCGAGGAGATGTCCCGCAAGCACGAGTACTCGCGCATCGGCGATCAGCCGGCGCTGGTCTTCGAGAAGGTCGAGAAGCTCGCCGAGAGCCGCGGCCTCTGATTTGCCGCCTCTGATTGTTGTTGGATTCCCGCTCCCTCGGGGACGGGGCCGCTCCGCCCCCGTAACCCCGGCGCGCCAGCGCCTAAAAAGTCCGGCCGAGGAACAGGTAATAACCTGCCGTCCCCCGCTCGTCGTATCCCGAGCCGAGATACACGGGCCCGAGGAACGTGTCGAAGGCGATGAACACCGAGGCGTCCTTGTGCGCCGAGCCGTAGCTGATCTCGCTGCGGCGCTCCCAGGTGTTGCCGAGCTCGAGCGACATGCCGATGTAGGCGGGAAACTCCAAGAAGCCCTCGCCGCCGCGGCTGATCTTGCGAAAATAAATGACGCGCGCGATGGCAAAGTTCGGCCCGAGCAAGGATTGCGGCGCGAGCCCGGAAAGATTGAAGAAACCTCCCAGCGAGTAGAAGTCCTGCACATCCGAGGGTTTCAGCCGGCCGTCCAGGGTGGCCCCCGCCGAGGTCCACAGCATGAGCGTGTTTCGTCCGCGCGAGCTCGCCGCCAGCCAATCGGCCGAGACCCGATCGAAGGCGGTGTCGGCGCCGAGATTGGTCCGGTCGGCGTCCCACTGCACGTCGAAGCTCTGGCCCTCGCGCGGGAAGTGAACGTTGTCGAGCTGGTCGTAGCTGAACTTGAAGAAAAACTCCCCGTTGTTGTACTGCGGATCGACCAGGTCGGCATTGCCGAAGTAGTCGTAGGTCAAACCGTTGATCCGATGCAGCCCGACGCGCAGCTCCCCCCAGTTGCCGAGATTGCGGCCGAAGTCGAGGTCGCCCTCGACCTCGCGATCGCGGAAGTTCGCGATCAGGGAGTTGTTCGCGTAGATCGGCAGATCGCGCGCCTCCAGCCGCACGGCCGGGGCCACGAACCACATCGCGAGCGCATCGAGCGGCTGATAGAACTCGCTGGTGATCTTGGAGTCGCTCCCCACCTGCACGTTGGTCTGCAGCTCCGCTTCCAGGTCGTCGATCTCGGTCTGCAGAAACTCGACCGCCACGTTGTATTCATTGCTCCCCTGGAAGTTCGTCTCCAGGTTCAAGCCGAAGCGCACGTAGTTCGGGCCCCAGGACTTGCGCCGCGCGCGCACCTCGAGCCCGTACTCCTGGTCCGCACCGGCGCCCTGCTGCACGACGGTGTAGTCGAGGGATTCGAAGTAGCCGAGGCCGTACAGCTCCGTGATGCGCGCGCCCACCGCATCCAGATCGAGCGGCTTGCCGACCAGCGGCTGCATCTCGGCAAGAATGGTCTTCTCGTAGCGCCTCGAGTCCGGGTCGACGCGCACGAAGCGGATCAGCGGCAATCCGGGCTGGCGATTCGCGCGCCGCGCCATGTAGGCCTGGTAGGCGCTGTCGCTCACCTGCAGCGCCGCGAGCCGCGATTCGACGCCGCGCGCCGCCGCCTCGCCCTGCAGGATCATGCTGCCCACGAGCGTGAAGTCCGTGGCGGGCGAGGTGCCGAGATTGGGCTCGATGAGCACATCACGGGGCCCGAGCGTCGCTTTCTGGCGATCCGCGTTCTTGCGCACCAGGATCGCCAGCATCTGATTGGAGATCGACAGCGCGGAATCGAGCCGATTGCGCGGCTGCAACGGAAAGCTCACGTCGGACACGATGAGCAGGTCCGGGTGCATGGAGCGCGCGACATCGATGGGCAGGTTCTCCGCGATGCCGCCGTCGACCAGCAGCCGGCCCTGATACTCGACCGGTGCGAACACGCCCGGGGCCGAGATGCTCGCGCGCATGGCGATCGACAGGTCGCCCTTCTCGAGAAGCACCGCATCGCCGGTGACCAGGTCGGTCGCCACGGCGCGAAACGGGGTGGGAAGCTGATCGAAATTCGTGCTATTGCTGAACGGCAAGGTGAGCTGGCGCAGGGTCTCCTGCAGCGTCTGGCCCTGGATGAACCCCTTGGGCAAGAGGATGTGAAAGTGCTTGAGGCCAAGCGGCAAGCGCACCAGGAAATTGCGGTCATCCTGCTTGCGGCGGAAATTCAGGTCGCGCCGCGGCGGTGCGTCGCGGAACGCTTCCTGCCAATCGACCGAGCGCATGGTCGACTCGATCTCGGCGGCGCTCATGCCGCTGGCATACAGGCCCCCCACGACCGCGCCCATGCTGGTGCCGGCGATGCAGTCGATGGGAACCTTCAGCTCCTCGATGACCTTGAGGACGCCGATGTGCGCCATGCCTCGCGCGCCGCCGCCGGAGAGGACCAGACAGACCCTCGGGCGTGCCGGCGGGTCGGCTGACGCCGGCGAGGGCGTCGCCGCGGGTCCGGTACCCGCGGCGCACCATCCGCTGCCTGCGATGAGCGCTCCCGCCATCGCAAGCCGAACACCCCTGATCCCCATACGGGGCTAAGTCTAAATCACGAAATCGATGATGGTGGCGGTAAAGGTGTTGGTGGTCGGGTCGTAGACGCCTTTCGCGACGAGCTGCCGCGCCGGCGTGCTCGAGGAGAGCGAGGAGTTCACTTCCGTGACGAAGGAGGGGAAGGAGCTGTAGGTCTTGAAGTTGGTGGTCGAGGTCACGGTGGGAGTCGTGGTGGACGTATACGGGTCGCCCACCATGTAGCGTGGCGCAAAGACGCTGGTGACCGGGAGCGTGGTCGGCACGATGGTGGGGGAAGTTCCGGTCAGCGCGAGGTTGATCACCTGCGGGCCGATCCTGATCTCGGCCGACAGGATCGAGCTCAGGTCGAGCGAGAACCCCGAATCCGACAGTCCGACGAACGGCGCCGTGGAAGCCGGGTCCCAGATGACCTCCAACACCGCCGAGTCGCACACCTGGCTGGCGTTGCCGCAGGTCATGTTTCCAGGGGTGGTCGGCACGCCGCCGCCCACCGAGCCGCCCGCCACCTGCACGGATGACTGATTGTTGACCGCGAGCGCGTCGAAGTCGGGCGGCGCCGATCCGAAGGGCGTCACCACGCCGTTGACCCAGAGCGCATCGCCGGGCGCGGTTCCCGTCGGCAACGCAATGGTGCCGCTGTCGACCAGGAAATCGGCCGGGTTCACGGCCGCTGCGCCGTTGCCGGCGAAGTCAAACTCGCTCACCGGCCAGTTGTCGATGCTCTGCACGTTCATCGTCAGGCTGCCGGTCGAGGAGGACACGAGCGATCCGAACACCTCCGTGGGCTGCAGCCGCACCGAGCCGGTATTGGTGGCGGAGGTGCCCGTCGAATCGAACGGGCCCGCGCTGCCGCTCACCACCGCGTTGCTCGGCAGGACACCGCGGGCGGTGATGTGCTGCCCGACGGCGACCGAGTTGTAGTCGAGGCCGCTCAACGTCGTATTGTCGTCGGCCGTGACGATCGTGCCGGAGCCGAGCAGGACTTCGGGATTCGCCGTGGGGCAATTGGGGCTCACCGTGCTGTCAGCGACACAGTACTGGAACGTGTCTGCCGTGGTGAGGATCAGGGTTGCGCCCTGCAAGGTGAGCGTATTGCCGGTGCGTGCGATCACATCGCCGCTGATGCCTTCGGTATAGACGTCCTCGAGCGTGCTGCCGGCGACGACGTACTGCAGGTTGAACTTGCCGGCGGTCGCGCCGTTGGCGGGGTTGTAATCGGTCTGGAAGGTGGTGTACCCGGCGGTCGTGGTGGTGCCCGCCGACAGCACGGCGAGCGCATCGAGCCCGGCGCTGCCCACGTACCTCACCCCGTTCAGCGTATAGACCGTATTCGGCTGGCTGAACATCGTGACGGTGCCGATGTTGTTCGCCTCGTCGTAGAACGGCCGGATGTACACGGTGTAGGTCTGCACGTTGGTGCTGGAGTTGATCAGGGGTCCGCGCACCCGGATGATCTTGGTGTCGGAGGCCTGCACGCCGATGCTGACGATCGGGCGCACGTACACCGTCGCCGGACTGGTGCTCAGATCGACGCGCCCCGAGGCCGCCAGATCGAAGTCCATGGCCAGGCGCGTCGCGCTGGTCGAGGCGTAGGTGGGCGTGATGGTCGGCTGGTTGGCGGGGTCGAACAGCACCGTGATCGCGTAGGTCGAGGCGCCGTCGCCGGTGGAATAATCGAGAACGGTCGCCACCTGCGGCTGGCCACCGACCATCACGGCGATCACCGCATTGGTGTAGTCGACGGTGATGGTGGCCGCGACGTAGGTGCCGTCCGGAATGGCGCCCGAGCTCCACAGCTCGGAGATGTTGCCGAGCTGCGTGAGATCGACGACCTCCGGAGTCGCCACCGCCGTGACCACCACCCCGTCGCTGCGGGTCAGGGTCACCGAGTCGATGGTGACGATGTAGGTGGCGTAATCGCCGGCCACATCCGTGAGGCTGGTCCAGGCGATGCCGTAGTAGCTGATGTTCCCCGGCCCGTGGCAGCCAAGCATGCAGACGGCGGCGGCGCACACGAGCGCGCTCACCGCTTTATGGGCGTACTTTCTCAATCGTTCGCTTCCATGGTGTTTATCTTTTCAGGGTGCGTAGAATAATGACTTTCGAGAGCGGGCGCAGGGCAAAGTTCATTCCGCCGCCGCCGGCGGGCCCGCCGGCGGCGCTCAGCGCGCGGCGCGGTGCGCGCGGGGGCGCGGCACCTGCTGGGTGATGCAATGGATGTTGCCGCCGCCGAGAAGCACCTCGCGCGTCTGCACCCCGACGATCTTGCGGGTCGGAAACAGCCGGCGCAGGGTGCGCGCCGCCGCGCCGTCCCAGCGCTTGTCGTACAGCGGCATCACGACGTGCCGGTTCGCGATGTAGAAGTTGACGTACGAGGCGGGCAAGCGGTCGCCGGCGCGCCGCGCATGCGTTCCGGCCCGAACGTCGATCCCCGCCGCCTCCTCGGCCGTCATGAACAGCGGCCCGGGCTGATGGATGCGGTGAATCGCGAGCCGCCGCCCGCGCGCGTCGCGTGCGCGGCGCAGCCTCTCGAAGGCATCGCGGGAGATCTCGTACTGCGGGTCCTTGCGATCCTCGGTCCAGGTCAAAAGGACGTGTCCGGGAGCGCTGAAGCAGGCCAGCTCGTCGATATGTCCGCCCGTCTCGTCGTGATAGACGCCGCGGCCCAGCCAGATGACCGTGGTCACGCCCAGATAGCGCCGCAAGGTCTCCTCGATGGCGGCACGGGAGAGGCCGGGGTTGCGGTTCGGATTGAGCAGGCACTCCTCCGTGGTGAGGCAGGTGCCCTGGCCATCGACGTGAATGGCGCCGCCCTCGAGCACGAAGGAGCTGCGGTAGCGGTCATCGCCCTCGATCTGCAGCACCTTTTGCGCCACCTCATCATCGCGATCCCAGGGAAAGTACAGGCCCCCCGCGAGCCCGCCCCAGGCGTTGAAGGTCCAGTCCACGCCGCGGCGCCTGCCGCGTCCATCGACCAGGAACGTCGGCCCGCAGTCGCGCATCCAGGCATCGTTGCTGCTCATCTCGACCACGCGAACCTGCGGCGCGAGCCGCGCACGGGCATTCTGGAACTGCGCGGCGGAGACTGCGACCGTGACCGGCTCGCTCAGGGAGATGGCGGCCGCGACCGCCGCGAACGCCGCCTGCGCCGGCTTGGCGCCGGCGCGCCAGTTGTCCGGCCGCTCGGGCCAGAGCATCCAGCAAGCGGAATGGCGCTCGAACTCCGCGGGCATGCGAAAGCCGTCGCGGGCGGGAATCGAAGTGAGTGTGCGCAATGCGGGTCTCCGGGCGCGCATGCTAGCATTGCGGGCGACTGTAGAGGAGCGCAGGCATGTCCGAAGCCAAGCCGATTACCATGCAAATCCCCGCGGGAGGCGCGAAGATCACCATTGCCGGCGGCAAGCTGCGCGTGCCGGATCAGCCCATCATTCCTTTCATCGAGGGAGACGGCACCGGACCCGACATCTGGCGTGCGAGCGTGCGCGTTTTCGATGCGGCGGTCCACAAGGCCTATGGCGCGCGGCGCAGGATCCGCTGGATGGAAGTGTTCGCCGGCGAGAAGGCCAACCGCGCCTACAACAGCTGGCTTCCCGACGAGACGGTGAGCGCCTGCCGCGATTACCTGGTGTCGATCAAAGGACCGCTGACGACGCCGGTGGGCGGCGGGATCCGCTCCCTCAACGTGGCGCTGCGCCAGCTGCTGGATCTGTACGTGTGCCTGCGGCCGGTGCGCTGGTTCAAGGGCGTGCCCTCGCCGGTCGTGTCGCCCGGCAAGGTCGACATGGTGATCTTCCGGGAGAACACCGAGGACATCTACGCGGGCATCGAGTTCGAGGCGGGCTCGGCCGACGTCAAGAAGTTCCTCGAGCTGTTCAAGCAGAGCTTTCCGAAGCAGTACGCGAAGATCCGATTCCCGGAAACCTCCGGCATCGGGCTCAAGCCCGCCTCGCGCGAGGGCAGCGAGCGGCTGTTCCGGGCGGCGCTCGAGTACGCCATCGTCAACAAGCGCAAGAGCGTGACGATCGTGCACAAGGGCAACATCATGAAGTTCACCGAGGGGGCGTTCCGCAACTGGTCCTATCAGCTGGCCGAGCGTGAATTCCCTGAGCAGGTGTTCACCTGGGAGCAGTGGGAGCGGGTGAAGGCGGCGCGCGGGGAGAAGGAAGCCAACGCGCAGATGGACGGCGCCAGGCAGGCGGGCAAGGTCATCATCAAGGATGCCATCGCGGACATCACCTTGCAGCAGGTGCTCACCCGCCCCGACGAATTCGACGTGGTCGCGACCATGAACCTCAACGGCGACTATCTGTCCGACGCACTCGCCGCGCAGGTCGGCGGCATCGGCATCGCCCCGGGCGGCAACATCAACTACCTCACCGGCCACGCCGTGTTCGAGGCCACCCATGGCACGGCTCCGAAGTACGCCAATCTCGACAAGGTCAATCCGGGCTCGGTGATCCTGTCGGGCGAGATGATGCTGCGCTACATGGGGTGGACCGAGGCGGCCGATGCCATCATCGGCGCCATGGACAGGACCATCGCCCAGAAGACCGTCACCTACGATTTCGCGCGCTTGATGCAGGGGGCGACCGAGGTCAAGTGCAGCGAGTTTGCGGATGCCCTGATCCGCAATTTGTAGCTGGCGGGTACGGGCGGCTCAGGCGCCGGCCAGCTCCGGTGCCGGCGCGGCCGCGCGCTGCTTCAGCACCTCGAAGGCGGCAATGCGGTACGCCTCGGTCATGGTCGGGAAATTGAAGATCTGCTCGACGAAGAAATCCGCCGTCTCGTAGGCCGCCATGGCGGCTTGCCCGAGGTGCACGAGGTCGGTGGCGCCCTCGCCGAGCGCCTGCACGCCCAGCACGCGCGCGCTCGCGCGCTCGCAGATCAGCGTCAGGAAACCGCTCGGCTCGCCGACGATGTGTGCCCGCGCGACCTCGGCGAAATCGGCGCGGCCGGCGATGACGTCGATGCGCTGGGCGGCCGCCTGGCCGAGCGTGAGCCCGGCGCAGGCGATCTCGGGAATCGTGTACACCCCGGTGGGCACCACGCTCTGCGTGGCGGGCGGCGCCAGATCGAAGGCCGCCAGCGCGGCGCGGCGCCCCTGGTGGGCGGCGGCGCAGGCGAGCGCGGGCGGACCGATGGCATCGCCCGCGGCATAGATGCCCGGGATGCGGGTCTCGAGCCGTTCGTCCACTTGCACGTGACCGCGGGCATTGACCTCGAGCGCCAGCCGATCGAGGCCGAGGCCGTCGAGGTTGGCAACGCGTCCGAAAGCCGCCAATACGATATCCGCGCTCAGCAGCTCGCCGCCGCCGAGCGTCACTTGCACCTGCGAGAAGCCGTCGAAGCGTGCCGCGCTCACCTCGGTGCCGGCACGATAGCGTCCCCCCATCGACTGGAAGGCCGTGAGGAATCCGCGGCGCAACGGCGCGTCGAGAAAGCCCAAGGGCTCGGGCGCCTTGTCGATCAAGGTGACCTGGCAGCCCAGCGCGGCGAAGATCGAGGCGTACTCGCAGGCGATCACACCGCTGCCGAGCACGATCAGGCTGCGCGGCAGGTAAGAGAGGCTCAGGATCGAGTCGCTGTCGAGCACGTACTCGTGGTCGACCTCGATGGCGGCGACATGCCGCGGCCGCGACCCGGTCGCGAGCACGATGCGCGCCGCCTCGAGCACGCGGCGCGTGCCGTCCAGGCGCTGCACCTCGATGCGGCGCGGATCGAGGAGCGCGCCGCGCCCGCGGATCAGCTCGATGCGATTGCGCGCGAGCTGATCCTGCAGATAGCGGTCCTGCGCGCCGATCACCGCGCCGACGCCCTCGAGCAGAGCGGACAGCGGCGCATCACCGGACAGCTGGACGGCGAGGGAGGATGCGCTTGCGCGCATGCGCCGATAGCGCAGCGCCTGCTCGCGCAATGCCTTGCTCGGGATGGTTCCCGACAGCAGGCAGGAGCCGCCCACCTGCGGCTCGCGCTCGATGACCGCGGCGCGGTATCCGGCCTTCGAGGCTTGAATGGCGGCCTTCTGGCCCGCGGGTCCCGATCCGATGCAGATCAAATCGAAGCGATCCGCCGACATCGATCAGATTCCGGCAAGGCTGCGCACGTGCTCGCGCTTGGCGAGCATGGCCTTGCGATCGTCGGGAAACAGGCCGATCTTCTCGAACACCGGATCCTCGAGCACCGCGTCCTCGCTCATCAATTCCGGGTACAGGGTGTGCGACGCGAGCAGGTGCGCCGCGTGCACGGTGCCGGCGAGATCCGCATGGGCCGACTTCTGGTAGTCGCGCCAGTCGCTCGCGCCGCCGCGCACGTCGTCCGGCAAGCGCCAGCTGCTCATGAGCAGCCGCCCGAATGCCGGCTCGAACTCCACCACCAGAGCGGAGAAGGTGCGCGCATCCATCACCGTGCGCTGCTCGGCCTCGAAGCGCGACAGAATCTTCAGGGCGAGCGCGGCGCCCGTCCGGTGCATCAAGGCGGCGAGAAACGCGGTCTCCACGTGCTTGCGCCTCTCGCGCGCGATCTCCTTCGACCACAGCCCGGACAGCCACGCTTCGCGCCACAGCTCCTCGGACTCCGGCTGGTGCCCCGGCGCAACGAACACCTCCCCGCGCAGCATCACCGCCATGCCGATATTGCGCACCTCGGCGATGCCGAGCCAGGAGACGGCCTGCTGCAGCGAGACGATGGGCGCGCGCGCGCGCAGCGCCGGGGAGTTCGCCACGCGCATGATCTCTCCCGCGAGCGAGGGGTCGGACTGGATCAGCTTGGAGAGCTGTGCCGCATCGATGACCGGCTGAGCGGTGAGCTCGGCCAGCTGGGCGCACACCCGGGGCAGAGGCGCGAGGGTCTGGGCGCAGGCCAGCGAGCCCGTCAAATGGGCGCGTGCGCTCTGGCTATGCAGAGAGGACAGAGCGGCGGCCGGATCGAGACTCACTGACATACCTCGTGCGGGTCCAACACCTTAGGTCGGCATCGCGCCGCAATGCTTGAGGGAGCGGGCGGGGGGCGCCGCGGGCGCGGGGCGTGGATTATGTCAAGAATGCCCCGTCGAGCGCCTGGGCAAGGTCGGCGATCAGGTCCTCGGCGTCCTCGAGGCCGATCGACAGGCGCACCGTGCCGCGGTCGATGAGCGAGGCGGCGCGTTGCTCCGGCGTGTATTCCTGTCCGTACAGCAACTGGGGGGGCAGCACCAGCGACTCGGCGGATCCGAGGCTCGCCGTGATGGAGAAGTACTGAAGCGCCTCGGCGAAGCGATTGCCCTCCTCGAAGCCGCCGTCGAGCTCGAAGCTCACCACCGCGCCGAAATCGCTCATCTGGCGCTCGGCGAGCGCGTGCTGCGGATGCGTCTTTAGCCCGGGATAGAACACCCGCCGCACGCGCGCATGGTTCGCGAGGAAGCGGCTCACCGCCAGCGCATTGGCGCACTGGCGCTCGTAGCGCAGGAAGTAGGTGCGCAGGCCGCGCTGGATGAGAAAGGCCGCATGCGGGTCGAGCGTCGGGCCCATGGACACGATGTCCTTGCGCATGCGGGCGATCAGCTCCCTGCGCGCGATGATCGCTCCGCCCATGACGTCCCCGTGTCCCCCCGCGTACTTGGTCAGGCTGTGCAGGAAGATATCGACGTCGTAGCGCCCGTGGTTGTGGAAGCCGGCGAACGTGTTGTCCATGACGGTGAGGCAGCCGGCGGCGCGCGCCTGCGCGGTGAGATGCTCGATATCGGCGATCTTGGTCACCGGGTTGGTCGGGCTCTCGAACAGCGCCAAGCGCGTCCGTGTTCCCTGGAGGACGCGCTCGATGCCGGCCCGATCCTCGATGGACAGGAGGCTGTGGGTGACGCCGTATCTTGCCAGCAGGTGCTGCACCAGGTAGCGCGTCGGCCCGTAGGACTCGACGAACGCAAGCACGTGATCGCCCTGCTTGCACAGCGCCAGCGTCGTGGCCGCGATGGTCGCGACGCCCGAGCCGACGAGCAGGCAGTCCTCCCGGCCTTGCAGCTTCGCGAGCGACAGCTCGAGCTGGCGCAACGTCGGATTCGACGAGCGCGAGTAATAGAACCCGTCGCGCTCGCCGTGCAGGTAGCGCAGCGTCTCGGCGGTGTCGTCGAAGGAGAATTTCACCGACTGATAGATGGGGCTCACCAGCGGGCGGTTGTCCGCGGGCATCTGCACCGGCGGCGGGTGATTGACGAAGGTCTGGTCTTTCATGGCGTCCCACGATAGTCGAGCCCGCGCCGCATTGAAAGCGAGGCGCCGCGAGCCGCACGGCTCAGGGTGCGAGATACCGGTCCAGCTCGGCGTTGAGGGTGCGGGCCGAGCCCAGGAGCGTCGCCGCCCGCTCGGCGCAAAGTCCGAGGTCGCGATACGGCGCATCGCCCGCGAGCGAGCCCTTGGTCGGCAGCGCCGAGGCCTCGATGGTGCAATCGGCCAGGCGGTGCGCGGCGTCCACGATGCTGCGCTCGAAACAGGCCGAGCCGCAGTCGGCCGAGGCCTGCGGGCAAGCCGCCACGGCGACGACCTGTGCGGGCATCTCCCACGAGCGCACCACGCAGGCGGCGACGTCCCGATGACAGGCCTCCAGCAACCGGTCGTATTGCGCGGCGGAAAGGCTCACACCGGACCAGCGCGCGAGATCATGGGCGGCGCGCAAGGTCACGCCCCTGCCGATGTCGTGCAGCAATCCGCACAGGTAGCACAGTCCCGTCTCGCGCTCGAGCACGAGCGCGAGCTGCCGCGACCAGAGCGCGCTTGCGAGCGAATGGCGCCACAGGCGCCGCGCCTTGGGCTGATGGCCCGGAACGTCGAGCATCTTGCGCTGAAGGGCGAGCGTGAACGCCATGTTCGCGACCTCGTCGAGACCGAGCCAGGCGACGGCGTGCTGCAGGGACACGATGGGCATGGAGGGTCGGTTCGGCGCCGAGGCGGCGATGCGCAGCACGTAGCCCGTGAGGGCGGTATCTGCCTTGATGATGTCGGCGAGCTCATGCGCACTGGCCGATTCGCGCGAGGCGACGATGCGCACGGCGACCTCCGGCAGCTGCGGTACGGCGAACGTTCCGCGCGCCAGGCCCTGCCGCAGGAGCGTGTGAACGAGACCCAGGGCGTCTGCCTCGCTGCAAGGATGGCCGGGCGAAATCCGCATGATCTTGCGTAGCGGCCGATTGGCGGGCGACTTGAGCGTCTCGCGGCGCCGGATGCGGGTAAACTGCCGCCCATGAGCGCCGTCCCCGACTCGAGGCCGCAGCTCGCCGCGCTCCCCGCGGGCGGCGCGGCGGCGCGCCTGCGCGAGATTCCCTACAACTACACCTCGCTTGCCGATCGCGAGATCGTCATCCGCCTGCTGGGCGAGTCCGCCTGGCATCTGCTCGAGCAGCTGCGCGCCGAGCGCAGGACCGGACGCTCGGCGCGCATGCTGTACGAGGTGCTCGGCGACATCTGGGTGGTCGATCGCAACCCCTTCCTGCAGGACGACCTGATCGACAACCCCAAGCGCCGCCGCCAGCTGGTGGAGGCGCTGCATCACCGCTTGCGCGAAGTGCAGAAGCGCCGCGATCCGGCCGACGAGCTGCGCGGCGCCAAGGTCGCCGAGCTGCTGGCGGCCGCCCGGACCGCGGTGGACCGCTTCGAGCGGCAATTTCCGCAGATCATCGCGCTGCGCAAGCGTGCCCGGCGCGCCTTCCTCAGGCACACGCGCAAGGACAACGTGCACTTCGACGGCTACGCGCGGGTGGCGCACGTGACCGACGCGACCGACTGGCGCATCGAGCTCCCCTTCGTGGTGCTGACCCCGGACACCGAGGCGCAGATCCCGCACCTGGTACGCGACTGCATCGAGCTCGGCTTGACGGTGATCCCGCGCGGCGGCGGCACCGGCTACACGGGCGGTGCCGTGCCGCTCACGCCATGGTCGGCGGTGCTCAACACCGAAAAGCTCGACGCGCTCGGCCCGGTCGAGTGGACCGCCCTGCCCGGCGCGCCGCAGTCCGGTGCGGTGATCTTCACCGAGGCCGGCGTCGTGACACGCCGCGTCAGCGAGGCCGCCGAGCGCGGGGGCGTGGTGTTCGCCGTCGATCCGACCTCGGCCGACGCCTCCTGCGTGGGCGGCAACATCGCCATGAATGCGGGCGGCAAGAAGGCGGTGCTGTGGGGCACCGCGCTCGACAACCTCGCCTGGTGGCGCATGGTCGACCCGCAGGGCAACTGGCTGGAGGTGACGCGGCTCAACCACAATCTCGGCAAGATTCACGAGGTTCTGGTCGCGAGCTTCGAGCTCACCTGGAAGGACGGCGGCTCCCCGCCCGATGAGGCTGCGGTTCTGCGCCGCGAACGCTTGAGCATCGAGGGCGCGCGCTTTCGCAAGGCCGGCCTCGGCAAGGACGTCACCGACAAGTTCCTCGGCGGCCTGCCCGGAGTGCAGAAGGAAGGATGCGACGGCATCATCACCTCGGCGCGCTGGATCCTGCACCGCTCGCCGCAGCACATGCGCACCGTGTGTCTGGAGTTCTTCGGCCAGGCGCGCGATGCCATTCCCGCCATCATGGAGATCAAGCGCTATCTCGACTCGCGCGCCGCCGCGGGCGTCGTGCTCGCGGGCCTCGAGCACCTCGATGAGCGCTACCTGCGGGCGGTGGGATACAGCACCAAGTCCAAGCGCGGTGCGCTGCCGAAGATGATCCTGCTCGCGGATGTGGCCGGCGAGGATGCCGCGGCGGTCGCCGCAGCCTCCTCGGAGATCGTGCGCCTCGCGAACGCGCGCTCGGGCGAAGGCTTCATCGCCGTGAGCGAGGCCGCACGCCGGCAATTCTGGCGCGACCGGGCGAAGACGGCCGCGATCGCGAAGCACACCAATGCATTCAAGATCAACGAGGATGTGGTCATTCCGCTCGAGCGGCTGGGCGAGTACACCGATGCCATCGAGCGCATCAACATCGAGCTGTCCATCCAGAACAAGCTCGAGCTGATCGAGGAGCTGACGGCCTATTTCTCGGCGGAGGACTCGGCGCTCGCCGCCGAGCCGGCGGCCCTGGAGCGGCGCAGCGACGTCCTCGAGCTGCTCGCGGGCGTGCGCGCGCGCTGGAGCTACCTGCTCGGCGCCATGGATGCGCCGCTCGCCGCCGCGCGCCCGCAGCTCGATGCGCTCGGAATCGACGGCGCCGTCGAGCCGGCGGGCACCGTGTTCGAGCGGCTGCAGGACCGCAGCATCCGGGTGAGCTGGAAGTCGGAGCTGCGCGCGCCGCTCGCGCAGCTCCTGGTCGGCGCATCGCTAGCGCCGATGCTCGCCGAATGCGATCGCATTCATCGCCGGGTCCTGCAGGGCCGGATCTTCATCGCCCTGCACATGCACGCCGGCGACGGCAACGTGCACACCAACATCCCGGTGAATTCGGACAACTACGTCATGCTCAACCGCGCCAACCGGGCGGTGGCGCGCATCATGCGCATCGCACGGCAGCTGAACGGCGTGATCTCCGGCGAGCACGGGATCGGCATCACCAAGCTCGAGCATCTCAGCGCCGAGGAGCTGGCGCAGTTCGGCGCCTACAAGCGCCGCGTGGACCCGGCGGGACACTTCAACCAGTCGAAGCTCGCTCCGGGGAGCGATCTGCGGCGCGCCTATACGCCGAGCTTCGGCCTGCTGGGCCACGAGTCGCTCATCATGCAGCAGTCCGACATCAGCAAGATCTCCGATGCCATCAAGGATTGCCTGCGCTGCGGCAAGTGCAAGCCGGTCTGCGCCACGCACGTCCCGCGCGCCAATCTGCTCTACTCGCCGCGCGACAAGATCCTCGCCACCTCGCTCCTGATCGAGGCCTTTCTCTACGAGGAGCAGACGCGGCGCGGGGTATCCATCCAGCACTGGGACGAGCTCGCGGACGTCGCCGACCATTGCACCGTGTGCCACCAGTGCCTCGCGCCGTGCCCGGTCGATATCGACTTCGGCGAGGTCTCCATGCTGCTGCGCGACCTGCTGCGGCGCATGGGCAAGAAGCGCCTGAACCTCGCCACGCGGGCAACCCTGCTGTTCCTGGGCGCGGCCAATCCGAGAACGATCAAGCTGCTGCGCAAGGTCATGGTCGACTGGGGCTTCAAGGCGCAGCGTCTCGCCCACCGCGCCCTCAAGCCGTGGGCCCGAGCACAGACCCAGCGCCCCCCCGCGACCACGGGCAAACCGCTGATGCGCGAGCAGGTGATCCATTTCGTCAACAAGCGCATGCCGGGAGGACTGCCCAAGAGGACGGCGCGCGCGCTGCTCGACATCGAGGATCGCAACTACGTGCCCATCATTCGCGACCCGCGCTCGACGAGCAGCGAGTCCGAGGCGGTGTTCTATTTTCCCGGATGCGGATCCGAGCGCCTGTTCTCGCAGGTGGGCCTCGCCACCCAGGCGATGCTGTGGCACGTCGGCGTGCAGACCGTGCTGCCGCCGGGCTATCTGTGCTGCGGCTACCCGCAGCGCGGCGCAGGGGAATTCGACAAGGCCGAGAAGATCATCACCGACAACCGCGTGCTGTTTCATCGGGTGGCGAACACGCTGAACTATCTGGACATCAAGACCGTGGTGGTGAGCTGCGGCACCTGCTTCGATCAGCTGCAGCATTACGAGTTCGAGCAGATCTTCCCGGGCTGCAAGATCATGGACATTCACGAGTACCTGATGGAGAAGGGCGTGGCGCTCGAGGGGGTCACGGGCGTGCGCTACATGTACCACGACCCGTGCCACTCGCCCATGAAGAAGCACGATCCGCTCGCGGTGGTGAACGCGCTCATGAACGGCGCGCAGAACGGGCGCATCGAGAAGAGCGAGCGCTGCTGCGGGGAATCGGGCACCCTCGCCGTCGCCCGCCCGGACGTGTCCACGCAGGTGCGCTATCGCAAGGAGAGCGAGGTGCGCAGCGGAGTCGAGCGGATCCGCGAGAGCGGCCACCAGGGCGAGGTCAAGGTGCTCACCTCCTGCCCATCGTGCCTGCAGGGCCTGAAGCGCTACAACGACGATGCCGGCATCGACGCCGACTACATCGTGGTCGAGATCGCGCGGCAGCTGCTCGGCGCCGACTGGCTGCCCGACTACGTGCGCCGGGCGAACGGCGGCGGCATCGAGCGCGTGCTGGTGTAGCGGCGCGCGCGCAGCAGCAGCAGCGCCGCGAGCCCGAGGAGCGTGAGCTCATCGAGAGCCCCGCCGCCGCTCTTGCCGATCTGGGGAGCCGCCGTCACGGTGAGGCTCGCGGTGGCGCTCGGCGATGTGCCCGCGGCATTCGAGCAGGCGAGCGTATAGGTATAAGTGCCGGTGTTGATCGGATTCAACGTGCTCGTGCCGCTCGATGCGAGCGTGCCGCTCCAGCCCGAGTACACGGCGTTCGAGTTGCCCGACGCCGTACAGGAAGTGGCGTTGGCGGAAGACCAGCTGATGGTCACCGTGCTGTCCGCCGTGGTGGCGGCCGTGCTGAGCGTCAGCACCGGTGCGACGGGCACGGTGAGCGCCGCCGTCGCCGTCAAGGTGACCGAGGCCGCCGGGGAAGGGCCGCCGTTGTTGCTGCACAGGAGCGAAAAAGTCTCGGTGCCGACCGCGGCCGGCGTGATGGTCTCGCTGCCGCTGGTGGCGAGCGTGCCGCTCCAGCTGCCCGAGGCGGTGCAGCTCAAGGCATCGACCGAGGACCAGGAGAGGGTGGTCGACTTCCCGACGGCGACCGAGCTTGCGGCCAGGGTCAGGGTGGGCGCAGCGGGCGGCGCTCCCGAGGTGGCGAAGAGCGTGGCGGAGCCTGCCGCCGATGTCCCGGCCGTGTTCGAGCAGGTGAGCGTATAGGTCGTCGAGCCCGCCGCCGCGGGCGTCACGGTCAGGCTGCCGCTGGTCGCCTGAGTGCCGCTCCAGCCGCCGGAGGCGACGCAGCTGCTCGCATCGATGGTCGACCAGGTGAGGGTGGTGGAGCCGCCGAACGCGATCGAGCTTGCGGCGAGGGTGAGCGTCGGCACGGCGAAGGCGCTATCGGCCTGGATGAAGCCGTAGCCCGAATTGAAGTTCGGCGCGCTCGCGCTCATCGGCAGCGCGCTCGAGCGCAGCGAGCCGTAGATCTGCGTGGGAGTGGCGGCGGAATTCGCCTGCAGCATGAGGGCCGCGATGCCGGCCGCGTGCGGGGTCGCCGCCGAGGTGCCGAAGAAGTTCGGATACGAAGGATCGTTCTGGCACGAGGCGTTGGTCGTATCGAGCAATCCGCTCGATGGGAAGGGCGGCGAATCCGAAGCGAGCGTGAACCCGAGGAAGGTGTTGTTCACGCCATCGGGTCCGACGAAATCGGGCTTCTGGCGCACCACCGGGGTCGCAAGCCGCGTGCCGGCGGTGTTGAACAGAATCGGCGCACCGCCCTGCGAGGAGAAGGGCTCGAGCGTGGCCGGGGTGGTGCCGCAAAGCGGCGTGTCGAAATAGAACGCGGCGCCGACGGCGGCGGCGCCGGCCGCGCCGGGGTGCCCCTGGATGGTCGCGCTGCCGGTCGCAAAGGATTCGATGGTGCTGCCGAGCCCGTCGTCCTCCACGGAGACGATGATGCGGCCGGGAGCGATGGTGCCATCGGCGTTGGTGGCGAGCCCGACCATGATGTCGAGCGTCTGCGCCGGGGTGTTGCCGGCGGCATTCGCCGGATTGCCGATGATCAGTATCTGCACCGGATCGACGCCGATCGCATTCGGTCCGGTGCAGCTCACGGCATTGCCGTCGTAGTCGGTGATGCTGGTGCTGGCGCTCGCACCGGTGACGCACAGATCGATGCCGCTGCTCGCTCCCGGGCTCGCGCCCGTCGCGCCGGTGACATACGGCTGGTCCCATTCGACCACGATGGCGAGGAAATCGCCCGGCGGAATGGCCGGAACGCTCACCGGGAGCGCGGTGGTGTTGGTCGCCCCCGTGGTATCGAAGTTGAGCAGATGCTCGCCGGACATGGAGCCGCTGCCCGCCACCGTGGCGAAGCTCGGAGCGGTGTTCTCGTAGGAGAGATTCGAATCGTTCCCGGCCGCGGAGAAATACGCGACGCCGTTGGCCGTCTCGACCTCATCGACCGCCTCGGCCACCAGGCCGTCCTGGTAGAACGGCTCGTCGAAATAGCCCACATCGTCGGCGATGACCTTGGCGCCGGCGGCGGCGAGCGCCTCGATGCCGCTGGCGAAGTCCGCCTCGCTGTCCTCGGCCGTATAGAACGCGAGGGCCGCGCCCGGCGCCACCGCGTGCACGATCTGCAGCATCGCCCGGCCCTCGTCGGTGAAGGGCGTCTGTGTGGGTGCGCCATAGCTCAGGCAATCGCCCGCAGCGGTCGGTGTGGAGGTGTAGGGTTCCGCGAGCACGTTGACGCCCGACGGCAGAGCGCCGGTCGACACGTCCGTGGCGTAGTCGGCGGTGAAGCCGTTGTAGGCGTAGCCCTCATTGCCGCTCACCGGCACGCCGCTCCCGGGCGCGGCGTACACGGAGTAGCAGTCGAAGCTGTCGGAGAGCACGCCGACGGTGATGCCGGTGCCGTCGATCGAGGGATAGAGCGAGCGCACCACCGCGCTTTTCTGCACGTAATCGCCCTGCAGGGCGACGATGCCGCGGGTGTGCGGCATGGCGGCGCGGATCGAGGCGACCTCGGCGCGCGCGGCCGCCGCTTCGATCTGCGTCACCGGCAGCCAGCCCCCCACGTCGTTCTTGTACAAAGAGGCATGCTCGAGCCCGAGCGCGAGCAGCGCCGATTTGAGCTGCTGCGGGTCACCGCGCGTGACGGCATCGATCAGCACCAGCGGCGTCGCCTGAGGCCGGGTCTGCACGAATCGCGCGGCGGGACTCAACGAGTGCAGGTCGGCGAGCTCGCGGGCGGGATGCGCGAGTGCGAGATGGCGCGAAAGATCGGCGAGCACCGAGCCCATCTTCGCCGCGCTCGCGCTCGCGCGCTGCGCCGCGCTGCGCGTTCCGACCGCGTAAAGACGCGCGGTGCCGGGAAATGCCGGGGGATGCAAGCCGGACAGTCGCGGCGGAGCGACAGCCGCCGGGACGGCGACGACCGTCAGGGCCGCGAGCGCGCCGATTGCAAAGAAACGTAAAGCCATCCCCTGTCTCCCCCAAGTACACCGTGTGCGAGGCCATAAGACTAACGCATCGGGCGAAAGTTTAATCAGCTGCTTTCTTGCCGAGCCTGCGGGCGCGCGCCATCCACAAGCTCACGCCCACCATGATGAGGGCGACGACGCCGATGGTGATGCTCGCGAGCACGTTGATCTCCGGGCTCACGCCGAGCCTCACCTTCGAGAACACCACCATCGGCAGCGTGCTCGATCCGGGGCCGGAGGTGAAGCTCGAGATCACCAGATCGTCCCAGGAGAGCGTGAACGCGAGCAGCCAGCCCGACAGAATCGCCGGAAAAATGATCGGCAGCGTGATGACGAAGAACACCTTGAGCGGCCGCGCGCCGAGATCCATCGCGGCCTCCTCGAGCGCCGTATCGAAGGTCGCCATGCGCGATTGCACCACCACGGTCACGTAGGCCATGGAGAAGGTCATGTGGCCGATGGTCATGGTGGTGATGCCGCGGCCCGCCGGCCAGCCGATCCACTGCTCCATGGCGACGAACAGCAGCAGCATCGACAGGCCGGTGATCACCTCCGGCATGACCAGGGGCGCGGTGGTCATCGCATTGAGGGTGAAGCGGCCCTTGAACTGCGCGAAGCGCGCAAGGCCCACGCCGGCGAGCGTGCCGAGGATCACGGATCCCGACGCATTGATGACGGCCACCTTCAGGGAGATCCAGGCGGCATCGAGAATCTCATCGTCGTGGATGAGCGAGTAGTACCACTTGAGGGTGGGGGAGTGCGCGGCGTCCCACACCGTCACGAGCTTGGAGGCATTGAAGGAGAACACGACCATCGACAGGATCGGGATGTACAAGAACGCGTAGCCGAAGGCGAGGCAAGTGATGATGAAGGCCGAGCGCCGGTAGTTCATCGGGTTCCCGCGGACTCGCGCGCCTGCACGCTCTGGTACCACATCATGAACGGCACCAGCAGCAACAGCAGCACGATGGCCACCGCGCTCGCCACGGGCCAGGCCCGGTTCGAGAAGAACTCGTCCCACAGCACGCGGCCGATCATCAGGGCATTGGGACCGCCGAGCAGCGCCGGAATGACGAACTCGCCCACCGCCGGAATGAACACCAGCATCGAGCCCGCGAGAATGCCGTTGCGCGACAGCGGCAGCGTGATCTTGTAGAACGCCTGCCACGGCCTGCACCCCAGATCCTGCGCCGCCTCGAGCAGCTGCCAGTCCATCTTCTCGAGATTGGCGTACAGCGGCAGGATCACGAACGGCAGGTACGAGTACACAATGCCCACGTACATCGCGAACGGCGTGTACAGCATCTCGAGCGGCTCATGGATCACCCCGAGCGCCATGAGCACGTTGTTGATGACTCCGTTCGCCTTGAGCAGGCCGATCCATGCGTACACGCGCAGCAGGAGCGACGTCCAGAACGGCAGCACCACCAGCAACAGCAGGATGTTGCGGGTGGTCGAGGTGGAGCGCGCGATGCCGTAGGCGACCGGGTACCCGATGATCAGGCACAGCACCGTCGATATGAACGCCACCTTGACCGAGTTCAGGAAGGCGTGCACGTACAGCGGGTCGGTGAACAGAAACGCGTAGTTGTTGAAGTTGAGCCTGATCGCCAGCGAATTCTTGCCCACCCAGTCGATCAGCGGCTTGTAGGGCGGGATGGCGAGATCGACGTCGGAGAAGGAGATCTTGAGGACGATCACGAACGGCACGACGAAGAACAGCAGCAGCCACAGGTACGGAAGCGTCACGACCAGGCCGCGGCCCGATATCCCGACTCTGCGCAGCGGTGCGAGCAGTCTCATCGAGTCATCGGGTCACGACCACGGGGCTCGAGGCGTCCCAGGACAGATACACCTGCTGTTCCCAGGTGATCGCCTCGGCGTGCCGCGACGTGTTGGGCTGCGTGACGCGCACCACCTTCCCGGTGGGGAGCTTCACCAGATAGATGGACAGATCGCCGAGATAGGCGATGTCCTGTACCGCGCCGCGCACCACGTTATCGCTCCCCGCGCCGTGCGGCGCAGCCGTCGACATGAAGATCTTCTCCGGGCGGATCGCGGCCCACACCACCGCCTCGGGAGCCGCGCTGATGCCGTGGCTCACGTAGATCGTGCCGCCGAGCTCCTCGGAGCCGATGCGCACGTACTCGGGCTCGTCGTCGAGGAGCTTCCCCTCGAATATGTTGACCGAGCCCACGAAATCCGCCACGAACCTGGAGGACGGGAACTCGTAGATCTCGGCCGGGGTGCCGGCCTGCACGATCTCCCCGTGGTCCATGACGCCGATGCGGCTCGCCAGCGTCATCGCCTCCTCCTGATCGTGCGTGACCACCAGGAAGGTGACGCCGAGCTTGTCCTGCAGGCCGATCAGCTCGAACTGGGTGTGCTCGCGCAATTTCTTGTCGAGCGCGCCGAGGGGCTCATCGAGCAGCAGCAGCTTCGGGCGCTTGACCAGGGAGCGCGCGAGCGCCACGCGCTGGCGCTGCCCGCCCGACAGCTGGTGCGGCTTGCGCTTCTCGAATCCGCGCAGCTTCACCAGATCGAGCATGGTGCCGACGCGCTCGGCGATCTCGCCCTTCGCCACCCCGTCCTGCTTCAGGCCGAAGGCGACGTTCTGCTCGACGCTCATGTGCGGGAACAGCGCATAGGACTGGAACATCATGTTCACCGGGCGCTCGTACGGCGGCACGCCGCTCATGTCCTCGCCGTCGATCAGGATGCGCCCGGAGGTCGGCGTCTCGAAACCCCCGAGCATGCGCAACAAGGTCGTCTTGCCGCATCCGGAGGCGCCCAGCAGGCAGAAGATCTCGCCCTGATAGATCTTCAGGCTGACGTCGTCGACCGCCTTGAAATCGCCGAACGACTTGCTGACCCGCTCGATCTGCACGTAGGCGCGGGCGCCCGGATCGCGCCACGGCGCGGCCTTGGCCGCTTCACCGGCATTCGCCACGACTACTGTCCCGTCTTGAACTTCTCCCACATGCGCGTGATGAGACGCGTCTGCTCGGGAGAATCGGCGAGCTGCACGGCGAGCTTGTCGCGCACCGCGGGCGGCGGATAGATGGCTGGATCGTCCTTCACCGACTCGAGGAGGAAGGGCTGCGAGGCGAGATTCGCATTGGCGTAGCGCTTGAAATTGCTGATGTCGGCGATGACCTTCGGCTCCATGATGTAGTTGATGTAGGCATAGGCGCTTTGCGGATGGGGCGCATCCTTCGGGATCGCCAGCATGTCGAACCACAGGATCGACCCCTCCCTGGGCACGACATACTTTATGTCGATGCCCTTGTTGGCCTCGTGCGCCCGGTCGCGCGCCTGCAGCACATCGCCGTTGTAGCCCACCGCGACGCACAGATCGCCGTTCGCGAGCGCCTCGATGTACTCCGAGGAGTTGATGTTGCGGATGAAAGGACGGATCTTCAGCAGCGTCGCCTCCACCGCCGCGACGTCCTCGGGCTTCTGCGAGTTCGGATCCTTGCCGAGGTAGTTGAGGACGGCGCGCATCATCTCGGCGGGCGAATCGAGCACGCTGATGCCGCACTTGGCGACCTTCGAGGCGACCGCCGGGTCGAACACGAGGCGCCAGCTGTCGAGCGGGGCATCGGGCATCGCCTGCCGCACCATCTTCTCGTTGTAGCCGATGCCGTTCGTGCCCCACATGTAGATCACGCCGTGGGCGTTCCCGGGGTCGTGCATGGCGACGCGCGCCATGAGCTGCGGATCCATGTTCTTGAGGTTCGGAAGCTTCGATTTGTCGAGCGTCAGGTAGACGCCGGCCTTGATCTGGCGCTCGAAGTACGATGCCGTCGGCACCACGACGTCGTAGCCGCTCGAGCCCGCGAGCAGCTTGGTCTCGAGCGTCTCGTTCGAGTCATAGTAGGCGGCGTTCACCTTGATGCCGGTCTCTTTCTCGAAATCGGCGAGCGTGCTGGGCGCGAGATAGTCCGACCAGATATAGAGGTTCAGCACCCTCGCGGAGGAGGCCGGGGCGGGGGAGGAGCTGTCGGCGGCGCTCGGCGCGGCCGCCCCGGACCCGGGCTTGCCGCCGCACGCGTACAACAGCGCCAGGGACCCCAGCATCAAGACCCGCATCCCGCGCACGAGCAGCCGACGAACACCGGACATCGAACGAATCCCCCGAGGAATGGCGAGCGCTAGTTATAGCGCAGCGCAGGGCGCGGCGACAGGCCCGTCGCACGAAAGCCGCCCGGAGTCGCGCGCGCCCGGGCGCCGCGCGGCGCGCCTCGCTGCCGCGCCGGGGGCTCACACATTCAACAGAAGATGCTCGCGCTCCCAGGAGCTGATCACCTGGGCGAAGGTCTCGTACTCCGCCTCCTTGACGGCCGTATAGGCGAGCACGAAGCGGTCTCCGAACACATCCACCAGCGGCTTCGACTCGCGCAGCAGGCGCAGCGCCTCCGCCAGAGTGCGCGGCAGGGCAATGGCCAGATCGTAGGCGCTGCCGGAGATCGGCTCGGAGGGTTTCATGCCCTCCACCATCCCCAGGTAGCCGCAGGCGAGCGAGGCGGCGATCGCCAGATAGGGGTTCGCGTCGGCGCCGCCGACGCGGTTCTCGACGCGCCGCGCCTCCGCGCCGGACATCGGCACCCGCAGGCCGGCGGTGCGGTTGTCATAGCCCCAGTGCACGTTGATGGGCGCCGAGGAGTAGCGGCTGATGCGCCGATAGCTGTTCACGTTCGGCGCGAACAGCGACATCGCGCCCGGCAGGTATTTCTGCAGCCCGGCGATGTGACCGAAGAACAGCGAGGACGGCGAGCCGTCGGCGTTGGAGAAGATGTTCTTGCGGGTCCGCGCATCGACGACGCTCTGGTGCAGATGCATGGCGCTGCCGGGCTCCTTGGCCATCGGCTTCGCCATGAAGGTGGCGTACATCTTGTGGCGCATCGCCGCCTCGCGCGCGGTGCGCTTGAACAGGAACGCCTGGTCGGCAAGCGCCATCGGATAGCCGTGCAGCAGGTTGATCTCCATCTGCGCCGCGCCCGACTCGTGGATGAGCGTGTCGATCTCGATGTCCTGGGCCTCGCAGAACGAGTACATATCGTCGAACAGGGGATCGAACTCGTTCACGGCGGCGATGCTGTAGGCCTGGCGGCCGATCTCCGGCCGCCCCGAGCGGCCGACCGGGGGCTTGAGCGGATAGTCCGAATCGATGTTCGGCTCGACCAGGAAGAACTCGAGCTCCGGCGCGACCACGGGCTCCCAGCCATGCGCCTCGTACAGCTCGAGCACCCGGCGCAGCACGTAGCGCGGCGACATGGTCACGGGCCGGCCATCGCCGTAGAAACAGTCGTGAATCACCTGCGCCGTGGGCTCGGCCGCCCACGGCACGACCCGCACGGTCTTCGGGTCCGCCTTGAGCACGATGTCGATATCCGAAGGGTTCATCGCGCTCTGGTCGTCCGGATAGTCTCCGGTGACGGTCTGCAGGAAGATCGCCTCCGGCAGGCGCATGCCCTCCTCCTCGGCGAACTTCTCCGCCGGCATGAGCTTGCCCCGCGCCACGCCTGCCATGTCCGGAATGATCGCCTCCACCTCCGAGATGCCGTGCTCTTTCAAGAATTGCTGGATCGTGCTTGCCATGGATCACCTTGCGCTCGCCGAGCGCCGCCGGCTGGCTGCGCCGAAGGCGGCGAACAGCGCGCGCGAAAACGGATTGTGCTCAAACTGCCATTCCGGATGCCATTGCAAGCCGATCGCGAAGCTCGGGGCGTCCGCCACCCGGAACGCCTCGATGACACCGTCGGGTGCGCGGGCCTCGACCTTGAGGCCCTGGCCCAAGGTCGCCACGCCCTGCCAATGGAGCGAATTCACCTCCAGGCGATCCCGTCCGGCGATCTCGCGCAGCATTCCTCCGGGCTCCAGAAGGACCTCGTGCGCAGGTCCGTACTGCACCTCGAGCGGCATCGACTCGTCCTCGCGATGATCGGTGAAGCCCCCGACCTCGTGCAGCTGCTGGTGCAAGGTGCCGCCATAGGCAACGTTCATTTCTTGGAAACCGCGGCAGATCGCGAGCACCGGCAAGCCGGCGGCGATGGCCCTGGGAATCAGCGGAAGCGTCGTAGCATCCCGGCTAGGATCATGCAGTGTTCCCGGCGTGCTGGCCGGGCCTCCATAGTGATGGGGTTCAACGTTCGACGGGCTGCCCGTGAGCATCAGTCCGTCGCAGCTCGCGAGGAGCGAGGCCAGATCGAGCTCCGAGCCGAGCGCCGGCACCAGCACCGGCAGCGCCTGCGCACCGGCGGCGACTGCGCTGATGTACTTCTCGCCGACCATGTGGAAGTAATGATTCCCACAGAGCCGGCGATCGGCGGGAATTCCGATGACGGGCAAGCGACGCATGTCTAAGATATTAAACGCCTGGAGTGACGCTCAGGCTTTCTTAACGGTCGTATTACACCATACCGGCAGGATGGCGTCCCGCGACCCCGCACTGATTTGGCTAAGATTTAGGCATTTCCAACACTTAGCGGCGATTGCTGCGCCGCATTAGTGTTGCCTTTTGCCCGATTCGCCCGCTAGGCTCACAGCCCTGCCGAGCTGTCAATAGCTATAAAATCCTAAACAGTCCCCACTCTTTCCCCTCACTCGTGCGCCTCATATCCCCCCCTGCCCGCTCCTACTATGCCGCCTCGGCCCCCGCCGGCGGGGAAGCAGCGCGTGCGCCCCTGGCGGGCGAATGCCGTGCCGACGTGGCCGTGGTCGGCGCGGGCATTGCCGGGTGCTCCGCGGCGCTGCACCTGGCGCAGCGCGGCTTCGAGGTGGTGGTGCTCGAGGCGCACTCGGTCGGCTACGGGGCCTCGGGCCGCAGCGGCGGACAGACCATCTTCGGCCTGGCGGCGAGCCAGAAGTCGCTCATCGCCCAGGTCGGCCGCGACGATGCGCGGCGGCTGTTCGAGATGTCGGTGGAGGCGCTCGACCTGACGCAATCGCTGATCCGCGAGCACCGCATCGAATGCGACTATCGGCCGAATCATCTGCACGTCGCGACCCGGCCGCGGCACCTCGGGGAGCTGCGGGAGTGGATTCGCGAGCTGCACGAGGAGTACCACTACGGCTCGGCGCGCCTTCTGGATCGAGCCGAGCTCGGCGAGCACGTGCGCAGCGAGCGCTATCTCGGCGGCCTGATCGATACGCGCAGCGGTCACCTGCATCCGCTCAAGTACACCCAGGGCATCGCCCGCGCGGCCGAGGCCGCCGGCGCGCGCATCTTCGAGCACACCCGGGCGCTGCATTACGAGCAAGGCGCCGAGCTGCGCGTGCACACCGAGCGCGGCGTGGTGCGCTGCCGCCATCTGGTGCTGTGCGCAAATGCCTATATCGGAGCGCTCGCGCCGCGTCTCGCGCGGCGCATTCTCGGCGTCGGCACCTACATCATCGCCACCCGGCCGATGCAGGCCGAGCGCGCCCGCGCGCTCCTGCCGAGCAACGCCGCGGTTGCCGACATGAACTGGATACTGGATTACTTTCGCTTATCCGCCGATCGACGCATTCTGTTCGGCGGGCGCGTGAGCTACAGCGCGCTCGAGCCGCCGCGCCTCGCCGAATCGATGCGCCGGCGCATGCTGCGGGTGTTCCCGCAAGCGGCGGACCTGGCGGTGGAATACACCTGGGGCGGGCTTCTCGACATCACCTTGAGCCGCGCGCCGGATTTCGGGCGTCTCGCGCCGAACGTCTTCTATCTGCAAGGGTTCTCGGGCCACGGCATGTCGCTCAGCGCTCTTGCCGGCAAGCTCATCGCCGAGGCGCTCGCCGGGACCGCCGAGCGCTTCGAGGTCTTCGCGCGCCTGCCGCACCGGGAATTTCCCGGCGGTGCGCTGCTGCGCAGGCCGATGCTGATGCTCGCCATGCTCTATTATCGATTGAAGGACCTGCTGTAGTTGATCGGAGAAGGTCGACCGCGGCGCTTTTGCGCACCTCAGGGCCGGACGCACATCAGCGCCCAGGGCCAGGCGCACATCAGCGCTCAGGGCCAGGCGCACATCAGCGCGCCGAGACGGCCGCTGATCCGCAGGCCATCGAGGCGGCCCGCGAAATAGAGCGCATTGATCTGTTCGGCGGTGGGGCTTTCGACCCGCAGGAATCCAATCCTCGCAAGCTCGCGGGCGAGTGCTTCGGGCTCGAACGCGCTCTTGAACGGCTCGCCGGCACGCGCGACTCTCTTGCTCATCGCCCGGGCGGCGGTGATCTCGGCGGCACAGCACTCTCGGGGACGAAGCGCGTAGTCGAATGCAACCGCGTTGCCCGGATGCAGGCCATGGATCAGCTCGAAGGTCGCGACGACGACCTCGCGGTCGAGGTAAGGCGTCACTCCCAGCCAGGAGAAAAAGGCCGGCTCGTTCGCCTCGAACCCGGCTCTGCCGAGCTCGACGTCCAGTCGCTGGTGCTCGAAATCCACGGGCACGAACCTCGCCAGCCCATCGAGCGGGAGCCCCGCGAGGGCCAGCCGCCGCCGCTTGCAGCGCTGCGTATCGGGATGGTCCACCTCGAAGACCTCGAGCCTGCCTTGGTATGGATTTCGGTGGGCGAACGTGTCGAGCCCGGCGCCCAGAATGACGTATTGCGCCGTTCCCGAAGCGATGGCGCGTGCGAGCTGGTCCTCGGCGTAGCGACTGCGCACCGCCAGGAAGGCGCGCAGATGGCGCGAGGACGGCAGATGCGCCCGGCAGCTGCGCATCCGCATCGAGGCGGCGGCGGCGGCGCCGATGATCCTGGGCGCAATGGGATCCTCCAGCACGCAGGGCTGGTCGAACAGCTGGTGCTCGGCCCGGCGCACCGCGACGCTCTGGGCCGTCTTGCTGGGTGCCCCGGCGTTCATGATTCGGGACAGCGGGTCGAATCCCGGTCGGCATCGAGCGCGCGCACCGCCTCGAGCAGCACCGAGGTCCCTGCCGCCACCGCGGCCGGACTCGCCCATTCCTCCGGCGTATGGCTGCGACCGTCCTTGCAGGGGATGAAGAGCATCGCCGCCGGGGCGACCCGCGACAGGAAAGCCGTGTCATGGCCGGCGCCGCTCGCCATCGACAGGGTGGACAGCCCGCACAGCTTCGCGCAGCGGCCGAGCAACTCGCGCAGCTGGCCATCGCACGCGGCGGGCAGGTTGTCGGAGAGCACGGCGAGCCGCGAGCGCTCGACGCTCGCCGCACGCGCCGCCGCCGCGCTCTGCGCCTCGACGGATGCCTGAAACTCCTCCATCAGGCGCCGGTCCTCGCTGCGTGCGTCGATGACGATGCGTGCGCTTGCCGGAATCACGTTGCTGCCGCCGGGCAGCGCCTCGACGATGCCCACCGTGGCGACGAAGTGGCCGCAGCCGCGGCCGGCGAGCTCGAGCGCGCGCGTGCGAATCCAGCCGATCATGTGCGCGGCGGCGATGAGCGGGTCGCGCCGCCCTTGCATCGGCGTCGTGCCGGCGTGTCCGGCCGCGCCCTTGAATTCGAGCTCGAGGCGCGTCACCCCGGCGATGGCGCTCACCAGCCCGATGTCGATGCCGCGCGACTCGAGCACCGGTCCCTGCTCGATGTGCAGCTCCAGTGCCGCCTTGATGTCGCTGCGCCGGGCCGCACCGATCCGCTCGGGTACGCCGCCGACGCGGCGCAGCGCATCGCTCAAGGTCTCGCCTTGCGAATTGCTGAGGGCGAGGTGATCGGCGGACAGGCACCCGCTCAGGGCGCGGCTGCCGATGCAGGATAGACCAAACTCGTTGGGCTCCTCGGCCAGAAAGTCGATGACCTCGAGCGGATGCTCGAGCGGCGCCTGCGCGAGCGCACGCGCGACGGCGATGCCCGCGGCCACCCCCGCCATGCCGTCGAAGCGCCCGCCGCTGGGCACCGAATCGCTGTGCGAGCCGAGCATGATCACCGGCCGCGAGGGCGCCCTGCCTTCGCGCCGGCCGATGAGATTCCCGGCCGCATCGACGCGGGTCGCGAGGCCCGCCGCGCGCATGCGCTCGGCGAGCCAGTCACGGCCGGCGGCGAACAGCGGAGAGAAAGCGCGCCGGGTATAAGGGCGCTCGGGCTCGGTGATCTTGCCGAGGGCCATGAGGTCATCCCACAGCCGAGCGGCGTCGATACGGACCGTCACTTGGGCTGTTCCGCCACCTGGGGGCGCTCTGCGGGCCGGGCGCGCGGACGATCGCCGCCCTGCAGCCGCGGCTTCAGGAAGCGGCCGTGGCCCGGCTTGTTCACGATGCGCGCGCCATCGAAGACGAGCTGCCCGCGGACGAACGTGGCGCCGACGCGGATGCGCATCTCGCGCCCGTCGAAGGAGCTCCACTGCACCGCCGACAGGCTCTTCGAGGCATCGAAGGGGAAGCGTCCGGGCTCGACGATCACGATGTCGGCATCGGACCCGAGGTCGAAGGAGCCCTTGCGATCGCGCAGCAGGAAATGTCGGGCGGGCCCCTCGCAGAGCATCCTCACGACCATGCTCGGCGAGATGCCGCGCTCCTCGCAGCCGGTCCAGAACGCCGGCAGCAGGCTCTCGAGACCCGGACCGCCGGAGGAATTCTTGAAGATATTCGGGTTCGACTTGCGCTCGAGGCTCCAGGCGACGTGATCGGAGGAGACGAAATTGCAGTGCCCCGCAGCGATGTGCGTCCACAGCAGCTCCACCTCGGATTGCGGACGGACCGGCGGGTAGTGCTTGAGCTTCGCCCCGAGGCGCTTCATGTCGGATTCGCCGTTCAGCATGAGGTACTGCACGCAGGTCTCGATGCTGGTCTTGTGGCCGGCCGCCTTGTAGTTCTGGCACAGCTCGAATCCTCGGGCGAGCGAGCAATGCACGACGTGCGCCCGGGCGCCGGTGAGGGCGCCCAGCTCGAACACCATCGAGGTCGCCAGGTGCTCGATCAGGGGCGTGTGCGCCCGGCCGAACGCATCCCAGCCGGTATCCTTCGCCTCGGTGAGACGCGCGACGTTCTTGCGCGTGAGCTCCTGCATCTGGTTGTGCACCCCGCAGGCGAGGCCGGAAGGCGCGATCAAGGCGAATGCATCGTGCAGCAGATCCTCCTCGATGCGCGGAAAGCGGCCGGGAGCGGCCTCGAACGTCGAGAACTTGAAGGCACATGCCCCCGCCTCGATCAGCCCGGCAATGGTCGAGGTGCCGTGCGCCTCGGAGATCGTGGCGTAGAGCGCGGCATCGACGTGGCATTCACGCTCGACTTGCTTCGCCTTGGCGCTCAGCAGCTCGCCGTGCCACACGGGCTCGGGATCGTCGTAGGGCATGTCCACCATGGTGGTCACGCCGCCGGCGGCGGCGGCGCGCGATGCCCGCCCGAGGCCCTCCTGGTTGGCCTGGCTGCCCGCGTGCACCTGTCCGTCGATCACGCCCGGCATCACCCACTGGCCGCGCGCATCGATCCGCTCGCGCCCCGCCGGCGCCGCGCCGCGGCCGACGAAGGCGATCTTGCCGCCGGAGACGGCCAGGAAGCCGTCGTTGACGATACGGTGCGCGAGCACGAGATTTCCGGTTATGACGAGATCGAAGTCCGCCATCTGTCATTCCTCCTCAGCAGGCCAGCGCTTGAGCGCCGGCACCGCGATACCGAGCAGATCGAGAGCGCGTGCGGCGGTCTGTCTCGCGATATCCTCGATGGTGGCGGGACGGGTGTAGAACGCCGGTACCGGCGGCATAACGATAGCACCGAAACGCGTGACGTTGGCCATGAGCTCGATGTGGCCGAGATGCAGGGGGGTCTCGCGCAACAGCAGCACCAGCCGCCGCCGCTCCTTCAAGCACACATCGGCGGCGCGCACGATCAGGTTGTCGCCGAGCGAGACGGCGATCGCGCCCAGCGTGCGCGCCGAGCAGGGCGCGACCAGCATGCCGTGGACCGCGAACGAGCCGCTGGCGAGCGGCGCGGCGATGTCGCGAAAGGCGTGGCAGACATCGGCCAGCGCCTCGACTTGCGCGACGCTCCTGTCGGTCTCCTCGAGGATGGTGCGCGCGCCCGCCGGCGAGATCACCAGGTGGATCTCGAAGGTTGCGAGCCCGCGCAGCAGCTCGAGCGCCTCGATGCCGTACAGAGCGCCCGACGCTCCCGAGATGGCGATGACGACGCGCGGTCGGGTCATTTGAGCCAGCGCCGGCGCTCGGCCGCAAGCCGCTCGATGAGCCATCGCTTCGCCGCCGCGCTCGCGGCGGCGGGCGGCCGCGCCAGCTCGTGACCCTCGAGCCGGTCGCCGGCCTTGGCGGTCGCATCGAACCCGATCTTGGTCACGCATCCTCCTTCTTCCATCGGTTCGGAGCGCACGCTCGCGGAGCCCGGCAGCAGGATCAGGTCGCGCTCCAGGCGCATGCGATTGGTTCGCGCCCATTCGACCGCGCGCGGATCCCACGGATCGATGTCCTCATCGACCACCGTGACTCGCTTCACGATGCTGGCGGCCGCCAGAACCGCCCGTATGACCTCGCGTGCCTCACCTGCGCCGGGCGCGGACAGCTGCACGATCACGTCGGTGCGCCCGCCCCCCGCCTCGGTGACCGCGACGTCGCGCACGCTGGGAACCGCGGCCGCCGCGGCCTCGAGCAGTCCCGCCGCGATCGGCAGCGCCCCGAGGTACAGGTGCTCGCGGTGATGGCCGGGCTCGATGACCTGGAAGATGGCATCCTCGCGGCGCGTGAGCGCGCTGAATTGCACCTGATAACCGCTCCCATAGCTCTCGTACATGCCGTGGTATTCTGACACGAGCCCCTCCTCGATCGGCCGGCTCGCGTCGAGGCGCCCTTCGAGGACCAGCTCCGCCTCGGCGGGCACCATCAAGTCGACGGTGCGCGCCCGCACCACGCGCACCGGCTCGCCCAGCAAACCGCCGGCACGCTCCATCTCGTCCTCGCCGACGCCCAGATACAGACAGGCGGCGAGCTGGATGGCCGGATGGGCGCCCACCACCACGGCAATGTCGAGCGCCCGGCCGAGCGCCGCCGCGCGGCGCGCGAACAGCGCAAGATGGTGATTCGGCGCGATCCCGATCATGGCGTGCCGCCCGTCGAGGATGGCAAGACGGGCGAACGACAGGTTGCCGCCCCCGCCGTGGGGATCGCGCGCGACGATGGTGCCCGCCGTGATGTAGGGACGCTCCTCGCGCTCGAAGAAGCGCGGTACCGGCAGGCCCCGGAGCGGCTGCTCGGCGATCACACGGGCTTGCACCGGCGCACTGTGCCCCGGCACCGGGAGGCGCGGCTCGCGGATCGCCCGGCGCAGGCGCGGCAACAGCTGCGCCGCCTCGATGCCGAGGGCCGCCGCAATGCGTTCGCGGCCGTTGAGGAGGTTGCCGGCGGCGCGCAGCGGCGAGCCGGCCACGCGCTCGAACAGCAGCGCCGGACCGGCGTCGGCGGCCGACAGGAAGGCGGAGAGCTCGAAGCACGGGTCGACCTCCTTGTCGACGCGCAGCAGAGCGCCCCGGCGCTCGAGCTCGGCCATGAATGGACGTATGGACTGCTCATCCCTCACGCACGTACCATCGCGCACCTGTCCCGGCATGCATATTATTCGCTTTGACCGGTGCAGACACGGTGTGAATCGATCGCGGAGACTCCTTGACCGTCATTCTCAACAAGCGCTCGGATGTCAATTTAACTTCTTTCTACCGCGTTGCCTGGCAGCGCGAGAACGTGCGCATCGGGGCGGCGGCGCTCGAGCGCATCGCCTCGAGCCGCGCCTCGTTCCTGCAGCTGATCGACAAGGATCCGAGCGTCGTCATCTATGGGGTCACCACGGCGATGGGCGAGCGGGCCAAGCAGCGGCTCACACGCCGCGAGCGCAATGAGCACGCGCGCATCAAGCCCTTTCCGGCGGCCACATCCTTCGGCGATGACCTCCCCGATCGGACCGTACGCGGCATCGTGTTCGCGCGGCTGACGAATTTCCTGGAGGGGCATGCCGCTACCACGCCGCGCATCGCGCAGGCGGTGGCCGCGATGCTCGACGGCGCGCCGATGCCCGCGGTCGCCGCCTCGGGCCAGGGTGGCGCGGGCGAGATCCTCGCCCTGTATCCGCTGTTTGCCGAGCTGTCCAAGCGCTTCGACCTCGAGGTGAAGGAGCGCGGCTCGCTGATCAACGGCTCGCCCTGCGCCGCGGCGCTCATCGCCGACACGGCCATCGCGGCGCGGCGGCGCCTGCAGCTCGCGCTCGAGACGTTCGCGCTGTCGATCGAGGCATTCCGCGCCCCGCTCGAGCACTACGATGCCGCGCTCGAATCGCTCTGGGGGGACGAGGACGAGGCCGCGGTGCTGCGCTCGCTGCGAAGCTATCTGGGCGATGTGAGCGGGCGCAGGAACTACCAGGCGCCGGTGAGCTATCGAATCGTGCCGCGCATCCTCGGCCACGCGCACCGCGCCGTGAGCGCGGCCGAGCACGCGGCCGGGGTGTCGCTTGCCTCCATCTCGGACAATCCCGTGTATCTGCGGCCGGATGCCCAGCATCCCTACGGAAGATGCATCAGCACCGGCGGATATCACAATGCCATGGCGGCCCCGGCGCTCGACGATCTGGCCGGCATCTGGGCGGACCTGTGCCTGCTGTGCGACCGGCACAGCGGCAAGCTCCTGAACGGTCAGGTTTCGGAGCTGCCGGATCAGCTGCTGGTCGGGCGCAAACCGGGCCAGAGCGACGGGCGCGGCAACGTGGGCTACATCACCATGGCGGCGAACGGCTACATCGAGCAGGCCAAGTCCGCTGCGCAGCGCACCTTCATACCCGGCAGCGACTCGAGCGCCAGCGGCCAGGACGATGTGGCCACCCCCGCGTTCCTCGCCTGGAGCAAAGAGGCGCGCGCGGCGCGCTGTCTGGACGCCTCGCTCGCCATGCTCGGCGTGGTGGCATCGCAGGCGCTGTACGTCACCCAGCGCGAAGCGCCCCGCCCGCTGCAAAGCTTCATGACGCTGATCCGCGCCTATGTCGCGCCGGTGACCGAGGATCGCATCCTGGGTCCCGAGCTCGGGCGCCTCACCGACGCCATCACGGCGAAGGTCTTTGCCCCCGACGGCAACGTCGACTCGCTCACCACGTGAGCGAGCTCGATGCGCTTCGACGCCGCGGCACGGCCGCGCAGAACGCCCTGATCGATGAGCACCTCGCCGGGCGCATCGGACGCCGGGAGTTCCTGCGCCACGCGGCACTGCTCGGGCTCGGCCTGCCGGCGGTGCTGCGCATGGGCGCCGACCCGGCCGCCGCGGCGGCGCAGGGCCCGGCGGCGGCGCAGGGCCCGGCGGCGGCGGACGGCCCCGCGGCGGCGCACGGCCCAACGCAGGTCGCGCCGCGCCTGCTCACCGTGGGAATGCCCGTGCCGGCGGGGCTCATCGACCCGTTGACCGTTGCCGACACCGGCAGCATTTGCCTGCTGAGCCAGTGCGCAGAGTACCTCGCGGTCTCGGATCCGGATCTGCATCTGAAGCCGCAGCTCGCAGAGAGCTGGCTGCCGAACGACGCCGGCAGCGTCTGGACGTTCAAGATCCGGCCCCAGGTCAGGTTCCATGACGGGCATGCCCTCACGGCACACGATGTGGCGGCGACCATGAACCGCCTCGCCGATCCGGCGAACGGATCGATCGCCCTGTCGGCCTTCGCCGGCACGCTCTCCAAGGGCGGCGCGCGCGCGCTCGACGAGAGCACGGTCGAGTTCGAGCTCGATGCGCCGAACGGCAGCTTCCCCTATCTCGTCTCCTCGGACAACTACAACGCCGTCATCCTGCCGGCCGATTACGACGGCCGGTTCGAGCGCAGCTTCAACGGCACCGGGCCCTTCCGCCTGGAGAAGTACACGCCCAAGGCGCGCGCCTCGTTCCTGCGCAACGAGGCGTACTGGGGAGCGAAGGCCATACCGGACCGCGTGCTGTTCGAGTTCTACGACAGCATTCAGTCGCAGGTGCTCGCCATGCAAGGAGGCCAGCTCGACGTGCTGCTGCACGTCCCCGTCGAGGGGGGGCAGGCACTGCTCGCCGATCCGCGCCTGCGCATCGTGGCGCTGAAATCGAGCGCGCACGAGCAGGTGCACTTGCGCACCGATGAGGGGCCGTTCACCGACAAGCGCGTGCGCCGTGCAATCGCCCTGTGCCTGAACCGGGACGCGCTGGTGCGCGGCATGTTCCGCGGACGCGCCTCGCTCGGCAACGACTCGCCCTTCGCGCCGATCTTCCCGGCCACCGACCCGAGCGTGCCGCAGCGCGAGATCGACCTCGGCGCCGCGCGCGAGCTGCTCGCCGCCGCAGGCGTGCCCCATGGATTTCGCGCGACGCTCACCACGGAGCGCTTTCAGGAGCTGCCGGACTACGCGGTGGTGATTCAGAACGCCGTGCGCAAGATCGGCATCGACCTCGAGCTCAACGTCGAGGATCAGTCGGCATACTACGGGCGCGCGCTGTTCGGCTCATCGGATTGGCTCGATTCGCAGATGGGAATCGAGGACTATGCGCACCGCGGCGTGCCCAATACGCTGCTCAGCGCGTGCCTCGGCAGCCGCGGCACGTTCAACGCCGCGCATTTCCGCAATGCCGACTATGATCGGCTGGTCGCGGGCTACATCGCCGCGCTCGACCCCGCAGCACAGCGCAGCTACGCCGGGCGCATTCAGCGGCTGCTGCTCGAGGAGACCCCGGTGATCATCGCGTATTTCTACGATTGGCTGTCGGTCACGGCCCGGCAGGTGAGCGGCGTGCGCCCCACCGCCATGGGTCAGCTCGACCTGACGCAGGCGCGCGTCGCGCCTTAGACGCCTTGGCTTAGCCGCCCGGCGCAGGCGCATCCTGCGGGGGCGCAGCCGCCGGCCGCGCCGCGCCGAGCTCGGCCGCGGGGATGTGGCAGCGGATGGCGTGCCTCGCGCCGGCCGGCGCAAGAGGCGGCTCCTCGCGCTCGCAGATGCTGCCGAGCTTGCGCGGACAGCGGGTATGGAACACACAGCCGGAGGGCAGATTCAAGGCGCTCGGCAACTCACCGCTCAAGCGAATCCGCTGCCTGCCCCGATTCTCGAGGCCCGGGTTGGCCGACAGCAGCGCCGCCGTGTAGGGGTGATGCGGACCCGCGAACACCGCTTGCGCCGGACCGATCTCCAGGAGCCGGCCGAGGTACAGCACCGCGATGCGGTCGGAGACGTAGTGCACGACGTTGAGGTCGTGCGAGATGAACAGGTAGCTCACGCCCTGCTGCGCCTGAAGATCCACGAGCAGGTTCAAAATGGCCGACTGCACGGACACATCGAGCGCCGAGGTGGGCTCGTCGCAGACCACGACGCGCGGTCCGCCGGCAAAGGCGCGCGCGATGCCGACGCGCTGCTTCAATCCGCCGGAAAGCTGACGGGGCTTCTCGTCGAGATGGCGCGGCGTGAGCCGCACCGAGGCGGCGAGCTCGCGCAGCCGCGCCTCACGCGCTCGGCCGAACAGTCCTGCCAGGCGCAGCGCGCGCCCGATCAGCCGCCGCACCGTCTGCGAGCGATTGAGCGCCGAGCCGGGATTCTGGAAGACGATCTGCAGGGATTTGAGCTGCTCGAAGCCGCGCTCATCGGCGAGCGCCGGCAGCGGCTCGCCGGCGAGCTCGACCTCGCTGCCGGCATCGGGCGCCGCGAGCCCGAGCAGGAGCTTCGCGAGCGAGCTCTTGCCGCTGCCGGACTCGCCCACCAATCCCAAGGTCTCCCCGGCCCACAGATCGAGGCTCACCCCTTTCACGGCCTGCAGCGGCTTGCCTGACACCCGATAGGTCTTGGACAGGTTGCGCGTGCGCAGAATCGGCGGCGCCGCCCCGTCGGATACGGCGTACGGCGCCGCCGGCCCGCCACCCTGGGCGGCCTGCGCCCCGCCCCGGGGGACCGGCGGCGCGCGGCTCTCCTCGGGGGTCGCGCCCTGGCGCGGCAAGGCGGGCGCGCGCTCCGGATAGAAGCATCGAGACAGCCGCCCGCCGAGATCGACCGGCGGCGGCGCCTCGCTGCGGCAACGCCCGGTGGCGTTGGCGCAGCGCTCGGCAAACACACATTGCCCGCCGCTCGAGCCCGGGGAAGGCAGGAACCCCGGGATGGTCTCGAGCCGTCCCTGATTCTTGCTCGTGCCGTAGCCGGGAATGCAGCGCAGCAGCCCGACCGTATACGGATGGCGCGGATCGGCGAACACACTGGCAGCCGGACCCTCCTCGACCAGCTCGCCGGCGTAGAGAACCCCGACCCGGTCGCACACGCGTGCGACCACGGGAAGATTATGGCCGATGAACAGGATCGAGTTGCCGAGCTCGGCATGCAATCGGGCGATGAGCTCGAGCACCTCGGCCTCGACCGTGGCATCGAGCCCCGTGGTCGGCTCGTCCAGGATGAGCAGCGCGGGATTCATCGACAGCGCCATGGCGATGACGACGCGTTGCTGCATGCCGCCCGAGAGCTCGTGCGGATAGTTGTGCAGCACCCGCTCCGGGCTCGCGATCTGCACGCGCGCCAGCATCTCGGCTGCGCGCTCGAGCGCTGCGCGCCCGCCGAGGCCTGCCGCGACCTCGAACACCTCCGCCATCTGCCGACCGATGCGCATCGAGGGATTGAGGGCGCGCCCCGGATCCTGATAGACCATCGCGACGCTGCGGGCGCGGAGCCTGCGCAGCTCGCGCGGCGCGAGCGAGAGAAGATCCTGGCCGTCGACCAGGATTCGCCCGCCGCTGACCCGGCCATTGCGCGCCAGATAGCGGGTGGCGGCGAGCGCCACCGTCGACTTTCCGCAGCCGGACTCGCCCACCAGCCCATAGGACTCGCCGCGGCGGATCGCGAGGCTCAGATCGCTCAGCACGCGCCGTTCCCGCCGCCCGATGCGAAACGCCACCTCCAGGTGCTCGATGCGCAGCGCGTGGTCCGCGGCGCCGCCCCGCTCGAGCTCGCCGCCGTGCGTGCGGGCGCTGCTCATGTCTCGAACACGCTCTCGAGCCCGTCGGCGACCAGATTCACTCCGACCACCAGCGAGGCCGTGGCGGCCGCGTCGAACAGCACCGTCCACCAGTAGCTGCCGATGAGACTGTAGTTCTCCGCGATGGCGATGCCCCAGTCGGCCGAGGGCGGCTGGATGCCGAAGCCGAGGAAGCTCAGGGAGGCGACGAAGAAGATCGCATAACCCAAGCGCACCGTCATCTCGACCACCGCGATCGGCAGCACGTTCGGCAGGATCTCGATGAACATGACGGCGAGCGTGCCGTCGCCGCGCAGCCGCGCCGCCGCCACGTAATCGAGCTCGCTCTCGATGAGCACCGCCGAGCGCACGGTGCGTGCGATCAGGGGCGTGAACACGAATCCGATCACGAGCACCACGGTGACGTTCGAGGTTCCCACGGCCGCGAGCGCCATCAGGGCGACGATGACCAGCGGAAGCGCCTGCAGGGCCTCGATCACGCGGCTCACCGTGTCGTCGAGCGCGCCGCGCACATATCCGATCGCGAGACCGAGCGCGGTGCCGAGCACGGTGCCGAGGAGCGTCGCCAGCGGCGCGACGATCAAGATGTCGCGCGCGCCGACGATCACGCGCGAGAAGATGTCGCGGCCCAGCTGGTCGGTGCCGAACCAGTGCGCCGCGGAGGGCGGCGCGAGCGTCGCGAGCAGATCGTCGGCATACGGATCGAGGGGCGTGATCCTCGAGCCGAGCAGCGCACAGAGGATCCAGAATCCGAGGATCGCGGCCCCCGAGATCAAGGTCGGCGAGCGCAGCGCCGCGTGCAGACGCTCGGCCGCGCGGCTGCGGGCGGCGGCAGCGGGCGGGGCGGCGCTCGCGCTCAGTGCGCTCACCTGCGTCCCCTCACGTGCGCCCCGACCGCAGCCGCGGGTCGAGGGCCGCGCTCAGCAAGTCGGCGGCCACCGAGGCGAGCGCGTAGACGGCCCCGACGGTGAGCACACCCGCCTCGAGCATGGGAAAGTCCTTGGCGCGCGCGGCGCTGTAGATGAGCGCGCCGATTCCTCGGTAGTGAAACAGGGTTTCGATCACGACCAGCCCGCCCGCAAGATAGCCGAGCAGACTCGCCGTCACCGTGATGGTGGGGAGCAGCGCATTGCGCAGCACGTGCCGGCGGATCACGGTCGGCATCGAGAGTCCCTTCAAGATCGCCGTGCGCGTGTAGTCCGCGTCCAGCGCCTCGATGGTGCCGAGGCGCGCCACGCGCGCGACATAGCCGAAGAACACCAGCACCAGCGGCACGGAGGGCAGGATCAGGTAGCGCAGCTGAGTGAGGCCGCCCGCCCCCTCCGGCCAATCGGCCGACATCGGCAGCCAGCGCAGCCAGACGCCGAACACCAGGATGAGCACGATCGAGGAGATGAATTCGGGCACGACGCCGAGCGTCTGCCCGAGAAGCACCAGTGCCCGATCGCTCCAGCGGCCGACGCGCATCGCCGCCCACACGCCGCCGGCGATGCCGAGCGGGACCACCAGCACGAAGGCGAGCGCGGCGAGCTTGAGGGAGTTCAGGAGCGCGGCGCCGATGAACGGGGCGACCGGCGCGCGAAAGGTGAACGACTCGCCCATGTCGCCGGTGAGGAAGTGGGCGATCCAGTCCCAGTACTGAATCCACAGCGGGCGGTCGGCCCCCACCTGGTGGTTGAACACCGCCACGGCGCGTGCGTCGGCGAGCGGCCCGAGGACGGCGCGGCCCACATCGCCCGGCAGCAGCTGCCCCCCCAGGAACACGACCACGGACAGGATGGCCAGGGTGATGAGCGAGAGCAGCGCGCGCTTCACCAGGAACCGGGCGATCATGCATCCCCTCCGCGCCTGCGCACCACGAAGCAGCGATGGATGCGGGCGTTGCGCTCGAAGTCCCTGGGGACGCTCGCCGCGCTGATGTCCTCGATCGCGAGGTCAGCGAGCGCCGCCGCATCGAGCCTGAAGCGGCTGTAGTTGGTCGAGAACACCAGGCGCCCCGACGGCCGCAGCAAATTCAAGGAGCGGCGGATCATGCCCACGTGGTCGCGCTGCACGTCGAGCACGCCCTGCATGCGCTTGGAGTTCGAGAAGGTCGGCGGATCGAGAAAGATCAGATCGAAGCGCCGGGCGCGCGCCGACTCGCCGTCCAGCCACTGCAGGCAGTCGGCGCGCGCGAGCTCGTGCTCGGGGCCGCTGTGGCCGTTCAGCTCGAGGTTCTCGCGGGCCCACTCGAGATAGGTGTTCGAGAGATCGACGCTCACGCTGCTGCGCGCGCCGCCGGCGGCGGCATACACCGTGGCGCTTCCCGTGTAGCAGAACAGATTGAGAAAGTCCGCACCCCTGGCCCAGTCGCGCAGCATGCTGCGGATGATACGGTGATCGAGGAACAGCCCGGTGTCCAGGTAGCCGTGAAAGTCCACCCAGAAACGCAGTCCGCCCTCGCCGACCACGGCGCGCTCGGTGCGCGCCGTGCGCTTGCCGTACTGCGCGCTTCCCTTCTGCGGCTTGCGCAGGCGCGAGTGCACCCGGGCGAGCGGCACGCTCAGGACGTCCGGCAGGGCGGCGAGCACCTCGCGGCGGCGCCCGCGCGCCCCTGCGGGGTCGACGGACCGCGGCGCCTCGTATTCCTGGACGAACACGTCGCGCGGCTCATGCCCATAGAGATCGATCGCGAAGGCGTATTCCGGCATGTCGGCATCGTAGAGGCGGAAGCACTCGATGTGCTCGCTGGCGGCCCAGGGCTCGAGCCGCTGCAAGTTCTTGCGCAGCCGATTGGCGAACATGCGCGCGCCCGGCCGCGTCGACCAGTCGGCGCGTGCAGCCTCGGGCGGGCGCGGTGCGCGCGGCGCGCCCAGGTCGAATCGCAGCAGCCGGCAGTCGATATCGCCGTTGAACACCCGATGCGCGCGCGTCGCATACAGCCCCAGATTCCTGGCGAGCGGGGGATTGCCGGTGAGGATCGCGGCCTGCCAGCCGCCGAACTGCTCGCGCAGGACGCGCCCGAGCTCGCTATAGAGCGCGGGCAAGCCCGACTCCGCTCCGAGGCGCTCCCCGTAGGGTGGATTGGTCACCAGGATCCCGCTCGCGCCGCGCGGCGGCGCGGCGGCCGTGAGCGCCCGCCGCTCGACGTGCAGCCAGGCGCTCACGCCGGCGCGAGTGGCGTTCTCGATGGACATGCGCACCGCGTCCGGATCGATGTCGAAGCCGAGGATGCAGCGCCTCGCCGTGCGCGCGGCGGCGCGCGCACGCGCCTCCGCGCGCAGCCGCTCAAAGAGCGCCGCATCGTGGCCGCGCCAGCCGTTGAAGCCGAAATACTCGCGCGCGAGCGAGGGCGCGATGTCGCCCGCGATGAGCGCCGCCTCGGTGAGAAAGGTGCCCGAGCCGCACATCGGATCGATGAGCAAGCCGCCCGCCCGCTCGACCTGCGGCCAGCCGGCGCGCAGCAGCACCGCGGCCGCGACATTCTCCTTGAGCGGCGCGCGGCCGCCCTCGCGGCGATAGCCGCGCCGATGCAGGCTTTCGCCCGAAAAATCCACCGATACGAGCGCCGTCGCGCCCTCGACGTGCAGGTGCAGCAGCACATCAGGCCGCTCGGTCTCGATATCCGGACGCTCGCCGGTCGATTCGCGCAGCGCATCGCACACCGCATCCTTGAGCAGTTGCGCGCCATAGAGCGTGTGCCGAATCGCGCCGTTCGAACCGCTGCAATCACAGGCGAGGGTCGCGCCGGGGGCGAGATGCTCGCGCCAGTCGATACGTTTCACGCCCTCGTAGAGGCTGCGCGCGCTATGCGCCTCGACCGAGCCGAGGCTCAGCAGCACGCGGCTGGCGGCGCGCGACCACAGGCAAGCCCGATAGCCCACCTCGAGCGTGCCCTGAAACTTCACGTCGTGGCTGCGCTCGCGCAGATCGCTCGCACCGAGCCGCTCGAGCTCCCCGGCCAGGACCGACGCCGCGCCTATCGGCGCGGTCGCAATCCAATAGCGCACATTGCCGTTTGCCCGCTCTGAAGTGCTCAGGCTGACTCCCGTTTCAGGAGACGTCGAGCGTGCTGAGATCGACTGGCCCCGCGCCGCCGCGCGGGCGGTACGCCTCCAGATCGCGCCAGTCGAGCCCGGGATGATTCGCCAGGTAGCGCACGAGCACCCTGTATGCGTGTGCGTCGAACGAGTCCGGCGGCGCGCGCTGCGCAAGCGCCTCGAGCTGCTCCTCGCAATGCGCCGTGCCGAGATAGCTCCAGCGATCGACGACGTGCCAGGCCGCCGCGCCGCCCGCGGCGCCGCGCTCGCGCAGCGCCACGCGCCCGGGAAAAGGCCAGGCTCGCAACTTGAGCGAGGACAGCGCCATGCGCACCCGGATGGCATGAAGCAGGAGCGGCTCCTTGCCGATGCACGCTCCCCTGCAGCGCCCGAGCTGGTATCCCAGGCAAGAGCCTTCGCCCTGCTCGAGACCCAGGATCTTCGGGCACAGCTCGCGCGCGCGCGCAATGTCGCTGAGAGCCTTGCGCGCATCCGCGGCGGCGTGAAACACGCCGAAGCAGTCCTCGGGCTGCGCGCCCGCCGCGGCCCCGAGGGCCACGACGCAGGCAGCGCCGTCGCCCGCGTCGATGCGGATGGTGACGGCCTCATCCGCCCGCGGCAGGCGCCGGTTGTGAAGCGGCTTCTCGGTCCTCAGCCAGTCGAGCTCGCACAGCAGCGCGCCGAGCTCACCCGCCGTCTCCTGCCATTCGACCCGCCGCACGGCGGCACGCAGCTTGGCATCGCGGCCGCCGGCGCGATCCTGCGCCAGAACCCCCAGAACGCCGCTGCGCACCGAGGCCGCCCTGCCGACATAGAGCAAGCCGTCATCCTCGCCATAGAAACGGTACACGCCGGGCGCCTCGGGCAACTCCTCGGCGAGTCCTTCGGGCAGCTGCTGCGGCAACTGCAGCGGCCGCAGCAAGGATTGCACTGCCGCGGCCAGCGTCTGCTCGGGCAGATCGCGGCACAGCGTGCGCCAGAAATCGCCGATCAGGCGGGCATCGCCCAAAGCGCGATGGCGCGCGCTGCAAGCGAGGCCGTGGCGCTCCATCACGGCATCGAGATTGTGGCGCCGATGCGCCGGGAAGAGACGCCGCGAGAGCTTGACGGTACAAAGCACCCGGGCCGAGAAGCGCCGCGCCATGCGGCGCAACTCCGCGCGCAGGAAAGCGTAATCGAAGCGCGCATTGTGAGCCACGAACAGCGGCGAGGCTTCCGCCGCGCGGCCGAGCGAGGCGGCCGGCGCCGCGCGGCCGAGCGAGGCGGCCGGCGCCGCGCAGCCGAGCTTCTCGAGCACGAGGTCGGCGATGTCGGCGAAGCGCGGCGCCGAGGCGACCATGCCGTTGCTGATGCCGGTGAAGCTCTCGATGTAGGCGGGGATGAGACACCCGGGATTCACCAGCGAGCTCCATTCCTCGACCGCCACGCCCGCTCGCATGCGCACCATGCCGATCTCGATGATGCGGTGCTCGGCCGCGTTGGCGCCGGTCGTCTCCAGATCGACGAAGACGAGATCCCGCGGCAGTGCATCCGTGGGAGGCTCGCGAGCCTCAGCCGCGACCATCGAGCGACAGCAGGGGACGGTACAGATCGGGTCGGCGGTCGCGAAAGACGCCCCAGGCCTCGCGGTAGTGCCGCACCGCCTGCAGGTCGAAGGAAGCCGTGAGCACGGTCTCGCTGCCGCGGTCGGCCTCGGCGACTTTCTCGCCGGTGTGCGAGGCGATGAAGGACGAGCCGTAGAAGGTCATCGAGTATCTCTCGCCGTCCTCGGTGCCGATGCGATTCGAGGCAACCAGCGGCATCACGTTGGCTGCCGCGTGACCCTGCATGGTCCTCTGCCAATGAGCGCTCGAATCGAGACTCGGGTCCTGCGGCTCGGAGCCGATGGCGGTCGGATACATCAGAATCTCGGCGCCCATCAGCGCCATCGCGCGCGCGGCCTCGGGGAACCACTGGTCCCAGCAGATGGCCACGCCGAGCTTGGCGAATTTGGTGGCGAACACCTTGAACCCCGTGTCGCCCGGGGAGAAATAATACTTCTCGTGGTAGCCCGGACCCTCCGGAATGTGGGATTTGCGGTAGCTCCCGAGCACCTCGCCGCCCGCATCCACCATGACCAGGGAGTTGTAGAACGCGTTGTTCTCGTGCTCGAACACGCTCACCGGCAGCACCACGTCGAGCTCGCGCGCCAGCGCGCGAAAATGCGCCACCGCCGGATGGTGCGCGAGCGGCTTCGCCAAATCGAAATGGCGCGCGCAATGATCCTTGCAAAAGTAAGGCGTCTCGAACAGTTCCTGGATCAGGATCACGTTGGCGCCGCGCCGTGCCGCTTCGCGGATCAGCTTCTCGGCGCGCGCAACGTTCGCGTCGCGGTCCCAACTGCATGCCATCTGCGTGGCGGCCACCGTCACCGTGCTCATGGCCGGTATGCTACCTGAAGAGAGGGTGCAGGAGCCTGCCCGCCCGAGCGCCTCAGAACGATGGGGGCGAGCTCGCGCTCACGATCTCGCACTCCTCGCGGTCCGGGTTGCGGAATCGGTGCGGGATCGTGCTCTTGAAGTAATAGGCATCGCCCGCCGCGAGCAGGCGCGACTCCCCGCCCACCGACAGCTCGATCTTGCCCTTGACGATCACCCCGCCCTCCTCGCCCGCGTGCGTCAGCATCTCCTCGCCGGTATCGGCGTTCGGCGCGTAGCGCTCGTGCAGGATGGACATGCTGCGCTTGGCGAGGCGACCGCCCACCAGGCGCAGCTCCACGGCACCGGTGCCGATGTCGGCGAGCTGCGCGCGCGGAAAGAACACCTCGGGCTTGCCCGCCAGATCCAGGGTGAAGAACTCCGCGAGCGCCATCGGGATGCCGTCCAGCACCTTCTTCAGCGAGGAGACCGAGGGGCTCACGCGATTTTGCTCGATGAGCGAGATCAAACCATTGGTCACGCCGGCACGCTTGGCGAGCTCGCGCTGCGACAGGCCGTACATCTGGCGCACGGCCTTCAGGTGCATACCCACGTCAAGACTCATGGCGTCGATTATTTTAAACAGTTTTACTCAAAGAATCAGCTAAAATACGCTCGGTGTTGAATTTTATGATCAGTCGTTTGGCCCGCGGACGGCGTCGCCCCCAAGCCCAAGAGGACCTGCCATGAACGCTCGCATCACACCCGCTCCCGCCCTTGCGCCCGCCGAGCTCGATGCCTTCTGGATGCCGTTCACCGCGAACCGCCAGTTCAAGGGCAATCCGCGGCTGCTGGCACGCGCCGAGGGCATGCACTACTGGACCGCCGAGGGCCGCCAGGTGCTCGATGCGGTGGCCGGGCTGTGGTGCGTGAACGCCGGCCACGGGCGGCGTGAGATCACCGAGGCGGTGTCGCGGCAGCTCGACACGATGGAATATGCCCCCGCCTTCCAGATGGGCCATCCCATCGCATTCGAGCTCGCCAATCGCCTCGCCAAGATCGCCCCGCCGGGAATGGATCGGGTGTTTTTCACCAACTCGGGCTCCGAATCCGTGGATACGGCCCTGAAGATCGCCATCGCCTACCAGCGCGTGCGCGGCCAGGGCCAGCGCACGCGGCTCATCGGCCGTGAAAAGGGCTACCACGGTGTCGGCTTCGGCGGCATGTCGGTGGGCGGCATGGTGAACAACCGAAAGCTGTTCGCGGGCGCCTTGCTGCCGAGCGTCGATCACTTGCCGCATACGCTCGATATCGGCCACAACGCCTTCTCGCGCGGCCTGCCGCACTGGGGCATGCATCTGGCGAACGAGCTCGAGCGTCTGATCGCGCTGCACGATGCCTCCAACATCGCGGCCGTCATCGTCGAGCCGATTGCCGGCTCCGCCGGCGTGGTATTGCCGCCGGTGGGGTACTTGAAGCGTCTGCGCGAGATCTGCGACAAGCACGACATCCTGCTGATATTCGACGAGGTGATCACCGGATTCGGCCGCATCGGCAAGCCTTTCGCCTCGCAGGCCTTCGAGGTGACCCCGGATCTGATGACCACGGCCAAGGGCCTCACCAACGGGGCGATTCCGATGGGCGCCGTGTTCGCGCAGCGCAAGATCTACGATGCTTTCATGCAGGGACCCGAGAATGCGATCGAGCTGTTTCACGGCTACACCTACTCGGCCCATCCCGCCGCCTGCGCGGCCGCGCTGGCGACTCTCGACATCTACGAGAGAGAGCAGCTGCTCACACGCGCCGCCGCCCTGAGCACGGTATGGCAGGAGGCGGTGCATTCCATCCGCAGTGCGCCCAACATCGTCGATATCCGCAATTACGGGCTGATCGGTGCCGTGGAGCTGGAGCCGCGGACCGGCAAGCCCGGTGCCCGCGCCTTCGATGTGTTCTTGAAGTGCTTCGATCGCGGCGTGATGGTACGCATCACGGGGGACGTGGTGGCGCTGTCGCCGCCGCTGATCATCGAGGAAGGGCAAATCGGTCAGATCGTCGAGACGCTCGCGGGAGCGATTCGCGACACGGCCTGAGGGGCGTGGCGGCGCGCGCGCTCAGCTCTTCGCGTCGAACACCGCGTACCACTTCTTGCACGGCTCGGCGACTTCCCAGGTGCCCTCGTATCCGGCGGGCACGACGAATGCGTCTCCCGCGCGAAAGTCGTTCTTCTCGCCGTGGACCGACTCGAGGCGCACGCGCCCCTCGATGAGCACGCACAGCTCGTGCTCCGTATAGCGCACCCGCCATTTGCCGCTGGTGCTCGTCCAGAAGCCGCAAAAAAATTGCTGCGTCGAATCGGTGAACTGGTTCGACACCCGCACGCGCGGGATGCCGGCGAGGATCTTCTCGGGCGACGGGTTGGCCGATTCGCCGGTCTGAAATCGGTCGAGCGCCACGATCCGGGGATGTTCGGCCATGCACTATCGTAAGTGCGCGCCCCGGGCAGGACAAGAGCGGCTCGACGCCCGCCGCGCCGAGCCGCTCGATCGCATCGGCCTCACTTCGGACCCGCCGCGGACGGGGCGGCGCTCGGCACCGAGGCCGTCGGCATCGAGGCCCCTGGCACCGTGTCGAGCGGCACGACGCTCGCGGCCGGAGTGCTCGCTTGCGCCACCGGGGCGGGAGCGGCGGCCTCGAGCGTCAAGCGCACGCGGCGCTCGAAGGCGTAGCCGTCGCTGTCCTGGGCCACGCTGCGGCTCTTGCCGTAGGCGTTGACCTCGAGTGCCTGCTCCGGAACGCCTGCGGCGAGCAGCAAGTCCCGTACCGCATCGGCCCGCGCCCGGGAGAGCTTCAGGTTCGCATCGTCGCTGCCGCGCGGATCGGCGTAGCCGTCGAGCCGCACCGTCAGCGCCGGTGACCTGGCGAGCACGCCGGCGAGCACCTCGATCTCGTGGGTGGTCTGCTCCGGGATGTCGGCGCTGCCGGTGCGAAACAGCACATCGCCCTGCAGGCCGTCGAGCGCTCGGGCGGCCTGCTCGCGCGCGGCACCATCGCTCGCCTCCTGCGCTGCCTCAAGGCCGTGCGCCAGCTGGTCGAGGCGCGCCGTCAGCGCTCGATTGGTCTCCTCGAGGTCGCTCTTGGCGCTCTCGAGCGCTGCCGTCTCGCTCTCGAGCTGGGCCTTGTCGCTCTTCAAGGCAGCCACCTGCGCCTCGGCCTTGGCGGCATCATGCGCACGGTGTACGCGCGAGCCCAGCCAGGTGCCGATTCCGGCGCCGACCACCACGCCGACCGGGCCCGCTGCAAAGCCGCCGATCACGGCGCCCGCCACGAACCCTGCGGGCTCTTGCGGGGAAGGCTTCTTGGCGGGTGCATCGGCGAGCGCCGCAGCGCTCAGCCCGACGAGCCCGACGGTCCACACCACTCTCGAATATCCGGCTTTCATGTCAGCTCCTCATGTCAGTTCACCACCACTCGGGCGGCGACCTTCGCCGCCTGGCAAGCATTTGGCGCTGCACTTGAGGCAGGGCGCTGGCGGGCCCATGGCAAATTGTGGCGTGCCCGGGATGAATGGCGGCCGGGAGCGGCGGATGAGCGCTAGGCGCGCAGCGAGAACGGCGTGAAATTGGTTCCGATGTCGTAGTAATCCTCATGCTCGGCGCGCTTCAAGAAAGCCACCACGCGGTAGGTGAGCGGCGCCGCCAGGATCTCCCAGCCGCTCTTCAGCCCGTATTGTGTGAACATGATCAAGAGCAGATGAGGCCAGGGCTTCAGACCATAGAAGGCGAGCGTGTAGAAGATCGCCGAATCGACGAGCTCGCCGCACAAGGTCGAGCCGACGATGCGCGTCCACAGCCAGCGCCCCCCGGTCCAGATCTTCATCTTGGCAAGCACGTAGCTGTTCACGAACGTGCCGCACAGAAAAGCGCTGATCGAGGCGAGCACGATGCGCGGCGTGTTGCCGAACACGGCCTGAACGGCCTGCTGGGTGGCCAGCGAGCTCTGCGACGGGGGCAGGCGCACCACCACGGCCGCCATGATCGATGCGAAGGCCAGGGCTCCGAATCCCGCCCAGACCACGCGACGGTCACGCGCGTATCCGTAGACCTCGGTCAGTATGTCCCCAAAGATGTAGGAAATCGGGAAGAACAGCACGCCGGCGAGGAAGGTCAGCGTGAAGCCCGTGCCTGGAATGCGGATCGAGGTCTCCTTCGCGGGCCCGATCAGATTCGAGCACAGCAGCACACAGACGTAGGCAGCCATCACAAAATCGTAATAGCGGTATTGACGGGTCTGCGGCGTTCGCGACATGGTGCGCAGTGTAACGGCTGGCGCACGAAAGTGCCGATGATATGTCACACCGCCAGCGCTTCGATGCGAGCATTGCTCGTCTGCGCGCGACGACATTCTCCGGCGTTTTGGCGAAAACCATCACACCAATCCCGGTGCCGGTACTGTAGATATGCAGGCTAATCTCACAAGTGCCGGACATATGGAGCAGGGCAAGCCCTTCAGCGCAACGGAGAGTCCGCTCGTCGATTTCGATGCCGTCTGCCAGAAGGTACGCGCGGCGCTCGAGCCGGCGCGCGCGCATGCCGTTTCGCTGCATGACGAGAACGGGGATGTGCTCTGGCTGAGCGAGAGCTCGATGGGGCCGGACGAGCACAACGCCGTTCGCGAGGCTGTCGAGACATTCTCCGACCCGAAAGCTCCCGCGATTCTCGCCTACGATCTCGGCGACGCTCGCTCCGCGGTTCTGTTGCGCGCCATGAGCGCGCGGCGCGCGATGGTCGGGGCCATCATGATCATCGTCGACAACCGCATCCTCAAGCATGACGAGCACGGTGCGATCAAGATCATGACGCCGAGGCTGCAGCGAGTGCTCATGGATTTTGCGGGCATGCGTCCGGATCTCGAGCCCGCCGAGGCGCCTCCCCCCTCCCACGCGACGCCGTCGAAGCCCGCCGCCGCCAAACCCGCCGCCAAGAGCGATGCCCCGCCGCGCAAGGCGATCATCGGCGAGCCGCTCGCGCCCTCGGCACCGGCCAGTACCGTGAGCCGCTCCGCGACCGGCCGCACGGCATCGAGCCGTCCCGCCGCGCATGGCGCGAGCGCATCGCAGGCCCCTTCCAGCGCGGCGGCGAACCGCCCCGCGCCCAGCCCCGCGAGCCGCGCCGAGCCGCGCCGAGCCGCCTCCGCTCCCGCGGAATCGTCCGCCCCGCCCGCCGCACCCGCAAATGCGCGTCGGCAGAGTGCGCCGGCCGCGCTCTCCGCCGGGGCCGCACCGCGCGAGCCTGCGCCGCGCGAGGCCACACCGCGCGAGGCCGCACCGCGCGAGCCCGCACCGCGCGAGCCCGCACCGCGCGAGCCTGCGCCGCCGACAGCCGATCACCCGGAGAAGCATCCCGCCCCCGTCTCGCCGGAGATCGATCGGCTGCACGCCGCGCTGCGCCGCAGTCCGATCTCCCTGCACGTGCAGCGCCTGGTGCCGCTCACCAAGGGCAGCCAGCTCAAACGCTACGAGGTTCTGCTGCGCTCCAAGTCCGAGGAGGCGCCGAACGCCGCGCCGCAGGCGATGCTCAAGGCGGCGGTCGATAACGGACTCGGCTCGATGATCGACCGGCGGGTGGTGACCGAGCTCGTCGGTTGGCTCGTGCATCACCCGGACGTGTGGCAGCAGCATGCCGTCATGTTCTCGGTGAACCTCACCACCACGGCTCTGCACGATGAGCACTTCATCAAGTTCGTCGGCCTGTGCCTTGCAAAGTCGTCACTTCCCAGGGCGATGATCGCCTTCGAGGTGGACGTGTTGACGGCCGTGAAGATGGCCGCTCGGGTCGGGGAGGTCGCCGCCGCGCTGCATCGGCTGGGCTGCCCCATGGTGCTCGATGACTTCGCCCTGAAGACCGAGTGTTTCGACCTGCTGCGCCTGCCCGGTGTGCGCTACATCAAGCTCGCACCGGAGATCACGACGAAGATGCGCACCGACAAGCTCTCCCAGGCCTCCATCACCGCGGTGGTACAGATGGCGCGCGTGCTCGGCATGCATACCGTCGCCAAGCGCATGGAGACGGCGGCCGAGCAGGAGTGGCTCACCGCGCTCGGCGTCGATTTCGTGCAATCGCACTCGATGTCGCCGCCCGCGTCGATCGATACGCTGTCGAAGGCGGAGACGGCGAAAGCCTGAGCAAGACCGCTTCATTAACGCGGATTAATGAGCGTGTGATGGCGACACTTGCAAATCATCCGAAACACAGCAAACTAGACACGTCTGCTACGAGACACCGGGACCGAGCTAAGTGTTTTAGTTAGTCCCATGAGGTTCGGTTCCGGTTCCCGTTAGAGTCGTCGCCCATGACATTGAATGCCCTGATCGCTGTCTTCGGGCTCGCCGGCCTTCTGCTGCTGATCGCCGCATTTCGCCGCTTTCGAGTGATGAATATCGGCAGCGGGGTGCTCAGCGGCCTCTCCGCGCTGGTTTTCTTCCTGCTCGCCGCGGGCGCTCTGCTGCTCGCGGCGAACTTGCGCACCTACCAGCGCTTGACCGGTGAAGAGCCCGCGGGGGAGCTGGATCTGTCGCGCGTCGCCCCGCATATCTATCAGGCCGTGCTCACCTACCCGAACGGGAGCGTGGCGGTGTTCTCGCTGCGCGGGGACGAGTGGCAGGTCGATGCGCACATTCTGAAGTGGCAGGGCGCGGTCAATCTGCTCGGATTCGACACCGCCTTCCGGCTCGATCGGATCAGCGGCCGATACACGCGCATCGAGGACGAGCGCAGCGAGCCGCGCACGGTATATGACCTCAATCCGCCCGAAAGCCTGGATCTGTGGGATCTGGCGCACCGCTTCCGCAGATGGCTCCCCTGGGTCGACGCGCTCTACGGCAGCGCAACGTTCCTGCCCATGGCCGACAAGGCATCGTATGAAATCAGCGTCTCCACGAGCGGCCTGCTCGCCAGGCCGCTCAACGCAGCCGCTCGCGACGCGGTCAGCGGCTGGCATTGAGCCGCATCGCCCGCTACGTCGGCATCGCAGTTGCCGTACCCGTGCTGATCGTCGCTCTTGCTGTCGGTTGGCTCAAACTGCACGAGGACCAGCTGGTGTTCGCCTCGGCGCGCAGCAAGCTCTTCCTGATCCACGAGCCGCCCGACGCCGAGCGCATATCGATTCCGGTCACCGAAAACGCGCGGCTCGCGGGTCTGGTATTCCGCGCGGATGCGGATCGCGACCTGGGCTACTGGATACTTCAGCTGCATGGCAACGCGGATTCCGCCTTCTCCGCCGACCAGATCCGTCACTGCGAGGCGCTGCGACGAGCGGGATTCAGCGCGCTGAACATCGACTATCGCGGCTTCGGCCTGACGGCAGGGGTCGCGTCCGAGGCCAGCATGTACGCGGACGCCGAGGCCGGACTGGGCGCGATATTGCAGCGCGGCGTCCCGCCCGAGCGCATCATCGTCCTCGGCCACTCGCTCGGCTCGGGTCCCGCGGTCGTGCTGGCGACGCGACACCCCATTGCGGCGCTGGTGCTGTTTGGCGCCTTCACCTCGATTCCCGACGCCGCGGCCGATCGCTATCCCTGGCTGCCGGTGCGCTACGCGGCCTCCGTGCGCTTCGATTCGCTGGCGCGTATGCCGGCGGTGCACGTTCCGCTCGTCATTGCCCATAGCCGCTTCGACACGACCATCCCCTATTCGCACGCGCTGCGGCTGTATGCCGCCGCGCACGACCCGAAGCGGCTGATCCTGTTCGATGAGCCGTCGAACGACGGCTTCGGCGGCCACGTCGACACGCTGTTCGAGAACCTGCCGCTGCTCGAGGCCGCGCTGTCGCAGATTCTGCCGCAGCCGCTGCGCAGAGCCGGCCCGGGATAGTCGCTCGCCGTCGTCGTCCCGTCCGTGCAGGTCACGATGAAGGTTTGATTGACCTGAGCGCCGTTCACGCCCGTCGCCAGCGGTGCACCTCGTCGGACGCGACATGGCGCGCTGTTGCCCGCTAAAATGCGCGCCCTGAGCCACCCCGCACGATCCAAACCCAGCAATGCGGACGTGGTGGTGACAGAAGCGATGGACTAGCGTGTAAGTCATTGATATGCCGGCTTAGCACAGTGGTAGTGCAACGGTTTTGTAAACCGTAGGTCGGGGGTTCGAATCCCTCAGCCGGCAAATCCCCGTCAAAACGAGTCGACAATGCGGGACCATGGGGTGCCGATGAGCGCGCACCATTCGAACCCCCGACAGAAAAAAAGGAGGGTTCGACAACGTCGCGCAGCGACGTTGAACGCCGTCGTCTTCGACGGCGGCCCCGAGCGAAGCGAGCGGGCGAGGCGCGCAGCGCCGAGTAATCCCTCAGCCGGCAAATCCCCGTCAAAACGAGTCGACAATGCAGGACCATGGGGTGCCGATGAGCGCGCACCATTCGAACCCCCGACAGAAAAAAAGGAGGGTTCGACAACCTCGCGCGGCGACGTTGAACGCCGTCGTCTCCGACGGCGGCCCCGAGCGAAGCGAGCGGGCGATTGATTCGACTGCGAACTTGCCAAAAGACCAGCTAGTTCGCTCATGGCGCGACAAGCAAGGGTCAGACGACAATCCCCAAACCGATTCGCGACAGTTTAGGCGTGAAGACTGGGGACAGAATGAGCTTCACGTTGATGCCGGACGGCGTTGTCCTGATGCGTGTAAAAAACAAGCGTGTGTCTGAGCTCGCCGGATTGTTGCACAAAAAAGGCAGGAAACCTTTGCCCATCGAGCTGCTGTCACGCTGATGCTGGGCGTTGATACCGACGTTCTCGTCCGGTACCTGACGCGAGACGACAAATCGCAGTATGAGAAGGCACGGCGATTGATCACTCGTGAGGTGGCCAAGGGCGAACCGGTCTTGGTGAGTCTGCTGGTCTTGCTGGAAACGCAATGGGTGCTTCGAAGCCGGTACGAATTGGCGAAGGCAGAAATAGTCTCGGCTTTCTCTGCGCTCCTGGACACAGCCGATCTGGCCTTCGAGGACGAGCCGTCTGTTGAGAATGCCGTCTATTCTTGGAAGGATTCAGGCGCCGATTTTGCGGATTGCCTGATCGCAGCACGCAGTCGCCGGCTAGGCTGTCGCGCCACGGAAACCTTCGATGGCAGGGCCCTGAAGCTCCCGGGTTTCATTTCGCTCTGATATGCCGGATTTCGCGCTGCTGGCGCGAGAGGCGCATTGGTCGCCGGGGCGAGCGGCCGGCATCCAATGCCGTCCAGCGCCCGGGTCCAGGGACGATCTACGCCTCTGCTTTGTCGTCAAACCGTTCGTCAACGGCGGAGGACGACGTGAGTCGCCTTTTCGCCGGTAGCGTGCTCTGAGCACCGGTACCCCAGCGTAACCATGTCCAACCCGGCGAATAATCGCTCGCCGGAACCGAGGAGCACGGGTGAGATGGCGAGATGGAGCTCATCGACAAGACCGGCGTGAAGGAATTCTTGGATCGTCGCGACGCCGCCGCCAACGCGAACGTCCTTGCCGCCCGCCGATGTCTTTGCCCGCTCGACTGCGGCCCGGACCCCGTCCGTTACGAAGTAGAAGGTTGTCTCACCCTGCATGACAATCGGGTTGCGCGCGTGGTGCGTCAGCACGTAAACAGGAACATGATAGGGCGGATTTTCTCCCCACCACCCCTTCCAGGTGTCGTCCGGCCAGGAACCGCGGACGGGCCCGAACATGTTTCGTCCTATGATCCACGCTCCGACGTTTTCGAAGCTGCGAGCGGCGAAGTCCTCGTCGACGCCGGTTGACCCACCCTCTTGGCCGAACATGCGTCGGAACGTCCGCGTGGCGAATGCCCACTCGTGCAGTGTCAATCCCCCAACGCCGAGTGGATTGTCCTTGCTCTGCCTCGGACCGGCGCCGAAGCCATCGATGGAGATCGAGAATGCCCTGACACTGATCTTGCTCATTTCTTATCCTCGTTGGGTCGCGTCCCAGCAGCATTTTCCCACGATAGTCATCAATTGGCTCGGGCCGACAAACGGCGGCGTCAGCCCCCCGCTTGCGACGCTTTCATCTCGGCCGCTCGCGCGAGGGTCTCCACCCATTCCTGGTGATAGCGGTAAAGAGCGCCGGGGTGCTTGCGGCCGATCAGCTCGACAAAAAACGAGCCCTGCTGAGTCTCCTCGGTCAGCACATGGCAACCGGTGTCCGTGCGAGTGATAACCCAACCATGGTAGGCGCTGGACCCTGTCTCATCACCGTCGACAACCGTCGACCACGCGAGCCTGCGGGCGGGTTCGCACTCTGTCACTACAAGATTCATCGGATAGCCGACTGTCACCCGGCTGTATTTGGTACCAAGCGCTAGTTCCCGGCCACCCGTCAGGATTTTCACCTGATCTTCGGCATGGAAGTAGCGCGACCAATTCTCGGCGTCGACAAGCAACTGCCACACCACCTCGGGCGGTGCTTTGACGTCAATGTCGTTGAGTGCATAAATCGCCGACGTTTTTGGATGGTACTTCTCGGGCCAGATCACATGATCCAACATCGGTCAAGGCTCCTACTGAAATTTGACAAGGTCCTGGAAAATCAAGGGCGCCCAGCTTTTGTCCTGTGCCTGCACGAGCCGGCCTCCTTCTGCAATCTTTCCGAGACTGACCGGCGCGTAGCCGAGCTTCTCGATCAGGGCGGCGACCGTTGCCACCGCGCCTTCATCGTCGCCCGAGAGAAAGATCACCCGACGCCCGGCGCCGACGTCTGGGTCCTGCGCGAGCACCGGCGCCGCCAGATGATTGAAGGCTTTGACGAGCCGTGCGCCATTCAGCGCGTTGGCGATCACCTTCGACGACGGCAGATCTCCCAGGTCTGCGAGTGGAACGCCGTACGCATTCGTGACATCGATGACAATCTTGCCCCGCCAGCTTGGAAGAGCCTGAGCCACGTCGCGGTGCGCCCAAAAGGGAACGGCCAGCAGAATGACGTCCGCGGCAAGCGCGTCCTTGAGCGACTTGGGGACGATAGTTGGCCCAAGTGAGCGCGCAGCCGACGCAATAGCGTCGGGCCGCCGCGTCGTTGCTACCGCCGCACCCATTCCTTTGCGAGCGAAAGCCAGCGCAAGGGCCTGCCCAACCGGGCCGAAACCTATAATGGAGTAGTTCATCGCAATTCTCCTGTACGAGTATCGGAGTTAGTCCCCGCCGGCGCTCGGCGGTCGCAAAGCATTCCCGGCCGATGCATCACCAGGCTGGGTAATCCCATACGCTCGGTAGCGCCACTTGGACGAGAACATAGGATTGCCCTTCAAAATCCACCAGTACATATAATCGCGGAGTGGTGGTGCATAATTGCACCGCGACCGCCATGGTTTCAGACGTGACCGACTTAGAGTGCCGCCCTGCAAGCGGGCGCAAGGCTATTCGTGATCGAATGGGACGACATACGCTATTTCCTCGCCGTCGCACGCGGCGGCTCAGTGCGCGCCGCGGCCGAGCACCTTGGTGTCAATCACTCCACGGTTCTCCGTCGCATTGCACAACTGGAGGCGAGGCTCGGCGCGCGGATGTTCGAGAGGCTGCCCTCGGGCTACCGCATGACCGATGCAGGGGACGAGGTGCTGGAGCTCGCGCAACAGATGGAAGCGTCGTCCAATCAGCTTCAGGCGCGCGTTCTTGGGCGCGATCAAGGCGCGCGGGGTCTACTGCGGGTGACGCTCGCTCCCACGCTCGCGACGCACCTCCTCATGCCGGATTTTTCAGAGTTCGCTCGTCGACATCCGGAGGTCGAACTGGAGATCCTCTCGCTGGACGAACCGGTTAACCTCACCAATCGTGAAGCGGACGTTGCGATCCGCGTCGTTTACGATCGAAACAGGTTGCCGCAAAACCTTCACGGATCGAAGGGACCGGAATTGTTTGGCGCGGTCCACATGTCGCGCGATCTCCTTGCGGCATGGCGCGCGGGCAAGCATCACCGCATCCGTTGGATCGTCAAAAGCAACATTGGTATCTCGGATTGGGCACTCGACAGCGAGGTCCGTCCTGCCGAGGTTCCGTTTAGGACCATGACCGCCGATGCTCAGATCGTCGCGGTGCGGCAAGGAGTCGGCATGAGTGCGCTCCCCTGTTTCGTCGGCGACGCCGAGCCGTTATTGACGCGGGTGCCCGGGAGCAAGCTCCATATGCATGGAACGCTCTGGCTGCTGACGCAGGGCGAAACGCGAAAGACCAAGCGGGTGCGGCTGTTCATAGACTACCTGTCGCGCCGCCTGGCCACATACGCGCCCCTTCTCGCCGGCGCATCGCGCCCCCTGGAATGAGCGAGTGTCTGGTAGAGCGATCCCCTCGCGCGCTAGAGCGAGTTGCCGACGCGGTGAGTGCCGTCGCGCTCGATGGATGGCGGCTCGGATTCCTGCGCACTGACGACCCCGAAGTGCGCCCGCATATAAGTATAAAAGAAGGGCATCTTCTCTCGATGAATCATCGCCAGCAGCTGCTGCGCCTCCGCGTCCGTGACGATGAACTCGACCTCGACGGCCAGCGAGCCTGCGAGCTCGACGAATTTCGCCTCGCTCAGCCTGTGATGTCGACCAAACCCCGCCATCGCCTTGAACGCCGAGCCGCCGCGAATACCGAGCGTGTTGGCCCGCTCGAGCAGCCATTCCCATGCCAGCTGACCTTGATGCCGCTCCCCTTCATGCATGTACACGCGCAAGAACGAGCCTTGCATATCCACTCCTTCGGGA
>DATJSL010000032.1:0-13112 GCA_035504115.1 Steroidobacteraceae bacterium | reverse complement strand
GGGGGCGCGGCGCGCAGAGAGACGCCGAACCGCTAAACTGGGCGCGTGAATACTCCGATCCGAGCCATCGCCGCCCCTGCGGGCCGCTTCGGGCTGATTCCTCGGCTCATCGTCATCGGCGCGGTGCTGGCGGCCGAGATTCTCGTCGGTTCCTACCTGGTTCAGGCGACGCCGCTCGATACGCTCGCCGGCGGCCCACAGATGCTGCGGCTGGTTCAGCACTGGCTGTTTCGCTTCCTCATCGCCTACGGGGTCTCGCTGTCGATCCTCGCGTATCTGCGGCGCGAGCGCTTCGCATCCGTCCTGCACACCGCCGATCAGGCACCGTTTCGCCCCGCCTGGGCGCTGGTGCATGCGCTGCTGGTGGTGCCCTTCCTCTACCTGTCGGCCGCCCTGTACACGCCCTCCGCACCCTTCGCCGCCATGGCCCTGGCGTGGCATGTGACGGCGGTCGCCGCGTCGCTCGCGCTGTTTGCCGCAATGGCGCCGCTCTCGGCCTGGGCCGGCGTGCTGCGCCAGAGCGCCGGATTGCCGCTGTTCGCGATCGTCCCCGCGGCCGCAGCCGTTGCGGCGATCAAGCTGAGCCAGATGCTGTGGGAGCCGGCGGCGGAGCTCACCTTCCGCCTGGTGCGGCTTCTGCTCGAGCCGGCACTGCCGAGGCTGCAGAGCGATTCCGCTTCGCTCACCTTGATCACCGATCACTTCGCGGTGCAGATCGCGGAAGTTTGCTCGGGCCTCGAGGGGATCGGGCTGATGCTCACGTTCTGCACCGCCTGGCTCTGGTTCTTTCGGCGCGAGTACTACTTCCCGAGGGCGCTGCTGGTCATACCGGTGGGCGTGATCGTGGTATTCCTGCTGAATGCGGTGCGCATCGCCACGCTGGTGCTGATCGGCGACGCCGGCTACGAGCGGGTGGCGACCGTCGGCTTTCATTCGCAAGCGGGATGGATCGCCTTCAACCTCGCGGCCTTCGGGGTTGCCATCCTGGCGCATACCAGCCCCTGGGTGAGCCGGGCCGCCGCGCAGGCGCGCACGCGGCGGCGAGAGGCGGCGAGCTCATCGGGCACGCCGGCGCTCGAGGCCGCCAGCAGCAATCCGACGGCGGCCTACCTCATGCCGCTGCTCGCGCTGCTCGCCGCCGGAATGATCGCGCACGCCTTGTCGGACGGCTTCGAGCTGCTCTATGCGCTGCGGCCCGCGGCCGCCCTCACCGCGCTCTGGCTTTATCGCAAGAGCTACCCGCGCGCACTGCTGCGCTGCTCCTGGCGCGGAGCGCTCGCCGGGGTGGTGGTGTTCGGCCTGTGGCTGGCGCTCGCGAAGGTGCTCACGGCGCCGCACGGCGAGCCCGAAGCCCTCGCCGCGCTGTCTGCGCCCCTGCGCATCGCCTGGCTCGGCTGCCGGGCGACCGCGGCCGTCGCGGTGCTGCCGATCGCCGAAGAGCTCGCCTATCGAGGGTATTTGCTGCGCCGCCTCGGCGGATCTGACTTCGAGCAGACGCCGTTCAGCGCGGCGCGCTGGCCTGCGCTCGCGCTGAGCGCGCTCGCCTTCGGGCTGATGCAAGGCCGGCTCTGGGCCCCCGGTACGATCGCCGGACTCGGCTATGGCTTGCTCGCGAAGCGCACCGGCAAGCTGGGCGAATCGATTTGCGCGCACGCGACCGCCAACGCGCTCATCGCGGCCTGTGTGCTCGGCGATGGGCAGTGGCAGCTTTGGTAATACGCAAGAGGAGCCCATGAGCATCAGCAATGTCAGCGCCGGCGAGCGGCTGCCGCACGAGTTCAACGTCATCATCGAGATCCCCATGAACGCCGACCCCGTCAAGTACGAGGTCGACAAGGAATCGGGCGCCTTGTTCGTCGACCGCTTCATGATGACCGCGATGCATTACCCGGCCAATTACGGCTATGTGCCCTGCACCATCGCCGAGGACGAGGACCCCGTCGATGTGCTGGTGCATACCCCGTTCCCGCTCCTGCCCGGCGTGGTGGTGCGCTGCCGCGCGCTCGGCCTTCTGCAGATGGAAGATGAGTCCGGGGGCGACGCCAAGGTGCTCGCCGTGGCGGCGGACGACATCTGCCCGCTATTTGCGTACTGGAAGTCGATCGAGGACGTCCCCGACATGCGTCTGAAGCAAATTCAGCATTTCTTCGAGCACTACAAGGATCTGGAGCCGGGCAAGTGGGTGCGCGTGGTCGGCTGGTCGGGGGTCGAGGCAGCGCACACGGAGATCCTGAACGGCACGCGCCGGCACGAGGCCGCCAAGACGCGGCCGGCGCCGCGCTGAATCGCGCGCGCGGCCGGCCGTTTCCCGGGCTCAACCATTCTTGACGCTGCTGTTGAAGACCGCCACCAGCCGCGGGCTGTTGATCTTCATCACGGCGCGAGCAATCGCCTGCGCGCGGCACGCGCTCATCTGACGCGTGACGAAGTGCGGGCTGCTCACATCCTGCGGGCAGACCTCGGCGGCCGCATTGGCGAGGCGCTCGTAGAGCCGGCGGGCGCCGCCGTCGGTCTGCAGGGTCGTGGGATCGTACTTGACGGTGACGGCCGGGACGTCGTCCTCGGAGGTGGCGGCGCTCGCCGCGCCGATGCCGGCGGCGCCGACGATGCCGCAGATCAACATGGCGAGGGTGGTCTTGGTAGAAGTCATGAGGGTCTCCTTGGGTGGCAATGGGCTTCGGTCGGTGGCAATGGGCTTCGAGTCGGTGGCAATGGGCTTCGCTTGGGTGGCAATGCGCTTTCGACGGGGATATGAGACGCCTGGCGGGGGGTCCGGGTCTGCCGGCGGCGGTCGAGGTCGTCCCTCGAGACCACGGATTCGTCCCCGAGCGGGCCCTGCGGCGCCTCAACGGGGCCCGTTTGCGCTAGGCTTCGAGCCCATGAGATGGCCCGCGATGAACCGCTATTTGGGCGCCATGACGGACGAGTACGCATCGGCCTTGAGCCGGCGCCAGTTTCTTCTGATCGTCGGCCTGTTCTGGGCGTACGTAGCGGTCTCCAACGTGCTGTACGCCTACGGCATGCGCACGGGGATCGCGCAGATGACGAACGTGCCTTTGTTCGCGCCCTGGGACGCGCGCGTCCTGCAGCACGTGTTCCTGTTACCGCTCATCCTGGTCTCTTACTGGGCATCGCTGCGCATCGAGTGGCGGCCGGTCCTCGTGGCCCTGCCGCTGCAGGTGGTTCTTGCGCTCGCCTTCGCCGCGCTCGCCTATCCGGCGCTCGAGCTCGGCGAGCTCATGGCGGCCGATCACCTCTGGCACGCGCAGATCGCCGAGCATCAGCACAATCCATTTGCCGACCCCATGACCGGCTCGCTGTGGCTGGCGAGCTTCGTGAGCTTTCTGCCGACCTATGGCTTCGGCCTCGCGCTGGTCACGGGCTCGGCGCTCTACACGCGCTTTCGCAACTCCGAGCTGCAGCGCGCCGCGCTCGAGCGCGAGTGGAGCGCGGCGCGCCTGGCGGCGCTGCGCATGCAGCTCTCTCCGCACACGCTGTTCAACCTGCTGCACACCATCCGCGGCCTGATCGAGTGGGATCCGAAGGCGGCGCAGTCCATGGTGGTGCAGCTCGCGGATCTGCTGAGGCGGCTGCTCAACGCGGGAGAGCGCGACTATTCACGCCTGGCGGATGAGCTCGAGTTCGTGCGGCTGTATCTGGAGCTGCAGCAGCGGCGCTTCACCGATCGGCTGCAGGTGATCATGCCGGCGGCGCAGGATGTGGTCGATGCCTGGGTGCCGAGCCTGATCCTGCAGCCCCTGGTGGAGAACGCCGTGGTGCACGGGCTGGCCGGACACCAGGGCGCGGTGACGGTGCGCGTGAGCGTGCGGCGCGAGGGCGACTCGCTCGCGCTGCGCGTGATCAACACGGTGGCGCCCCACAAGAGCGCCGGCCCTCCCGGCATCGGCATCAGCAACGTGCGCGAGCGGCTCGCCGTGCAGTTCGAGGGCCGCGCGGGCCTGGTCGCCGGAGCATCCGGCGCCGAGTGGGTGGCCGAGATCACGCTGCCGGAGATCCATGCCTCGCTCGAGCGCCGCGGCGCGCGGCGCGGCGCGGCGCTCGCCCCCGCATGATGAACGTCATCATCGTCGACGATGAGCAGGCGGGACGGCGCACGCTGCGCGAGTTCTGCGAGGCGGAGAGCGATCTGACCGTGATCGGGGAGTACGCGGACGGCGAGACCGCGCTCGCCGAGATCCGCGCCAAGCGCCCGCAGCTGCTGTTCCTCGACATCCAGATGGATCCCCTGAACGGCATCGACCTGGCGCGCGCGCTCGCCCCGGAAGAGCTGCCCTCGCTCGTGTTCGTCACGGCCTATGACGCCTACGCGCTCGAGGCATTCGAGGTGTGCGCGGTGGACTACCTGCTCAAGCCCTTCGATCAGGAGCGCTTCCGCAAGACGCTCGCGCGCGTGCGCCCGCGGCATGCGCAGAGCGGCGCGGACGAGCGCCAGGCGCTGCTCGCCGGATTGCTCGCGCAGCTCGAGCGCGGCGCGCGCCCGCCGAGCGAGGAGCGGCCGAGGCTGCTGGCGGAGTTCAACGGACGGTTGCACGTGCTCGACGTGACCAAGGTGGAGATGATCGAGGCGGACCGCAACTACGTCACCATCCGGGTGGGTCGCGACAGCTTTCACGCGCGCAGCACCTTGAGCCAGGCCGAGCAGGCGCTGCGCTCGCAGCCGATGCTGCGCATCAGCCGCTCCTGCCTGGTCAACATGAATTATCTCAAGGAAGTGAACCGCACGCTGCGCGGGGACTTCATCCTGGTGCTCGCCGGCGGGGCCACCGTGACCTCGAGCGAGGGCTATCGGGCGAAGGTGAAGGACTACCTCGCCACCCTGCGCATCACGCCCTGAGGCCGAGCGGCCGGCAAGGCCGGGCGCAAATGCGCCGCGGGCGGCTCTGGCGAATCGACCCGCGGGGATTTCAAAATCCCGCGCCGGAAAGTAGCTGGAGCTAGGCTAGAGCTAGAGCAGCTCCTCGGGCGCGAACGGCGCGAGCAGCTTCGGCAGCAAGCGCTGCATCCGGGTGGTTTCCGGCTCGGTGTGCCAGATCCTCTCGTCGGCCCCCTCGCCGATCGACCAGACGATGTGATTCGATGCATCGAGCGAGAGCCGGTAGCTGCCGTCGGCGCTGATGTCGTCGAGCAGGCCGATCACCTGGCGCGCGATCTCCGGACTTCGAATCACGAGCCCGAGCTCGCTGTTGAAGCGCTTCGAGCGCTCGTCCATGTTGAGCGAGCCGATGAACACGGTGCGGCGGTCGATGACCAGCGCCTTCGCGTGCAGGCTGGCGTTGGCGCTGCGAAACGGGTGAAAGCGCGCGCGCTTCTGCCCGAGCCGCGGCCGCACCTCGGACAGCTCCACGCCCATCTTCAAGAGCGCCACGCGATAGCGCGCATAGCCGTTCTGCACGATGGGCGCGTCGGTGGAGGCGAGCGAGTTGGTGAGAATCCTGATATGCACGCCGCGCTCGATGAGCTGGCGCATCAGCGCCACGCCCTCCCTGCCCGGCACGAAGTACGGGGAGATCACGACGACCTCGTGCTGCGCCGAGCGCATGAGCGCGGCGATGCTGTTGGCGATCGTCTCCACCTGGTCGGGGGCGGTGTCGCTCGCGATCTTGGCGGGGCGGTCGGCGAGCACGGTGGCCGGAACCCAGGTGAGCTCGAGCTCACGCGCGTCGAGCTCGCGCTCCAGCCAGTCGGCGCCCTGGTCGGTGACTGCCGGCGCGGAAGATCCGGCCGGCGCTGCGGACGGGGCGGGCGCGGGCGGTCCCTCGGGCGGTGCCGGCGGCCCCGCCTCGGCGATCGATGCAATCGGATAGGCGTACTTGCTGTTCCAGAAGGCATCGAAGGAGGCCGACAGCTGCGGCACGACCGGGCCCGCGCACACCACGTCCAGATCGATGAAGTTGCTGTGCTTGTCGAGCATGAAGTACTCATCGCCGATGTTGCGCCCGCCGGTGATGGCGATCTCGTTGTCCGCGACGAACAGCTTGTTGTGCATGCGATGGTTGATGCGCGGGATGTCGGAGATCGAGGTGAGGATGCGGCTCCAGACGGCGGAGCGGCCGCCCGGAAACGGGTTGAACACGCGCACCTGGACGTTGACGTGCTGGCCCAGATGCATGAAGCGCCGGTCCTCGCCCGCGGTGTTCAAATCGTCGACCAGCAGGCGCACGCGCACGCCGCGGTCGGCCGCCGCGCGCACGCGATCGAGGAGCTCGCGCGCGGACTCGTCCTGCCGGATGATGTAGTACTGGATGTCGAGCGTGCGCTGGGCGTGGTCGGCAAGGGCGATCAGGCTGTCGAGCGCCTCCTCGCCCGAGCTCAACAGGCGCACGCCCGACAGGGTGCGTGGATTGCCATCCTCGCTGTGCGCGACGATGTGTCCGAGCGCGGTGTTCTGGGGCGATGCGAGCGCGCTGCTTGGATATTTCTTGACGTGCTGCGGCAGGCTCGCGCAACCCGCGAGGATCAGGAGCGCGCAGGCGAGCCAGGATTTACGCATGCGCGCGATGATATCAGGCAGAATTCGTCCCCATGCATGCACGGCGTCCCATTCGCAGCTTCGTGTTGCGCGCCGGCCGGGTGACGCCGGCCCAGGAGCGCGCGCTGAGCGAGCTGTGGCCCTCGTTCGGCGTCGACTTCGAGGGACGCGAGCTCGACCTCGATGCGCTGTTCGCGCGCCGCGCGCCGCGCTGCCTGGAGATCGGCTTCGGCGCGGGCGAGGTGATCGGTGCGCTCGCCAAGGCGCACCCGGAGAGGGACTATCTCGGCATCGAGGTGCACCGCGCCGGCGTCGGGCGGCTGCTGCTGCGTGCTCACGAGGATGCGCTGACGAACCTGCGCATCGTCCGGCACGATGCCGTCGAGGTGCTCGCGGGCGGCATCGCCGATGAGTCGTTCGATTCGATCCTGGTGTTCTTTCCCGATCCGTGGCACAAGAAGCGCCATCACAAGCGCCGCCTCATCGATGCGCCGTTCATGTCGATGCTCGCCGCCAAGCTGCGCCCCGAGGGCGTGCTGCATCTGGCGACCGACTGGCGGGAATATGCCGAGCAGATGCTGCGCATCGGCAACGCGTGCGAGCGGCTGCGCTCGCTCAGCGCCGAGCGCTCCTATGTCGAGCGCCCTTCGTTCCGCGCGCCGACACGATTCGAGCGGCGCGGCGAGAGGCTCGGGCACACGGTGTGGGATTTGGCCTACGGCAAATCCCCGTGAGCCGCGTGCGTCGGCCGCGCCGGGATGTTGCTTCGCGCAAAAATTTTCCATTGCACGTGCGGCTCATTGGGAGTTGAATGAGAGTCGAGCGCAACGGACGGAGACTGCGATGAACGTAGTGAAGCCGATCGTAGGTCAATGGTATCGGGGTGATACCAGCGAGCTCTTCGAAGTCGTCGCGATCGATGATCAAGACGAGACCATAGAGGTCCAGTACTTCGACGGGACCGTCACCGAAATCGATTTCGACTCCTGGAACGAGCAGTTGCTCGATGAGCTCATCGAGATCGCCGACGCCCCGGAAGACTGGTCGGGCGCGGTGGACGTCGAAGCCGAAGACCTGGATCGGGAGTTCGAGGACAACCCGCGCGGCGCGTGGTCGAATTCCCAGGACCGCTCGCTGCGCCGCTAGCTTCGGGCCGCATCGCGCGCGGCGAGCTCGTTCAAGGGCCGCCGCATGAAAATCAGCAGGATGAGTCCGGGCATCGCCGCGAGGCAGGTGATGACGAAGAATCGCGCCCAGCCGACGATGGGCACCAGGGCGCCCGCCGCCGCGCCCGAGAGGTTGCGCGGCAGGGTGGCGAGGGCCGAAAGCAGCGCGAACTGCGTGGCGCTGTAATCCGCGGAGCAGAGCGACATCAAGAAGGCGACGAACGCCGCCTGGCCCATGCCGCCGATCATGGTGTCGAGCGAGGTGGCGAGCACCAGCAGCCAGACCTTGCGACCGACCAGTGCGAGCCACATGTAGAGCAGGTTGGTGAGCGCCTGGCCGATACCGAATATCAGCAGCGAGCGAAACGTTCCCCAGCGGATGTACATCAGGCCGCCGACCGTGACGCCGATCATGGTGGAGACGGTCATGTTGAGCTTGCCGGCGACGCCGAGCTCGTCCAGCGAGAACCCCACCCCGCGCAGCATGAAGGTGCTATAGAGGCTCAGCGCGAGCGCATCGCCCACCTTGTAAAGCAGCACCAGGACCAGAAATCCCCACATCCCCCGCTCGCTGAACAGCTCGCGCAGCGGATGCCAGACGGCATCGATCAGCGTGCGGGGCGGATGGCTGGGCGCCTGCGGCGAGGGCGCCCAGAAAGTGGCGAACAGCGTCCCCGCCATGAGCACGGCCACCATCAGGAAGGCGACCCGCCAGCCGAGATGCCCGGCGATGACCACGAGCACGGTGCCGGCGAGCATCGCCGCCGTGCGATAGCCGAATGCGCTCGCGGCGGCGGCGAGGGCGCGCTCGCTCGCGGGGATGGTGTCGACGCGGTAGGCATCGATGACGATGTCCTGCGAGGCCGATAGAAACGCGACGCTCACGGCGACCCCGGCGAGCACGTAGAGCTCGCTCGTGGGGGAGCAGAACCCCATGGTGCCGATGCAGACGGCGAGGCATGCCTGGAAGAGCGCGATCCAGCCGCGCCGCCGGTCGAGGATGGGCGGTATGTAGCGGTCGAGGAACGGGGACCACAGGAACTTGAAGTTGTAGGGCAGAGCGACGAGGGACAAAAATCCGATGGTCTTGACCGCGATCCCGGACGAGGCGAGCCAGGCCTGAAGGCTGAAATTGGTCAGATTGAAAGGCAGGCCGGATGCAAAGCTCAAGAACAGCACGGCCCTCATCCGCTTGTCGGCAAGGGCTTGGAGTACGGTGGGCTTCGCGGGAGCCGTCAAGGCCGGGGGCGGTCGAGGGTGATGAGCATCGCGCGCGATCATACCAGGCGGGTGGCGGGCGCCGAGGACCGGGTTCACTGCTCGCTGCGCTGCCTGTCTCGAGCCGTGCGCCGGGCGGTGCGTCTCGGGCGCGGCGCCGGCGTGCGGCGCTTGCGGCGCGGCCTGTCCCTTGCGAGACTTCGGACGCCATGTCCCTGCCCTACCAGACCGAATTCATCGATTTGTGCATGCGGCTCGGCGTCCTGAAGTTCGGCCACTTCACGCTCAAGTCCGGGCGCGAGAGCCCGTACTTCTTCAATGCCGGGCTGTTCAGCGCCGGCGCGGCCATCGCCGCCGTCGGCCGCGCTTACAGCGATGCCATCGTCGCCTGCGACATCACCTTCGACATGCTGTTCGGGCCCGCCTACAAGGGGATTCCGCTGGTCACGGCCGCGGCCGCCGCGCTCGCCGACCGGCACAGCCTGGACGTGCCGTTCGCCTTCAACCGCAAGGAATCGAAGGCGCACGGCGAAGGCGGCTCGATCGTCGGCAGTCCGCTGGCCGGCCGGGTGCTGATCGTGGACGATGTGATCACGGCCGGCACGGCGATCCGCGAATCCATCGACCTCATTCGAGGCGCCGGGGCCCACACCGCCGGCGTACTGCTCGCCCTGGACCGCCAGGAGCGCGGCGCGGTGAGCCCGCTGTCGGCGGTGCAGGAGCTGCGGGAGCAATTCGGCATTCCCGTGGTCGCCGTCATCACGCTCGCGGACCTGATGCAGCACATGGAGGCCGCGGGACGCTCGGCGGAGCTCGCCGCCATGCAGGGCTACCGAGACCGCTATGGCCTCACAGTTTGAGCAATTTAACCTGGAAAACGGCCTCCCCGCGGCTCAAAATGTCGCCGGCCTCAAGGGGGGTACGTCCGTGAAGCATCTTGCCTGGCTCCTATCGATCGCAGCCCTGCTCGCCGCCTCGGCACTCGCCGCGCCCTCGAGCAACTCGGGGCGCAAGGTATACGAGTGGGTGGACGACCAGGGTGTCACCCATTACGGCGACCAGATCCCGCCCGAATATGCCTCCCGCGAGCACCGGGTCATCGACGCCAACGGCATCGAGATCTCGCACGTCGATGCGCAGAAGACCGCCGAGCAGCTGGCCGCCGAGGACCAGAAGAGGCGTGACGCGGAGCAGCGCGAGAACCGCGATCGCAACCTGTTGAACACCTACGTGTCGGTGCAGGAGATCGAGCGGCTGCGCGATCAGCGCCTCAGCCTGCTGTCGGACCAGATCAAGCTCAAGCAGCAATTCCTCGAGACCTTGAACGTGCAGATGGGCAAGCTCAAGACCACGAGCAGCCGCTACAAGCCCTACAGCAGCGACCCGAACGCCCCGCCGATGTCCGATCAGCTGGCCGAGGACCTGGTGCGGGTGGCGAGCGACATCCACACCCAGGAAGACAACTTGCGGCAAAAGCGCTCCGAGCAAGCGGTCATGAGCCAGCAATTCGAAAGCGACATCGAGCGCTTCAAAGAGCTCAAAGGCATCCATTGACGTCAAAGACGAGAATCCTGCTGGGGGTCACCGGAGGTATTGCCGCTTACAAAAGTCCCGATCTGGTGCGGCGGCTGATCGAGCGCGGCGCCGAAGTGCAGGTGGTCATGACACCCGGCGCGCAGAAATTCGTGAGCCCGATGACCTTCCAGGCCGTATCGGGCCGCCCGGTGCGCATGGACCTGTGGGATGAGAGCGCGGAGGCGGCCATGGGCCACATCGAGCTCGCGCGCTGGGCGCAGCTCGTGCTCATCGCGCCGGCGAGCGCCGATTGCATTGCCCGCCTCGCGGGCGGCCGGGCGGACGATTTGCTCTCGACCCTGTGCCTCGCAACCGAGGCGCCGCTGGTGCTCGCGCCGGCCATGAACCGGGTGATGTGGGCCAACAAGGCGACGCAGGCGAACGTCGCGATACTCGAATCGCGCGGTGTGCGCATCCTCGGGCCGGCCGCCGGCAACCAGGCCTGCGGCGAAGTGGGCGTCGGCCGGATGTGGGAACCGGGCATGCTCGCCACCACACTGCTCGAGCCGCCCGCCAACGCCGGGTTGCTGGCGGGCGTGAACGTGCTGATCACCGCAGGTCCGACGCGCGAGCGTCTCGACCCGGTGCGCTACCTCACCAACCGCAGCTCCGGAAAGATGGGCTTCGCCATCGCCACCGCATCGCGCGAGGCGGGCGCGCACGTGACGCTCGTGACCGGTCCGGTGCAGCTGCCGACCCCGCTGGGCGTCACGCGCATCGACGTGGAGAGCGCGCGCGACATGTATGCCGCCGTGCACCGGCACGTCGCAGAGGCGGACGTCTTCATCGCGGCGGCCGCGGTCGCGGATTTCCAGCCGGTGAAGGTCGCCAAGCAGAAGATCAAGAAGGACGGCGGCGTGGTCAAGCTCGACCTCGAGCCCGCCCCCGACATCGTCAAGTCGGTGGCGGACATGGCCAAGCGGCCGCTGGTGGTCGGCTTTGCGGCCGAGACCAACGACGTGGAGGAGAATGCGCGCTCGAAGCTCAAGCGCAAGAAGCTCGACATGATCGCCGCCAACGAAGTCGGCGAGGGGCTCGCCTTCGATTGCGAGGACAATGCCCTGACGGTGCTCTGGCCGGGCGGCAAGGTCGAGGTGGCGCGCGCGCCGAAGCTCGAGGTCGCCCGCGAGCTCATCGCGCTGATCGCCAAGCGCTTGCCGCCGCCGGGCAATACGCCGCGGCGCGGTGCGCGCAAGCGCCGCGCGGCCGCGACGACGCCGCGCGGGCGGCTGCATGCCCGGCGCAGCCGCCGCTGATCGTGCCGCGCACCGTCAAGGTCAAGATCCTGGATGCGCGCATCGGCCGGGATTTTCCCCTGCCCCGGCACGCGACGGCGGGCTCGGCGGGGATGGATCTGCGCGCCTGCCTCGATGCGCCGCTGACCCTGCAACCGGGGGCGGCCGAGCTCATCGCCACCGGCATCGCCGTGCACATCGAGGATCCGAATCTCGCGGCCCTGCTCCTGCCACGCTCGGGGCTCGGGCACAAGAGCGGCATCGTGCTCGGCAACCTGGTGGGGCTGATCGATTCCGATTATCAAGGGCCGCTCATGGTGTCGTGCTGGAATCGCGGCGCGGCGCCCTTCACGGTGAATCCCGGGGACCGCATCGCGCAGATGGTGATCGTGCCGGTGGTGCAGGCCGAGTTCGAGGTGGTCGATGAATTCGCGAGCTCGGCGCGCGGCGCGGGCGGGTTCGGCAGCTCGGGGCACGGCTGAAGGGGGCGGATGCGCTCGCAAAGCGCTCCTCATCCGTCCGGATTCGGCGGCGGCGCAGGTGATTGCAGACGCTTCAGCCCGAGTGCCGCGATGAGCAGCCGCACCGGGGTGCTCTCGCCCCGCAGACTCGCTTCCGCCTCAGGCTCGATGGCTTTCCACAGGTTCGGCCAGAGGTTCAGCGGCAGCGGCTCGCCGAGCATCGAGGCGGGAATCAACCCGTTGAAGTGCACGAGCTCCGCGGTCGAGCCGAATCCCAGGCAGCCGTACTCGGTGCGGCACCTCGAGCAGCGATTCCAGGCGACGTCGCGCATGAGGTAGCAGCAGACCGCGACGCAGCGAGGATCAGCCATGATGGCCTCATGAAAAGCCCGGGCTCCCTCCACTGTAGGCACCAGCCGCGAGTTTGCGTCGGAGCAATCGGCGATGCGAGCCGCTTCGCGCCGCCTGCGGGCGTAGGAAATGTCCGGCAGGCGCACGCTGAATCGGGTCGGCGGCGATCCAATCTCGGCGCACGCGGCCTAAATGCCGCTGGTGAATCGCGCGCCGCGCCGCCATGCTCCGGCGCATGGCGATCCGGGACTGGCCGATCGATGAGCGGCCGCGCGAGAAGCTCATCGAGCGCGGCGCGGCGGCTCTGTCGGACGCCGAGATCCTCGCCATCCTGCTGCGCACCGGGCTGAAAGGCCGCTCCGCCCTCGATCTGGCGCGCGAGACATTGAAAACCTTCGGCTCGCTGCGGCAGCTCATCGCGGCGGATCGGGCGCGCTTTTGCGCAGGCGCCGGGATGGGCCTCGCCCGCTACGCGCAGCTGCAGGCGGCCGCGGAGCTCGCGCGCCGCCAGCTGGGCGAGTCGCTGCGCACGGGACCCTTGCTCGCGAGCCCGAAGGCGACGCGCGATTTCCTCACGGCGCGGCTGCGCGACCTCGAGCACGAGGTGTTCTGCTGC
>DATJSL010000031.1:0-59082 GCA_035504115.1 Steroidobacteraceae bacterium | reverse complement strand
CTGCGGGCCGAGCGCGAGAAGATGCGAGGTCGCACGTACTCAGAGTCTGAAATGCGAGCGTTGACAGATTTGGCTTTCAAACTGGGCGCGGATGTGGGCAGTTTGATGACATCACCGCTCGTGCACAGTGTGCTGTTCGGTAACACGGATGAGGCGTTTTCATCGGCGATTGGTGGCGATGCGCGTTCGCGCGGATAAAAGTGAAAGGTTGCGCGGCAGGGATGCCGCGCGCCCCCGTTACTTCGCCTCAGTCTTGAGCTTGTCGAGATAGTCAGCCCATGCCTGTATCATCTTTCGTCGTTCGGGCAGCCGCTGCGAGCGATCGTAGACGCCGGCCACTTTGTCGGCCTTCGCGTGTGCGAGCTGCAGCTCGATCAGCGCGGAATCTATGTTCAGCTCGCCGTTGAGGAGCGACGATGCGCTGGAGCGAAAGCCGTGCATCGTATGAACGCCGCGCGGTTCACCCATCGCGCCTAAAATGGTGTTCAACGCTTCGCGGAAGCCGTTCTCGCTCAGCGCCTCATCGAGGCGGCGCGTGCGGAAGCAGTAGCGATCCTCGCCAGTGACGGCGCGTGCGGCGTTGAGAATGGAGAGCGCTTGCTTTGAGAGCGGCACGACGTGCGGCCGGCGCATCTTCATTTTCTCCGCGGGTATGACCCATTCGCTTTTGTCGAAGTTCACTTCGGACCATTCCATCTTGCGCAGCTCGCCAGGGCGCACGAACACGAGCGGCGCCAGTTGCAGCGCCCGCGTTACGCCAGGCTGGGAGCGGCTGCCAGCGAAGTCCGCGTATAGGTCGATGAACTTGAGGAGCTTCCCGAAGCGCTCCGGCTCGATGATGGCAGCGTGCGAGTCGGCTTTGACGGGCTTCAACGCGCCGCGCAGCTGCCCACTCGGGAGCACGTTGACCGCCGCATAGCCGTGATTCACGGCGAAGCGCGTGACGCGACCGACCAACATGCCGCAGCGGTGTGCGGTCTCGCGGCGGTCATCCTTCGCTGCGATGGCGTTGAGTGCGCGCACGATGCCGGGCGTCGTCAGCCCGCCAATGGGCACCGCGTGCAGCTCTTGAAGTTGCTCTAGAAGGTATTCGCGCTTTTCCGCGGTCGACTCGGCGATGTCGTCCTGGGTGGCGAAGTACTCACGCGCGACGGCGAGGAACGAGTGATGGACAACGGGTTGCGGCGGTGTTGGTGCGACGACAGAGGAGAGTGCTGCAGCTGGAGTCTCGACAGGTGCGAGAAGTGGCGTCGCGGTGGCGCGTTTTCTCTTGCGTTCGCGGAACGCTGCGCGACTCGCGAGCAAGCAAACGGGGCACTGATTGAATTCGTTGCGCGGCTCGATATGTCCGCGACGGCAGGGCTGATTTTGCATCGGGATTTCACCTTCGGCCAACGGGGCCGATTTTATCCCTTTTTATCCCTTTTATCCCCGGTGGGCTGTGATCAACCGCTCATTTGGGCGGCTGTTTGGTGAATTATCCCCCGTTTTTATCCCTTTGGTGCCCAGGAGAGGACTCGAACCTCCACGAATTGCTCCACTGGTACCTGAAACCAGCGCGTCTACCAGTTCCGCCACCTGGGCAAGGAGGGGCTGCTCGCGATGAGGCGCAGGAATGTACGCACCCCCCGAACCCTTGTCAATTCGACGGTTTATAAGCGCGCCGGCTTGGGTGATCATGCCGCCCTGCAATGATGGAGAACCCCCATTCGCGCCTCGACGGGCCCCTGGCCGAGCACCGGGAGCTCTTGCGGCTGGTGCAGGCGCGCGACTGGCGCGCCGCCCGGGAGGCCTGCCAGCGCCTGAATGCGCGCTACCCGGATTTCGCGCCGGGTTGGCTGACCGCGAGCCAGATCGCCGTCGCGCTGAAGCTCCCCGTCGAGGCGCTCGAGTCGGCCGAGCGCGCCCTCGCCATCGAGCCCGATCGTGCGAGCCTCGCCGTGCAGCGCGCGCAATGTCTCCTCGCCCTGGGCCGCAGGGGGGAGGCGCTGCAGGCCGCCTGCCTTGCGGAACGGGCGGCGGGCACCGACGCTCAGGCCTGGAACGCGATCGGCACGGTGCGCAGCTTCGCGCTCGATCAGCCCGGGGCGCTCGCTGCCTACGATCGGGCCGTCGCGATCGCCCCCGAGGAGCCCCAATATCGGTACAACCGCGCCTCGGTACGGCGTTTCATGGGCGACCTCGATGGCGCAGAAAGCGACTATGACCGCGTCATCTCGCGACAGCCCAGGGATTTCGAGGCGTACTTGAACCGCAGCGAGCTGCGCGTGCAGAGCCGATCACGCAATCACGTGGGCGAGCTCGAGGCGGCGCTCGGCAGCGCGCGCGGCGACTGGCGCGGCGAGGTGCAGATCCGGTTCGCGCTCGCCAAGGAGTACGAGGACCTCGGCGAGCACGCCCGCTCGTTCGAGACGCTGAGCGCGGGCGCCCGGCTGCGGCGCGAGCACTTGCAATACGACGTTGCGGTCGATGTGGCCAGCGCCCGGTGGATCAGCGATGCCTTTCCGGCCGGGGACGGGGCGCGATCCGCGGGCAGCCCTGCGCCAGCGGCGGGCGGCCCGGCGCCGGCCGCAGCGGTTGCAGCGGGCGAGGATCCCATCTTCATCGTCGGACTGCCGCGCAGCGGGACGACGCTGGTCGAGCGCATCCTCGCCAGCCACTCCGCGCTCGCCTCGGCCGGAGAGCTCGATTGTTTCGCCTCGGCGGTGGTCGATGCCGTGCGCCGGCACGGGGCGCGCGCGGCGGACCGGCGCGAGCTCATCGCCGCGTCCGCCGAGCTCGATTTCGCGGCCCTCGGCCGGGACTACCTCGGCCGGGCGCGGGCTCTGTGCGCGGCGAGCGGGCGCTTCATCGACAAGATGCCCCTCAATTACCTGTATTGCGGCCTCATCCGCCGCGCGCTGCCGCATGCGCGCATCATCCACGTGACGCGCCACCCGATGGCGGTGTGCTACGCCATGTACAAGACGCTGTTCAAGAGCGGCTATCCCTTCTCCTATGATCTCGGCGAGATCGCCGAGTACTACCTGGCCTACCGCCGCCTCATGGAGCACTGGCAGCGCGCTCTGCCGGGCGCGCTGCATGAGCTCTCCTATGAGCGGCTGGTGGGCGATCAGCGAGTCGAGACGCGCAAATTGTTGGAGTATTGCGGCGTGGAATGGGAAGATGGCTGCATCGCCTTCCACGAAAATCCAACTCCAACCACCACGGCGAGCGCCGCGCAGGTGCGCCGACCGATCTACGGCTCGTCGGTGTCGCAGTGGCGGCATTACGAGACGCAGCTGCGCGGCTTGAAAGATCGGCTCGCGGCCGCCGGAATCGACCTATGACACAGAACGAGCACGCGCGGCGGATCGAGATCGCCACCATTCAACAGATCCCGCTCGATCAGCGTCATGGCACGTACGGCGACCTGTTCACCGTGTGGTTCGGGTCGAACTTGATGCTGCTCACCATCGTCACGGGCGGACTCGCCGTCACCGTCTTCGGCTTGCCGTTCGGCTGGGCGATCCTCGGTCTGGCCATCGGCAACCTGGTGGGCGGCATATTCATGGCGCTGCACGCCGCACAAGGCCCCACGCTCGGCGTTCCGCAGATGGTTCAAACCCGCGGCCAGTTCGGCTCGGTGGGATCGCTCCTGGTGATCGGCATCGTCATCGTGATGTATGTGGGCTTCGTGTCCTCGAATCTGGTGCTGAGCGGGGAGGCCCTCGAGCTCGCCACGGGACTGTCGCAGACGGCGGGAATCGCGCTGGTCGGCGTGCTGAGCGTCACTGCCGCGATCTATGGCTACGATCTGATCCACGCCTACACCCGGCTGATGAGCTATCTGTGCGGGGCGGCGCTGGCACTCGCTGCCGTCTGGATCGTGGCGGTGCACGGTCTGCCGGCGGACTTCCTCGTCCGCAACCGCTTCAATCTGCCCGGCTTTCTCGGTGTGATCTCCGCCGGGGCGCTCTGGCAAATCGCCTACGCGCCGTACGTATCGGATTACTCGCGCTACATGCCGCGCGAGACCGGCGTGCGGCCGGCCTTCTGGGCGAGCTACTGGGGCTGCACGCTGGGCTCCTTTCTGCCCATGGTGCTGGGCGCCGCGGTGGGACTGGCCGCGCCCAGGGGAGGATTGATGCAGGGACTGGCGGCGCTCACGCACGGCATCGCGCCCATCGTGCTGGTCCTGTTCACGGTGAGCATCGCCGCGGCGAGCGCGATGAACCTTTACTGCGGTGCGCTGTCTACTCTGGCGTTCGGCCAGACGATACTGCCGCGATGGTCGCCCGGGCGGGGCTCGCGTAGCATCATCGCCCTGATGCTCTTCATGCTCGCGCTGCTGGGCGCGCTCCTGAGCAAGGAGTCTTTCCTGCTCAACTACGAGAATTTCATTCTGCTGCTGCTCTATGTTCTGGTCCCCTGGACCGCAATCAATCTGGTCGACTACTACCTCTTGCGCCACGGCGAGTACGACGTCGCATCCTTCTTCCGCCGCGACGGGGGCATCTATGGGCGCGTCAACCCCGCGGCGGTCACTTGCTATGTCGCAGGCATCCTGGTGCAGCTGCCCTTCATCGCCTCGCCGCTGTATACCGGGCCGCTTGCGCGCGCCCTGGGCGGCGTCGATCTGTCGTGGATCGTCGGTCTGGCGCTCACCTCGCCCGCGTATTACTGGCTCGCCAAGCGCGCGCAGAGCCAGGCCGCGCCCGTGCTGAGCGGATGACGCCCCGTGATCCCAAGGGCGGGCGGCCGCCGGCGCGAAAATCGCCCGCCGCTCCGAACGCGAAGGCCGAGGACTGGCGCGCGCACGATCCGAACCTCGAGCTGGAGAAGCTGCGCTATGCGCATCCGATCGCAAGCCGCGAGCTGTTGCTCAAGCATCTGTCCGAGGCACCGGAGCCGCTGAGCGCGGCGCGCCTCGCCAAGCGTCTGGGCATGAGCAGCGAGGCGCAGCGCGAAGCGCTGTCCAAGCGCCTGGCCGCCATGGTGCGCGACGGTCAAGCGATCGAGGGACCCAATGGCTTCGCGGTCGCCGGCGAGGGCGAGCGGGTGGCCGGACGGGTGCGCGGCCGAGCCAACGGCGATGTGCTGGTGCTGCCTGAGGACGGCTCGGCGCCGCTGGTGCTGGCGCGTGCGGACACGGCGGGCCTGATGCACCACGACGTCGTCGAGGTGCTGGCGGTGGGCGTGAACGAGCGCGGCCGGCGCGTGGCGCGCCTCATTCGCCGCATCGCGGATGCGCCGACGCGAATCGGCGGCATCTGGCGCGCCCACATCGGCCAGGGCCGCGTCGAGCCCGAGGATCCGGGTCACTGGTACGGCGTCGAGGTGCCGCAGCGCTTCGCGCATGACGCCCGGGATGGCGACAACGTCATCGTGGAGATCACCAGGCGGCCGCAAGGGGACGAGCCTGCGCACGGCCGCATCGTCGAGGTGCTCAGCAACGTGCGCCCCTCGGATCTCGCCGTGCGCTTCGCGGTCCTGCGCCACGACCTGCCCCAGGAGTTTCCGCCCGAGGTGCTGCACGAGGCGAATCGGTTCGCCCCCGACGTGCTGCCCGAGGATCGCGCGGGACGCGAGGATCTGCGCGATCTGCCGCTGGTCACCATCGACGGGGAGGATGCCAAAGACTTCGACGACGCCGTGTATGCCGAGCGGCTGCGCGGCGGGGGCTGGCGGCTGGTGGTGGCGATCGCCGATGTGAGCCACTACGTGCGCGTCGGCACGAATCTCGACGCCGAGGCGCGTGCGCGCGCCACCTCGGTGTATTTTCCGGACCGCGTGCTGCCCATGCTGCCGGAGCACCTGTCGAACCACTTGTGCTCGCTCATGCCGCAGGTGGAGCGCCTGGCCTTCGTGTGCGACATGCGCGTGAGCAAGACGGGCCAGCCCGGGCGTGCGCGTTTCTACGAGGCGGTGATCCGCTCGCATGCACGCCTCACCTACACGCAGGCTTGGCGCTTCCTCGACAATCCCGATCTTGGCGCCGATCCGGCGCTCGCCGAGCCGGTGCGCGCGTCGCTGCGCGAGCTGCACGCGGTGTACGGTGCGCTCAAGGCGGCGCGCGATGCGCGCGGCGCGCTCGATTTTCGCAGCGGCGAGGTCAAGGCGCGCATCGGCGATGACGGCAGGATCGAGGGCTTCTACGCCGTCATGCGCAACGACGCGCATCGCTTGATCGAGGAGTGCATGATCGCGGCGAACGTCCAGGCCGCGGTGGCGCTGCGGCTCGCCAAGGCTCGCAGCTTGTACCGCGTCCACGGCCAGCCGGAGGAGAAGCGCGTGACCGAGCTGCAGAAGGTGATGAACGCCATGCAGATCGGCGCGAGCTTCTCCGAGAGCCCGACCCCGCGCGAGTTTCGCCAGCTGGTCGAGCGGCTGTCCGCGCGGCCGGACGGCGCTCTGCTCGAAGGGCTGGTGATTCGGGCGCTCGCACAGGCCGTCTACCAGCAGACCAATATCGGCCACTTCGGCCTCGCGCTCGAGGAATATGCGCACTTCACCTCGCCCATCCGCCGCTATCCGGATCTGCTCGTCCATCGGGCCATCAAGGGAGCGCTCCTGCCGAGCTCGAGCTCGGGGCATCGCTACGCTGCCGCGGAGCTGCAGACCCTCGGCACCGAGAGCTCACAGCGCGAGCGGCGCGCCGACGAGGCGGCGCGCGACGTGATGAGCTATCTGAAATGCCTGTTCATGCAGCCGCGTGTCGGTGAGAGCTTCGAGGCCACCATCTCGAGCGCGCTCGAGTTCGGGCTGTTCGTGCAGCTCAAACAGATGCCGATCGACGGCCTGATCCACATATCCCAGATTCCGGGCGACTACTGGGAGCTGGAGAACGGCGGTATGGGACTGGTCGGCCGGCGAACGGGCAAGCGCTGGCAGATGGGGGAGAGCGTGCAGGTGCGGCTCAGCCGCGTGGATCTGACGCAGCGGCAGATCGATTTCGAGCTGACGGACTCGAGCGGCGCGGCCTCGCACGGATCGGTGCGCGCGCCGCGCCACGGGGGGGAGCGCCGCGCGCGCGGCCCGCGGAGCGCATCGCAGCGGGGGGGTGCGCGGCGCCGCGGCGGGCGTGGCTGACTCGAGGCGTGACCTGGTCTACGGGCTGCACGCAGTCGGCGCGGTGATCGAGCACGCGCCGGAGCGGGTGCTAGAGCTGTGGATGTCCGAGCCCCGGCAGGATGCGCGCGCACGCAGCCTGCGCGAGCGCGCCCTGAGCGCGGGTCTGCGCGTTCAAACGGTGGGCGCCGAGGCGCTGGCGAGACTCGCGGGCGATGTCGCGCACCAAGGCGTGGTCGCCTCCATTCGGCCCCAGAAGCCCTGGGACGAGGCGGCGCTGCAGGCTGCAATACGTCAAATGCCCGCCCCCCTGCTGCTGGTGCTCGACGGGGTCACCGACCCTCACAATCTCGGCGCATGCCTGCGTACCGCGGCGGCGGCGGGGGTGGGGGCGCTGCTCCTTCCCCGGGACCGATCGGCTGCCGTCGATGGCACGGCCCGCAAGGTCGCTGCGGGAGCCGCCGAGCTCCTGCCGGTGGTTGCCGTCACCAACCTTGCCCGCGCCCTCGGCCGTCTCAAGGAGAGCGGGGTCTGGGTGGTGGGCGCGGACGGGGATGCCGAGCAATCCCTGTACGATGCCGACCTCAACCGGCCGCTGGCGCTCGTTCTGGGCGCAGAGGGGCAGGGCCTGCGGCGTCTGACGCGCGAGACTTGCGATTTCCTGGTGCGCATCCCCATGTCGGGGGCGGTGCAATCGCTCAACGTCTCCGTCGCTGCCGGTATCGGGCTGTTCGAGGCTCGGCGCCAGCGCCGCGCGGCGAGCTCGAGTTGACCAGGAGCGCCCGAAGCGCGTATTCTTCGCCGTCTTTTTACCGGCCTGGCCGGATTGCCGGTCGACCGGCTTCACTCCTTGCCTCACCGCTCGCAACGGGAGGCTGCAACCGTAAGGAGCCCACATGCGGCATTATGAAATAGTGCTCTTGGTCCACCCGGACCAGAGCGAGCAAGTTCCTGCGATGGTCGATCGCTACAAGGGCATGATCAGTGCCGGCGGCGGCCTGGTGCACCGTTACGAGGATTGGGGCCGGCGCCAGCTGACCTTTCCGATCGCCAAGGTCCACAAGGCGCACTACCTGCTGCTCAATGTCGAGTGCGATCAGAAGACGCTCGCCGAGCTCACCGGGTCGTTCCGCTTCAGCGACGCCGTGCTGCGCAGTCTCGTGGTCAAGATGGACGAAGCGGTCACCGAGCCCTCGCCGATGGCGCGTGCGCCGGATGAGAGTGCCCGGCGTCACGACGATTTCGACGACGACGGCGACGACGACATGCCCATGGGCATGCGCTGAGCCGCAACCGAAGGAGCATTCCATGGCACGTTTTTTCCGCCGCAAGAAGTTTTGCCGTTTCACCGCCGATGACGTCAAGCAGATCGACTACAAGGATCTCGCGACGCTCAAGAGCTACATCACCGAGACGGGCAAGATCGTCCCGAGCCGCATCACCGGCACGCGCGCTCATTACCAGCGCCAGCTGCAGCTCGCCATTCGCCGTGCGCGCTTCCTCGCCTTGCTGCCGTACACCGACCAACATTAGAGACGAGCCGAGCACATGGACATCATATTGCTGCAGAAGGTGGCGAACCTCGGGCAGATCGGCGACCGCGTCAAGGTCAAGCCGGGCTACGCGCGCAATTACCTGGTGCCCACGGGCCGGGCGACCATGGCCACTCCCGCCAACATCGCCAAGTTCGAGGCGCAGCGCCACGAGCTCGAGGCCAAGGCGCACGAGGAGCTCACCGCGGCTCAGGGCCGCGCGGCGCAGCTTCAGAACTTCAAGCTCGAGCTCAAGGCCAAGGCCGGCACCGAGGGCAAGCTGTTCGGCTCCATCGGCACCGCCGACATCGCAGAGGCCGCCGTCAAGGCGGGCCACCCCGTATCGCGCAGCGAGGTGCGCATGCCGAACGGACCGATCCGCTCGACCGGCGAGCATCAGGTGCAGGTGCATTTGCATGCGGACGTTGATGTGACCGTCACGGTCACGATCGTCGCCGAAGAGTAGCGGCCGGCAAAGCCGCGGCGCGCAGGCTTTGCACGTGGCCACCCGCCTCGACAATCCGATGACGGGCGCAACTGCGGCGGGCGAGGGGCTGCGCTTGCCGCCCCATTCCATCGAGGCCGAGCAAGCGGTGCTCGGCGGTCTGATGATCGATGCCGCCGCCTGGGACCAGATCGCCGACCGGGTGAACGCCGAGGACTTCTACCGCCACGATCATCGGCTCATCTTCGCGGCGAGTGCCGGGCTCATCGAGCGCAACCAGCCTTGCGACGCGGTCACCTTGTCCGGAATCCTCGAGAGCCAGGGCGTGCTCGATCAGGTGGGGGGGCTCTCCTATCTCGGCGGCCTGGCGCGCGACACGCCCACGGCCGCGAACATCAGGGCCTACGCGGACATCGTGCGCGAGCGATCGGTGCTGCGCCAGCTGGTGACCGCCGGCAATGCCATCGTGACCAGCGCGCTCGAGCCCGAAGGGCGCGAAGCGCGCGAGATCGTCGATGATGCGGAGCGTGCGGTATTCGAGATCGCCGAGCGCGGCTCGCGCGGCAAGATCGGCTTTCGCACCGTCAAGTCGATCCTGCCCGAGGTGGTCAATCGGATCGACGAGCTGTATCACTCCGACGGCAAGCTCACGGGCATCTCCACCGGATTCAAGCAGCTCGACGAGATGACCTCGGGGCTGCAGCCCGGCGACCTGATCATCGTCGCCGGCCGGCCGTCCATGGGCAAGACCACGCTCGCCGTCAACATGGCGGAGAACGCCGCTCTCGGCTCGCGCAAGTCGGCGGCGATCTTCAGCATGGAGATGTCGGCCGAGTCCCTCACCCTGCGCATGCTGTCGTCTCTGGGGCGCATCAATCAGGGTCATCTGCGCTCGGGCCGCCTGCAGGAAGATGACTGGCCGCGCATCGATTCGGCCATGACGCAGCTCGGCGGCGCCAGCATTCACGTGGACGAGACCCCGGCGCTCACGCCGACCGAGGTGCGCGCGCGGGCGCGGCGTCTGAAGCGCGAGCGCGGCCTCGATCTGATCGTGGTCGACTATCTGCAGCTCATGCAGGTCGCCGGCACCAAGGAGAACCGTGCCACGGAGATCTCCGAGATCTCGCGCTCCCTGAAGGCGCTCGCCAAGGAATTGAAGGTGCCGGTGGTCGCGCTCTCGCAGCTCAATCGCGGGGTCGAGCAGCGCGTGGAGAAGAAGCCGGTGATGTCGGATCTGAGGGAGAGCGGCGCCATCGAGCAGGACGCCGATGTGATTCTGCTGATCTACCGCGAGGAAGTGTACGACCCGAACACCACGCGCAAGGGTATCGCGGACATCATCATCGCCAAGCAGCGCAACGGTCCGACCGGCGAGGTCCAGCTCACGTTCCTCGGGCAGTACACCAAGTTCGAGAACTACGCGCCTGAATCCTACGCCGACGGCGTGTTTCGGTGACACGCGCATGACGCCGATGGTCAGCGCGACGATCGACACCGGCGCGCTGCGCGAGAATTTGCGGCGCATCCGCCAGTGGGCGCCGCGCTCGCGCGTCATGGCCGTGATCAAGGCGAACGCCTACGGCCACGGACTCATCGCGGTGGCGCGCGCGCTCGCGGAGGCCGATTCCTTCGCCGTGGCGCGGGTCGATGAAGGCCTCACGCTGCGCATGGCCGGCGTGCAAAAGCGCATCGTGCTGCTCGAGGGCGTGTTCGACCGCGGGCAGCTCGATTCGGCTGCGGCTGCGGGATTCGAGCTCGTGGTGCATACCGGCGAGCAGATCGAGCTTCTGCGTCAGGCCGCCGCCGGCGATCCGTTCAAGGTCTGGCTCAAGCTCGACACCGGCATGAACCGCCTTGGCTTCAAGGGCGCGGCGTTCGAGGCCGCTCTCGAGGCGCTGCGCGCCCTGCCGCGCGTGCAATCGCCGGTGAATCTGTTCACCCACCTCGCCTCGGCCGATGTGCCCGACTCCCCGAGCACCGCCGAGCAGCTCGCCCGCTTCGCCGCCGCCACGGCCTCGCTCCCGGGCGAGCGCAGCATTGCGAACTCGGCCGGGATGCTCGGCTACCCCGAGGCGCAGGCCGACTGGGTGCGGCCCGGGCTGCTGCTCTACGGCGTATCGCCGTTCGACGGCTCGATCGGCGCGGACTATGGGCTGAAGGCCGCCATGACGCTCAAGTCGCACCTCATTGCGATCAAGGATCTCGCCCCGGGCGAGCGCGTGGGGTACGGCGGCAACTGGACCGCCGTGCGGCCGACGCGGCTCGCGGTCGCGGCGGTCGGGTATGGCGACGGCTATCCGCGCAGTCTCGGCTCGGGCTCTCCCGTGCTGGTCAATGGCGAGCGTGTGCCGCTCGCCGGGCGCGTATCGATGGACATGATCGGGATCGACGTGACCGACCTGCCGCGGCCGCCGCGGCTCGGCGACCCGGTCATCCTGTGGGGCAGCGGGCTGCCGGTGGAGGAAATCGCCGTGTGGGCGGACACCATCCCGTACGAATTGCTCTGTGGCATCAGCCAGCGGGTCGCCGTGACGCTGCTCTAGCGCCAGCGGGTCGCCGCCACCGCTCCCGAGGGAGCGGCCGCCCGCAGCGGCGCGGCCCTCGCACCGGCAGCGCCGCCGGCTCGCCAGTCCGAGGGGGACTGGCCGGTCCATCGGCGAAATGCGCGGGTGAAGCAGCTGCCACTCGAGAATCCCAGAAGGTAGGTCACCTCGTTGACGCTATGCTGCGGTGCGCTAAGATAGGCGAGCGCCAATGCATGGCGCGTTTCATCCAGCAGCTGTTTGTAGGTCGTGCCGCGCTCGCCAAGTTTGCGCTGCAGGGTGCGTGGACTCATGTAGAGCTGCTCGGCGACCTCCTCCTGGGAAGGCTCCCGGCCCTCCAGTCTCTGCATCAGCACCTCGCGTACCCGCGCTTCGATATCCTCCCGCTCGATTCGCGTGAGATAGCGCAGGGCGATGACGTCGTTGTGGCGCGCGAGCTCCGGATTGCCGCCCTCGAGGGGCCGCTCCATGCTCTGCGCGTCGAGTATCAGGCGATTTTGGGCCGCGCCGAATCTGAGCGGGGCCCGCAGCAGCCGCTCGAAATCCTCCAGACGCGCCGGGCGCGGCCGGCGCAGCTCCACGAGCAGGGGCGAGAAATCGCGGCCGATCAGCGAGCGGCACATGCGCAACTGTGCGGCGACCAGGGCGTCCACGGCCTCGAAGGCCACGGGGGCGATCGGCTTGATCACGAAGTGATAATCCGCACCCTGACGCAAGAGCTCATAGGCGACGGCGTTGCTCGCCACATGGCAGTAGCGCTGTACGCGCTCGAAGGCTTCTTTCAAGGTGGAGCTGGCGGTGAGCCCGTAGCTCAACGCATGAAAGGTGGTGTGCTTGATCTGGCTGGCCACCTTCAGTCCGAAGGCGGGATCGGCGGTGGCTTCCAGGGCAAGCTCCCAGAGCCGCTCGTTGTTGATGAGCGGGCAGCGCACCGTGGGGCCGTCCAGATCCGCCAGCTCGAACCCCGCCTGAGCGAGGATGGCGGCACCGTCGCAACCGGCCGCGTCCAAAGCGCGGCCAATCGCCTTGAACCACGTCGCCAGTATGTAGCCGCGACCGGCTGCGGTATGTGTCCGCATGTTATCCCTCAGATGCCTCGAGAACATCCCAGCGCCGCCGGCAGCTTAGCACTTTTCGCGCCGCTGCCCCGCCGTCGCGCGCCAGGTCCTGATGGCGCCGCCGATCAATCGATTGTCGTCCGAGGCGAGGTCGTCGATCGCGCCGTTACCTTACGCTCCTCCCGCCGATGTGGTGAGTGCGCGACGGACGCATCCCGGGATTGCAGGGATATCTGCTGCGCCAGCCGAGGCACGTAGGACAAATACAACAGCCGCGCGAACGGAAGCCGCCGGGAATGGGGCCACCGCGCACCGCGCGTGAGCCGGAGGGGGTGCAAGATGGCTAATCCAGGCATGCGTTGGGCTGCGGCGAAGCTCCCGCTGGCGACCGCGTTCACGGCGGCTTCGGCGCTCACGGCGGCGGCGCTCGCGGCGGCGGCTGCACTCGCGGCCGCTGCGGCGGCCCTCGCATTGGTCAGCGCCGACAGCCGCGCGGACGAGACTCAGCCCACCTTGACCGAGGTGATCGTGACCGCGGAGAAGCGGTCCGAGAACCTTCAGGACGTACCGATCTCCGTCATCGCGCTCTCCGCCCAGCAGCTGCAGGATGCCGGCGTGACCGACATCAAGAACCTGACGGTGTTGACCCCTGGCCTCACGGTCACCTCCACGACCAACGAGAACTTGACCACGGCGCGCATTCGCGGCATCGGCACGGTCGGCGACAACCCCGGTCTGGAATCCTCGGTCGGTATCGTGATCGACGGGGTTTACCGTCCCCGCAACGGCGTCGGCTTCGGCGATCTGGGCGAAATCGATCAAATCGAGGTTCTCGAAGGACCCCAGGGAGAACTGTTCGGGCTGAACAACGACGCCGGCGTCATCACCATCACGACCAAGCGACCCTCGATGACGTTCGGCGCGACCGCAGAGATCACTGGCGGCAACTTCAACGATCGCGAGGCATCCGCCTCCGTCACCGGGCCGATCAATGCCATCTCGGCGGGCCGCCTGTACGTGGGCTACCAGAGAACCGACGGCTGGCTCAACGTCGATACCGGCCCCGGTCCCAACGAAAACGACAACACCAACAACCGCAACATGTACACGCTGCGGGGACAGTACCTGGTCACGCCCAACGACGATCTCCAGGTTCTATTCATCGCGGACTATTCGAAGCGCAATGAATTATGCTGTGGTGCCGTAGCGACCGTTCTGGGGCCGTTCGCACCGGTGCTCAACGCGCTCGCCTCGGTCCCTGCCCTCGGCGGGCAGGCCGGTGCGGTGGGGATTGCCTCGGGAACCGGCTACCAGGCCTACGCCAATCAGCCCAACGGTCAGCATATTCGCGATATGGGCTTTTCCGCCCAGCTCGACTGGAACGTGGGCTTCGGCAAAGTCACCTCGATCACCGCCTGGCGCGACAACACGCTCACGTCCGGTCAGGACACTGATTATTCGGCCCTCGATCTTCTGTACGAGCCCGGTACCGACGGCAACCTCACCGACTTCAAGCAATTCAGCGAGGAGCTGCGACTGGCCGGCAAAGAAGGGCCCCTCAACTGGCTGGTCGGGGGCTTCTTCTCCGATGAGATCCTGGCGAACAACCAGACCTTGTGGGCCGGCACCGACCTGGACCTGTACCTGGGGGGGCTGGCCTCGGCCTCGGTGGGCGCACCGAACTTTCTCTTGATCCCCGAGCTCACCGGAAAGCCACCCGGCGAGACGTTCATTCCCGGGGTTTCGGGCTACAGCGATACCTTTCACCAGACCTCCAAGAGCTTTGCGGTTTTCACCAGCGAGACCTACGAGGTAACCGAGGGCTTGGATCTCACCGGCGGCTTTCGCTTCACCCACGAGGAGAAAACCGCGAACGCGAATTACCACGATACCGATGGCGGCTCGGCCTGCGGCTCGTTGCTCGCGGCCCCGGGCCTTGCCGCAATCCCTCCCGCCAGCCCCGAATACCAGTTCCTGCTGGGATATGGCTGCTCGGTCGTGTTCAATCCTTATTTTGCGAACTTGCCGGACTCTCAATCGCTGAGCGAGAACAATTTGTCGGGCACGGTCAAGCTGGCCTATCACGTCAACGAAGACATCATGGCGTACATCTCGTTCGCGGACGGGTACAAGGCGGGCGGATTCAACCTGGCGCGGGTGACCAATCCGTTCGCCGCGAATCCTCTCGCACCGGTGCTCGACACTTCCTTTCCCGAGGAAACGGTCGATTCCTACGAGCTCGGCATCAAGACCATGCTCGCCGACAAGACGGTGCGCCTCGATGCCGCGGTGTTCGATCAGCGATACAAGGATTTCCAGCTGAACACCTATACCGGCATCCTGTTCGTGGTGAGCTCGGTCCCGCGCGTTGAATCCAAGGGCGAGGAAATAGATGTGGACTGGTTGACGCCGCTCAACGGCTTGAGCCTGAACGTCGGCGTGACGCATGCGCTCACGGACATCACCGAATTCGGCAGCTCGCTGTACTTGTTCGCTCCGAACCAAGCCGACCCGACGCTCGGGCGCCTGAACAATCGGCTTTCATTTGCACCGCTCTGGTCGGGAGCCGCCTCGGCTACCTACCAGGTACCGCTGTCGAGCTCGTTGCAGCTGCGCGCCACGCTGAGCGAGAAGTACGACTCTTCCTATAACACCGGATCGGATCTCGATCCGCGCAAGGTCCAAGGCGCCTATGGACTTCTGAATGGACGAGTCGGCATCGGTGCGCCCGACAACAAGTGGGCCATTGAAGTGTGGGGCGCGAATCTCGCCGACAAATACTATTACCAAGTGGCCTATGACGCGCCGTTCCAGTACGACCAGATCGACGCATTCCTGGGCGCGCCGCGCACCTTCGGGCTCACCGCCCGGGTCAAGTTCTGAGCGCACCCGAGGCGCCGGGCGGGCGAGGATCATCCACCAGAGCGGGTCGGCGCTCGTACATGCGAGTGGCCTGCTCGAAGGCGAACGCCATCTGCAGCACGAGAAAGTCCTGTCGATGCCCGCCGATGATCTGCAGGCCCACCGGCAGCCCCGCGGCGCTGAAACCGCACGGCACGGAGGCCGCCGGCGCACCGGTCGCGCTGATGTAGTAGCACGAGCGCATCCAGTCGAGATACGTGTCGAGCTCGACGCCGTCGATGCGGGTCGGGTAGGGCATGGCCACATCGAAGGGCAGCACCTGCACGACCGGCGCCACCAGAAAATCGTATCTCGCCATGAACTCGCGCATGCGATGAAAGAGCTGCGTGCGCTTGATCTCGGCCGCCCCGACCTGCGCGCCGGTCAGCTGCGCGCCCTGCTCGATGTTCCAGATGACGGTGTCCTTCATCGAGCCTCGATGGGAGCGGAGCAGCGCGCCCAGCGAAACATCGAAATGCCAGGCGCGCAGGACCCGAAAGATCTCGTCCGCGTCGCGCAGGTCGGGCGTCGCCTCCTCGACGATGCAGCCGAGATCCGTGAAGATGCGCCGCTGCGCATCGAGGATGCGGCGTACCTCGGGCTCCATGGGCAAGCCGCCGAGATCCGAGCTCCAGGCGATGCGCGCCCCGTTGAAATCCCGCTCCAGGGGCCTCGCAAAAATCGCGCCCGGCTCCTGCAGGCAGAGCGGGTCGCGTGCGTCCGGGCCCGCCATCACCGAGAGCAGCAGCGCGGCATCAGCGACGGTGCGCGCCATGGGGCCGAGGACGGCCATGTCGAACCAGGCCGACTGCGTCGGCCAGTTGGGCACGCGCCCCGCGGAGGGCCGCAAGCCGACCACGTTGCAGAAGCTTGCGGGGTTGCGCAGGCTGCCGCCCAGATCCGAGCCGTCGGCAATGGGCAACAGTCCCGCGGCCAGCGCCGCCGCCGCTCCGCCGCTGCTGCCGCCGCAGGTCCTGCCGAGGTCGTAGGGATTGCGCGTCGCGCCGAACACGGCGTTGAAGGTCTGCGAGCCCGCGCCGAATTCCGGGGTGTTGGTCTTGCCGATCATGACCGCACCCGCCGCTCTCAGCCGCTCGACGATGAGCGCATCGGTATCGGGGATGAAGTCCTTGAAAATGAGCGAGCCGGAGGTGGTGCGCACGCCGCGTGTCGGCACCAGGTCCTTGTGCGCGATCGGCAGCCCGGCGAGCGGCCCCGCGCCGGCGCCGCGCGCCAGAGCGGCGTCCAGGGCGCGCGCCGCATCGAGTCCGCGGTCCGGAAGGAAAGTCACGATCGCATTGAGCGCGGGATTCACGCGCTCGATGCGGTCGATGTGTGCGCTCATCACTTCGAGCGCCGAGAGCTCGCGCCGGCGGATGCGGCCGGCCAGCTCGCAGGCGGAGAGCAGGCAGATCTGCGCGGCGCTCAATGCTCGTTCATCAAGCGCCGGTACGCGAGCAGATGGCGCAGCGCATCCTTGTTGTTGCCGGCCCGCTCGTGGAGTCTCGCGAGATTGAAATGGGCGTCGGCCAGCCCGGGATCCTGGGCGAGGGCGTCGCGATACGCCGCGATCGCCTCGCTCTCTCGCTGCAGATCCTCGAGCAGCACGCCGAGATTGAACGACAGCAGCGGCTCGGCCGAGCCGACGGCGCGATAGACGCTCTCGGCCTCGATCAGCCGACCGCTCAGATGCAAAAGCCGCCCGAGATTCACGCGCGCCTCGACATGATGCGCATCGAGCGCGAGACATTCCCGGTAGGCGGCGCGCGCACCCGCCTCGTCGTGCTCTTCCAGGCTCAGCGCCCTCTCGAAGTGCGCGTCCGCCCCCTGGGAGGCCGCGCGCCCGGCGGCCGACCCGGTCGGAGATTCCTCGGCCGATGCGGGCGAGGATACCGTCCGCCGGTCGATCATCACGAGGTCGCCCCCCTGGTCGCTGACCTCCAGCGCCAGGGTGTACTGTCCCGAATCGGACTCGCGCAGCGCCTGCCCCTCGCGCACGACGATGCGGTCGCCGACCGCGACGATGGACAGGCCGCTCAGCGGCAGCTCCCCGGGGAGCGAGTCGCGAATCTCGCGCAGCGTCCGGTTGATCTTCTTGGTGGGAATCTTGGCGGCGCGCAGCGACCCCAGGGTGCGCAGCACGATCAGGTCCTGAAACGAGTAGCTGAGCTTGCCGGCCTTCTTCGAGGGATTGATGTATCCGGCGCGGATCAGCGAGCGCACGTGGGAGGCGGGAATGCCGAACATGCGCTTGAGATCTTTCGTATCGAAGTCATGCATCTCATCGTCGAGCAGTCTTGCGGGCGGCGGCGGCGGCCGGCGCTCGCTTCGGCGCCTTGCGCTCCTTCAGGGCGAGGGCCTTGGTGCCGCGGGCATCGATGCTCGCCCGCAGCGCCTCCATCAGATCGATCACATTGCCGCTCGATGAGGAGACCGGCGCTTCGGCGAGCGATATCTGCTTGCCCTCCACCTTTTTCTGGATCGCCGCCTCCACGCGTCCCTTGAACTCGTCATGGTACTCGTTCGGGTCGAAGCGCTTGGCCGCCAGATGATCGATGAGCTGCTGCGCGAGCTTGAGCTCGGGCTCCGAGACCGGCGCCGGCTCGATGCCGAGCTCCTTCAGATCGCGTACCTGCTCCTTGAAATGCAGCTGATGCATGGCGAGCCCGTCTTGCATGGGCCGGATCACGACGATGTGCTCCTTGCCGCGCGACACCCAGCGCCCGACCGCGCACTGTCCCGCCTTGCGCAGAGCGGTCGCAAGCAGGGTGTAGGGCTTCGCGCCCCCTTTGTCCGGTGCCAGATAGTACGTGCCGTCGAAGAACACGGGATCGACGGATGCGAGCGGCACGAACTGCCCGATGTCGATCGCGTGCGTGGTCGTGTCCTCGAGCGCTTTGAGCTCCTCGGGCGTGAACATCACGTACTGGTCCTTCGCGAACTCGTAGCCTTTCACCATCTCGGAGCGCTCGACCAGCTTGCCGTCGGCCACGGCCACGTACTGTTGCTTGACGCGCGAGCCGTCCTTGGCGCGCAGCAAATTGAACGAGATGCGCTCGGACGACACCGTGGCCGAGTACAGCTTGACGGGAATCGCGACCAGACCGAAGGAAATCGTCAGCGATGCGATCGAGCGCGCTTGTGTGGCCATGTCTCACCTTCTCCCCGGCGAGTGTTGCAGTCAAACTCGACATGCGCTCAGGATCTGAGCGTAAGCTATTCAATATACAGCGCTTCTCGCTGCGGCGCAAGAATCCGCCGAATCTCGTTCCGGCCGCTCTCCGACAGGGCTATGATCGCGCCTTTGCCATGTGCGGGGCTCGATGCATCGGGGCAGCTGTCTTTGCGGCACGGTCCGCTACGAAATCGCCGGCGAGATCGGTCCGGTGACGCTTTGCCACTGCAGCCGCTGTCGCAAGGCCAATGGCACGGCATTCCTCGCGGCCGCGCAGGTCGAGAGCGCCGAGTTCAAGTTCACCTCGGGGGGAGAAGCCCTGGGGGACTTCGAATCCTCCCCGGGCGTGCACCGCCTGTTCTGCCGCAACTGCGGCTCGCCCATCATCAGCCGCCGCCCGGGGCCCCCCGAGGTCATCCGTGTGCGCATCGGCACGCTCGATTCGTACCTCAAGACCAAGCCGCAGGCGCACATCTACTTCGCGGATCGGGCCGAGTGGTACGAGTTCGAGGACGATGTTGCCAAGTACGCGGCGCGGCCCGGTTGAGCCGCACTGCCCCGCCCCCGCCCGTGAGTCCCCCGGTTGCGGCCTACATCACCCCTGCCGAGCGATGCGGGGACTATAATCAGAGCACTCGCGAGCGCGATGTCGAATGAGGACCCATGGAACCGACCGATACCGGGAAAGCTGATTATTTTCATAAAGTAGTGGATTGCCAGTGGGCCTGCCCCGCCCACACCGACGTGCCGGAGTACATCCGGTTGATCGCCCAGGGACAGTTCACCGAGGCGTACCTGGTGAACCGGGAATCGAACGTGTTCCCCGGTATCCTCGGCCGGGTATGCGATCGGCCTTGCGAGCCGGCCTGCCGCCGCGGCCGCATCGAGAACAAGCCCGTCGCCATCTGCCGCCTGAAACGCGTTGCCGCGGACAATCGGGACGACATCGCCGGGCTCTTGCCTCATGCACCGCAACAGAAAAACGGCAAGCGCGTGGCCTGCATCGGTGCCGGGCCCGCCTCGCTCACCGTCGCCAACGATTTATTGCCCCTCGGGTACGAGGTGACGATATTCGAGCAGTACGGCGTGCCGGGCGGCTTGATGCGCACCAACATTCCGGCCTTTCGCCTGCCGGTGGCCGTGCTCAACGAGGAAATCGACTACATCGTGAACATGGGCGCAGAGCTCGAGCTCGACTCGCCCATCAAGAGCCTCGAGCAGTTGCTCGACTCCCGCAGGTTCGACGCGGTCTTCGTCGGCACCGGGGCGCCCAAGGGCAAGGAGCTCGAGCTGCCGGGACGCCGCGACAGCGAGCGGATCCACATCGGCATCGCCTGGCTGGAGTCGGTGGCGTTCCAGCACATCGACAAGATCGGCGAGCGCGTACTCATCATCGGCGTCGGCAACACCGCGATGGATTGCTGCCGCACTTCCCTGCGGCTGGGTGCCAAGGACGTCAAGGTCATGGCGCGCAAGCCGCGCCAGTTCTTCAAGGCTTCCGAATGGGAGCTCGAGGACGCCGAGCAGGAGACCGTGCAGATCGTCATCAATCGGGCGCCGAAGCGCTTCGTGGTCGAGGAGGGCGTTCTCAAGGGCATGCTGTTCGAGCATCTCGAGTACGAGATCGAGAACGGGGACATCAAATCGAGCCGCGTGCTCGCGGAGGAGTTCTTTCCCTGCGACGACGTGATCCTCGCCATCGGACAGGAGAACGCCTTTCCCTGGATCGAGCGCGACATCGGCATCGAGTTCGACCGCTGGGGTCTGCCGAAGGTCGACAAGACCACGTTCCAGTCGACCCGTGCGGAGGTGTTCTTCGGCGGCGATGCCGCATTCGGTCCGAAGAACATCATCTGGTCGGTGGAGCACGGCCATCAGGCGGCGATCTCGATTCACAAGCTCTGCTGCGGCGAGCCGATCACCGATCGCATGCCGCGCGGGGTCACCTTGAGCAGCCGCAAGATGGGCATGCACGAGTGGTCCTACAAGAACGAGTACAACGCGGTGGAGCGCCGCCTGGTTCCGCACGTCGGACTCATCGAGCGGTTCAAGAAGATCAACGTCGAGGTCGAGCTCGGGTTCACCGCCGAGCAAGCGGCGCTCGAGGTGCAGCGCTGCCTCAATTGCGACGTGCAGACGGTGTTCACGGCGAAGCTGTGCATCGAGTGCGATGCCTGCATCGACATCTGCCCGGTCGATTGCCTCACCATCGCCCCCAACGGCGCGGAGCCCGAGCTGCGCGCGCGCCTGAAGGCGCCGGCCACCAACCCCGAGCAGGCGCTCTACGTGTCGGCGCCGTTGCCGCAAACCGGCCGCGTCATGCTCAAGGACGAGGATGTCTGCGTGCACTGCGGACTTTGCGCCGAGCGCTGCCCCACGGCGGCGTGGGACATGCAGAAATCCACCATCAAGGTTCCTCGCGCCGAGGATGAGATAGCCACATGCCGAACCTGATCAATGGGCCCGATCGTGTGAATGACTTCGTGGTGAAGTTCGCGAACGTGAACGGCACCGGCTCCGCCAGCGCGAACTCGCTCATCATGAAGGCGATTTTCCGCATGGGCATTCCAGTCACCGGCAAGAATTACTTTCCCTCGAACATTCAAGGGTTGCCGACCTGGTACGAGATCCGCGTGACACGCGACGGCTACGCGGCGCGCGCCGGCCGCGTCGACATCATGGTGGCGATGAACGCCGAGACCTACTCGAAGGACGTGCGCGAAGTGGTCTCCGGCGGTTATCTGATCTACGACGCCACCTGGCCCCGCAGCGCGCTTTTGCAGCGCGGCGACATCTCCGTCATCGGTGTGCCGCTCGCGCAGCTCGTGAACGAGAACTTCGACGGGGTGCGCAACCGCATCCTGCTCAAGAACATCGCCTATGCGGGCGTCCTCGCGGCGCTCCTCGACGTCGATCTGGAGGTCATCGATGGGCTGCTGCGCGAGAGCTACGGCAAGAAGCCCAAGCTTCTCGATTCGAACAGCAAGGCCCTGCATCTCGGCTACGATTACGCGCGCAAGCACCTCGGCTGTCCTTTGCCGCTGCGCGTCGAGCGCATGGACGGGACGCGCGGCCACATCATGATCGACGGCAACACGGCCGCGGGCCTCGGCTGCGTGTATGCCGGCGCGACCGTGGGCGCGTGGTACCCGATCACCCCGTCCACCTCGCTCATGGACGCCTTCAAGGGATTTTGCGAGCGCTACCGGGTCGATCCGGCCAGCGGGGAGCGCAACTTCGCGGTGATCCAGGCCGAGGATGAGCTGGCCGCGATCGGCATGGTGCTCGGCGCCAGCTGGAACGGGGCGCGCGCCTTCACCCCCACCAGCGGCCCCGGCATCTCCCTGATGAACGAGTTCCTCGGGCTCGCCTACTATGCCGAGATACCTTGCGTCGTTTTCGACGTGCAGCGGGTGGGCCCCTCGACCGGCATGCCGACGCGCACCCAGCAGGGTGACATCCTGCTCTGCGCCTATGCCTCGCACGGCGACACGCGCCACGTGCTGCTGTTTCCGGCGAATCCGGAGGAATGCTTCTACATGGCGGCAAAGGCCTTCGACCTCGCCGAGCGGCTGCAGACCCCGGTGTTCGTGATGTCGGATCTGGACATCGGCATGAACGATTGGATGTGCAAGGATCTGAAATGGGACGACGCCTACCGCCCGGATCGCGGCAAGATGCTGTCGGCGGAGGAGCTGCAGAGCCTGGACAAGTTCTACCGCTACGTCGACCGCGACGACGATGCCATCCCCTACCGCACGCTCCCGGGCGTGAGCCCGAAGGGCGCCTATTTCACGCGCGGCTCGGGCCACAACCAGTACGGCGCGTACACCGAGGATTCCGCCGAGTATCAGGTGGTGCTCGACCGGCTGAGGCGCAAGTTCTCGACCGCTGCGCGCTACGTGCCCAAGCCCGAGATCATCGGCAAGGGCGACCAGAAGATCGGCATCGTGAGCGTCGGCAGCTGCGATGGCGCGGTGCGCGAGGCCATCGATGTGCTCGCGCGCCAGAAGATAGCGGTCGACTACATGCGCATCAAGGCGTTTCCCTTCGGCCACGACGTCGAGACGTTCCTGAGCCTGCACGCGACCATCTTCGTGGTCGAGCAGAACCGCGATGCGCAGCTGCGCTCCCTGCTCACCCTCGAGACGGCGGTGGACAAGTCCAAGCTCAAGTCGATCCTGAGCTACAGCGGCTTTCCCATGTCCTGCGAGCCCATCGTCGATGGGATCCGCGCCACGCTCCCCGATGCGCCGCGGCTCACCGCCATCGCCGCCAGGCGCACCCGCTGAAGCGGGGATCTTCCCGGAGAACTCATGTCCTTCATCAACAAGCCGAAAGTCGCCCACCCCTCACTGCCCAGCAACGCGCTCGGCATGACGCGCCGCCAGTACGAGGGCAGCATGTCGACGCTCTGCGCCGGCTGCGGACACGATTCGGTCACCGCGGCGATCATCGAGGCCTGCTGGGGGCTCGACATGCGCCCGGAGCAGCTCGTCAAGCTCTCGGGCATCGGCTGCTCCTCGAAGACCACGGCCTATTTCGTGAGCGGCGCGCACGGCTTCAATTCGGTGCACGGGCGCATGCCCTCGATCGCGAGCGGCGCGAACGCAGCCAATCGCGAGCTCACCTACGTCGGCGTCTCCGGAGACGGCGATTCGCTGTCGATCGGCCTCGGGCAGCTGGTGCACGCGATCCGCCGCAACATCAACATGCTCTACATCATCGAGAACAACGGCGTGTACGGGCTCACCAAGGGCCAGTTCTCCGCTTCGGCGGACATCGGGACCAAGGCCAAGAAGGGCGAGGTGAATCAGAGTCCGCCCATCGACCCGGTGCTGCTCGCCCTGTCCCTCGGCGCCACTTTCGTCGCGCGCGGCTTCTCCGGCGACAAGGCGCAGCTCGTGCCGCTCATTCAGGCGGGCATGCGCCATCGCGGATTCGCCCTCATCGACGTGCTCTCGCCGTGCGTGACGTTCAACGATCACGAGGGGTCGACCAAGAGCTACACCTTCACGCGCGAGCACTATCATGCGGCGATCGAAGCCGACTACGTGCCGCCGGCGCGGGAGATCTCGGTCGATTATGCGGCGGGCGAGACCCTGCCCGTGGAGCTGCACGACGGCGGCCGCGTGCTGCTGCGCAAGCTCGGTGCCAGCTACGATCCGACCGACCGCAGCGCCGCCTACGGCTTCATCGAGCACAAGCTCGCGCAGAACGAGTATGTGACGGGGCTCATCCACATCGATGAGGACGGGAGCGGGGAGTTTCACAGCGTGAACAAGTCGAGCGCGGTGCCCTTGAATCGCATCCCCTACGAGAAGCTCTCCCCGGGCGGTGCGGCGCTGGAGAAGCTTCTCGATCGCTATCGATAGGAGCGGGACTCCGTACAACGGCCGGCATGAGCAAAATCGCCATCAAGACCCGCGACGGGACCTGCCCCGCCTACGTGTACCAGCCTGCGAAGGGCGGCCCCTGGCCAGCCGTGCTCGTCTACATGGACGGACTCGGGATCCGTCCGGCCATGCTCGAGCTCGGCGAGCGGCTCGCGACCCATGGCTACTACACCTTGCTGCCCGACCTGTTCTACCGCTCCGGACCCTACGAGCCGATGGATCCGCACACCCTGTTCAGCGACCCCGAGAAGCGCAAGACGCTGATGGAGAAGTTCATCGCGCCCGCGACGCCGGCCAACATCATGGCCGACACGCAGGCGTTTCTCGACTACCTCGGGTCCCGGCCGGAGGTCAAGGCGGGCGGCATCGGCACCACCGGCTACTGCATGGGCGGGTTGATGTCGCTCACCGCAGCGGGTACCTATCCGGACCGAATCGCGGCCACGGCCTCCTATCACGGCGGGCGGCTCGCCACCGATGCGCCGGACAGCCCGCACCGGCTCGCGCCGAAGATCAAGTCGCGCGTGTACATCGCAGGCGCGATCGAGGACGCCTCATTCCCCGACAGCATGAAGGAGCGGCTCGAGGAGGCGCTCACTCAGGCCGGGGTCGATCATCGGATCGAAACCTACCCCGCGAAACACGGCTGGGTGTTCCGTGACACCCCGGTTTACGATGCGGCCGCCGCCGAACGCCACTGGCACAGTCTCATCGGGCTGTTCGATTCGACCCTCGAGCGCTGAGCCGACGCCCGACCGCAGGGCTACCTTCACGTAGCGAGCGCCCGAGGAGCCGCGACCGTCCTAGGTGGGCGCCCGATGGCAAGCGCTGCATCCCGAGACCGGACCATGGCTTTTGAGCGCTGCCGCCGGATGGCGGTGGCAGCCGAAGCAAAAGCCGTGAAAGCGCGCCTCGACCCCTTCCTTCAGGTCCGTGCGCCGGCTTCGATGACACTCCACGCACAATGCCGCGCCGCTGCCGTCGGCATAGTTGTGATGACAGCTCAGGCAGTTGATCGCACCGTGCTTGCCGTGCGGAAAGTCGAGGGGCAGAGCGCTCGTGCGGCGCAGGAGCGGCTCGCGCAGCGCCGCGTCCACCGAGTCGGGAACGAGCCCCGCGAGTCCCACCACGCACATGGCGACCACCGCGACGATCACGCCCGAGTGACGCCCGAACACGGTATGAGCGCGTGCCGGCTTCGCGCTTCCCGGCAGCGGCGCCGGCCGCCGCGCACGCAGCAGCATGAGAAGCGCGCCGATCGTGGCGGCGACGAACAGGACCCGACGCCCGCGGCCGCCCAGGTATCGGGCGGTGACCACGACATGCACCGCAACCAGCAAGGCGAGTGCGCAAGCCATGATCACATGCGCGGCCTGGAAACCGCGATGGCTGCGCCAGAGCCGCCGCCGGATACCCGCCTGGGAGAGCACCACGAGGATCATGAGCAGCAGCGCCGCCCCGATACCGGCCAGCTGATAGAGCGGGGCCGTGGGCCGCAAATAAGCCGTGACGATGCGATCGGCCAGCAGCAGGCCGCCGACGTGGATGAGCACCGCGAGGAGCGCCGTCCAGGCGAGGGCGGTGTGAAGGCGCAGCGACAGCAAGCTGGGCGGCTGCGCGCTTCGAGGCCGGATCGGAGCCCCCGAGAGGACGATGCAGACGAGTGCACCCGCGAACCCCGCCCATTGAGAGAACTCCCAGGCCAGGCCGGTGAAACCCGCGAACGCCGGCAGGGCGAGGAGCAGCGCGAGCGCTGCGCCCCACAGAGCGTAGCGCGCATCGATGCGCGTCATGAGGACAGTATCGCATAGGCCGCCGCCGGACCGGCGCTTTTCGGGGCGGCGGTCCTTCGGGAGCCCGGCGGATGGTACCTTCGCCCCGGGACTGCAACTTTTCGCGCCTTGCCGTGTTTTAGGGCTAAACGAACCTACGCCAGTGCAAACGCCAACCACGGAGCCGAGCCGGTCGATCGAGTTCACGAAGTTCATGCGCGCGTACCAAAATATGGTCTTCTCGACGGCCGCGCGCCTGGTGGGCGGCGATGCTCAGGCGCAGGACATCGCTCAGGACGTGTTCATCAAGGCATACGAGAACTTCGAGCACCTGCGCGGCAGCGCTTCCGCCGGCGGCTGGCTCAAGACCGTGGCCACCAATCTGTCGTTGAACCACCTCACGCGCTATCGCAAGCGCTGGCGGCTGTTCTCCGAGGAGACGAGCGTGCCGGAGATGACGCTCCCCGACACCGCAGTCGAGATGCTGAGCGAGGCCGAGCGGCAGGCCGCGATCGAGGACGCCCTGCGGCGCCTGCCCGAGCATCAGCGCGTGCCGCTCGTGCTCTATCACTTCGAGGACTTCTCCTACGAGGATATCGCGGCCAAGCTCGCCATCTCGCTCGCCAAGGTCAAGACCGACATCCGGCGCGCGCGCGCGGCGTTGCTGCCGCTGCTCGAGCAGCGCGGCGTCCGCGACCCGCGCGAGGAATGAGGCCCGGTATGCATGAACTGCCTGAAAGCGAGATCGAAGCGCGCGTCGGGCGGGCACTGGGCCGTCTGCCTGCGCGGCGCGCCCCGGCGAGCCTGGAATCGAGGGTGCTCGCGGAAATCGAGCGCCGCGCGGCGCTGCCGTGGTGGCGCAGCAGCTTTGCGCGCTGGCCGTTCGCGGCGCGGGCGGCGTTCGCACTGATCTGTGCCGCTCTGATCGTGCTCACGGTGCTGGGCGCGGCCCCGGCGCTCACCGATCTCGCGGCCGCGGGCGACTGGCGGGCATGGCCGCTGCTGCGCGAGGCGTTCGCGCTCACCGTCGTGCAGCGGGCGCTGATGGGATCGATCGCGAATCTCATGTCCTCGGGGTGGGTCGAGGGCGCCCTGGTCGCGAGCGCCGCCCTGTACGCGGCTCTGTTCGGTCTCGCCATCGCGGGTTACCGCACGCTCTATCTCGATTCCGCGCCTGCGGATGAGGATGTCTCATGAATTGCGCTCGCTCCCATGCATTCGGCTCGCTGCTCACCGCTGCGTTGATCGCCTTGCTGCTGTCCCTCGCGGCGGGCGGCGCTCGGGCGCGCGGCCACTCGGCGAGCGTTGAGGAAACCGCCGCCCCGCCGCAGCAGGCCGCGCCGCCGCAAACCGCCGCGCAGGAATCCAGCACGCAGCAAGCGGCGTCCTCGGAGGCGTCCTCGCAGGATGAGGACACCGCCGACCCTGACGAGAGGCGCGCGCTGGGCGACTGGGACCAGTACTTCAACTGGACCTCCGAGGGGCGGGGGCATCTGCATCGGCACCGTCACGGCGACACCATCGTCAATTTCGGCGCCGATTCGAAGCTTCCCGCCGGCGCCCGCGCGGATGCCGTCGTATCGATCCTCGGATCATCGAGCAGCGAAGGCGACGCCGGCGATGTGGTCTCGGTCTTCGGCAGCACGCGGGTGAGCGGGCACGTACAGGACAGCGCCGTCGCGGTGTTCGGCAGCACCTACGTCGATGGCGCCGTGGGCGGCGATGTGGTGGCGGTGTTCGGCAACGTCAAGCTCGGCCCGAACGCCGATGTCGGCGGTGACGTCGCTGCCGTCGGCGGCACGGTCACCCGAGATCCGGCCGCGACCGTTCACGGCGACGTGCAGAGCGTCGGCGGCTTCATGCCGGGCTTCGGCTGGCTGCAGCCGTGGATCGAGCACTGCCTGCTCTACGGGCGACCGCTCGCGCTGGTGCCCGGCATCGGCTGGGCGTGGGCGCTGGCGATCTCGCTGCTGGTGCTGTACCTGGGGCTTGCCGTGCTCTTTCGCGGCGCACTCACCGAGTGCGCGAGCACGGTCGAGTCGCATCCCGGCACGACGCTGATCGCGGCGCTGCTCACCATGCTGCTCACGCCGATCCTGATCGTGCTCCTGTGTATCACCGTCGTCGGCATCGCCGCCATCCCGTTCCTGCTGTTCGGCCTGTTCTGTGCGGGGCTGTTCGGCAAGGCCGTGATGCTCGCGGTGGTCGGGAGGCGCGTGACCGGTACGGGGCGCAGCGGCGTGGGCGCCCATCCCGCGCTCGCCGTCCTCATCGGCGGCCTGATCGTGCTGGGGCTGTACCTGGTCCCGGTACTGGGCCTGCTGTTGTACAAGCTGCTCGGGCTGTTTGGGCTCGGCGCGGTCGTCTACACGGCGATCCTCGCCTCGCGGGCGCGGCGCGGGCCGCAGCGGCTCGCGCCGGCGCCGGCCGGCGGCCCCTCCGGTTTGGCGGCGGGGGCCGCCGACGCAGCCTCTGCGATGGCGGGGGCGGCTCCCGAGGCCGGTCCGATACCCGCGCCGGGGCCGGCACCGGGCCCGGCCCCGGGCCCGGTGCCCGCAGCAGCGAGCGAGCCGCCGATCAACGCCGCCTTGCCGCGCGCCGGCTTCTGGATCCGGATGGGGGCGCTATTGCTCGATGCGGTGCTGATCGGGGTCGTGACCAGCTTCTTGCATCACGACCTCGAGCTCGTGCTGCTCGCCGCCTATGGGGCGGTGATGTGGAAGCTGCGCGGCTCGACCATCGGCGGCATCGTTTTCGACCTGCGCGTCGTACGCCTCGACGGACGTCCCATCGACTGGGAGACGGCGATCGTGCGCGCGCTCGGCTGCTTCCTGTCCCTGGCCGTGGCGGGGCTCGGGTTCTTCTGGATTGCTTTCGATGGCGCCAAGCAGGCCTGGCACGACAAGATCGCGGGCACCGTGGTGGTGCGCGTCGCGAAAGGGGTGCCGCTGGTCTAGCGGCACGGGCCGACGGGCCGATGACGCCCGCTACTTGCGAGACTCCGCCTGACGAGCCTGTGAGGCGCCGGTCGCGTGCTCCTCTCCGGGCGGGGCTGCGGCGGACCCTTGAAAGCGGCGCGCGAACTCGACCGCCGAGAGGGGTTTCGACAACAGGAAACCCTGCGCCTCGTGGCAGCCGCGCCTGCGCAGCCAGTCCAGCTGGCCTTGCCGCTCGATGCCTTCGGCCGTCACCGTGACGTTGAGACTGTCTCCGAGGGACAGGATCGCGTTGGCGATGGCCGCATCGCTCGCCGAGCGGTCGAGATTGTGGACGAACGCCTTGTCGATCTTGATGCGGTCGGGAGGAAATCGGGTGATGTACGCGAGCGCCGAGTAGCCGGTTCCGAAGTCATCGAGCGCAATGCGGCAGCCCAGCTGACGGAGCCGCTCGAGAGCGCCGCGAACTCTGGCGGAATCATTCACCAGCAGCGACTCGGTGATCTCGACCTCGATCAACGAGGTGGGCACGCCGGCGGCGGCCGCTTCCACCTCGATCACCCGCGCCGGGTCGCCGTGCAGGAGCTCCTTGCCCGAGACATTGATGGCCACGGGCATCGACAATCCCAGCGCCTGCCACTCTCGCAGCTGGCGGCATGCCGCGCGAATGACCCAGCCGCCCAGATCGATGATCAATCCACTGTCCTCGGCGATCTCGATGAATCGAGTCGGGGGTATCTCGCCGTATTCCGGGTCGCACCAGCGCAGCAGCGCTTCGGCGCCGACCAGGCGGTAATCATCCAGCAGGAACTTGGGCTGATAATGCAGCTGCAGCTGGTCCTCCAGCACCGCGCGTCGCAACCGCCCCTCGAGGTCGAGCCAATTTCTGAGCCGCGCGCTCATCGCCGGGGTGTACGTCACGATGGAGCCCGATGCGCCCGCCTTGGCCTGGTACATCGCGGTATCGGCGTGCTTGAGCACGGTCGCGACGTCCGGCCCGTCATCGGGGAAGACGGCAATGCCGATGCTCGGTGCCGAGTAGAACTCCAGACCGTCATGCGTGATGGGATCATTGAGCATGGCCGAGCACGCGGTCGCTATCTCGAGCGCAACGGATCGCGCGTGGGGTGCGCCGACCAGGACGATGAATTCATCGCCGCCGAAGCGCGACACGGACACCTGCTCGTGCGCCGCCTGGAAAGGAGCGACAACCCGTGCCAGCTTGCCGGCGACGTTCTTCAGGACCGCATCTCCGACGGCGTGTCCGAAAGTATCGTTCACGCGCTTGAAGCTGTTGAGGTCGGCGTAGATGACGGCGACTTGCTGCTGCGTCGCTGCGGCCTCGGCGAACAGCCGATCCGCCAGGTCGATGCAGCGCTGCCGGTTCGGCAACCCGGTCAGCGTGTCGAAGTAGGCCAGCCGCTCGATGCGCTCGGCGGCGGCGGCGTTGCGCAATATGTAGGCGAGGCGGCGCGGCAGGAGCGCCCAGTTCACCGGCTTGGAGATGAAGTCGGTGGCGCCCGCGTCGAACGCCCGGCTGATGGCGGCGGAGTCCTCGTGGCCGGTCACCATGACGATCGGCACCGTGGCGAAGCGCGCTTCGGCGCGCAGCCGCCGGCAAACCGTGTAGCCGTCCATCCCGGGCATGTCGACATCGAGGAGCACGATCGCGACCTCCCGCGACAGCGCCGCCTCGAGCGCCGCGGCGCCGTTGTCGAAACTCAGCGCCGTCAGCCCGGAGGCGCCCGCCGTCTCGGCGAGCAGCAATCGGCCGAGATCCTCGTCGTCGGCGATGATGGCGACCAGGGCAGGCTCGCTCATGCGCTCTCCCGCAGATCGAGGCGCCGCAGCTCCTCGAGCAGCGCCGGATGTGCCGCGCGGATGAGGTCGAGCAGCCGCGCAGCCCGCGCCGCGTCGCGCTCCGCGCACGATTTCTCCAGCTGGCGAACGTAGCGGCTGAAAGCGAGCGCCCCCACGTTGGCGGAGCTCGAGGCGAGCTTGTGGCAGAGCGCGGCCGCCGCCGGGAAATCCTCCGCGGCGAGCGCCGATCGGAGATCCTCGATCGATCGAGTCGAGGCGGGCCGGAAAAGCTCCACCAGCTTGGAGTACAGGTCGGAGTGGGCGCCGCCGCCGCGCAGGCTGCGCAGCCCGAGCACCGTGTTGGGATCGATCAGCGCCGCCTCCCGGGGTGCCGCGCCGGGCGACGGCGCTGCCGACGACGGCGCTTCGGGCCATGGCGCTTCGTTCAACGGGGCCTGCGAAGCGGGAGCTGCGGGCGCGACCCGGCTGATCCAGCGGCGCAGCAGCGCGGCGCATTGATCGAGGGTGTAGGGCTTGCTCATCAGTTCGTCCATGCCGGCGCTCAGGCAGGAATCGAGATGGCTCGCCGCATCGTGAGCGGTCAGGGCGATGATGGGTACACGCCGGCCCGGGTCTTCTCGCTGGCGGATCAGCCGGGCGGTCGCGAAGCCGTCGATCGCCGGCATGTTGATGTCCATCATGATGAGGTCGAAGCGCTCGGTGGCACTGCGCGCGATCGCCTCCGATCCGCTCTCCACCCAGACCGACGTGCAGCCGAGCTCGGCCAGGTAGCCTTGTGCCACGGCGGCATTCACCGGCTCGTCCTCGACCAGCAGAACGTGGCCGCGGAGGCTCTCGCGCGGGCGCGCCGCGGGCGCCGGGTCGAGCAGCGGCGCGCGCCGCATGCCGGCCGCCACGCGCAGGGCGCAGAGAAGCGCCTGGTGATGAATGGGGTTGGACACGACGGTGTCGGCGTCGATCTTGCGCCGGCATGCGAGCGCCTCCAGCTGCGCGGCGCTGCCGACGATGACCAGCGGCAGTGCCGGGCGCTCGCCCTTGAACGCGGATTCGACCGCGGCGGCGTGCGTGCCGAGATCGGCGACGATGAGATCGCCCTCGGCCAGCGCGTCCGGGCGCAGCCCGCTCTCGTCGCAAATCGCCGTGAGACCCAGCATCCTCGCATGCCTGCTCAGCGACTCCGCGAACGCCGGCCGGCGGGTGAGGATGCGCAGGGCGCGCGCGGCGAACGCGGGCGGCGTTTGCGCCGGCCGCTGCGCGGCCACCGACAGAGGCAGGCGCACCCGGAACGTGGATCCCATCCCGGGCCGGCTCTGCACCGCGATCGCGCCCCCCATGAGCTCGGCGAGCTCGCGGCAAATCGCCAGGCCGAGACCCGTGCCCCCGAAGCGCCGCGTGGTCGATTCGTCGGCCTGAGTGAAGGGCTCGAAGATCTTGTCGATGGTCGCCGCGTCCATGCCGACGCCGGTATCGGCCACGGTGATGTGCGCCTCGGCCGCGCCGCAGTCGGCGAGATCGATGTCGGCCTTGACGAGGATCTCGCCGTGCAGCGTGAACTTGACCGCGTTGCCCACGAGGTTCAGCACGATCTGACGAACTCTCAATGGGTCGCCGAGCAGCGTGGATGGACAAGGCAGCGGCGGGCAAACGATCAGCTCGATTCCCTTCGCTTGCGCCGCGCCCGCAAACAGTGTCGTGCATTCTTCGAGAATCTGCACGAAATCCAGCGGCACGGTCTCGAGCTCGACCTTGCCCGCCTGTATCTTGGACAGATCGAGCAGGTCATTGACGATCTGCAGCAGGATCTGCGCCGACGAGCGGATGGTCTGGGTGAGTCGCGCCTGCGTGGAGGACAGTGCGGTGCGGCTCAGCAGCTCCGTCATGCCCACCACGCCGTTCATCGGCGTGCGCAATTCGTGACTCATGCGTGCCAGGAAGCTGCTCTTCGCCTGCCCGGCTTCCGCCAGCTGGCGGTTGCTCTCGAGCAGCTCGCAGGTGCGCAGCGCCACTTCCGACTCCAGCCGCTGCTTGGCGGCGACGATGCCCTGGATCTTGGCGCGGTGAGACCGGACGCGGTTGACGATGAGCAGCAGCAGGACCACGGCATAGACCGCATAGGCCCAGGGCGAGCGCCACGGCGCCGGAGCGCGGTGCACGGTGAGGCGCAGCGGCTCGCTCCAGATCGAATCGGCGTTCGCCGCGCGCACTTCCAGCAGATGATCGCCGGCGTCCAGATTGGTGAGCGTCACACGATGCGCGGCTCCGAGATCGATCCAGCGATCCGACAGCCCCGCCACGCGATAGGCCAGGCGGTTGCGCTTCGGCGAAGTGAAATCGAGCGCGGCGAAATCGAGCGAGACGATGCTCGCACGGTAATCGAGCCCGATACGATGCATGAGCCAGTAGGGCGTCTTGCCGGGTGTCGGCACGCCCAGCACCTCGAGTCCCGTCAAGACGACGCGCGGCGCCTGGCTGCCGTCGGTGAGGCGCAGCGGGTCGAAGATATTGAACCCGCCCGGGCCGCCGAAGCACAATCGGCCGTCGCGCAAGCGATGGTAGGCGTTGAAGTCGAACTCCTCACCCTGCAGGCCCTGTTCGCGGTGATAGGTCTTGACGGTGTGCGTGTCGGGATCGTAGCGCATCAATCCGGCGTTACCGCTGAGCCACAGGCGTCCCTTGGAGTCGCTGAGAGCGCCGTAGACGGTGTCGCTCGATAGTCCTTGCTCGCGCGACACCACCTCGAAGCGGATGGCGTCGGGAGAGGCGGCCGAGCCGATGACGCGGGCGAGACCGCCGCCGCCGGTCGCCACCCACACGCGGCCCTCGCCGTCGATGTCGAGTCCGTAGACCGTATTCGAGGGCAGGCTCGCAGGGTCGGCGGCGTCGTGCCGAAATACCTTCACGACCGTGCCATCGGCGCGCGCCAGATCGAGGCCGCCGCCATCGGTGGCGAGCCACATGTTGCCTTGCAGATCCTCGGCAATCGCGCTCACATTCTCCGCGCTCAGCGCCCCCGGCCGCGCCGTGCCGCCCGTATCGTAGGGAAGTTGACGGATGAGTCCGCTGGCCGGATCGAGCACATCGGCGCCCCCGCCCCAGGTGCCCACCCAGATACGGCCGTCGCGCGCCTCGAGCAGGGTCATGATGCCCGCGGCGCTCACGGCGTGCGGGTCGCCGGCTTTCACGGGAATGGATTGCAGCAGTCCCTGGGCGGTGAGCTTCTTCAGGCCGCTCGCCATCGTGCCGATCCATAGCGTCCCATCACGACCGAGTCGCAGCGACATCACGCGTTGATCGCCCAGGGCGTCATTGCGGCCGAGGATGCGGTCGAGGGTGGCGGCCTCGCCCGTGGCATCGTCGAAACGGACCAATCCGCCTCCCATCGAGGCAATCCACACCTTGCCGTCGGGTGCGTCCGCGAAGGACATGACCATCTTGCCGACGAGCCAGTCCGGCCGATGGCCGCCGAGCTCCCAGCTGCGCGGATTCCAGCGGCTGACGCCGCCCTCGCGCGTGCCGATCCAGACCAGGCCGGCCGAATCCTGGTACAGCGACAGGATGCTCGAATCGCGCAGCGACCCCGGATCGCTCTCCTCATGACGATAGTGCGAGAACCGCCCCGTCGACCGGTCGAGCAGATCGAGCCCTTCCGAGGTTCCGACCCACAGATGCCCGGCGTGGTCCTCGAGAATGGCGCGTACCTCATCGCTTGCGAGCGAGGTCTCGACGTGCGGGTCGTGCCGGAAGCTCTCGAGCACCCGACCCCCGTGATCCATGCGGTTGAGGCCGCCGTCGAAGGTGCCGACCCAGAGATTACCGCCTTGATCCTCGATGATTTGCAGGACCTGACTTCCCACCAAGGAGTGCGGATCGCTCGGGTCGTGGCGAAAATGAATGAACGCGCCTCGCTCGGGTTGCCAGCGGTCGAGTCCCGCGAGCGTTCCGACCCACAGCGCGCCGGAGCGATCCAGGGCAAGCGTGAACACGTTGTTGTCGCTGAGAGAGTTCGGATTTCCCGGGTCGTGGCGCAAGTGCTCGAAGCGGCCCGAGGCCGGATCGAGGACGTCGATCCCGGCATCGTAGGTGCCTATCCACACGCGGCCGCGCGCGTCCACGAGCAAGGTGCGCGTCGTATCGCTCGCGAGGGAGGCGGGATTGGCCGGATCGTGCCGATAAACGGTGAAGCTGTCCGTCGCTCGATTCCAGCGCGCGAGCCCGGCGTCCTTGATCGCGATCCACAGGTCATGATGGGCATCCTCGACGATATCGCGGATGAAATTTCCCGGCAGGCCGTTGGCGCCCGCGCTGCGCGAGTAGGCATAACGCACGAGCTCGTGGCCGTCGTAGCGGACCAAGCCGTCCTCGGTCGCCAGCCAGACGAACCCCTGGGAGTCCTGCAGCGTCGCGTATACCGTGCCCTGCGGCAGACCCTCCGAGGGTGTCAAATGCTCGAGAACGAGTGAGGGCGTATCCGCGGCCGCAATCGGCCCGGCGCCGATCAGCAGCCACATCACCCCGGCCGGCCAACGCCGCCAACGCGAGCGGTAAGCGCCTGCATGCATATCGGTACTCACCTGCTTACGATGCATGAATCTGAGGCGAGCCGGCTTGACCGACTTCCAATCCTGCGCCACCGGCGCGGATTAGGAGATGCGCTTCACATTCCGGCTATTGGTTCGGCACCCAGGGCACGATCGACGCCGGCGTGGACGCACCGGCCTGCGATCCGCTCGTTCCCCACCACGGCACGGATCGACTCCAGGCGTAGCCTCTCGACCAGGCGTAGCCGGAATTCCAGGTGTAATCGTCGGTCCACGGGTAGCCTTGACTCCAGCCATACGGTTGAGTCCAGGCGTAGCCCGCGCTCCAGTAATAGCCCTGGGTCGAATTGAACGTGGTCGACCAGGAATATCCGTCCGCGGACTGCGAGCCGCCCCAGGTCGAGCCGGCCATGTTCATGACGTAGTACTCGCCATTGGCGTTCTGATTCGCGGGGCCGCCGAAATGCTCGGTCCCCGCAAGGTCGGCGCCGATGTCGAGTCCCTGGTTGGCGCAGCCCGTCAGGGTGCTGTTGACCGCCGAGACCGCATTGATGAGGCCGGCGCCCTGCTCGAAGACGCTGTAGGCCAGGGCGCCGCTCGAGGTGACGGCCGGCCGCGCCGAAGCAAGCAGACGGCATTTGACCGTATCGGGGGTGAGCGTGGGATTCGCCTGCAGCATCAATGCCGCGACCCCGGTGGTGACCGCCGTCGCCATCGAGGTTCCCGACATGGTGAACATTTCCTGCGTCGGGTTCATCGAGCCGGGGTCGATGTTCGCGAGGTAGCTGTTGCTGTTCATGGACGCCACCATGTGTCCGCCCGGCGCAATCACCTCCGGTTTCACGAATCCCTCGTAGGTGGGACCGGCGGAGGAGAAGGAGGCGAGGCGATCGTCGGTCAGGACGTAGGGCGTGTAGTTGTCGGTGAGGGCGCCGACCGTGATGAGGTAGGGCACGTTGCCCGGCACTTCGATGGTCATGGGCGAGGGCCCGGAGTTGCCGGCCGCCGCCACGACGACGATGCCGGCCTGCCACGCGGCCATCACCGCTTGGTTGAGAGGGTCGTCCCAGTAGTAAGATTGCGGCGCTGCGCCGAACGAGAGGTTCAACACCCGGATGTTGTACTGGCGCCGATGCGCAACGATCCAATCGAGACCGGCGATGACATCGACGTAGCTTCCGGCCCCCTCGCCGTCGAAGGCGCGCACGATGACGAGATTCGCTTGCGGGGCGATGCCCAGATAGTTGCCCGAGACATTGACGGCGCCGCCCGCGGCGATGGACGTGATGTGGGTGCCGTGGCCGTAGGGATCTCCGAGCACGGGACCCGAGCCGCCGTCGGTGACATCGATCGTGGCGAGTATGCGGCCGCCATAATTCTGGCCGAGCGCCTGCCAGAGCCCGCTGTCGAGCATCGCGATGGTCACGCCTCGGCCGGTGATGCCCTCCTGCTGCAGGGTGTTGGCGCCGACCAGCATTGGATAATTGGTTTGGTACAAGATCGTCGGCGTACTCACGCCGGTGCCATCCTGCGGCACGGAGTTGCCGCTCGTGGCGCTGACCACCGAGGTGGTGACGCTGGACACGAGCGGGACTTGATTGGCGGTCACGAGCGTCGCCGAGGCGACATCGCTCACCGTCGATGTCACGGTCGAGGTGAGCCCACCGAGCAGGCCCGAGGATTGGCGCGTGGAGAGCGCACGGTCGGCGAACAGGCGCACACCCGGCATGGCGCGCAGACGCTGCGCTTGCCACGGATTCAGTCGCGCCGCCACCGCGTGCACGATGGCCAGCTCGCGCTCGACCGCCGCGCCGGCGGCATCGACCGATTGGCGCGCGGCGCTCACGCTGTCTGCTTGCACGAGGTAGCGTGCCGAGACCGCCGCCGAGCGCGTCGAGACCGCGGCGCCGGTCAGCGACAGGGCTGCGACCGCTAGGAGGACGGATGAGAGAATGGGCGTCTTCATGGGGATTCCTGCTCGTCGCTGATTCCCGACGGTCCGAGTTGCAGCGCATTACAGCGAAAGCGAGACGCAGTTACGGTGGGAGAGGACTCATGTCTCAGCGCGCGGGGTGTGACGCGCGTCGCATAATCAGGGTGTCAAATTGCCCGGCGGCCTCGGCATACAGGTCACCGCTCCCCTGCTTGCAGCCGAGCTCGAGCAACGCGCCTCTCTGGGCGACATCATCCACGCCGGTCGCGATGGGCATGAGCTCGAGCGCCGCCGCCGCGCGGATGCCGGCACGGCACATCTTGAGCGCCACCGGGTCGGTTCTCAGGGCGGTGACCCAGGCCCGGTCGAGCTGTAATCCCCAGATCGGCGCGCGCGCCAGCCGATCGAGCGAGGTGAACCCGCGGCCGACCTCATCGACGACGATCTGCACCCCCAGCCGGCTGAGCGAGTCATAGGCGCACAGATTGATCGTCGCGAAGGCCCGCTCCGATATGCGCAGCTCCAAGCGCGCTGCGGGGATGCCGCCTTCGGCGAGAAAGCGTCCGATGTCGTCGACGAACTCCTCCTGCAGCATGTGATGCCTGAGCGCCCCGAACGATATCCGCACGTGCTCATCGAGGCGCGATTGCATGGCGGCGAAATCATCGCGCAGATCCCGAAGAATCGCGCGCGACAGGACGGTCGCGAGCCCGGTCGTCTCGGCCACGCCGAGGAACTCGGCGGCGGCGAGCTCGCCGCGCAGCCGATGGGACCAGCGCAGATAGCCGACCTGCGCCACCAGACGGCCGGTGGCGAGATCGTGGCGGCCGACGTAGCGCAGGCGGATCTCCCGGTTGGCGATCGCCTCGCGCAGCTCGCGGGCGATGTCGAGGCGCGCGAGCGAGCGCAGCTTGAGCGTATCGGTGAAGAAGAGGGCGGCCGCGGAATTCGATCTGCGCGCCTCCGCCGCCGCCGCACGCGCCTTGTCGAGCAGGCTCTTGGGCGAGGTGCCATCCTTTCCCAGCACCGCGACCCCTGCATAGGGAGTCAGGTAAAACGCCGAATCGCCGATCTGCACCGCCTCTCGCAGGGTCGCGCAGACCTGTGCCACCCGCGTCTCGATCGCATCTCGGTCGGCGCATTCCATGACCATGGCCAGCAGCTCCGTATTGAGCTGCCCGAGGTAGCACTGCCCGGCGCCCGCGGATTGCTCCGGCGGCACTTGATCCGGCAATCGCAGGATCGCAGTGCTCAGCACTTGCTCGGCTACCTTCGCATCGACCGCCCGGGCGATGTCGGCGACCCCGTCGAGGTGAATGAGCGCGAGCGCCGCGGGCTTCTCCTGGATGGCCGCGAGCGACAGGGTGTCGTGAAAGCGACGCAAGAATCCGCGCCGATCGAACTGGGGCCGCGCGAGCTCATCGGCGCCGGGCAACTCATCGGCGCCCTGGGTGGTGGATCGGATCACGCAGATCGCGCGATCGGGTCCCTGCGCGGACGCGCGCATCTCGTAACGGGCGCCGGCGCTTGCGAACGGGAGGTCGAGGGTGGCGCGCTGTGCGATCGCACGGCGCACCGCTCGCCTGAGGCTCTCGGCCACAGGCTGCGCAAAGATCGACTCGAGGCGCTGGCCGGCGGCGTCCTCGGCCGGCACGAGCGCGGCGACGCTGCGGCCGCCGAGATGGGCCAACAGCACCCCATCACGCCGCACCAGAAGGACGAGGTCGGGCAGGGCGTCGCTCAACGATTCGGCCATGCGCATTGTACCCCCGAAGCCGGCGCGGAAATCCTAGACCCAAGTCCGATCCGGGGCTTTCGGTTTGCCTGCTGAAAGCTTTGACGACCAACCTCGTCACAGGGCAGACTAAAACAAATGGAAGGCGGCATAGGCGGTTCATGGATGTACACGCCCGATCGTGCTCGGCGGCTCCGTCTTTCCCCCGCGGCGCGACGGCGCCTGGTTTGGGCGCTTTCCCTGATGTTCTGGTTTGCCGGCGCGGCGGCGCTTGCCGGAGCCGGCCAGTGCAAGCTCGGTAAGATAGTCGAGCTTGCGACGACCGTGAGCCATCTACGGCCGATGGTGAGCGCCAAGATCAACGGCACTGACGTGCGATTCGTCGTGGACAGCGGAGCGTTCTATAGCATGATCAGCCCTGCAAGTGCGGCGGCGCTCAAGCTCCAGACCTATCCCGCCCCCGCCAACTTCTACGTCAAGGGAATCGGGGGAGCGATCCGCGTCAACCTGGTCAGGGTCAGCAATTTCGAGCTGAACGGGATTGCGCTGCACGACATAGAGTTCATCGTGGGCGGCAACGACGATGGCGGGGACAGCATCGGTCTGCTGGGCCGCAACCTTCTTCAGATCGCCGATGCTGAATTCGACCTCTCGCAGGGTATGGTCCGGCTGCTGGTCCCGCAGAACTGCGGTGACGCTGTGCTCGCCTACTGGGCGCATCCCGGAGAAGCCTATTCCGTCATCGGCATTGCCGAGCCGCACGAGGATTACCTGCTCGGGTCGCGCACATCCAAGGCCGCTCATTTCAAGGCGCCGATCACCGGCACCGCCTACGTCAACGGCGTCGAGATTCGCGTGGCGTTCGATACGGGCTCATGGAATTCGTTTCTCACGGTCAAGGCGGCTGCCAGGGCGGGCATCAAACTCGATTCTCCGGGCGTAGTCCCCGCCGGGACCAGCATGGGGGTTGGCCGTAGCACGGTGGCGAACTACCTGGCCCAGGTTTCCAGCTTCAAGATCGGTGACGAGGAGATTCGCAATACCCGACTGCGCCTCGGCGACACGGCGCTTCCGGATGGGGAGGACATGTTGATTGGTGCAGATTTCTTCCTATCCCACCACATCTATGTGGCGAACAGTCAGCACAAGCTCTATTTCACCTACAACGGCGGCCCCGTGTTCAATCTCAAGACAGTCGCGGCAGCCCTCGCGGAGCCAGCCCCGGCCGCCCCGGCGACTGCGGCGAACGGCGAGGTCGCGGCTCCAAATCCGGCGGCGTCCGCTACCCTGGCCCCGGCGAATCCCGGCGAGGCCGCCGCCGATTTCGCTCGGCGCGGCGCCGCGTTCGCCTCCCGACAGGAACTCGATCAGGCCCTGCCCGCCTTGACCCGCGCTTGTGAATTGGCGCCGGACAATCCCGATTACTTCTATCAGCGAGGCATGATCTACTGGCAATCCAAACAGCGCAATCCCGCCCTGGCTGACTTCGATCGCGCCATACAGCTGAATCCAAACCACGTTTCGGCCCTGATTGCTCGCAGCGGCTTACGGATACAGACCGGCGACGAGGCGGGCGCCGAGGCGGATCTCGATGCCGCAAAGGTTGCTGCTGCGAAAGAAGATACGGTGCATTTTCAGATTGCCACGGGATATGGGCGCCTCGGCCTGTTTGCGAAAGCCATCGAACAGTACGATTTGTGGATTGCTTCTCATTCTCAAGACGTCCTGTTGCCTGCGGCGCTCGATGGACGGTGCCGCGCGCGTGCGCTCAGCGGCCTCGACCTGCAGCGTGCGCTGGACGATTGCAACAAGGCATTGAAGTACGCAGTGAAGTCGAGTCCTTTCTACGCCGCCGCGTCGAACAGCCGGGGCCTCGTCTGGTTGCGGCTCGGGAACTACGACCGATCGATTGCGGACTACGATGCGTCGCTCAAGATCGCGCCGCGCGACGCCTGGTCCCTGTACGGCCGGGGTATCGACAAGATGCGGGCGAGAAGGACTTCGGAAGGCGAAACCGACATCGCGCAGGCGAAGGCCATTTCAGCCGAAATCGGCGATACCTTTGGTAAGTACGGCATCCTGCCCTGAGCCGCAGAGGATCCTCCATCATGGTCGCGCTCACTTGCCGCAGCGCCGGGCTCGCCGTGCTCGGCGCGCTGATGGCGCCGGCGTTCGCGGCGGCCAGCGCTTGCCACTTGGGCAGGATCGCCGAGTTTCCGGTCACCGTGTCGGACCTTCGGCCCTTGATGATGGCGAAGGTGAATGGGACGGACGTCCGGTTTCTCGTGGACAGCGGCGCGTTCTACAGCGTCATCAGCCCCGCCAGCGCCGCGGAGCTGCACCTGTCGAGCTCTCCCGGCCCATTCGGCTTCTTCCTCACCGGCATCGGCGGCGGATCCGCCAGCGTGTCCATCGCGACGGTCAAGGAGCTGACGCTCGCGGGCGTTCCCCTGCACAACGTGGAGTTCCTCGTCGGAGGTACCGGGGCGGGCGATGGCAGCATCGGCGTGCTCGGGCAGAACGTGCTGCACATCGCCGACGTCGAATATGATTTTGGGCACGGCGCCATTCGATTGATGAAAGCCCTCGACTGCCGCAGCGATGCGATGCTCGCTTACTGGGTGGTCGGTACGACGATGCCCTACTCGACCCTCAAGATCCAGCCGACCACGCCGCAGGAGCCCTTTGCGATCGGCCACGCGTCGATCAACGGGACCGAGATCCGAGTCATGTTCGATTCCGGCGCAGGCGTCTCCACGCTATCGCTGCGGGCGGCCGCACGCGTCGGCATCAAGCCGGACTCTCCCGGCGTCGTGCCGGCGGGGGTCATATGGGGGTTCGGCAAGACGCGCATTCCGAGCTACATCGCGCCTTTCTCCAGCTTCAAGCTCGGTGAGGAAGAGATCCGGCACACGCGCTTGCGCATTGCGGATATCGACCTGCCGGATGCGGACATGCTCATCGGCCCGGATTTCTTCCTCTCTCACCGCATCTACGTGGCCAACAGCCGGCACACGATCTTCTTCACCTACAGCGGCGGCCCCGTGTTCAACCTCGAGGGCGTCAGGTACGCGGCCCCGGGGCCGAGCAGCGCGTCCGCCGCACAGCCCGCACCGGATGCACCGCCGCCAGCCGCCGCCGGCGCGCCGCCGAGCCCGGGCACCCCGCCGAGCCCGGGCACCCCGCCGAGCCCGGGCGCGCCGGCAACCCAAGCGCATGGCGATGAGGGCGGCGATGCCGCCGACTTCAGCCGCCGGGGCGCCGCCATGGCGTCGCGGCGCGACTACGCCCATGCGCTCATCGCCCTGTCCAGAGCTTGTGAGCTGGCCCCGGACAACGCGGAGTATTTGTATCAGCGCGGCATGATTCACTGGCAAATGCAGGATGAGGCTGACGCGATGCAGGACCTCGACCGGGCGCTGAAGCTCGAGCCCGCCTACGTCGCGGCATTGTTGTCCCACGCCGAGCTCTCGCTCCAGCGCGGCGACAACGCGCGCGCGACCGCGGATCTCGAGGCCGCCGACGGCGCAGCATCCAAGCAAGCGGATCTGCGCTATCAGATCGGGCTCGCGTATGAGCGCGCCGATCTGCTCGGTCCCGCCATCGCCCAATACGATCTCTGGATAGCCGCCCACCCCGAGGATGCCCGGCTGCCTTATGCGCAAAATTCACGCTGCTGGGCGCGGGCGCTCGGCGGCACCGACCTGGCGCTTGCCCTCAAGGATTGCGACGCCGCGCTCAAGCGCGCCGACAAAGGCACCGGCTTCTACGCCCGTGCCGCCAACAGCCGCGCTCTGGTGCGGCTGCGCATGGGCAAGTACGGCGAGTCGATCGCCGACTACAACGCGGCCATCAAGATCGATCCGAAGGATCCCTGGGCGTGGTACGGGCGGGGGATCGATGAGCAGCGAATGAAAATGACCGGCGAGGCTCAAGTGGATATCGCGCAGGCCGAGGCCCTCTCGCCAAAGATAGCGGAGCAATTCAACCGCCACGGACTCTCACCTTGATGCCTGCTCGGCGCCCCGATTCGACCCCAGTGTCGCCACAAACTGACACCACCGGCATTTCGATAACTGCGTCGCCGAAGCAGCGATCTTCTCCCTATATAAACGGAACGGGCATCGAGCCCGATCGGGCTTTCAGGCGGGCGGCCGAATAAGGCGAAGCGAGGCCGACCTCGCGTCGAGGTTCACGGCAGGTCGCGTCGTCAGGGAGGGAGATCGAGCATGTACGGTAAAATCCACCGCGCTCTGCGCCGCGCCGTGTCTGCGCGCGCGGCATCGTCGCGGCTGCTGTTGGCCGCCGCTGCGGCCGCAATGCTCGGCGCCGGCTCCGGATCCTACGGCGCGCTCGTGTCTCTACCGGGCCACGTCCATCGATTCGCGCAGCCGCGCTTCGATCTGGGCGAAGCCCCGAACTCGTTGCGCTTGAGCGGGCTCGATCTGGTGTTTGCGAGGACGCCTGCGCAGGAGCAGGCGCTGCAGCAGCTCCTGTCCGAGCAGCGAGACCCCGGGTCGCCCCATTACCACCAATGGCTGACCCCCGACGAATTCGGCCGCCGCTTCGGGGCGAGCGAGGCCACCATCGCGGCGGTATCGAACTGGCTCAAGTCCAACGGACTTCAGGTCGGCACGGCGCCTCCCGCCCGAGGCCACCTGCCTTTTTTCGGCAGCAAGGCGGCGGTGGAGAGTGCCCTGCAAACGCAGGTGCATCTGTTCGACCTGCCGGGTGGGCGTCATTACGCGAACGTCTCCAATCCGCTGGTGCCCGCGATCTTCAAACCGCTCATCGCGGCAATCCGGGGATTGAACGACTTTCATCCGCGGCCCGGCGTGCGCGCGGCCCATGCGGCAGGGCGCGCGGTGCTGCCCACCGTCGCCGGCGCAAAGCGCGGAGCGGCCGCGCCGGACACCTATTATTCCGGACCGGATCAGTGGCCGGGCTACGTGGGGCCGACCGACTTCGCGATCATGTACGACGTGCAACCCGTGTACCAGCAAGGAATCACCGGCGCGGGCGTCACCGTGGCGATCGCGGCGCAGAGCGATATCGAATCGAGCGTGCTCACGGCATTCTGGAGCGGCTTCGGCGTCTCGGGCACGAGCTTCGGGGTCGCGGCTCAGCAATTCAGCTCCATTGCAGTGCCCGTCGCGGACGGCGGCCATGATCCAGGCGAGACCGACAACGGGGACGAGGATGAGGCGTACCTCGACACGGAGATCGTGGGTGCGCTCGCGCCCGGGGCGACGCTGCTGCTGGTGAGGGACAAGGATGCGGGAAACGCCGCCCAGTACATCATCGATGAGAACCTCGGCGCCATTTTGAACATCTCGTTCAGCACCTGCGAGAGCGATGAGTCATCGAACAACAGCTTCATCAACTCGCTGTACGAGCAGGCGGCGAGCCAGGGAATCACCATCACCGTCTCCTCGGATGACGCCGGGGTCGCGGGCTGCACGGCGGAGGCGGATCTGTTCACGCAAGGCGACGTGAACTCCAACGGTTTCGCGGTCAATGCGCTCGCCTCGACGCCCTACGACCTCGCGGTCGGCGGCACCGATTTCGATCCGAACAGCGAATCGCAATACTGGAATACGACCAATCAGGCCGGCACGCTGGCGAGCGCGGCGTCGCACATTCCCGAGATCGTCTGGAACGACTCGTGCGCGAATCCGGTGTTCGCGACCTATTATCTCGGGACGGATCCAATCACCTTCTGCAACACCGCCGAGCTGCAGAGCACCTCGGGCAATGTGGCCAATCCGTTCATCGAAATCGCCGGCGGCGGCGGCGGCCTCAGCAGCTGTACGACCATGAGCAACGGCGCGTGCGCGGGCGGTTACCCGCAGCCGAGCTGGCAGGCAGGGGTGTATGGCATCGGCAATTTCGGCGCACGCGCCCTGCCCGACGTGTCGCTGATCGCCACCCGCTGGCTCATGTGCTCGTACGATACCACTCCTTGCGACCCGAATCAGGCGCCGACGTTCTCCTCGACCTCGCCCGGGACGATCGAGGTGCTCGATGGCACCTCGGCCGCCGCACCCGCCATGGCAGCCATCATCGCGCTGGTGGATCAGACGCAGATCAGCTCGTCGCTGACGGATGGACGGCAAGGCGTCGTGAATCCCGTGCTCTATTCGCTGGCGGCCCAGGAATACGGCGCCGCAGGCGTGTCGGCGTGTGATGCCAGCCAAGGCGCCATCAGCTCGGCCTGCGTCTTCTATGATGTGACCAGCGGCTCGAGCGCCCAGCCGTGCAGCGTCGCCCATTATTCGGCGAGCGCGTCGGGCAGCGCGCCCGCGAGCACTTGCGCGAGTGACGGCGGCGATGCGACCGGCGTGATGCAGATCGCCGGCGTGCAATCCTATGCCGCCGCGAGCGGATTCGATCTCGCCAGCGGGCTCGGCAGCATCAACGTCGCGGCGCTCGTCAGCAATTTCCAGGCCGCATCGGCGCCCAGCGGGCTCGCCGTGAGCGTCTCCGGCAACAGCGCGACGCTGACGTGGACCGCCGATGGCAACGCCACCCTGGGCTACGATATCTACCAGGGCAGCGGGACCGTGTCGTCGAGCCCCATACAGCAGAACGTCAGCGGCACATCCGCCACCGTCACCGGCCTGCAATTCGGACAGAGCTACGTGTTCGCGATCGCAGCGGTGTCCTCGAGCGGCGTCTCGGCGCGTTCCGCGCCGGTCGGGGCGACCATCGTGCCCGCCGCGCCCACCGGGGTGACGGTGAGCGCCTCGAGCGCCGGCTCCCTGACGCTCGCCTGGACGGCCAGCGGCGGGGCGAGCAGCTACAACCTCTTCGAGGGAACGAGCTCGGGCGCCGAGGGCACGACACCGGCAGTGAGCGGAGTCAGCGGCACCAGCAGCACGATCACGGGCCTCAGCTCAGGGCAGCAGTATTTCTTCACGGTGGTGGCGCTCGATGCGGGCGGCGCCTCGGCGCCCTCGGCGCAGGCAAACGGGACGGTGGTGCCCGCTGCGCCGACCGGATTATCCGCCACGGCCGGCAACGGCAGCGTCTCGCTCACCTGGAGCGCTGCCACCGGCGCGAGCAGCTATGAGGTTTTTCAGGGGAGCACATCGGGCGGGGAGGGCACCACGGCGGTCAAGACGGGCGTCAGCGGGACGACGGCGACCCTCAGCGGGCTGAGCAACGGCACGAAGTATTATTTCACCGTGGCGGCGGTCGATGCGGGCGGCGCCTCGGCGCAGTCCAGTGAGGCGAATGCGACGCCGGTCGCCCCGAAGGGCGGCGGCGGCTCGATGGACTGGCTCGCACTGGGGCTGCTCGCCGGGCTCCTCAGCTTTCGAAGAACCCCATCTTCACGCCCGCGAGCTGTACCACGTCGTTGTCGTTGAGGCGGCGCGCCTGGGGGCCGATGGGGACGCCGTTCACCTGCGGGTAGTCGTTTTCCTTGCCGCTGTCGACGTGCACGATGAAGTAACCCTCCGAGCGGCGGGTGATCGCCGCGACCTGCACGCCGGGCCTGCCCAGGGTGGTCAGTGCCTTGGTCAATTCGAGCTCACGGCCCGCGAAGGCACCGCTCAGCACTTGCAGTTTTGCCTTGGGCAGCGCCACGGCGCTGTCGGGGACCCCTGCGGGGACCGGAGGCCGCTTGGCGGCGACGGCCTTGGCCGCCTGATCCACCGCAACGCCCACGCGCCGGATGCGATCCTCACCCTGTGAGCTCGGCGTGATCACCATGGTCTTCTCGAACTCATCCTGCTGGGCATCGCCGTCCTGACTGTCGACGAAGCGCAGCTGGTGGTGGCCGACCGTGATCACATCGCCATGCTGCATAGCGTGCTTCTTGATCAGCTTGCCATTGACGTAGGTGCCGTTGGTGCTGTTCAGGTCCTCCAGGAAGGAGTCGTTGAGGATATTGATGATGAGCGAGTGATGGCCGCTCACCGCCGGATTGTCGATACGAATATCGTTGTCCGGGAGGCGCCCGATCGTGTAGCGCTCCTTGTTCATGTTGTATTCCGCGAGGATCTGACCATCCAAGCTGAGCATCAGGCGTGCCACTGAACTCTCTCCTAACCGAACCATCCCAATATTTTGTCAAATATACGCCGTTGCGCGGGGAACGGCTCAGTGACGTGCGCCATGATGACCGATATGTTGTCCCGCCCGCCGTTGTCGTTCGAGAGCTGAATCAACTGTTTAGCAACCGTATCAAGATTAGCACTAAAGGTGCTGATTGTTAAGTGAATATCCTCGTCCTCGATCATGTCGGAAAGCCCGTCGGAGCAGAGCACGTAATAATCGCTTCTCTGTACCGGCTCCTCATGAATCTCCACCTCGACGTTCTGCTCGACGCCGAGCGCCCGGGTGACATAGTTCTTGTTCGTCGCCCGCTGGGCCTCCTGCTGGGAGTAGAAGCCCCGGTCGACCAGCTCCTGCAGGAGCGAGTGATCCAAGGTCATTTGCTCGAAGCGGTTGTCCCGCAGCCGATAGAGCCGCGAATCCCCGACGTGCGCAATGGACATCTTGTTATCATGAAACAGGCAAGCCACCACCGTTGTGCCCATCCCCTCACATTGAGGCTGAGTCTTGGAAGTGTGGTAGATGATTTTGTTGGCTCTGTGAATGGCGTCACGCAGAATGATGCTGGGCCGCGTCAATCCGGTCTCCGGATCGCGCACCGCCAGGTCCTCGCGGTTCACCGCGTCACGCACCAGATTGATGATGGTCTTGACCGCGATCCCGCTCGCCACTTCCCCGGCGTTGTAGCCCCCCATGCCGTCGGCCAGCACGAACAGGCCGATGTCGGCCTCGGTGCCGATCATGTCCTCGTTGTGCTCGCGCACCTTGCCGGTGTCGGTGAGCGCCACGCTTTGAATTTTGCTACGCAAGCTCATGTGCGCAATGTCATTTCCATCATCTGCTCACGGCACCCGGTCATGGCAATCCGGTCGGCAATCGCGACCGGCAGTCCTCGAGGGCGGCCGCCATCTGCGCACCGGATTCGAATCGCGCGTCGGGGTTCTTGGCCAGCGCGCGGTCGATGATGCTCTCGACGCAGGCGGGCAGATCCGGCCGGAAGGCGCGCAACGGCGGATGCGGCGCCTCTGCAATCTGCTGCATCAGCCCGGTCATCGAGTCAGCCGTGAACGGGAGGTGGCCGGTCAACAACTGAAACAGGCTAACACCCAAAGAGAACAAATCCGAGTGACCAGTCACAGTTCGCCCCTCGAGCTGCTCGGGCGACATGAAGGACGGGGTGCCGAGCACGATTCCCGTGCGCGTGGTGCCCGTGCCGGTCAAGCGGGCGATGCCGAAGTCGGTGATCTTGAGCACGTCCGCGCTCGGGTCGAACATGATGTTGGCGGGCTTGATGTCCCGGTGCACGACCTGCTGCTTGTGCGCAAAGCCGAGCGCTTGGGCGGTGCGCCCGATCAGCTCGAGCACCTTGCGCGGCTCGAGCAGCGTGTCGGTCGTCGCATAGTCGCTCAAGTGCCGTCCCTTCAAGTATTCCATCGCAATGTAGGCAAGTCCCCGCTCTTCGCCGACATCATAGATAGTCACGATGTTCGGATGATTGAGGCGCCCCGCAGTTTCCGCCTCGCGAAAGAACCGCGATCTCGCCTCGGCCAATTCCGACTCGCTGAACTCCGTGGCGAGCGGGATCGCCTTGATCGCGACCAGCCGATTGATCGCCGTATCGCGGCCGAGGTACACGGTGCCCATGGCGCCGCGGCCGATCTCGCGCTCGAGCTGGTAGCGGCCGAGCCGCTTGACCTCGCCGACCTCGGTTCCGGCACGCGCCTCGGCGGTTGCGGCGGCCGTGCCCCGAGCCGAGGCGGCCGCCGCTGACTTGGCCGGCACCGGGGGTGCGGGCGGGGATTTCGAGGGGGCGCGCTGGGCATCCATCAGGCGACGCAGACGCACACCGACGTCGCGATAGGTGTTGTCGATGCGCGCCAGATGCCGGTATACCGCGGTCGCCTGCACGTTGCGGCCGCGCTGCTCGAGCTGGGTGCCGAGCGCATAGAGGTCACCCAGCACCGTGGCACCCTTGCGGGTCTTGAGCTCGGCAAAGCGCTGCTCGAAATTGTCCAGCAAGCGCGCCGTGTCGGGACCGGGCCGTGGATCCGCCTTCGCCGCGGGGACCGCCGGGGCGGGACCGGCCCATCGCGACATGATGAACAGCGCCCCCCCGCCGCTCAGCAGCACCGCCCCGGGAAGCCACGCCCAGGGCCCATTGAGGTGAGTCCGCAGCAGCTCGGCGAGGCCCAGCAAGCCGAATCCCGTGATAGCCGCGATCATCCCAAATTTGCGCATGCTCTAGACATAATCCGCCCGACAGAAGCCGCGCAGTATAGGTGATCGGGGCGCTACCCCTGCAATGCTAAGCTCACAAAATCGTTCCCGGGAGAGCCATGGCGAGATCGAGAGAGGTGTTCGTTTGCCAGGCCTGCGCAGCGGCATCGCCCAAATGGCAGGGCCAGTGCACCGCCTGCGGGGAATGGAACACCCTGGTGGCGGAGGTGCAGGGCCCCGCAGGGTCGGCGCGTCCCAGCGGGGGAGCCGCCCGGCCGCGGCCGCCCACGTCCCTCGCCGAGGAGGCGAGCCTCGAGCAGCCGCGCCTGGCGACCGGCTCGGCAGAGCTCGACCGGGTGCTCGGCGGCGGCCTGGTCGCGGGCTCGGTCACCTTGATCGGCGGGGACCCGGGGATCGGCAAGTCGACCCTGATGCTGCAGGCCGCCGCTGCGCTCGACGGCGCCGGCGGGGCGCTCTATGCGACCGGCGAGGAGTCTTTGAAGCAGGTCGGATTGCGCGCCCGGCGCCTGGGGCTGACCGCGGCCGCAACGCGGCTCGTGGCGCAGACCCAAGTCGAGGCGATCGTCGAGGCTGCGAGGAGCCTCGAGGCGCGCGCCCTCATCGTCGATTCGATTCAGACCATGTATTCGCAGCGCATCGAGGCCGCCCCCGGCGCCGTCTCGCAGCTGCGCGAATGCACCGCCGAGCTCGTGCGTTTCGCCAAGAGCACGGGCACCGCCGTGCTGCTGGTGGGCCATGTCACCAAGGAAGGGCAGATTGCCGGTCCGCGCGTCCTCGAGCACATGGTCGACACCGTGCTCTATTTCGAGAGCGACACCGGCAGCCGCTATCGCGTGCTGCGCTCGGTCAAGAATCGCTTCGGGGCGGCCAACGAGATCGGCGTGTTCGCCATGGTCGAGCAGGGACTGCGCGAGGTCGCGAATCCCTCGGCGATCTTCCTGTCGCGCCATGCCGAGCCGGTGCCGGGCAGCGTCATCACCGTGATGCGCGAGGGCACCCGATCCCTGCTCATCGAGGTGCAGGTGCTGGCCGATGGCAGCGTCGGATCGAACCCGCGCCGCGTCGCGGTCGGCATCGACGGCAATCGCCTCACCATGCTGCTTGCGGTCGCCCATCGCCACGGGGGCTTGTCGCTCCAAGGGCAGGATGTGTTCGCGAACGTGGTCGGAGGGGTGCGCCTGCAGGAGACGGCGGGCGACCTCGCGATCGTGCTGGCGGCGCGATCGAGCCTCGAGGACAAGCCGCTGCCGCAGTCGCTGATCGTGTTCGGCGAGCTGGGCCTCGCCGGCGAGATCCGTCCGGTGCCCTTCGGCGAGGAGCGCCTGCGCGAGGCGGCGAAGCACGGCTTCAAATCGGCGCTCGTGCCGGAAGCGAACGCCCCCAGGCGCGGCGTCGAGGGCATGACGGTGCGCGCCGTCAGCCGTTTGAGCCAGGCGCTCGAAGCCCTCTAGTCCCGGCGCACCGCCGCGCGGCGCCGCGCCGCGCTCGGGGGATCGCGAGGCTCCCAGGGCTTGCCCGTGCGCTCCTCGATATAGCGCCGGATCAAGCGGCGCACGACCTGCGAGGGCGTCGCATCCTCCTCCATGCACAGCCGCTCGAACAGCGCCTTCTTGCGCGGGTCGATCAGGAGGGTGAGCCGGGCGGTGCGATCTTCGGTAGTCACATGAAACCCACATTGTGTGATATGTCGATGTGCATGATATAAGCATAAGATTATAATGGAGTGCCCATGCGCGTAAATGCTCGTGAGCTCGATGCCTTCGCGGACTCGTTCCCGACTCAGGGGGGGTCCGCTCGCTCGTGACTCTGGTCCCGCCCCTGACGCTGGCGCTGTACCTGCTGATCGCGTGGTGCGCAGTCGGCCTCGCCGGATTGGCGCGGCCGCTGAGCATCAATTTCGCGGGACGCACGCTCTTTCCGCTCGGCGCGCTCTGCGGCGTCGCGCTGGCGGCTGCGGCGGCGCTGAGCCTGGCTCATCCGGCGGAGCGGCTGGTGCTGCCGGTCGGGCTGCCGGACTTGCCCGTCCACCTGCGCCTGGACGCGCTGTCGGCGCTATTCCTGATCCTGCTCGGCGCCGCCTCCGCGGGCATCTCGATCTTCGCGGCCGGCTATTTCCGGCGCGGCGAAGGCACCGCCCCCGGGGTTCTCTGTCTGCAATACCACCTGTTTCTCGCCAGCATGGGCTTCGTGCTGCTCGCCGACGACGCGTACGCCTTCATGCTGGCGTGGGAAACCATGGCCGTGTCGTCCTATTTTCTGGTCACCACCCAGCATCGCATCGCGGAGATCCGCCGGGCGGGCTTTCTCTATCTGCTCATGGCCCACGTGGGCGCGCTCGCCCTGCTGCTGGGTTTCGGCATTTTGCAGGGCGGCAGCTGGCAGTTCACCTTCGATGCGATGCGCGCTGCGCACCTCGCGCCCCCATGGGCCGCGGCGGCCTTCGGTCTCGCGCTGGCCGGCTTCGGCGCCAAGGCGGGGCTCGTGCCGCTGCACGTATGGTTGCCGGAGGCGCATCCGGCGGCTCCCTCTCCGGTGTCGGCGCTGATGAGCGGCGTCATGCTGAAGACCGCGCTGTACGGGATGATTCGCGTGAGTTTCGATCTGCTGGGCGCGCCGGCCTGGTGGTGGGGCCTGCTGCCCCTCGCCCTCGGGCTGTTCAGCGCGCTCTACGGCGTGGTGTTCGCGGCGGCGCAGACCGACATGAAGCGTCTGCTGGCCTACTCCTCCATCGAGAACGTGGGGATTCTCTTCACCGGGCTCGGCCTCGCCATCGTGTTCGCGGGAGTCGGCATGCGCGTGGCGGCCGCGCTCACGCTCATCGCCGTGCTCTATCACGCCATGAACCACGCGTTCATGAAGAGCCTGCTGTTCGTGGGCACCGGGGCGGTGCTGCACGCCACGGGGGAGCGCAATCTCGGTCACCTCGGCGGCCTCATTCACCGGATGCCCTGGGTGGCCTGGCTCACCCTGGTCGGAGTGCTCGCCATCGCAGGCCTGCCGCCGCTCAACGGGTTCGTGTCGGAGTGGCTGCTCCTGCAGGCGTTTCTGTTCGCACATCTGGTGCCGCATGCATTCGTCAACATGCTGCTGCCCCTGGGCGCGGCGCTCGTGGCGCTGGCCGCGGCGCTCGCGGGCTACGTCATGGTGAAATTCTTCGGCGTCATCTTTCTCGGGCAGCCGCGCGAGCGCTCGCTGCAGGGGGCGCGTGATGCCGGCTTCGCGGAACGGCTCGGGCTCGCGTGGCTCGCGCTCGGCTGCGTGCTGCTCGGCTTCTTCCCGGCCACCGCCATCGGGGTGTTCGGCACGGTGACCAGGAGCCTTCGGGTGGGCGAGCTGCCGGCGAGCGATGCGCCGTGGTGGCTGCTCGTGCCGATTCCCGAGCGCCGGTCCTCGTACGCGCCGCTCATCTTCTTCGCGGTGATCGCGGTCGCGGTCCTGCTGGCCGTCCTCGCCGTGCGCAGCTTCTATCACGGGCGCGCGCGCCGAAGCGATGCATGGGACTGCGGCCTGGGCGGCCTGAACAGCCGGATGCAGGACACCGCCGAGGGCTTCGGACAGCCGATCCGTCATCTGTTCCAGCCGCTTTTCCTGATGGTGCGGGAACTGCCGAGCCCCTTCGACCCCGAACCGAAGTATCGCCTGCAGATCGCAGATCGGTTCTGGCCCGCCCTGTATCGGCCGGTGGGCTCGCTGGTGCGCCGGCTCGCCGACAAGGTGGCCTGGGTGCAGCAGGGGCGCATAGCGGCCTACCTGCTCTACAGCTTCGTCACGCTCGTCGTCCTGCTCGCGATCATGCTATGAATGCCTTCGACTGGATCGTGCAGCTGCTCGGAATCGCGCTGGCGCTGGCCGCGGCGCCGGTATTTCTGGGTTGGGTGAATCAGTGCCGCGCCTGGCTGCAGAACAGGTCGGCGCCCAGCCTGTGGCTGCCCTACCGGGGCATCCGCAAGCTGTTCCACAAGGATGCGGTGATCGCGAACGACGCATCGCGTCTGTTCCGCCTCGCGCCCTACGTGGTGTTCGGCACGATGCTCACCGCCGCGGCCGTCATCCCCTCGATCGCCACGCGGCTGCCGTTCACGCGCGCCGCGGATGCGATCGCCCTGGTCGGCCTGCTGGCGACCGCGCGGGTATTCCTGTCGCTCGCGGCGATGGACGTCGGCACCGCGTTCGGCACGCTCGGCGCGCGGCGCGAGATGATGATCGGCTTTCTCGCGGAGCCGGCGCTCCTGGTGGTGATCTTCGTGGTTTCGCTCACCTGCGCCACCACCGCGCTGCCGGCCATCGCCGAGCGGCTGGCCGCGCAATCCCTGGCGCTCGACCCGAGCCTCGCGTTCACCGCGGTCGCCTTCACGATGGTGCTGCTCGCCGAGAATGCCCGCATTCCAGTCGACAATCCCGCCACGCACCTGGAGCTGACCATGATCCACGAGGCGCTGCTGCTCGAATATTCGGCGCGTCACCTGGCGCTGATGGAATGGGCCGCGGCCCTCAAGCTGTTCAATTACGCCTGCATCGGGTTCGCAGTGTTCATCCCCTGGGGGATCGCGACCGGCCGCACGCCGTCGGGCCTCGCCCTGTCGATCGCGCTGCTGGGCGCGAAGCTCGCCGCGGCGGGCGCGGGCCTCGCGCTCATCGAGACCTTGTCGGCGAAGCTGCGGGTGTTCCGCGCGCCCGAGTTCCTGGCGACGGCGTTTCTGTTTGCGGTGCTCGGCCTGCTCGTGCGGTTGCTGCTGGGAGCATGACGATGGCCGGCTCATCCTGGGACCTGCAGCTGCTGAACGGCCTGGCGGCGCTGCTGCTGCTGCTCTCCTTCGCCATGCTCTCGCAGCGGCGCATCGTCGCCCTGGTCGACCTGCTCGCGCTGCAAGGAGCGCTGCTTTGCATCGCGACGCTGCTGCTCGCATGGCGCACCGGCAGCAACCACCTGTTCGTGTCCGCCGCGCTCACGTTCGCCCTCAAGGTCGTCTTCCTGCCCTGGCTGCTGCATCGGCTCATCCGGCGGCTCGGCGTCTACTGGGACACCGAGCCCTTGCTCAACATCACAGGCACGATGCTGGTGGGCGTGCTGGTCGTCATATTCGCCTTCGGACTCGCGCAGCCCATCACGGCGCTGGCGAGCACGGCAACCCGCAATTCGATCGGCATCGCCGTGGCCGTGATCCTGATCGCCTTCCTCACCATGATCACCCGCCGCAAGGCCATGTCGCAGGTGGTCGGATTCCTGTCCATGGAGAATGGGCTGTTCTTCGGCGCCATGAGCGCCACCTACGGCATGCCGATGATCGTCGAGCTCGGCATCGCCCTCGATGTGCTGGTGGCGATGCTGGTTCTGGGGGTGTTCTTCTTCCAGATTCGCGAGCAATTCGACAGCCTGGACCTGAAGCACTTCGAATCGCTGAGAGAGGACCAATAAGTGGGAGAGGAGTCATAGGATGGAGCTCGCGGCCCTGCTCGGGACCCCGCTGCTCGGCGCTCTGGCGCTGGGCGCTCTCGGGGGTCGGCGCTTCGCGCCGGAGGCGAATGTCGGGTTCTCGCTGGTCACCTTCCTCGCGGCCTGCGCGCTCACCTCCAGGGTCATCGTGCACGGCAACCTGGCGCTCGCGCACGAGCAGTTCTTCATCGATGCCTTCAACGTGTTCCTGGTGGCGCTGACCGCGTTCGTCGGCTTCACGACCTCGCTGTTCTCGCGTCCCTACATGCGCATCGAGGCCGAGCACGGCCGCGTGTCGTCCGGCCAGCAGCGCCTGTATCACAGCATGTATCAGCTGTTCATGGCGACGATGCTGATCGCCCTGACGACCAACAACATGGGCCTGATGTGGGTGGCGCTGGAAACCGCGACGCTGTCCACCGTGCTGCTGGTGACGCTGTATCGGACGGCGGCGAGTCTCGAGGCGGGCTGGAAGTACTTCATTCTCTGCGGGGTGGGCATATCCCAGGCCCTGTTCGGCACCATTTTGCTGTATTTTGCGGCGGAAAAGCTGCTCGGCTCCGAGGGGGTGAGCGCGCTCCTGTGGACGCATCTGAACGGCGTCAAGTCGCAACTCGAGCCTGCCGTGCTCGGCCTGGCGTTCGCCTTCTTGCTGGTCGGGTACGGCACCAAGGTGGGCCTCGCGCCGCTCCACAACTGGCTGCCGGATGCGCATGCCGAAGGACCGACGCCGATCTCGGCGGTGCTCTCCGGACTGCTGCTCAACGTCGCCATGTACGCGGTCGTGCGCTGCAAGGTGCTGGTCGAAGGGTCGCTGCAATCGAGCTTGCCGGGCCGGGTGCTGATGGGCTTCGGATTGCTCTCCGTGGTGCTCGCCGCCCTGTTCCTGTGGCGGCAGCGCGATATCAAGCGCCTGTTCGCCTACTCCTCCATCGAGCACATGGGCATCGTCGCATTCGCCTTCGGCATGGGCGGCCCGGTTGCCAACTTCGCCGCGCTGCTGCACATGACCGTGCATTCATTGACCAAATCCTCCATCTTCTTCGCCGTCGGCCATGCCGCGCAAAAGACCGGCACACAGCTCATGGACAACATTCGCGGTCTGATCACGGTGAGCCCGACGGTGGGATGGGGATTGATGGTGGGCACACTCGCCATTCTCGGCACGCCGCCGTTCGGGGTATTCGCCAGCGAGTTTCTGATCTTGACGACGGCCATGAAACAGCAACCCTGGGCGGCGCCCATTCTGCTGCTCGCGCTCGGCATCGCGTTTGCCGCCATCTTCGGCCGCGTCCAGCCGATGGTGTTCGGCGACACCACGGCGCGGCGCTTGCCGCATCCGCCGGCGCTCTTGCCGGTCTTTGCGCATCTCGGTCTGGTGCTCGCGCTGGGCTTCTACATTCCGCCCTATCTCGCCGAGTGGTACCGCGCCGCGGCGCGACTGATCGGCGGGCAGTAGCGTGAGCTTGCAGTACCGGCGCCAGATCATGCCGCGGCCCGAGGAGTGGTATCGAGCCGCCGAGGAAGCGGCGGCCGACGGCGGGCGGCTGCTTGCCTTGTGGGCGGGTCGCGGCGCGCGCGGCGAGGACAGGGTCCAGGCGGCCTACATCACCGGGCCGGATCTGCTCGTGGTGGGCTTGAGCCTGCCCGCCGGCGAGAGCGACTACCCCGGGATCTCTCAATGGTTCCATGGCGCGAGCCGCATGCAGCGCGCGGTCGCGGACCTGTCGGGGTTGTACGCCGCCGATCCGGACAGGCGGCCCTGGCTGCGGCACGGCGCCTGGCCCGAGAGCTTTCACCCTCTCGCGCAGAGCGGCGCGCCGATGAGTAGCGCGCCCGCCGGCGACGCCTATGCCTTCGTGACGGTGCAGGGCGAGGGTGTGCACGAGATTGCGGTGGGTCCCGTTCATGCGGGCATCATCGAGCCGGGTCATTTCCGATTTTCCGTCGTCGGTGAGAAGGTGCTGAGGCTCGAGGAGCGCCTCGGGTACGTGCACAAGGGGATCGAGCGGCGCTTCGCCGAGCTGCCGCTCCTCGAGGGCCACCGTCTCGCGGCGCGCATCTGCGGTGACTCGGCCGTGGCATTCTCGTGGGCGTATTGCCAGGCGCTGGAAGCGATGTCGGCGGCGGACGTACCCCCGCGGGCGCTCTGGCTGCGGGCGCTGGCACTGGAGCTGGAGCGCCTCGCCAATCACCTGGGCGATCTCGGCGCGCTCGGCAACGACGCCGGCTTCGCCCTGGGGCGGGCGCAGTTCTCGCGTCTCAAGGAGGAGCTGCTGCGCGCCACCGAACGGGCATTCGGGCAACGCTACCTGATGGATTTCGTGGTGCCGGGGGGAACGCGGCTCGACCTGCCATATGGCGCCGAGGGCGCACTGGCCGCAGCCCTCGGATCGATCACGGCCGAAGCCGCCCTTTTGCGCAGCATCTATGACGAGCATGCCGGATTGCGCGACCGCTTCGTCGGCACCGGCGTCGTCACGCCCGCGCTCGCCGCCCGGTTGGGTCTCACGGGTCTCGCGGGACGCGCGAGCGGCCAGGCATTCGACCTGCGCTGCGATCTGCCGGCGCGCTCCGAGCCATGCGATCCGTATCGCGAGCTGGCGCCGCGCAAGATCGTGCGCACCGAGGGCGATGTGGCCGCGCGGGTTGCCGTACGCTTCGATGAGGCGGCCGAATCCGTGCGGCTCCTGCAACGGATACTGCTCGAGTGTCCGGCCGGGTTGCACCGCGTCGCGGTCGGCGTTCCCGAGCCCGAGGCTTTCGGCATCGGGCTGATCGAGGGATGGCGCGGCCCGGCGTTTCTCGCGCTCGAGGCCGGGCCGGACGGAAGGATCCATCGATGTCATCCGCAGGATCCTTCGTGGCACAACTGGCCGGTGCTCGAGCACGCCATCATCGACAACATCGTGCCGGATTTTCCGCTGATCAATAAATCCTTCAACCTGTCCTATAGCGGGCACGATCTCTAGTTCGCAGGAGGCAACCATGTTCAAGACCCTGGGCCTGATCTGTCGCACCGGCCTCATCACCGAGCCGGCACCGGCGCCGGACGAGGCGCTGCGGGCTGGCGAGGCGCTGCTGGCTGGCGAGGCGCTGCAGGCTGGCGAGGCGCTGCGGGCTGGCGAGGCGCTGCGGGCTGGCGAGGCGCTGCAGTCGCGCATCCTCGAGGTCCTGGGCCGCGCCCTGTGCATTCGCGCCATCGACGCCGGATCCTGCAACGGCTGCGAGCTCGAGATCCACGCCCTCGACAATCCGCTTTACAACATCGAGGGGCTGGGGATCCGCTTCGTCGCCAGTCCGCGCCACGCCGACCTGCTGCTGGTCACCGGGCCCGTCGCCAGTAACATGGAAATGGCGCTGCGGCGAACCTACGACGCCACGCCGGATCCCAAGCTGGTCGTCGCCGTCGGCGATTGCGGCTGCACGGGCGGGATCTTCGGTGAGAGCTATGCGAGCCGCGGCCGTGTGTCCAATGTCATTCCGGTGGACGTTGCGGTGCCCGGCTGCCCACCGACCCCGCGGCAGATCCTGAGCGGCATCCTGACGGCCGTCACCGCTCGCGTGAGCTCGCCGTGATCTTCGGGACATCGGCGCGGCTGCAGCTCGAGCACGTTTCCTTCGTCATGAAGGGCGGCGTCGTGCAGAAGCGCGATTGAGCGGACTCTCGGGCGAGGCCAAGGCAAGGCGCCCGCGTGTCAGGGCGCGGGCGCGGATCCCCGGGGTCTGCTCAACTCGAAGCGAAGGTGCGCCTTCACGGCAGGCCACTCGCGGTCGAGTATGCTGTAGACGCAGCTGTCGCGCAGCGATCCATCGGGACCGATCATGTGCTGGCGCAAGACCCCGTCCAGCCTCGCGCCGAGCCGCTCGATGCCTTCGCGGCTCTGCCGATTGAAGAAGTGCGTGCGAAACTCGACCGCGATGCAAGCGAGCGTCTCGAAGGCCCGGGTGAGGAGCAGCAACTTCGCCTCGGTGTTGACGGCGGTACGCTGCACGCGCCGCCGGTACCAGGTCGAGCCGATCTCGAGCCGCCGGTTGGGCTCATCGAGATGCAGATAGGTGGTCATGCCCACGGCGCGGGACGTCGATGCATCGATGACGGCGAACGGCGCCATCGTGCCTTGTCGCTGCAGGGATAGGCGCCGCTCGATCTCCGCCGCCATCGAATCGGGAGTCGGCACGGAGGTGTACCACAGCTTCCAGAGCTCGCCGTCGCGGGCGGCTTCGATGAGATCGGCCAGATGCTCGCGCGCGAGCGGCACGAGCGACACGTATCGCCCCCGCAGAGTCACTGGCTCGGCAAAACCCATGCCTCAGTCTAGCCAATCCGGCGCGAGCGCGCCGCAGCGGCATGCTCTCCGCAGCGGCATGCCCGCCGTTCTAGCGCTCGACGAACCGGCGCAGCCGGTCGAGCGCCGCGTCCCACTGCCTGGAGACGAGATCGAGGTAGCCGCGCACGGCATCGATCGGTTCCGGATTGAACGCGAAGCGGCTCTCGCGACCCTGGCGCGCGC
>DATJSL010000030.1:0-160024 GCA_035504115.1 Steroidobacteraceae bacterium | reverse complement strand
TTCGGCGCTGAGCCTCTCGATGCCGAGCAGGGTGCGGTTCAAGTACTTTTTGGAGGGCGTTGATCCCGGATGGCAGAACGCCGGAACGCGGCGGCAGGCGTTCTACACCAACGTGCCTCCTGGACAGCACCGCTTTCATGTGACCGCCTCCAACGAGGACGGGGTATGGAATCCCACTGGCACAGAGGCCAGCATCGTGATCCCGCCGGCCTTCTACCAGACCCGTTGGTTCTACGCCCTGCTTGCCTTGGTCGCACTACTGCTGGCTTGGCAACTAGTGCGCCTTCGGATGCGCCAAATAGAGAAGCGCCTGCGCGTGCGCTTGGAAGAACGCGAAGCCATCGCACGGGAGCTTCACGATACGCTGCTGCAGAGCACGCAGGGCCTGATCTATACGTTCCAGAGTCTAGCCGAGGAGATTGAAACGGACAGTCCCCTGCGTGCGCAAATGGAGGCCTCGCTCGACCGGGCCGAGGATCTGCTGGACGAGGCGCGCGACCGGGTGACTTCACTGCGGAAGGTGAGTAACGAGTTCGACGTGGAGGGGATGATTCGCCGTGCGGCGGTTGAGCTCTTCTCGGACACACGAACGCAGTTCTCCGTGATCCGGACGGGCAACCCGAAGCCTCTGCGCGCGACTTGTGCTGAAGAAGTGTACTACATCGCGCGCGAGGCACTAACCAACGTGCGTCAGCACGCCGACGCCAGCACCGTAGAAGTTGAACTCGAATATGCGCGCGAGCGGTTCCGGCTGAGTATCAGAGACGACGGCCGCGGCATGGGTGCACAAGCGCTGGCCTCGGAATCGGACCACGAGCATTTCGGCATCACGGGAATGCGCGAACGGGCCCGGCAGCTGGATGCGAAGATTGTGATACTTAGTCGTGTAGCCGCCGGCACGGAAATAGAACTCGTCGTGCCGGCCGGGGCGGCCTACCTACCCACCGCGTTGCGGGGCCTCAAAGCGATGCTTGGGCGCCCGATAGCGGTCAGTCGGCAGGAGAGCTGAACAATCAATATCTTCCTACTCCCGGCGCCAAAGAATTCCGTCGGAATGCTCCAGGTGTCCTAGGGCTGACTGACAAGGGGATTGCGGAGACTTTGCTCAGGATTTGTCAACCGCCGAGAAACAAGTCCTTGCGGCGAAATCCTAGGCCTCGATTCAGACCCGTGCCGCCGACAGCACCCGGATGGAGCGAGTTGATGACAATGCGCCGTGGCGCCAGTCAACTATCGTCGATTGCGAAGGGCCACCACTCCAGCTGGCAGATTTCGGGTGGACAAGAAAAGGTGGCACGGGATTGACCGGGCAGCTCCGGAGACCATTTTTAGCCCTTCCACAATATGAACAGAACACCGAGCTGTATAGAAGCTACGCTTTGACGGATGGCGCGGTGACGGTGACTCGCCATCGCGGCAAGTCGCCGCGCCAGGCGGCGTTCTTCTTCCGCAGCCCGGAGCTCTGCTTCCAGTCGGCCCAGCTCGCGAGCCTGTACGTGCTGTACGGTCTGCTGCGCGGGAATGCGCAGGGCGTGGAGTCACACTATCGTGTCGGCTCGCTCGACTCGGGGGCGCTCTTCTGCGGCACATACGAGACATACCAGGAACTGCATTCACCGGCTATCGTTTCGTTCGAGCATGCGTGGTTCCTGCTGCTCGCGCTCGCGCGCCGCGACGAGATCGGCATCGGGCGCTGCGCAGCGTGCGGTGGCGTGCGCTTGAGGGATCTGCTTGCCAAGCGGCACTCCGCCTGCGCCAACTGCGATGCAGCGGGCATACTCGGCCCGGAAGCGCGGATGACCGAGCATCGGCCCGACCGCGTAAATCTTGCGACTGGGGGTGATTTCCGGTAGCATTTCCGGAAATAGAGGAGGCCTGCGTGGGTAAGCGATCATCCGTCGCCAGTCATCGAGCACGCAGGGCGCGCGCAGGATTCGTGCGGGTCGAGATCAGCGTCCGCAAGGAAGACGCGCCTTTGGTGCGCCGTGTGGCAGCCGCTCTGACCGATCCGAGCCGTCGGACCGATGCCCGGGCGCTTTTGCGGCAGCGATTCTCTGCGCCCGCCAAGTTGAGCTTGAAAGAGCTGCTTGCGTCTGCACCGCTCGAGGGCATCGATCTCGATCGTGAGCGCGATCTCGGACGCGATGTCGATCTGTGAGCTATCTTCTCGATACCAACGTCATCTCCGAGGTTCGCAAAGGCGAGAGGTGCGATCCGCACGTCACGGATTGGTACGCCTCGATCGCCGATGCGGATCTGTTTCTGAGCACGCTCGTTCTCGGAGAGATCCGCAAGGGAGTCGAACTCGCGCGCGTACACGACCCCGGCAAGGCTGCAGCGCTCGAACAATGGCTCGGCCAGGTTGAAGTCGCATTCGACGGTCGCGTGCTTGGGATCGACAATGCCGTGGCTCATCGATGGGGACAGATGAGCGCAGTTAGACCAACGCCGGTCGTCGACTGCCTCCTGGCAGCCACCGCCGTCGTCAATCGGCTGACACTGGTGACCCGCAACGACGGCGACGTGGCCGGACTCGGCGCTACGGTGTTGAATCCATTCCGGCCGCGCTGAGCGGATACGGCCGCGCCAAGGTCCCGGATCGTCGGAATCACCGCCAGCGGCGGGAATAGCTCGCCGCGAAGCTGTGGAATCCTCATCCTCGACGCGCCGGCCGCTATGTTGCGGATTATGCTCATATGTCTCGGGAGAGATCCGAACGCACCAAATCCGAAGGACTTAGCGGATGTGGAGAAGGTATTGCCCGCATTTGTCGGGTACAGGTATGGTGGCTTTCAAGTCCGAATCGTCCGCAGGGCCGTATTGGTACTGCTGTGGCATTCATACTCAAGGATCGACTAATGCTCCTGGGTAAACACGGTTTGATTGCGATGCTTGGCGTTGCGGCATCCTTCATGTTCGGTTGCGGCGGGTCGGGGACACAACCAGTCCAATCGGCCGAGAAGACCCTCGAAGACAACGTCGTCAATCTTTATATTTGGTCCGATTATTTGGCGCCGGACACGCTTACATCATTCGAAAAGCTGACAGGCATCAAAGTCCACGTCTCTTATTTCGACAGCTACGAAACCATGGAAGCGCGGGTGCTGACGGGCCACAGCGGCTTTGATGTCGTTCTTCCGACGACCGGTAGTTTTGCGCGGGAGATCCGCAGCGGTGCATATTTGCCGTTCGACAAGACCAAACTCCCCAATCTTATCAACATCGATCCGGCCATCATGTCGAAGGTGTCGCTGAGTGACCCTGGAAACGTCTATGGCGTCGTTTATATGTGGTCCACTTACGGCATCAGCTTCAACAAGAAATTGATCACGGAACGCTTGCCCAATACCCCTCTGAAAAGCTGGCGCTTGGTATTCGATCCTGTGTTTGCAGCGAAACTGGCCTCCTGCGGAATAAACTTTATCGACGACCCCGTCGGGGTAGTGCAGATCGTACTCAAGTATTTGGGCAGAGATCAGCGTGCACCGAGCGACCAGGATCTTGCTGAGGTCGAGAAGACATTAGTCAAGATACGTCCCTATATCCGTAGCATCGACAGCTCCGGTGAGATACAAGCGCTTGCAAACGGTGATATATGTCTCTCACTCGGCTACAGCGGCGACTTCGTCCAGGCCAGCAAGCGCGCAAACGAGGCGAAGAACGGCATCGAGCTTGACTACGTGATCCCAGAGGAAGGATCGCTAGAAGGATTCGATCTGCTGGCCATTCCCCGGGATGCCCCGCACCCCTCCAATGCCTACCGGTTGATCAATTACCTGATGGACCCGCAGGTGGCGGCAAACATTTCCAACGTCATTGGGAACGCGAACGCCAACTTAGCGGCGACGGCTCTGCTCGATGCGTCCATCGTCTCCAACACGGCCATATATCCGACGCAAGATCAGCAACAGCGGTTGTTCGTGCAAACGGAAAGCTCCAGCGAACAATCGCGCGCCATTACTCGGATATGGCAGAAGTTCAGGACGGGGCAGTAACGATGAACGGGATCGGATAGCCCCTGCCAGTAATCCCCGTACGACAGGGACTTAAGAAGTCTCCCGGGGTTGGCCGGGCAGCTCCGGACGCCGCTGCCTCGCCGGCCGCTATGTCGTGCATTACGCCATCGAGGGGCAGACCCCGAGGCCTCGCAAGAGCGACAGGATCTTCGATGATCATCTGATCCTCCACGCAGCATCGCGCGGTAGGCGAGCGTGCAGGCTTGCAATGGCATCTATTGAGGCTATAATAGCTATGTGGAAAAGGCTACTATATCTAATCTCAAGAACAACTTAAGTGCGTATCTGCGCAAGGTAAGGTCCGGGCAGTCCGTCTTGATATACGATCGCGACGTGCCCATCGCTCGAATTGAGCGCATCGAGGCGAGCGGCCGCGGAGCCGATCGACTTGCGCTTCTTGTCGCACAGGGGATCACGCGGCCGGCAACACGCGCACTGTCGGCGCGCCAGCTACGTACGCTGTTGCCCCGCCCTCTGCCGCGCTCCGCACGCATCCTGGATGCATTGTTGGAAGAGCGCGCTCAAGACCGCTGACGTCCGAATGCGATACTGGGATACGTCCGCAATCCTTCCGCTTATTGTCGATGAGCCAGCTCGTGAGAGGCTGCTCGAGCTGTATGAGGAGGATTCTCAGATCGTGGCTTGGTGGTCAACACCGGTCGAGCTCGCTTCGGCTGTCGCTCGTCGCGAACGTGAGGGCGCGATTTCCGCCAAGAATGCAGAGGCTGCCATCAAGGCTGCGAAGCGGCTGGCAGCTGCGTGGCATGAAGTCATTCCCGGCGACGTGATCCGTCGAACGGCAGAGCGCCTGCTTCGTGTGCATGCGTTGCGGGCGGCGGACAGCTTGCAGCTCTCAGCCGCCCTGATTGCGGCGAATCACGACCCCGCGACGCTCGAGATGGTCTGCTTGGACGGCCGCTTGACCGCTGCAGCGCGACGTGAAGGCTTTACCGTGATCGATTCCTGAGTCCATGGCGCTGTGGGAACCTCCGCTGCGCCTGCGGCGCGTCGCTTGCGTACCAACATGCCAATTCCACCCAGCCCGCTCAGCATCAGCCAAGCTGTGGCGGGGAGCGGGACGGGTGGGGGCGGCGTGGCGTCGGCGCTATAGATGAGCGTATACCCGTTCGACTCAAAAGACGGAGAAAACGTGACGTTGGGGTCGATCGTTGCGCCCAGCTGTCCTTGATTAACCTGATAGGCGTACATCGAAAGATACAAGTTGTACACGGTGTTCGTCGACACCGTAAACGTATCGCTGGCGGCGAAGGATGGCCCGGTGGGGGTGGTGTATGTACCCATACATTCATACCCCGCAGAGGTGCATGCATCCGCGGCAGCAAGGTACACGCCATTTGACACTGCAACTCCCACGTTTATGCTGCCGCCGCCGGAGGACGATTCGGTAATGGACGTCGTGCCAGTCGCCGTCAGCACCAATGTCGCATTGGAATTGGCTGGTCCAAGCACCTCGAATTGCGACAGGATCCGGGGAGTATCCGTTTGCAGCCCGTATGATGTGTCATTCCATGAGAACGAGAAATAACCCTCGCCACCGGCGTAATAGGCGCTCTCCGTGATTCCGTTGCAGGCGACGGAACCGCCGGCAGCAGGCATACCGCAATCGCCACTGATTGTTGGGGGTCCGAGGTTTGTTCCCGAGGCCTCTGAAGACCAAAAAGCCGCGAGCAGTGCAACGGCCCCGATAATGTGAGCAAAAGACCGCGAGGACATGTCTAACCCCTATCTCCGCCAGATGGGCTTGTTCTTAACTCACAAGCTACTAGAGGGCGTCGATGACGGTTATATGACGGAATTGTGAAGTCCCTGCATCAACGGGATCAATTGGGCGTCGCAAAAGTCGCCGCAAAAAATCGCGGACGTATCGCAGCAGGCTCCGCCGGCGCGGATCGACCTTAAGTGCTGGCGCGGTACGCCGACAAAGTTGGCACCCGGTGAGGTATCGCCCTTGTCATATTCAATACTCCGGAGCCCACGTGCCCAACCTAATGCATTGTATCTACGCCAGCGGAGCACCGCGCCTTTTCGAAACGGCCGAGCTGACGACATTGCTGGAAGCGGCACGCAAGCACAATGATGCAGCCGGGATCACGGGGATGCTGCTTTACACTGATGCGAGCTTTTTTCAGGTGCTGGAAGGAGTTCCTGACGCGGTGGAGGCGCTCTACGCTCGGATCGAAATGGACAAGCGTCACGAGCGAGTGACCAAAATCGTAGCCGAAGCGATTCCGAGCAGATCCTTTGCAAACTGGACCATGGGATTTTCACAGGTCTCCCGCAAGGAGCTTGCGCTGATCTCGGGTACAAACGATTTTTTCCATGGCTCGAGTTGTTTCCTCGGCCTGGATTCGGGCCGCGCCAAGAAATTACTCTCCGCCTTTCGCGAAGGGCGATGGCGCAAGACTCTGTCTGAAGCTGTATGAGCAACGCCGTGCCAGTGCCGGGTGATCTCAACTACCAATTCGACCGGGACAGCCGGATTCAGGCAATTACTCTTGCTGTACGGATTGAATTGGAGTGCAGCCTCAGCCTCAATTCCCTGCCAAGGAGCCTTGAACTCTGCGCGGACGCCGTCGGCGGATAAAGGACGGCGGCACGCTCGCGGTGGTCTCGGCCAATTTTCCGATGGTGGCGCAGCTGGCGACCCTCGAGCACTTCGCAGGCGACCGCGCGCTCGGCGACGAGCTCGCCAGGCGCATTCTGAATTTCATCGATCAGGGCGCCGATGTGGGGTTTCCGAGCACCAACCCGTATATGCTGGCCGCAACCACGGCATTGCTGGGACGCAACGAGAGGGCGCTGAGCCAGCTCGAGCAGGCGATCGCCTCGGGGAACCGGGTCGGCTGGTGGGCGTGGCTCGAGAGAAATCCGAGCTTTGCGGCGCTTCGTGACACTCAAAGGTTCCGGGCGATCTGCGCCGATACGCATGCGTGGCTCACGACCCAGCTCACCCTTCTCGGTCAGATGCGCCTGCGGGGCGAGGTGCCGCCTCGCTCCGCGGCGCCCATGGCGGGGGGCTGCTGATGGGGCCCGGGTCCGGGGGGCGGTCGCACCCCTCGGACTCCGGGCCATCTCCATGACGAGGGCCTGATGGCTACTGCTTTGCGAGCTGCAAGGTACTGGCCGGTTGGCCGGTCTTCTGCCCATAAAGGGCCGTCAGCGCCGGCTGGTTGACCGCGGCCACGGCGCGAGGTTCAGGTCACCGTAGTGCACCACCATCTTCATGGGCTCGGAACCGGGCGCAGCTTGGTCTTGGGCGCGGGCCCCTGTCGCGGCCACGGCCAGGCAGGCCGCGGTCAGGCCGGTGAGAAAGAAACTGCGGCTGTGCTTGGGGGTGGAAATCGTCGTCGGCTTCATGGTCGTCTCCTTTGTCGTGTCTTGGGTGTTGGTCGTCTCGCGCGACCCCCGAAACGGGATGCGTGCGAAGTGGTGACACGATGAAGCGCGGGGTCGCAGAGTGCGTGAAGGCTGGCCGAAGATCAGCCGAAGAAATGCCAAAGATCACGCCAATTCGCGTGAAACCGCCGCTTGCGCCCGGCATCGAGCCGTGCCGCGCGTGCGGGGGCTTGCGGCTGCGCGGCCTGCGGGCGAAGCACCGCGCGTCGTGCGCGATCTGCGAGTCGCCCTGCTAGAATTCGCGCAATGCGCGAGAGGAACGTATTCGCGGGTCCGTACCTCGAGCGGGCCGGGCATCTGCGCGCCGACCCGGCGTGGCTCGAGAGCGCGCTGGGCGATGCGCGCAGCCGCGTGGTACCGGTGTGGAACTCGCGCAGCCTCGTGCGTCCGGCGCCGGATGACGGCGGCCTCACTCTGCATGCGGCGCTTCTCGGCCTGGATGAGATTCCCCCCGAGCACCGCAACGGCAATGACCTGATTCTGCTCGGCCGCTTCGACGAGGCGAGCTTGTTCGCCTATGAGTTCGACGGGGCGGAGCCGCCAGCCTCTCCGGCGGGTACCCGCTTCGAGGAGCTGCGCAGCGTCGCCGCGATGATGCCGGAGGACCAGGCGGGACTTCTGAGCTATGCCCGCGCCATGGTCACCTGGCGGCGCACGCATCGCTACTGCGGCCGATGCGGGGCTCGAACGCTCCCCGCCAAGGGCGGCCACGTGCTCGTCTGCACCAATCCGGCGTGCCGGCACGAGCAGTTCCCGCGCATCGACCCGGCGATCATCGTGCTGGTCGCCGATGAGGAGCAGGCCCTGCTCGGACGGCAAGCAGCGTGGCCGCCGGGTCGCTACTCGACCATCGCAGGCTTCGTCGAACCGGGCGAGTCGCTGGAAGATGCCGTGGCGCGAGAGGTGCACGAAGAGACCGGGATCCTGGTGGACGCGATCGAGTATCACTCCTCGCAGCCCTGGCCGTTTCCGAGCTCGCTGATGCTCGGGTTCACGGCGCACGCGCTCTCCAAGACCATCCACTTGCGCGACCAGGAGCTCGAGGACGCGCGCTGGTTCACGCGCGCCGACATCATCGACGGCCGGCCGCTGCTGCCGCCACGCCTGTCGATCTCGTTCCGGCTGATCGAGCACTGGTTCGATGCGGCGGCGGAGCGGCCGCTCAAGGAGCTGCAGGCACGAGCCGCCGGGCAGCGGGCCCGCTGAAGCTAGAGCTAGACGAGAGCCAGAGCCAGCGCTAGAGCCAGAGCAACGGCTCGAGTCGGGCCGATGGTCTTTGGGTCAGCCGCGCGCCCAGTGGCCCGGGCGCAGTTTCCAGCCATCGCCCTGGCGTACCCATTGGTGAGCCACCCAGTGATGCCCCGGGCGCGGTGCCGACCAGTGACCCGGCGCCCATTCGTAGCGCCCATCCACCCAGTTCCAGTACCCGCCGATCCAGACGTATCCGGGCTGCGGCGGGGAACCCAGGGTCTCCACTTGCGGCGCGGGCGGCGCGACCATCACCACGCCGTCCACATAGTGCCGCTGATCGGGCACGATCACGCAGCCCGACATCATCAGCCCGAGGGACAGCAGAGGCGCGAGCATTCTGAACGAGGCACGCATGGTCGAGCGAAAGGCACGCATGATCGGGCGAAAGGATAGCGCCGCGCCGCGGGTATCACCAAGCGCGCGGCCGCAGGGCGCGGTCGGGCGCTCAGGTGAGCCCGCTCAAATCTTGTCGTCGCGCCGCCGGGCGGGTGCCGCGGAGCGTCCCGCGGCTTCCGGCACGACAGCCGAAGCCTTGCCTCGATACATCCGCCGATCGGCGCACTCGAGCAGCTGGGCGGGACTGCAGCCATCTTCCGGATACAGCGACACGCCGATCGCCGCCGTCACCCGCAGCTCCTCTCCCGCGAGCTGGCAGGGCAGCGCGACGCGCTCGGCGATGGTCGCGGCCACTTCCAGAGCGGCCGTGCGGTCCGGAATGCGCGGCAGCAGCACGACGAACTCATCGCCGCCGTAGCGGCACACGACATCGCCGCTGCGGGCGGCGGCACCGGTGCGCGCGCGCGTCGCGATGCGGCCTGCGACGGTGGTGAGCAGCTCATCGCCCATGGCATGCCCGTAGTGGTCATTGATGCGCTTGAAGCCGTCGAGGTCGATGAAGAGGATGGCAAGCCGGTGCCCCTCGCGACCCGCCTCGGCGACGGCCTCGGCCAGCAGCTCCGACATCCGGCGGCGGCCATACAGGCCGGTCAGCCCGTCCCGATCCGCCAGACGCAAAGCATGTGCTTCACGTTGCTTGAGCAGGGCGATCTCACGCAGCAATCGGGCGTTCACCGCGCGCAAGATCGCGACATCGGGGTTCTCGCTGCGCTGCAAGATCCGCGCCGCCGCCTCGACGTCGAACTCGCAAGCCGCATCCTCTGCCGCGCCGTCCAGTCCCTGGCACCAATCCCCCCTGCCAGTGTCGAGCGTTGCCGTCATAACCTCTGCTGTCATAAACGCACTGCCGTTGCGATAGGGTCGCCGAGCGTCCGACCTGGCGAAGTAGGTTGGGCGTCTCGTGTCTCGGTCAGACCTTGCCGACAACGCGCGAGTGCGACATAGCGCACATTAATTCCTTGCAATACAGGGGCTCGGCGGCGGCGGCGTCAACCGCGATGTCCGCTCCCCGTTAGCTAGGCCCATGCTGCAACCCGAGATCGCCGCTTTGCGCTTCGGTCTGGGCGCTCGCCCCGGAGAGCTCTCCGCAGTGGCCGCCGACCCACGCGGCTGGCTGAAGGCCCAGACCAAAGGTGCTCAGCCGCTCGCCACCGCCGCGCAACTGGCGCGCTCCGATGAGATATTCGCCGCCGTGCTCGCGGCCCGCCAGGAGCGGCGGGAAATGAAGCGCGAAGCCGCCACGGATGCCGAGCTCAAAGCGGCCGGCATGGCGGTGCGCGAGGCGTATCGGCCGCATTATCGAGCCCAGGTGCTCGCCCGGGCGCAAAGCGCCGCCCAGACCTCGAGGCCGTTCAGCGAGCGCCTGGTGCATTTCTGGAGCAATCACTTCGCCGTCTCCGCGGACAAGGGAGCGGTCTTCGGCCTCGCCGGGACGCTCGAGAACGAAGCCGTGCGGCCGCACGTCAACGGCCGCTTCGTCGATCTGTTGCTCGCGGTCGAGCAGCACCCGGCCATGATTGCCTTTCTCGACAACCAGAATTCCGTGGGACCGGACTCGGCCGCGGCGCTCGCCGCGGAGCAGCGCGCTGCCCCGCGGCAGCTCGGCATCAACGAGAATCTGGGGCGCGAGATCATGGAGTTGCACACCCTCGGCGTCGGCGGCGGCTATGCGCAGGCCGATGTCACGAGCTTCGCGCAGATCCTCACGGGATGGTCGATCGGCGGCGGACACGGACGCTTCGCGGGCGGGGAGACCGGCCGGTTCTACTTTCGTGCCGGGCTGCATGAGCCGGGCACGAAGCTGCTCATGGGCAGGCGCTATGCGCAGGAGGGGCTGGCGCAGGGAGTCGCCGCGCTCACCGATCTCGCCCGCCACCCCTCCACCGCCCGCTTCATCGCGACCAAGCTTGCTCGGCACTTCATCGCCGACGACCCGCCCCCCGCGGCGGTGGACCGCCTGAGGCGCGCCTATCTTCACTCCGACGGCGACCTGCCCCAGGTCTACGCGGCACTCATCGAATCGCCGGAGGCGTGGGTCGCGCAGCAGCACAAGTTCAAGACCCCGGAGGATTTCGTATTCTCGACCCTGCGAGCGCTCGACCTGACTCCGCAGAGGCCCGAGGAAGTGATCCATGCGTTCGATCTTCTCGGTCAGCGCCAGTACACGTCCGGGTCGCCGGCGGGCTGGGCGGACACGGCCAAGAGCTGGGACGGATCGGACGCACTGATGCACCGCGTGCTGTTCGCCTCGAGAGCCGCGGAGCGCTACCAGCAAAGCTCGAGTCCTCTCGAGGTGGCGGCGGCCTCTCTCGGCGGCTTTGCACGGCCGGATACCCTGACGGCGCTGTCGCGCGCCAGCTCCGGCAGCCAAGCCTTCGCTCTTTTGCTGATGAGCCCGGAATTTCAACGGAGATGAGCATGCGCTTCTCGAAACTCACCCGCCGCCGCTTCCTGGTGAGCAGCGCCGCCCTGGCGGCGAGTGCCGCATGGCCGGGCGTGCTGTTCGCCAAGACCGGGGGAACCTCGCGCCTGGTGGTGGTGATCCTGCGCGGCGCCCTCGACGGGCTCGCCGCGGTGCCGCCGCATGGCGACCCGAGCTACGCGGGCCTGCATCGGGACCTGGCGATCGGCGCCCCGGGCAGCGCCGAGGGCGCGCTCGCGCTCGACGGCACCTTCGGGCTGCATCCCTCGCTCGAGTTCCTGCACGAGCGCTACGGCGCGGGAGAGCTGATCGTGTTTCATGCCGTGGCCTCACCCTATCGGGACCGCTCGCACTTCGACGGTCAGAACGTGCTGGAGAACGGTCTCACGCATCCGCTCGGCGCGGCCGACGGCTGGCTCAATCGCGCTCTGGCGGCCATGCCGGCCGTCCCAGCGGCCGACGTCGAAAGGGCTGTCGCCATCAGCCAGAACGTGCCCCTGATCCTGCGCGGCGAGGCGCCGGTACTGTCGAAATCACCGCTCGTCACGCCGGACGCCGATGAGGAGCTGCTGGCGCGTCTGGCGGATCTGTATTCGAGGGACGACTGGCTCTCGGCGCGACTGAGCGAGGCGCTGCAATCGCAGCACTTGACCGACCACCTCGAGCAGGCACCGGGCGATGCGGCACCGGGGATGGCGATGCAGGCCGATAGCCGGGCGGCGGGCGATAGCCGGGCGGCCGGCGATGGCCGGGCGGCCGGCGGACCCAAGCTCGATCGCGTGAGCGGCGCGGCGCACCTGGCCGCCGCGGTGATGCGTACCGAGGGCGGCCCCGAGATCGCCGTGATCGAGGCCAGCGGCTGGGACACGCACGCGAATCAAGGCGGCGCGCAGGGCACGCTGGCGGGGCGTCTCAAGGGGCTCGATACGGCGCTGCACACGCTGGCCGATGAGCTCGGGGAGCTGTGGCCGCGCACCGCCGTCCTGGTGGTTACCGAGTTCGGGCGCACGGCCGCCATGAACGGTACGCGCGGCACCGATCACGGCACGGGCGGCTGCGCCTTGCTCGCGGGCGGAGCGGTCCGTGGAGGACGGGTCATCGCCGACTGGCCCGGGCTCACCCCGGCTTCGCTACTCGACAACCGCGACCTGCGGCCGACCCTGGACTTGCGCAGCATCTGCAAAGGCGTGCTCGATGAGCATCTGCACATCGACGCCGGGACCTTGGGCGGCCGCGTGTTCCCGGACAGCAATGAGGCGCGTCCCCTCCGCGGGTTGATACGCGCCTGACTGTCGACCCATCCTCGGTCTAAGAAGCGAACGGATCCGTGTTCGTGGACGATGGCAATGGCGCCATCGGCTCATGTCCCAGATCGGAGCTCGGTGTCATGGGCGGTGCCGCAGCGGGCGCCGGCGCCACGGGCGGCATCGGCTTGGGGCGCGCCATCGGACTCTTCGCCACCGGCGCAGCCACCTTGGCGGGCGCCTTCTTGCGCGGCGCTGCCTTCTTCGGTGCTGCCTTCTTCGCCTTCTTGACTACCTTCGCCTTGCTCGCCTTCTTCGCCGGACGGGCTTTCTTCTTGACGACGCTCTTCTTGGCAGCTGCGCGCTTCGCCTTGGCTGCAGGACGCTTCTTCCCCTTACCTTTCTTCTTTGCCATGGTCAGTCATCTCCTCGCGGTCATACGGCTGCTCATGAGAGTAGCCCCGAAACAGCTTGCTGTCATCATGCGCCGGCATGCGATTCGCCTCATCGAGCGCGCTGGAGTCGATCATGAGGATTGCGTACGCTGCGCGGATGATGCCGGATGAACCGCCGATGACGCCGGACAAACCCATCCGCCCGTTGCAGGATGTGTGGCTGAGGCCGCGGCGCGTATTTCGCGAGCTGTCCACGCAACCGATCGGCCTCACCGATCAGGTGCTCGGCGCCGCGCAGGGCATCTCCTTCGCGCTCGCCTCGTGTCGAGCCAAGGACTTCGGCACGAAATTCGGTCTGGTCGAGATCTTCTGGTCGGCGACCGTGGTCGGCTCGGTGGTCGGCATCGCCAGCCTGTATGTGATGGCGCTCATCTATGTGCGCCTGGGGAGCCGGGCCGGCCGCCCGCCGCAGCGCCGTCAGGTCGTGCACGTGCTCGCCTACGGCGGTGTGCCCCTGCTGGCGTCGGTGGGAATCTGGGTGCTCACGGCATTGCTGGCGGGCGAGGTCACCTTCATCCAGGCGCCGCGGGACATCGAGGGGTTCGTGGCGCTGTTGCTCGCCGCGCAGCTCGCAAGCTCGGTGCTGCTCACGCTGTGGAGCGTGCTGCTGCAGGTGATGGGCTTCAGCGAGATTCTCGCCATCCGCATCGGCAAGGCATTCGGTATCTGGCTTCTCGGTCAGGTGATCGCAGGCCTCGCGGCGCTGTTCCTGTACGTGCTGATGTCGCCCCTGTTCCCATCGGCATAGCGCCTCGACATAGCGTCGGGAGAGGCGGGGCCGCCGAGGCGCGGCCCGCCAGGAGCGGGCGCGAGCGCCTGCCTCGAGAGAGTCGGTCGACGCCGTTCAGGCCGCGGCTTGTTGCGGCGGCGGCTCGCGCGCTGGCTCGCGGGGGCCTGGAGCGGCAGCTTCCGGCGATTCGCTCGCCAGCCGCTCGATCACCGTCCGGGCGACGGCTGCGGCGGATGCCTTGTGCGGGCGAGCCCTCGAGGCCGCGCGCTTGCGCGGCAGCTTCGCCGCCGGGGCTTTCGCTGCACCGTTGAGCTTGGCAGGCACGGCCGCGCCTCGGGAGGCGGCGCCGCGCGGCGCGGCGACGGCCGCGGGGGCGCCGGCGGCAAGGGCGGCCTCGGCCTTCTTGCGGGCCTGCTTCGCCGCCTTCTTGGTGAGCTTCGACACCTTGCGCGCCTTCTTCAGCTCCGCCTTCGCGGCCCGCACCCGCTCCTTGGCGTCCTCGGCGCGCTGGGTGGCCTTCTCGGCCTCGGCGCTCAGGCGTTTGGCGAGGGCGCTGGGCTTGGCTCGATTGGCCGACGATTGAGTGCTTGCCACGATTTCTCGCTCCGATTCGAGATGGGGTCGGTGAGCTTAGTTCAAGGCAGGACGCGGAACAAGAAATGCCGGATGTCGGCGAGCTCCTGCTCGCAGACGGCGTGCGGCATGCGGTATTGATGCCACTCCACGGCGAATCCCGAGGCCTCGAGCAGCTCGCGCGACTCCCGGCCCTTGGCGATCGGCAGCACCGGATCGTCGATGCCGTGCGCCATGAAGATCGCAACCCCGTCGTTGGCGCTCGAGCGCTCGCTCTGCAGGGCGGCCGCCAGCGGCAGGTAGCTCGAGAGCACCATCAGGCCGGCGAGACGCTGCGGGTAGCGCAATCCCGAGTACAGCGTCACGGCGCCGCCCTGCGAGAATCCGGCGAGCACCAGCCGTGAGGGCCCGATACCGCGCTCGATCTCGCGCTGGATGAGCCCGCGCACTTCCTGGTCCGTGGCGCGAAACCCCTCCACGTCCTCGGTGGAGCGACGATCGAAACCGACGATGTCGTACCACGCGGGCATCAGCATGCCGCCATTGATGCTCACCGCCCGCTCCGGCGCGTGCGGGAACACGAAGCGCCAGGCGCGCTCGCCGCGGCGCACGATCTGCGGCACCACCGGCTCGAAATCATGGCCATCGGCCCCGAGACCGTGCAACCAGATCACTGCCGCATCGGGATTCGGCGCGGTCTCTATTTCGAGGGTGTCGAGCATGGCGGCATAGCCTACAAGAAATCTTGCCCGCCGCCTGGTCGGCTCGGCCGCGTGGTCGGCTGGGGGTTGACGGCCCGCGAGGACGGCTCGGCGAGGAGTCGACGGCGCGCAAGGAGGGGCCGCGCGGAGCGTTGACGGCCGGTGAATTTTTATGCACAATGCGCGCGATTTTATGCATAGCCTGGTATCACACTGCTCGTCCCCACGCCGCCCCGGCCCCGCACGGTGCGGCCCTCGCGCTGCCCGCCGATGCTGAGAAGCGACAGTCCAGGGGCCCCGGCGCGGCGCACCGCGCTCGCCAAGATCATCCGCGAGCAGTCGGTCGGCCGGCAGTCGGAGCTGGTCGCGATGCTGCGCAAGCACGGCCACGCGGCAACGCAGTCGAGCGTCAGCCGCGACCTGCGCGAGCTCGGGGTCGCCAAGCTCGGCGATCGCTATGTGCTGCCCGAGACGGCAGCGCCCATCAAGGAAGATTTCTCGACCCTGAAGCAATTCGTGCGGGCGGTGCAGACCGCCGGCACCAATCTCACCGTGCTTCGAACCACGATCGGCGCCGCCCAGAGCGTCGCGGTCGCGATCGATACCGCCCGCTGGTCCGAGGTCATCGGCACCATCTCGGGCGACGACACGATCTTCATCGCAACCGCCGGCGCGCGCGAGCAGCAGAAGCTCGGCGAGCGCCTGCGCACCATCTTCGGACTCTAAACCATCATGACGCCGACCGTTGAGCGGGCCGCCGAGCCCATTTTGCTGGCATTTTCCGGAGGTCTCGACACCTCCTTCTGCGTGCCGTGGCTGAAGGACACCTACGGCAAGCCGGTGATCACTGTCACCGTCGATACCGGCGGCCTGGATGCCGAGGCGCGCACCGCCCTCGCCGCGCGCTCATCGCAGCTCGGCGCCATCGAGCACCATCTCATCGACGCCCGCGCCGCCTATTTCGACCAGGTGCTCAAGTTCCTGATCATGGGGAACGTGCGCCGCGGCGGCCTGTACCCGCTGTGCGTCGGGGCGGAGCGGGTGCTGCAGGCGCAGACCATCGCGCAGATGGCCCTGTCGCTCGGCACCACCATGGTCGCGCACGGTTGCACGGCCGCCGGGAACGATCAGGTCCGTTTCGAGGTGGCGCTGCGCACGCTCGCCCCCGGCCTCGACATCATTGCGCCGGTGCGTGATCGGGCCTTCAAGCGCCCCGAGCAGCTCAAGTACCTCGAGGAGCACGGCCTGCCGATCCCCCCCTTCGGCGCCGCCTACTCGGTGAACCGAGGGCTGTGGGGCGTCACCATCGGCGGCAAGGAAACACTGACGTCGGCGGGCAGCATCCCGGAGAGCGCCTGGGTGCTGTCGAAGGACGCCTTCACCGAGCCGCGCGCGCAGCAGCGCCACACCGTGGGGTTCGAGAAGGGGATCCCCGTGCGCCTCGATGGCCGGCCGCTGACGCCGGTGGAGGTCATCGAGCAGCTGGAGCGCATCGCAGGCCCCTTCGGGATCGGACGCGGCATTCATCTGGGCGACACCGTCATCGGCACCAAGGGCCGTGTGGCGTTCGAGGCCCCCGCGGCGGAGGTCCTGCTGACGGCGCATCGCGAGCTGGAGAAGCTGGTGCTCACCGGCAAGCAGGCTCGGATCAAGGACTCGGTCGCGCAGCCCTACGGGGATCTGGTGCACGAGGGGCAGCATCTGGATCCGGTATGCCGCGACATCGAGGCGCTGCTGGTCTGCTCGCAGGCGCGCGTCAGCGGCGAAGTGAGCGTGCTGCTGCGGCCGGGGTGTGCATTCATCGAGGGTGTGAGCTCGCCGCATTCCCTGATGGCGGCATCGAAGGGCGTCTACGGCGAGGCGGCGGGCGAATGGACGCCGGTGGATGCGCTCGGCTACTCGAAGATGCTCGCGCTCACCGGCATCTTCTATCAGCGCGCCGCGGGGCCGGGCAGCGCCGCGGGAGAGCCGCAGGGCAGCGCCGCGGCCGGCACGGCCACGCCCGGTGGCGCCGCGGCCGGGCAGACGCGCCGATGATGAGCGCCATGCGCAGCGTGATGGTGGACAAGATCGCCTCGGTGACGCAGGCGCTCGCCCTCACCCACGAGATCCGCATCGCCCCGGACATCCCCTGTGAGGAGGGGGTGGTGCTGGTGGTCGAGATCCTGAACAACAAGTCCACCTACAACACGCTCGAGCTCACCAGCGGGCGCATGGCCAAGGTCGCGCGCGGCGACATCGTGGTCGGCGCCCTCGGGCACCGCAAGGCGCTGTTCGGCTACTCGGGCCACATCCCCGAATCGCTCAAGCCCGGCGATGTGATCCAGATGCTGAACATCGGCGGAGTGCTGGGGGTGTGCGACTCGGCGACCCCGGACAAGGGCCGCCCGTTCGACTGCAAGGTGCTCGGCGCGGTGCTCACCTTCCCCTACCTGGGCGAGCGCATCGGGGTGACGGCGCGCACCGGGCACAAGCGGCTCGACTACGCGGCCCCGCTGGATGCGCGCGGCGTGCCCGTGGTCGCGCTCGCCGGCACCTGCATGGAGGCGGGCAAGACCGCCGCCGCGTGCGCCATCATCGCGCGCATGCGCCACCGCGGACTGATCGTCGATGCGTTCAAGGCGACCGGCGTGTCGCTGCGCCGGGACATCCTCGCGTTCGAGGACTCCGGCGCCAGGCGCACCATGATCTTCACCGACCTGGGCATCGTGACCACCACCGAGCGCTGCGGTCCGGCCTTGACGCGCACCATGCTCACGGAGATGGCGGCCGCGGCGCCCGATGTGATCGTGTTCGAGCTCGGCGATGGGCTGCTCGGCACCTACGGGGTCGAATCGATCCTGCGCCAGCCGGACATCAAGGCGGCGCTCACCACCGTGGTGCTCTCCGCCAACGACCCGGTCGCCGCCTGGGGCGGCGTGCGGCTGCTGCGCGAGCGCTTCGGCATCGAGCCGAGCGTGGTGACCGGTCCGGCGACCGACAACCAAGTGGGGGTGGAGATCATCCGCAGCCAGCTCGGCGTCGAAGCCTTCAATGCCATCAGCTCCCCCGCCGAGCTCGGCGATCACCTGATAGCGCGCCTGCCGCTGCGCAACGTCGGCGACGCGAGGGTGGTCGGATCGTGAGCGCAGCGCCTGAGGCGCCCGCGCGCACGCCGGCGATGGTGCTCGGAGGCACCGGTTACGTGGCCGGGGAGCTGCTGCGGCTGATCGCGGCGCACCCGCGGCTCGAGCTGGCGGGGGTTCTGTCCGACGGGCAGCCCGGTACGCCCGTGGCCGCCGCGTTCCCGCACTTGCGCAGCGTCTACCCGGCGCTGCGGTTCGCGGACTCGAGCGAGATCGAGTCGCTGCTGCGGCGCACGCCCAGCTCGGCGCTGTTCTGCGCCGCGCCGCACGGGGTCGCGGCCGCCCTCATCGACCGTCTGCTGGGCGCGGCCGAAGCCGGCGGCTCGCACGCGCATTGCGTCGACATCTCGGCCGACTTTCGCTATGCGACCGCGGCCGCCTACGAGGCCGTGTACAAGCACGCGCACGGCGCGCCGGCGCGCATCGGGCAATTCACCTGCGCCCTTCCCGAGCACCTTGCGAGCGCGCCCACGCCGCACATCTCCCATCCAGGCTGCTTCGCGACGGCCGCACTGCTGGCGAGCGTGCCGCTCCTCGCGCTCGGCTGGGTCGAGCCGCAGCTCTATCTATCGGGCGTCACCGGCAGCACCGGATCGGGCCGCAAGCCCGTCGAGGGTACGCACCACCCGCTGCGCCATGGCGACCTGTATGCCTACGGCGCGCTGGCGCATCGGCATGCGCCGGAGATCGCCGCCGGCGCGCGGCGCGCCAGCGGCGTCGATGCGCAAATCAGCTTCGTGCCGCACTCCGGCCCGTTCGCGCGCGGCATTCACATGACGGTGCAGGCGGCGCTCAAGAGACCCCTGTCGAGCGCCGAGGCGCAGGCGGGGCTCGCCGAGTTCTACCGCGGCCGCCCGTTCGTGCGCGTGGTGGAAGCGCCGCCGCGCGTCAAGGATGTGGCCACGAGCAACTACGCCCACCTGCACGCCGCGACCGACGGCGCAACCATCGCCGTCATGTGCGTGCTCGACAACCTCAACAAGGGCGCCGCGGGCGGCGGCATGCAATGGATGAACCGCTTGCTCGGCTTCGAGGAGGCGCTCGGGCTCGGCGCACCCGCGCCGGGCTGGACCTGACTCGCACCTGGAACAGAAGACCATGACCCATCACAGCGCGGCCGATGCCGCACATGCCGTCCAGCGCAGCCACCTCGCGCAGGTCTTTGCGCAATATCCCATCGAGATCCAGCACGGCGAAGGCGTCTGGCTGTACGCGCGCGGCGGACGCAAGATCCTGGATTTCTACGGCGGGCACGCGGTCGCCGGCTTGGGCTACGGACACCCGCGCTGGGTCGCCGCGCTCGAGCGGCAAGCGCGCCAGATGAGCTTTCAGACCAACGCGCTGCCGATGGCGGTGCGCGAGCGCGCGGCGGCACGCCTGGTGAAGTTTGCGAATCTTGCGCTCGACACGGTGTTCTTCATCAATTCCGGCGCCGAGGCGAACGAGAACGCGCTCAAGCTCGCCTTCAAGATCACCGGGCGCGGCAAGGCCGTCGCGCTCGAGCACGGCTGGCACGGCAGAACCGCGGCCGCGGGCGCGGTCACCTGGGGAGCGCTCGAGAAGTGGTACGGCTTTCCGCGCCGGCCGTTCGACGTGAGCTTCGCGCCGCGCGATCGGCCGGCGGCGCTCGAGGAGCACATCGATCGGCACACCGCGGCGGTGATCGTCGAGCCGATCCAGGGCCTCGGCGGCGCCCATGACGTCGGCAAGCCGATGCTCAAGGCGCTGCGCCAGCGCTGCGACGAGGTGGGCGCCTGCCTGATCTTCGACGAGGTCCAGTGCGGCATGGGGCGCACCGGGGCGCCGTTCGGCGCGAACCATCACGGCGTCACGCCCGACATGCTCACCTGCGCGAAGGCGCTCGGCAACGGCTTCCCGATCTCCGCGCTCATGCTGTCGCGGCGCATCGCCGCACAGGTCAAGTACGACGACATGGGCACGACGTTCGGGGGCGGGCCCATGGCCTGCGCGGCCGCCGAGGCGGTGATCGAGGCCATCGAGTCGGAGTCGCTGCTCGCGAACGTGCGCCAGGTGTCGGACTACATCCGCGCCCACTGCACGATCGGGCCGGTGCAGAGCGTGCGCGGGGCGGGTTTCCTGCTCGGCCTATCGACCTCGCGTCCGGCGAAGGAGGTGCAGGCGGCGCTGCTCGAGAGGGACATTCTCACGGGCGGCAGCGCCGATCCGCACATCCTGCGGCTCCTGCCCGCGTACATCCTGAACGAAGGCCACGTCGACCGGCTGCGCGACGCGCTGGCGAAGATCCCGGCGTGAAGCGCTTCCTGGACCTCGCCGACTTCGAGCGCGCCGAGATCCTCGATCTCTTGGCGCTCGCCCAATCGCTCAAGGACTCCCCGCCCGGCCCGGTGCTCGCGGGCAAGGTGCTGGGCCTCGTGTTCCTGAACCCCTCGCTGCGCACCTTGGCGTCCTTTCAGACGGCGATGGCGCGCCTCGGCGGCGCCGCGTTCGTGATCACGCCCGGCCAGGGAACCTGGCAGCTCGAGACGCGGCCGCACGCGGTCATGGACGGCGCAGCCGCGGAGCACATTCGCGAGGGCATTCCGGTGCTCGCCTCGTACGCCGATGCGCTCGGGCTGCGCGCCTTCGCCGACGGCAAGAATCTCGCGGACGATCTGAACGAGTCGCTGTTCCGCACCATCGATGAGCTGTGCGATGCGCCGCTGATCAATCTGGAGTCCGCCGTCAATCATCCCTGTCAGGCGCTTGCCGACTGGCGCACGCTGGATGAGCTCGGCGTGCCCGAGCGGGCGAAGTTCGTGCTCAGCTGGGCCCCTCATCCGCGCGCCCTGCCGCTCGCGGTTCCGGCGGCCGTCGTGCACATGGCGGCGATGCGCGGCATGGAGGTGGTGGTGGCGCGGCCGGAAGGATTCGCGCTGCCGCAAGCGATCATGGACAAGGCGCGCGCCGCCGCGGCCGCCTCCGGCGGGTCGCTCAGCGAGACGGCGGATCGCGCCGCGGCGCTCAAGGGCGCGCACGTGCTGTATGCCAAGGAGTGGGGCAGCACCGCGCATTACGGGGATGCTCAGGCGGATGCGCAGCTGCGAGCCGGGCTCAAGGACTGGTGCGTGCGCGAGCAGTGGTTCTGCGCCGCGGCGCCCGGCGCCGCCTTCATGCACTGTCTGCCGGTGCGGCGCAACGTCGCCGTCGCCGACGAGGTGCTCGACGGCCCGCGCGCCGCGGTGAAGCGCGCGGCCTTGAATCGTCTGACGGTGCAGACGGCGGTGCTGTACCGCATGCTGGCCCCGACCCATCAAGCAGCGGAGAATCATCGATGATGATGAATCGGCCCGATCCCTCCATCGCCGTGCGTGCGCTGAAGAGCGCGGCGCCCTACATCCGCATGTACAAGAACAAGGTGTTCGTCATCAAGGCGGGCGGCGCCGTGTTCGGCGAGGAAGCCTCGACGCGCGCGCTCATCGAGCAGGTCGCGATCCTGCACCAGGTCGGCATCAGGACCGTGCTGGTGCACGGCGGCGGCCCGCAGCTCGACCATGTGCAGGCGACGCTCGGAATCGAGACCCGCATGGTGAACGGGCGGCGCGTCACCGATCAGAAATCGATCGAGGTCACCGCCATGGTGCTGAGCGGCCTCATCAACACGCGCATCCTCGCCATCTGCCGCGCGCTCGACCTCGAGGCGGTCGGACTGTCGGGCGTCGATGCGGGCCTCATCCGCGCCCACAAGCGCGCTCCGGTGCCCCTGTCGGGAGGGTCCGACGAGACCATCGACTACGGCTTCGTGGGCGACATCGATTCGGTCAACGTGGCGGTCATCGAGAGGCTGCTCGACGGCGGCTTCATGCCGGTGGTGAGCCCGCTGTCGAGCGACTCGAGCGGCACCTTGCTCAACATCAACGCCGACACCGTGGCGGCCGCGATCGGCGGCGCGCTCGCCGCCGAGAAGCTGGTGCTGTGCACGGGCGCGCCGGGCATCCTCGAGCGGTCCACCGATACCAGCACGCTCATCTCCTACACCGACATCAAGGGCCTCAACCGGCTGCGCGATGCGGGCAGCCTCACCGACGGCATGCTGCCCAAGGCGACCGCGATCGAGAGCGCGATCCGCAGCGGGGTGCGCCGGGTACACGTCATCACCTACAAATCACCGGACAGCCTGCTGGCGGAGATCTTCACCAATGAAGGGACCGGGACGCTGGTGGTGCCCGATCTGACGGCGCTCAGCCCCGCCGAGCAGCAGAGCCCCGCGCTCGCATGACGCGCCTGTGGGACAAGGGAGCTCCGCTCGATGCGCGCGTGCTCGAGTACACCGCCGCGCAGGACCATGCTCTCGACGAGCGGCTGGTGCGCTACGACATCGAGGCCTCGATTGCGCACGCCGACATGCTCGCGCAGCAGGGCCTTCTGTCGGACACCGACCACGAGGCGATTCGCACCGCCCTGCGCGCCATCGGCGAGGAGCACGCCGAGGGCCGCTGGCACGTCACGCTCGCCCAGGAGGACTGCCAGACCGCGATCGAGAACCTGCTCACCGAGCGCATCGGCGCCGCCGGCGGCCGGCTGCACGCGGGCCGCTCGCGCAACGACCAGGTGCTCGCCGCCCTGCGGCTGTATCTGCGCGATGCGACCCGCGAGCTGCACGCCGGCGCGATCGGCGTGGCCGAGGCGCTCGATGCGCTGGCCGCGCGCCAGGGCTCGGTGGCGCTGCCCGGCTACACCCACATGCAGCAGGCCATGCCGAGCAGCGTCGCGCTCTGGGCGCTCGGCTTCGCCGCCGAGATCCGCGACGACGCGGAGGGGCTGCGGCTGGCGGAGCGGCGCTCGGGAAAGAATCCGCTCGGCTCCGCGGCCGGCTATGGCACGCCGCATCTGAACGTGAGCCGCGAGGCGACCCGCCAGAGCCTGAATTTTCGCGTGACCCACGAGCCGGTCACGGCGGTGCAGCTGTCGCGCGGCAAGGCCGAAGCGCACCTGCTGTTCGAGATCACCCTGCTCACGCAGGACATCGGCCGCCTCGCCTCCGACCTGCTGCTGTTCCACACGCAGGAATTCGGCTTCGTGAGCCTGCCCGAGCAGTTCACCACGGGCTCCTCCATCATGCCGCAGAAGCGCAATCCGGACGTGTTCGAGCTGATGCGCGGCCGCAGCGCCGTGGCGCAGGCGGCGCTCAACGAGGTCCTCGCCGTCACGCAGAAGCTGAGCTCGGGCTATCATCGCGACTTGCAGCTCATCAAGCCACCGCTGTTCCGGGCCATCGATTCCTGCGGGCAGACGCTCGGCATCCTGCCGAGCGCGCTCGACGGCGTCCGCTTCAGGCCCGAGCGCATCCATCTCGATCCCGGCGTGCATGCGGCCGGCGCCGCGAACGCGCTGGTGGCGAAGGAGAACATCCCCTTCCGCGACGCCTACCGGCAGATCGCCGCGACGCTCGACAAGCTGAAATGAGCCTCTGGCACGAATGAGCCTCTGGCACGAATGAGCATCTGGCACGGCACGCCCTCGCTGGAGGCGATCAATGCGGCCGGCGCGCGCACCATGACGCGGCATCTGGGCATCGTCTTCACGGAGGTCGGCGAGGATTTCATCCGCGCCGCGATGCCGGTGGATGAGCGCACGCACCAGCCCTATGGCCTGTTGCACGGCGGCGCCTCGGTGTCGCTCGCCGAGACGGTCGGGAGCACGGCGGCGAGCCTGTGCATCGATCCGCAGCGCTTCGCATGCGTCGGCCAGGACATCAACGCCAACCACCTGCGCCCGGTGCGCAGCGGCCAGGTGACCGGTACCGCGCGGCCGGTGCACATCGGCCGGCGCAGCCACGTATGGGCCATCGAGATCGAGAGCGAGGCTGGCCTGCTGGTGTGCGTATCGCGGCTCACCATGGCCATCCTGGAGCGCGAGAGGCTCCTCGGTCGTTAGGCTCGAGCCGTGAAATCGCGCTGGCAATTGCCACACCGAATGCGTATCGTTCGCGCCATGAAACCAACCACCCGGCAGATGATTGCGCGTGCCTGCGCGAGCGCCCTACTGATCTCGATCGCTCCGTTCGCCGGTGCGCAAAATACCCCCCGGCCTCCCGCGGGGGCGGGCCCCGGCGCTCCACCGCCGCCTGCCCCGGCGCTCAGCAACGATCAGGCCAGCTATCTGTTCGGCCTCACCCTGGGCGAGTCGCTTCATGGTCTCGGCCTCGGCACCGAGGTGCTGCCCGATGCCGTCGAGCGCGGCGTGAAGGACGCCATGGCCGGCAAGAAATCCACGCCGGACGAGCGCCAGCAGCTGCAGCAATACGCGCGCACCGCGATGATCGCCTCCGCCAACCGCAACAAGAGCGCCGCGGAAGAATTCCTGGCCAAGAACGGCAAGGAGAAGGGCGTCAAGACCACCGCCTCCGGGCTCGAGTACAAGATCCTCAAGGCGGGCGATCCCAAGGTGCCGCTCATCGAGCCGACCGACGAAGTGACCGTCAACTACCGCGGCAAGCTGATCGACGGCACCGAGTTCGACAGCTCCTACGCGCACGGCCAGCCGGCGACCTTTCCGGCGAACGGCGTCATCAAGGGGTGGCAGGAAGCGCTGGTCATGATGAAGCCCGGCGCGAGCTGGGAGCTGTTCATTCCGCCCGAGCTTGCCTACGGGCCGAGCCCGCGGCCGGGCATTCCGGCAAATTCGCTCCTCATCTTCACGGTCGATGTGCTGAACGCGAAGCCCCGTGCCGCTCCCGCGGCGCGCCCGGCACCGCCGCCGCCCCCGGCGCAGCACTAGACTAGAACTGGACTAGAGCCGGACAGTGGTGGCGGGCGAGTCCTAGCCGAGCCCAAGGCCAAGCGAGCCGCTCAGCGGGCGAGGGCGAGGGCGTTGGTGAGATCGCCGAGCGGCGGCTCGCCGTGCTCGGCAAGCGCTCGATCGCGGCGCGTGATCCCCGGCAGCGTCTCGAGATCGAAGCGCCGGATGATCAACCGCAGCACCGAGCCCGTGTCATAGGGCGTATGGTCGACCGTGCCCCGCCGGGCGAGCGGGGAGATGACGATCGCGGGAATGCGAGCGCCCGGCCCGAGCAGATCGCCGCGCGGCGGCGCGACCTGATCCCAGGCGCCGCCGAACTCATCGTAGGTGATGACGATCACCATGTGCTGCCACTGTGGGCCGGCGCGCAGCTTCGCGACCAGCTCCGCGATGTGCGCATCGCCATCCGTGAGGTCGGCATAGCCGGGGTGCTGGTTGAGATTTCCCTGCGGCTTGTAGAACACCACCGGCGGCAATCGCCCGGCGGCAATGTCGGCGAGCAGCTGGGTGTAATCCTTCAGGTGCTGCGCGCGGCGCGCGGCCTGCGTCGCGGGATCGAAGCTCGCGTAGTAATTGAAGGGCTGATGGTGCGGCTGGAAGTCCGGACCGGCCGCCGGCGCCTCGGGCGCATAGATCACGCGGCGCGCCTTGCCGGCGGGTTGCCTGCCGTCGGCAACCGCGGCATCCCAGGCGCCCGCGTACCAGGCCCAGCGGATGCCGCGCGCGTCCAGCCGGTCGCCGATGTTGGGCGCGGTCTGCGGCGGCAAGGTGGTCGCCTTCGCGGGATTGGCATACAGCCCGCCCGGGTCCTGCGCGGCCGGCGGATTGCCGCTCGGCTGATAGGGCGGCTGCATGGTGTTCACGGCGTAGAACTTGTCGTCGCCGAAGTAGCCGGCCGGCGTGATGTTGCCGCTCTTCTCGAACCGGGGCGGCCCGTCGAGCGCCGATGCCGGCGCTCCCGCCGCGATCTTCAGCCGCGGCAGATAGCGACCCGCCGCATCGCGCTCGAGGATGGCGATCGATGGCCGCGCGGCGGCGGTGTCCGCGTGCGGGTACTGCGGCGCGCAGGCGCAGATCAAGTACTGATGGTTGAGGAACGATCCGCCGAAGGCGCCCTGGAAGAAGTGGTCGGCGAGCACGTACTCACGGGCAAGCGCATAGAGCGCCGAGCCGCTGTAATCGTAGTGCCCCAGGGTGAGGGCGCCGGAATCGCTCCAGGCGACGTAGCCATCGTTCTTGCCGCCGTCGATCTGCATCTGATGCTCGAAGAACCGATGCCAGAGATCGCGCGTGACGACCGCGGTCGAGAGCGTGACCCCGGACTGCGGCGTGAAGGCGTGCTCGATGGAGAACGGGGCGTTCGGCAACCCCATGCTCTGCGACTGCGTGACCACGGGCACGTAGCCCGGGGCCGTCACTCCGCCCCACACCGGCGGCAGCACCGGCAGCACGCTGCCGTCGCGGTCGCGCTGGGGCGCGTAGGCGGGAAGCGCGTGGCCGTCGCGATCGACGACGGCGCCGAGACCGAGGGCGCCGGGAAAATTACCGTACAGGCTGTCGAAGGCGCGATTCTCGGCGTAGATCACGACGATAATGTCGACCTTGGCACGCAGTGCCGCGGTGGTTCGATCCGCCTGCGCGGCGCGCGTGATCACGTGCGCCGAGCACGCGCATGCGAGCGCAGCGGCGCACAGAGCGCCCGCGCGCCAGGCGCGGAGCGCCCTGCCAAGAACTGCCGTCATGCCGCAAGTATAGCCGCACTGGCGCAGCGCCTGGGGAAGCGGGCTTGCGCGCGAGCCCGCCTCAGTGAGAGCCGCCGCCGCGACGACCGCTGCGGCTCGGAGCGCCCAAGCGGCTCGGAGCGCCCAGGCGGCTCAGAACGTCCAGGTGATGCCCACCAGGAACGCCGAGGGATCGCCGTACTGCGAGTCGATGCGCTCGTATTCGGCGCGAAAGCCGAGATCCTGCCAGCGCGCCTGAACGCCCGCGCCCCAGGCGAACTTGGTGTCCGTCTGATCGAGGCGGTACGAGAACGGAGCCGCGCAAGCCGAGTAAGGCGGTGGGCAGTAGCCGCCGGGGTACGCATAGGTGTTGATGTCGCTCTGCAGTCGCGCGACGCCGGCCTTGCCGTAGACGTCGAAGAACGGCAGCGGCAGGGGCAGATAGCCGACCCCGTACAGCACCGTCGCCTTGGGATGCGAGCTCGAGTCGTACACGTAGTTGTTGGCGTAGAAGCCCGTGTTGCCATTGCCGCTGCCGAAGTCGATGTATTCGAGCTCCGCGCCCGCGAAGGGCAGCGGGCGGATCCCGATCATGGCTTTCCAGGCCGCATCATGATCGTGATAGCCGCCGTAGTAGCCGAAATCGTAGTTGTCGTTGTTGCCGACATTCGAGGTGCCGACGCCGGCGCCCACATAAGCGCCGAGCGGATTGTCGGCGAGCGCGCCGCAGGAGGCACCGAGGGCCCCGGCGGCGATGAAGGCGCATACGGCTGACACACGATTCATCGATTTCTCCGTTCGGTTCACTGCACTCTCGGACCGGTGCGCGCCGCCGGAAGTTCCGGGCTGAGGGTCGCAGCGCAGCGCGCGCTATACTTCGGGCATGAAGATCCTGAGCCTCCTGATCGTTCTCGCGCTGGCGGTGAATGCCGCGGGGTGCGGACAGAAAGGCCCGCTGGTGTTGCCGGATGCGCAGCACCCGCGCAAGAAGGCGAGATTCCCCGGCGCGCTCAGGGCGCCGTCGACGCAGCACGCGCCTGCGCAGGCGCCGAGCACGCCCGCCGCGCCGAGCACGCCCGCCGCGCCGGCGGCGCCGTCCGCCCCGGCGAGCGCGCCGAGCTCTGCGGCGGGACCCGCGCCTCAAGGTTAGCCGCGCTCCGCCCATGCCCGCGCGCAAATTGCTCCTGGTGGACGGCTCGTCGTATCTGTATCGCGCGTTCCACGCGCTGCCGCCGCTGTCGAGCTCGAAGGGCGAGCCCACCGGGGCGGTGCTCGGCGTGCTCAACATGCTGAACAAGCTGGTCAAGGAGGAGTCGCCGGATCGCGTCGCGGTGGTCTTCGACGCGCCCGGACGCACCTTCCGCGACGAGCTGTTCGATCAGTACAAGGCACATCGCACGCCGATGCCCGACGATCTGCGCTCGCAGCTCGAGCCGCTGCTCGATGCGGTGAGCGCATCGGGTCTGCCGCTGCTGCGCATCGGCGGGGTGGAGGCGGACGATGTCATCGGCACGCTCGCGCTGCAGGGCGCGCGCGGCGGGTTCAGCGTGCTGATATCGACCGGCGACAAGGACATGGCGCAGCTCGTCGGTCCGCAGATCACGCTCGTGAATACCATGAGCAACACGCGCCTCGACCGCGAGGGTGTCAAGGCGAAGTTCGACGTCTACCCCGAGCAGATCGTCGACTACCTGGCGCTGGTGGGCGACAGCTCCGACAACATTCCCGGCGTCACCGGCGTCGGCCCGAAGACGGCGGCGAAATGGTTGAGCCAGTACCGCACGCTCGATGCGCTGATCGCGCACGCCGCCGACATTCCGGGGAAGGTGGGCGAGAACCTGCGCAACGAGCTGCCGGCGCTCGAGCTGTCGCGCAAGCTCGCGACCCTCGACACCGATCTGGCGCTCGATACGCGGCCCGAGGAGCTGCTGGCCGGCGCCGCGGATGTTTCGCGCCTGCGCGCGCTGTACACCCGTCTGGAGCTGCGGGCGCTGCTCAAGTCGCTCGAGTCGACGCTGCCGCCCGCGGCGGCGGCCGCGGCCGCCGTGGTCGAGGCGGGCGTCTCGGGCGGGGCCATCGATGCCGCCGGCGCCGCCGCGATCGCCGTGCCGGGCCGGTCGCCGCCGCAGCCGCGCAATTACCAGACGGTGACCTCGCCCGAGGCATTGCAGCGCTGGATCGAGAAGCTCGCCGCCGCCCCGCTCGTGTCGTTCGGCGCCGCCGCGGACAGGCCCGGCGACAGCAGAGCCGCACTGATCGGTCTCGCGTTCAGCACCGAGCCGGGCGAGGCGGCCTACGTGCCCGTCGGCCATGCCTATCCGGGCGCGCCGCCGCAGCTCGACCGCGACCGCGTGCTCCAGGCGCTCAAGCCCTTGCTCGAGGATCCGGCGCTGCCGAAGCTCGGGCATCATCTGAAATTCGACGCGCACATCCTCGCGAACCACGGCATCGCCCTGCGCGGACAGCGCTACGATGCGATGCTCGAGTCCTACGTGCTCGACAGCGTGGCCACCGGTCACGACATGGATTCGATCGCCGCGAAGTATCTCGACCTCCAGACCATCCGCTACGAGGACATCGCCGGCAAGGGCGCGAAGCAGATCCCCTTGAGCCAGGTCGACGTCGCGCGCGCCGCCGAGTACGGGGCCGAGGATGCCGATGTCACGTTGCGGCTGCATCGCTCGGTGTGGCCGCGGCTCGAGGCGCTGCCCTCCCTCAAGAGGCTCTACGAGACCATCGAGCAGCCGCTGGTGCCCGTGCTCTTTCGGATGGAGCGCAGCGGCGTGCTGGTCGACCGCACGCTGCTCAAGGCGCAGAGCACCGAGCTCGCCGCGCGCATGCTCGAGCTGCAAGCGCAGGCTCACGCGGCGGCGGGCGGTGTCTTCAATCTCGACTCGCCCAAGCAGCTGCAGGAGATCCTGTTCGGCAAGCTCGGCCTGCCCGTGACGCGCAAGACGCCCACCGGCCAGCCCTCCACCGCCGAGGACGTGCTCGAGGAGCTCGCCGCCTCCTATGAGCTGCCGAGGCTCATCCTCGACTACCGCGGGGTCGCCAAGCTCAAGTCGACCTACACCGACAAGCTGCCCGGCCAGATCGACGAGCGCACCGGGCGCATTCACACCAGCTATCAACAGGGCGTCGCCGCGACCGGGCGCTTGTCCTCGTCGGATCCGAACCTGCAGAACATTCCGATCCGCACGCCCGAGGGCAGGCGCATACGCCAGGCGTTCATAGCGCCCCCGGGGCAGCGGCTGGTGGCGGCGGATTACTCGCAGATCGAGCTGCGCATCATGGCGCACCTGTCGGGGGACGAGAGCCTGCTCGCCGCGTTCAGGGAGGATCGCGACGTGCATCAGGCCACCGCCGCCGAAGTGCTCGGCATCGCGCTCGCCGAGGTGAGCGCGGAGCAGCGCCGATCGGCCAAGGCGGTCAACTTCGGCTTGATCTACGGCATGTCGGCATTCGGCCTGGCGCGCCAGCTGGGCATCGGCCGCAGCGATGCGCAGCGCTACGTGGACCGGTACTTCGAGCGCTATCCCGGCGTGCGGCGCTACATGGAGGAGACGCGCGCGCAAGCGCGCGAGCTCGGCTACGTCGAGACGGTGTACGGCCGGCGTCTGTATCTGCCCGACATCCGCTCGCGCAACGCCGCCCTGCGCCAGTACGCCGAGCGCAGCGCCATCAACGCGCCCATGCAAGGCAGCGCCGCCGACATCATCAAGCGCGCGATGATCGCGGTGGACGCGTGGCTCGAGCACACCGGGATGCCGGCGCGCCTGATCATGCAGGTGCACGATGAGCTCGTGCTCGAGGTGGCGAGCGAGGCGGTCGAGGACACGATCGCGGGACTGCGCGAACATATGATGCGGGCCGCAGAACTTAGCGTGCCGCTCAAGGTCGATGTGGGAATCGGCTGTAACTGGGATGAGGCGCATTGAACCGAAGTCCGCAGCGCGGCATCGGTGCCGAGAAGCGCCGAACCAGTGCAAGGCCTTTGCAAGTAGTGTCGAGTAAGTACGGATTATCGCTGAGGTTTACGCCGCCTCACGGGCCCACTGCAGCGCCGCCCCGGCGCACGAATTTATTCTGCAAGCGGGGCTGGAACTTTCGCCTGGCAACCCCATCTAATCCAGTGAGCGTACACACGCTCCCCGCTCTTCTCCCTGGGCGGGCAGACCCGGTTTGTCATCCCCATGCCGGGTTGGTCTGCCTCGGTGGCTGCTCAGAGCAACCACCGGGGCTTTTTTTTGGGCGAGGTTCACGGGGATGAAGCGAGCCACGCGTCGATCACGGCGCGTGCCTCACCGAGCCCCTGGCGCGCATGCGCCGAGAACAGCTGTGCCGTCACTCCCGCATCGGCGCACGCCGCCCGCGTATCTTCGAGCACGCGCTCGGCGTCGCGCCGATTCAGCTTGTCGGACTTGGCGAGCAGGATGTGCGCGCGGCGCTCGCGCGCCAGCACCCACTCGAGCATGGAGGCATCCTGCGCCTTGAGTCCGCGGCGGCTGTCGACGATCAGCACCAGCCCGGCGAGCGATTCGCGCACGTCGAAGTAATGCTCCATCAACTCGAGCCAGCGCGCGCGCACGCTCTCGGGGACTTTCGCGAACCCGTAGCCGGGCAAGTCGACCAGCCGATGCCCCGGGCTGAGCTCGAAAAAATTGATGAGCTGCGTGCGCCCCGGCGTGCGGCTCACGCGCGCGAGGCCGCTGCGCTCGACGAGGGCATTGATGGCGCTCGACTTGCCGGAATTCGAGCGCCCCGCGAATGCGATCTCGCGGCCGGTATCGGGCGCGAGCTGATGCGCCTCGGCCGCGCTCGTCAAGAATCTCACGTTGGGATAGGTGGGCATGCCGTGGGAACGCAAATGATTGAGCGTAGTGTACAATTTGCGGCTGGGAGCCAGATGGGGTCACACGCGGTATGAATCGGTTTTGGGTCTTCGCGGCAGCAATCTCCGGTACGATCATCGCCAATTCGGCCATCAGCGCCACCGCACCCCCTGCCGGCAACGTGCAGTCCGGGGCGGCGAAGGCCGCCGTGTGTCAGGCCTGTCATGGCGCCAACGGCAACAGCGCCAATCCCGAGTGGCCGAGCCTCGCCGGTCTCGGAGCCGCCTACATTGCCGAGCAGCTGCAGGATTTCAAGGACGGCAAGCGCAAGAACCCCGTGATGATGCCGATCGCCGCACCCTTGAGCCCGCAGGACATGGCGGATCTGGGCGCCTACTTCGACAGCCTGGTCAATACCGGGCTGGAGGCCGATCCGAGCTACTGGCAAGCCGGTGAGAAGCTCTATCGCGGCGGCGACCAGGCGCGCGCCATTCCCGCCTGCATGGCATGCCACGGACCGACGGGGTACGGCAACGAGCCGGCCAAATTTCCGGCGCTGCGCGGCCAGCATTCGGTGTACGTCGCCAAGCAGCTGAGCGACTTTGCCTCCGGCGCCCGCCCGCCGGGAGCCGCCGACATCATGCCGGTAATCGCCAAGCGGCTCTCGCCGGAGGACATCCGCAATCTCGCCTCCTATGTGCAGGGCCTGCGCTGATGAGGCGCACCGCCGCCCCGGTCCTGCTGCTGTTCGTGGGCCTGGTGCTCGCGGGCTGCGGAAAGCCATCATCCGAGCAGGCGGGCGCGCGCGCGCCGGCGCCGCACGCGCCCGTCGCGGCCAGGGCGGGACAGGCGGCCCCGGGCCCCGGCGCATCGGCTGCGCTCAAGGCGCCGCCCGCCAATCAGGACGGCGAGACCATCGAGGCGGGCGGCGGCGACAGCGGCGCGCACAATGCGTTGCTGGCGGCGGTCGCCTCCACGGTCAGGGCGGCGACGCCGGCCGCCTCGGCGCAGCCGCTCGGGCCGACGCTGTGGCAGGAGGGCGTGAATTACACCCGCATCGTTCCGGCCCAGCCGACCGCGGTTCCCCCCGGCCAGGTCGAGGTGCTCGAGTTCTTCTGGTACGCATGCCCGCATTGCTACGCGCTCGAGCCGCAGGTGGAAGCCTGGCTGAAGCACAAGCCCGCCTACGTCACCTTCATCCGCGTGCCGGTGACCTGGAGCGAGGGACATCGCGCGCTCGCGCATCTGTTCTACACCCTCAAGGCGCTCGGCAAGCTCGACCAGCTGCACGAGGAGGTGTTCAAGGAGATCCAGGTCGACGGCGATCCGCTGGTGGCCCAGGATCCGGGCGATGAGGCCGAGACCGAGCGCATCCAGACGGCCTTCGCCGTCAAGGAAGGCATTCCCGCGGATGTCTTCAAGAAGGCCTATCACTCCTTCGCGGTCGAGAGCACCGACCTGCAGATGGCGGATGAGCTCGTGCAACGCTACCGCATCGATGGCGTGCCGACGTTCGTGATCAACGGCAAGTACATCGCCGACGTGCGTTCCGCCGGAAGTCCCGAGCGTCTCATGGCGCTGGTGGACGATCTGGCGGCCCAAGAGCACAAGCACTAGGCACCTCGCATGAGCACGCAAGCGCACGCCATCGTCACGCACGCCGGCGGCTGTCATTGCGGGCGCGTGCGCTTCGAGGTGGATGCACCGGCGAGGCTCGAGGTGGCGGACTGCAACTGCTCCATCTGCGCCAAGGTCGGCTATCTGCACCTCATCGTGCCCGCGAATCGATTTCGCCTGATCGCCGGCGATGACTCGCTCACCACCTACACCTTCAATACGCACGTCGCGCAGCATCACTTCTGCAGGCACTGCGGCGTGAAGTCCTTCTACGTGCCGCGCTCGCATCCCGACGGCGTCAGCGTCAACGCACGCTGCATCGAGAGCGCGACCGTCGAATCGATGTCGATCTCGCCTTTCGACGGACGGCACTGGGAGACTGCGCGCGCCACCCTGCGCGATGCTTGAGGGCGGCCTGTCGCCATCTCACAACAAGCGTACATAATCAAGCTGCAACTGCGTGTTATGTTGAAGCGCAGGAGCGAATGCGCGCGGCGAAGCGCAATAGTGTGACGCGCGTCTCGCGGGCACCTCGACGAATTGGGTGATGCTGGCGTCGTCTGATCCGGATGGCGACGTAGTATCCCTGCATGCTGGATACCTGCCCAAATCGAGGTGCACGCGAGAGCGCAGGCAACGGGCTCGGCCCGTTCTGCGACCGCTTGGTGCTTGGCATCGCGGTGCTCGCGCTGCTGCGCTGGGGCGAGGCGCTGGCCGATCCGGCGTCGGCTGCGGCGACGCTCGAGCAGTCCACACACGGCGGCGCGCCGCGCGCGTCGCTCTCGGCCGCGCCGCTCGCCGGGCCGATGTTCACCGGGCGTCCCTATGCGGCGACATCGCTCGCCGATCCGCTGCTCACGGCGCCGAGCCTCTATACGCTGCCCGACCTGGCCGAGCAGTCGCGGTTCTCCAGCACCGATTTTCGGCCGCGCGGCGCTTCCGTGCTCGACACCGATCCGCGCCTGAGCGTACCGGGAGGCGACATCGTGTCCGACAAGACGCTGTTGCAGCGGCTGGCGGAATTTCGCACCCAGAACGGCGTGCGCGTGCTCACGCTGTGGGAGTCGGGTGCGACCGCCCTGTCGATCCAGACCAACCGCAAGGGCGACCCTTCGCTGCAATGGACCAGCCGCCTGAGTCACGGCAGAGGAACGCGCGGCCTGCTCGACCGGCTGTTCCCGGTCTCCGTGTTCGGCGGAACGACGCACGTCACCCGCTCGGTCAGCTCCGAGCCCTCGAGAGTCTCCGGCGCTCTCAGCGCGCTGCACTTCGGCGGCCCGCCGCCCTGAAGGCGGCTCGTGCGCCGATGAGGCGCGATGCGGCACGCCGGGCCGGGCAGCGCGCGGCAGCGGGTCAGACGGGAAGTTCGCGCGGCTTCTCCCAAGTACGATCAAGCAGAGCGAGCGCCGGCGCGATGACGCCCTCGAGGAGCGCCTTTTCCGGCCGGACCCGCGCCAGAACGCGCACTCCCATGAGTACTGCCAGCAGATGATGGGCGAGATTTTGCGCCGACACCGAGCGTGTAATCGTGCCGTCCGCTTGACCTGCCTTGACGCATTTCAGAAAGAACCTCTCCGTGCGACGAAGTACGCCGGCAATGATCTGCCGGAACTGCGGGTCGTGGGGCGCGATTTCGAGAGCCGAGTTCACGAGCAAGCAGCCCTTGTGATCGCGATCACTCAACGAGCGATTCAGGACGTCCTGGAAGAACGTCTCGATGGCCCGGCGCGCGGGCAGGGTAGCGCAGCGTCTTATCCGCTCCCCCACGCTGCCTTCGACGTAGTGATCGAGGGCGGCGCGGAACAGCTTGCGCTTGTCGCCGAATGCATTGTAGAGGCTGGCGGCCGTGATCCCGGTCTTTTCGACCAGATCCTTCACCGATGTCGCCTCATAACCTCGATTCCAAAAGCACTGCGCGGCGGCGGCAAGCACCAGCCCCTCGTCGAACTCACGCGGTCTTGCCATTCAAGCGCCCAGGTTCTTCGCTGACATGTGCCATTTTAGAACGTTCATGCTAAAATACAACCGGAGCGAGCGGCGCGCAACCCGGGCGCGCGCTCGGCCGCTCCAATTTGCCCGCCCGTGCAAGCAGCCGACGGTTTTTTCGTAGAGAGCTTTTTTGGAAGGAGCGCTGAAAATGACCGACTCGTCCGAGTACGTACCGCCGAAGATCTGGACCTGGAATAAGCCGAGCGGCGGCACGTTCGCCGGCATCAACCGCCCGATCGCCGGACCCACCCACGAAAAGGAGCTGCCGGTCGGCCGGCATCCACTGCAGCTCTATTCCCTGGGAACACCCAATGGCGTCAAAGTTACGGTGATGCTGGAGGAGTTGCTGGCTCTCGGTCGCGACGGCGCGGAGTATGACGCCTGGCTCATCAAGATCAATGAAGGCGACCAGTTCGGCACGGGCTTCGTGGCTGTCAACCCCAACTCCAAGATTCCTGCGCTGGTGGACAGAGGCGCACCGAAACCCATTCGGGTGTTCGAGTCGGGTTCCATACTGCTGTATCTGGCCGAGAAATTCGGCGCCTTCTTGCCGACCGATGCCGCGGGTCGCGCGGAATGTCTGTCGTGGCTGTTCTGGCAAGTGGGCAGCGCACCGTACCTCGGCGGCGGCTTCGGTCACTTCTACGCTTATGCGCCGACCAAGATTGAATACGCCATCGATCGGTTCGCAATGGAAGTGAAGCGGCAGCTCGACGTGCTCGACCGCCGTCTCGCGCAATCCGAGTACATCGCGGGCGAGGCCTACACGATCGCGGACATGGCGGTCTTTCCCTGGTATGGCGGGTTGGTCAAGGGCTGGGCCTACGGCGCGGCGGAGTTCTTGAGCGTGCAGGACTACAGGAACGTGCAGCGTTGGGCGGATCAGCTCCTGGGGCGACGGGCTGTGCAGCGCGGTCGCATGGTGAATCGCACCTTTGGCGAGCCCTCCAGTCAGTTGCATGAGCGCCATGAGGCCGGCGACTTTGACGCGAGGACCGCTGACAAGCTGGGGTCCTCGGGCTGATGGTTGCGGTGATGATGGGCGGCCCGCGAGCACGCGCAGTATGGGCGGTCACGCTGGTGCTGGCGTGCGCAGCCGCGGTTCGGGCCGACGAACGTGGCTCGGCGAGCAGTCGATCGCAGACGCCCGTCGTCGTCGAGCTCTTTCAGAGCCAGGGCTGCTCGGACTGTCCGCCAGCACAGCAATACCTGAATCGCCTGGCTGATCGTCCGGATGTGCTCGCACTCTCATTCGGCGTCACGTACTGGGACTATCTCGGCTGGAAGGACACCTTTGCGTCGCCGCAGTTCACGCAGCGCCAGCGCGACTATTCGACCCGCAATCAGGGAATCGGCGTCGCCACGCCTCAATATTGGATCAACGGCCGCGAGACCGTCCTCGGCGCCAATCCTGTTCGAGTGTCGCAATTGATCGCCGAGGGCGGCCCGACCGGGGGGCCGTCGCTGACGGTGGCGGGCTCGAGCTTGAGTATCGGATCAGGAATCGCGGGCGCGGCCAACGCCGATATCTGGCTGGTTCGCTACGATCCGGCTACGGTCCAGGTTGCGATCCGCGCCGGAGAGAACGGCGGTCGCACCGTCTCCCATCGCGATATCGTGCGCGAGCTCATTCGCGTGGGCCGTTGGAGCGGTAGAGCGCAGACGATTGCCCTGCCTCGCGCCTCGATCGAGGGTTTGAAGAGCGCAGTGCTCGTCCAGGCAGGCGCGGGCGGCCCTATCATAGCTGCGGCGAAGTTTTGATCAACGCCGCGGGTCCGCCGTCTGGCGCAGCGCCGGCTCGATCTGAAGAAGGCGATCGAGCGATAGACGACCTGCACCCAAGGCGATCAACGGCAGCAGAAGACCCGCCCAGCTGAGATGCGTCGGCCAGGCATCCGGATAGACGAAGATCTCGATCACGCTGGTCATGGCCATGAGGGCGAGGGCGGCGGGTCGCGTGAACAGCCCGACTGCCAGCAGGACCGGGAAGAGATGCTCCGAATAGGTCGCCACATGAGCCGCAGTCACCGGATCCATGAAAGGTAGCGCGTAGTCCGTGCGGAACAATGCATAGGTCGAATCTGTGATCGTCAGCAGGCCCTCGACCTTGGTCCTCCCCGACTGAAAGAACACACTCGCGATGCCCAGCCGGGCGATCAAGAGCAGCAAGTCCTGCGGCAGCAAGCGGGCTGCGAACCGCCCACTGCGGCGGTACAGCGCGGCGGCCCGCTCACCCTGCGACCAAAGGCGGGGCGCAGGCATCACGCCCTCGGCGTCAGCGAGCCGTTGCCCTTGGGCGTCCTGAGCGATGTGCACGTGCCTGCCTTGACGAGTTTCCAGGCGTTGCCTTGATAATCGACCTTGGACGTGCCGGCGCAGGTCGTGCCTTGGCCCGCTTTACATTCGTTCTTGCCGGCGAGCGCGACGCCGTAGCACTTCTCAAATGCCGGATTGCCCTGCTCGGCTGCTCGGGAGGCGCTGGCGGCCAGGGTGAGCGCGATGCTTGCCGCGAAGGCCGCGAAGGCCGCGAAGGCCGCGCGGGTCGCGCTGGTCGCGCTGGTCGCGCGGGTCGCGTGGGTCGCGCTGGTCGCGCGGGTCGCGTGGGTCGCGTGGGTCGCGCTGGTCGCGCGGGTCGCGTGGGTCAAGGTCATGATATCTCCTGCTGTGAGCGCCTCCTGTCCGCCGGCGTATCTGCGGCCGCCGCTCGCTGACCTCGGGGAGGCTTTCGGGGAAGGTCATGGCAGAACCTACGTTGATCCCGCCGCGGCGGTTACACAGGCTGAATGCAATCGGACGCACTCGAGTCCGGTCCACTCGTAACCGAACACGCGTGAGTGACGTAGGCAAGCACGGGGGTGTGCATGGCGCAGAGCGAGGCTCAACTCAAAATCTGGATGCTGGGCGGACTGGAGGGCGACGACGACGCCCACGCCGCGTTGCTGCGCGCGCTTGCGCCGCTGCTGCACTCCTTCTACAGGCGCCGGCTGCAGGGTAGCGAACAGGATGTGGAGGATCTGGTGCAGGAGACGCTGATCTCGGTGCACACGCGCCGCGCATCTTACGACCGCAAGCGCCCTTTTACGGCGTGGCTGTACGCCGTCGCGCGCTATCGCATGATCGATCACTTGCGCCGACGCAGGCTGTCGGTACCAATCGAGGATGTGGACGATATCCTCGTCTCCGAGGGTTTCGAGGAGGCGCTGGGCGCGCGCCTGGACGTCGAGAGTCTGCTCAACACGCTATCGCCCAAGCAGGCGCGCGCGATCCGCGACACTCATATCGACGGCATGAGCGTCGCGGAAGCGGCGGTCGGCGCCGGCATCGGCGAGTCCGATGTCAAGGTTTCGGTGCATCGCGGCCTCAAGGCGATCGCCAGTCGAATAAGAGGTGCATGATGATGAATACGCAGCAACTCATTGCCAGCCTGAGCAAGAACGTGCCGCGCGTTGCGCCCCATGCGCTCGCGCGACGCATCGGATTTGGAATCGCCGCGGGCTGCCTGGTGACGGCGGTGCTGGTGACCGCCGTGCTGGGGGTGCGGCTCGATTTGCGGGTTGCCATGCAAGGCTTCTCGTTCTGGATGAAATGGACCTATAGCATTTCGCTGGGCGTTGGCACGGCCTATGCGGTCGCTCAACTGGCAAGGCCGATTCCGGGCTCGCTGCGCGGCCTGTGGTTGCTGGCCATACCCATGCTCGTCGTGGCAGGGGTCGGCATTCACGAACTCGCCAGCACGCCGCGCGGCGGATGGCTGGCGCTGTGGTTCGGCCGAAGCTGGATGATTTGCCCCTGGCTGGTATTGACGCTCGCGGCACCGATCTTTGTCGGGCTACTGTGGTCATTTCGGAAGCTCGCACCGACGCGGCTGCGCCTCGCCGGAGCGGCGGCGGGACTCGCCGCAGGTGCCTGGGCCGCGACCATTTACTGCCTGCATTGCCCTGAGACCTCGGCGATATTCGTGATCACCTGGTACAGCCTCGGAATGCTCCTCGCGGCGGGCGCTGGCGCAGTGATCGGCCCGCGGTTGATGCGCTGGTAGTAGCGATGCGTAACCGGCGAATCAGACTGCGCGTAGGTGGAGATGCCAGTTCGGTAAACTCACCTCAGGAGATGATCATGATGACTTGCAACAGGACGGCCGCACGCATCGCCGCCGCCGCCGCCCTCCTCGCGCTTTCCAGCGTATCACTCGCCAGCCCGGCGTTTGCCGAAGGCGGCAAAGCCGACACGGTTCATTGCTTCGGCGTCAACTCATGCAAGGGGATGTCGGACTGCAAGTCGGGCAACCACGATTGCAAGGGCATGAACGACTGCAAGGGTCAGGGCTTCAAGGCAATGACCGCCCAGGCCTGCACGGCTGCCGGTGGCAGCCTCACCGAACCGTCCAAATAAGACGATGGCGGGACCGGTCAACCCCCGACCGGTCCCGAACTTTTCCAGGACCGCAATCATGCTTGAAAAGCGCCAGTTCGGGCTCGGCCTTCGCAAGCCCCATTATCGGGACTTCCTCGGCGGTACGGATGCCGTCCCGGTCGATTTCGTCGAGGTCATATCCGAGAATTTCATGGTCGACGGCGGCCGGCCTCTGCACGTACTGATGCGCGTGCGCGAACGCCACCCGGTTGCGCTGCATGGTGTATCCATGTCTGCCGGCTCGGCTGACGGTGTTCGCGACGACTACCTCGGGCGCCTGCGCGCCCTGGTCGACATGATCGATCCGATCTTCGTATCCGATCATCTCAGTTGGTCGCGCTTCGAGCGATTCAGCTCGCACGACCTCTTGCCGCTACCCTATACGAGGGAGGCTCTGGATGTCGTCTGCGCAAACATCCATCGCGCCCAGGACGTGCTCGGCCGCACCATGCTGATCGAGAACCCCTCGACGTACCTCAGCTTGCCCGGTGACATGACGGAATGGGAGTTTCTGGATGCGATCTGCGGACGTACCGGCTGCGGGCTGCTGCTCGATGTGAACAACATCTACGTGAGCGCCAGCAACCACGGCTTCGCCGCGCAGGCGTACCTGTCGGGTATCCCCGCGGACCGCGTCTGCCAGATCCATCTGGCGGGCCACAGCCAGGGTCGCGAGCTGCTGATCGACACGCACGACAAGCCGGTGCCGGATCCTGTCTGGTCGCTGTACGCGTCCGCGCTCGAACGCGTCGGCCCGGTAGCGACGATGATCGAGCGGGACGACGACATCCCCCCGCTCTGCGACCTGCTGGCCGAACTCGACGTGGCGCGCGACATCGCGCAGGGAAATCTTCGGAGGGCGGCGTGACCCTGACGGCGCTGCAACGGGACTTCCGCAGCTGGCTCACCGGTGAAGCGACCGATGCGGCGGCCCGCTTCGGTAAACGCGCTTTACCCGGCCTCGCGGTTTACCTGAATAACTACCGCGGCCAGCTCATGGCCTGCCTTGCCGAGAGTTTTGCCACGGTGCGAGCATGGCTCGGTGACACCGTGTTCGACGGCGCCGCCGCCACTCACATCGATCGGTTGCCGCCGCACAGCTGGACGCTCGACGCCTATGCGCTGGAGTTTCCAGATACTCTCGAGGTTCTCTATCCGGACGATCCCGAGGTGGGCGATCTGGCGCGCCTGGAGCGTGGTCTTGGCCGCGCCCTCGTCGGCCGTGACGCCGAGTCGCTCGGTCTGGCGGCCATGGCTCACGTCGACTGGAGCGCCGCGATCCTCGAGCTCGTGCCGACCTTTTCGCTGCTGCCTGTGACGACCAACGCGGCGGCGATATGGTCGGCCATCGCGGCCGAGCAGACACCTCCGGGGGCGGCCGTGCTCGATGTGCCGGCGCTGATTGCGGTATGGCGCAGGGAGGACTCGCCCACTTTCCGGACACTGGGGCCCACGGAAGCAAGCGCGATCTTCATGGTCTTGGACGGCAGAACGTTCGGCGACATCTGCGCCATGATCGCCGATGAAGTTGGTGAGGAAGAGGGCTCGCAAGTTGCCGGCAATCTGCTGGGACGCTGGATCGGCGAGGGGATGATCGAGCGCATAGCGAGCTGAGCCGCTCCCGGCATGCAGCCGAGCATGGCCGGAATAGACCCGCCCTGAGTTGGCGCGCCCGACTGGATTCGAACCAGTGACCTTCGGCTTCGGAGGCCGACACTCTATCCAGCTGAGCTACGGGCGCCCCGGGGGCGCGATATTACCCGCTGCCGCGGAGCACCGTCCAGCGGGCTGGGCAGCGGGCCAGCTCGGGCAGCGGACCAGCCCGGGCAGGGGCTACTTCGGGTAGAGCAGCAGCTGCGTGCAGCGGAACAGGGCGATGGTCCTGCCGCTCTGCTGGTGCGAGACCACGGCGTCCCACACCTGGGTGGTGCGGCCGAGGTGCAGCGGCTTGGCGCGGCTGACGATCGTACCCTCGAGTGCGGTGCCGAGATGATTGGACTTCAGCTCGATGGTGGTGAAGCCGCTGGCGCCCGCGGGCAGGTTGGCGAAACAGCCGTAACCGCAGGTGGTATCCGCCAGAGTCACGACCGTGCCGGCATGCAGATAGCCGTTCGGCGCCAAGTGCTCCGGCTTGAGCGCGATCTGCGCGCACAGCTCGGTGTCCGCGGCGTCGGTGAACACGATGCCCAGAAGCCCCGGCAACTTGCCGATGCCGCGGGCATTCAAGGCCGCGAGCAGGGAGTCGCGATTCATGCGCCGGTCCCCTCCTCGATGTCCTCGAAAAAATGCACCTCGCCGCTGTCGAGTGAGTACTCGGCGCCGACGATGAGCAGCCCATCCTTGAGGATCAATTGCTCGATGATGTCCGAGCCATGGTGCAGGCGACTCACGGAGGCTCGAATGTTGGCGCGCACCGCCTCGCGCAGCAGGGCGGGCAGGTCGTGCTTGAGCTCGGTGCCGAGCAGTCCCTCGACCGAGGGGCGCACCAGATCCACGATGGAACGGAGGTTGCGCGACTGGTTCTCCTTCGGACGCTGCAGCTGCTCGAGCGTGGTCACCACGGCGCCGCAGTTCGAGTGACCGAGGACGACCACCAGGCGCGTACCGAACTGCTCGGCGGCGAACTCGATGCTGCCGATCTGCGAGGGTGCGACGATGTTGCCCGCGACCCGGATCACGAACAGATCGCCGAGCCCCTGATCGAAGACGATCTCCACCGGCACCCGGGAGTCGGAGCAGCCCAGGATGGCGGCAAAGGGCTCCTGCCCCGCCGCCAGCTCGATGCGGCGCGCACGGCTCGGCAAGCTGTCGCGGCTGCGAACGTCGGCCACGAACCGGCGGTTGCCATCGCGCAGCAAGGCGAGCGCATCGCGGGCCGGGATCATGGATGCGCTAGCGGCTCACGGAGGAGCCGCCGCGCACAATGCGCGCCGGCAGGAGCAGCAACGCCTTGATGAAAGCGAGCAGCGCTTCGACCACCGCCGACAGCAGCCGAAATGGCAGCGCCAGCAGCCACAGGATCGGCCATAGCACCAGCGCCGCCAGAGCCAGCGGCCAGCACAGCACCAGCAGCAAGCACCAGGCGACGATCAGGAGGAGCGTTTTCATGCGGGTGTCTCCAGGTTGACGGATGCGCTCACGCCGGCCTCTTCGGCAGGATGCGCGCGCGGCGCTCGAGGCTCGCTTGCGGCCAGATTTCCGCCGCCTTGTAGTATTCGGGAACCGCCCGCGCGCCGGGCGGCAGCACCACCCAGGGTTGCTTCGACGCCGTGAAGATGTGCACGTCGGGGGGAAAGCGATCGGGCTCATCGAGCGTGCCGACACGAACGAAACGAATGGGATCGCCGGAGCCCGCGTAGTTGCTCCACACGGCGATGCGGCACTCGGGACAGCGCGAGATCCTCTGTCCCTTGCCGCTCAGGCTGGGCGTGACGATCACTTCGACCTCGCCTTGCAGAAGGGCGACGCGATCGGCTTCGATCATGGCGTTCAAGGCGAAGGCCGCGCCCGTTTCCCGCTGACACCAGCGGCAGTGGCAGCAGTGCACGATGAGCGGAGGACCGGACATCCGGTAGCGCACCCCTCGGCAGGTGCATCCCCCCTCGACCGCTTCCTCAGTCATGCAGAACCCCCGGATCGCTGCCTCATGTGCCGCGCCTCGCCATCGGCCGCCGGCGGCGCCACGAATCGATTTTATGCCAACTCGCGCCGCGAATGTGCGCGCCGGGAATCCGTGCGCCACAGGCCCGCCGAGAACGCGCTCCACCAGAACAGCGCGAGCCACAACCCGCCGAGCTCGGGCCAGCGGCGCGCGGCGATGAAAGCGGCGTAGATGGCCACGGCGCACGTGGGCGCCAGCGCGGCGAGCGCCGCCCACGGCAGAGGGTAGCGAAGGATGGCGCGGATCAGGACCCCGTAGGCGAGCGCGCCGATGAGGCCGCAGGCCGAGAGCACCGCCGGTGCGCCCGCGTTCGGCCATCGGGCAATGGCCGGTTCCAGGGCGACGATGCCGAGCCGCGCGAGCAGCTCGCACGCCAGCGCGGCCGCCGCAACGAACAGCAGCTGGCGCTGCCAGGCGGGCGGGACCCGCAGGCTCACGGCGAGCGCTGCGGCATGCAATGCACCGTAGAGCGCGAACTCGGGCAGGGCCGCCGGCGCGGCAAGCCGCCATCTCGCGATCACCAGCAGCGCCGCGATCAATCCGAGCAGCGCCGCATGGCGCAGCGCATGCAGCTGGCGCGCGCCGCCCGCGGGCGTGCCGCTCGAAGGCGCAGCGTTTGCGGGAGCGTTCAAGCGATGCGGCTCGCGGCGGCGCTCAGGCAGCCGGCGTGTCGCCGCCCAGGACCTGGCGAAAGCGCGCGCGCTCGATGTTTCCGCCGCTCAGGATGAGCGCGACGCGCTTGCCCGCCATGCGCGCGCGCTCCTGCAGAAGCCCCGCGAGCGGCGCGGCGCCCGCGCCCTCCGCGATCTGATGAGTGTCGTCGTAATAGATGCGCATCGCCTCGGCGATGGCATCCTCGCCCACCTGCACCATGCGCGCCGCCCCGGCGCAGATCGCGGCGATGGCCTCGGGATGCGGCTCGCGGGTGGCGAGTCCGTCGGCGAACGTTCGCGCGCTCGCTCCGGCGACGGGCCGGCCGGCGGCGTAGGAGAGCGCCGTGGCCGGCGCGTTGGCCGCGCCCACGGCGATGATGTCCGTCGACAGGCCCAGCGCATCGCGCACGGCGATGAGCGCGCTGATTCCCGATCCCATGCCGACGCCGACATACACGGCGTCGAGCGGGCCGGCGGCGCCAAACAGCTCGAGCGCATAGCTTGCGACGCCGAGCACCAGCGCTCGATGGAAGGCGGGCACGAAGTGCCAGCCCTGCGCGCGGGCGACCCGATGCGCCTCGTGCTTCGCCTCGTCGAAGTCGCCGCCGAACTCGACCACCGATGCGCCGAAGGCGGCGATCGAGGAATTCTGGTCGGGCGAGTTGCCGCAGGGCACGTAGATGGCGGCGGGGATGCCCGCGCGGGCGGCGGCGAATGCGATCGATTGCCCGTGGTTGCCGCGCGTCGCGGTGATCACGCCGCGCGCCTGCGGATCCAGCTCGCGCAGCCGATGCAGGTACACCAGTCCGCCGCGCACCTTGAACGCACCCGTGGGCGTGTGGTTCTCGTGCTTGACCCACACGGTGCAGCCGGCGCGCCGCGCGAGCTTCGGCCAGGGGTACTGCGGCGTCGGCGCCAGCACGCCATGCACGAGCTCGCAAGCCTGCTGCAGCTCGGTCAATTCGAAGGTGATCTCGGACATGGCACGGGACCCCGCAGTCAATCGAACGATGATGCGCTCTGTGGCGCCTCCCATGCCAGGCCGGTGAGCGCCTGGCGCCGGGTCAGGCGCAGCGCGCTCGACGGCTATTCCGTGATCGCCAACGGGCGGCTATACTCGCGGCCACCTTTTTCGTGGGGTTTTCAGCTGCCGTGTCCAATCCCGAATCCTCCGATACACATTTCTTCAATTCCTTCAGCGTGGTCCTCGGGATCCTGATCGTCTTCACCATCTGCATCTTTGCCTTCGCGCGCGAGGTCGGCCGGGATTATCAGACCCGGGACGTACGCGACGATCCGCTGCTCAAGCAAGAGATCGCGCAGAACACCGCCCCCTTCGCCCGTGAAGCAGTCGCGGGTCAGGACAACAGCGCCCTCGCCGTGGCGACGACGCCGCCGGCCGGCGCATCGGGAGCCGCGGCTGCGGTTCCGACCAGCGGCGAGCAGGCCTTCAAGGAAGTGTGCTCGGCCTGTCATGGGACGGGCTTGAACGGCGCGCCGAAGGCCGGCGATCGCGCCGCCTGGGCACCGCGCATCGCGCAGGGCAAGGAGACGCTCTACTCCGCCGCCATCCATGGCAAGGGGCTCATGCCGCCGAAAGGCGGGACCAACTGGCCGGATGCGACCATCCGCATGGCCGTCGATTACATGGTCTCGCTCGCCAAGTAGCGCTCATCGGCGCGCGGGCGATCGAGCGCGCGCAAGCCCACCGCCTCGGCCACGTCGGCTCGACGAATCTGCGGCTGCGCTGCGAGGTCCGCACAGGTGCGCGAGAGCTTCAGCACCCGGTGATAAGCGCGGGCGGAGAGACCTAGGCGGGCGATCGCCGCGCCGATGAGCGCGCGCGACTCGCGATCCAGGCGGCACAGGCGCGCGAGCTGCGCGGGATCGAGCCGCGCGTTGAGCACGCCCTGCCGCTCGAGCTGCAGGCTGCGCGCCGCCGCAACCCGCGCGGCGATCACGGCGGAGCTCTCCGCGGCGCTGTCGGGCTCCGCAACCAGATGCTCGACCGGCAGCGCGGCGAGCTCGACGTGCATGTCGATGCGGTCGATCAACGGCCCCGAGATGCGCTGCCGATAGCGGAGCACCTGCTCGGGCGTGCAGCGGCAGCGCCCGCTGCGCTCGCCCGCGTAGCCGCAGGGACAGGGGTTCATGGCGGCGACCAGCTGGAATCTCGCCGGGAATTCGCAGCTGCGCTTGGCGCGCGACATGACCACCACCCCGCTCTCGAGCGGCTCGCGCAAGGCCTCGAGGACGTGGCGCGGGAACTCCGGCAGCTCGTCGAGGAACAGCACACCGAGGTGCGCGAGCGACAGCTCGCCCGGCCGCAGCGAGCTGCCGCCCACCATCGCCGCGATGGAAGCGGTGTGCTGAGGACTGCGAAACGGCCGTTGCATTCCGAGGGCGGCACGGTATCCGGCCGCCGAGCGGACGCTCGCCACCTCGAGCGCCTCGCGCTCATCGAGCGGCGGCAGCAAGCCGGGCAGACGCTGCGCGAGCAGGGTCTTGCCGGCTCCTGGAGGACCGATCATGAGCACGCCGTGGCCGCCTGCGGCCGCGATCTCCAGGGCCCGCTTGGCGGCGAACTGACCGCGGACCTCGGCGAGATCGAGCGCGGCGCGCAGCGCGGGCCGCGCCGCGGCGGTGGCCGGGCGCAGGGCGGCGCGGCCGCGCAGGGCATCGCAGACCTCCCGCAGGTGGCGCGCCAGCTTGACGCGGGGAGCCGCCACCCAGCTCGCTTCCGCTGCGTTCGCGGCGGGCAGGATCAATTCGTGGCCGGTGAGCGCGCCGGCGATCAGGGCCGGCAGCAGCTTGGGCGTCTCGCGCAGCTCGCCGCTCAGCGCGAGCTCTCCATAAAGCTCGCGGCCCGACAGCGACTGCGGCGACAGCTGGCCGCTCGCCGCGAGGATGCTGAGTGCGATGGGCAGATCGAATCGTCCGCCCTCCTTGGGGAGGTCGGCGGGAGAGAGGTTGACGGTGATGCGTCCGCTCGGAAACTCGTGACCCGAGGTGAGAATGGCGGCGCGCACGCGCTCGCGGCTCTCGCGCACCACGGCCTCCGGCAAACCGACCAGCGCGAGCGCGGGCAGGCCGCAGCCCAGATGCACTTCCACGCGCACCAGCGGCGCGGCCAGGCCCACGGGCGCGCGGCTCAACGCGGTGCTCACGGTGTCGTTCACGATGTCGCTCACGGCACGCGGCCCCGCCCCGGATCAGCGCCCGCACCCGGCATTGCTAGGTGCCTAGCTTCGCCTCGATGTCCTTGAGGCGCTGCTCCATCGCCGCCAGAGCGCCCTGGGTTCGCTTGAGCAGCGCCGCCTGCACGTCAAATTCGTGCCGGCTCACGAGGTCGAGCTTCGCCAGCTGCGCCTGCAGAACGGCCTTGAAATTGCTCTCCAGGTCGCGCGTCAGCTTGCGCACCGATGGGGGCACCGCATCCGCCAGGCGGCGCGCCAGATCATCCAAACCCCCGCCGCTCATGAAGCTCATTTTGACCTCCAACCCTCTCGCACACTCATGACGCACCATGACCGAGCACACGCGCCAAAGCGATGCGTCCGCGATCGCCGCCGCCGGCGCAAGCCGTTGATATACCAGCAATCGGGCGCTGGCATGGAAGCTGCATCATCGGAGGCAATAGTACGCGGATCTCGAGTTGGAGGTCGTCCGATTAAACGCTGGGTGTGCGGATAAATGCATGAAGCTGATCACCGCCGTCATCAAGCCATTCAAGTTGGACGAGGTTCGACAGGCAGTCGCCGATATTGGAATTCAAGGGGTCACCGTCACCGAGGTGCATGGCTACGGGCGCCAGCTCGGTCACACGGAGATCTATCGGGGCGCCGAATATCGGGTGGATTTCCTGCCCAAGGCCAAGATCGAGCTCGCGGTGGACGATTCAATTGCGGAACAGGTGATGGAGGCAGTTTGTAACGTGGCGAGGACAGGGAAGACGGGCGATGGCAAGGTCTGGATCCTCGACCTGGAGCAGGCCTTGCGGGTCAGGACCGGGGAGACCGGTCCGGACGCCATTTGACTTGACGCCACGGAATCGATCCGCAGCAGCAGAATTCAGAATGGTTTAGGAGCATCTCGCGCCGGCAAGCCAGCCAACTCCCCCGTCGGTGCGATATCCCGCCGGCGCGGGTTCCTCTCGGGGCCCGCGCCGTTTTTTATTCGTTGCCGGCGTCAGATGCAACGGGTTGCCGCGCCGGATGCCACGGCGTCATGCACCAGAAAAATGGAGGTCTCATGCTGCATTGCAGTAACACAGGTGCAATCCGCGCCGGTAGGCTGCATGCTCGAGTCCTCAGAGGAGCTCATCTCGTATGAAAATGGTCGTTGCCATCATCAAGCCGTTCAAGCTCGACGACGTCCGATCCGCTCTGGCGGAGGTCGGCATACAGGGCATTACCGTGACGGAGGTCAAGGGCTTCGGCCGCCAAAAGGGTCACACTGAGCTTTACCGTGGGGCAGAGTACGTGGTGGACTTTCTCCCCAAAGTGAAGCTCGAGCTTGCCGTCGATGACGAGCAGGAAGAGCAGGTGGTGGAAGCGATCATCCAGGCTGCCCGAACCGGGAAGATCGGCGACGGCAAGATATTCGTCTCGGATCTGGGTCAGGCGGTGCGCATCCGCACGGGAGAGGCGGGATCGCGCGCCCTGTAGGCGCGAAGCGAGGGTTGGTGCGAAGCGAGGGTGTGCAGATGAAGCGCGTTCTGTTGTGTGCGGTGCTCCTGGGCTGGTCCACGCTCGCATCGGCGGTCGTTTACAAGTGGGTCGATGCCGATGGCAAGCTCCAGTATGGCGACAGCCCCCCGGAGGGCGTGCACGCGGAAGTGGTCGAGCTGCTCGGCACGCACGCGAGCCGCCCGGCGGCTGCCCCCGCCCCGGCGCCCAAAGCGGAGAATCCGCCGCCGTCGAACGACGTGAAGAAGGCGGTGGCGACGGACGTGGCGGCCGCCCGCGAGAAGCAATGCACGGATGCGCAGGAGCGCTACAAGAAGCTCATCGAAGGCCGGCATATCTACAAGACGGGCGACGACGGCGAGCGCGTCTACCTGACGTCGGAGCAGATCGATCAAGAGCGCCTCGACGCCAAGCGCGAGGTCGACGACGCCTGTAACAGCCAGAACTGATCCGCCCGCCCGGCCGGCTGCGGGTCGACGCCTCGACCCCGATGAGCCCACGGCGGGGATTCATCGCCGAGCAACGATGCTTGCGTGATGGCGACCATTTTCTATAGAGTGACCGGCAGCTTGCTAAGGGATCGCCTCAATCTGGGCTCGAACTCAGCCGGGGCAATGGGGATGCGACTGACCTGATCACTGATCAGACGTGCAGCGTATTCGCTACGCCCGGCAGGTTTGCGGGTGGTCCGTCAGGGATGTCGTTGCATGAGAAAAAAAAGAGTGAGCCGCTGGATTTCGGCGGCGTGCCTGACTCTATGCATCCTGTTCGTACAAGGACCGGTCAGGGCGCAGAGCACGCCCAGTCCGTCGGTCCCGGCGTGCACCGCGGCCGCCGATAGCAGCGCTCCGAATGGCCTACCCTGTCTGACCACCCTCGTCCAGACGTTCACGCAGGACAAGATCTTCCTCTTCAGCGGACTCGATCTTGGGGCAGCCGAGGCGGATGACGCCGCCTACGCCGCTCTGCTGCGCGCCTGCACCGGAGCGGCCACCTGCCACGGCGCGCAGCTCAACCTGTTCATGCGGCTGCGCGAGCTCGAGGAAAACGCAGGTCAATTGTTGGGCTTCGGACCCACGTTCTACAGCCTGAATCTCTCCGCTCAGGGTATGAGCGATGCACTCCGCTGGACCGCCGATGAGGAATTCGCAGCCCAATCCTCGATGACCAGTCGCTTCGCCAACAACCAGTCGGCGGCCGTCAGCGACCGATTGAGCAACCTGCGCTTCATGCAGGCGGTGCGGCTCGCCTGGCTGGATGGGGAGGCAAGCAACGGGCTGCTGGCGAACTTCACGCCGGATGGCGCGAACGGTGACGGCGGCGGCGCGGGCGACCCGCAATCGGCGCAATTCGGCCGATGGAGCGTATTTGCCAACTCATCCTACGGAGCCGGCACCAAGGCGCCGACGATGTTCGACGATGCGTTTTCCTTCGGCTCGACCCAGGTATCGGTCGGTGCGGATGCGCGGATTTCGCCGCATGCGATCGTCGGATTCCTCGTCAATCACGTCCTGCAGGAGGCCGACTTCAATTCCGGCGAGAGCATCGCCGCCGGCGGCATCACCAGCTCGGGTTACGGTCTGACGAGCTACGTGCAATTCGACTGGGACGCCGCCTACCTGAATTTCTCGCTCGGCGGGCAGCGGGTGAGCTTGGACACCACCCGCGTGGTTGCCTATCCCTCGAATAATCCGCTGATTCCCTCGGTCGACACGACGTTCCACAGCTCCACCGACGCGACCTCGCTGCTGCTGAGCGGCGGCGGCGGCTACTTGCTGCACACGCACGGCTTCTCGGCCGAGCCATACTTGAACGCCCAGTATCTGCACACCCACATCGATGCGTTCACCGAATCGGCCAGCGGACCGGATCTCGGCTTCGCCGCCAGCGCAGCCTCGCAGGGCATAACCTCGCTCGTCGGAGCGGCGGGAATGAAGTTTCAATACGTCTTCGAACCCTCCTTCGCCGTGATCCTGCCCTACGTGTACGGCGAGTACCGGCATGAGTTTCGCAATCCCAGCCAGGATGTCGGCTCGCAATTCGGGGCAGCACCTGCCGGAGATTACTTCCAGTTGCCAACGGATGACATCGACCCAAATTACTACCAGGTGGGCGCCGGCCTCTCGGCCGTGCTGCCGCACGGCGCGCAGCTCTATCTGGAATATTTGAAGGTGCTGCATCTGGAGTACTACACCGATTACGTCGCATCGGGTGGTTTTCGCTTCGAATTCTGAGTTGGGGAATTTTCGCTCGATTCGCTCACGCAACCTCGCAGAGCCACGCACATGAACCATCCAAGCCGCGCCACCCGAGGCAGACCGACGGTACCGCCCGCCGCCGCCAGCGTCGGCGGATTCGTGCTCGCGCTCGGATTGCTGGCGCTCGCCGCATGTTCCAGCAAGGGTGGCGGCCCCAGCCAGGGTGCGGCGGCGCCGACCGCCATCGCAACCCCGATCGGCTACAAGGCGACTTCCGCGCCGGGAGCCGACCCCGTGACCATCACGGTGCGCAGCGGCGCCGATGTGCAGCTCAGCGGTGGCGACAGCTTCGATGGCAACGTGGGGATCACCACGTTCGTCTGGCAGCGAACGGACACGGCCGCGACCCAGCCCATCGCGCTCATCTACCGCAACGCCAGCACGATTTCATTCACCGCCCCTGCGGTCGCAAGCGACACCACGCTGAGTTTTCAATTGACGGTGACCAACGCCATCGGCGCGGGCAGCGCCCATGTGCAGGTGCTGGTGAAGCCCGCGAACGATCCGAACCGATTCCTGAGCCTGCTTGCGACACCCCATCATTTCAGAGCGGCACTGAGTCTCACCGGACCCGGCGTGACCTCCGGCAGCGCCCTGGCGCTCGCCGCCGATATTCCGGTCTGCGTGAGCCTGTCGGCGCAAATCAGGTATCTGAACCGCAACGGCACGATGAGCTCCTTCGCGCTGCCCGGCCAGCAGGTCGAGACCAAATGGCTGGCGGCGGCGGGCGCGATGGCGGGATTTCCCTCGTCTCCCCCGCCCTATCTCGCGTTCCGCAATCCCGTGGTTTCGTTCGACCTGCCCGTGCTCAACGATGATCTGATCTTCGCCGCCTACAATGAGCCCGGTGCGAGCGAGACCGAGATCGGTGAGGAGCTGGTCGCCTCCGATATCGACCAGGCCTACGTGCCGATGTCGGTATCCGCAGTCCCCGGCACCTGCGCCAGCCCTGCAGCGGGCAGCCTCGGGGGATTGCAGCTCATGCTGCAGCTGCAGGATGAGAGCGGCACGTACGCGGTCGGCCCCACGGCGACCGGCGCGGTGAACGGCGACGTGACGGTGAGCACCGGCTCGCTGCCCCTGCCGGATCCGCTGACACCGCCGAGCTCCGGCTCGACGGCGCTGACCCCCGATGATTTCCTGCGCGCGGCCCAGGTGGGGTCCGGAGGCGCCGCCATCGAAACGCGCGAGTCAGCCGCAGCCTACTACCTGGCGGTCGACCCGAGCTCCGCCAAGACGACCCTGCCGAACTGGCTCAGCAAGAACTGCTTCGACCCCAACTCGGCCACCCTCGGGGCGGGGGAGAGCGCCTACAACGTGGTGCATGCCACCTATACCAACAATTACGATCTCGGATTCGGCCGCGACATGTACTTTGCGACCTGCGCCAACGGCAACATGGCCTCGGTCGTGATCAACTATCCCTCGTTGGATGCGGCCGCGAACAGGATCGGCGCGTTCCTGGCGGTGGCGATGGAATATGCGCCGGCGTCGGATGATTCCAGCGCCGCCTGCTTCGGCAGCGCGGCCGACGACGCCGCCACCAATACCGGCAAGTGCTTCGCGAAGTTCTATGCCTTCGCGCCCGATGATCGTAGCGGCGTGTTTCAGCGGGTGCAGACCGTCGACTTCGACCGGCGCGGACAGAAGTATCTGCCCGGGGCCTGCACGGTCTGTCACGGCGGGTCGCCCAGTTACACGCCCGGCGCGACGCCGAACGCGGCGTATTCGAGTGGTTTGCGCGGCGCCGGCGACCTCGATGCGGCTTTCCTGCCCTGGGACCTGAGCTCGCTCCTATTTTCCGATACCGATCCCGACTTCTCCTGCACGGTATCCTCGGTCTCGCCGAACTGCACATCGATCAACCCTGCGAACTACACGCAGGCCGCGCAGGCCCCCAACATTCAGCGGCTCAACGCGCTCACCTGGCGCACCTACGACATCTACAGCGCCGAGGGTCAAAAGGACATCATCCCGGGTCAGGCAGGCGTGACCGGGGACGCACCGTGCGTGGTTCCCGGCGCACCGCAAGAGCCCTGCGTGCTGCGCTTTCAGGGCGGCGTGGACCTTCTGACCAAGTGGTATGGGGGGAACCCGGGTGCCAGCACCGCGCATGCCTTCGATGACAGCACGACGCCCTCGTCCTGGCCCGACGCGCAAGCTGCGCCCAACGATCCCTACCACTCGGTATTCGCCCATTACTGCCGTTCTTGCCACACGCAGAGCAACATACCGTTCCTGCAGTTCTCGTCGGGACTGCCCGCCGGCGAGCTGGCGCCGACCACCGCGCTCACCACGGTCCCCGAGAGCGTGCAACTGCTCGCTTTCGGCACCGCCCAGATGCCGCTGTCGCGACTGACCACGGACCGCTTCTGGGCCGACTTCGCGGGCGGTCAAAGCGCCGCGCAAACCCTGGCCGTGTACATCGACGGCCTCGCCAAGAGCTCGTCCAAGATCGCTCCCGTGGCCCTGGATGCGGCGGGCAACGTGATTCCGCCGGGCGCGCCGATCTTGAGACCGCTCGAATCCTCGAACCTCCTTGGCTCCATGCAGAGCTGGAACGCGCTCACGGCCGACGCGCCGAACGCACTCAGCCGCTTCCAGGGCGCAAGGATCGACGCCCTGACCCAGAGTCTTTTCATCTCGAGCTATCAGTGGACGCTATGCGACTCCGCCACCTCGGACTGTGCGGCTGATCCGCTCGACCTGATCGGAACACCCGTCGTCCCCGCCGGCAGCAGCGCCGGCCCGGCGCAGAGCGGCGCGTCGCTCCCGGCGCTGCCGACCCGTGCAGCCGGTACCTTCTATCTGACGCTGACCGCGAACAGCGCCATTGCGGGCCAGTCACCTTTGATCCTGACGTATCCCCTCGCGGTGTCCGCGTCCGACCCGGTGCTGGCGGGCTGTCCAACGAGCATGGCGAACTTCGACGGACAGCAGATCCCGATCGATGTCTCGGCGTGTTTCACGCAGCTCGGAGACCCGCCCTTCGCGCTGCAGCTGTCTTATGATGGAGTCACCTACGGCGCGACCGCGGGCGCGGCCAGCCTCGCATGGCAGGCGAGCGTCGTGCCGGCGAGTGGTCCTCTCGACCCGAAGACCGGCTTTCCCCAGTCGGGGCCGGCGATTCAGTTCAACTTCACGCCGAACGCGGCCGGCGACGCCGTGCTGTATTTCAAATGGTGCGACGGCAACACCGATGCAAGCAGCTGCGCCTCGGGCACCGTGCCGGTGGCCTTGCTCACGGGTCTTTCCGCGACGCCCGCCTCTTTCCTCGGCTACTGGAACCCGGCCGCGAACGCGAGCTATGGCGGGGTGTTCACACCGCCGCCGAGCGGCTTGGCCATGCAGCCCTCGCTCTCCTTGAGCGCACTCAACGCGGCCATCAGCGTCGATGCGCCGGCGGCGACCCTCACTCTGACGGCGCCGAGCGACGGCGGATCGCTGAGCGGCTCCACGCTGGTCGGCTCGGCGAGCGGCCTGGCCGCGCAAGTGAACACGCTCACCTACGCGCCGTGCGGCAATTTCGTGACGCAGGACATCAATGGCAATGACGTCACCAGCAGCATCCGGCTGCTGCAGCTCGAGCCGCCCTGTGCCATCCCTCTCGCGGGTGGAGTCACTTTCGCCTACTCGTTGAGCGATGTCTCCCAGAGCCAGAGCTCCGTCGGGACGATCAACATCCGGGCACTCAGCTCCTTTCAGCAGGGCGCTTCGAGTGTCAACGGCACCCTGGGCGCATCCTGCTCCAGCTCGAGCTGCCATGGCGCCCCGATCTTCTGGCAATATGACTCGACCAGCGCCAACTCGACCTACACCTCGATCAGCACCGGGCGTGACAGCTTCGGCGCGGCGCTGGTGAAACCAGGACAGCCCGCGCAGAGCGCCTTTTATACGGCCCCCTGTTTGGGCACGGACACTTCGGGTGCGGCATTGCAAGGCATGTCGCAGATATTTCAGCCCGGCTCCTCCGAATGCCAGATCCTCTATCAGTGGATGCTGGAGGGTGGCCAAAACGACTGATATCCGCATGTGCGTCGCCCGAGCGAACGCGCGGACCAAGCGATCGGCGAGCCTCCTCGTCGCGCTGGTGCTGATCGCGCCGACCGCATCGGCTGACGGCGCCGTCGCGCCGGAACGGCTGCTGGTGGTCGACTGCCTGCTGCCCAGCCAGGTCCGCCATCTCGTGGGCTCGACGACCTTTCTCGCTCCCCGCCACGCCATCAAGACCGTCGCGAAGGACTGCGAGGAACGCGGCGGGGAATACGTCGCCTATGACCGCGCCAACTTCGCGACCTCGCTCAAGGTCTGGAAGCCCCAGGCCGAGCAAGGGGATCCGCAGGCGCAGGTCTACGTGGGCGAGATTTACGAGAAGGGTCTCGGCACGGCGCCCGACCTGCCGCAAGCCGCCTTCTGGTACCAGAAGGCGGCCGATCAGGGATTCGCCCGCGGGCTGGCGGACCTCGCTTACCTGTATGAGCAGGGACTCGGGGTGCCGAAGGACCCGCTCAAGGCGCTCAACCTGTATCGAAAATCCGCAGGCATCTCCAACGATGAGCTCACCTTCGCTTACGAGACTCGCGGCGCCCGGGATGCGGCTGCCTCGCAGGTCGCCGCGCTCACCCGGCAGCTCGCGGACAGCAATGAGCAAATCATCGTCCTGCGCCAAGCCCTCGATGCGGCGGCCCCGCAGGAACGGGCGAAAAGCGACGCCCTGCGCGCCATCGAGCGCGAGGTCGATGCGCTGCGCGGGCGGGTGAAGGAGATGCAGCAGGCGAGCACGGGCCGTCACGGGAACGGCGCCGAGCTCGAGCGCTTGCAACAGGAGCTCCTCGCGAGCGAAGCCAGGCTTGCCGACCAACAGCGCGATAGCCGGGCTGCGGATGCAGCCAGCCGCGCGAAGACGGCGGAGCTCGCGCAAAGGCTGCAAGCGGCGGCCGCCGAGGACGCACAATTGCGCGAGCAGCTTGGCGGCCGCGCCGCCGATGCGCAGCAGGCGCAGGCCGACCTCGCGGCCGCCAGAGCGCGCGTCGACTCGATGAACGCGCAGATCCTGCAGCTGCGTCAGGAGCTCTCTGCCGAGCAGGCGCATGCGGCCGACCAGCAGTCGAGAGTCGCGCAGCGCTCTTCCGCACACGATGCGGCGCTCGGCTCGGATCTGAGCCGGGTGCGGCAGGCTCTCGCCGACCGTGACGCACGCGTGGCGGAGCAGCAGACGCTGCTGGCCCACATGCAGGGCGAGAGCGAATCGGCCGCAAAAGAGGTCGAAAGGCTCAAGACTCTGCAGGCCGCCGCCGAGCAGCAGCAACGGCAGCAGCGGCTCGACAGCGAGGCGCTGAGGGCGCAACTCGTGAGCTCGCAGCAGCGTCTGCTGCAGTCCGAGCAAAAGCTCGGCGAAGCGACCGCGCTCGCGGCCGAGGAGCAGCGCCGGGTCGCCGAATTGAGGACCGAGCTGCAGCAACGGCGCGATGCGGCCCCGGCCGAGCAACCGGAGCAGCTGCGCGCCTTGGCCGCCGAGCTCGCGCAACGCGAGCCCAGAGTCGCGGAGCAACAGGCGAGGATCGCCTCTCTGCAGGCGCAGATCGGCAGCTACAACGAGGAGATCGCCAAGCTGCAAGGCGGGCGGACAGGGACGGACGGCGGCTTGGCGCCCCCCCATGCCCCGCCGGCGGGCGCCGCGCCCGCCGGCGGGGCGCCGCAGAGCCTGCCGCAGATGTCCTCGCGGCAGCTCAATCTCACCGGCTATTACGCGCTGATCATCGGCAACGACACCTACCAGGACCTGCCGAGCCTGGCGAGCGCAGTCAACGATGCGCGCGCCATCGAGGGCGTCCTGCAGGAGCACTACGGGTTCAAGACGCGACTGCTGATCAATGCCACTCGCACCGACATCCTGACCGCGCTCAACGACTATCGACAGTCCCTCGGTGAGCGCGACAGCCTGCTGATCTACTACGCCGGCCACGGCGAGATCGATGGGCACGATCTGGTCGGCTATTGGTTGCCCGTGAATGCCAAGCGCGGCGACAAGACGGAATGGATGTCCGATCGGATGATCACCGATGAGATCGGACTCTTGCCGGCGCGTCATGTCATGGTCATCGCCGATTCGTATTACTCGGGTGCGATGATGCGCAGCTCCAGCGCGCACCTGGTTGCGACCAGCAGCCCGTCGGCGCAGGCGGCGCGCCTGGCCAAGCTCGCCATGCTGCGGTCGCGCACCGTATTGACCTCCGGCATGGAAGCGCCATTGCCCGACGGCGCGAGTACCAACTCGATCTTCGCCCGCGTGCTTCTCGATGTGCTGTGGCACAATCACGGAGTCCTCGAGGAATCGGCACTTTTCGACCGGCTGTTCGACCCCGTGCGCCGGGGCGCGGCCCGTTTGAACGTCGAAGCGAGTCCGCGCTATTCCGCGCTCGGCGATGCAGGCCATCTGAACGGCGAGTTCCTGCTGTTTCCGCTCAGTTGACGACGGTGATGAGGCGCTTGCCGGCACTGCGCGGGGCCGCGCCTGCAGGCTAGCCGCCGCCCGCGCTTTTTGGGAGACTGTCGCCCCTATGCAAACCGGCTTCGTCGGACTCGGTGCCATGGGCGCGAACATGGCGCGCAATCTCGCCCGCGCGGGCCTGCTGCGGGGAGTATGGAACCGCACGGCCGACAAGGCGACCGCACTGGCCGCCGAGCTCAAGTGCCATGCCTTCGCGGATCTCGCGGAGCTCGCTGCCAACAGCGAGGCGGTGGTCATCTGCGTGTCGGCGGACGAGGATGTGCGCGCGGTGGTTGCCGGTCTGGATGCGGGCTTGAGCCCGCGCATGATCGTGATGGATTGCTCGACGGTCGGGTCGGGAACCGCGCGCGACATGCACGCGCGCCTCGCCCCGCTGGGCGTGGGATTTCTCGATTGTCCGGTGAGCGGCGGGGTCGAGGGGGCGCGCGCCGCGACGCTCGCCATCATGGTCGGGGGCGAGGAGGAGGATTTCTCGCGCGCCCTGCCGGTGCTCGAGAAAATGGGCAAGACCATCGCCCACATGGGCCCGAGCGGCGCAGGACAAGCCACCAAGGCCACCAACCAGATCATGTGCGCGGGCATCATCCAGGCCGTCGGTGAGGCCATGGCGTTCGCGCATGCCGAAGGCCTGCCGCTCGATCGGCTGATCGAGGTGCTCGGCAAGGGTGCGGGCTCGAGCTGGTACTTCGTCAATCGCGCCCCCTTCATGGCACACGGGAGCTATCCGGCCGGCTTCAAGGTGCGCCTGCATGCGAAGGATCTGCGCATCTGCCGCGACATGGCGGCGCAGCGCGGCGCGCAGCTGCCGATCGTCGAATCGACCCTGCAGCAATACGCGAAGCTGGTGGTGCAGGGCTTCGGCGATGAGGACATCTCGGCCATCTACCGCTTGAAATCCGCACTCTTTCCCGAAACAAAACCGGCGTCATGAGCCCCTCGCGCGCCGGCCGTGTGCTGCGGATCGCAACGCGCCAGAGCGCGCTCGCCCTGTGGCAAGCGGAGCACGTGGCGGCGCGGCTGCGCGCGGCGCACCCGGGGCTCTCGGTGGAGCTCTTGCCCCTGTCGACCAAGGGCGACCGGGTGCAGGATCGGAGCCTGGCGGCGATCGGCGGCAAGGGGCTCTTCATCAAGGAGCTGGAGACGGCGCTCGGGGACGGGCGCGCCGACATCGCCGTTCACTCGATGAAGGACGTGCCGAGCGAGCTGCCGCCGGGACTGAAGATCGGCGCGTTGCTGCCGCGAACCGATGCCCGCGATGCGCTGCTCAGCCTGCGCGGCGGCGCGCTCGCCGAGCTGCCCGCAGGCGCGCGGCTCGGCACCTCGAGCTTGCGCCGTCAGGCGCAGCTCAAGGCCGCGCATCCGGCCATTCGCGTCGAGCCGCTGCGCGGCAACGTCGATACGCGCATCAAGCGCCTCGAGAGCGGCGAGCTCGATGCCATCGTGCTCGCCTGCGCGGGTCTCATCCGCCTGGGCCTCGAGTCGCGCATCAGCGCGCGGCTCGAGCCCGGGGTCATGCTGCCGGCGGTGGGTCAGGGCGCGATCGGCATCGAGTGCCGCGCGGCCGATTCCGCGACGAGCGAGCTGGTGCGCGCGCTCGAGCATGCCGACACCCGCACCGCGCTCGACGCGGAGCGCGCCTTCGCGCGCACCCTGGGGGGCAGCTGCCAGTCGCCGATCGCGGCATTCGCCCGCGTCGAGAGCGGCCGCGTCTCGCTCGAGGGACTGGTGGCGGAGCCCGATGGCTCGCGCCTGTGGCGCGACCGCGCCACGGGCGATGCAGCCGAGGCCGAGCGTGTGGGCGGGGAGCTCGCGGCGCGCCTGCTGGCGGCGGGCGCGCGCGCATTGCTGGAGCGGCTGCGCACCGGCTGAACCGCATGCTTGCGCTGCACGGCATCGGCGTTCTGGTCACCCGGCCTTCGCATCAAGCCGTGCCCCTGTGCCGCCTGCTCGAGATCCAGGGCGCCCGCGCGCTGCGCTTCGCCGCGATCGAGATCCGGCCGCTCGCCGAGCGCCGCGCCCTCGCGGCGCGCTTGGGTGCTCTCGAGCGGTTCGCCGTCATCATCTTCTCGAGCGCCAACGCGGTGCGCTACGGCGCGGCGTTGCTCGAGCAAAGGCGCGACCTCACGCTGGCCGCGATCGGCCCGGCCACGGCCCGCGCGCTCAATCAGGCGGGCTATCGCGTGTCCGTATCGACCAGCGGGGGGGCCGATTCGGAGAGCCTGCTCACTCACCCCAAGCTCTGCGCCGTCGCCGGCGAGCGCATCCTGCTGGTGAAGGGCAGCCAGGGCAGGGACCTGCTCGAGCGCGAGCTCACGCGCCGCGGGGCCGCGGTGACGCTGGCCGAGGTTTACCGGCGCGAACGCGCAGTCCCGAGCGCCGCGGAGCTGGCCGTGCTCGAGGCGCACTTCGCCTCGCGCGAGATCCAGGTGATCACGGCGACCAGCGCCGAGATCGCGGCGAGTCTGCTCGCGCTCGCGACGCCGGCGCTGCGCGCGGGGTTCGAAGCGGCGCACTGGCTGGTGCCGAGCATGCGGGTGAGCGCTGCCCTGCGGGCGGCTGGCCTGCAGGCCGGACTGATCCTCGCCCCGTCGGCGCAAGATCAGGACCTGGTAGCGGCGCTGCTGCGCTGGCGGGCGAGCGAATCGGGCGCGTAGTCGAAGGAATCGAAGGACAGCTGCGAGGCGGGGAGGCCGCGCGCGGGGAAATCCCGGCGCAGCGCCGCGATCATCTCGGGCGGCCCGCTCGCATAGACCTGGTAGCGGGCGAGCGACTCGATGTCGGCGAGCACGGCCTCGTGGACCAAGCCCTTGCGCCCGCTCCATCCGGCCGAGGGCTCGGAGAGAACCGGCGCGTAACGCAAGCGGGCGTCGCGGCGCACGAGCTCCTCGAGCACCGCGTGGTGGTACAGATCGCGCTCGCTGCGCACGCCCCAGTACAGCAGCATTTCGCGCGGCAAATTCTTTTCGAGCACGTGCCGGATGATGCTCTTGAGCGGGGCGAGACCGGTGCCGCCCCCCACCAGGAGCATCGGCGGCGCCTGCTCGGCGCAGCTCTCGCGATAGACGAAATGCCCGAGCGGCCCCTCGATGTCGAGCAGCGTGCCGCGCGCATCCTCGGCGAATATCCGTTCGGTGAACTCTCCGCGCGGCACGCGGCGCACGTGCAGCTCGAGCGTGCGCGCATCGTGCGGCGGCGAGGCGATCGAGAAGCTGCGGCGCCGGCCCCGCGGCAGCATCACGTCGATGTACTGGCCGGGCTTGAAGTCGAAGCGCTCGGCCGCGGGGAGCCTGAGGTACACGCCGAGCACGTCGTGCGACAGGTGCTCCAGCCGCTCGATGCGGCAGGGAAGACGCTTGACCGCGATCTCGTCGGCGTTGCCGGCCTCGAATGTCTCGAGCGTCACGTCGCTCTCGGCATGTGCCTGGCACAGCAGGATGAGCCCGTCCGAGCGCTCGGCGTCGGAGAGGCCGAGCGGCGGCCCGTTCGGATAGCGGACTCGCCCCGCCATCAAGCGCGCGCGGCACGCCCCGCAGTTGCCGTCCTTGCAGCTGTGCGGCACGTTCAGTCCGGCGTCGAGCGCCGCATCGAGCAGCGTGCGTTCCGGCGCCGCGGCGAAGCTGCGATCGGATCTCGATAGAGTGACTCTCACGCGGGCCCGGCTCTCACGCGGGCCCGGCTCTCACGCGGCCGCGACGCGGCCAAGCGCCGCGCGAGGGGTGGAGTAACAAATTGTTTCCGAGCGCGCATGCCGAAACATTTGCTTGCAAGTACAGTGCCCAGTTCACGGTCCACGATACGCACGAATTCTATACTCGCTTCATCTTCTTGGTGAGATGGAGCCGTCGATGCAAGCCCCTTCGATGATCATGCGAGCCGCAATCCTGACGATGGCGCTCGGCGCCGCGGCCGGCTGCGGCGGCAACGGCAGCGGCGGCGATGGATCTGCGCCGACCGGCGCGCCGCAGTCCACGGTCAACTTCGTGGTCTCCGACACCCCCTCGACCGGCATCACGGTGCTGTCGTTTCAGATCCAGATCACGGCCGCCGTGCTTCAGCCCGGCAACATCTCCATCCTGCCGAAGCCGGTCACCGTGGATCTCGCGCAGCTGGTGTCGGATACCGGCTTCCTGGCATCCACGGTCATCGACTCGGGAACCTACACGAGCCTGGCGCTGAGCTACGCCAACCCGCAGGTCACCATCCAGAACGACACCGGTTCGGACATCTCCCTGCCGGGCGGGAGCTGTGCGGCGGGCGCGACGTGCACGTTCACGCCGGCACTCGACAATGCCACGCTCACGGTCTCGAGCGGCATTTTCCCGCTCACGCTGACGGCGAGCTCCTCGACGGGACTCAATCTGGACCTGAGCATTGCGGATCTTCTGCAGAGCGACCTGTCGATCCGCTTCGCCAGCGGCAGCTCGGTGAATCTGTCCCTGCTGGGCAGCGGACCGGTGAGGATCGACGACGTGCTGGCCACCGTGACCTCGGCGAGCGACACCCAGATCGGCGTGACCACGGCGTTCGGCGATTCGCTGGTGCTCGCGCCGGGAACCTCCTCGGCGTACGACTTTCCGAGCTCGGTCTGCGCCTCCAATGACGTCTCGTGCGTGATGAGTGGGCAAGCGGTGGCGCTCGATGTCTCGCTCGGCGGGGACGGAACCCTCACGATCGACTCGTTGAGCTATCTCGGCGCCTCGGGCACGCCGCTCGTCAAGGCGCTGGTCCTGTCGGCCGCCACGGGTGCGGCGCCCTCGGGGCAGCTGTTGCTATTGCGCGGCATCAACGTCTCATCGCTCACCCCGGGGCAGATCGCGACCGTGAGCTTCGCGCCGGGCGCGAGCTACTCGGTGGCGACCGCGAGCTATCCGAGCGTGGCGAACGCGCGCTTTGCGGGAGCGGGCGACTTGCTGCCGGGACAGGAGCTCATCGTGGGGGTGAGCGCCGACCTGGTGGCGGGCAGCTCACCCACATTCACGACCTCCGCGGTGTACCTGCAGTCCTCGCAGATCGTCGGCGACGTGGCCTCGGTCGATGGCGCGAGCTCGGAGGTCATGATCGACAGCCTGACCGGCCTGTTCACGGCGTCGGGATTGCACATTCAGGCCATCGACGCGCAAACGGACTCGGGCACCGAGCTGGTCGGGTTCGGCGCTCTGTCCTCGCTCGCCGCCGGCCAGCTCGTCGTGGCGACGGGACCGCTGCTCGCAGTCGCGGGCAGCACGACGCCGGCCATCGCGGCGGTGCAGATACGGAGCCTGAACTAGCGCGCAGAGAGGCGAGCCGCGCGCGAGGCGGCCCTCGGCCGCCGGGCTCGGCCGTCGGCGCTCGGCCGTCGGCGGTCGGCCGGCACGCGACTCGCCGCGGCCAATCGCATCGGCTATGCTCCCCGCATGCGCATCGAGTTCGTGAAGATGCACGGCTTGGGCAACGACTTCATCGTCTTCGATGCCCCCGCCGAGCTCGCTGATGCGCCGATCGAGCCGCAACGGATACGCGCGCTCGCCGATCGGCACACGGGTATCGGTTTCGATCAGGCGCTCATGCTCGAGGCGCCGCGCGACGCGCGCAGCCGGGTCTTCTACCGGATCTTCAATGCCGACGGCGGCGAGGTCGAGCAATGCGGCAATGGCGCGCGTTGCGTCGCCGCGCTGCTGCATGCGCGGGCGCCGCTGCGCGGCGGGGATATCGCCATGGAGAGCAAGGCGGGTCTGGTGCACGCCCGCGTCGGCGAGCAGGTCTCCGTGGACATGGGTGCGCCGAGCTTCGACCCGCGCGCCATTCCGTTCGACGTGCCGGCCGAAGCGCCGACCTACTCGCTCGAGGCCGGCGGCGAGACCGTCGAGCTCGGGGCCGTATCCATGGGCAATCCGCACGCCGTGCTCGAGGTGCGCGACGTGCGCAACGCGCCGGTCGCCCGGCTCGGGCCCGCCATCGAGCGGCACGCGCGCTTTCCCCGGCGCGCCAACGTGGGGTTCATGCAGATACTGGATCGCGGGCACATCGCCCTGCGCGTATTCGAGCGCGGCGCCGGCGAGACCCTGGCATGCGGCACGGGTGCCTGCGCGGCGGTCGCCGTCGGGCGGCGGCGCGGGCTTCTGGAGGCGGATGTGCGGGTGGATCTGCCGGGCGGCACCGCCCGTGTTTCCTGGGCGGGCCCGGGCGAGCCGGTGTGGCTCACCGGACCGGCGGTGACGGCTTTCAGCGGCGTGGTCGACTTTTGAGACACAATCGAGCTTCGAGCCACGGACCTTCAACGAGACATCATCGGGAGCTTTGAACAATGACAACGGGTCAAGCGCGCGGCATCAAGCAGCCCGCCATCAACGATGCGAGCGTCGCGGAATATCTGCAGGCCTGTCCGGATTTCTTCGAGCGCAACGGCGCCCTGCTCGGAAAGCTGCGCCTGCCGCATCTGCGCGACGCCGGATCCACGGTGAGCCTGGTCGAGCGGCAGGTGGAGGTTCTGCGCGAGCGCAATCAGTCCCTGGAGCGCAAGCTCAAGGAGCTGGTGGATGTGGCGCGCGCCAACGACGCGCTGGCCGACCGGATTCACCGGCTGAGCCAGCGCCTCATCCGCGCGCACACGCTGGCCGAGACGGTCGCCGCCCTCGAGGCCAGCCTGCGCGAGGACTTCGATGCGCGCAACTCGGTGCTGGTGTTGTTTCTCGAGCAGGCCCGAACGCTCGACATTCCGCCGGGCCGCTTCCTCAGGGCCATCGATGCCGCCGATGCGGCGATGAAGACCTTCGAATCGCTCCTGCAATCGGGCAAGCCTCGCTGCGGACAGATTCGCGATCTGCAGCGCGACCTGTTGTTCGGCAAGGACTCGATCGAGATCGGCTCGGTGGCGCTCACGCCGCTCGGCGCCAAGGGTGCCCTGGGAATACTGGCCATCGGCGCGAGCGATGCGGAGCGCTTCCATCCGGGCATGAGCACCGAGTTCCTGACGCGCATCGGCGAGCTCGCCGCACAAGCGCTGACGCGCTGAGAGACGCGGGCGGCGCGTGCATCCGGCGGAGTCAGCATGGGTCGAGCGCTTCGCCTCCCATCTCGAGCACGAGCGGCGCATGAGCGCGCATACCGTCGCGAGCTATCTGCGCGACGTGGCGGCCTTGCGCGAGTTCTGCGATGCGCGCGCCGTCGCGCGCTGGAACGAGGTGGACACGGCGCGGGTGCGCACTTTTGCAGCGGCATCGCACGCGCGCGGGCTCGCGGCGCGCAGCGTCCAGCGCCGTCTGTCGGGGCTGCGCACCTTTTACGACTTCCTGCTGCGCGAGGGGTGCGCCGCGGTGAATCCGGCGCGGCAGGTGCGCGCGCCCAAGCTCAAGAAGCGTCTTCCGACGACCCTCGATGCCGACCAGATGGGTCGCCTGCTGGCGGTGCGGGGCGATGAGGGACTCTCGGTGCGCGACAAGGCCATCATGGAGCTCTTCTACTCCTCCGGCCTGCGCCTCGCGGAGCTCGTGAGCCTTAAGCTCGCCGACATCGACCTCAAGGATCGTACCGTGCGCGTGCTCGGCAAGGGCAGCAAAACCCGCATCGTGCCGGTCGGCCGATACGCGATCGACGCCTTGCGACAATGGCTCAAGCAGCGGGCTGCGCTGCTGCGTGAAGCCCGCGGGGGCGCGGCGGGCGCAGGCACCCTCGCCGACGGGTCGGTATTCATAGGCCGCAGCGGACGGCGGCTGTCCGCGCGCGCCATACAGCTGCGAGTGGGCCTGTGGGCGCGGCGCCAGGGTCTGGGCGTGCACGTCCATCCGCACATGTTTCGCCATTCCTTCGCGACGCACTTGCTCGAGTCGAGCGGGAACCTGCGCGGCGTGCAGGAATTGATGGGCCATGCCGATATCGGCAGCACTCAGATCTACACGCATCTCAACTTCCAGCACCTGGCCAAGGTGTACGACGCCTCGCATCCGCGCGCGCGCCGCCGACGCCCCGCTTGAAAGGGTGCGCGCGCACCCCCACTGACAGAGGTTCCATGCAGTACGATCCCGCGCAAATTCATGGCACGACCATCCTGGCGGTGCGGCGCGCCGGGCGCGTCGCGGTCGGCGGCGATGGCCAGGTGACGCTCGGGCAAAGCGTGATGAAGGGCAATGCCCGCAAGGTGCGCCGGCTTTTCGACGGCAAGGTGCTGGCGGGATTTGCGGGCGGCACCGCCGATGCGTTCACCCTGTTCGAACGCTTCGAGGGCAAGCTGGAGAAATTCGGCAATCTCACCCGGGCGGCGATCGAGCTCGCCAAGGACTGGCGCAGCGACCGCAGCCTGCGCAGGCTCGAGGCGCTGCTGTGTGTCGCGGACAAAGAGAGCACCTACGTCATCTCGGGCAACGGCGATGTGATCGAGCCCGAGCACGACTTGATCGCGATCGGCTCGGGCGGCGGCTACGCGCAGGCCGCGGCCCAGGCGCTCCTCGAGACGACCCAGCTGCCGGCGCGCGAGATCGTGGAGCGTGCGCTCAATATCGCGGCCGACATCTGCATCTACACCAACCGCAATCTGACCGTGGAGGAGCTCTAGGCCCGATGTCGCAGATGACGCCGCGTGAGATCGTCGAGGAGCTGGACAAGCACATCGTCGGGCAGAAGGCCGCCAAGCGGGCGGTGGCGATCGCCCTGCGCAATCGCTGGCGGCGCGGCCAGGTCGCCGCCAGCCTGCGTCCGGAGATCACCCCGAAGAACATCCTGATGATCGGTCCCACCGGGGTCGGCAAGACCGAGATCGCGCGCCGGCTCGCCCGTCTCGCCAAGGCGCCGTTTCTCAAGGTGGAAGCCACGAAGTTCACGGAAGTGGGCTATGTCGGGCGGGAAGTGGACTCGATCGTGCGTGATCTCGTGGAGATCTCCGTCAAAATGACGCGAGAAGAGGAGATCTCGAAGGTGCGTCCGCGGGCCGCCGACGCGGCCGAGGACCGGATTCTCGAGGTACTGCTGCCGAGAGCCCACGCCGGATTCGCCGCCGATCCGGCGCCGCGCGACGGGCCGCGCGACGGGGAGACGCGCCAGCGATTCCGCAAGATGCTGCGCGAGCACGACCTGGACGACCGCGAGGTCGAGATCGAGGTGCGCGCCGTGCCGGTCGGCGTCGAGATCATGGCTCCTCCCGGCATGGAGGAGATGACGCAGCAATTGCAGGGGATGTTCCAGAGTCTGGGCGGCGGCAAGACGCGCACGCGCAAGCTCAAGATCAAGGAGGCGCTGAAGCTGCTGGTCGACGAAGAGGCCGCGAAGATGATCAACGAAGAGGAGCTCAAGGTGCGCGCGGTGGAGAATGCCGAGCAGAACGGCATCGTGTTCATCGACGAGATCGACAAGATCGCACGCCGTCAGGAAACCGCCGGCGCGGACGTCTCGCGCGAGGGCGTGCAGCGCGACCTGTTGCCGCTGGTGGAGGGGTGCACCGTCAACACCAAGTACGGCACGGTCAAGACGGATCACGTGCTGTTCATCGCCTCGGGCGCCTTTCACATGTCCAAGCCCTCCGATCTGATCCCGGAGCTGCAGGGCCGCCTGCCGATCCGCGTCGAGCTCGAGCCGCTGGTGGTCGAGGATTTCGTGCGCATCCTCACCGAGCCCGACGCTTCGTTGTGCCGCCAGTACTCGGCGCTGCTCGCGACCGAGGGGGTCGAGCTGGCGTTCGAGGCTTCGGGGGTGCAGCGTCTCGCCGAGGTGGCGTTCGAAGTGAATCAGAAGACCGAGAACATCGGCGCACGGCGGCTGCACACGGTCATGGAGCGTCTGCTGGAGACCGTGTCCTTCGATGCCGCGGACCGCAGCGGCTCGCGCATCGTCGTGGACCGAAGCTACGTCGAGGGCAATCTCGGCGAGCTGGCGCGCGACCAGGATCTGTCGCGGTACATCCTGTGAGCCGCACGGCGCAGCCCACCGAGATCAAGCTGCGCACGCGATCGCGCATCCTCGAGGTACGCTTCGACGACGGCGCGCACTTCGAGCTGCCGTTCGAGTACCTGCGCGTGTTCTCCCCCTCGGCCGAGGTCACCGGCCATGGCGCAGGCGAGGGCGTGCTGCAGACCGGCAAGCAGGACGTGACCATCGAGCACATCGAGCCGGTCGGCAATTACGCCCTGCGCCTGCATTTCGACGACGGGCACAACACCGGGCTGTACTCATGGAGCGTGCTGCACGAGCTCGGCACCGCTCAGCGCGCGAAATGGGCGCGCTATTTGCAGCGCTGCGCCGAAGCAGGCATCGTGCGCAAGCCCTGAAACGCCGCGGGCACAGCGTGCGGCGCGGGCGCGGCGCGGATCTGGCGCATGGCGCGGGCGCGGCGCGGATCTGGCGCAAGGTCCGGGTATGGCGCAGGGACCCGGCGCGCAATTTCTTATTTGATCAAATCGTGAAAAAATCGACGGTCTTGGTAGACCGGGAGACCGTTCTGGGGCTACCGGCAAAGGAGCCTTATGAAGACCTCCGACCGCCCGGTCGACTTCGGATTCGAGAAAGTGCCCTGGGCGCAGAAGGCCGAGCGGGTGCGCGCCGTGTTCAGCTCCGTGGCCGGCAAGTACGACCTCATGAACGACCTGATGTCGCTCGGCGTGCACCGGCTGTGGAAGCAGTTCGCGCTCTCGCTCACGGGCCTCAGGCCCGGACAGCGCGCGCTGGATGTGGCCGGCGGCACCGGCGATCTGGCCATCGGACTTGCACGGCAGGTCGGCAAGAGCGGACTGGTGGTGCTGTCGGACGTCAACCGCGAGATGCTCGACGCCGGACGTGACCGGCTGCTGGACGCGGGATTTGCGGGCAACGTCCACTGCCTGCTCGCGGATGCGGAGCGATTGCCGTTCGCCGACGGCTCCTTCGATTGCCTCACCATCGGTTTCGGGCTGCGCAACGTGACCGACAAGGCCGCGGCGCTGCGCTCCATGCACCGCGTGCTGAAAGTCGGCGGGCAGCTCCTGGTGCTGGAATTCTCGACACCCGTGGCGCCCGGACTGAAGCCGCTCTATGACGCCTATTCCTTCAAGGTGCTGCCGCGGCTGGGCCAGTGGGTGGCCAAGGACGCCGCGAGCTACCGCTACCTGGCCGAGTCGATTCGCATGCACCCGGACCAGGAGGCGCTGCTCGCGCTGCTCGCCGAGGCGCGATTCTCGCAGACCCGCTACCACAATCTGACGGGCGGCATCGTCGCCGTGCATCGCGGCTACAAGATCTAGCATGCCGGCCACTCCCGCCTGGCTTGCGGCCGTCGAATCCGTGCTCAACCGCGGCATCGGCCAGTCGATCAAGGCGGGCGCGGCGGCGGCGCGGCTGGAGTCCACCTCCCTCGCCATGCACATCGAGGGATTGCCGCCCCTGCGCGCGGCGGTGTGCGCCGGCAAGCTGGTGCTCACGGGCGGCGCGGATGGCGCTGCGGATGCGCGCATCAGCGGCTCCGTCCTGGCATTGCTCGAGCTCGCCGGCGCACGGCGCGAGCGCCCGAGAGGCGGCGAGCGGCTCGAGATCAGCGGTGATGCCGAGATCGCGGCAGGCTACCGCACGCTGTTCTCGCTCGCGCGTCCCGATGGGGAGGAGGAGCTGTCGCGGATCATCGGCGACCTGCCGGCACGGCGCCTGTCGGTCGCCGCGCGCGCGGCGCTGTCGTGGGTGCGCAGAGCCACACGCACGGCCGCCCAGAATGTCAGCGAGTACCTGCAGGAGGAGAGCCGCGACCTGGCGAGCCGGCCCGAGATCGAGGAGTTCCTGGAAGCGGTCGACGTGCTGCGCGAGACCGCCGACCGGGTCGAGGCGCGGCTGGCGCGGGTCGAGCAGCGGCTGAAGGACGCTCCCTGATGCGGCTGCGCATCGCCGCCCGCCTGCTCGAGATCCACCGCGCCCTGGTGCGCCACGGCCTCGACGATTTCGTGCGCGCCACGCACCTGTACCGCCCGTTCCGCTTCCTGTTCTATCTGTCTCCCTGGACCTGGTTTCAGCGCAGCGCCGGGGCGACGCGCGGGGAGCGGCTGCGCCTCGCGCTCGAGGAGCTGGGTCCGATCTTCGTGAAGTTCGGACAGGCCGTGTCGACGCGCCGCGATCTGCTGCCGGTGGACATCGCCGATGAGCTCGCGAAGCTGCAGGATCGCGTCCCCCCGTTCCCGAGCGCGGCGGCGGTGGCCGCCATCGAGCAGGCGTTCGGGCGCCCGCTCGCCGAGGTCTTCGCGACCTTCGAGGCCGAGCCGCTCGCCGCCGCGTCCATCGCCCAGGTGCATGCGGCGAGGCTCGAGAGCGGCGAGGAAGTGGTCGTCAAGATCCTGCGTCCCGGCATGCATCAGGTGATCGAGCGCGATCTGGAGGTGCTGCGCGCGCTCGCCATGCTCGCCGACGAGTACTGGGAGCAGGCGCGGCGGCTGCGGCCGCTCGAGCTGGTCGAGGAATACCGCAAGACCATCCTCGATGAGCTCGATCTGATGCGCGAGGCCGGGAACGCGGCGCAGCTGAAGCGCAACTTCGCCGGCTCGACCCTGCTGTACGTTCCGGCGGTGTACTGGGACTATTGCCGCAGCAACGTCATGGTGATGGAGCGGATCCACGGCATCATCGTGAGCCGCGTCGATGAGCTGCGCGCACGCGGCACCAACATCGCGCGGCTCGCCGAGAACGGCGTCGAGATCTTCTTCACCCAGGTCTTCCGGCACAACTTCTTTCATGCGGACATGCACCCGGGCAACATCTTCGTGCAGACCGAGGATCCGCAGAATCCCCGCTATGCGGCGGTCGATTTCGGCATCGTCGGCACCCTGCAGCCGCGCGATCAGCACTATCTGGCGGCGAACTTCCTGGCGTTCTTCGAGCGCGACTACGCACGGGTCGCGGCGCTGCATCTGGAGTCGGGCTGGGTCCCGGCATCGGTGCGCGTGGACGAGCTCGAGTCCGCGGTGCGCACGGTGTGCGAGCCCATCTTCCACAAGCCGCTGAAGGAGATCTCGTTCGCGCAGGTGCTGCTGCGGCTGTTCGAGATCGCGCGCCGCTTCGACATGCAGGTGCAGCCCCAGCTCGTGCTGCTGCAAAAGACGCTGCTCAACATCGAGGGGCTGGGGCGGCAGCTGTACCCGGATCTGGACCTGTGGAAAACCGCTCAGCCCATCTTGCGCCAGTGGATGCGCGAGCGCATGAGCGTGCGCGCCGTGCTCAAGCGCGTGCGCGAGCAGCTGCCGGACACGGTGGAGGCCCTCAAGCAGCTGCCGCACCTGTTCCACACCGCCGTGCGCGAGGCGTCCGAGGACCGCTTCCGCTGGCGCGTGCAGAACGCGGGCATCGCGGAGCTGCGCCGCGAGCTGCGCCACACGGCCACGCGCCGCGACGTCGCGCTCGGCGCCTCGGTGCTGTGGCTGTCGGGATTGCTCTGGCTGGCCGCGGCCGCTCACTACCGCTGGTTCGGCTGGCTGCAGCTGGGCGCGGCGCTGGCGGCGCTGGCCTGGTATCGCTCGCTCAAGTGGCAGCTCAAATGAGGATCCCGATCGAGAGCGCCACCAGCTATCGCGGCCGAAACGCGCGGCCGAACTGGTTCACACTGGTGCTGTTCATCGGCCTCGCGCTGGCCGCGGGGCTGGTCGGGTATCTGTTCTCACCGGCGCGCTCCGCCGCCGCCGCGGCCTGGTACGCTGCGCTCGCGAAGCCGCCCTGGGTCGCGCCCGCGTACTGGCTCGCGCCGCTGTGGGCCGCGCTCTACTGTCTCATGGGAGGCGCGGCGTGGCTGGTGTCGCGCGAGCGCTATCACAAGCGGCACCGGGCCGCGCTCGGCGCGTATTTCGCGCAGCTGCTGCTCAACGCCGCCTGGGCCCCCCTGTTCTTCGGGACGCACAACGCCGGAGCGGGCCTGTTCACGGCGGTCGCGCTCTGGCTCACCGTCGCCTGGACCATGCGCGAGTTCATCGCCGTGCGTGCGCCGGCGGCGCTGATGCTGGCGCCGTACCTGGGCTGGGTGACGTTCGCGATGGCTTTGAACTTCAGCATCTGGCGCCTCAATCAATGAATTCCGATCCGACCTGGGACGAGCGGCCGCCGCGAGCTCACGTGCTCGCCAACGGCGAGTATTCGGTCATGATCACCGCCGCCGGCTCCGGCTACAGCCGCTGGCGCGAGGTCGCGCTCACGCGCTGGCGCGAGGATCCGACCTGCGATCCGTACGGGGCCTACCTGTTCTTGCGCGACGTCGCCAACGGGCAGGTGTGGTCGGCGGGGTACCAGCCGGCCGGCCGCGAGCCCGACCGCTACGAGGTGGAGTTCTCCGAGGAGCGTGCGCGGATCGTGCGCACCGACGGCCCGATCATCACGGCCACCGACATCCTGGTGTCGCCCGAGGACGACGCCGAAGTGCGTCGCGTGTCGTTGACCAACACGGGACGCAGCAGCCGCGAGATCGAGGTGACCACCTATGCGGAGGTGGTGCTCGCCAACCCCGCCGCGGATGCCGCGCACCCGGCGTTCTCCAAGATGTTCGTGCAGACCGAGTTCGCCGCGGATGGCGGCGGCACTCTGCTCGCGACGCGGCGCCCCCGCGATCCCGGCGAGCCCCGGCTGTGGCTCTATCACATCGGCGTTCTCGACGGCGAGGCGAGCGGCGCGCTGCAATTCGAGACCGACCGCGCGCGATTCCTCGGCCGCGGCTGCGATCTACGCAATGCCGTGTCCATCGTCGAGGCGCGCACCCTGTCGGATACCGCGGGAACGGTGCTGGATCCGGTGCTCGCATTGCGGCGCCGGATGCGCATCGCGCCGGGCGCGACCGCCCGGATCGCGTTCTGGACCGGTGTTGCGGGAAGCCGCGCACAGGCGCTCGCTTCGGCCGAGAAGCATCGGGAGGCGGGCGCCTACGAGCGCGTGCGCAGTTGCGCCGCGGTCCAGGCACAGACGCAGCTGCGCGAGCTCGGGCTCGAGCCGCAGGAGGCGCAGCTGTTCCAGCGCATCGCGGCGCACGCGCTGTACGCCGATGCATCGCTGCGCGCCCCGCCGCAGATTCTCTGCGCAAACCGGTCCGGACCGGCGGTGCTCTGGGCGTCGGGGATCTCGGGGGATCTGCCCATCGTGCTCGCACAGCTCGACGACGAGGGCGGCCTCGCGCTGATCGAGCGCCTGCTGCATGCGCACCGCTACTGGCGCACCAAGGGCCTCGCGGTGGATCTGCTCATCCTGAACGATGCCTCGGCCGCCGAGGCGGACCAGCTGCAGGCCGCGCTGGATACCGCGAGCAACGATTCGCGCGGCCGTGCCGCCGCGCACGGCACGCGCGGCGGCGTGTTCCTGCTGCGCGGCGCTGCCTTGCCCGCCGCCGCCCGCAATCTCCTCGAGACGGCGGCGCGAGCGATTTTTCGAGCGCGGCAGGGCGCGCTCGGCGAGCAGCTCGCGCGCCTGCGCAAGGCGCCGGCGGCGCCGCGCCCCCGCCTGCACAACCGGGATGCGGCCGCGCCGGTCGACGTCACGCGCGCCGCTGCGCCGCTCGAGTTCTTCAATGGCTTCGGCGGCTTCGACGCCGCCGCACGCGAATACGTCACGGTGCTCAAGGAGGGCGAGTGGACCCCGGCACCGTGGAGCAACGTGATCGCCAATCCCGAGTTCGGCTGCCTGGTGTCGGCCGACGGCCTCGGCAGCACCTGGTCCTCGAATGCGCAGCAGAACCAGCTCACGCCCTGGTCCAACGATCCGGTGAGCAACCCGCCCGCCGAGGTCATCTACCTGCGCGATCAGGACAGCGGCGATCTGTGGAGCGCGACGCCGCTGCCGATCCGTGAGCCCGGCGCCAGCTTCGTCATCAGTCATGGCCATGGCTACACGCGGTTTCAGCACGCCTCGCGCGGGATCGCGGTCGAGCTGCTCACCTTCGTGCCGCTCGGCGACCCGATCAAGATTGCGCGCCTGAAGATCGGCAACCGCTCCGCCGGCGTGCGGCAGCTGTCGATCACGCACTACGTGGAGTGGGTGCTCGGAAGCCAGCGCAGCCGCACTGCCCCGTTCATCATCACGGAGATCGATTCCACCACCCGCGCGCTGCTCGCGCGCAATCCCTGGAGCGTCGATTTCCCGGGGCGCGTCGCGTTCCTGGACATGAGCGGGCGGCAGCTGAGCGCCTCGGGCGATCGCGCCGAATTCCTGGGCGCCTGCGGATCGCTCGCCGAGCCCGCCGCTCTGCTGCGCCCGGATCCGCTGTCCGACCGCGTCGGCGGGGGACTCGATCCGTGCGGCGCGCTGCAGACCCGCGTCAGCCTGCGTCCGGGCGAGGAGATCGAGATCGTCTCGTTGCTGGGCGAGGAGGCGACGCGAAGCGCGGCGCTCGCGCTGCTCGAGCGCTACCGCGATCTCGACCTCGGCGCCTGTCTGAAGGCGGTGAGCGAATTCTGGGACCAGACCCTGGGCGCGGTTCAGGTGAAGACGCCGGATCGATCCATGGACGTGCTGCTGAACGGCTGGCTCCTCTACCAGACGCTCGCCTGCCGGCTGTGGGCGCGAACCGCGTTCTACCAGTCGAGCGGCGCCTGGGGGTACCGCGATCAGCTGCAGGACGCGATGGCGATCTGCGTCGCGCGGCCGCAGGTCGCGCGCGAGCACATCCTGCGGGCGGCCGCGCGCCAGTTCCGCGCCGGCGACGTGCAGCACTGGTGGCTTCCGGTCACCGATCAGGGCATCAAGACGCGGGTCAGCGACGATCGCATCTGGCTGCCGTACGTGGTGGCGCATTACCTCGAGGTCACCGAGGACTTCGCTCTGCTCGATGCGCCGGTCGCGTATCTCGAGGGCGGTCCCCTCGCCGCGGGACAGCAGGAGCTGTTCGCCGCCGCGAAGGCCACGCCCGACACGGAGCCGCTTTACGCGCACTGCGCGCTCGCCCTCGACTCGAGCCTCGCGATCGGCTCGCACGGTCTGCCGCTGTTCGGCACGGGCGATTGGAACGACGGCATGAATCGCGTGGGCGCCGGCGGACAGGGCGAGAGCGTCTGGCTCGCCTGGTTCCTGCACGCGGCGCTGCTGCGGTTTGCGCCGCTCGCCGAACGGCGCGGCGATGCCGAGCGGGCGGCTCTGTGGCGCAAGCATGCCTTTGCCTTGCAGCAGGCGATCGAGCGCGAGGCCTGGGACGGCGACTGGTACCGGCGCGGATACTTCGACGACGGCACTCCGCTCGGATCGGTATCGAGCGATGAATGCCGCATCGATTCGGTGGCCCAATCCTGGGCGGTCATCTCCGGCGGGGCGCCGCCGGCGCGCGCGGCGCGCGCCATGTCCGCCGTCAACGCACAGCTGGTGAGCCGCACCGAGGGCCTGGTGCAGCTGTTCACGCCGCCGTTCGACCGCACGCCGCACGACCCGGGCTACATCAAGGCGTATCCGCCGGGGCTGCGGGAGAACGGCGGCCAGTACACGCACGCCGCCACGTGGTGCGCCCTCGCCTTTGCGCTGCTCGGCGACGGCGATCGCGCCGGGGAGCTTTACTCGCTGATCAATCCCGTCAACCATGCGAGCACGCGGGCGGCCATTCACCGCTACAAGGTCGAGCCCTATGTGGTGTGCGCGGACGTATATTCCGCCCCCGCGCATATCGGCCGCGGCGGCTGGACCTGGTACACGGGCTCCGCCGGCTGGATGTACCGCACTGCGATCGAAGGCATCCTCGGCATCAATCTGCGCGGGTCGGTGCTGCGCGTCAATCCCTGCATACCGCGCACCTGGCCGGGATTCGAGGTGACCTACAAGCACGGCTCGTCGCGTTATCGAATCGCCGTGGAGAACCCGCACGGGGTGTGCCGCGGGATCATCCGCGCCTCCTTCGACGGCCGCGACATCGGCGTATCGCCGTGCGACATCGCGCTCGCGGACGACGGCTCCTACCACTACGCGCGCATCACGCTCGGCTGAGCGGGCAACCGCGAGGCGCGGATCAGCGTCGCGAGGCGTCGCGCTCGCGCAGCGAGGCGGCGAGGCGTGCCACGAGCAGACGCATCACGGCACCGGCCGGGAGCATGCGAATGAAGCGCCAGACCAGTCCCGGCCGCGCGATCAGCAGCCCCGCCGCCGTCGCGCCCAGAGCCCCCAGTCCGCGGCCGCTCAGCAGCATGCGCATGGTGCGGCTGCGCGGGAAGTCGCCGTCGGCCTGGGCCGAACCGGCCCCCGCCGGCGTGTCGGCGTCCTCGGGTCGCGGCTCGAGCAGACGCCGGATCTCGGTGCGCGACTCGGCGAGCCGCGCCAGAATGGCATCGCGTGCCGCCTGATCGCGCGCATTCATGCGCGGCGCCTCATGACCGATCCTGATGATCCGAGAGAATGTGCTCGAGGAGCAGCAGGTCCTCCTGCCATTCCCGCCGCACGCAGGCGAGAAACGGCGCCTGCGCCTTGATGGCCCGCGCTCGATAGATGATCGCGATGACCGCGATGGCGGCGAACCCGGCGCCCGTCCAGGCCACCGCCGCCACCCGATGCGGCGTATCCCAGGTGAGCGCGACGATCACGACGCAGCCCATCAGCACGGCGAAGAACAAGCCCACGCCGACCACGGCCGAGGCGATGAGGTTGACGGTGAGGTCGCGCTGCGACTGCTCCAGATCGTAGGCGGCGAGCTCGAAATACGCCGCGATGTGACGCAGCAGTGCAGGCGCCGCCCTGGGCAGTAACCACAGCACCCGCATCGCCAGGGCCTTTAGGAGCGGCGTGCGACCAGGATGCCGGCCACCGCCCCCACCAATGCCGCCAGGCCGACGGCGACCCAGGGGCTCTCGCGTACGTAACCGTCCGCGCCGCTGATGGCCCTCTGCGCCTGACGCTTGACGGTGTCGGCGCCCGTGGCGAGGCTCTCCTTCGCGGCGCTCACCGTCGACAGGACCTTGTCGCGAACGCCGACGATCTCCGCATCATTCAGATCGGCGATGCGCGCGACCAGCTCTTCGACGTCGGCGATCAGATTCTTGATCTCATCCGCCGCGACGTGCTTGATCTCGCCGGCGGCGCGGCCCGCGTCCTCCTTCAAGCGTTGCCCCGACGCGCCGAGCTCTTCCCCATAGGGATCGAACGTGGTTGCCATGTGAGTCTCCTGGTAGAAAATTCTTGTGAGGCAACGCGACCGGGCGGCGCGCTGCGCGCGCGCTGCCCGGCCGCATCATTGTTGCACGAAACGGCTGGGCTAGGAACCGGCGCTGCTGCGCGGCGCAATGGGACCGTTGCCGTTGCCGATCACCACCTCCACGCGCCGGTTCAGCTGGCGGCCCGCCGAGTCATTGTTGCTCGCCACCGGAAAGGACTTGCCGTAGCCCTCCGTGGTCACGCGCGAGGGGTCGATGCCGCGTGCCACGAGCGCCGCCTTGACCGATTCGGCGCGCTCCTCCGACAGCTCTTGATTATAGGCGTCCGGGCCGACGCTGTCGGTGAAGCCGTCGATCTCCACGCGCCGCTCGGGATGCTGCTGCAAGAACGTCGCCAGCCGGTCGAGGTTGAGCGCGGCCCCCGGATTCAAGCTCGCCTTGCCGGTATCGAACAGCACATCGCCGAGGGTCAGCACCAGACCGCGGTTCGTTTCCTTGGCCTTGAGCTCGGCGACCTGCGCCTGCAGCTGCGCGGCTTGCGCGGCCGCCTCGTTGCGCTGGGCGAGCGCGACATTGGTCTCGCGGGCGCGCGCCGCGAGCTCGATGCGGTCACGCTCCCGGGTGCCCTGCGCCACGCGCGCCTGATCGGCCTTCGTTGCCGCGCGCGCCTCGGCGAGACGCGCGGTCTGGGTCGCCATGTACGCGGGTTGCGCCACCTGATCTTCCTTGCCCCGGTTCGCCGCCGTCTGCGCGGCCTGCAGATCCTGCTGCGCGGCCTGCAGATCGAGCGGATCGTATTTCGCAACGTCCGGGTCGGCCTCGGCGGCGGACACCTGCGCGCTCGCCGCCGCGAGCGCGGCGTTCGGCCGAGGCGCGCTGACACAGGCGCCGAGCACCAGAGCGAGCCCCGGGACCGTCAAGAGTTTGATGTTCATGGGTCACCTCATTGCGTGGGTGGTTGTGGAGCGGGCGCAGCGGCCGGTGCCACCGGCGGGGGCGGGAGCTGCGTGCGCGCCGCTTCCTGGCGCAGCGCCTGCAGGCTCTCCTGCAGCTCGATCTCGGCCTGGTGCGACTTGTGTTCCTGCGCCGTCGCCTCCGCCACCTCGGCGTCGACGTTGGCCTGCTCGGCCAGGTTCGTGGCCGGCTGCGCATCGTGATCCGCCGCGGCCTTCTGCGCACGCTCGAGCTTGTCGCGCGCCGTCGCCAGCTCGACCGGCGCAAACTGCTGCGCGCCGGCCTGCTCGGCGTGCTGCACGGAGGCTTGCGCGACCGCGATCCTCTCGTTCGGAATGGGACTCGCGGCGCATGCCGCGAGCGCCAGCGTGAGCGCGGCGCCGGCTGCCGCGCATTTCAGCAATCGTTGAGATGTCATTGTCCGCTTCTCCTGTCGAGTGATGATGCCGACCTTGCAGCGCGCGCCCGTGCGGGAGGCAGCCGGCCGATGAGCAGAAGGAGCAAGCCGCGTGCCAACGCGCGGGAGCGATATTTACCGGGAAAAAGCCGTGCAAGCGCGCGGCGAGGACGGCGGCCGCATGTAGAATTTGCCGCCGCGCGAGTAGACATTACGCGGCATTTCCGCGGCATCCCGCGGGGCTGTCGGCGCGCGCCGACTCAGCCGATCAGTGCTTGGAAACGTGCGCCTCGCAGATCTCGTGCAGCACTTCGGGAAGGCGCCCATAGTCGCGCGCCTTGTCGAGGAAATGCGTCGCGCCGAGCGCGATCGCCGCGTTCTTGTACTCGGGCAGATCGTAGTTGGTGAGGACGATGATGCGCGGCTTCATCTGCGTGGTGGCGAGCGCGCGCATCACGCCGAAGCCCGTCCCCTGCTTCAAGTGCAGATCGAGGATGATCACGTCCACGGCGTCGCGCTTGACCGCGGCCAGGGCGCCCGCCTCGGTATCCGCCGTGCCGATCAGCTCCACATCGGGAATCTGCCGGATCGCCTCGGTCAAGCGCTCCGTGAGGACTTTGGAATCTTCGACTAGCAGGACTCTCAGTCCATTGGGCATCGCGGCACTTTCGGCGTTGTTTGGAGACACGGTCCATCGATGGTACTGCCGGAGCGCGGCACCCGGTTACCGTCGGGCCGCCGGTCGTCTTGTAGGTGGATTCTCACACTCGAAGATTATTGTATAAGACCATTGCGCAGCGCGTACGACGTTATGTCCGCATTCGCGTTGAAGCTCATCTTCTCCAGGATCCGGCTTCGATAGGTGCTCACGGTCTTGACGCTCAGGCTGAGCTCGTTGGCGATGTCGGACACGCCGCGCCCGGCCGCCAGCTTGCAAAAGATCTGGAACTCACGCGTCGACAGGCGCGCATGCAGCGGCTTGTCGGGATCTCCGTCGAGATCGGCCACCAGGATCTCGGCCAGCGCGGCGCTCACGTAGCGCCGACCCGACAGCACCGTGCGCACCGCCTTCATGAGCTCTTCGGGGGCGCTGTCCTTCGACAGGTAGCCGCTCGCCCCGGCGCGCAGCACGTTGACGGCGTACTGCTGCTCGGGCAGACCGCTCATGACCAGCACGCGCACGGCGGGATGCCCGGTCTGGATGTGCCTCAAGATGTCGAGGCCGCTGCGGTCGGGCATGTGAATGTCGAGCAGCACCAGATCCCAGTCCTGCTTGCGCAGCAGGTCGAGCGTCTCGTTGCCGCTCGCCGCCTCGCCGACCGCGTTGATGGTGGGGTCCGCTTCCAGGAATTGCTTGAAGCCCGCTCGAACTACCGCATGATCGTCAGCGATCAATACTCGTGACACGTTCCTACCTCTCCCCTGTTGCCGGGTTTAGCTGCTTGTGCACTCGTGGCTCTGCGAATAGCCGTTCACGCGCCCCTGCGCGTAACCGCTCGCGCGTCTTTGGGCGTAGCTGTTGAGCTTGTTGTACAGCGTCTTCAGGCTGCAGCCGAGGGCATCGGCCGCGCGGCGCTTGTTCCCCTGGAAATAATCGAGCGTGGCCTCTATCAACGATCTCTCCATGTCGTAGATGCGCGAGCCTACCCGAATATCGAGACGCTCGCGATCATCGGCCGGATCGGCGTCTTTGTTCGGTGCCGCATTCTGGATGAGCGGCGCGAGCTCGAGCCACTGGTCGCCGAGGATGAATGCGCGCTCGACGCAATTCTTGAGCTCGCGCACGTTGCCCGGCCAGGCGTGCTGCTTGAGCGTGACGCGCGAGAGCGCCGTGAAGCGCTTCTCGGTGCCGGCCTGGGCGTTCAGGTCGGCGAGAAAATGCTCGGCCAGCAGGTCGACGTCGTCGCCCCGATTGCGCAGCGGCGGCAGGTCGATGGGAAATACCGCCAGGCGATACAGCAAATCCTCGCGCAGCTGCCCGCTCTGCACGGCCTGCAGCGGGCAGCGATTGGTCGCCGCAACGACGCGCACGTCCGTGGACAGCTCGGCGCTGGCGCCGACCCGATAGAACATCTTGGTCTCGAGCACCCGCAGCAGCCGGATCTGCATGTCGAGCGGCATCTCGGTGATCTCGTCGAGCAGCAGCGTTCCACCGTTCGCCCGCTCGAACACGCCGGCATGGCTGCGCACCGCGCCGGTGAAGCTGCCCTTCTCGAATCCGAACAGCTCGGCCTCGATCAGGCCCGCCGGTATCGCGCCGCAGTTGATGGCGATGAAAGGACCGCCGCAGCGCTGGCTCTGATCGTGAATGGAGCGCGCCGCGAGCTCCTTGCCGGAGCCGCTCTCGCCGGTGAGCAGCACGCTCGCCTCCGTCGGGCCCACCCGCTCGATCAGCCGGAACACTTCCTGCATGACTGCCGAGGTACCGAGGAGGGAGCTCGAGGCCGTCAGCGGGGCCGACTGGTCGGAAAGACGGATGGTGGCGACATTCATGAACAAATCCTCCCGGTTGAGCGAGCGTGTAATCGTTACACGTCGGCGCGTCTAATTTGTAACGTGTGCAGGGTGCCCTCGCCAGGCTGGCGCGCTGAACCTCGTCTCAGACTTTGCGCGAAAATATGTCGGTGTTTGTCCGACACGGCGCCCAACCGATTGATCAGCAAAGTCGCATCGGGGCGACAGGGCGCTCAGGGGGCCCGTTTCGAGCGGGCCAGGACGATATGGCACATGCGATGCACCCGCGCCGGGCCCGGCGCAAGCCGCAGCGAGCGGTCAGGCGCGCGGCGGGGGCGGCGGCCGGCGGAGGCGGCGGCCGGCGCGGGCGGGCGGGCGCGGCGCCTTCAGCTGCCGCGCTCGCGCCCGCAACGCCAGCATGAGGTGAATTGCGGCTCGAGCTGCTCGTTGCATTCCTGGCAGGTCCAGGGCTCGCCGGTCTGCACCGAGGCCGCCCGCCTGAGCACGCTCAGCGCGTAGCGCTCGTCGGCATCGTCGACGTAGAGCTGCGGCCAGGTTTCCATGATGGGCAGATCGCCCATGGCGCCGAGCAGGTGCACGTTGCGCAGCTCGCATTCGATGCCGGCGCTGATCAGCACATTGCGCGCGTGCGCGACCTGCAACAGCGACCCGGCGCGGTAGACCCGCTTCATCGCGCGCTCCTAGCGAAGCGCTTGCAGGAAACCGCGCACATCCTCGCCTCGCTCCAGCACCTCGACCAGCGCCGAGCCGACCACCACCCCGTCCACGTGCGGCGCGAAGCGCGCGACCTGCGCGCGCGAGCGGATACCGAATCCGGCGCACACCGGAATCGGGGCGCAGCGCCGGACCCGGTCCATGTACTCGAGCACCTCGTCCGGCACCTGCGCGGACTTGCCGGTGGTCCCCGTCATCGTGACGGCATAGACGAACCCCTGCGCGGCGCCGCAGAGCAGCTCGAGGCGCGGCGCCGGCGTCACCGGCGTCACCATCTGCACGAGCGCCAGCCCCTCGCGGTCGAGCGCCGACTTCAGGTCCGCACTCTCCTCGAACGGCAGGTCCGGCACGATGAAGCCGGCAATTCCCGCCGCCGCCGCCGCGCGCGGCAATCGATCGAGCCCGAAGGCGAGCAGCGGATTCAAATAGCTCATCAGCAAAAGCGGCGCGGGCGCGCCGTCCCGCGCCCCGAGCTCCTCGAGAATCCAGGGCAGGGTCACCCCGTCCATGAGCGCGGCGAAGCTGGCGCGCTGGATGGTCGAGCCGTCGGCCATCGGATCGGAGAACGGCACGCCGATCTCGACCACGTCGCAGCCGGCTGCCACGGCCTCGAGGTGCTCCCTGAATTGCCGGCGGCTCGGAAATCCCGCGGTGAGGAAGCCGACGAGCGCGGTACGGCCCTGCGAGGCCGCCGCCTGGATCGCCGCCGATATGCGATCGCGCGGCCGCATGCCTCAAGCGCCTCGGCCGAGCACGGTGCGCTCGAGGATGCTCATATCCTTGTCGCCTCGCCCGGAGCAGCCGATGAGAATCCGCGCTCCCGGATGCGCGCGTGCATGGCGGCGCGCTCCGAAGATCGCGTGCGCCGTCTCGATGGCGGGCAGGACGCCCTCGCAGCGCGCGCACTCGGTGAGCGCCTCGAGCGCCTCCTCGTCGGTCGCCGATTCGTACTGCACGCGGCCGATCTGCTTCAAGTAGGCATGCTCCGGTCCCACCCCGGAGTAGTCGAGGCCGGCGGAGACCGAGTGCGTCTCGCGCACCTGGCCGAAGGCATCCTGCAGGATCAAGGTATAGCTGCCCTGCAATACGCCGGGCGTGCCGAAGGTGAGCGAGGCGGCATTGTCGCCGAGACCGGCGCCGCGTCCGCCCGCCTCGACGCCGAGCAGCGCGACACTCTCGTCCTCGAGGAAGGGATGAAACAGGCCGATGGCGTTCGACCCGCCGCCGACGCAGGCCACCGCCACATCGGGCAACGCGCCGGCCAGGTCGAGCATCTGGGCGCGCGCCTCGCGGCCGATCACCGATTGCAGCTCGCGCACGAGGTACGGATAGGGATGCGGCCCGACGGCAGAGCCGAGGCAATAGAACGTGCCGTCGGGATCCGATACCCAGTCGCGCAGCGCTTCGTCGATCGCGGCCCGCAAGGTTTGCTCGCCCGTTGCGACCGATACCACGGTCGCACCCAGCAGCTTCATGCGCCCGACGTTGGGGGCCTGGCGCTCGACATCCACCGCGCCCATGTAAACCACGCACGGCAAGCCGAGGCGGGCCGCCGCGGCCGCGCTCGCGACGCCGTGCTGACCGGCGCCGGTCTCGGCGATGAGGCGGCGCGCGCCCAAGCGCCGCGCCAGCAGCGCCTGCCCCAGGGCGTTGTTGATCTTGTGCGCGCCGGTGTGGGCGAGGTCCTCGCGCTTGAGCCAGACATCGGCGCCCCAGCGCTTGCTCAAGCTGGGGGCATGCGACAGCGCGGTGGGACGGCCCACCCAGGTCTTGAGCTCGTGCTCGAATTCAGCCTGAAACTGCGCGCTGTGCAGGTGGCGGTCGACGCCCGACTGCAGCCGGTCGAGCGCCGGCACCAAGGTCTCCGGAACGTAGCGGCCGCCGAACTCGCCGTAGCGGCCGCGGGCATCGGGGTACAGCGCCTCGCCGGCCCGTCGCCGCGACGGCACGCTCATGCGTCACGCTCGAGCAGAGCGGCGGCGGCACGGGCGGCGCGCACGAACTCGTGGATCTTCGCCGGATCCTTGACGCCCGGCTCCTGCTCCACGCCGCTGCTCACGTCGACGCCGTGCGGACGCACCGCTTGCACCGCCTCGGCAACGTTCTGCGCGGTCAGCCCGCCGGCGAGGATCACCTCGGTCTGGCGCGCCAGCTCCGCGGCGCGGCCCCAGTCGGCGAGCTCGCCGATGCCGCTGGTCGGGCCCTCGAAGACGATGCGCGGCGGCAGCGGGCTCGGCGTCTTGCGGCCAAAGCGCACGACGGGAAGCACCTTGATGTGCGGCGGAATCTTCAGCTCGCGCAAGTCCTCGACGTCGGTCTGAAAATAATCCGGCTTCAGGATGCGGCAGATCTCCTCGACCTTCATCTGCAGGGGGTGCTGCGCGACCGCGATGCGCAGAATGCCCGGCGGCGCCAGCGCCGCGAGCTGCGCGGCCTGCCCCGGCGTCACTTGCCGGGGGCTCGGCGCGAACACGAAGCCGATGGCATCGACGTTCGCCGCCGCCGCCGCGCTCACGGCGTCGGCGCTGGTAATGCCGCAGATCTTGATGAACATGGGACCGAGTTTAGCCATTTAGCGCGGCACTGTCCGGGCCGCAGCGAGCATTTCCGCGACGAGCGCCGCAGGCTCGGCGCACCTCATCAACGCCGTTCCGATCAGCGCGAGCCGGTAGCCCAGGTCGCGCACCCGCAGCGCATCGGCCGCGCTCGCCACGCCGCTCTCGGCGACGCCGATCGCTCCTGCCGGCAGGAGCGGCGCGAGCTCGGCAAAGCGCGCCGGCACCACCTGCAAGCTGGCGAGGTCGCGGCAATTGACGCCGATGAGCACAGGCGGGCGGGGCTGCGAGCGCGGGGCCTGCTCGGGCGATCCCGGCGCCCCCTCGAGCAATCCCCGGGCGACCTCCAGATCGTGGGCATCGAAGGCCTCGAGCAGCACGAACAGCCCGTGCTGCGCTGCGGCCTCGAGCAGCTCCGCCAGGCTTTCGCGCCGCAGCATGCGCAGGATCACGAGCACGCCGCCGGCACCCGCCGCACGCGCCTCGATCACCTGGTACGGATCGACCAGAAAGTCCTTGCGCATGGCGGGGACCCCGAGGGGCGCGAGCAGCGCCGCCGCCTGGCGCAAATGCTCGAGCGCACCGTCGAAGTGCGAGGGCTCCGTGAGCACCGACACCGCCGCGGCACCGGCGCGCGCATAGGCGCCCACGCGGCCGAGCCAATCGTGCCCCGTATTCTCCAGCGCCCCGGCCGCGGGCGATCGCAGCTTGAGCTCCGCGATGACGTCGAAACCCGCGTCCGACAGCCGCAGGGGCGGTGCGCGGGGCGCTTCTCGTGCGCGCCGCTCGAGCGCTCCGAGCGGCTCGCTGCGCGCGGCCTGGCGCACGCGCTGCGCGCTCGATGAGGCCATCTGCTCGAGAAAATCCTTCATGGCAGCGAGCCCTGCGGTATCGAGCCGCGCCCGAACTGCTCCAGCCGCGCGAGCCACTCGAGCGCCCGGCCGCTGTCGATCGCCTCCGCCGCGGCGGCAATCCCGGCGACGATGGAAGGGCTGCGTGCGGCGATGTACAGGGCGAGACCGCACTGCAGCGTAAGCGCGCGCCGGTGCGCTCCCCGGTCGCGCGCGGCGAACACCGCGCGCAGCGCGGCGCAATTGACGGTGGCATCGCCACCCTCGAGCTCGTGCGGCTCGCAGGGCGAGAGGCCGAGCTCGGCCGGATCGATCTCGTGCCGGCACACCGCGCCCGCGCTCACCTCGAACGCGATGAAGCGCCCGATGGGCGTCGCCTCGTCCCAGCCCGCGGCGCCGTGCACGACCCAGGCGCGGGCGATCGGCATGCCGGTCAAGGTGTCGGCCATGAGCCGTGCGGTGGGCTCGTCGTAGGCGCCGATGAGGCGGTAGCGCGGAGCGGCCGGATTGCTCAGGGGTCCCAGCAAATTGAGCACGGTGCGCACGCCGAGCGCCGCCCGCACCGGCGCGAGCGCCTTCATGGCCGGATGAAAATACGGCGCGAACAGGAACGTGAATCCGGTGCTGGCGAAACACTGTGCGGCACGGCGCTCATCGAGCGGCAGCGCGAGTCCGAGCTGCTCGATGAGATCGGCGCTGCCGCTGCGGCTGCTGACCGAGCGATTGCCATGCTTCACCACCGGCAATCCGCATGCGGCGGCGAGCAGCGCCGCCCCGGTGGATAGATTCAAGCTGCCCGAGGAATCGCCTCCCGTGCCCACGATGTCGATGGCATCGAGATCCTCCGGCAGCGCGGGCTTGCGCGCGAGCGCGCGCATGGCGGCGGCGAAGCCGCGCACCTCCGCCGGCGTGACGCCCTTGGCGCGCACCGCCGCGAGCAGCGCGCCCGCCAATGCCGGCGCGAGATCGGCCGAGGTCAAGGAATCGAGCAGCTGCTGCGCCTCGCCCTCGGTGAGGTGGTGGCCGTTGAGGAGGCGCTCGAGCGTGGCGTGGGGGGCGTGCATGGACGGGGCGCTCACAGCGCCAGGAAGTTGCCCATCAGGGTCGGGCCGTCCGGAGTGAGCACGCTCTCGGGATGAAACTGCACGCCCTCGATGGGCAGCGAGCGGTGGCGTACCCCCATGATCTCGCCCTCGGCGGTGCGCGCCGTCACCTCGAGGACGGCGGGAATGCTGTGCGGCTCGGCGATCAGGGAGTGATAACGCCCGGCCGCGAAGCCCTGCGGCATGCCGCGAAACACCCCCTTGCCGTCGTGCTCGACGGGCGAGACCTTGCCGTGCATCAGGCGCGACGCGCGCACCACCCGGCCGCCGAATGCCTCGACCATCGATTGATGCCCCAGGCACACGCCGAAGATGGGAATGCGGCCCGCGAACGCCTCGATCATGGCCATGGAGACGCCCGCATCGCGCGGGGTGCCGGGGCCGGGAGAGATCACCAGGTGCGAGTGCCCCTGCTCGAGCGCCGCCTGCACGGCGATCGCGTCATTGCGATGGACGTCGACGTCGGCGCCGAGCACCAGGAAAGCCTGCACCAGGTTGTAGGTGAAGGAGTCGTAGTTGTCGATGAGCAGGATCCGCGGCCGCGCGCTCATAGCCCCTCCGCAGCGATGCTCAAGGCATGGCGCAGCACGGCGCTCTTCGCCATGACTTCCTCGTATTCCGCCCGCGGCGAGCTGTCGGCGACGATGCCGCCCCCCGCCTGGTAGCTGTACTGGTCCCCGTTGAAGACCAGCGTGCGGATGGTGATCGCCTGGTCCATGTCTCCGTGCCGGCCGAAGTAGCCGACCGTGCCGCCGTACAGCTGCCGTCCCACGGGCTCGAGCTCATCGATGATCTGCATGGCGCGCACCTTGGGCGCGCCCACCAGGGTGCCCGCCGGGAACGCGGCCGCGAACAAATCGAAGGCGTCGTGGCCGGGAGCGAGCACGCCGCTCACGCCGCTCACCATGTGCATGACGTGGCTGTAGCGCTCGATCACCCGATACGGCTCGACGTGCACCGATCCGGCGGTGGCGACCCGGCCGAGGTCATTGCGCGCCAGGTCCACCAGCATGACGTGCTCGGCGTTCTCCTTCGGGTCACTGAGCAAATCCGCTTCGAGCGCGAGATCGCTCGTGGCATCGGCGCCGCGAGGGCGCGATCCGGCGATGGGCCGCAGCTGCGCGCGCCCGCCGTGGGACTTGACCAGGGCCTCGGGCGAGGAGCCCACCACGGTGATGTCCCCCAGCTCGCAGAAGAACATGTAGGGCGATGGATTCAACAGGCGCAGCGCGCGGTACACCTCGAAGGGCGCGAGCGAATGGCGGCCCTCGAAACGCGAGGCGAGCACGAGCTGATAGACATCGCCCGAGGCGATGTAGGATTGCGCGCGCCGCACCCCCGCCGCGTGCTCGGCCTCGCAGAGCGAGGGCGTGGCGGGGGAGAAGCCGCCGGCGGCGGGGAGCGGCGGCACGGCGCCGCGCAGCGCGCGCATGATCTCGCGGCGCAGGCTCTGGCGCTGCGCTTCCGAGCCATCATGCAGCAGCGCCGCGCTGCGCGTCAGATGATCGAACACCAAGAGCGAGCGCGGCGCGACATAATGCGCGTGCGGCGTGACGGTGTGATCGAGGCTGCGGCCGGGAAGCCGCTCGAAGTAGCGCACGCCGTCGTAGGCGGTGTAGCCGACCAGCCCGCCCGACAGCGGCACGCCGGGGACCTGCGGTTGCGGCTGCGGTGCCTGCGCCAGCGCTGCGCGCAGGGCATCCAGGAACTCGAGGCGGGTGCGCGGACGCGCCGTGCGGCGATTGCCGATGCTGAGCCCGGCGCGGTCCAGCCGCACTTCCAGGCAATCGCCGAAGCCGATGAAGGAGTAGCGTGCCAGGCGCTCGCCGCCCTCGACGCTTTCCAGCAAGAAGCGCGGCCGGAACGGCGCGAGCTTCAAGTACGCCGACACCGGTGTATCGAGGTCGGCGGCGATGTCGAAGGGTGGTTTCATGAGCTCCTGGGCGAAAAAAAACCCATCACCGTCATGGAGGCGGGGATGGGTCGTCTGGATATCGATGGTATGAAAAGACTTAAGCGCCCAGCGCCCACTCCCTCGAAGAAGCGCGCCACCGCCAATCGGCATGTATATCGACTAACAACATGCCTGTTAAGTATCGCCGCCGCGAGCGGGCAGCGTCAAGCCCGCGATGGCCGCCCGCGCGAGCCCGCCTCGCCCTGGGCGGCCGCCAGCTCGCGCTCGAGCGCCTTCTTGAGGGCCCTGGTGCGCTCGACGAAGCGCGGCGTCAGGCCGATGTCCTCGTACACCGGATCGCCCTGATCGTCGCGCGAGATGATCTTGGGCCCCGGCTCGTAGGGCATGGCGGCGGCGATCTCGTCGAGCGCGGCACGCAACAAGTCGGTGATCAGCTCCTCCGAGGTGCGGCCGGGAAAGAGCTCGATGAGCGCCTGCAGGCGTGCGGCGTCCTCGAGCGACAGGCGCACGGCGTATTCGCGCGCCACCCGCTCGGGGGGTGGGTCCTTTCTCCAGCGATCGAGCAAGGCCTTGAATTTCACGATTACTCCGCCATTACTGTGCGTGCCGCCATCGGCCGTCCGCCCGCGGCCGCGGCCACGGGCGGCAATTATAAGCCGCAGCCTCGACGGGCGGCGCTCCACGGCGAATCATTCGGAAACATCATGGATCAACCGCTGAGCAGCGAAGAACGCAACTGGGCGATGGCCGCGCATCTGTGCGGGCTTTTGTGGCTGGCCGGCGGGCCCGGGCTCATTTTCTTCCCCCTGGGAAGCCTGGTGGTGTTGACCGTGCTCGGCCCCTTGATCATCTGGCGGACCAAGGGACAGACGATGCCCTTCGTCGCGAGCCAGGCCAAGGAATCGCTCAACTTCCAGATCACCGTGTTCTTGCTGGGGCTCGTGTTCGCCGCCTTGATCATCTTGCTGGTGGGCATCGTGCTGCTGTGGATCCTCGGCATCGTGAATCTGGTGCTGGTGATCATCGCGGCCATCCAGGTGAGCGACGGGAAGCCCTACCGATATCCCTTCTGCTTGCGCCTGGTGAAATAGGCGTGCGGTGCCGATGAAGAACAGAGCTTGGCCGCCCACCCTCCCCTGATCTCCACCGACTCCGACCGGGTCGCGAGCAGCGCGGCGTTCCAGCGCGGGCTCGCCGGTCTCATGGAGTACAGCCGGCGCGCGCTGCTGCTGGTGTGGACCACCAACCGGGCGCTGTCCGTCGCGCTCGCCGCGCTCACCGTGCTTGCCGGCGTCCTGCCGGCGGGCGTCGCCTACATCGGTGCGCAGATCGTCGATGCCGTGATCCGCGCGGCCGAGCTGCACCGGGGCACGGGCGTTACCTCCCTCGGACACGTCATGATCCTGGTCGCGTGCGAGGCCGCGCTGGTCGCGGCGACCGCGTTCGCGCAGCGCGGCCTGTCGCTCGCGCAATCGCTGCTGCGCGCGCAGCTCGGCCAGCGCGTCAACGTCATGATCCTCGAGAAGGCCTTGACGCTCGACATCGTGCAATTCGAGGATTCGGAGTTCTACGACAAGCTCACCCGCGCGCGCCGCGAGGCCTCCAGCCGGCCGTTGAGCCTGGTGATGCGAACCTTCGGCCTGCTGCAGAACGCGGTGTCGCTGATCTCCTTCGGCACGCTGCTGGTGCGCTTCTCGCCGTGGGCGGTGGTGCTGCTCGTGCTCGCCGGTCTTCCGGCGTTCGTCGCCGAGGCGAGGTTCTCGGGAGAGGCGTTCCGCCTGTTCCGCTGGCGTGCGCCCGAGTCGCGCATGCAGATCTATCTCGAGTCGGTGCTGGCGCGCGATGAGAACGCCAAGGAGGTGAAGCTGTTCGAGCTCGGCCCGCGCTTCCTCGACCGCTATCGCGACATCTTCGCGCGCCTGTACCGCGAGGACCGCGACCTCACCGTGCGCCGCGACACCTGGGGCTTCGCTCTCGGCCTGCTCGGCACGGGCGCGCTCTATGGCGGCTATGGCTGGATCGCCGCGGAAACCGTGCTCGGCGCCATGACGGTCGGGCAGATGACCATGTACTTGATGCTGCTGCGCCAGGGTCAGTCCGCGGTGAGCGCGGCGCTGTCCGCCATCAGCGGCTTGTACGAGGACAATCTGTACCTGTCGAATCTGTTCGAATACCTGGAGCAGCCGGTGGTGAGCGCCGCCGGCACGCTCACCCGCGGCCCGCGGCCCGGCGACGGCATCCGCTTCGAGGGCGTCGACTTCGTGTATCCCGGCGCGGCCGAGCCGGCGCTCGCGCAGATCGACCTGCACGTGCGTCCCGGCGAGAGCCTCGCCCTGGTCGGCCAGAACGGCTCCGGCAAGACCACCTTGATCAAGCTGCTGACGCGTCTGTATCGGCCTACCCGCGGCCGCATCCTGCTCGACGGCCTCGACCTGCGCGAATGGGACGAATCCACCTTGCGGCGCCGGATCGGCGTAATCTTCCAGGACTTTGCGCGCTACCAGATGCTGGTGGGCGAGAACATCGGCGCGGGCGACGTGCGCGCGTTCGAGGACGAGGCGCGCTGGCGCAGTGCCGCGATGCAGGGGCTGGCGGCGGAGTTCGTGGAGGCGTTGCCGGCGGGCTATCGGACGCAGCTCGGCAAGTGGTTCAAGGACGGCCGCGAGCTGTCGGGCGGGCAGTGGCAGAAGATCGCGCTGGCGCGCGCCTTCATGCGCAGCGACGCCGACATCCTGGTCCTCGATGAGCCCACCGCCTCGATCGACGCCGGCGCCGAGGCCGAGGTATTCGAGCACTTCCGCGAGCTCACGCGCAACCGCATCGCCATCGTGATCTCGCACCGCTTCTCGACCGTGCGCATGGCGGATCAGATCCTGGTGCTCGACGAAGGGCGCATCGTGGAGCGCGGCAGCCACGAGTCCCTGATGGCGCAGGACGGCCGCTATGCCAAGCTTTTCACCCTGCAGGCGCGCGGGTATCGTTAGCGCCCGGACCCGGATTGCGTGGAGCGTGCATGCCTTCGTTCGACGTCGTATCGCAGATCGACACGCATGAATTGACCAACGCGGTGGACCAGGCGAGCCGCGAGCTGTCGCAACGCTTCGACTTCAAGGACACCGGCGCCGCATTCGAGCTCGAGCTGGAGGAGACCACCGTCACCTCGAGCGCTCCGGCGCAGTTCCAGCTGAAGCAGATGCTGGAGATCCTGAAGCTCAAGCTCGCCAAGCGCGGCATCGACGTCGCCTGCCTCGAGGTGAAGGACCCGGTGGTGAATCTGGCCCTCGCCAAGCAGGCGGTGGTGCTGAGACACGGCATCGATCAGGAGACCGGCAAGAAGGTCTCGCGCCTGCTCAAGGACTCCAAGCTCAAGGTCCAGGCGCAGATCCAGGGCGACAAGGTGCGGGTCACCGGCAAGAAGCGCGACGACCTGCAGGAGGCGATCGCGCTGCTGCGCAAGGGAACCTTCGAGGTGCCGCTGCAATTCGACAATTTCAGGGATTGAGCACGCTCGTGAACGAGCGCCCTCGAGGGGATCGCTGCGGGCCTCAATGGGCGGCGTCGCGCTGTGCGCGCCGCATGCCGTTGGAATAGACGATGGTGCCGTCCGGCTTGACGATGATGGCGTCGATGTCGGGCAGGCGGTTGTAGATCGCGAGCGCCTGGTCGGCGCCCAGCACGAAGGCGGTCTTCGACAGGCCGTCCGTGCGCGTGGCATACGGACCGATCACCGTGGCGCTGCGCACCTTGCTGGCCGAGTGACCGGTGTGCGGATCGATGATGTGGTGGTAGCGAACGCCGCCCTCGTCGAAGAAGCGCTCGTAGTCGCCCGAGGTCGAGATCGCGGCATTGACCAGCGGGATGCGCGCGATGACGTTGCCCTCGCCCTTGAAAGGGTCGCGGATGCCGACGATCCACGGCTTGCCGAACCGGTCGCCGATGATGCGGCTGTCGCCCCCGGCGCCGACGAATGCGCGCGTGTAGCCGAGCTTCTGCAGCACCTCGATGCCGCAGTCCACGGAGTAGCCCTTGGCGATGCCGCCGAGATCGATGCGCACGCCTTTCTGGGAGAACCACACGGTCTGGTTCTTCGGGTCGAGGACCACGTGCCGATAGTTCACCGCCGGAAGCGCCTTGGCGATCTGCGCATCGTTCGGCCGCACGTGCTTGCGGAAGTCGTACATGTAGCCGACGCTCGCATAGGTGATGTCGAAGGCGCCGTCGGTGATCTGCGAGTACTGCCGCGCCGTGGTGAGCAGGTCGAACAGCTCCTTGCTGATGTGCATCGGGCCGTCCGCCGCGTGGGCATTGACCTGGGACACCTCGCTCGTCGGCTTGTAGGTGCTCATGGTGTCGTCGATGTGGCGCATCTCGTCGAGCACCGCGTCGATGGCCTGCTGGCCCTTGGCGGGATCATCGGCCCACAGCTCCACCGTGATGCGCGTGCCCATGATGCCGTCGGTGACGCGGCGCACCCATTCGGCGTGCGCGGGAAGTGCGGCGCACCACATGATGCACGCGCAGGCGCAGAATTTCACGATGGCTTTCATGGGCGCATAGCCTAGCGGGTTGGCGCGCCCTTGGGTACGGCGCGATGCGCTCAAAGGGTGATCGCGGTGGCAAAATAGGGAAGCGCGCCGCCCTTCAGCGCCACAGGCGGGCGTGCCGCCACTGCAGGACCACCAGGGCGCTGCCGATCATCCCGCCGAGATGCGCGAAGTGCGCGATGCCGGACAGCGTGCCGGTCACGCCGAAGAACAGCTCCGCCGCGGCATACAGGCACGCGAACAGCCAGGCGGGCAGCGGAATGGGCAGCAGCAGCATGACCACCTTCTGGTGCGGGAACATGACTGCAAACGCGAGCAGCAGGCCGAACACCCCGCCCGAGGCGCCGATCACCGGCCCCGGCTCGGCCCCGAGCAGCGGCGGCACGATGAGCTGCGCCAGGGCGGCGCTGACCACGGAGGCGAAATAGCAGGCGAGCAGCCGCAGCGAGCCGACGCTGCGCTCGATCGCCATGCCGAACGTGAGCAGACCGATCATGTTGAAGGTGATGTGCGCGAGCCCGGTGGGATCGTGCAGGAAGGCGTAGCTCACGATTTGCCACCAGTGAAAGGCGCCTGGCATGCTGAGAGGCCACAAGGCGAACAGCTGCTCGAATCGATCCCCCGGCGGACCTTCGATCAGGTAGACCGCCACGTTCAGGGCGATCAGGATCAACACGGCAGGATTTTTCTTCATGTCGGCCGAATCATTGTAGCGCGATGCGCAGCGTATTCCTGGACTACGAGACCGTCTCGAGCGGCGATCTGGACGCCTCGGTGATCGGCGCCGTGACCGGCGAGGTGACCTTCTACCCCTCGACCCCGGATGCGCAGATCGGCGCGCGCATCGCCGATGCCGAGCTGGTGCTGCTCAACAAGGTCAAGCTGACCCGGGAGCGCCTGCGCGCGGCGCCTAAGCTCAAGCTCATCGCGCTCGCGGCCACCGGCACCGATAACATCGACCTCGCCGCCGCGCAGGAGCTCGGCATCGCCGTCTGCAACGTGCGCGGCTACTGCACCGCCTCGGTCGCGCAGCACGCCTGGGCGATGATCCTGAGCCTCACCCAGCACCTCTCGCAATACGCACGCCTCGCGACCGATGGCTCGTGGGTCGAGAAGGAGGCGCATGCGGTGCTCGCACATCCGATCCGCGAGCTGAGCGGCCGTGTCCTCGGCATCGTCGGCTGGGGTACGCTCGGCCGCGCGGTGGCCGCCGCGGCCCCGGCATTCGGGATGCGCACCCTCATTGGCAACCGGCCGGGGGCCGTCCCGACGCCCGACCGCCTCGCACTTTACGAGCTGCTCGCGAGCTGCGACGTCGTGTCCCTGCACTGTCCCTTGACGCCGGCGACCCGCGGACTGATCGGAGCGCGCGAGCTCGCGCTCATGAAGCCGGACGCCCTGCTGATCAACACCGCGCGCGGTGCGCTGGTGGACACGGGCGCGCTCGCGCAGGCGCTGCGCGCGGGGCGGCTCGGCGGAGCGGGAATCGACGTGCTGCCCCAGGAGCCGCCCGTCGACGGCGATCCGCTGCTCGACCCGCGGATCCCGAACCTGATCCTCACCCCGCACATCGCCTGGGCCGCCCGGGAGGCGCGCCAGCGCTGTCTTGACGAGATGGCGCAGAACATCCGCGAGTTCCTGCGCGGCGGACGGCGCGGACGGGTGGTGTGAAGCGCCGGCGCCGCTAGCCTCGTGCCTCGCGCTTCGCCTTCTTGGCGGCGCGCTTCTCTTCCAGCGTCTTGGCCGGCTTCTTCTTGGTTTCCTTTTTTCGTTCCATGCCCTTGCTCATGCTCGACTCCTCGTTGACGAGACCCGTCAGTGCCCGGCGCGCCTGCGCAATTTTCGGGTGGCGGCGCGACGGGCGGCGCCGCCGGGCGGCTTGCGTCCCTGTACGGACCCGCCCTGCCCATGAAAAGTTCTCTGCTCGATCAGGAGCGGTGCCTCGCCCTGGCCGAGGCTCGCGAGGGCGGCGGCGATGTCGATGAGCGGCAGTCCGGTCTCCGACTCGAGCTCCTCGAGTATGGGGCGAAATTCCGATGCCTTGCCGCGCGCGACCGTCTCCGAGATGCGCAGCTTGAACTTGGCGATCCGCAGCGCATTCACCGCGTCGACGGTCGGCAGATTCATCGGCTCGATCGTTTGCCGGGTGGCGCGCTCGATGGCGCGCAGCAGCGAGCGCTCACGCGGAGCGATGAAGAGAATCGCCTCGCCCTTGCGGCCGGCTCGCCCCGTCCGGCCGATCCGGTGTACGTAGGATTCGGCATCGTAGGGCGCGTCGTAATTCACCACGTGGCCGACGCGCTCGACGTCGAGGCCGCGCGCCGCGACGTCGGTGGCGACGACGATGTCGATCTCACCGCACTTCAAGCGGGCGATGGTGCGCTCGCGCTGCGCCTGCGCGATGTCGCCGTTCAAGGGGGCCGCCGAGAATCCGCGGGCCTCGAGCTTGCCGGCGAGCTCGACCGTGGACTGCTTGGTGCGCGTGAAGACCAGCATGCCGTCGAAGCTCTCCGCCTCGAGAATCCGGGTGAGCGCATCGAGCTTGTGCAGCCCGCTCACCAGCCAGTAGCGCTGCCGGGTCGAGCCCGCGGAGCCGGTCTTGCTGCGGATGGTCACCTCGACCGGAGCGCGCAGATGGCGCTGGGCCATGCGGCGAATGGGGGCCGGGAGGGTGGCGGAGAAGAGCGCCACCTGCCGCCCGGGCGGAGTGCCGCCGAGAATGCTCTCCACCGCCTCGACGAAACCCATCTGCAGCATCTCGTCCGCCTCGTCGAGCACCAGCAGCGAGAGCGCGGCGAGCCGCAACGTGCCGCGGTTCATGTGATCGATGATGCGCCCGGGCGTGCCCACCACGACGTGCACCCCACGGCGCAACGCATTGAGCTGGGGCTGATAGCTCTGCCCGCCGTAGATCGGCAGCACATGAAAGCCGCCGAGGTGTGCGGCGTAGCGCTGGAAGGCCTCCGCCACCTGCAGCGCCAGCTCGCGGGTCGGTACCAGGACCAGGACCTGCGGATCGCGTCCGCCGAGGTCGAGGCGCGAGAGCGCCGGCAGGGCGAAGGCGGCGGTCTTGCCGGTGCCGGTCTGGGCCTGCCCGAGCATATCCGCGCCCGACAGCAGCACTGGAATGGTGGCGGCCTGAATGGGCGAGGGCGACTCGTAGCCCACATCGGCAAGCGCCCGCAGGACGGGCTCGGACAGGCCGAGGTCCCGAAACGTCGCAACTTCCGGCGCATCGCTCGCGTGCACTGCACTCATGGTGAAACCTCTGGAGCGGGGCGGGCTTGCCCTGGTCCGAATCGAACAAGGGCAGCCACGACCGGTGGTCTGGCTCGCCAGTCTAGCGGTTTGGCGCGGTATTGCTACCATGCGCGTCCGGACAATGAGGCCGAGCGCCTAGGATTTAGCCCATGGGACGCATATTCGAAGTCAGAAAGCATGCGATGTTCGCTCGCTGGAACCGGATGGCCAAGCAGTTCACCCGCGTCGCCAAGGACATCACCATTGCGGTTCACGCAGGCGGCCCGGATCCGGCATCCAATCCGACCCTGCGGCGTGTGCTGCAGAATGCGCGCGCGGTGAACATGCCCAAGGAGAAGACGGAGGCGGCCATCCGGCGCGCCATGGGCAAGGAGGCCGCGAATTATCAGGAAATCCTCTACGAAGGCTACGCCCCGCACGGCGTCGCCCTGCTGGTCGAATGTGCCACCGACAACCCCACCCGCACCGTGGGCAACGTGCGCAACCTCTTCACGAGAAATGGCGGCAACCTCGGCACCACGGGAAGCGTGGCTTTTCTCTTCAAGAAGATGGGGGTATTTCGGCTCGATCCGGCGAGCGTCAAGGACCAGGATGAGCTCGAGCTCGATCTCATCGACCATGGGCTCGAGGAGATGGGCGAGAGCACGGGCGAGAAGGGCGAGCCGCAGCTCGTCATCCGCTGCGCGTTCGGCGATTTCGGCAAGCTTCAGGAAGCGCTCGAGGCGCGCCGCATCACGCCGCTGTCGGCGGAGCACGAATACATCTGCTCCGCACCGACCGAGCTGCCCGAGGAACAGGCCGCCGAGGTGCTGGCCCTGATCGACAAGCTCGAGCAGGACGAGGACGTGCAAAAGGTATTTCACACCTTGGCCTGAATCCGCCCGGCAGCTGACATATTGCCGCGCGCCAGCCGCACCGGCCATGCCAGCCGCACCGGCCATGCCAGCCGCACCGGCCACACCAGCCGCACCGGCCATGCCAGCTGCGCCGGCGACGCCCCGGCGGCGCTGCGGCGGCCCGCCCGGCGCCGAGGTTTACGGCTGCTTCATGATGTCATCCGCGCCGCCCCTGCGCCGTTGTTCGATGGGAGGCACGAAATCCAAGGAGAGCTCGATGAAACGGCTATTCATGTTGTTGATTCCTCTGAGTCTGCTGGCGATGACGGGATGCGTGGTCGCGCCCTATCCCCGGCCCTACTACTACGGTCCGCGGGTTGCCGTCATCGCTCCGGCTCCCGTGGTCGTCGTCAGACCCTGACCTGCTTCATGTCGCGCGAGCAGCGAGGCGTGCGGGGAGCGACCGCGGGCCGCACGCCTCGAGTCGCACGCCTCGAGTCGCACGCTGTGAGCGCCACGCTATAATCGAGGCTCCCGAGACAGCGCGTCCCCCGCAGCCATGCCCATTCACCGATATCGCTTGGTGAACGTATTCACCCGTCAGGCACAGCCGCTCACGGGCAATCCGCTGTGCGTGTTCGAGGACGGCACCGACATCGGCGCGGACACCATGCAGGCGCTCGCGCGGCAATTCAACTTGTCGGAGACCACCTTCATCCTGCCGAGCGCGCGGGCGGACGCACGAGTGCGCATCTTCACGCCCAGCTACGAGATGCCCTTCGCGGGTCATCCCACGCTCGGAACCGCCCATGTCTGCCGCGCCCTCGGGCGCGCGGCCGATTCGCTGCGCCTGGAGACGGGGGTCGGCCCGATCGCGGTCAGCGCCGCGGGCGACCGCTGGACGCTGCTCGCCCCGGCCCCGACCTTTCGCGAGCTCGGCGTGCCGCTGCCGGCCCTCGCCGAGGCGCTCGGCCTGGACGAGGCGGACCTCGGCGAGCGGCCGCTGTGGATCAAGTCCGGCAAGGAACAACTGGTCGTGCCGCTGCGCTCGCCGCAAGCCGTGCGGCGCGCCTCGCCGCAGCCGCGCGCCCTTGCCGCCATCAAGAGCGAGGACGGCATCGGCATGGCGTACGTCTTTGCGCCAACGGAGCCCGGCCGCACGCTCGCGCGCTTTTTCTTTCCGAGCGGCAGCGCATACCTGGAGGATCCGGCGACGGGCTCCGCGACCGCGAATTTCGGCGGTTGGTGCCTCGCCATGAACAAGCCCCTGCCCGTTCGCTTCGAGATCTCGCAGGGCGAGCTCGTCGGCCGCCCTTCCACCCTCTATCTGGAAGTCGATGCGCAGCGGCAGATTCGCTTGAGCGGGGATGTGATCGAGCTCGGCGCCGGTGCCGTCACGCTGACATGAGCCCGTCGTTTCACGCCGGGATCAGGCCGTGGTTGATGATGCCGTACGCCCAGCGCAGCACGGGCAGCAAGCGCGGCGTCACCATGGCGAGCGCGCGCTGGTACTCGACCCAGCGCGCCTCATGGTGCTCGGGCACGCCGAGCTCCGGGTTGATGGGCAAGCTGATGTGCATCTCCTTGCTGCGCGCGATGTAATAGCGCGAGATCTTGCCCTTGTTGTAAGGGCCGGTATCCATGAACACGAGCCCCCAGTCGAACGATATGTCGTCGAGCGCGGTCTCCTCGCGCACCTCGCGGATGGCGGCGTCGATCGGCTCCTCGCCCTGCTCCACGAGTCCTTTCGGAAAGTCCCAGTTTCGATAGGCGCGCAGCAGCAGAAACTTCAATTTGCGCTCGACCACGCTCACGATCACCACGCCGGCGGAGAGTCGGGTCTTCGAAGCAGCTGCAGCCATACGCGCACTCGGCAATTCTCGACCTGCGCATTGTACTCCGCCCGCAGTCGCCGCCCCGGGAGCCGATCCGCGGCGCTGCTGCGCAGCGCGCCCCCGGGGAGGACCTCAGGCCGCCGCCGACAGGGGCGAGCGGATGAGGTAATCGAAGGCGCTCAGGGACGCCTTCGCGCCCTCGCCCATGGCGATGACGATCTGCTTGTAGGGCACCACCGTGCAGTCGCCGGCCGCGAACACCCCGGGAACCGAGGTCTCGCCGCGCGCGTTGACCTCGATTTCCCCGCGCGGGGACAGCTTGATCACGCCCTTCAACCAGTCGGTGTTCGGCACCAGACCGATCTGCACGAACACGCCCGCCAGCTCCAGCGATCGCGGCGCGCCGCCGCGCCGCTCCTTGTAGCTCAGGCCGGTGACGCGCCGACCATCCCCCATGACCTCGGTGGTCTGTGCACCGGTGATGATCGCGACGTTCGGCAAGCTCTGCAGCCTGCGCTTGAGGATCTCGTCGGCGCGCAGCTCGTGCTCGTATTCGATGAGGGTGACGTGACTCACCAGACCGGCGAGGTCGATGGCCGCCTCGACGCCGGAGTTCCCGCCGCCGATCACTGCGACGCGCTTGCCCTTGTAGAGCGGTCCATCGCAATGCGGACAGTAAGCCACGCCGCGGTTGCGGTATTCGCGCTCTCCGGGAACGTTGATCTCGCGCCAGCGTGCGCCGGTCGCGATCACGACGCTGCGTGCCTCGAGCCGCGCGCCGCTGGCGAGCTCGATCCCGATCAGGTCACCGGGGATGAGCGCGGCCGCGCGCTGCAGGTTCATCACGTCGACCTCGTAGGCGGCAACGTGCTGATCGAGCCCCGCGGCGAGCTTGTGACCCTCCGTCTCCTTCACCGAGATGAAGTTCTCGATGCCGACCGTATCGAGAAGCTGGCCGCCGAGACGCTCGGCCGCGATGCCGGTGCGGATTCCCTTGCGCGCCGCGTACACGGCGGCCGCGGCGCCTGCGGGCCCTGCGCCGACGACCAGCACGTCGTACGGCTGCTTGGCGTGCAGCCGATCCGCCTCGCGGCGGGGCGCCTCGGCATCGAGCTTCGCCAGGATCTGCGCGAGCGTCATGCGGCCCTGGCCGAACGGCTCACCGTTCAGGAACACGGCCGGCACGGCCATCACCTGGCGGCGCTCGACCTCGGGCTGGAACAGCGCCCCATCGATCATGGTGTGGCGCACCCTGGGATTCGTGACCGCCATGAGATTGAGCGCCTGAACCACGTCCGGGCAGCTCTGGCAGCTCAATGAGACGAAGGTCTCGAAGCGCAGCTCGCCTTCGAGGCGGCGCACCTGGTCGAGCACTTCGGCATCCGCCCGGGGAGGATGTCCCCCGGCCTGCAGCAGCGCGAGCACCAGCGAGGTGAATTCATGCCCCATCGGCAGGCCCGCGAAGCGCACGCGCGCCTCCTCCCCCGCCCGCCGCAGGGCGAACGAGGGCGTGATCTCGCCGTCGTCGCGGCGCACCTCGAGCGTGAGCAGCGGCGAGAGCGACACGGCATCCTCGAGGAGCTCGAGCATGTCGCGCGACGCCGCGCCCTGGTCCGCCGAGGCGACGATCTGCACCGGCCGCTGCAGCCGCTCGAGATAGCCCTTCAGCTGGGCCTTCAATCCTGCGTCGAGCATGATCAGATCTTGCCGACCAGGTCGAGGGAGGGCGACAAGGTCTTGTCGCCGGGCGTCCACTTCGCGGGGCACACCTCGCCCGGGTGCGCTGCGACGTACTGGGCGGCCTGCACTTTGCGCAGCAGCTCCTTGGCGTCGCGGCCGATGCCGTTATCGTGGATCTCGACGATCTTGATGCGTCCGGACGGGTCGATGACGAAGGTGCCGCGGCAGGCGAGTCCCTCCTCCTCGATGAGCACGCCGAAATTACGCGACAGCGTGAGCGTCGGATCGCCGACCAGCGGATACTTGACGCGGGCTATGGTATCGGACGTGTCGTGCCAGGCCTTGTGGGTGAAATGCGTGTCGGTCGACACGCCGTAGATCTCCACGCCGAGCCTCTTGAACGCGGCATAGTTGTCGGCCAGATCCCCGAGCTCGGTGGGACAGACGAAGGTGAAGTCCGCCGGATAGAAGACGAACACGGACCACTTGCCTTTCAGGTCCTCGTTCGTGATCTGCACGAACTCACCGTCGTGATAGGCAGTCGCCCTGAAGGGCTTGATTTCGGTATTGATCATCGACATGAACGTTTCTCCTATGAATCAGCGACCGTGGCGCCATCATGCGCGTCGTTCGTCGATTGGTTAAATTGATTAAATATATCTATTTGATAGACTAGCTCTATCACATAGATGGATGCCGCTTCGATGAATCTCAAGGACCTCAAATATCTGGTGGCGCTCGCCGATACCGGGCATTTCGGCCGCGCGGCGGAACGCACCTTCGTGAGCCAGCCGACGCTCTCCGCCCAGCTCAAGAAGCTGGAGGAGTATCTCGGGGTCAAGCTGGTGGAGCGCCATCCGAAGAACGTCCAGCTCACGGATGTCGGCAAGCAAGTCGTCGCCCGCGCGCGGCGCATGCTGAGCGAGGGCGACGAGATCCTGGCACTCGCACGCAACAACACCGATCCGCTCGCCGGCAAGCTCAAGATGGCTCTGATCCCCACCGTCGGGCCCTATCTGCTGCCCCGCGTCATGCTGAAGCTGCGCAAGGCGCTGCCGCATCTGGGCTTGCTGCTGTACGAGCATCAGACCGAGGAGCTGCTGAAGCGGCTGCGCGAGGGAGAGCTTGATCTCGGGATACTCGCGCTACCTGTCGACCTGGATGGGCTGGAATCCCGCGAGCTATACACGGAGGAGTTCACCGTGGCGCTGCCGAACGGCAATCCGCTCGCGCAAAAGGCCGCCATCAAGACCCAGGACCTCAAGGGTCAGACGCTGCTGCTGCTCGAGGACGGACATTGTCTGCGCGACCAGGCGCTCGAGATCTGCAGCCGGGTGGACGTGCGTGAGGCCGAGGATTTTCGTGCCACGAGCCTCGAGACGCTGAGGCACATGGTGGTGGCGGGACTCGGCGTGACCTTGATGCCCGAGCTCGCCGTGGAGTCGCCGTTCGGCGCGCAGCGCGGCCTCACCATCCGGCAGTTCGCCAAGCCCGCCCCCACGCGCACGGTGGGCGCCGTGTGGCGCAAATCCACCACCCGCGGCGCCGCCATCGGCGGGGTGTGCGACGTCATCGATCACGCGCTGGCCGCGAAGGGCTGAGGGGCCACGCAGGGCCGAGGGGCCGCCAGGGGCCGAGGGGCGGCGCAGGCGGAGGGCGGCGCAGGCCCGAGGGCGGCGCAGGCGGAGGGGCGGGCCCGCTTTCAGCGCGAAATTGCGATGAGCATTCGCTTCCTGCCGACACTTTTGCCGAGCATTTCACATATTGCCGCCGCGATACGCGGCAACATGTGCTTCCAAAGGATCGCATGAACGCTCGCACCGTCGCTCCCGGCAACGCCAAAGCCGCGGCTGTCTCGCCGCGCTTCGACGCCAAATTCATCGAGGATCACAAGCTCATCGAGCGCTATCTCGATGACAAGCTTCCCTTCAAGGGCGCGCGCGATCTCGAGAACTGGTGCCGTGCGCATCCCGACTACCTGAACGACCTGCGGCTGCCGGAGCGTGCGCAGGCGAGCCTCAAGCTGCTCGAGGCGAGCGGTCAGGCGGTGGATCTGCGCGAGCCGGCTGCGCCCTGGTGGCAATCCCCGTATCTGCTGATCGCCGCGGGCGTGGTCACTCTGTTGAGTCTCGCCGCGTTCTGGGTCCTCATCGGCAAGTACGGGCTGCTGCGCCAGAAGCTCGAGGACGCGGAGCTGCGCATGCGCCAGGGGACGCTGGTTCAGCCGGCCGTGGAGACGGTGCAGCGTCTGTCGCCGGATCACGCCCCGGGACTCGATGGCGCGCACATCGTCGTGAGCACGCAGGCGCCGCAGCTCATCGATCTGCATCTCGACATGACCTACACGCAGAAGCTCAACCTGTTTCGCATCACCGTCGACAAGCAGGACCAGGGCCGCGCGCTGATCGTGAACAACATCCTGAAGGATTCGAACAACGACCTGCGCATGACCTTCAACACCACCGGATTGTCGGCCGGCATTTACACCGTACGCATCGAGGCGCTGCCGCCGCGCGGGGAGCCGATTCCGGACGGCTGGCTGACGCTCGAGGTGCGCTAGCCGGCGTCAAGTTCGGCTAGCTCAGCTGGCTTGAGCCCTAGCTTGGCTTGGCTGCCATAGCTTGGCTTGGCTGGCTAGCTTGGCTTGGCTGGCTAGAACGGCTCGTCGCGCAGGGTGACGATGGGGGGCGTGGCGACCACGCGGCGCGTCGCGAGCGTGCCGCTCACCCCCACCAGGATGGTGCCGCACACCAGCCCGAGCACCCACAGCCAGGGATCGAAGGTGAAGTCGAGCGAGAACAGGCGCCGCGCCAGAATCCAGCCGATCGCGCTCGCGCCGCACGAGGCGAGCGTGCCCGACAGAAAGCCGAGCGCCGAGAACTCCGACGCAACCCCCTGCAGCACGGTCCTGCGGCTTGCGCCCAGCGTGCGCAGCATGGCGCTCTCGTAGCGCCGCTCGTCGCGCGTCGACTGCACGGCCGCGAGCAGCACCACCACGCCGGCCGCCAGCGTGAACAGGAACACGTACTGCACTGCGAGCGACGCGCGGTCCATGATGTCGCGGATCTGCTTGAGGATCGCATCGACGTCGAACACCGAGATGGTCGGGAACTTGCGCACCAGATCGACCAGCGCCGGGCGCTGCGCCGGCGTGAGGTACACGCTGGTCATGTAGGTGCCGGCCGCGCCATCGAGGAGCCGCGGCGGAAACACCAGGAAGAAATTCGGCCGAAAGCTGTCCCAGCGCACCTTGCGTATGCTCGCGATGCGCGCCGTGAGCGGCTCGCCGGCGACGTCGAAGCTCAGGGTGTCCCCGAGCTTCAGGTGGAGCGCTTCCTGATACTCCGTGGACACCGAAACCAGCGGCTTGCCGAACTCGCTGCTGCTCCACCAATCCCCGGCGATCAATTGATTGTCGTCGGGAAGCCGGGCGGACCAGGTGAGATTCTGCTCGCGCTCGAGAAATCCGCGGGCGCGGTCGCCGCGCATCTTGAGCGACTCGGCCGGCACGCCGTTGATCGCGGTGATGCGCGCGCGCACCATCGGATACATGCGCGGCTCGCCGAAGCCGCGGGCAGCCAGGAACTGCTCCAGCGGGGCGCGCTGCTCGGGGGTGATGTTGACCAGGAAGTTGTTCGGCACATCGCTCGGCAGGCTGCGGCGCCAGTCGCTGAGCAGATCGCCGCGCACCACCGCGAGCAGCAGCAGCACCATGAGTCCGAGGCCGAATGCGACGATCTGCACGACGCTGCCGCTGCCGCGCCTCGAGACGTTGGCCAGACCGTAGCGCCAGGCGACTCCCACGCCGCCGCGCAGACGCCCGGTCAAGCGCACCAGTCCGTAGCCTGCGAGCGCCAGCGCCGCGCCGACCCCCACGACGCCGGCGAGCAGCGCCACCACCAGCTCGGTATCGCGTACCAGGCTCCACAGGATGGCGAACAGCGCAGCCACCGCGAACACGTACACGAGACCGAAGCGCAGCGGCGGAGCGGTCATCGTCCGGCGCAGCACACGGGCGGGCGGCGTGTTCTTCAGGTGCAGGAGCGCGGGCAGGGCGAATCCGATCAGCATCGCGATGACCGTCACCATCGCAACCGCGAGCGGGGCGAGCGAGGGCGGCGGCAGCGCCGTGCTGATCAAGCCGCGCAGCAGCCATGCGAGCCCCCATTGCGCGCCATAGCCGAGCAATGCCCCGCAGGTCACCGCGGCGATCGCGAGCAGCGCGAGCTCGATGATCGAGATGGCGAGCACGAAGCGCTGCGTGGCCCCCATGCATTTCATCAGCGCCACCGTATCGATGTGACGGGCGGCGTAGCGGCGCGCGCCCATGGCGACGGCAACCGCCGCGAGCAGCACCGAGGCGAGACTGGCGAGGCTCAGGAAGCGGCTTGCGCGGTCGATCGCGGAGTTCAGCTGCCGGCTCGACTCGTCCACTTCGCGCAGCCGCTCTCCGGGCGCTTTCGATGAGAGCAGATAGGCGCGAAATTCCGCGACGCTGGCGCTGCCGCCGGCGAACAGCGCCGCGTAGGTCACGCGGCTGCCGGGCTGGACCAGTCCGGTCGCGGCGACGTCGCCATAATTGATCAGCACGGCGGGCGCCAGATTCACGAAACCGGTGCCCTGATCCGGGCGATAGTCGAGCACCTGCGTCACCTTGAATGAGGCGGCTCCGACGCGGATGGTCGCGCCCACTCGAATGTCGAGCTCGGCCATGATGCGCGCGTCGACCCAGGCCTCGCCGCGTGCCGGTATGCGATCGGTGACCCGGGCCGCGCCGAAGGGCACATCGGAGATGCGCACGCGGCCGCGCAGCGGATAGCCGGCCGTGGCGGCGTTGAGCGCGGCGAGCTGGCTGAGGTCGCCGTTGAAGATCGCGGTCGGAAACGACAGCAGCTGGGCGCTGCGCAGGCCGAGCGCGCGGCTCTTCGCGAAATAGCGCTCGGGGATGGGGGAAGGCGACTCGAGCCGCAGGTCGGCCGCCAGCACCTCGGCCGCCTGGGCGCGCACGCCCTGCGCGATACGGCTGGTGAAGAAGCCGACGGCGGTGAGCGACAGCACGGCGACGCACAGCGCAAGCAGCAGCACCGACAGCTCGCCCGACTTCAGGTCGCGCCACAGGTTGCGCAGGGCAAAGCGCAGGACTTGCATGCGATCAGCCGAGCGCCCGCCCGGCGTCGAGCTCGAGCATGCGCCCGCAGCGCTGCGCGAGGCTGCGGTCGTGGGTCACCAGGATCAGGGTGCTGCCGATGGCGCGATTGAGCCCGAACAGCAGATCGGTGATGCGCTGCCCGGTGTGCGTGTCGAGGTTGCCCGTGGGCTCGTCGGCGAACAGCACCGCAGGCTGCGCCACGAAGGCGCGCGCGATGGCCACCCGCTGCTGCTCGCCGCCCGAAAGCTGCTTGGGATAATGCGCGGCGCGCGCCGTGAGACCGACCTGCTCGAGCGCCTGCGCGGCCGCCTGCCGGGCGTCGCGGCGCGCCCGCAGCTCGAGCGGCAGCATGACGTTCTCCAGCGCCGTGAGCGAGGGAATCAGATGAAACGACTGGAACACGAAGCCGACGTGCTGCCCGCGCAGGAGCGCACGGCCATCCTCGTCGAGCCGCGTCAGATCGACCCCCGCGATCAGCACGCTTCCCGAGGTCGGCGAGTCGAGGCCTGCGAGCAGCGCCAGGAGCGTCGATTTTCCCGCGCCGGAGGCGCCCACCACCGCCAAGGTCTCGCCGGTTCGCACAAGGACGCTCACATCGGAGAGAATGGTGAGCGGGCCCTCGGGGCTCGCTACGGTCTTGGTCAGATTTCTGGCCTCGAGTACTACTTGAGCTGACATCGGGAGCGGTCCGTGAAGCGGATTATCGTCCTGTTGATCCTGTGCTGGGCGGCGGCCGCGGCATGGGCCGAGACGCCGGTGATCCTCGTGTTCGGCGACAGCATCAGTGCCGGCTACGGGCTGCCGCGCGTGGAACAAGGCTGGGTGGCTTTGCTGCAAGCGAGGCTCAAGCAGGAAGGGTACGGTGATGAGGTCGTCAACGCCAGCGTCAGCGGCGAGACCACCGCCGGAGGGCTCGCACGCCTGCCGCGCGCGCTTTCCCTGCACCACCCGGCCATCGTCATCCTCGAGCTCGGCGGCAACGATGGCCTGCGGGCACTGCCGATCGCGCAGATGCGCGGCAATCTGTCGCGCATGATCGATCTATCGCGGGCTGCGGGCGCCCGGGTGCTGCTGCTCGGCATGCGCATTCCCCCCAACTACGGGCCGCAATACACCGTGGAGTTCAGCGGCGTCTACGCGAGCCTCGCCGCCGCCAAGCACGTCGCGCTGGTACCGTTCCTGCTGAGCGGCGTCGCACTCGATGCCGCACTGATGCAAGCGGACGGCATTCACCCGAACGAGGCGGGTCAGCCCAAGCTGCTGGCGACCGTATGGCCGGTCCTCGCGCCGCTGCTCGAGGGGGAAGCGAGAAGGCCGGGCGGCTAATCCGGGCGGCCGCGGCCGCAAGCGATCCTCACTCCTCGGACCGCCGGCGATCGGATTTGTCCGGCAGCAGCGTGATCACGCTCATGAGAAAGGGGGTGTGATCGTGCGAGGAAGTGGCGGCGAAGATCTTGCCCTGTATGGTCACGTGCGAGCCCTCGACCACGCTGCGCGGAAACTCGGAGACTCCGACCAGCTGCAGCTCGTCGGCCGGCTGACAAAGAAAGCTCTGCGCCGGAGAATACAGGTACGCCGTCTTGTCGAGCGTGAGCACGGGCACGTTATCCACGCCGTCCGGCGCCGGGAACGATCGAAAATGCACCCGCCCCGAGAGCGTGTGCTTGACCGGCTGGGTCCACAGGCATCCGCCGTAGCCATGGACGCATCCAGCCCCCGCCAGACACAGTCCGATCAACCAGCAGCGCCAAATGCTCATGCCAAGGGCTCCCCCGCAGAGTCGTGAGGTCGATATCATCGAACCGACACATGCCGGTGCGAAGCATACTCCGTCGGGCCGCCACGTTGCTGAGGACTTCGGCCGGTGCTATACACGCGAAACAAAAAATGAGGAGTTGCGCCTCGTGGATCGCGTCTGGCTCAATCAGTACCCCCCCGGTGTGCCCACCGACATCGACCCGGACGAGTATCCCTCGCTCAGGGAGATGTTCGAGGAGGCTTGTGCGGCTTACGGCAACCGGCCCGCCTTCGGCAATTTCGGCGCAATTCTCACCTATGCGCAGCTCGAGGCGCTGAGCCGGGCCTTTGCGGCGTGGCTCACGAAGAAGTCGGGCCTTGCGCCGGGCGACCGCGTCGCCCTGATGATGCCGAACGTGCTGCAATACCCCATCGCCCTGTTCGGCATCCTGCGCGCCGGCATGGTGGTCGTGAACGTGAACCCGCTGTACACCGCCCGCGAGCTCGAGCATCAGCTCAAGGACTCGGGCGCCAAGGCGATCGTCATCGTCGAGAACTTCGCGCACGTGCTGCAGCAGGTGCTCGCCCACACGCAGCTCAAGCACGTGCTGACGACGCAGATCGGCGACCTGCTCGGCTGGCCGCGCGGCATGCTGGTGAACTGGGTGGTGCGCTATGTGCGCAAGCAGATCCCCCCCTGGCGCATGCCCGGCTCGAGCACGTTCAAGAGCGCGCTCGCCGCCGGACTGGGCCTGAAGCTCGCGGCGGCCGAGATAGGACCGCAGGACATCGCGTTTCTGCAATACACCGGCGGGACCACCGGCATCGCCAAGGCCGCGGTGCTCACCCATCGCAACATGGTGGCGAACGTGCTGCAGGCGAGCGCCTGGATCCGGCCCGCGCTCGAGCCCGGACCGCAGCGAACCATCATCACGGCGCTGCCGCTCTATCACATATTCTCGCTCACCGCGAACTGCCTGCTGTTCGCGCGCCTCGGCGCGAAGAACGTGCTCATCACCAATCCGCGCGACTTCCCGCGCTTCGTCGCGGAGCTGCGCAAGCACAAGTTCTTCTTCATCAGCGGCGTCAACACGCTGTTCAACGCGCTGCTGCACACGCCGGGGTTCGAATCGCTGGATTTCTCGGCGCTCAAGATCTCCCTGGGGGGCGGCATGGCGGTGCAGGCGGCGGTGGCCGCGCGCTGGAAGCAGGTGACCGGCAATGTGCTCACTCAAGCCTGGGGCCTCACCGAGACTTCGCCCGCCGCCTGCATCAATCCCATGGGAGTCGAGTTCAACGGATCGATCGGCTTGCCCATTTCCTCCACCGACGTGTCGATCCGCGATGACGCGGGCCTGGAGATGGCGACCAACCAGGTCGGGGAGATCTGCGTGTTCGGACCGCAGCTCATGCGCGGCTACTGGAACCGTCCCGACGAGACCGAGAAGGTGATGTTCGGGGACTGGCTGCGCACCGGGGACATCGGCCGCATGGACGCCAAGGGATTCGTGTACATCGAGGACCGCAAGAAGGACATGATCCTGGTGTCGGGATTCAACGTCTATCCGAACGAGATCGAGAGCGTCGTGGCCGAGCATCCGGGCGTGCTCGAGGCCGCGGCCGTGGCGGAGCCCGACGAGAGCTCGGGCGAGGTGGTCGCCTTGTTCGTGGTCAAGAAGGACCAGAATCTCACCGCCGCAGCCCTGATCGACTACTGCCGCGCAAACCTCACCGGCTACAAGGTGCCGAGGCATGTGTACTTCCGCGGCGAGCTGCCGAAGAGCAACGTCGGCAAGATCCTGAGGCGGGCGCTGCGCGATGAGCTGCGCACGGCGCACGGCGCCGGGGCGCTTCAGGCGAGCGGGTAATCGCGCACCGTCTCGACCAGCAGCGCGACGCGCTGCGGATCGACGCCCGGGGTGATGCCGTGACCCAGATTGAAGACGTGTCCGGGACCCTTGCCGAAGCACTCGAGCACGGCGCGCGCGGCGGACCTGAGCGTTTCGGGCGGCGCGAACAGCGCAGCCGGGTCCAGATTGCCCTGCAGCGCCACCCGGTCGTGCACCGCTGCTCGCGCCGCGGCGAGATCCGTGGTCCAGTCCACGCCGACGGCATCGCAGCCGATGTCGGCGATCCTCGAGAGCCACGCCCCGCCGCCCTTGGTGAAGACGATGTTCGGCACGCGGCGCCCGTCGGCTTCGCGGGTGAGCGCCTCAACGATCCCGGCCATGTAATCGAGCGAGAACTCGACGTACTGCGCCGGCGTGAGCGTGCCGCCCCAGGTGTCGAACAGCATCACGGCCTGCGCGCCGGCCGCGATCTGGGCATTGAGGTACTGGCAAGTGGCCTGGGCGAGCACGGCGAGCAAGCGGTGCAGGGTCGCGGGTGCCTCGTACATCATGCGCTTGATGCAGGCGAAATCCTTGCTGCCGCCGCCTTCGACCATGTAGGTCGCGACGGTCCAGGGGCTGCCGGCGAAGCCGATCAAGGGAATGCGGCCGCCGAGCTCGCGGCGCACCAGAGCGACCGTGTCGAGCACGAACTTCAGATCGCGGCCCGGATCCGGAACGCCCAGCTTGGCGACGTCGGCGGCGCAGCGCACCGGGCGGGCGAACCGCGGACCCTCGCCGTCCTCGAAGCTCAGGCCCAGATTCATGGCATACGGAATGGTCAGAATGTCCGAGAACAGGATGGCGGCATCCAGCGCAAAGCGATCGACCGGCTGCAGCGTCACCTCGCACGCCAGATCGGGATTGGTGCACAACGCCAGGAAGCTCCCCGCCCGTGCGCGGGTGGCGCGATACTCCGGCAGATAGCGGCCCGCCTGGCGCATGAGCCAGATGGGCCTGCGAGGCGTCGGCTCGCGCAGCAGCGCGCGCAGCAGCAAGTCGTTTTTCAGGGTGATCTGGCTCATGTCCTCTCGCTCGCGTCGAACAGCCGGCTGTGTTCCGAGATCGCGTATCGGTCCGTCATGCCCGCAATATAGTCCGCGACGGCGCGCGCCCGGCCGCTCTCGCCGTGCTGCGCGCCGAGCCGAGCGGCGTTCGCGGCGTGCTCCGGCGGCATGAGGCCGGGATCGTCCATGAAGGCCTGGAACAGCGCAATCATCACGCGGCGCGCCTTGGAGGTCATGCGCCTCACCTTGTAGTGCTTGTAGAGGCGCTCGCGCAGAAAGCTCTTGAGCGTGCGGTTGAGCTCGTGCGTCTCGCCGCTGAACCCGATGAGCGGCGCCGACAGCGATTTCACCTCGGCGGCCGAGGCCACGCCCGAGGCGCGCAGCTGCGCGGCCGAGGTGTCGATGACGTCGGTGACCAGATGATTGATCATGCGCCTCAAGATCTCGTTGACCAGACGGCGGCCGCCGAGGCCGGGATGGCGGCCGCGCACCAGGTCGTGGTAGCGGGAGAACAGGGCCACTTCGCTGAGCTCCTCGACGCTGATCAATCCGGCGCGGATGCCGTCGTCCACGTCGTGGTTGTTGTAGGCGATCTCGTCGGCGACGTTCGCGAGCTGCGCCTCGAGCCCCGGCTGCCGGCGCTCGAGAAAGCGCGCTCCGAGCTCGCCCAGCTTCGCGGCGTTGGCGGCCGAGCAGTGCTTCAAGATCCCCTCCCGGCACTCGAACGTCAGGTTGAGGCCGTCGAATTCCGCGTACTGCTCCTCGAGCTCGTCGACGACGCGCAGGGATTGAAGGTTGTGCTCGAAGCCGCCGAATTCCCGCATGCACTCATTGAGCGCGTCCTGTCCGGCGTGGCCGAAAGGCGTATGGCCGAGATCGTGAGCGAGGCAGATCGCCTCCGAGAGCACTTCGTTGAGGGCGAGGGCGCGTGCCATGGCGCGCGCAATTTGCGCGACTTCCAGGGAGTGGGTGAGGCGCGTGCGGTACAAGTCGCCCTCGTGATTGACGAACACCTGGGTCTTGTACACCAGGCGGCGAAACGCGGTGGAATGCACGATGCGGTCGCGGTCGCGCTGGTATTCGGAGCGGTAGCCGGGCGCGGGCTCGGGGTAGCGGCGGCCGCGCGATTCGTGCTCATGCGCCGCATAGGCCGCCAGAGCGCTCATCCGAAATGCGCCTCGAGAGTGGCCTCGAGCGCGCCGGGCGGGTAGCTCGAGACCACGGCGGCGCGCCCCGCGCCTTCGAGCAGCACCAGGCGGATGGTGCCCGAGAGCACTTTCTTGTCCATGCGCATGAGCTGCAGCGCGCGCGCGCGGCCGATCCTCGGGGCGGCGGTCGGCAATCCGGCACGGCGCACCAGGGCGGCGATGCGCTCGCCCATGGCCGCGTCGATCATGCCCAGCCGCTGCGACAGGTCCGCCGCCATGATCATCCCGAGCGCAACCGCCTCGCCGTGCAGATAGCTCTGGTAGCCGGTCGCCGCCTCGATGGCGTGGCCGAACGTATGGCCGAAATTCAGGATGGCGCGCAGGTCCCGCTCACGCTCGTCCTTGCCGACCACGGCGGCCTTGATGGCGCAGGATCGATGGATCGCATGAGCCAAGGCGGCGGCGTCGCGATCGCGCAGCGCATCGACGTTGCGCTCGAGCCAGTCGAGCAGCTGCGGGTCCCAGACGCAGCCGTACTTGATCACTTCCGCGAGACCCGCGCTCAGCTCGCGATCGGGCAAGGTCTTCAGCGTGTCGGTGTCGGCGAGCACGGCGAGCGGCTGATGGAACGCACCGATCAGATTCTTGCCGCCGGGATGATTCACGCCGGTCTTGCCGCCGACCGAGGAGTCGACTTGCGCGAGCAGCGTCGTCGGAAGCTGCACGTAGCCGATGCCGCGCTGATAGCATGCCGCGGCGAAGCCCGCGATATCGCCGACCACGCCGCCGCCGAGCGCGAGCACGACGCCGTCGCGGTTCAGTCGCTTGCCGACCAGCGCATCGAAGATCCCGCTCACCGTCTCGAGCGTCTTGTGCTGCTCGCCGGGCGGCAGGATGCACTCGGCGACGTTGCGCTGCCCGAGCGCCGCGCGCAGCCGCGCAAGATACAGGGGCGCCACGGTGGCGTCGGTCACGACCATCAGGTCGCCGCCCGGAATCTGCGACTCGATGAGCTCGCGATTGCCGAGGAGCGCCGCGCCGATCGTGATGCGATAACGGGCGTGAACCAGGTCGACCTCGAGCGTTTGAACGGGCGGATTACTCAGAATGGCTCCCGGATTGACGAGCTCCTCGGACCAGCGGGCTGCGGGGATTATACGAAGCTTAGCCGCCGCGCGCCCGCTGAAGCGCGCGTTGAATCTCCTCGGCCACCACTTGAACGCGGCGCGCGTCGGTCGACACGGTCACGTCGGCGATCTCGGCGTACAGCGCCGCGCGGTGCTGCATCAGCTCGAGCAGCCGCTCCTTCGGATCGGTGTCATTGAGCAAGGGCCGATGGCGGCCGTGGCGGGTGCGCTCGAGCTGCTGCGCGATGGACGTCTCGAGGTAGACGACGGCGCCGCGCTCGGCGAGCGCGCGCCGATTCTCCGGGTGGATGATGGCGCCGCCGCCCGTCGCCACCACCACGCCGTCCAGGCTGGTGAGGCGCTCGATGGATTCCCTTTCGCGCAGGCGAAAGCCCGCCTCGCCCTCTTTCTCGAAGATGAATGCGATGTCGACCCCGGTACGCGTCTCGATGTCGGCATCGCTGTCGTGGAACTGCAGGTGAAAGAGCCGCGCGAGCTGGCGCCCGACGGCGGACTTGCCCGAGCCCATCGGGCCGATGAGAAAGATGTTCCGCTTGGAGAGCATGGGCGCCGATCATAATTGACGGCGGGAGGGGCGGGGGCGCGCCTTGGCCAGCCGCCGCTCGCACGGCCCAGAGGGGCCCCGCAGCTGCATGCGCTCGGGCAGCGCTTCAGCGGGAGGGGCCGCAGCGGAACTGAAGTCCGCTGCGGCCCTGGGAAGGTTCGAGCAGCCGGATTTACGGCTGTAGGGCCACGCCGAAGGTGGTGATCAGGCCCGCCGGCGTCGTCACGGTGATGTACAGGGTCCCGCCCACCTGGCCGTTCGTCGGCGGCGGGATGGTCGGACTCAGGTCGAACTCGAACGTTTGCCCCGCGATCAGATTGCCGCCGGAATCGATATAGGGCGGCGCGGTCGAGCACGGCCAGGCGGCCGGCGCCGGGCTCGTGATGATGGCCGTGCTGCCGGTCGACACGCTGGCCTTGACCGTGCTCTGGGCGGGCATCTGCTGCAATCGATCGTCGAAGATGTCGACCAAGAGCACCAGGCCACTGCCGAAGTGATATCCGCCGGAGGGCATCGCACCCGTCGGGCTCAGCACGTTGAGGTTGGCGCTGCTGCCCGACAGGATGATGATGTTGCTCGCCGAGATCGCGACCGTGGAGGAGCTGGTGTTGCAAAGCGGTCCCTGGCACAGGGCGCTTTCCACGAGGCCATCGGGACCGTCGCGCTTGCCGTTGTTGTTGAAGTCGAGGAACGGCTCGCCGAGCACATAGGTCGGCGTGCCGTAGGAGTCGTAGAGCTCCCACTCGTTCAAGAACGGCTCCGAGGTGTCTTGCCAGGGCTTCGGCTGCCCGGCGTCCGAGCCGCTGGTGAAGTCATTGTCGGCATCCGAGGCGTCCCACGCGACCGTGTCGCCGGGATTGAAATAGCCGTCGCCGACCGCGTCCTTGAAGCTTTCCTCGCCGATGGCGGTCACGTAGATCGAGCTGCGGCCGTTGGTGGTGCCGTTGCACAGGCCCAGCGACTGCCCGATGCCGGTGCAGTACGCGGCGTTCACGTTGGCATTGCCCGACGTCGACTGCGGATTGCCGTTGATGGTGTAGGGCGCCTTGCTGACCCAGTTGACCTGGCAAGCCCCCGAGCCCGATGTGGTGGCCCCGGTCTGGCAGCTCGCCTGAATCCCGCCGAGCGTCGTCTGGAAATTCGCGGTGGTCCCGTCCGGCACCGGGTTGCTGAAGCGATCGGTCATGCTCACGGTCACCGGCACCGTGACGCCATCGATGTCCCAGGCCTCGACGTTCTGGCATTTCACCGCCAGGGAGATGTTGGCGCTGGTGGGGATGCCGGTGGAGACCGTCAACGCATTGGATTGCGTCGACACCGTGGTCCCCGCGGAGGTGGTGGTGCTGGCCGTGACGCGGATCGTCGTGGCCACGGTGCCCGCGCTGACGATGGTCTGCACCTGCCCGTTGGCATCGCTGGTCGCGGAAGTCGGGGATATCGAGATTCCGCCGACGCTGGTGCTGAGGGCGAAGTCGACGGTGGCGCCCGCGCGCGGGCCGCCCGAGGTGTCGTTCACCTGGAATATCACCGTGGAGGTGTCGGAGCCGCCGGCGCTGCCGACGCCCTTCAACGTGATCTGCGCAGGCGTAGCGGAGACGAAGGCGATCGAGCCGATCGCGGCCTGTGCGACCGTCACCGTGCCGGTGGCGGTGAGCGCCTGGCTGTTGGCGCTCGCGGTCGCGGTGATCACATCGCTCCCGCTGCAGCCCGAGGCGACATAAGTGGCCGTCGCCTCGCCGGTGGTCGTGGTCACGGTGTTGCTGGCCGGGCTGGTGCCGTTGCCCGTGATGGTCGCAAGGCCCTGAGCCTGGCACGGCGAGCTGAAGGTGATCGCGGTCGAGGTGGTGTAGAGCGCACCGGTCTGATCGACGATGGACACTTGCAGCGTGGTGCTGCCCCCGGCGGAGAGCGAGGTGGTCGAGATCGCAATCATGCCCGACTGGAAGCTCGAGCCTGAGCCGTTGCCCATCGACAGGGTGGTGGTGGTCGTACCGGTGCCGGTGCCGGTGCCGGTGCCCGTGGTCGAGGTGCCGCTGCCGCTGCTCTCCGAGCCCAGGTTCGTGCCGCCGCAGCCGGCGAGCAGCACCAGACTGGCCCACGCTATGATCGATAATCTACGCATGTCTTTGGTCCTCGCACGACTCCTGTCGGCGTCAGTAGAGATTTGACCCTTCGCGCAAGATCTTCGGCGTGATGAAGATCAAGAGTTCGGTCTTGTTGTTGATGTTGGTGGTGCTCTTGAACAGATTGCCGAGCACCGGGATGTCGCCGAGCCAGGGCACCTTGTTCGCGGCATAGGACTTGGTGGTCTCGAGAATGCCGCCGAGCACGACGGTCTGGCCGTCGCCGACCAGCACCTGGGTCTGGATCTGGCGGGTATCGATCGAGGGGACGCTGCCGCCGGTGGCGCTGGTCACCTGCTGGCCGACCGTATCGTCGCTCACGTCCAGGTCGAGGATCACCCGATTGTCGGGGGTGATCAGCGGAGTCACCTTGAGCGACAGCACGGCATTCTTGAACTGCGTGGTGGTGGCGCCGCTCGAGGCCGATTCCTGGTAGGGAATCTCGACGCCTTGCATGATGGTCGCCTGCTTCTGGTTCGCGGTGATGACGCGCGGCGAGGAGATGGTCTCGCTCTTGCCTTCGTTCTCCGCCGCCGACAGCGCGAGGTCCACCAGGTAGCTGCCGCCGAGCAGGGAGATGCCGATGCTGCCGTTGGTGTTCGCGGCCGGCGTATTCACCATGTAGCGGTTCGCCAGGGCGGGCGTCGCCACCGGGGTCACCGGCAGGCCGGAGCTCAGGTTGGTGAGCGCCGACTGGATCATGGTGTCGGCGCCCGTGCCCGAGCCGGTGATCGCCAGAAGGCCGTTGTTGCCGTTGGTCTGCGCCGAAGTGACGCCGAACTGCGCGCCCAGGTCGCGCTCGAACGTGTCGCTCACCACCACGATGCGCGCCTCGATGAGCACCTGGCGCACGGGCACATCGAGCGTCTGCACCAGGCGGCGGATGTTCGCCAGATTCTCGGCGGTGTCCTGCACCATCAAGGTATTGGTGCGCTCGTCGATCGAGAGGCTGCCGCGCGCCGACAGCATGGAGTTCTTGCCGCCTCCGGCCGCGGCGCCGGTGGTCGGCCGGATCATCTTCGCGAGATCGGAGACCTTGGCATAGTTGGCCTGAATGAACTCGGCGCGGATGGGCGAGAGCTCCTGGACTTCCTTGTGCGCCTCGAGCTCGGCCTTCTCGCGGGCCGCGAGCTCCTCGGTCGGGCCGATGATGATCACGTTGTCCTGGCGCCGCTTGTCGAGGCCCTTGGTGCGCAGCACGATGTCGAGGGCCTGGTCCCACGGCACGTTCTGCAGCCGCAAGGTCAGGTTGCCCGTGACCGAGTCGCTCACCACGATGTTCTGGCCGCTGGTATCGGCAAGCAGCTGCAGCACCGAGCGCACGTCGATGTCCTGGAAGTTCAGCGTCAGGCGCTCGCCGGTGTACTCCTTCTTCTCGTCCACCGCGCCGTTGCGCTTGATCGAGGGCTTGATCTCGACCGTGTACTGATTGTCCGACTGGTAGGCGAGCTGCTCGAAATCGCCCTGCGCGGTGATCACCAGGCGCGAGCTGCCCTCGACGCGGATCGCGTCCACCGACTGCACGGGGGTCGCGAAATCCATGACGTCGTAGCGGCGCATGAGATTCTTCGGCATCAAGGTGCCGGCAAAGTCGACCACGACCTGATTGCCTTCCTGGCGCACGTTCACCGGCGTGCGGGGGTCGGTCAACTCCACGATGACGCGGCCCGCGCCGTCGCTGCCGCGGCGGAAATCGATGGTCTTGATCGCGCGCTCGACCGCCGCGGCCGCCGTCGGCGCTGCGCCGCCATGCGCGGCGGCGCCGGCCAGCGCATCGCCCGGCTGGCGGCCCACCATGACGATGATGGTGTTGCCATCGACCTTGGTGGTGTAGGGCAGGAGCTGGTCGAGGTTGATCACGATGCGCGAGCGGCCGTTCGCTTCGGCCGCAAGCACGGAATCCACGCCGCCGGAGCGCACGTCGATGCGGCGCGAGGGCAGCGCGAGCGAGGTGTTCGCGAGGTCGAGCGCGATGCGCGCCGGCTTGTCGATGGTGAACGGCAAGGGCTCGCTCGCCGGCCCGCTCAAGTGGAGCTTGAGCTCGACCTGCTGGCCGGACAGCGTCTGGACGTCGATGGACTCGAGCTTGAGCGCGCCTGCGCCCTGCGCCTCGGTCCTCGGGGCGAATACCGATAATGCGGCGAGCGCCATTACGCCGATCATCGCCATTCGTGTCTTGAATCTGCTCATGCGTTGCTCTCCCTGTGGCCCCATCAATCAGTCAATGCCAATGAGGCCGGTCGCTCGATGTAGCCGCCGAGACCGTCCGGTATGATCTCGATGAGGCTTATTTTGCTGGCCGTAATCTCAGTCACCTTGCCGTCGTTCTGGCCCATGTAGTTGCCGGGCTGAACCTTGTGCACCAGGCCGTCCTTGGATTGCACCAGTCCATAGAAGCTGTTTCCCACCTTGAACGTGCCCACCATCTTCAGCGTGTCGAGCGAGAAGTTTTCCAGGAACTCCCGGTTGCGCCGCACGGTCGGCCGCACGCCGCCGTTGGCGAGGTTCGGGCTGGCCGGCTGGAACGGAGAGCGCAGATTGCTCGCGCTGTACACGAAGCTCTCGTAGGGCTTGACCTCGGGCAGCGGCTGGATCCGGCCGCCGGGCTTCTTCTTGGTCATCGCGATCCACTGCTGCAGGTCCGACTGGCCGCCCGAGCAACCCGCCATCACGCAGCCTGCGAGCGCGACCGCGCAGACGCTGCGCACGCCCGCGGCGCGGCGGGACTTGGGTCTCAAGTTCACGAAGCGCCTCCTTTTGTCTTCTTCTTCGGAGCGGGCTTGGCGCCGCCCTCGTCCTCGATGTACCGATAGGTCTTGGCGGTCACATCCATGGTCAGGTTGTCGTAGCCGCCGACCTTGCTGTCGACGGGAGTGATCTGGATGTCGTGCAGCGTGACGATGCGCGGCAGAGCGGCGATGCCGCTGACGAAGGCGCCGAACTGATGGTAGGAGCCGACCAGCCTGATCTTGATGGGCAGCTCCGCGTAGAAGCCGTTGCTCTTCTCGGCACCGGGCTGGAACAGCTTCTCGCTCAGGCCCGCGGCGAGGCCGGTCTGGGAGATGTCGACCAGCAGATTCGGCACTTCGGTCTTGCCGGGCAGCTGGCGCAGCATCGCGCCGAAGGAGCGCTCCATGTCCGCGAGCTGCGCCTTGTAGGCGTCGAGATTGACGGCCCGCTGCTGCTTGTTCTCGAACTGCGTGCGCAGATCGAGCTCGTCCGCCTCGGCCTTCTGCAGCACCGGCCGATCCTCGTTCCACACGAACATGTACGTGAAGAATCCGGCGCACAGGACGAATACCACGAGGACGAAGAAGCCGCGCACCACCAGCGGCCAGCGGCCGGGGTCGCGCGGGTCGATCGATTTGAGCTCTTCGAGCAACTTCATTTTGCTGCCTTCTTGACCGTGGTTTCGCCGCCTTCGTCGAGATTGACCCCCACGGTGTTGGCGAACACGGTGAAGTTCGATCCGCCGGTGGGCGAGTCCTTGGCCGTCTCCACCACCTGCAGCTCGGGGTTATCCATCCAGGCCGAGGCGTCGATGTTGCGCATGAAGGTCGATACGCGCGTGCTCGATTGCGCCACGCCCTTGAGCTCGAGCTTGTTGCCGCTCTGCTTGATCGAGGTCAGATAGACGCCGTCGGGCACGGTGCGCACCAGCTCGTCGAACTGATGCACGATTTCCGGACGCTTGCGCTGCAGCTTGTCGATGATCTCCATGCGCGCCACCAGGCGCTGCTTGCGCGTCTCGAGGTCCTGGATGTCGGCGATCTCGGCATCGAGCTTCACGATCTCCTTCTTCAGGAGGTTGTTCTTCTCGGTCTGAGCGTCGATCCAGGTCGAATAGACCACCTTGGCTCCGCCGGCGACGACGGCACCGGCGAGCAGCGCCCCGATCACGGCGACGCCGAATTCGCGGCGGCGTCGCTTGCGCTCTTGTTCGCGGTGGGGAAGTAGATTGATACGCGGCATGGCACCCCTCAGTCGAAGCTGCGCAGCGCGAGGCCGCAGGCGGTAAGCAAGGCCGTTGCGTCGCGGCTCACCGCCTGCGCTTTGGCTTTCGACGACACCTTCATGTTGCCGAGCGGATCGCCCTTGTCGGCGGCCACGCCGACGCGGCTGGAGATCACCTCGGCGACGCCGGGTATGTTGGCGCAGCCGCCGCACACGAGGATCTGGTCCGGCTGCGAGCGGCCGCTGCCCGAGGCGAGGTAGAACTGCAGCGAGCGGCTCACCTGCTGCGTCATGTCGTCGATGAACGGGTCGAGGACCTCGGGCTGATAGTTGCTCGGCAATCCGCCTTCCTTCTTGGCGCGCCCCGCTTCCTCCATGGACAGCCCGTAGGTGCGCATGATCTCCTCGGTGAGCTGCTGGCCGCCGAAGGCGAAGTCGCGGGTGTAGACGACCTTGAGGTCGCGCAGCACGCTGAAGGTCGTGCTGCTCGCGCCGAAATCGACCACCGCGACGGTGCGGTCCATGCCGCCGTCCGGCATCTGATGGCGCATCAGAGCGCAGGCGTTCTCGAGGGCGAACGCCTCGACGTCGACGATCTGCGCCGTCAAGCCCGAGGCCTGAACCGCCGCCTGGCGCTGCTCGACGTTCTCGGTGCGCGTCGCCACCAGCAGCACGTCGAGCATGTCCGGGTCCTTCTCGGACGGGCCGACGACCTGGAAGTCGTAGCTCACCTCCTCCATGGGGAAGGGGATGTACTGGTCGGCCTGCATCTCGACCTGGCCCTCGAGCTCGTGCTCACCGAGGGTCTTGGGCATCTGGATGACCTTGGTGATGGCGGCATCGCCGGAGATGGCGATGGCCGCGAGGCGGCTCTTCGCGCCGGAGCGCTTCACGGCGCGGCGGATCGCCTCGCCGACCGCTTCGGCGTCGACGATGACCTTCTCGTTGATGGCATTGTGCGGGGTCGGCTCCGCGGCATAGGACTCGACCCGGTATTGCCCACCCGACATGGTCAGCTCGATCAGCTTCACCGACGAGGTGGTGATGTCCAGCCCCAGCAGCGGACGGTAACGTTTACCTAGCGCGAACACTAGAATATTCCTTTTCGCTCAACACGTTGGAGCGCGGTGGGGGACGCTGACATAGATGCTCAAAGTTAGCGAAAACTGTTAAATGAGAACGTGAAGAGACTCACGGTAATGACCGTGAGGCGCCGGCATGTCGCAAAAATGAGAACTGCGCGGATCCCGCAGCGCAATCGATGAATCCATCAGAACGTCCATTCAGACCTCTTCTCGCCTATTGCTCTCCCTAGGCGATTGGTTAAGCTTGGTCTGGCAACCCCGCTGTCTTAGGCCTCGAACCCTTAGACCGGTGGCTTTGCGTCCTCATCTTTCGATGAGTATGCCTTTGTAAGCCGCGGTAATATGCCAGCCCTGTGTCCGCCGGCGCAATAAGTTAGAGCGGTTTGCTGTGGCCAAACGTTACCTGGTTCTCATATCCCGAATTTGTGCATGCCTGGCGGGCGCAATCGTGCTGATCGCGTTCGCCAACGTCTGCGCTTATGTCTACTTGCGCCCCGCCTTGCCGGACGTCGAGTCCCTGCGCGACGTGCAATTGCAGGTTCCCCTGAGGATTTATACCCGCGACGGGCGCCTGATGGCCTCGATCGGGGAGCAAAGGCGCATCCCGGTGCGCTACTCGGACCTGCCGCCGAAGCTGGTGCAGGCCTTCCTCGCCACGGAGGATGACCGGTTCTTCCGCCATCATGGGGTCGACTGGCAGGGCATCTTGCGCGCCGCGCTCGCCAATGCGCGGGCCGGCCGGATCAGCCAGGGGGCGAGCACGATCACCATGCAGGTGGCGCGCGACATGTTCCTCACCCCGCGGCGCGACATGAAGCGCAAGATGAGCGAGGTCTACATCTCGCTGCTGATGGAGAGCGAATTCACCAAGGAAGAGATCTTCTCGCTCTACGTCAACAAGATCTTCCTGGGACAGCGCGCCTACGGCGTGGCCGCCGCCGCCGAGGTCTACTTCGGCAAGAGCCTCGATCAGCTGAGCATCGCGGAGATGGCGACGCTCGCCGGCATTCCCGCCGCGCCCTCCACCGTCAACCCGGTCGCCAACCCCGAGGCCGCCACCGTGCGCCGCGCCCACGTGCTCGGGAGAATGCGCGATCTCGGCTACATCACCGAGGCGCAATACGAGCAGGCGAAGGCGAGTCCGATGGAGAGCCGCCTGCACGGCCCATCCATCGAGGTCGACGCGCCCTATGTCGCCGAGATGGTGCGCAACGAGATGCAGGCGAAGTACGGGGACGCCATCTATACGGCGGGCTATCAGGTTTTCACCACCATCGACTCGCGCCTGCAGGCCGCGGCCACGGTGTCGCTGCGCACGGGACTCCTGGAGTACGACCGCCGCCACGGCTGGCGGGGCGCGGCCGACAAGGTCGACCCCTCGAAGCTGACGAGCGATGCGGCGATGGATGCCGAGCTCGAGGAGCGGCCCGCGGTCGGGGGCTTGCGGCCGGCCATCGTCGTCGGCGTGGAGGAGAAAAGCGCGAAGATCCATGTGAAGGATCTGGGCGACGTGACGCTTCCCTGGGCGAAGCTGTCCTGGGCGCGGCGCGAGCTGCCGGATGAGAAGGTGGACCGCTCGCCGACGGACGCCTCCGAGATCTTGCATCGGGGCGATGTGATCTACACGGTCGGCAATACCCCGGAATCCCTGCAGTTCGTGCAAGTGCCGGAGGCGCAGAGCGCGCTCGTCGCGCTCGACCCGAAGGATGGGGCGGTGGTCGCGCTGGTGGGCGGCTTCGATTACTTCCAGAGCAAGTTCAACCGCGTCACCCAGGCGCGGCGGCAGCCTGGCTCGGGGTTCAAGCCCTTCATCTACGCGGCCGCATTCGACAAGGGCTACACGCCCGCGACCGTGGTGCTCGATGCGCCCATCGTGATCGATACCGCCGGCAACGACACGGGCTGGCGGCCGAAAGAGGACACCAACGAATTCTACGGGCCGGTGCGCCTGCGCGACGCGCTGGCCTACTCGCGCAACCTCGTGTCGGTGCGCGTGGTGCGCGACATCGGCGTCGAATACGCGCGCAATTACGTCACTCGCTTCGGTTTCGACAAGTCCCAGGTGCCCGATGATCTCACCATGGCCCTGGGGACCGCGGAGCTCTCCCCGCTGCAAGTGGCCACCGGCTATGCGACGTTCGCGAACGGGGGATTTCGCGTCACCCCCTACTACATCGATCGGATTCTGGACGCGACCGGCAAGCCGATCTACCAGGCGGAGCCGCTCATCGCCTGCGCACAGTGCGCCGCCGACCAGACGAGCACTCTGAACGCGGCGCTCGCGGACGGGCGGCCGCCCGCGGGCGGCGCCGGGCTCACCGCCGCCCTCGAGCGCAGCTCGAGCGACGATCCGCCGCCCCCGGCCGCGCATGCGCCCGGGGTCCAGCGCGCCGCGTCGCAGCATGCCGCGGCCGCGAGCGCGAGCTGGCTCGACGAGGGGGTGCCCGACGGCAAATCACTGATCCCGGCCAAGGATCTCGCGCCGCAAATCATCCGTCCCCAGGTCGCCTATTTGCTGTCCGACATGATGGCGGACGTGATCAAGCACGGCACCGGCCAAAGGGCCCTGGTGCTCGGCCGGGATGACATTGCGGGAAAGACGGGGACGACCAACGATGCGCACGATGCCTGGTTCTCGGGCTTCAACGCCGACTTGGTCGCGACGGTGTGGACCGGCTTCGACCAGGATCGCACCCTGGGCGAGCTCGAGCAGGGCTCGCGCGCCGCGCTGCCGACCTGGATATTCTTCATGCACCAGGCGCTCGATGGCGTGCCGCGGCACAAGGTACCGATGCCCGACGGCATCGTCACGGTGCGCATCTCGCCGGATACCGGGTTGCTCGCGAGCGCCGACAATCCGAACGGCATCATGGAGAAATTCATCGAAGGCAATCTGCCCAAGCCCGAGAGCGCGGAGGGGCAGAACAATACGAACCCGCTGAATGATGGCGACAAACCGCTCTTCTAGACATATGCCCAAGAAGTATTCGCAGCGCGCCGAGGATCTGCGGCGGGCGCTCGCTCAGGAAGCCGCACGCATCATGGCCGAGCATGGCATCGAGGACTTTCTTCAGGCCAAGCGCAAGGCCGCCGACCGGCTCGGGGTGCACGAGGTCTCGGTGCTGCCCTCGAACGTGGAGATCGAGGCGGCGCTGCGCGCCCATCAGCGCCTCTTCGGCGGCGACTCCCACGGGCACACCTTGAAGGAGCAGCGGCGTATCGCCCTGCACACCATGCGGCTTTTGGAGGAGTTTCAGCCGCGGCTGGTGGGCTCGGTGCTCACCGGCACGGCGACCAATTACAGCGACATCAATCTGCATTTGTTCGCCGACCGCTCCGAGTCCGTGGCGATACGCCTGCTCGAGATCGGCGTGCCGCACCAGTTCTACGAGCGGCGCGTCAAGATGGATGCCGAGCGCAGCATCAACTATCCCGCGCTGCGCTTCGAGGCGAGCGGCCGCACGGTCGATGCGACGGTGTTTCCCATCGACGGCATCCGCCAATCGCCGTATTCGCCGGTCGACGGCCGGCCGATGAAGCGCGCCGATGCGCGCGAGGTATCCGATCTCGTGGATGCGAACTAGGAGGCCCAGGATCGATGAGTCCCGACTGCACCCCGCCGGCCGAGTCCGGCCCGCGCACGCCCTGGTCGATGCAAGAAGCGCAGGCGTTGTACGCGGCGCCCTTCGCGGATCTGCTGTTTCGCGCCCATACCATTCACCGGCGGCACTTCGATGCCAACGCGGTGCAGCGCAGCCAGCTGCTCAGCATCAAGACGGGCGGATGCCCCGAGGACTGCGGCTACTGCAGCCAGTCCGCGCGGCATCAGACCGGCCTTGCGGCCACCAAGCTCATGGAGGTGGGCGAGGTGGTGGCCGAGGCGCGCAGGGCCAAGGATGCAGGCGCGACGCGCTACTGCATGGGCGCGGCATGGCGCTCGCCGAAGCCGCGCGACATGCAGCGCCTCACCGAGATGGTGGGCGCGGTCAAATCGCTCGGGCTCGAGACCTGCATGACCCTCGGGATGCTGCGACGCGAGGACGCACAGCGCCTGAAGGAGGCGGGTCTGGACTACTACAACCACAACATCGACACGTCGGAGCGCTATTACGGCGAGGTCGCGACCACCCGATCGTGGACCGACCGGCTAAAGACCCTGCGTTACGTGCGCGACTCGGGAATGAAGGTGTGCTGCGGCGGTATCGTCGGCATGGGCGAGGACGCCGCCGACCGGGTGTCCTTTCTGGTGACCCTCGCCAACCTGCCCGTTGCGCCCGAGAGCGTGCCGATCAATCGGCTGATCCCCATCCCGGGCACGCCGCTCGCCGAGGCGCCGCCGCTCGACCCCATCGAGTTCGTGCGCACCATCGCCCTGGCGCGCATCCTCATGCCGACCTCCATGGTGAGGCTCTCGGCGGGGCGCACGGCGATGAGCGATGAGCTGCAAGCGCTGTGCTTCTTCGCAGGCGCCAATTCGATCTTCGTGGGCGACACGCTGCTCACGGCGGGCAATCCGGGCGAGGATCAGGATGGCGCGCTGTTCCGGCGCCTCGGATTGAAGCCGCTGGAACCGTCGTGGCCTTGAGGGCCTCGGGCCTCGCTCCTTATCAGGCGGCGCTCGACGCCCTGACCGACCAGAGCCGCAAGCGCTCGCTCGCGCCGCGCGTGGGGCTCGATTTCACGTCCAACGATTATCTGGGTCTCGCCGCGTGTGCGCGCCTCAAGGCCGCGGTGACCAGCGCGCTTGCCCGCGGCACCCCGGTGGGCGCGGGCGGCTCGAGGCTGCTGCGCGGCAACGCCCCCGAGCACGAGGCGCTCGAGGCGAAGGCGGCTGCGTTCTTCCGCGCCGAGCGCACGCTTTTTTTCGGCAGCGGCTATTTCGCGAACTACGCCGTCCTGTCGACCTTGCCGCAACGGGACGATCTGGTCGTGCTCGATGCCCTGGTTCACGCCAGCGCCCACGAGGGCGCGCGCGCCGGGCGCGCGCAGTTCACCTGCGCCGCCCACAACGACCCCGCCGCCTTCGAGAAAGCGATCCAGGACTTTCGCGGGAGCGGCGCCCGCGGGCGCGTGTGGATGGCGGTCGAGAGCCTGTACAGCATGGACGGCGATCGCGCGCCCCTCGATGAGCTGATCGCGCTCGCCGACCGGCACGACGCCATGCTGTTCATCGACGAGGCGCATGCCACGGGCGTGTACGGGATGGACGGGCGCGGTCTCGCGGCAGAGCTCGAAGGGCGCGAGAACGTGCTCACGCTGCACACCTGCGGCAAGGCGCTGGGCGGCGCCGGTGCGCTGGTCGCGGGTCCGCGCGTGCTGTGCGAGTTTCTGATCAATCGCTGCCGCCCGTTCATCTATTCGACGGCGCCTTCGCCGCTGATGGCCGCGGCCGCGCTCGAGGCGCTCGACATCCTGAAGGAGGAGCCCGAGCGGCGCCGGCGGCTCGCGCATCTGGTCGGCGCCGCCTCCCGGGCGGCGCGCGCGCGCGGCGCGGCGCACCCGAGCGGCTCGCAGATCCTGCCGGTGATCGTGGGCGAGGATGGCCGCGCACTCGCGCTCGCCACCGCCCTGCGCGAGCGCGGGTTCGACGTGCGCGCGGTACGCCCGCCGACGGTGCCCGAAGGCACCGCGCGCCTCAGGATCTCGGTGACCCTGAACGTCGATGAGGCCGCGATCGACGCCTTGTTCGGCGCTCTCGCCGAGCTGCTCGCGCCATGAGCGCGAGCATCATCGTCACAGGCACCGATACGGACGTCGGCAAGACGGTGTTTTGCGCCGGCCTCACGCGGCTTGTGCAGGGCGCGTACTGGAAGCCGGTGCAGTCCGGACTCGCCGGGGAGACCGACTCGGCGCTGGTGCAGCGCCTCGCGGAGCTGCCCGCCGAGCGCATCCTGCCGGAAGCCTGGCGGTTGCGCACCCCGGCCTCGCCGCACCTCGCCGCCGAGATCGACGGCGTCGCGATCGATGCGGCGCGGCTCACCCTGCCGGCGGCGGGCCGCACGCTGATCGTCGAGGGAGCGGGCGGCCTTTTGGTGCCGCTCACGCGGCACATGCTCCTCGTCGATCTCTTTCGGCGCTGGGGCGCGCCGGTCGTGCTGTGCGCGCGGACCCGGCTCGGAACCATCAACCACACGCTGCTGTCGATCGAGGCGCTGCGCAGCCGGGCGATTCCCCTCCTCGGCATCGCCTTCATCGGCGATGCGCATGCGGACAACGAGCGCATCATCGGCGCGCTCGGGGATGTCCCGGTGCTCGGCCGCTTGCCGTATCTCGATCCGCTGACACCGGGCACGCTCGCGGCGGCCTTCGCGCAAGCGTTTGCCCGCGAGCAATTCCTCGACCCCGCGGCGACGGCGGCCACAGGGGCCACGGCGGCGGGGGCGGCCACAGGCGCCGCGGCGGCGGGGGCGGCCACGGGCGCCACGGCGGGGGCGGCGGGGACCGGCGCGCCGTGAGCTCGATCATCTGGCACCCGTTCACGCAGCATGCGCTGCGCGCGGATTTTCCCAAAGTGCTGCGCACCGAGGGTGCCTACCTGATCACCGCCGACGGCCGGCGCATCATCGACGCCATCTCCTCGTGGTGGGTCATCACCCACGGGCACCGGCATCCGCGCATCGTCGCCGCCATCCGTACGGCCGCCGAGACGCTCGATCAGGTCATCTTCGCCGAGTACAGCCACGAGCCCGCGGAGCGGCTGGCCGAGAAGCTCCTCGCCGTTGCGCCCCCGGGTCTTGCGCACGTGTTCTTCTCCGACAGCGGATCGACCAGCGTCGAGGTCGCGCTGAAGATGGCGCTCGGTTACTGGCGGCACGGCGGCGAGCCCCGGCACCGTATCATCGTGATGCAGCACAGCTACCACGGCGATACCGTGGGCGCGATGTCGGTCGGCGAGCGCGGCGCCTTCACCGAAGCGTACGAACGGCTGCTCTTCGAGGTGGCGCGCATTCCCTTTCCGGCGCCCGGCCGGGAGAGTGCGACGCTCGAGGCGCTCGAGGCCCACTGCCGCACCGGCGAGGCCGCTGCGCTGCTGATCGAGCCCCTCGTGCTCGGCGCGGGCGGCATGCTCATGTATCCCGCTTCGCTCCTCGCCGACATGCGCGCCATCTGCGCGCGTCACGGCGTGCTGTTCATCGCCGATGAGGTGATGACGGGCTGGGGCAGGACCGGCACTTTATTCGCCTGCGAGCAGGCCGGCGTCGCGCCGGACATCGCATGCTATTCCAAGGGGCTCACCGGTGGCGCGCTGCCCCTCGCCGTGACGCTCTGCCGCCCCGAGATCTTCGCGGCCCACTATGCCGAGGACCGGCGTCGCACCTTCTTCCATTCGAGCTCGTTCACCGCGAACCCGATCGCCTGCGCGGCGGCGCTCGCCAATCTCGAGGTGTGGGAGTCCGAGCCGGTGCGCGAGCGCATCGCCGTTCTCGTGCGCCTGCAGTCCGCACAGCTCGAGCGCCTGCGCGGCGATGAGCGCTTCGAGCACCTGCGCCAGACGGGGACCATCGTGGCGATGGACCTGAAGACGGCCGATCGCGGGTATCTGGCTGCCGTCGGACCGCGGCTCACCGCCTCCTGGCGGGCGGGCGAGGTGCTGCTGCGGCCGCTGGGCAACACCATCTACGTGCTGCCGCCCTACTGCGTCACGGAGGAAGATCTCGACCGGGTGTACGGGGCGATACGCAGCGCAGCCGAGACGCTCGGCTGAGGCGCGCGCGCAGCGCGCTGCGCCGGCCGCCGCCCGGGCGAGCGCCTTGCGCTCAGTGCGCCGGCTTCGCCTGCCACACGGCGAGCGTGTCCGGCGAGCCCTGCGCCCGCACGCCGTTGTCGTTGAGAATCTCGTCGGTGGCGGCGACCATCGCGGCGCGAGAGAACACCATCGCCTCGCCTCCCTTCTGATCGAACTCGAACGTCACGAACGCATCCTTGAGGTCACGCAGCACGGCGACCAGCTGCTTGAGGCTGCTGATGTGGATGCCGTTGACGGAGCTCACCACCGAGCCGGCCGGGTTCGAATAGCCGTTCGCGAGCCTGTGCGGAAACAGCGGCGAGGATACCACCACCAGCTCCTGCTGCCGGGCGTCGGGGGGATCGAGCGCGCGCGTCACCAGCGGGCTCTTCATGAATCCCAGGGCGCGCATCGTGCCGACGTTGCCCTCGAGACCGGAAATGAACTGCCAGGTGGCGGTCGAGAACACCAGCGGTCCATAGATGAAATAGGAGGGATAGCCGCCGCGCAGATCCGACACCAGGGTCGGGTGCTCGGCCGAGACCGGAAGCTCGACCTGCATCGGCTTTCCCGCGCGCACCAGGGTGAGGGGCAGCAGGCCGTTCCTCGCGACGTGCTGGATCTGGTAGGAGAAGCTCACGCGCAGATCGTCGCCCAGCTTGATCATGCCCTGGTTGTCGATGGGCGTAGCGCCGATGCGCGTGATCACGTCCCACTCCCGCAGGGGATAGTTCGCGTCGGACCCGTAGGGGCGGTGCACGACCATGCCCTCGACCGACTTGTCGAGCTGCAGGCACTCGCGCAACGCCGGATTCTCGAGCGTCTGCAGCTCATCGTACATGGCGGGCTTGCCGTCGTAATGTCCATCGGCGATGTCCTTCAGGAACAGCTCCACCTCCTCGTTCGGGATGATGTAGCCGATGTTCTGCGCATCCCCGCCGAGCTTGGAGAAGGCGAGGCCGATCATCTCATCGCCGGCGATCGCCGGTCCGCCGCTGTTGCCGGGATTGATGGCGGCATCGATCTGCACCCGCAGGCCCGAGACGGGAAAGTTGTACGGAACGAACTCGATGCGCGAGACGATGCCCTTGGTGATGGACAGCGAATTGCCGCCGGTCGGGAATCCGTAGGCGAGCACTGCGTCCTTGATCTGCGGCAGCGCGCGCGCACGCGCCAGCGCGGGGTGCGTGTCGAAGAAGCTCGGGTCGTCGAGCTTGAGCACGGCCAGATCGATGCCCGGCGCCACCGCCACGACCGTGGCCGGCAGCTTGTCGCCGGCCGCGTTGGCCTGCACCTGCACCTGCGTCGCATACAGCACGACGTGGGCATTGGTCAAAATGCGCTTTCCCTCGATGACCACGCCCGACGCGCTCACATCGGTGGGGGCCTGCTTGGTCCAGGGCCTGAACGGGTCCGGATAGCGCATGGTGGCGAATACCTTGACCACGGAGTTCTCGATCGGCGCCGGCTCATGACCCGTGGGGCGCGATTCGGCGCCCGCGGCAGCGCCCGCGGCGATGCCCGCGGCGCAAAGCGCCGAGGCCCAGCAAAGACCGAGCCAGAGATTGCGTCTGAACGGTGGCATCTATTGTCCTATTTGCCGTCGACCGAGAAGGCGAGCAGCACGTTGCCCGCTCGGCCCCGGCCACCCGAGCCTGAATTGAGGTAAACCATGCCGTTCACGATCGTGGGACCGCCGCGATCGAGCGAGCCGCCGGCCGCCTTGACGTGATTCACGGTCGTGAAATCCTTGGCGGTGTCGTAATCCCACAGAACCTTGCCGTCGAGAGTCGAGTACGCGCGCAAGTGGCCGTCCAGCGAGCCGCAGAAGGCGGCTCCGGGAATCACCGTGACCGCCTGGGCCTGTCCATGAACGCACGCCGGATCGCGACCCCAGCTGCACGCGGGATCCGGTGCCGCGGTCAGCCAGCGCCGCGCGCCCGTCCTGACGTCGATCGCCGTCAAGCTCCCGGTAGGGTTGGGCGGCTCGGCGTCGAGGCCGGAGAGGGCCACGAATACGCTGCGATGATCCGCGGCCGCGCCCCAGGCGACGCCGCCGGCGGCATCGCCCGGGCCCTTGATCTGCCACAAGATCTCGCCCGCCCGGTCGGGATCGAGGGCGTACACCGCGCCGGAGCGCTCGCCGACCAGAAGCGACTGCTTGCCGGGGCCGATCGCGCGCAGGATCGGCGAAGCATCGATGGGCGAGGATTCGCCGCCGGCGTCGGCGAGCTGCTTGGCCCAGCGCAGCTTGCCGTCGGTGAGATCGAGGGCGACCACGGCGTCGGCCAGGGGCTGCGCCTTCGGATTGAATGTCTCGCCCGTTCCGACATAGACCACGCCGCGTGCCGCGTCCACCGTGGGCGCATCCGCGATGGCGGCGCCGGCCGGTCCAAATCGCGGCCCGGCGGCAGACTCGAGCGGCTGGGGGTCCCCGCTCACCAGATAGGTCTTCCACTCGATGTGTCCGCTGACGATGTCGAGCGCCGCGACGCTGCCGCGAAACGAGCAGCAAGCGTAGCCCGGCGCGGCGGCAGACTCGGGCTCGCTCGAGCCGACGCCGACGTACACCCGGTCGAGATAGATCGTGGGTGAGCCCTCGATGCGCGCGAGCGGGTGCTCGTCGATCTGCGTCTTCCACAAGAGCGCGCCCGTCTGGGCATCGAGCGCATAGACGGCCCCCTTGTCGTCGCCGAAGAAGGCCGCGCTCGGTGCCTTCGGCATCTCCAGGTGCGCATCGATCAACTGATGCCTGCCGCGCCTGCGCTTCGACGCCTTCGGCATCTTCGGCGGACTCTTGCGGGGCGCGAGCTCCGCGATCGAGACGGCGGTGTGCACCCCGGCCTGGGCATCGAAGGTCCAGTAGGTGCAGCCGGTTTTCGCATCCAGCGAATACACGCGGCCGCTGGCGCTCGCCACGAACAATCGGCCGTCGACGACGGTGGGCTGTCCGGCCGCCGCACCGCCTGAATAGCCGAACGCCCAGCGCAGCGCGAGCTTCGGCACATCCATGGCGCGGATCGCAGGCTCCGGCTGATAACGCGTGTTGTCCGGGCCCCGCCCCCAGCCGTTCCATTGCGCGCTGCCGAGCGCGACGCGGGTGTCAGGCTCCGAACACAGCGTGTGCTCGCCCGGCGCCGCGGCCGAGCCGGCCGCAGCCCCCGAGCCGGCCGCAGCCCCCGAGCCGGCCGCGTCGGGGACCGCGCCGCTCGGAGCCGTCTGCGCCGCCGCTGCGAGGCGCGCGCACAGCAGCAATGAGGCGGCGGCGAGGGCTGCGAGCGAACGGTGCGTGACGGTCGCCGGCATCGTTCAGCGCTTGTCGATCGAGCGGTAGTCCCTCTGAGTGGGGCCGGTGTAGAGCTGGCGCGGCCGTCCGATCCGCATGTGCGGGTCGGACACCATTTCCTGCCAGTGCGCGACCCAGCCGGCGGTGCGCGCAATCGCGAACAAGACCGTGAACATGGAGCGTGGAATGCCGAGGGCGCTGTAGATGATGCCCGAATAGAAGTCGACGTTGGGATAGAGCTTGCGCGAAACGAAATACTCGTCCTTGAGCGCGATCTCCTCGAGCTTGAGCGCCAGATCGAACAGGGGGTTGTTGCCCTTGCCGAGCTTCTCGAGCACCCGATAGCACATCTCGCGGATGATCTTGGCGCGCGGGTCGAAGTTCTTGTAGACGCGGTGGCCGAAGCCCATGAGCCGCACGCTGTCGGACTTGTCCTTCACACGGGCCAGGAACTTGTCGATGTGAGCGGCCGACCCGATGCCATCGAGCATGTTGAGCACGGCCTCATTCGCACCGCCGTGCGCGGGCCCCCAGAGGGCGGATACGCCCGATGAGATGGCGGCGTACGGGTTGGCGCCGGTGCTGCCGGCCAGGCGCACGGTCGATGTGCTTGCATTTTGCTCGTGATCGGCGTGCAGGATGAAGAGCAGGTCGATGGCTTCCGCCGCCACCGGGTCGATCGCGTAGGGCTCGCACGGCACCGCGAAGAACATGTTGAGCATGTTGGCGCAATAGCGCAGATCATTGCGCGGATAGACGAAAGGCTGGCCGAGAGTGTGCTTGTAGGCCGCCGCGGCGATCGTCGGGAGCTTTGCGACGATGCGATGAGCGAAGATCTCGCGGTGGCGCGGGTCGGCGATGTCGGTGGTGTCGTGATAGAAGGCGGCCATCGAAGCCACCACGGCCGAGACCATGGCCATCGGGTGGGCGTCGTGATGGAAGCCCTCGAAAAAGCTCAGCAGCTGCTCGTTCACCATGGTGTGCCGCGTGATCGATGTGGTGAAGGAGCTGAGCTGCGCCTTGTCCGGGAGGATGCCGTAGATGAGCAGGTGTGCGACCTCGAGGAAGCTCGACTTCTCGGCCAGTTGCTCGACCGGGTAGCCGCGGTAGAGCAGCACGCCGGCATCGCCGTCGATGTAGGTGATCTTGCTTTCCGTGCTGGCCGTGGCCATGAAGCCCGGATCGAACGTGAACACGCCGAGGTCGCGAGTGAGATGCGAGATATCGAGACAATCCGGGCCGAGCGTGCCGGAGCGCGCCGGCAGCTCGGCGGTCTTGCCGGTGGAAAGGTTCTTCAGCTCGTATTTCGTGCTCATACGCGTAACCGATTTGCGGCCAGTTCGTTGACGAGGCCCGGAAGCCTTGCACGGCGGACCTGCGGAATCAAGCGCGTGGGTCGCAGCGCGCCGCGCTCAGCAAGCACGCGGCGCAGGCGCTAGCTCAAGGCGCCAGCTTGATCGGGCTGGCGACAGCGGCGCGAGGCGCGGTCAAGCCTTGGCGGCTGCGGTCGCGTACTTCTTGCGGAACTTGTCGACGCGGCCGCCCGTGTCGACGATCTTCTGCTTGCCGGTGTAGAACGGATGGCAGTTCGAGCACACCTCGACCTGCAGGTCGTGACCGATGGTCGAGCGGGTCTTGAACGTGTTGCCGCAGGTGCAGGTGACGGTGATGTCCTGGTATTCGGGATGGATGCCGGCCTTCATGGAAACCTCGAGTCTCGTTTGAGCAGAATCGATGGGTCCTCGAACGGGGTTTTCAAGGAGCCTCATCGCCATGCGATGGCCCTACGTCTTTAGGGCCGCGTACCTTAGCCTAAAGCAGGCCCCTCAACAAGCGCCGCGGCGGTAGGCTGTCTGCCCGGGCTGGCGCGCCCCTTTTTTCCACAATATCTGTGGATAACTCTGTGGACGGACTGCGCCATGCGCCGTTCACACTGCTGAAATACGAGTAAATGTTAACTTGGTCAAAAAATATACAAGCTGGTTTTATTATTAATTTCATATTGTTACATCGGGCATCTGACCTAACGTAGGCGCAATGTGCTGTAGGTACCGCTGCAGTCGAGGCGCAACCGCCCGTGTGTATAAGCTTAGGGCAGGAAGCTGGCTTGCAGGTCGTTTAGGAACCTGAATCCGAGCTCGCTGGCCCGCCATCCCCCGCGGTCGGTCATCTCGACGAGGCTGCGCGCCTGCGCCTTGCGCAGCTCGGGCTCGACCGCGCTCATCGAAAGGCCCGTCCGGCACTCGAAATCGCCGCACGCGAACCCTTCGTTGAGGCGCAATGCGTTGAGCATGAACTCGAAAGGCAGCTCGCGCGCGGCCACCGGCCGGCGCTCGCCGACGGGCGCGCACGCCACGGCCGCCGCCTGATAGCTCCTTGGCTGGCGGGGCTTCTCGGTGCGCAGCACGCCGCCCGGGAGCGAGGCGCTCAGCTTGCCATGTGCGCCCGCGCCGATGCCCACATAGTCGCCGAACTGCCAGTAGTTGAGATTGTGGCGGCAGCGCGCGCCGCGCTTGGCGTAGGCGGATACCTCGTATTGCTCGAAGCCATGCGCGGCGAGCAGCTCCTGACACTCGCGCTGCATCCGAAATGCCAGCTCCTCGCCCGGCAACGCCGGTGGACGGGCATGGAAGGCGGTGCCCGGCTCGAGGGTGAGCTGATAGTGCGAGATGTGCGCCGGCCCAAGCGCGCAGGCCACGCGGATGTCCTCGAGCGCCTCCTCGAACGTCTGCCCCGGCAGCGCATACATGAGGTCCAGATTGAAGTTGCCGATCCCCGCCGCGCGCAACTCCTCGACCGCGGCGAGGGTGTCCCTGGGCGCATGGATGCGTCCCAGGCGCTCGAGCGCATGGGGCGCAAAGCTCTGTGCACCGAGGGATACGCGATTGATCCCCGCCGCCCGATAGCCGGCGAATCGGCCGCGCTCGATGGTGCCGGGATTCGCCTCGAGCGTCACCTCGGCGCCGTCCGCCAGCACGCACCGCTGCCGCACTCCCGCGAGCAGCCGCGCGAACTCCTCGGGCGCGAACAGGCTCGGCGTCCCTCCGCCGAAGAAGACCGCCTCGATCGGCCGGCTGCCGAGCAGCGGCAGCTCGGCCTCGAGATCCGCGAGCAGCGCATCGATGTAGCGCACCGAGGGCTTTGCCGATTTGAGCTGGTGGGAGTTGAAGTCGCAGTACGGGCACTTGCGTACGCACCAGGGCATGTGCACGTACAGAGTGAGCGGCAACGGCGCGGCGCTCATCGCGGCCGCACGGCGAGCTTGTCGCGCAGCAGCCGCAAGGCCTTGCCGCGGTGGCTCAACCGGTTCTTCGCGGCGGGCTCGAGCTCGGCCGCGGTCGCATCGAGCTCGGGCAGCCAGAAGTAAGGGTCGTACCCGAAGCCGCGCGCGCCGCGCGGCGCGGCCAGGATGAGGCCCTCCCACACGCCCTGCGCGCACACAGGCGAAGGATCGGCAGGGCCGTCGACGTAGACCAGCGCGCAGCGGTAGCGCGCCCGGCGCGCCGATCCCGTAAGGCCCTCGAGCGCGGCGATGAGCTTGGCGTTGTTGGCCTCATCGCTCGCTCCCTCGCCCGCGTAGCGCGCCGAGCGGACTCCCGGCGCGCCGCCGAGCGCATCGACCTCGAGTCCCGAGTCATCCGCGATGGCCGCGAGACCCGTTGACCGGGCGGCGTGCCGGGCTTTCAGCAGTGCGTTCTGCGCGAACGTCGCGCCGGTCTCCTCGGCTGCGGCAACCCCGAGCGCCGCCTGGCCGACGAGCGCGAATGGCAGCTGCGCGAGCAGCTCTGCGAGCTCGCGCAGCTTGCCGGGATTCGCGCTCGCGATCACCAGCGTCTGGCGTTCGGCGGCAGCGCCGCGCACGCCGCGATCTCTAGGCTCGGGCACTCAGCTGCGCCGCGTGCAGCCGCGCGATCCCCTGCGCAGCGAGGTCCAGCAATCGATCGAGCTCGTGGCGGCGAAAGGCGTGGCCTTCCGCGGTGCCCTGCACTTCCACGAACCCGCCCCCCGAGTTCATCACCACGTTCATGTCGGTCTCGGCGTTCGAGTCTTCGGCGTAATCGAGATCGAGCACCGGCACGCCGCGGTATATGCCCACCGACACCGCCGCCACCTGGCCATGGATGGGATTGACCGCCAGCACGCGCCTCTTGAGCAGGGTATCGACGGCGTCGGCGAGCGCCACGAACCCGCCGGTGATCGAGGCGGTCCGGGTGCCTCCGTCCGCCTGCAGCACGTCGCAATCCACGGTCACGGTGCGCTCACCGAGGGCCTTGAGATCGAGCACGGCGCGCAGCGCGCGGCCGATCAGGCGCTGAATCTCCTGCGTGCGGCCGGACTGCTTGCCGCGCGCGGCCTCGCGTGCCGTGCGGGTGTGCGTGGACCTCGGCAGCATGCCGTACTCGGCGGTCACCCAGCCCTGTGCGGAGCCGCGCAGGAACGACGGCACGCCATCCTCGATGCTCGCCGTGCACAGCACGCGGGTCCCGCCGAACCCCACCAGCACCGAGCCCTCGGCGTGCGCGGTATAGCCGCGCTCGAAGCTCACGGGCCTGAGCTCATTCGGCTCGCGGCCGCTCGGACGCAAGCTCATGCGGCCCGCCAGCGCAGCGCGGCGGCGCTGGCGTTGTCACTGTAAGGCGCCGCGGCGGCCACCGCCTGGGTGCCGAGATCGGTGAGACTGTCGCGCAAGGGCTTGCCGGCGGACTGCGCGAAGCGCACGAAGTCCTGGTCGCGCAGATTCGCCCACACCCCGTCGGTACACAACAGCAGAACGTCGCCCGCCTTCAGCCGCCGGCGGCTCGAGATGCTCATCTCGGGCAATGCCGCGTCGCCTCCCAGACAGCATTCGACGTAATTGCGCATCGGATGGCCTTGTACTTCGGCCTCGGTGATGAGTCCCTCGCGCAGCAGAACCTCCACGTGGCTGTGATCGCGCGTGCGCTCGAGGACCTGGGATTGGCGCAGCTGATAGACGCGGCTGTCGCCGACGTGCGCCCAGTAAGCCGCCGAATCCTGCACCAGGCATACCGCGCAGGTCGCGCGCGGGCGGGCCTCCACCGCGAGACCGACGCCGAGCTTCACGACTTCCTCGTGTGCGCGCCCGAGAGACAGATGCAGGAATCCGAGCGGATCGAATATCGGGTGCGGCGTCTGCCAGAACGCCTCGAGGAGCGTCGCCAGCGCCGTTTCCGCCGCGCGCGCGCCCTCGGCATGACCGCCCATGCCGTCGATCACCGCCAGCAGTACGGCATGCTCGCCGGCTGCCACCGCGACTCGATCCTGATTCTCCTCGCGGTGGCCGATCAGGCTCACATCCGCGGTCTCGATCTGCAATGACAGCTCCTACCGGCTTCGATAGACTCGGCTGCCGATTATGGCCGATTTCGGCTCGAGACCCTATGATTCGTAGCATGACCGGCTTTGCGCGGCGCGAGCGCCAGTTTCCGTGGGGGCAGCTCGCGTGGGAGCTGAAGACGGTCAATCACCGCTACCTGGAGATCGGCTGCCGGCTGCCCGAAGAGTTTCGCTGCGCCGAGGCTGAATTTCGCCAGGCGGTGTCCGGCGCCGTGCGCCGAGGCAAGGTCGAGTGCTCGCTGCATTTCCGCCCCGCCTCCACGACCACCACCCTGGACGTCGACGCCGAGCTCCTCGCGGCCGTGACGCAGCGGGCACAGCAGGCGGCGGCGCAGGCGGGCGCGGCCGCACGCATCGAGGTACTCGACCTGCTGCGCTGGCCGGGCGTGCTGCGGGATCAGGCGCGCGACAGCGCACCGCTGGTCGCGGCGGCGCAGGCGCTGCTCGGCGAGGCGCTGGATGAGCTCGCGCGGTTTCGCGACAGCGAGGGCGCGCGCTTGCGCGAGGCGCTCGAGCAGCGCTGCGCGGGCCTGATCGACTTCGCGGCGCGCGTCTCGGAGCGCCTGCCGGAGGTGCGCGCGCGCATGCGCGCCAAGCTCCTCGATCGCATCGCCCAGCTCACCAGCGACGCCGATCACGACCGCCTGGAGCAGGAGCTCGCCATCCTCGCGCAGCGGCTCGACGTCGACGAGGAGATCGATCGGCTGCGCGGCCACGTCGCCGAGGTGCGCAAGGCCTTCGCGGGCCATGAGCCGGCGGGACGGCGCCTCGATTTCCTGATGCAGGAGCTGAACCGCGAAGCGAACACGCTGTCCTCCAAGTCGCAGGACATCGAGACGACGCGCGCGGCCGTCGACATGAAGGTACTGATCGAGCAGATGCGCGAGCAAGTGCAGAACGTCGAGTAGCCGCGATGCCGGCGGCCGCAAACGAGCAAACCGCGGGCGCCGGCAGGGCCGGCCGCCTGTACGTGGTTTCGGCTCCCTCGGGCGCCGGCAAGACCAGCCTGGTGAAGGCGCTCATGGAGCGCGAGCCCGGGCTGCGATTCTCCGTCTCCTACACCACCCGGGCGCCGCGGCCGAACGAGATCGACGGGCGGGACTATCACTTCATCACGGCGCGGCAGTTCGAGCGGATGGCGGCGCGCGGCGAGTTTCTCGAGCACGCGCGGGTGTACGACAATTGCTACGGCACGGGGCTCAAGGCGGTGCGCGATGCGCTCGCCGCGGGGCGGCTGCTGCTGCTCGAGATCGACTGGCAGGGCGCGCGCCAGGTGCGGGCGCGGCTGCCCGCCGCACACAGCGTCTTCATCCTGCCCCCGACGCGTCGCGCCCTCGAGGAGCGTCTTACCGCCCGCAGCACCGATTCGCCCGAGGTCATTCGCCGCCGTCTCGAGGACGCGCAGCGCGACATCGCGCACTGGATCGAGTTCGACTACGTGGTGATCAACGACCGCTTCGACGATGCCTTGCGCGATTTTCAGGCCATCGTGCGCGAGCACGGGGCAGCCCTCAAAGCCACCCGGCCGGAGGTGGCGCGGCTGGCGGCGGAATTGCTGGCCTGATCGGCGCTTGCGCCTGCCCGCGCTGGCCCGGGGGGCCCGTTTCCTGCTATGCTTTTACTCCCTTAAACGAAACCCCGAAGAGCCATGGCGCGGATCACCGTCGAAGACTGCCTGCAGAACGAGCCCAACCTTTTCAATCTGGTGCTGCTCGCCGCCAAGCGCGCGCGGCGGCTGGCGAACGGCGCGGAGGCGACCGTCGAGTGGGAGAACGACAAGCCGACGGTGGTTGCGCTGCGCGAGATCGCCGCCGGAAACATCACGCTCGAAATGCTCGAAGAGCCCGAAGAGCCGGCCCCGCAACCGGCGGCCGAGCTCGAGATTCCGTCCGACTTCCGCGCTCCGCAGCTTGGCCTAGGGGACTGATACGCGCCGCTAGGTACCGATGGACTATGCGTCTTCCATACTCGGTTTCCTACCCAGTGGAAGACGCACCACCGGGATCAGTGAGCTCCTAGAGAAGCTCGAGAGCTACCTGCCGCCCGCCCAGGTCGAGCGGGTACGCGAGGCCTACGACTTCGGCGCCGAGCGCCATCAAGGCCAGAAACGCGTCTCGGGCGAGCCGTACATCACCCATCCGGTCGCGGTGGCGGACATTCTCGCCGACCTGAAGCTCGACGCCGATACCCTGGTCGCCGCCATTCTGCACGACGTGATCGAGGACACGCCGACCGCCAAGGCGGAGATCGCCTCGATGTTCGGCCAGGTGGTCGCCGAGCTGGTCGACGGCGTGAGCAAACTCGACCAGATTCAGTTCAAGAACCGCCAGGAGGCGCAGGCCGAGAGCTTCCGCAAGATGCTGCTCGCGATGGTGCGCGACATTCGCGTGATCATGGTCAAGCTCGCCGACCGCATGCACAACATGCGCACGCTCGGAGTCATGCCGCCGATGAAGCGGCGGCGCATCGCGCGCGAGACGCTCGAGATCTATGCGCCCATCGCCGAGCGGCTCGGCCTGTACGCCGTCAAGCTCGAGCTCGAGGACCTCGGCTTCCGAGCCTTGTATCCTTATCGATATCGCGTGCTCGAGCGCGAGCTGAAGCGCGCACGCGGCAACCAGAAGCAGTTCGTGAGCAAGATCGCCGACACCTTCAAGAGCACGCTCAAGAAAGCCGACGTCGCGGCGCACGTGGAAGGGCGTGAAAAGCACCTCTACAGCATCTACAAGAAGATGCAGAACAAGCACATCTCGCTGAACGAGATGGTCGACGTCTACGGCTTTCGCATCATCGTCGACAGCGTCGACACCTGCTACCGGGTGCTCGGGCTGGTGCACGGGGTGTACCGGCCGATGCCGGGGCGCTTCAAGGACTACATCGCCATCCCGCGCATCAACGGCTATCAGTCCCTGCACACCACGCTGTTCGGCCCGAACGGCGTGCCGATCGAGGTGCAGATCCGCTCGGAGCAGATGCACCGCGTGGCCGAGTCGGGCATCGCCGCGCACTGGAAATACAAGACCGGGGGCGACTCCTTCGGCGGCATCGAGCATGACCGGGCGCGCGAGTGGCTCGCGGGGCTGGTGCAGATCCAGGAGGGCGGCAGCTCGGAGGAGTTCCTGGAGAGCGTCAAGGTCGATCTGTTCCCGGACAAGGTGTACGTGTTCACCCCCAAGGGCAAGATCCTGAGGCTGCCGACCGGCGCAACGGCGGTCGATTTCGCCTATGCGATTCATACCGACGTCGGCAATCGATGCGTCGCCGCGAAGGTCGACCGGCGGCTCGTGCCGCTGCGCACGCCGCTGCGCAACGGCCAGACCGTGGAAATCATCACCGCCAAGGGCGCGACGCCCAATCCGTCCTGGTCGAGCTTTCTCGTGACCGCCAAGGCGCGCGCCGCCATCCGGCAGTACTTGAAGAACTTGAAGCGCGGCGACGCGATCGAGCTCGGGCGGCGGCTCCTCGGACTCGCGCTGGAGGAGCTGTCGCTGAGCTTGAAGAAGATCCCGCAGGCCGACATCGACGCCGTGGTGAAGGAGCTCAATCTCAAGGATGCCGACGAGCTGTTCGAGAAGATCGGCCTCGGCGAGCGGCTGGCGCCGCTGGTGGCGCGGCATCTGCAGCCGTCGGGCGACGGCGAGACCAGCGCGCACTCGGGTCCGCTGATGATCGCCGGCACCGAAGGGCTGCTGGTCACCTATGCGCGCTGCTGCTTTCCGATTCCGAACGATCCCATCATGGCGTATCTGTCCGCCGGCCGCGGCGTGATGATCCATCGGCAGAATTGCGGTAATCTCGCCGAATATCGCAAGCAGCCTGACAAGTGGCTGTCGGTGGCCTGGGAGGGTACCCAGGGACGCACCTTCGCCTCGGAGATCCAGCTGGACATCAACAACCGGGTGGGAGTTCTCGCGGCCGTGGCGTCCAGCATCGCCGGCACCGAGACCAACATCGATCAGGTCTCGCTGGAGGAGCGCGACGTCAACAGCTCCTCGCTCAGATTCCAGCTGCAGGTTCGCGACCGCAAGCATCTGGCGCGCGTCATGCGCACCATACGCCGCATGCCGGACGTGCAGCGAGTGTTCCGCACGCTCGCCTGAGGAGCGCGGGCGGGGCACCATCTACGGAGGAACACGCATCATGGGCAAGCAGATCATTTCCACCCCGGACGCCCCGGCCGCCATCGGGGTCTATTCGCAAGCGGTCCGGGTCGGCAACACGGTCTGGGTGTCGGGCCAGATTCCACTGGATCCGAACACCAAGGAGGTCGTCGCCGGCGGGATCGAGGCGCAGGTGCATCAGGTGTTTCGCAACCTCAAGGCGATCGTGATCGCGGCCGGCGCCGGCCTCGACGACGTGGTGAAGGCGACGGTGTTCCTCACCGATCTGTCGCATTTCGCCGTGGTCAACAAGATCATGGCGGAGTATTTCCGCGAGCCGTATCCGGCACGCGCCGCCGTCGGTGTCGCGGCGCTGCCGCGCGGCGCCCAGGTCGAAGTGGAGTGCATCGTCGCCTTGTGATCGGCGGCGGGTGCGCGTAACCGGCGGGAAGCGCGTGTGATCGACGCGAAGCCGGTAACGGCGCTGCGCGGCGTCGGGGAGCGGCAGGCGCAGCGGCTGCGCGCGCTCGGCGTCGAGACCGCCCAGGATCTGCTGTTCCTGCTGCCGGTGCGCTACGAGGACCGCACTCGTGTGGTGCCGCTGGGCGAAGTCAATCCGGGACAGCGCGCCGTGATCGAGGGCGAGGTGCTGCTCACCGAGGTGGCCTTTCGCGGCCGCCGCCAGATGCTCTCGCGGATCGGCGACGGCTCGGGATATCTCACGTTGCGGTTCTTTCACTTCACGGCGCAGCAACCCTCCAGCCTGCCGCGCGGCGCGCGCGTGCGCTGCTTCGGCGAGGTGCGGCGCGGGCCGCACGGACTGGAGATGGTCCACCCGGAATACCGCCGCGTGGATCGTGCGGCCGCCGCCGCGAGCGGCGCGGCCGCCGGCAGGCCCGGCGAGATCGAGACGGAAGAGCATCTGACGCCGATCTATCCGGGCACCGAGGGGCTGACGCAGGCCCGGCTGCGGCAGCTGGTGCGCGCGGCGCTCGATGACATCACGCCCGCCGATCTCACCGACTGGCTGCCGCCCCCCCTGCTCGCGGACACGCGACTGCCCGCGTTGCGCAAAGCCCTCGAGTACGTGCACCGGCCGCCCACCGATGCGCCCGTGGACCTGCTGGCCGACCGGCGCCACCCGGCGCAGCGACGCCTGGCCTTCGAGGAGCTGCTCGCCCATCAGCTCTCCCTCAAGCTGCTGCGCCGGCGCGTGCAACAGGATCCCGGCTGGCCGCTCGAGGGCGCCGGGGCCCTGAAGGCGCGGCTGCTCGGCGCGCTGCCGTTCCGGCCGACCGGGGCGCAGCAGCGCGTGCTCGAGGAGATCGAGGCGGACTTGAAGCTCGCGAGGCCGATGCTGCGCCTGGTGCAGGGGGACGTGGGCTGCGGCAAGACGCTGGTCGCGGCTCTCGCCGCGACCCGGGCCATCGAGGCCGGACGGCAGGTTGCCCTCATGGCGCCCACGGAGCTGCTTGCCGATCAGCACGCGCAGAATTTTCGGCGCTGGTTCGAGCCTCTGGGGATCGACGTGGCGCTGCTGAGCGGGCGGCAGACGGGCAAGGCGCGCGCCACCGCGCGCGCCCGCATCCGCGCCGGACTCGCGCAGCTGGTGATCGGCACGCACGCTCTGTTCCAGCAGGGCGTCGAATTCGCGTCGCTGGCGCTGGCGATCGTCGACGAACAGCACCGCTTCGGCGTGCACCAGCGCCTGTCGCTGCGCGAGAAGGGCGCCCGGGACGGGCACCAGCCGCACCAGCTCATCATGACCGCGACGCCGATCCCGCGCACCCTGGCGATGACGGCCTACGCCGATCTGGACGTATCGGTGATCGATGAGCTGCCTCCGGGTCGCACGGCGGTGACCACGGCGGCGCTCGCCGATGCGCGGCGAGACGAAGTGGTCGAGCGCATACGCGCGGCTTGCCTGTCCGGCCGGCAGGCTTACTGGGTCTGTCCGCTGATCGACGAATCCGACGAGATGCCGTTCCGCGCGGCGGAGGAGACCGCCGCGGCGCTCGCCGCCGCGCTGCCCGAGCTCGTCGTCGGCGTGGTGCACGGACGCATGCCCCCGGCGGCCAAGGATCTCGCCATGCGCCGGTTCAAGGACGCCCAGATCCAGCTGCTGGTGGCGACCACGGTCATCGAAGTCGGCGTCGATGTGCCCAACGCGACCCTGATGGTGATCGAGAACGCCGAGCGCATGGGGCTCGCGCAGCTGCACCAGCTGCGCGGGCGCGTGGGCCGGGGGCGGCACGCGAGCTCGTGCCTGCTGCTGTACCGAGCGCCCCTGTCGCTGCTCGCTCGCGAGCGGCTCGCCGTCATGCGCCACACCAACGACGGTTTCGAGGTGGCGCGTCGCGACCTCGAGCTGCGCGGTCCCGGCGAGCTGCTCGGCACGCGGCAGACGGGGCTCGCGCAGATGCGCGTCGCCGACCTGGCGCGCGACGCCGACCTGCTGCCGCGCGTGCAGATCGCCGCGCAGACGCTGCTGCGCGATTGGCCGACTCATGTGACGCCGCTGGTGCGGCGCTGGGTGGGACATGGAGAGCAATACGGGCGGGTCGGTTAGAATGCCGCCTCCCAAGCCCAGCCGACGCGAGCCCGAATGAACTCGACCCCGAAATTCAATGCGCCCATGCAGCTCACCGCCCAAGCGATCGCCGCCTCCAGAGTGGCGGGCGCCTCGAATGCGGGCCCGAACGGTGCGCGCGGCGCGGGCGCGGCTCGATGGCTGCCGGCGGAGCGGCTCGGCCAGCTCGAGGTGGACTCGCGCGTGCGTCCCTGGCTCATCGGCAAGGGCCTCATCGCGCGGCGCATGCAGGATGCGTGCGGCGAGCGCTACGATTCGCGGCTCATCGATCAGCGCACGGGGCTTCTGTCGAGCGAGATCCGCCGTTGCCTCGCTGTCGGCGATGCGGCCGCGTTGTTTCGCGAGGTGGAGCTGTGCTGCGCCGATCAGGTGTGGGTGTTCTGTCAGTCCGTGATTCCCGACTCGACGCTGTGCGTACACCCCTGGCTGGGCGAGCTCGGGGACGCCTCGCTGGGCGAGATGCTCTCGGCGCTGTCCGGCGTGGAGCGCAGCTCTCATGAATATGCCTGGCTCCCCGCCGACGATGCCTTGAGCGCGCGCGCATTGCGCGCAGCCGAGGTGGCGCCGCAGGGGCTGTGGGCACGGCGTGCGCGCATCCTGTTGCGCGGCAGCCCGTTGCTCGCACAGGAGTTGTTCCTGCCGGCAGTCGGCCGGACCTAGGCCCGCGATCGTGCCGCTGCCACGCTCAGGGCCGGAGTTGCTGGAGCGAATCGCGCAGCGCTGGCGATGGTTCGCTTACCGCGTCAAGTTCCACCCGTGGACGACCAACGAGCTGCCGGGAATCATCGCCACGATCGAGGACTACATCCAGCTGACGCGGCTCAATCGGCCGATCGGCATCTATCTGCTGCTCTGGCCCACGCTGTGGGCGCTGTGGATCGCGGGCCGCGGCAAGCCCAGCGGACGCATGTTCCTCATATTCGTGGCCGGCACCGTGCTCATGCGCTCCGCCGGCTGCGCGGTCAACGATTACGCCGACCGCAGCTTCGACCCGCACGTCGAGCGCACCCAAGCGCGGCCGCTGGCCCAGGGACGCATCAGTACCACCGAGGCGCTCATCCTGTTTGCGGTTCTGTCGGTATCGGCGTTGATGCTGGTGCTGCAATTGAACCGCATGACCCTGCTGTGGGCATTGCCCGGCGCGCTGCTGGCCGTGACCTATCCATTCGTCAAGCGCTTTCTCCCGGTACCGCAGCTGTATCTCGGTTTGACCTTCGGCTGGGGCATCCCGATGGCGTTCGAGGCTCAGGTCGAGTACGTGCCGCGAGTCGCCTGGCTGCTCGTGCTCGCCAACATGATGTGGGTGACCGTCTACGACACCATTTATGCCATGGTCGATCGCGACGATGACCTGAAGATCGGCGTGAAGTCCACCGCGATTTTGTTCGGCGATTCCGACCGGCACATCATCGCGGTGCTGCAATGCCTGACGCTGCTGTCGCTCTACCTCGCGGGGCACATCCTCCACATGACCTCCTGGTATTACGGGGGACTTGCCGCCGGCGCGCTGTTCTTCGTCTACCAGCTCTGGCTGATTCGCGCGCGCGACCGCGCGGCGTGCTTTCGGGCGTTCCTCAACAACAATTATTTCGGTATGTCGGTGTTCATCGGTATTCTGCTCACCTATCAGTTTCTTTCTTGAGAGGCATCCCTCTGCAGGCGCGGGCGGCGCGCCGCCCGGCTTGCGCGCGAAGCGCGAACATGAGCGAGAACCCGGGAGACTATCTGCTCGACAGCGCATGGCTGCGCCGATCCTTCGAGCGGGCGAGCGCCACCTACGATGCCGCCGCGGTGCTTCAGGCCGAGGTGCGCGAGGCGCTGCTCGGGCGGCTGCAGCTCGCCCAGCTCGAGCCGGGCGTGGTGCTTGACGCGGGCGCGGCAACGGGCGCGGCGGCGCGCGCGCTCAAGCGGCGCTATCCGCGAGCGCACGTGCTGGCGCTCGATTCTTCCCGGGGCATGCTGCGCGTGGCGGCGCGCCGGCGCAGCTGGATTCGACCGTTCGCGCTGGTGTGCGCAGACGCCGCGCGCCTGCCGCTCGCGGATGCGAGCGTCGACCTGGTGTTCAGCAATCTCTTGCTGCCATGGTGCGAGCCGGACCTGCTGCTCGCGGAGCTTCGGCGGGTGCTCGCCCCGCGCGGACTTCTGTGCTTCACGAGCTTCGGCCCCGACACCTTGCGCGAGCTGCGCGGCGCATGGGCGCAAGTGGACGCGCACAGCCGCGTCAGCCGGTTCCTGGACATGCACGACATCGGCGATGCGCTGGTGCGCCTGGGGTTCGCCTCCCCGGTGCTCGACGTGGAGCACTACACCTTGAGCTATCCCGGAGTGCGCCGCCTGGCGGCCGACCTCAAGGCCATGGGTACGCGCAACGCCACCGCCGGGCGGCCTCGAGGACTCACATCGCCGCGGAGATTCTCCGCCATGGAGGCGGCATACGAGGCATACCGCCGGGACGGTCGTATCCCCGCGACCTGCGAGGTGGTGTTCGCGCATGCCTGGGCGCCGCTCGAGCCGCCCACCCACGCATCTGCAAGCCTCGGGGCGGTCCCGCTGCAGGCGCTGCGACGCGAATTGGTGTCGAGGCGGCGAAAGTGATGGGCGTGCGCGCGTGGCGGGTGCGCGTGGCGGGTGCCGGGCGGGTGCGCAGGGTGGGCGCTGCGGGTGGGCGCTGCGGGTGGGCGCTGTAGCGCGCGCGCGACGAGCGCGCGCGGGAGCCGTGACACGAGGGTCGCTTGGTGTTCGGCGGGTCGGGAAGTGAACCGGACTTTGTTACCGCGGGGAGGCTGCGTCGGTGCCGTCCCCGGCCGTGCGCTGATCGCTCGATCAGGTCTGAGCCCCGAGGACCGGTCTGTGCGGCCTGCCGCCAGGATGTGGAGCAATTCCCCTTACACTATATATCCACCCCGCCCGCGGGGCCGTCAATATCGCAATCCGGTGTGAATGCGGAAAAATGCCATAGGCAAAACCCGGGCCGCAGGCAAATACCCGGGCGAATCCCGAGACGGCGGGGCGGCCGATACGGGCGCGGGGATTTCCGCGACAGCCGCGGCGCGCGTTGAGTTATCCTTGCCGACATGGAACAGCGCATCGAGCTCGCACCGAACTGCTCGCTCACGCCCGCCTCCGCGAGGCTGTTCTTTGTTTCTACTTGCTTGTTTTCCTTGATTTTTTCCATGATCTTCGTGGTCAGGGGATTCTGGCCGATACTGCCTTTCTGGGCGCTCGAGATGCTGTTTCTCGGGTGGGCCCTGCGGGCCAACATGCGCCGGCAGCGCTACACCCAGACCGTGCTCATCACCGACTCGCAGGTCAGCCTCGTGACGCGTTCACGGCGTGGCGAGGCAAAACAAGAGTTTGCTCGGCATTGGACGAAGGTTAGACTGCGCAGTCCGCGAACGCGGCTGTACCCGAGCAGATTGACGATCGAGAGTCGCGGCCGGGCCTGCGAGATCGGCAGCTTTCTCACCGAAGACGAAAGATGCCGGCTTGCCAAGCGTTTGCGCGGCTTGGTGGGCGGCATGAATGAATCGCCGCCGCTCTGACACGGTGATTTGGAATCAAACGGGGATCCGACTAGATGACTGCAACCAGCGCAAGCGACATCGGGACGAGCAGGCCGCGTGCTTCTTACATGGGCGGCTTGCCGAAGGCTGCCGGGACGCTGGCCGCCTGCGTCGTGTCGGCCGCGGCCAGCGCCAACACCTCGAACGGCTACAACCTGCCGCCGGGCGTCACGCAGATCAGCCAGGGAATTTACGCCCTGCACATGGAGGCGTTCTGGATCTGCGTCGGCATCGCCGTGGTGGTGTTCGGCGCGATGATCTACTCGCTGGTGAAATTCCGCGCATCCCAGGGCGCGGTCGCCGACACCACCATGCTTCACAGCACCAAGGTGGAGATCATCTGGACCATCGTGCCGGTCATCATCCTGGTGGTGATGGCGGTTCCGGCGGCGGAGCTCATCCTGAAGATGGAGGACATGCGCAATTCCGACCTGTCCATCCGCGTCACCGGCTACCAGTGGAAATGGCAGTATCAGTACATGAACGACGAGGACGGCATCGGCTTCTTCTCGACGCTCAAGCAGGACTCGAATTTCGCGCGCGAGCTGCACTCCGGCATCGACCCGAACACGGTGCCCAATTATCTGCTGGACGTGGATCATCCCCTGGTGGTGCCGAGCGGCACCAAGGTACGCATCATTCTGACTTCCGCCGACGTCATCCACGCCTGGTACGTGCCCGACTTCGGTCTGAAGCGATCGGCGATCCCCGGCTTCATCAACGAGCTGTGGTTCAAGGTCGAGCCCGGCAAAGAGGGAATCTATCGCGGGCAGTGCGCGGCGCTGTGCGGCCGCGACCATGGGTTCATGCCCGTGGTGGTCGACGTGCTCACCCCGGATGATTTCAAGAAGTGGGTCGAGCAGCAAAAGGCGGCGCTGAAGCAAGCGGCGGCGCCCGAGCCCGCCGCGCCTCGCTCGGCCCAGGTACTGAACTAAGTCACGACTCAACAGAGATATCGCAAATATGGCCCAAGATCTCGCACACGACGCCAGCCAAGAGCATGGCCTCGACGCCAGTCACGATCATGCCGATCACGCCCCGACCGGCATCAAGCGCTGGCTGTTCTCGACCAACCACAAGGACATCGGGACCATGTACCTGGTGTTCAGCCTCATCATGTTCTTCATCGGCGGGTCGATGGCGATGGTGATACGGGCGGAGCTGTACGAGCCCGGACTGCAGCTGGTCGATCCCGAGCGCTTCAATCAGATGACCACCATGCACGCGCTGGTGATGATCTTCGGTGCGGTGATGCCGGCGTTCGTGGGGCTCGCCAACTGGATGGTGCCGCTGCAGATCGGCGCGCCCGACATGGCCCTGCCGCGCATGAACAACCTCAGCTTCTGGCTGTTGCCGTTCGCGTTCACGCTGCTGCTCGGCACGTTCTTCATGCCGGGCGGCGCTCCGGCCGCCGGGTGGACCATGTACCCGCCGCTGGTCCTGCAAACCGGCGATGCCATGCCGATGCTGATCTTCGCCGTGCATCTGATGGGCGCCTCCTCCATCATGGGCGCGATCAACATCATCGTGACCATGATGAACATGCGCGCGCCCGGGATGAATCTGCTCAAGATGCCGCTGTTCTGCTGGTCCTGGCTGATCACCGCTTACTTGCTCATTGCCGTGATGCCGGTGCTCGCGGGCGCGGTCACCATGCTGCTCACCGATCATTTCTTCGGCACCAGCTTCTTCAATGCGGCGGGAGGCGGCGATCCGCTGATGTTCGAGCATGTCTTCTGGTTCTTCGGGCATCCCGAGGTGTACATCATGATCCTGCCGGCTTTCGGGATCATCTCGGAGATCCTGCCGACGTTCGCGCGCAAGCCCCTGTTCGGCGCCACCTCGATGATCTATGCGATTGCTTCCATCGCATTTCTGTCCTTCATCGTCTGGGGCCACCACATGTTCGTCGACGGCATGCCGATGGCGGCGCAGCTGTTCTTCATGATGTCCACCATGCTGATCGCCGTGCCGACGGGCGTGAAGGTGTTCAACTGGACCGCGACTCTGTGGCGCGGGTCCATTTCCTTCGAGCCGCCCATGCTGTTCGCGCTGGCCTTCCTGTTCCTGTTCTCCATCGGCGGATTCTCCGGGCTCATGCTCGCCCTGGTTCCCGTCGACTTCCAGTACAACAACACCTATTTCGTGGTCGCACACTTCCATTACGTGCTCGTGCCCGGCGCGATATTCGCGATCATGGGGGCGGTGTATTACTGGCTGCCGAAATGGACCGGCCACATGTACAACATGGCCCTCGCGAAGTGGCACTTCTGGCTGTCGGCGATCTTCGTGAACGTGCTGTTCTTCCCGCAGCATTTCCTCGGGCTCGCCGGCATGCCGCGGCGCATACCGGACTACGCGGTGCAGTTCACCGACTGGAACCGGGTCTCGTCCATCGGCGGTTTCGTGTTCGGCGCCTCGCAGATCCTGTTCGTCATATTGATCGTGCAATGCGTGCGCGGCGGCAAGCGGGCTTCCGCGGCCGTCTGGGACGGCGCGCTGCCGACGGGCCTGGAATGGACATTGCCGTCTCCGCCGCCGTTCCACACCTTCACGGTCGCCCCGGAAATCAAGTGAGCTCGGTCGAGATGCCGGCGAGGCGCCGGCTGATCCGCAACCGTGCCCTGACCTTGATGTGCGTGGCGCTCGCGTTCTATTTCGGGTTCATCGCCTTGTCGATCTTCCACCATCACTGAGGACGCCTTGGAGCCCGATCCGCAAAAGCCCGAGCCGAGCGAGCGCAAGCGCGCCAATCGCCGCCTGACCCGGAGCCTCTTGATCATGACGGCCGGCAGCTTCGCCTTCGGCTGGGCACTCGTGCCGCTGTACAGCGTGTTCTGCAAGGTTGCGGGCATCGGCAATGCGCAGGCGAACACCGGGGCCGAGCAGGTGCACGAGTCCGTCGATCCCAACCGCGAGATCACCGTCGAGTTCATCGCCGATCCCGCGACGGTGGGCAGTTTCGAGTTTCGGCCCGAGGTGCCGTCGATGCGGATCCATCTCGGCAAGCTCTACGACACCCAGTTCTACGCGCGCAACCTGACCGGCGGACGCTCGGTGGCCCAGGCGGTGCCGAGCATCTCGCCGACGGAAGCCGCACAGTACTTGCACAAGACTCAATGCTTCTGCTTCAGCGCCCAGCATTTCGGGGTGGGAGAGGGGCGCGACATGCCGGTGCGGTTCATCGTCGACCCCGGCCTGCCCGACTACATCGACAAGATCACGCTTGCTTACACGTTTTACGACAGGACCGAGGCAGCCGCACCCTAGCCGAACTTGGCGCCAGTCCGTCAAGTTCGGCTAGCCGGCGGCATCGACCTGCGCGGCGCTCGCCTCGGCGGCCGCCAACCGGCTAGAATGATCATCTTCATCGTTTAGAGAGTGGACCATGGCTCAAGCGCATGCGGCGGACGCGGACAAGTACTACATACCCCACGGCAGCCCGTGGCCCATCTTCGCCGCCGTTTCCCTGTTCACCATCATGGCGGGCGCCGTCGCCTTGCTCAACGACTGGCTGCCGGCGTGGTCGCTCCTGCCGGGCTTCGCGATGCTGGCCATCATGTTCTGCTGCTGGTTCGGCACCGTCATCGGCGAGAACCAGCAGGGCGTGTACAACCTGCACGTGGACCGCTCGTTTCGCATGGGGATGATGTGGTTCATCTTCTCCGAGGTCATGTTCTTCGCGGCCTTCTTCGGCGCACTGTTCTACGCGCGGCATCTGGCGGCGCCGTGGCTCGCGGGTCATGGAACGAAGCCGCTGAACGGCGTGCTGCTCTGGAAGCACTACGACGGCGTGTGGCCGACCAACGGCCCGGAGGCGCTCGGGCCGCGGGCCGACGGCACCTTCGAGACCATTCCGGCGTTCAGCCTGCCCGCGGTCAACACGGCCATCCTGCTCTCCTCGAGCGTCACGGTGACCATCGCGCATCATGCGTTGATCGCCGGCAACCGCACGCGCCTGAAGATTTTCCTCGCCGCCACCTTCCTGCTCGGGTTCTCCTTCGTCGGGCTGCAGGCGAGCGAGTACCACGAGGCTTACACGAAGCTCGGCCTGCAGCTCGGTACCGGGGTTTACGGCTCCACCTTCTTCATGCTGACGGGGTTCCACGGCCTGCACGTCACCATCGGGGCGATCATGCTGACGGTGATCTGGTTCCGTGTGCTCAACGGCCATTTCACGCCGAAGCGCCACTTCGCCTTCGAAGCGGTCGCCTGGTACTGGCACTTCGTGGACGTGGTGTGGCTCGGGCTGTTCTGCTTCGTCTACTGGCTCTGAGCCCACAGCCGCGCTGCGGTGCAAGGCGGCCTTGCCGCCGCGGTCAATGCGGACTGATCCAGCCGTTGTAATAGGCGATCATCAACAGCAGGAACAGGCCGACCGACAGGCTGATTCTCCACGTCAGCGCCTTGACCATTTTGCGGCTGTCGCCGGGCGTGTCGGCCGACAGGTGGAACAGTGCCTTGCCGAGACTTCCGACGATCAGCACCAACATCACAATGATCAGGTACTTGAAGGCCACTTGTCCTTCCTCGGGACCCAAAGCCGTGTAGCGGGGCGGTCAGTATATCGTGCCAATCCGAATAGGTTCCCGGGTGTTCGAGCCGCGCGCATTCACGACGCTGCTCACTCTCCTCCTGGTCATCGCCCTGGTCCTGCTCGGGCGGTGGCAGCTGCGGCGCGCGGACGAAAAGCGCGCCCTCTATGATCTGTTCGATTCGGGCGCGGATGCGACGCGGCTGGTCGATGCGGCAACGCCGCGCCTGCCGCGTTATCAGCACATCGAGGCGAGGGGCGCCTACGATCCGGCGCATCAGATCCTGATCGACAACATGAGCAACTTGCAAGAGCAGGCCGGCTACTACGTGATCACTCCCTTCGAGCTGCAGGGCGGCGGATGGCTGCTGGTCAATCGCGGCTGGGTGGCGCCCGGCGCGAGCCGCGCCGACAAGCCGCAAGTACCGGTGTCGGCGCGGGTGCGGACGCTGCGCGGCCGCGCCGACGAGCTGCCGCGCGCAGGGATCTTGCTGGGGACGCCCGCGCCGCTCGCGCCTCCCTATCCGGTGGTCGCGAGCTTTCCGACGCGGGCCGAGATCGGCGCGCTGCTGCATCAGAGCGCGTGGGCGAAGGCTGCGGATGTCGTGCTGCTCGACCCCGGCGAGCCCGACGGCTACCTGCGGCAATGGCAGCCCCCGGGCTTCCCGCCCATGCGCCATGTGGCCTACGCCGTGCAGTGGTTCGCGCTTGCGCTCGCGCTGGGGGTCATCTACGTGGTCACCAATCTGCGCCGCACGGAGGGCACATGAGCGCGCCCGACCCGCGGCGCACCCGCCGGCAGCGCAGTGCGCTGATCGGGCTCGCGCTTTTGTTCCTCGCGCCCCTGGCGCTCGCGTTTTATCTCTACTATGGCATCGGCTGGCGGCCCAGCGGGCGCGTCAATCACGGGGATCTGGTGGATCCGGCGCTGCCGCTGCCCGACGTCGCGCTGCCGCGCGCGGATGCCGATGCCGGGGACGCCATGACGCGCGCGGATTTCCTCAGGCACAAGTGGACGCTCCTGTACTTCGGAGCCGGCGAGTGCTCGAAGCGCTGCCGCGGGGATCTGTACGACACCCGGCAGGTGCGCGCAGCGCTCGGTGCCGACCGGGAGCGCGTGCAGCGCGTATTCCTCGCGCAAGGCGCTTGCTGCGACCTCGTGTGGCTGCGGGCCGAGCACCCCGACCTGCTGGCGGTGCGAGCGACGCCGGCGGCGGCGCCCCTGCTCGAGCGATTACGGCAGGCCGACGCGGGACGCCCCGCCGCCGACCGGGTGTATGTCATCGACCCTCTGGGGAACCTCATGATGTCCTATGCTCCCGATGCTCAACCGAAGGGCATGCTCGAGGATCTGAAGCGTCTCCTGAAGCTCTCTCAGGTGGGCTGAGGAGAGAACATTGGCAGCGATGAGCGCAGAACGCCGCCTGCTCTGGTTCAGGCGCCTCGCCCGGGCGGGCGCACTGCTCGCCGTTTGCGTGGTGGTGCTCGGCGCCTGGGTGCGGCTCACGGATGCCGGGCTCGGCTGTCCGGACTGGCCGGGGTGCTACGGCCACGTATTCCCACAGACCACCCATCACTTCGCACGGGCGGTGCACGAGATGGTGCACCGCTATTTCGCGAGCACGCTGGGCGTGATCATCCTCGCCCTGCTGGTCTGTGCCATCGTCAATCGCAAGACTCGCGGGCAGCCGCTGCTGCCGGCCGCGCTTGCGTTCCTCGTCGTGTGCGTGCAGGGCGCCCTGGGCATGAAGACCGTGACCCTGCTCCTCGAGCCCCTGATCGTGACCGCCCATCTGCTCGGCGGGCTCACCACGTTGGGGCTGCTCTGGTGGCTATCGCTCGAGCCCGGCCGGCGTCCGCTGACACGCCCGGAGTCGAGCCTGCGGCCCTTCGCCGTGGCGGGGCTCGCGGTGCTCGCGCTGCAGATCGCGCTGGGCGGCTGGACCAGCAGCAACTACGCCGCGGTCGCCTGCCCCGACTTGCCCACCTGCCAGGGGTCATGGTGGCCGACCATGGATTTTCGGGACGCGTTCGTGCTGTGGCGCGGTCTCGGCGTCAATTACGAGGGCGGCGTGCTCACCAATCCGGCGCGCGTCGCCATCCATGTCACACATCGCCTCGGAGCGGTGATCGCCGGCTTGTCGCTGATCGGGCTCGGTGTGCTGGTCATGCGCCGCTCGGCGTGGCCGCGGCTGAGCGGACTTGGCGGACTGCTGATCGCCGCCGTGATCCTGCAGGCATGTATCGGCGTCACGATGGTGATGCGCGGCGTTCCGCTCGCGCTCGGTACCCTGCACAACGCCGGTGCGGCGTTCCTCGTTCTGGTGGTGGCGACGCTCCTGCGCACGCTCTGGCCCGACACGCGCTGCGCCCGGTACGCCGCCGTGCGCCCGGCGGCGGCGGCGTCCGCCTCAGCCGCGCCGCCCGCCATGGTAACCTTGCCGCGTGTCGACCCTCCCCGATAGCGCCCCGCTCGCCGTCCCGCGCATCCAGCGCTGGCGATGGCGGGATTTTCTGGAGCTCACCAAGCCGAAGGTGAGCCTGCTCATCGTGTTCACCGCCATCGTGGGCATGGTGCTCGCCTCGCCCGGGATGGTGCCGCTGCCGGCGCTGATCTTCGGCACGCTCGGCATCGCGCTCGCCTCGGGATCGGCAGCCGCCTTCAACCACGTGCTCGATCGTCGCATCGATGAGCGCATGGCGCGCACCCGCGGGCGTCCCCTGCCGACCGGTCATCTCGGTACCGAGCAGGCGATCGCGTTCGCGTCGCTTCTCGGCGCCGCCTCCATGCTGGTGCTTTGGCCGACCGTGGGCGCGCTCACCGCGCTGCTGACGTTCTTCTCGCTGATCGGCTACGCCATCGTGTACACGCTGTGGCTCAAGCGAGCGACGCCGCAGAACATCGTGATCGGCGGGGCCGCCGGAGCCGCGCCGCCCGTGCTGGGCTGGGCCGCGGTCACGCATCACATCGATCCGCAGGCGCTGCTCTTGTTCCTCATCGTCTTCACCTGGACGCCACCGCACTTCTGGGCGCTCGCCATCGCGCGCCGCGACGATTACGCCAAGGCCGGGATTCCGATGCTTCCCGTGACCCATGGCATTCCGTTCACGCGGCTGCAGATCGTCCTCTACACCATCCTGCTCGGCGTCGCGACCATGCTGCCCGTCCTGTCGCGCATGAGCGGCCTCATCTATCTGCTGGCGGCGCTCGCGCTCAACGGCCGCTTTCTGTACTTCGTGCTGGCGCTGAACCGCGAGAAACAGGCAAGACCTCAGCTGCCCATGCGCACCTTCAGGTTTTCCATCACGTACCTGATGCTGCTGTTCGCCGCCCTCATCGTCGATCATTACCTGCCGTTCCCCGTTTGATCCGCACGGGTCCCGGCCCGCGCGCGGCCGGCGGCGGCTATGCCAGCGTGATCCCCTGGGCCGCGAGGGGCAGCGAGCGGAAGCGCCGGCCCGTGGCGGCGAACAAGGCGTTGCAGATCGCCGGCGCCACCGGACCCACGGCCAGCTCGCCGATGCCGCCCGGAGTCGCATCGCTCGGCAAGAGCAACACGTCGATATCGGGCATCTCGTCGGCGCGCAGCATCCGATAGGTGTTGAAGTTCGTTTCCCGCACCCGGCCCGCGCGGATGGTCACCTCGCCCCACAGCGCGGCGCTGAGGCCGAACACGATGCCGCTAGCGATCTGCGACTCGACGATGCGCGGATTGACCATCTGCCCGCAGTCGACCACGCAGGTGATCTTGTGCAGCTCGAGCTGCGCGCCGGACACCGAGACCTCGGCCACTTGCGCAATCACCGACGTATACCCCTCCATGAACGCGATGCCGAGATGCCGGCCGGGTGCCGTGCGGCGCCAGCCGGCGCGCTGCGCCGCGAGCCTGATCACCCGCGCCTGGCGCGGCTTGGCCTGCAGCAGGCCGAGCCGAAAGTCGAGTGGATCCTTCCCCGCCGCTGCGGCGAGCTCATCCATCGAGCTTTCGACCGCAAAGCAATTGGGTGCATGGCTCACCGACCGCAAGTAGCCGACGTCGATGCCGATTTCCTGGCGGGTATAGGTCAGTCCGAAATTGGGTACGGCATAGGGGTAGTTCTGGACGTACTCGATGACCGAGTCGAAGGGGTCCTTGTTGGTCGGATCGAAGCGCGCGGTGATCGACGGGCTGGTGACGTGCAGCTGCCAGGCGAGGAGACTGCCGTCGGCGCCGAGACCCGCCCGGATCTCCTCGCGCGCCGGCGGACGGTAAGGATCGTGGGTCATGTCGTCCTCACGCGTCCAGATGAGCTTCACCGGAGCTGCGAGGGCCTTCGACGCCGCGACCGCCGCGGGAATGAAGTCCACTTCCAGGCGCCGCCCGAATCCGCCGCCGAGCAGCGTGGTGTGCACGTCCACCCGCGCCGGCGCAAGATCCGCCGCCTGCGCCGCGGCCGCTTGCGCGAGCTGCTGCACCTGGGTGCCGACGTACAGATCGCAGCGGCCGCCCTTGACGTCGGCCGTGCAATTCATCGGCTCCATGGTCGCATGCGCCAGCATCGGCAGGCGGTACACCGCGGAGAAGCGCCGGTGCGCGGATCGCAGCGCCTCGCTCACATCGCCGCTGTGCTTGGCCGAGAGCCCCGGGTTCGCGGCCGCCGCCCGGTCGAGGAGTGCCCAGATGGCGGCGTTATCGAGCTGCGCGTTCGGGCCCGGGTCCCAGCGGATCGCGAGCGCGTCGCGCGCCTTCACGGCCTGCCAGAAGTGATCGGCGACGACCACCACGCCGTGCGGGGTCTCGAGCACCCGGCGCACGCCGGGCATCGCGGCTGCGGCACCCGGCTCGACCGCGAGGGCGCGTCCACCGAGGACGGGACTGAGAGCGATGGCGGCATACAGCATGCCGGGCAGCTGCAGATCCATTCCGAACTGTGCGCTGCCGTTCACCTTGCCGGGCGTGTCGAGCCTGGGCTGCGAGGTGCCGATGAGCGTGAAAGCGGACCGCGGCTTGAGCGGCACCTGCTTGGGCACGGGAATCCGCGCCGCCGCCTCGGCGAGCTGCCCATAGCGCAGAGTCTGGCCGCGCGCGTTCTCGATGCGGCCGCGACGCGCCCGGCATTGCTCGGCCGGCATGCGCCACTTCGCGGCCGCCGCGGCGATCAGCATGCTGCGCGCTTGCGCGCCCGCGGTGCGGAGCCTGTCCCAGGCGTCGGTCACGCTGTTGCTGGTGCCGGTGATCTGGCCGCCGTTCGCGGCGTTGACGTAGGCATCGCCCACCGGCGCCGCGAGGATCTCGATCGCCGTCAGGTCGATCTCGAGCTCCTCCGCGAGCAGCATCGGAAGGGCGGTGTACACGCCCTGGCCCATCTCCGATCGGTCGACGAGCACGGTGATCGAATCGTCCGTCCCGATCACCAGCCAGGCGTTGAGCTCGGCGCGACGCGCCGCCGGTCTCTGGCGGGGCGCCGCCGCGCCGATCGCCGGCACAGTCATGGCAAGCACCAGCGCGCCGCCGAGGCGCGCGGTGCGCAGGCAGAAATGCCGGCGCTGCGCATCGGCCACGCCGTCCACGCCGGGCGCGGCGGCCGCGCGGCGCGGGCGGGGCCGTGCAGGCGGCCTCAGGATTCGCGCTCCCGCGAGAGCAGCTCGGAGGCTCGGTGGATCGCTTTGCGGATGCGCGGGTAAGTGCCGCAGCGACAGATGTTGCCCGCCATGGCGGCATCGATCTCGGCATCGCTCGGATTCGGTTTGCCCGCGAGCAGCGCAGCCGCCGACATGATCTGCCCGGACTGGCAATATCCACACTGCGGCACGTCGAGCTCGATCCAGGCGCGCTGCACCGCGTGGCTACGCTCAGGCGACAGACCCTCGATGGTCGTGACGCGTCTGCCGGCGAGCGCGCGCAGCGGCAGCACGCACGAGCGCGTCGCGACGCCGTCCACGTGCACGGTGCAGGCACCGCACAGCGCCTGGCCGCAACCGTACTTGGTGCCGGTCATCGAGAGGTGATCGCGCAGCACCCAGAGGAGCGGCGTATCGGGTGCGGCGTCGACGTCGAGCGTGCGGTCGTTGACCGATAACAAAGCCATCGGCGGTATCTCCCATCGAGAGCCCCATGCTACACGAGTCCGCCGAGTTTGTAGCCGCGGGGCCCTCGCCGGCCCTGCGCGCCGCCGCGGTCGGGGGCGCTTGCCGATGATAGGATGCCGTATGCCCGCCCGTTCGCCCTTCTATTCACGCGTGTTCGCGCTGGTCGTGGCGGGCCTTTTGGGCTATGCGCTGTTCGAGATCTTCGCGCCGTTCTTCAATTCCCTGAGCTGGGCCATGTTCTTCGCCTTCCTGCTGTACCCGGTAAACCTGAGATTGCGGCGGCGCTTGCGCGGCGCGACCCGAGCCGCCGGGCTGCTCACCGTGCTCACGCCGATCATGATCCTGCTGCCGCTCTCCGCGATGTCCGTGGCCTTCATCGCCCAGGTGTCGGCGCTCGTTCGCCTGGTGCAGAAGCGCGCGCAGGCTCTGGACATCAAGAGCTTCTCGGACCTGAAGCAATTCCCGCTGATCGCGCGCGCCAACGGCTGGCTGCAGGCGCATGCGGGAATCTCGGCCGATCAGATCCAGTCTTGGATCATCTCGACCAGCCAGCAGCTGTTGCAGCGAGCCGCCGGCCTGTCCGGCTCGTTCTTCCTCGGCGCGCTCGGCTCGGTGGTCGCATTTTCCATCATGCTCTGCCTCTTGTTCTTCTTCCTGCGGGATGGCGATGCCATGTGCGCTCGCGCTCGCGGGCTCATCCCGCTCGACGAGGAGCGCAAGGACCGGCTGTTTCACCAGCTGTCGGCGGTCACCCGCGCAATCGTGCTCGGCCTCACGCTCACGGCGCTGGTGCAAGGCGTGCTGGTCGGCATCGGCTTTGCAATCGCATCTCTTCCCTCGCCGCTCGTGTTCGGCGTGCTGGCGGCGCTGCTCTCGATGCTGCCGGTGGGGGGCGCCTCCATCGTCTGGGTACCGGCGGTGGGCTGGCTTTTGTATCAGGAGCGGTGGGGATTCGCGATCTTCATGCTGGCGTGGGGGCTCATGCTGGCGGGCGCAGAGAGCCTGCTGCGGCCGCTGCTGATCTCCGGTCGGGCGCGAATCTCCGCGCTGTCGATCTTCGTGGGGGTGCTGGGCGGCATACCCGCATTCGGCGCGATCGGCATCGTGCTCGGTCCGGTCGTGCTCTCCCTCGCGCTCGCGCTGATCGAATTCGCCGAGGAACCGGCCGCTTCGCGGCGCCGCGCCGCGAGCGCGCCCAAGTGATTGCGCAGGCCCGCACCCCGTCGGCGAGGTGTACCGCATCGGGGGCTCCGCGAAGCGCCTGGCTCGCGTAAAATCCGCGGCCCCATGGACGTATCGCATCTACTCGACGGTCTGAACGACGCGCAGCGCCAGGCGGTGGCCTCCCCGCTCGGTCCCGCCCTGGTGCTGGCGGGCGCGGGGAGCGGCAAGACCCGGGTGCTGGTGCACCGCGTGGCGTGGCTGATCCAAGTCGAGCACGCCTCGCCGCACAGCATCCTCGCCGTGACCTTCACCAACAAGGCGGCCGCGGAGATGCGCCATCGCATCGAGGCGCTGCTCGGCGTTCCCGGGCGTGGGCTGTGGATCGGCACCTTTCACGGTCTCGCGCACCGCCTGCTGCGGCTGCACTGGCGCGAAGCCGGCCTGCCGCAGAGCTTTCAGATTCTCGACGCCGAGGACCAGGGCCGGCTTCTGCGCAAGGTGCTCAAGGCGCTCGACCTCGACGAGACGAGATGGGTGCCGCGCGAGATTCTGTGGTTCATCAATGCGCAGAAGGACGAGGGGCTGCGCGCGAAGCACATGAAGGAGGACGGCGATGCGACTCGCGCCCAGCTGATCAGGATCTACCGGTCCTACGAGGAGGCTTGCCAGCGGGGCGGCGTCGTGGATTTCGCCGAGCTGCTGCTGCGCGCCTACGAGCTGTGGAGGGACCATCCGGCCCTGCTCGAGCATTACCGCGCGCGCTTCCGCCACGTGCTGGTGGACGAGTTCCAGGACACCAACGCGATCCAGTACAAGTGGCTCACCTTGCTGGCGGGAGCATCGGGCCTGCCATTCGTGGTCGGCGACGATGACCAATCGATCTACCGCTGGCGCGGCGCGCGGATCGAGAATCTGCACCAGTTCCGGCGCGACTATCCGCAAGCGACGCTGTACAAGCTCGAGCAGAACTATCGCTCCACGGGCACGATCTTGAAGGCGGCCAACGCGCTCATCGCCAACAACGCCGGACGGCTGGGCAAGAACCTCTGGACCAGCGGCGCCGACGGCGAGCGCGTCAAGCTGTATGCGGCATTCAACGAGCGCGACGAGGCGGACTTCGTCGTCAACCGGATTCGCGAATGGGTGGAGCGCGGCGGCGCGCGCAGCGAAGTCGCGGTCCTGTACCGTTCCAACGCACAGTCGCGCGTATTCGAGGAGGCGTTCCTGAACGCGCGCATGCCCTACCGCGTCTACGGCGGGTTGCGGTTCTTCGAGCGCGCGGAAATCAAGGATGCGCTCGCCTATCTGCGCCTGGTCGCAAGCCGCGCCGACGACAGCTCGTTCGAGCGCGTGGTGAACCTGCCCACACGCGGCATCGGTGCGCGAACGCTCGATGTGGTGCGCGACACCGCGCGCACCAGGGGCACCTCGCTGTGGGCGGCGACGACCCTGTGCATCGAGGGCGGTCTGGCGCAGCGCGCGGGGCCGGCGCTCAAGGGGTTTCAGCAGAGCATCGACAAGCTGGCGGCCGAGATCCGCGGGCTCGAGCTGCACGAGCAGGTCGATCACGTGGTGCAATCGAGCGGGCTCATCGAGCACTACAAGAAAGAGAAAGGCGAGCGCGGGGAAGGGCGCGTCGAGAACCTGCTCGAGCTGGTCAGCGCAGCCCGCGGCTTCTCCCCCGAAGGCGAGACCGACATGCAGCCGCTCGAGTCGTTCCTGGCGCATGCGGTGCTCGAGTCGGGCGAAGGGCAGGCCGACCCGTATGCCGACTGCGTTCAGATGATGACGCTGCACTCGGCCAAGGGCCTGGAGTTCCCGGTGGTGTTTCTCGCGGGCATGGAGGACGGCCTGTTTCCGCATCAGCGATCGGCCTCGGATGCCGCGGCGCTCGAGGAGGAACGGCGCTTGTGCTACGTGGGCGCGACGCGCGCCATGCGCCATCTGTACATCACCTATGCCGAGCAGCGCAGGCTCTATGGGGTGGATCAGTATGGCCAGCCCTCGCGCTTCATCCACGAGCTGCCGGCGGAGCTGGTCGAGGAAGTCCGGCCGCGGCTCAAGGTGTCGCGTCCGATCTTCGTGCGGCGCGAGAGGATCGAGGAGACGCCGGCCACCGGCATGCGCCTCGGGGCCCGTGTCCGGCACGCCAAGTTCGGCGACGGGGTCGTGCTCAATTTCGAGGGCAACGGCCCGCAAGCGCGCATCCAGGTGAACTTCGAGCGGCAGGGCACCAAGTGGCTCATGGTGTCGTACGCCAACCTCGAGCTGGTGTCGGCCTAGCCCAACCTGGCCT
>DATJSL010000029.1:0-47038 GCA_035504115.1 Steroidobacteraceae bacterium | reverse complement strand
CCAACGATACCCCGACCCGTGCCACCCGCGCTACATGAGCTAAGTGATTGTTTCATTGGACCCCTCTGGACGAGACGCAACCCTCCCGCTCTCGTACCTCGCGTAGAAATGCGCCGCCTCGACGCTGCGCGCGCCGCGGCGGCCTGAAAAAAGCCGTTCGCCACCGATGATTTTCCATGGCCCCTCCGGTTCTACGGATAGAGGAGCTCGAATCCGAGAGTCACGGAGCCCTGCCGGAGTAAGCGCCATGAAGCCTGTCATCCAGAAAATCACCGCTGTCGCCCGCACCCTGGGTCCCTATCTCGCGATCGAGCTGGTGATGCCCGGCGGATCGCTCATCGCCGCACTGCTGTGGCTGTACCGCACCTCTCCGCGAAATCAGTAAACACCCTGAACGAAAGGAGTGCAGATCATGACGAGCAAGGATTACACGATCACCCTGACGGTCGATCAATCTCCAGAAGAGGTATTCGCCGCGGTCACCAACGTTCGCGGCTGGTGGTCCGAGGAGATCGAAGGTCGCACCGATGCGCTGGGTGCGCAATTCAAGTATCACTACCGCGACCTGCATCGCAGCACCCAGAAGATCATCGAGCTCGTGTCGGGCAGCAAAGTCGTCTGGCACATCGTGGATAGCGAGATCCATTTCGTCGCGGACAAGTCCGAATGGAACGGCACCGATGTCGTCTTCGAGATCACGAAGAAGGGCGGCAAGACGCAGCTTCACTTCACTCACGTCGGCCTCTCGCCGGGGATCGAATGCTATGGCAAGTGTTGCGGTGCCTGGCGCTTCTACGTCGAAGAGAGCCTCCAGGCGCTCATCACCACCGGCAAGGGCGACCCCGTCAAAGCCCTGGAGACGCGCTGATGCTTTCCCTCACGGACAAGAACGTGGCCGTCATCGGCGCCAGCCGCGGAGTCGGGCGCCGCATCGTCGAAGCGCTCCACGGCAACGCCGCGCGCGTGCTCGCCGTTGCGCGGCACGACGAGCCGCTGCGCCGACTGGCTGAAGAGTGGCCCGGCACGGAGGTTCTCGCCCTCGATGCGACGCGCGAGGACGCGCCGGCGCGCGTCTTCGACGTCCTTCTGCCGGACACGCTCGTCATCGGCGCAGGCGCATTTCCCGCCGCCGCGCCGCTCCACGAGCTCACCTGGGGAGAGTTCGCGGCGAACTGGGAGAGCGACGTCAAGATCGCCTTTCACTTCGTGAAGGCGGCACTCACGCGACCGCTCGCCAAGGGCGCGACGGTCATACTGATCGCGAGCGGCGCCGCACTCGCCGGCTCGCCAATTTCAGGAGGCTACGCCGGCGCCAAGCGCACCCAGATCTTCATCGCGAACTACGCGCAGAAAGAATCCGATCGTCTCGGCCTCGGCCTGCGCTTCACCGCGCTCGCACCCCGCATCATGCCCGACACCGAGCTCGGCCAGCACGCGGTAGCCGGCTATTCCCGCTATCTCGATATCAGCGCGGCGGATTTCATCAGCAGCATGGAGGCGCCGCCGAAATCGACCGATGTCGCGGCCGCGGTCGTCGAGCTCGCGGCGAACCCCGACCGCGCCAAGGGCAAGGCGTTCATCGTGTCCGGGAAGGGGCTTCAGGCGGTGCCTTGATGACTGCGCTGATCACCCCTCGAGGCTTGAAAACGATGACCCGAAGTATAGGATCGATCGCATGACACCGACCGAACGCTCATCTCACGAGGCGCCCGGAGCGCGCAGCCAGCAGACCTTCGAGCGGCTCGCCGAACCTTCGCGTCGCGAGCTCAAAGTTCACTGCTACCGCATGCTCGGCTCGATACACGAGGCCGAGGACCTGGTGCAGGAAACATTCCTCCGTGCCTGGCGCAGCTTCGACACGTTCGAGCACGGAACCTCGATGCGCGCCTGGCTCTACCGCATCGCCACGAATGCGTGCCTCAACGCACTCGAGAGCCGCAAGAGCGCGCAGCGCCTGCTGCCGGATCAGCTCGGCCCGGCCGCCCAGCCCGTGCTGCCGCCCGGTGCCCCGGCCCAGGACATCGCCTGGCTCGAGCCGCTTCCGGATTCAACCCTCACCGGAATTGCGGACGAAGCGCCGAACCCCGAGGCGCGCTACAGCACCCGCGAGGCCGTGCAGCTCGCCTTCGTGGCCGCCATCCAAGGGCTTGCGCCGCGCCAGCGTGCAGCGCTGCTGCTCTGCGACGTGCTCGGCTGGGCCGCAGCCGAGGCCGCCACGCTCCTCGGAGGCTCCACCGCCTCGATCAACAGCGCCCTGCAGCGGGCGCGCGAAACCCTCGGCCGGCGCCATTCCCAGCATCGCCCGCTGGCGCCACAACGGCCGGACCCTGCGCAGCAGGCCCTCATCGGCCGCTATCTGCAAGCCTGGGAGAGCCACGATCTCGACGGATTCGTCGCCTTGCTCAGAGAGGATGCCACCGCCGTCATGCCGCCCTGGCTGCAGTGGTTTGCAGGACGCGAAGCGATCCGCTCATTCTTCGCGATCGCCTGGAAGGTATGCGGCGGCCTGAAGCTCATAGCGACTGCGGCAAACGATCAACCGGCGTTCGCCGTCTACGAATTCTCCCCCGCCGACCACCATTGGCACGCCCACTCGATCCACGTGCTGAGCCTCGAGCAAGACGCGATATCGACGCTCACGCTGTTCATTCAGCCGGGGCTGTTTGCTGCCTTTGGCCTGCCACTGTCACTGCCGGAGGGCGGCAAGCCAGCGGCGGATTGAGGGGCTCGACGCGAGAGCGGCACGGTCCGCGCGATCGAATTGGCAGCGGCTGTTCCCGACGTTGGGGCGCGCCAACGACGAAGACGAGGGGGGTAGCCGCAAGCTCAGGGGACTCATTTCAACCCGCCGAGCCAAGTAATGACCATGGACTCGAGCGCAATGCGATGGTCGGACCAGCCATGGTCCGTGGCGACGTGATACGTGGTTACTTGCGTGCCCCCGTCCGCTCTGATCGCCTCGACGAGCGAGGCGGCATGAGGCGCGAGGCCATCGTCCGCCGTGAGCACCAGTAGAGGGATTTTGGCGAGCCCCGCGGCGGCATTCTGCATCCGGAATTGCTTCGCGTGGATTTGCACCTCGTTCGCCATGCTCTCGGCTGTCACGCCGGCGAGCGCCTCCATATTATCCGCCATCAGCGCGACCAGCTTATCGTGCGGCATGCCACCGAGGCGGCCCATGTCGGCCGCCGAGATCAGCACGGCGCCCACCAGGCCGTGATCGCGCGCTGCGGTGAGCGCCGTCACCCATCCCCCCATGCTGTGCCCCGCGATCGCCAGGCGCTTCGCATCGACGCCGAGCGCGGTCGCATTCCCGGGATCGCGCAGATACCCGAGCACCGCCTGCGCATCGTTCACGTTCTGCCCGAATCGAAACACGCCGGGACTGCCCCACGAGCCCCGATAGTTGAAGGTGACGGCGTTCCATCCCGCCCGTCGAACCGCCTGCGCCAGATCGAGATTTTTCTCGTTCCCGGGCAACCCATGACAGATGACCAGAGTCGGATGCGGCCCCGCGCCCGCCGGGGAATACAGAAGGCCATTGATGTGGACGCCGCCAGAGGGAATGTGCAGCACCGTCATCGCCGCCGGGTGTGCCGCATCGGCAGGCGGATCCGTGAAGATCGGCGCCGGAACGGACTGCGCGTGCGCCGCAAATGGTGCGGCAAAAAGCGCGACGCAGATAAAACCCATCCAGCGCACTCGCTTGCTCCCATCGGAGCGGGAGAATCCCGCGGAGCTAAATGGTACCCGAGCCGCATGTGGCCCCGCCCGGGTCTTTGTCATGCGGCTTTCTCGAAATCACCAAGCTGCGCATCGAGGGCGCGCTCAAAAGCGGGTCGGCCGGTGCAGCGCTCCATGTATGCTGCCAGACGCCGGTCGCCAGCGACGATGTCGGTGTGCTTCAAGATGCGCAGCACCGTCGCCATCATGAGGTCGCCGGCCGTAAAGCGATCGCCGTCGAGAAAAGACTTGTCCCCCAGCGACTTGGAGAGGCTCGACAGGCGCTTCTGCACGAACTCCACCGCGCCGGGGCGTCGCAGTCTCGCCCACTCCTCATGCGCATAAAACAGATCGATCGCCGCGACATTCATCATGCACGGCTCAATCGAATTGAGCGCCGCTATCAGCCACTGGATCGCGCGCGCACGCGCACCGGATTCCTTCGGCAGCAGCGCCTCGCTGCGCTCGCCAATATGCAGCACGATTGCTCCGGACTCGAAGAGCACGAGGCCGTCCTCCTCGAGGATCGGCACCTGGCCGAAGGGTTGCCGGGCACGATATTCCGGCTTGTCCTGATCTCCCTGCGCGAGCAGGCGAGTCTGGTAGGGCAGCCCTGCTTCCTCCAGCGCCCAACGTGCGCGCAAGTCGCGCACTTGGCCCTGGGCGAACTGCGGAACCCACTTGAATGCGGAGATCGTGATCATATGGCGTTTCCTCTACGGAAAATTTGCTCGGGTCTGAACGATGTGCGGTGCGGATGAGTCCCGCAAACGTATCGAGCGCTACTGCCGGTGCGGCCCGATCGCCCGGACTTCCATGACTTCGATCGAGGACTGTGCAATTGCGGTTTCATAAAGGCTACGACGAAGGACGAGCGCCCAGTTCGACATGGCGCGTCGGTTGAATGGCCTGGCAGAGCGCGGCGATCCGGCCGACGTGAGGAGCGATCACCGCGGATCGATGCGCGGGCGGGCAAGAAATCCGACCAGATTGTCGGCAACCGCCTGCGGCGCCTGACGCTGTGGAAAATGACCAACGCCGTCGAGTACGATCCGCTCATAAGGCCCCTTGAAGAGAGCCTCCTTCCCCTCAGAAGTCGACGGATCGTTGCAGGGATCCGCGCCGCCATGAATCACGAGCGTCGGGACCTCGATATGCGGATGCTCACGAATATGAGCCTCGCTGCGCGCGAGTGCGGAGTCGGATTGTGCCAGCCCCCAGCGCACGCGATACGAGTGCAGCACGACATCCGCCCAGTCGGGGTTGTCAAATGAGGCGGCGGTCCGCTCGAACTCTTCATCGGAGATCTTCCAGTCGGGATTCCAGATCGACCAGATGTAGCGGGTGAAATTTCGCCGATCGTTGCGCACCAGATCCGCGCCGCGGTCGAGCGCCATGTACCAATGGTACCAATAGTTCTGCGCCTGGCGCAGCGGCAGCGTCTGGCGCGGGTCATTCGTGCCCCAGCCAACGGACAGCGCGGCGCAGTGGGTGATGCGCTCGCTGCCGAGCAAACACGCGGCAATGTAGGCGGCGCGGGCGCCCCAATCATGGCCGATCAGGGAAAACGTCGATAATCGCAGGGCGTTTGCCAGGTCGATCACATCCTGACCCAGCCCGACGAGCTCCCCGCCGCGCTGTCTGCTTTGATCGCGATAGCGCGTGCCGCCGCAGCCGCGCAGATAGGGGACCACGGTGCGCATGCCCGCTGCGTGCAGAGCCGGCAATATCGCATCCCAAGTCCTGACATCGTCCGGCCAGCCGTGCAGCAGGATGACGGGACGGCCGTCGGGCGGCCCGGAGAGCTCGCAGCTGATGTGCAGCAAAGGCGTGTCGATCGATTGCACTGACCGCTCAAAGCGCATTGCGGATCACCCGTGACGTCGTGCCAGGTAACAGCCGTCGCCCTGCGGCTCGCGCCAATTGAGGGCATGCGAGGTGCCGACAGCGACGACTCCCCTACATATTGGTCCGACGCGGCCAAGTCATCAAGCCGTGCGCGAGAACGGCAATCCCGTGCCCGCCTAATTGTGCGATTGCGTCGAAATCCAGTGCGCTATCTCGGGCACGGCGTGCTGTGCAATGCGTCGATTTTGTCGAATGGAGGCGAGGGCGCCCGCAAAGGGTCGCCGCGCGCTCTCGGGGACGTGGGCGGCTTCGTACGCCCGCAGTGCGGTCTCGCGCTCGGGCAGCGCCGATTTGCCGGCGATCTAGATTGCAAGTCTCCAGCGAGTGTCGTTCTGGAGCGGGAGCTTGGGATCTTGCAGATGCGGCAAAGCGAGATCCCAGATGAGATCCGGATGATGGTTGGCCAGGGATAACGCGAGGGAAGGCCCGGTTCCCGCCGGTGGTCCATCACCAAAGGCAATCTCCAGCATGCGTCGAGCGAGCGCCGGGTCCTGCACTCCCGCCAACGCCTCATACAAATGTTGCTTGTCGAGGGGATCCTGCATGCCCTTGGCCTGCGCCAGCAAGGAGTTGAAAGTCGTGGCGTCGGCCTGACCGGCCACCACCCTGAGGGCCGTGCGATGATCGGCAGCCGAGGCGCCGTGGCCCGCCAGGGTTCGTTTCGCCCAGCGGATGACGGCGCGATCGCCGAATACGCCCTGAGCCCGCTCCAGGGATGTACGAAGGATCTCGACGTTGCCACTCTCACCCGGCCTGGCCGTATAGCCCAGCCGCTGCGCCAGCGGATGAAGCACCCCGAGAGCGAAGCGCCGGTAGGCGACCTTGCCGGGCCGCGCCGCGAAATGCTCGTCGAGACTTTGGAGAACCGATATCGCCCCTTGCCAGACGATCGGATCCGCATCCACCGGCAAGCTCCTCACCATCGCCAACGCATCGCTCGCTCGAGTGTAGCCCGCGAGCCCAAGCGCCAGCGTATCGTTCAGCAGGCCCAATTGATCCGCGGGCGACAGCGAAGCCATGCGTCCGATGAGCGCACGAATCTCGTCGTTGGAATAGAGCACCCGGGCGTAGGTGGTTTGTCCGGCGTTTACCAGCACCGGCGAAGGGAGAGCGAAGCGGGTTGGTGCGCCGAGTATCTTGGTCTGCAGCTCGCCGGTCGTCAGGCTTTTGACCGTGATCGGCAGTTGCCAGGCCTGCGCGGCGGCGTTGGCGATGGTGGTGGGGTTCGATACGACATGCCGGCCCGAATCGATGAGCCGGTCCGCATGCAGGGTCGCCCGAGCGAGTCTGCGATCCACTTCGACCGTCGCCGCGCTCCCGCCATCGATCCTCACACGGTCAAAATGCAGACCATCGGCATTGAGCACGATGTCGCGAACGGAGGATTTGACGTCCACGCTGATCGCCACCGTCGCGCGAAAGGTCAGGGCTTCAGCGTTCGGAGACAGCAGCAGATCGTAGTGCGTCGGCGTTACAGTGTCGGGCAGGACCTCGCGACTCGGAGCGGCATCAGCCGAATTGCCCAGAATCGCGGCCATTGCGGCGGCGACCAACGGCCCGACAGTCAGGCGCCGAAGGCTTCCCATGTCCAATGCCCGCCGGCCGCCATCCCCGAAGCGCCGCTAGCTCGAGCGTCCCATCGCCTTGATGAGGCGATAAGTGAACTCGACGCTCTCGTCGAACGCCTGCATGCCCACGCGCTCGTCGCGACCGTGCGCCCGATTCTCATTCACATCGATCCACACACCGCTCACATCATAGCTGGGGATGCCGGCATTGCGCGTCTGGCGGTCGTCGCTGAATCCGGTTGCCATGGTGGGCACCAGCGGCACGCCGGGCCACATCGAATGCGCGACGCCCGCCACCTTCGCCATGATCCAGGGCGTCGGCGGCGATTCCGGGCTGACGATCGGGGGGGCATCCAGGGTCACGCGGATGTCGGGGTCTTTGAGCGCATCGATCAGCCGACGCTCGACATTCTGCTCCGTATCGCCCGGCATCATCCGGCATTGGATGGTCGCTCGCGCCCGCTGAGGAAGGGCATTCTCCGCGTGACCGCCGGAAATCAGGGTCGCGACACAGGTGGTGCGCAGCTCCGCGTTGTTGCGCACGTTCTCGCTCAACCGTTCCGCGGCCGCCAGGTCGGGCGGGGTTCGGGCAACCGCGCGCATGTCCGCGCTCGATGGGCCGGGCTCGAGCGTGGCCAAGCTCTCGAAGTATGCCCGCGTGGTCGCCGTGAGCATGATCGGATACTTGTATTTCTCGAGGCGGCCGAGGCCGTCCGCCAGCCGGTAAATGGGATTGTTCGGTCCCGGCAGCGAGCCGTGACCGCCCGGGCCCGTCGCCTCGATCGTGTACGTCACATAGGTTTTCTCGCTCGTGCCGATCTCGAAGAAAAGCCGCTTGCCGTCCTTGAGGTCGCCTCCGCCGCCGTCGAGGTTGATGGCGAGCTGTGCGTCGATCAGGTCGCGATGCGCCTTGAGCAGATAGGCCGGCCCATTCGAGTCGCCGCCCGCTTCCTCGTCCGCGGTGAAGGCAAAGATCAGATCGTGCTCGGGGACGTAGCTCTCGCGCTTGAGGCGGATCAAGGATTCAACGAGTGCCGCATCGCCATCTTTCATGTCGATCGAGCCGCGTCCGTAGAACCACCCGTCCTTCTCCGTGAGCTTGAACGGCGCCACCGACCAATCCTCGGGTTTGGCCTCGACGACATCGAGGTGGCCCATGAACAACACGGCCCGTCCCGGTCTGCGGCCCCGATAGCGGACCACGAGGCTGCCCTTCGTGGGATGATCCGGCGGAGCTATCAGCGCCAGCTCATCCGCCCCGAATCCGGCGCTCTGCAGCCGGCTCTGAATGGCCTTTGCGGCCTGGGTCGACCCGAACTTGTGGGTCGTGTCGATTTCCACCAATTCCTTCAGCACCGAGCGGGCGAGCTGCCGATCCGCTTCCGGCGGGAGCGGCGCTCGGGCATCACCGCGCACCGCTGGACAGCAGGCGAACGTCAACAGGGCGACCTGGAGGTAAGCATTTCTCATGGGTGGTGATTTCCTCGTGGTAACCGACGTTGCGGTGCGGGCTGGGCGTGCAAGTGCAGCCTCAATCCGCAAGGCGCACCGAGGCAGGCGCAGGGCCCTGGAAGAAGCGGCGCACGATGGGCTCGAAGAGCTCGATCGGCGCGCTCGGATAATCCGCATCGAACGAGTTCTGATCGTAGCGAGCGCAAAAATCTGCCGTCTCCTCGAAATACCGATGACCGGCATAGCGATCGCGCTCGTTGCGGTCGCGGGTGGGGTGGTTGGCGAAATGGTAGGCCTGAAACTCGACGTGATGCGTGAGCAGCCAGCTGCGCCGTTCGGACAGCCATGGCGCGAGCATTTGCGCGGCGAGCAGCCCGTGATGATTGTCGCTGAATGCCTCGGGCAGATCATGGAATAGGGCGACCACCACGAGCTCATCGTCCTCGCCCGCCTCGAGCACGCGCGTCGCGGTTTGCAGGCAATGCGCATAGAGGTTGACGGGCGCACCGATGGGGGCGCCGCTCTCGGTGCACTTCAGCATGGCAAGGAGTCCTCGTCCCGGCCCGTGATTGCGGCGGTGCGCGCGCTCCGCGCGCTCGATGATCTTCCAATCGTTCGCGCTGGCGTCCGACAGCGCGCGAAAGGCTGCGCGCTCTGGATCATCGGTGGGCATGCGGTTTGATCTGCAAGTTGCGTACGATAGAGTCTGGCAGCGCAACACCAGAGGGGTCAATGGCGACAGACATAATCGGGCGATTGCAGTTGAGCCGGGTGATCAACGCCACGGGCACCGTGACCCGCCTGGGTGCAAGTGCGCTCGATTCGCAGGTGATTGCGGCGATGGGCGCGGCGGCACAGCTGAGCGTCGATATGGCGCAGCTTCAGGCGGGTGCTTCGCAGATCATCGCGCAGTGCACGGGCGCCGAGGCAGGCGTCGTCACCGCGGGCGCGATGGCCGGACTGCTCGCCGGTACCGCCGCCTGCCTGGCCGGTTTCGACCCGATCAAGATGGCGCGGCTTCCCGATACGGAGGGGATGCGCAACGAATTCATCGTCGCGCGCAGCCATCGCAACTCCTACGATCACGGCGTGCGCGCCGCCGGCGCAAGGCTGGTGGAGGTGGGACTTCCCGACCGCTTGACCGCCTGCGGCGTGCGCGACACCGAGGCCTGGGAGATCGCGAGCGCGATCGGCGAGCGCACTGCGGGCATCTTGTATCTCGCCCGCGCCGATTCGCGCCCTGCGCTCGAGGAGGTGGTGCGCGTCGCGCATGCCGGGGGCGTTCCGGTGCTGGTCGATGCGGCCGCGGAGCTGCCGCCCGCGAGCAACTTGCGCCGCTTCATCGAGGCGGGCGCGGACCTCGTCGTATTCAGCGGCGGCAAGGGTGTCGGTGGTCCGTCGGCCTCGGGCATTCTCTGCGGGCGACGGCATCTGGTGGCATCCGCCTTGTTGCAGCAGCTCGATCTCGATTACCTGTATGCGGACTGGGAGCCGCCCGCGGTGCTGATCGACAAGCGCGAGTTTCCCGGCGTGCCGCGCCATGGCATTGCTCGCTCGTGCAAGGTGGGCAAAGAGCAGATCGTCGGATTGCTCAGCGCGCTGCTGCGCTTCACGCAGGAAGGCGATATCGAGCGCAACCGTCGCTTCGCGGCGGTCGCGGGCGCGCTCTGCGATGCCCTCGGGGAAGTCCCCGGGCTCAAGGTGCGGACGATCGCCGATGCGGCGCACGCCGACATGCCGCTCGTCGCAGTGGATATCGCGCCGGGCGCCGCCGCGCTGGCGGCGAGGCTTCGAGCCGCAACCCCGTCGATCCATGTCGATGCCACCAACGCCGATGCCGGTACGCTCGTGCTCGTGCCGACCTGCTTGCGAATCGATGACGCCGAGATCATCGCCGCCGCCTTTGCCGCGGCGCTCGGGAAGAGCGAGCGGTGAGCCGGGAGGTTTTATGATCATAAACCAAATTATTGATCGTATATAGATAGTTTGATATAAAGCCGTCAGATGCTGGACTGGGGGACTTGTGGGAAAGGACGCACCGCTTCGTCGGATTCATAACGAGCGAGATCGAGGCTTCAGCGCCGCGGTGGTGGTACCCCTGGGCGCCCAGTCCCTGGTGTTCGTATCCGGAGAGGTTGGACGCGATGCGTCGGGAGCCATCGTGACGGGAGGGTTCGAGGCCGAAGCCCGGCAGTGCTTCGCGAACATTCGATATGCCCTGCAGCGCGCGGGCGCCGATTTCAAGGACGTCGTGCGCATCACCGCCTACGTGAAAGATCTCGCCGATTATCCGACCTACGCGAAGGTTCGCGGCGAGATCTTTGCGCAAGACTGGCCGGCAAGCGCCACGGTCGGGGTCGCCGATTTATTGCTCGGCGCGAAGCTCGAAGTCGATGCGGTAGCCGTGGTCCGGCCACAGGGGTAGCGCGAAGTCCCCGATCTGAGCCTGCCATTGCAAGTGGCGGCGAATGTACGTCCATGCGCACAACCATCGAGGAACTTTATCGAAGCCGAACGCCCCGCTCGGCAGCGCTCATGGGCGAGGCCGCCCGCGTGATGCCCGGAGGCAATACACGCACCACGAGCTTTCACCCGCCCTATCCGCTGGTCATCGAGCGCGGCGAGGGTCCCTGGGTGTGGGACGTCGATGAGCGCCGCTACCTGGATCTGTTCTGCAACGGCCTGAGCTTGATCCATGGCCACGGCTACGCGCCGGTGCGCGAAGCGATCGTCTCGACCCTCGAGCGCGGCATGGCCTGGTCGGGGGCATCGCGCGAGCAGATCACCTTCGCGCAACTGCTGAGCGATCGATTGCCGGCGATGGAGCAGCTGCGCTTCACCAATTCGGGCTCCGAGGCGGGCATGCTCGCGGTGAAGGCGGCACGGCACCTCACCGGCCGCCCCTACCTGGTAAAGGCGGTGGGCGCGTATCACGGCTCCTATCCGGATCTGGAGGCGGGTCTTTACGGTCAAGGGAGCTTGAGCGGCCGCGCATTGATCGCCACCTTCAACGACCCGCAAAGCTTCGAGCGGGTGATGTCCAAGCATGGGCGCGACGTCGCCGCCGTGGTCATCGAGCCCGTGCTGGTGACGGGCCGGGTGGTGGCGCCGGAGCCGGGATTTCTGCAAGGCGTCGAGGCGCTGGCCCGCCGCTATGGCGCGCTTTCGATTCTGGACGACTGCCTGATGCTGCGACTCGCGGCGGGCGGTTCGTGCGAGAAATTCGACCTCAAGCCCGACCTCATCGTCCTCGGAAAATTCCTCGGCGGCGGCACGCCGCTCGGGGCGTTCGGCGGCGCGCGCGGGCTCATGAAGATCTTCGACCCCACGCGCCCGGGAGCGCTGTTTCACGGCGGCTCCTTCAACGGCAACCTCCTGGGCTGCGCCGCGGGCCTGGCGACCCTGCGCGGCTTGACGCGATCCGCGATCACCGAGATGGACGCCGCGTGCGAGCGCGTGCGCGAGGCCATCGGGCGGCGCGCGCGGGAGCTCGGCATCGAGCTTCTGGTGAGCGGCGTCGGCTCCGTCGTCGGGATCTCCTTTGCCGCCGATCCGAAGCGTCACGAGGATGACCCTTCCGCGCTCGGGCTGGCATCGCTCTTTCAGCTCGCCTGCGCAAACGAGGGCGTACTGTTCGGTCCGGGCGGAATTCTCGCGGTTTCGACGGCGCACGACCGTGCGGCCATTGATTTTGCCATTGCGGCCTTGTGGGCAGCGCTCGAGAGAACGGCGGCGATCGCGCGCTCGATCTGAAGCCCGAGGCGGCCTTCGCGATCAGAATCTCACGTTGTTACGACCCTTGGTCCCCAGCATCGCACGCGCCTGTGCCGGGGTTGCGATCTCGAGGCTCAACTCCTCGAGGATGCGGCGGATCTTCGCGACCTGCTCGGCGTTCGAGGTGGCGAGCTTGCCCTTGCCGGCGTACAGGCTGTCCTCGAGCCCCACGCGCACGTTGCCGCCGAGGATTGCGCTCAAGGTGACGAAAGGCAGCTGGTGACGGCCGGCGGCGAGCACCGAGAGATGATAATCGTCGCCAAAGAGCCGATCGCACGTGGCCCGCATGTGCAAGAGGTTCTCGGGATCCGCGCCGATTCCGCCGGTGATGCCGAAAATGCATTGAACGAAGAACGGCGGCTTCACCAGGCCGCGGTCGGCAAAGTGTGCCAGATTGTATAGGTGCCCGACGTCGTAGCACTCGAACTCAAAACGCGTCCCCAGCTCGCCCAGCTCGCGCATGCCGCGCTCGATCTGGGTGAAGGTATTCGACAGGATGAGATCCCTGCTGGCCTCGAGATACGGCCGCTCCCAGTCGAAGCGCCAGTCGGTGCGCTTCTCCGCGGCGGCCGAGATGTTGAAGTTGAACGAGCCCATGTTCATCGATGCCACTTCCGGCGCGACTCTCAAGGCCGGTGCGAGGCGCTGGTCCAGCGACATGCCGAGGCCCCCGCCGGTGGTTATGTTGATGATGGCGTCGGTGTCGCGCTTGATCTGCGGCAGAAACTCCAGGAAGCGCTCCGGAGTCTGATCGGGCTTGCCCGTCTGCGGGTCGCGAGCGTGCAGATGAATCATCGCGGCGCCCGCCTGCGCGGCGGCCACCGATTCGGCGGCGATCTGGGCCGGCGTGATCGGCAGATACGGCGACATCGAGGGCGTATGAATGCCGCCCGTGATCGCGCAGGTGATGATGACCTTATCGCTTCGCCGCATGAGGTTCTCGCTCGCCGTGGCTCACGGACTGGAGTCTTCGACACCTTCCCAGTAGCCATCGATTTTACTCAGCGCGGATAAATCCGCGCGCATGGCGGCTCGAGCCGCTTCGGCGTCGCGACTCTGCAAAGCCACCAGCATCGCTTCGTGCTGGCCGCAGGCGACGCGCCACGCCCGCACCGGATCAGTGGTGATGAGCGAGCGCGTGCGCGAGACGAACGGCGCCATGCGCAGCCACAGCGCCTCGATCAAATGCGCGAGCATTCGGTTGTCCGCGATCCGATACATCTCGAAATGAAACGCCATGTTGAGCTCGCCGTACGCCTGACTGTCGTTCGCGCTCACCGCTGCGCCCATCGACTCGTGCATCCCGCGCAAGCGCTCGATCTGATGCAGCGTGATGTTCTGCGCGGCGAGCGCGGCGGCATTGCTCTCGAGCAGAATGCGCAGATCGAGGACTTGCTGGATCTCGCGCCGGTCCAGAAGCGGCACGCGCGCCGAGCGATTGGGCAACGCCTCGAACGCGCCCTCCGAGATCAGGCGCTTGATCGCCTCTCGCGCCGGGGTATCACCGATGACGAGCCGCGAGGCGAGCGAGCGCAAGGTCACGATCTCGCCGGGCTTGAACGTGCCGGCGAGCACTGCCTGCTTCAAGGCGGTATATGCGCGGCTGTTATCGGTCTCGGCGACCGTCGCGGCCCTATGCGCCTTGGAAAGGCCGCCCGCCGAAAGGCTGCTCAACTCGCGGTCCAGGTGTTCCACATGCCAGCCAACTTATCGATCCCGGGCGCATTTTACCTCAGGCAGGCGAGATCTAACATCAAATATTTGATCAAAGATGCAATTTATGACAATACTTCGGGTAAGGCCACCCAGGGCCGCAGGGAGATCAGGGGATGCAGAACACTGCCTCGGCGGCACGCGCCGGCGTCGCCGCGCTATTGTTAACGTCGACTCTGGCGTCCACACCTGCGCGCGCTGCCGACTCGGACGTGCCTTCGGATGAGCCGAATAGCTTGTCCGCCATCGTGGTCACCGCCGAGCGGCGCGCCGAGAGCATTCAGTCCGTCCCGCTGAGCGTCACGGCCATCTCCGGCAACACGCTCGCGGCATTCGATGCGGTGAACTTCGATGACTATGCGCACATGGTGCCGAACCTGTCCTTCGGCACCGGCAACACCTTCGGCATCACGAACGGTCGGGAAATCACCATCCGCGGCATTGCGGGCACCAACACGACCAGCTACTACATCAATGACACCCCGCTGCCGATTTCCATCGATCCGCGGGCCATCGACCTGGAGCGGGTCGAGGTTCTGCGCGGACCCCAGGGAACCTTGTTCGGCTCCTCGGCCATGGGAGGCACCGTGCGCCTGATCACGCGCCAGCCCGACCTCACCAGCGGCTTCGGCTCCGCCGAGGCGCAGGGATACGTCATTCACGAGGGCGGTCCGGGGTACATGGCATCGGCGAGTTACAACCTGCCCATTCTCGACAACCAGCTCGCGCTCTTGCTGAGCGGCTACAGCACGTACAATCCCGGCGTGTTCACCGGCCAGTACGGCATTGCGACGACCGCCGCCCCGCCGAGCTACTCCGGCGGCCCATGGCCCACCTTGACGGTGCCGGCGAGCCAGCCGCGGCAAACGGTCACCCATCTCGGCAACGACGTCGAGGCCGGCGAGACCATCCTGCTCACCTATCGCCCGGCGTTTCTCGATGCCCTCACCGTCACCCCGATGGTGATGCACCAGGACCAGAGCAACAACGGCTTCCCGCTCGCCGATTACTACACCCAGAATCTCACTCAAGTGCGACCGCTCGACATCCGCGAAAGCGATGCGGACATCTGGACGTTTGCGAACCTCACGGCAAAATTCGCCGCGCCGTTCGGCTCGTTCATCGAGTCGGGGACCTACTTCCATCGCTACTCCCGCGATACCGAGGACGGCAGCGAGCTCATCTCGATCGGCGGCTATGGCGGGCCGCCCATCGGGGGAACTTGCGTCGCGGGCGTGTACTGTCCTTCGCCGTCGCCGAACTGGGTGAACACCAACCAGTTCACCGATGAGCTGCGCTTCGAGTCGAGCTTTCCGGGACCGGTGCAGCTGGTCGCCGGCGCGTACTACAGCAAGGTGCGCCAGTCGATCATCTCCGAGGAAGTGCTGCCTTTCGACCAATACGGCAATCCCGCCTTCACGGAGAACATTCCGCGCATGAACGAGGAAGCGGCCGGCTTTGGGAGCCTGACGTACAATATCCTCGATACCGTCGAGCTCTCGGCCGGGGTACGCCAGTCGCATCTCGAGTACAGCAATATCTACATCGCCACCGGCTGGATCAATGGAGGAGTCGGCTGCGACGCCCCGCCCGCGGGCCTCGCGGGCTGCAGCTCCTACAGTCCGGCGAGCACCAGTCAGCGCGCCACCACGCCGCGCTTCACCGCGAAATACAAGTTCGACGAGTCCGACATGATCTACGCCAATGCGGCCAAGGGCTATCGGCTGGGTGGGGCGAATTCGGTTCTGCCTTCCTTCTGCGGGCCGCCGTACGCCGATGAGGAGACGCCGTACAAGAGCGACTCGCTCTGGAGCTACGAGCTCGGCACCAAGAACTCCTGGCTCGACCATCGCATCAATACGCGGCTCGCGGCCTATTGGATCGATTGGAAGAATATCCAGCAATCGATCCTCCTCGGGTGCTCTTTCCACGTCACCGAAAATCTGGGGACGGCGCGAAGCCGGGGCGGCGAGCTGGAAATCGACGGCAATCCCCTTTCCGGGCTGTACGTCAATGCGGGCCTCGGCTTCGAGGATGCGGCGCTCACCAGCGCCCCGCCGGGCTCCCCGCTCCCCGTGGGATCGCCGCTCAACGGCGTGCCGCGCTGGACCGCCTCGACTCTCGGCGACTATTCCTGGCCCGTGAGCTTCGGTAAGGAATTCGTGCGCGCGCAGTACAGCTTCACGGGCTCGAGCATCAGCGACAACAATCCGGTGAGCGTGGTCAATCCCACCCTCGCCCAGCGCGAGCGGGGCTCCTATTCGCTCATCAATCTATTCGTCGGGGGCAGACACGAGTCCTGGGAAGCCTCCCTGTTCGTCAAGAATCTATGCGATACGCGCGGCAACCTGGGCGATGAGCAATCCGAGATCAGCGAGCTGCCGGGCCGGCCGCGCTGGATGATCACCGAGCCGCGAACCATCGGCATCGACATCAAGAAGCAGTTCTGACGCCTGCGGCCCGATCCGCCGAATGAGAACCGAGGCCGCACAGGACGGGGGAGGCCCGCCACAGCCTCACCTGGTCAGGCGCCTGACCCTGTTCGACTCGATCATGCTGGTGGTGAGCGGCACGATCGGTCCCTCGATTTTCATCATTCCGGCCGACGTGCTGCGCGCAGTCCCGAATCCCGGCGTGGCCATGCTGCTGTGGATCGCCGCCGGCGCCATCACCTTGCTGGCGGCGCTCGCCTGCGCCGAGCTCGGCGGCATGTTTCCCGAGGCCGGAGGGCAGTACGTGTTCATGCGCGAGGCCTACGGGGGATTCACCGCGTTTCTGTATGGCTGGGTACTGTTCACGGCCGGCAACAGCGCCGCGCTCGCCTCGATGGGCATCGCCGTCGCGCTGTTTCTGGGTCAGGCCGTACCTGCGCTGGCCGCGGATCACGTGCTGCTCGCCGGCTCGATCCGCGGAGTGCCGTTTCGGCTGGAGCAGGGCAGCGTGGTAGCGGTCGCGGCCGTGATCGCCCTGACCACCGTCAACTTGATGAGCGTCAAGCTCGCCGCGTGGGTCCAGAACCTCACCGCCCTCGCTTACGTGGTCGCCGTCCTTGCCATCGTCGCGATCGGCTTCCTGTTCGGAGCCGGCTCCTGGTCGCACTTCAATTGGGCGTCGGTCGGCGCCGTGCCGGTCTCGGCCGCGGGCATTGGCGTCGCGATGATTCCGCTCTTTTATTGCTATGACGGCTGGGAGTTTCTCTCCTGGGTGGGGGGCGAGATCAAGAATCCAAGACGCAACTTGCCGCTCGCGCTGATCGGCGGCGTGCTGCTCGTGATCGTCACCTACCTGCTCGCGAACGCGATCTTTCTGTACGCGCTCGCCCCGTCCGATCTCGCCCACTCGACCACGCCTGCCGCCGCGGCCATGAGAGCGATGTTCTCGGCGGACATCGGCCGATGGCTGGCGCTGTTCATCGCGATCATTTCCTTCGGCTCCGCCTCGGTGGTGACGCTCGGCGGGGCGCGCATTTACTACTCCATGGCGAAGGATGGCGCTTTTTTTCGCGCGATGACGCGGCTCCATCCTCGCTGGAAGACTCCGAGCACGAGTCTCATCGCGCAAGGCGTGTGGGTCTGCGTGCTGATCCTGTCGAGCCGTTACGATCAGCTGTACACGTGTTTCATCTTCATGATGACGCTCACCTATGCGATGACCGTGGGTGCGGTGCTGGTCTTGCGCCGAACGCAGCCCGATCGAGCGCGGCCCTATCGCTGCTTCGGCTATCCATGGCTGCCGATGATCTATTTGATCGTCGCGCTCTCGTTCGTGATTTCCACCCTCATCGCCCGGCCGCTCGAGTCGCTCACGGGTCTCGCACTGGCGGCGCTCGGCGTGCCGCTTTACCTGCATTGGCGACGCAACGCCGCCGCGGGTCACGTATGACGTCGGAGCGGGCGGCTCCGTGCGCGTCTCTCTGGGCGCGTCCGCTTCGATTGCCGCCATGTTCGTCGTTATGTTAGCTTGCCATGCCGGAGGTGGATGGTGAGCGTATCGATTCTCTACGGCTGCTGCCAGATCGAGCTGAGCGTGCGCGACCTTCAGGCGACGCGAGCTTTCATGCAAAGTGCTCTCGGGGCCGGCGCGATCGAGCAGCAACTGGCCCGGGAAATCGGTGAGCTGTTCCCGGATGGAGGCTACCGGGTCGACCACCTGGATTGTGGTGAGGCGCTGTTCCAGTTGAACGAACCCTCGCCCTCGATCCTGTACAACGGCCAGAAGTCGATTCATCAGGCCTATTTGGACCGCATCGGCAACTGTGTGACGAATCTCAACTTCTTCGTCGACGACGCCGCGCATGCCCATGATCTGCTGACCCGCTTGGGCGCGCAAACTCACCTGCAAGGGCCGAGCTGCGCCGCTCCCAGCCTGGCGGATTACGGCCCGGACAATACCCGGCCCGGTGCCGATGGGCGCAAATTCTATTTCATCGGCTCACGCGACCTGATCGGACTCGACTTGGAGATCATGGAGCCCAATTTCCTGCGATTCAGCCGGCAAACGGTGCAATATCCCTGCTTCATGCAGCCGCGGCCGGCCACGGGGGACGGGACACTGAGGCTGCTGCGGCTGAGATTGGTGGTCGCGGACCTCGAGGAAACCTACCGGAATCTGGCCAAGATCTTTGCGCCCGCCAGCCGCAGCAACGCTTACGGTGCGCGCATTGGCCCGCTGGCGAAGGCGTTCAGAATCGGGCTGGGTGGCATCGAACTCGAATACTGTCAGCCGCTCTCCCGCGAAGGCTACCTTGCCGAACAGCTGCACACGTTCGGACCCGGCGTGGCCGCCATCGAATTCGGCGCCAGAGATCTCGAGCGCGCCCTGGGGAGAGTGCGTGAGGCCGGCGCCCCAAGGTCCATGCGGGAAGGCGATATCCTTGGCCTTGCGGGCCAGTCCGGGAGGAGCGCTGTCCGGGTGCAGTGCCGCCATCTCACCGGGTTCGATCTCGTCCTCGGGCACCGCGAGGACGATGTCTTCAGTTGAAACGCGCCGGCTCGGTCCGCAGCCCATGCCGCAGCGACCTGGTTGACCCTGCGCCCGAAACGAGGTCTACAGCATCGTGCTGCCGCCATCGGCACCGATTGTCTGGCCGGTGAGGTAGTGCGACTCATCGGCGGCGAGGAACAGCGCGAGCGGCGCAACGTCATCGGGAGAGCCGAAGTAACCGAGTGCCACTTTCGACAGCTCGAGGTCGTAGGTCTTGCTCTCCTCGAGATACCAGCGCGCCTTGGGTGACATCGCGGAGGGTAGGATGGTGTTGACGCGGATCTTGTGCTTGCCCCATTCCCTGGCCGCCGTCCTGGTCAACGTCCGTATGGCTTCCTTGCTGGCCGCATACGCGAGGAACCCCGGCTCGCAGCGCAGCCCGTAGCTGGATCCGAAATTGATGATCGAGCCACCGCCGGCATCGCGCATGTGAGGAAAGCAGCACTGCATCAGCTGCAGCGAGCCGATGAAGGCGGAATCCATGTCGATGCGGATGTTGTCCTCGAGCTTCGGATTGTCGATGGCCATGTAATCAGTGAAGGTATGGGCATTGTTCACCAGCACGTCGATCCGGCCCCAGTCGGAGATTGCGGTTCCCACGGTCTTCTCGGCATGCGCACGATTGCCGGCGAGCGCGTCGAGGCAGCGGACCTCGCCGCCCGCGGCCTTGATCTGCCCCGCCACAGCCTCGAGCTTGCTCAGGGTCCGGCCGGTAATGATCACCTTCGCGCCCGCGCTTGCATAAGCCTTGGCGATCGCCTCGCCGATGCCTTGTCCAGCCCCGGTAATGATCGCGACCTTGTTCTTCAGGCGTTCGCCCGCATCGCTCATCGTGCACCTCCCGCCCGCTGCATCCAGCGCTGCTCGTCGTTATACTAGCACGGCGAGCTGGTGCGCATCGATCGGAAAGCCTGACCCCGCCCTGGACGGCAGAGGACACGAGCGCGGTTCACCGGATCCGTGCGCGAAGCAGTGCAGCCATCTCAACGAGATGGAGGACCCGGATCCGGCCGCGGTGTTCGTCAACATGTTAGCGGGGATGAAAGGTTGTGTACAATGGCACCGCTCGCCGGGAGTGCTGTGCCGGAAGAGCGAGGTCGCGAAGCTGTCGGAGCGGATGGTTGCGAGTCGAATGAGGTTGTGCCAATGGCGATAGCGGACGTGTCCGGAAAGCCAATGAGCGAAATCATCTCGCTCGCCGGACGCGGTGCGGTGGTGACGGGGGGAGCGCAAGGTCTCGGCAGGGCCATTGCTCGCCGTCTCGCGGAAGCCGGCGCAAGCGTGCTGATCGCGGACGTGGACCTGGATAAGGCGCAAAGCACCGCGGCGGAATTCGCCGATTCCTATGAGGCGCGAGTCACCGCCGCCTTCATGGATGTTGCCGACAGCGGGACCATCATCGCGGCTGCGGATCGAGCGGTCGGAGCGTTTGGCGCGATAGACATCTGGGTGAACAACGCCGGCATCTACCCCAGCGTTCCCATCCTTCAGACGACCGATGCGATCTGGGATCAGGTGATGGCCGTGAATCTCCGCGGCTTGTTCGTCGGCGCGCGCGAAGCGGCGCGCCGCATGATGGCGGCTGGTCGCGGCGGTGTCATCGTCAATGTGGCGTCGCTGGCGGGATTCAGCGGGGTGGCGCCGGGGCTTGCCGCCTATTCGGCCTCCAAGCATGGAGTTCGTGGCATCACGCGTCAGATGGGGCTGGAGCTTGCGCCCAACGGCATCCGCGTGCTGGCGGTCGCACCAAGTCATGCCCGGACGGAACGAACCGCGGCTGCCATTGCCAAGGATCCCGACTTGCTGAAGGCCATCCCGAGTCTGAGCACGAGCCGCTTGGGTCGTGTCGGCGTTCCCGACGATGTGGCCCGGGTGGTGTTATTTTGCGCTTCCGACATGTCGATCTTCATGACGGGGAGCACTCTGCTGATCGACGCGGGTGAGCACGCTTGAGGATCTCTGCGGGGGAGCACGCTTGAGGGGTCTCGATGGGCGCTGGGTCGTGCAGGCGCATCCTGGGGGGAGATATGGCCGGACTCGATGTCGGACAGTTCGAAAAGATTGCCGAGGGGGTCTACCTCGAGGGTCTGGCGGTGGACCATGAGCGCAACGTCGTTTGGTACAGCGATGTGATTGCGGGCGGCGTACATGGGGTCACGGCGGACGGCCGCAAGGTCGGTTCCTTCAACCGGGGCCGCAAATGGACTGGTGGATGCCTCATGAATGCCGATGGCTCGGTACTGTCATCCGGGCCCGGCGGCATCATGTGGAACAACATGGAGACGGGCGCGTCGGGTTGGCTGCTGCACGAGATCGACGGCAAGATCATCAATGGCATCAACGAGTTGGTTCCGGACGGAACGGGTGGCATCTTCTTCGGCACCAACGACATCGAGATGGTAGAGAAGGGCCAGCCAACGCGTCCGACGGCGCTGTATCGGCTGACACTCGACCGCAAGGTGATTCGACTCGCGCAAGACGTCAACTTCTCCAACGGCATCATCTACGATGCCACACGGCGAAGATTCTATTGCAGCGACACGTTCAAGGCGGCGTGGGCATGGGATGTAGAGGACGATCTGTCGCTCAGCAACCGTCGGGTGCTTCTGGATAAGGAGGACTGCGACGGGATGGCGATGGATGCCGAGGGCAACATCTGGATCACCGGATTCCGGTCTCCCGGGGTCATCGTTCGAACGACACCTGCTGGAACCGCGTTGCCCGCGGTCGATACCCCGCCCGGATCGACGACTCAAATACGCTTCGGCGGATCCGATATGAGGGACTTCTTCATCAACGTGGTTCCCGCCGATGGCGGCGACAGTCTCAAGGAGGGCAAGCCGCTCAGCGGGGCATCAGCCCTTTACCGCGGACGATCGGCCATCGCCGGCGCACCCGTCGGTCCGGCGAGGTTCAAGTTGATTTGACCCCGTTCATGCCTTCGGACGACGTATGCAGCCAACTCGACGCATGGGTACTCCGGGTTCCGCCAGCTGGAACGCCATATTGGACAGTTCGGAAGAAATCCTCAAAGAAGAGGGCTACGGCGCTTTGACCTCGCGTCGCATAGCCGAGCACATGGGGATCAAGCAACGCTTGATCTACTACTACTTCAAGACCATGGACGATCTGATCGTTCACACCTTCCGCCGCCTGGCGGAGCGCGATCTCGAGCGATTGAGCAAGGCGCTGAGCTCTCCGCGTCCGCTGCACGAGCTGTGGCATTTTTGCATACACACGGCGGATGCGAGGTTGATTCTGGAGTTCATGGCACTCGCGAACCGGATCGAGGAGCTTCGTGCCGAGGTCGTGGTTTTCATCGAGGAGTCTCGACGTATCCAGATCGCCGCGCTGCAGGAAGCAATGGCAAGGGGCGCGTCCGGACGCGCGTTCTCACCGGCCGCTGTCGCTCTGTTCGCCAGCAGCCTGGGACTGCTGCTCATCCGGGAGGCCGAATTGGGGGTTACGATGGGCCATATCGAAGTTGCCGCGGTGGTCGGCCAATTTCTTGCGCTTGCCGAACCGATGCCGATTGGCAGAACTCCCGGCAAGCGCAAGGTGCGCAAGTCCAGGTGAGGCAAGCCGCCGCCGACACCACGCCTCCCCGGCAACCGGTTGAGCGCAGCACTCGCCCGCGTCGGTGAGCCGGTGCATTCATGCGGAGGCGGTGCGAGCGGCTGCGGACCGGTGCCCGGTTCGTGTTCACGGCCGCATCCAAGGATACTTTGCGAGCAGCGTCATCCGCTGGTTCACCGGAATATCGCGTGGATACCAACCGGTGCCGTCGCGCCAATCTCCCGCGGCGGCCAAGCCGAGCGCCTTCCCGAGGGCCACCACATCCGTGCGGTGCAGTACCGGCAGATCGACGGTGGGCAGCCGGTCGCATCCGTGCCCGCCGTACACGGTCGACGCATCGTTCAGAATCCCGGCAACTCGCCGCGCACTGGCCGCGTAATCGGCGAGGTTGGCGCCCGGGAGAAAGGCATAGATCTCACTCGGGTAGATGAAGTCGCCCGCGAAGAGTCGATTGTCGCGGCGGTCCAGGAGTACCACCGATTCGGGTGTGTGCCCCGGTGCGCTGATCAGCTCCAGGGCATGCCCCCCGAGGTCGATCTGCGAGCCCGGCGCAATCCAGCGGGTCACCGCAAAGGTCGGTCGCTCAAACCCTTCGACAAATCCCAGGTACTGATAAAAACCGAGGCTGAATCGCCCATCGCGCATCTGTGCCCGCAGGGCCGGCAGGTCCGGCAGCGCGACGTCGTCGAAGCGACGGAGATTTCCAATATGGTCGAAGTGCAGATGGGAGGGCAGCGCGAGGATGGGGAGCGGCGTCAGCGTCTTGACGACTTTGCTGATGTCGCGAATCCCCGGCCCCGTATCGAACAGCAGAGCGCGCTGTGAGCCGACGATCAGATAACTGAAGTTGCATTGTCCGTAGCGGGGCTCGCCAATCGCCCAGGCGCCGTCGCCAAGCTCCGCCACGGCATAGTAGTCATCGAACCATCGCAGCGGCCTGGCGAGGCTGAGAGCACCCGCAACCATTGCCGGGTTTCCCGATCTCAGGCGCCAGCGCCACGCGGCGACTTCGGGCATGCGCCAAACGGCCACGCCCGCGAGCGCCACGACGGCACCGATGAGCCACAGAGCCCGGCGGCGAGTGCCATGAGGCCTGCGGTCCACGACCGATTTAAAACTTGTAGCCGACTTTGAGGCCCATCGTGCGCGGCCGGCCGACAAAATCCGTCTGCACGAACTGGCCGTCGCCGATGTAGGTCACATAGCGGGCATCGGTGATGTTTTGACCGTAGAGCTGTACCGTCCAGGCATCTTTCGCGACCCCCAACGATGCATCGTAGGTGGTATAGGCCGGCAGGTCGTAATTCGCGATGTAGCCGATCGACGAATACGAGTGCGCCTGATGTATGCCGCCGAGCTGGCAAAACGCGCGATAGTCGTTCAGCGTGAGCTCGTAGCGCGCACGAAGGTTGGCCTGGAAGGGCGGAGACTGCGACAGCGGGCTGCCGGGAGTGCCATAGGGATTTCTTATCGACGTGATCGGCTGTCCGTTCACGCCGATCAGATACGGAGAGTTCGTCTCGCTGCTGCTGTTCCAGGAGGCGGCGCCGGACAACGTCAGTCCGCGCGTCACGCGGGCCACGAATTGAGTCTCCACCCCTCTCACCCGATAGTTCGGCCCGTTGGTGGTGAAGACCAGATTGCCGAGACCGCCTTGCGGATCGAAGAAGAAGACCTGGACGTTCTTCCAGTCCTCCTGGTAGAGCGCGCCGTTGAACTGGATGCGGCGATCGAGCCACTCGGTCTTCCACCCCACCTCGTTGTTGGTCAGCGTATCGGGGGCAAATGTAAGCGGCGTCTGATACGTTCCGTTCAAATGCAGGCTCGAGCTGCGGTTGAATCCGCCCGGGCGAAAGCCCTGCGACCAGGTGTAGTACACCATGGCGTCATCCGTCGCCTTGAAGCTCAGGTTGGCGCGGCTCTTGAATCCCGAGTAGGTGCTGTGCAGACCTTCGGCGTTGAGATTGATCGAGTCGCTCGAGGTCGTGCACGGCGTCGTCGTCACATAGCCGACGTAGCAGCCGAAGCTGCTGACCGCGCTTCCGACCTCGGTGTTGTCGAACCTGTAATAGCGGGTTCCGAGCGTGAGGGTCAGCCGCCTCGGGATGAGGTCAAAATCCGCGGAGCCGAATGCGGCTTTCTGCGTGTAGCCGCGGGTGACATCCTCGAAGAACGCCGTGTTGTCGTTGCGCACGTTGGGGTCGTTCGAGGTCGCTCCGGGCGGCGGAATGAGCGGCGCGAAACCAGGCGCGGTTTTGTACTCGAAATTCGTCTCTTCGTGGATCGTGAGGTCTTCCCAGAAGATCCCGCCGATGCCGCGGATCCGCCACTCATCCGGCGTGCTCAAGCGCAGCTCCTGGCTGTCGTGGGTGTCTTTCTCGATGTCGTTCCAGGTGGTGCTGGGGGAATAGCATTGCGCCGGCTTGCCGTTGGCAGCCGGCACGCATTGATAATAGTCGGCGTAGACGCCGCGCGCATAGTTCGTGTAGTCCTGCACCTGATCGATGTTGCGAACGAGATAGCTCCCCGCGTAGATGAGTTTCAGCGGGCCGACATGGCCGTCGATCGTCAGCGCGGTGTTCTCGAAGCGGTCCTTGTCGTACGAGGGGTTGTACAGCTGTACCGACAGATCGGGCAGCGGCGTCGAGACCGGGCCGCCCGGCTGCGGCGCGGCCGCGGGGCCGGAGGAGTAGGGCGTCTCGTAAAAAACGCCCTGCGCGTCCATGTTCTGGTAGGACTGCGCGAGCAATGCGCTCCAATCGTCGTTGAACTTGTAGAGCGCCGATACGCGCAGCCCCTGATAGGTCAGCGGATTGATCGCATTGGCAACGAGATCTGCGTTGCTGACGCTGCTCTGCTTGGAGGTGTAGCTCGGAATGTTGTTGGTGTAGCCGGCGTAGTGAATGCTGGGATCGGTGCTGCTGCGGACGAACGTGCCGGGCACATTGTTGATGTAGCCGCCGCGCGTGTCGCTGTAGATCACCCCGCGGACCGCCAAGGTATCGGGGAGCAGCGGCAGATTGATCACGGCGGTGACATTGCTGCTGGGATCGCCATGGCTCGTGTACGCGTAGCCGGCGTCGACGCTGCCCTCGGTCACATCGAGTTTCGGCTTGTTCGTGATGTATCGGAGCACGCCTGCCTGGGCTCCGGCGCCGAACAGAGTGCCCTGGGGACCTTCGAGCACTTCGATTCGCTCCAGGTCCGCGGCGTACACATCGAGGTTACGGCCGGGCGCCTGCCCCGATTGCTCGTCGAGATAGATGGCGACGTTCGGGAACGGACCGACGGCGCCGGCCCCCTGGTTGCCCGACACCCCGTTGGCGCTCAGGCCGCGCATGTAAATGTTCTCTTGGCCGGGGCCGTTGTTGGAGGCCGTGACGTTCGGCAGGTATTTCACGAAATCATCGAAGGTGGACGCGTTCAGCTCGGTCAAGGTCTCAGCCGTCAGCGCCTGGATCGTGATCGGCACCTCCTGCATGTTCTCGGTGCGCCGCTGCGCCGTGACGACGATCTCCTGGATTGCCTGCGAGCTCGAATCAGCGTCGGCGTCAGCGCCGGCAGCCGCCGCCGCGTGCACCAAACCGGCGGAGGAGCCGCTCAGAATGGCGGCGATGGCGCAAGACAATGTCGAATTTGAATTCACCCCTCGATCCTCTTGGCGTTCGTTGAGCCATTCGCCCCCCAGGACCACGATCTGCGCATGCTTATTTTGGGTTGTAGCCAAACTGTAGCCGTTCATAATTGCCATGTCTATATGTTGAGATTGACATGTCAAAACGACCTCCCGGGCTGCTAGACTCCCGGATCGGGGCGCTTCGCGCACGCAGGGAAGACCGTATGCCAGCTGCACATACCAAGCTGCGAGTGACCGACGGGTTGGTGGGTCTCGAGGGTGCCGAATCGCTTCCCCTCAACGAGCGGGCGTACGAGCTCATCCGCCTGGACATCCTGACCTTCCGGCTCAAGCCCGGGGAGAAGACTTCCGAGCGGTCACTGGAGGCCCGCTACGGCCTGGGGATGGCCGCGATCCGTGCTGCGCTGCCTCGCCTGGTGCAGGAGGGCCTCGTCGACAAAACCACGGAGCGCGGAACATTCATTGCGCCGCTGACGCTGCGCGCAGTACGCGACACTTATCAAATGCGCTATTTGCTCGAGCCTGCGGCCGCCGAACTGGCGGCCGAGCGCGGCATGGACCCGGCCCGTCTCGACCAGCTGCGGCAGGTTTGCGAGTCCCAATGGTCGCCCGACGATGACGACGCCATCATTTACATCCTGCTCGCCAATCGCGACTTCAATCTGGCGATCGCGGAAGCCACCGGCAACGCCTTGCTCGCGAGGACGATTCGCCATTTGCAGAACCTCTCGCTGCGCATTCTGTTCCTCGGAACGACGCGCCATGACGCTGCAAACTTCTGGGGCACGGGACCGGGAAAGATCCGCGACGCGATCGTCGCCCGCGACGGCCCGCTGGCCCGGGATCTGTACGCAGCGGACCTGGCCGAAGGAGAGCGCTGGGCCCTGCAGGTGATCATGGCGCTGCCGGAACTCGAGAGCATCAACCTCGCCGATTTGAACACGGCACGCTCGCGGCGCGGGTCCGTGTGAGCTCGCGCCGGGCGGCCTGCATCCGGGTCAAGCCGTCGTTCGAGCCGGGCGGCCGACGGCTGCGCGGGTGAGGCTGCCGCGTCGCTCCCGCACTCGGCGGAGCGAGATGGCGCCGGGCCCGGGAAATGTCGCGGGCCTGCGCAGATCGCTCGGCCTGCGCGACGTCGTCCTGTTCTTCGTCACTGCGGGAACGAATTTCCAGTGGATCGCCACCGCCGCCGCCGCCGGCCAAAGCTCGCTGCTGGTCTGGATATTGGGCGGCTTCGCGATGTTCCTGCCGCTTTCGGTATGCGTCGTGTTTCTGTCCTCCCGCTACCCCGCGCAGGGCGGTCTTTACGTCTGGAGCAAGCTCGCGTTCGGTCCCGGCGTCGGCTTCATGGCCGGCTGGACGTACTGGACCAGCAATCTGCCGTATTTCCCGGGCCTTCTGTACTTCGCGGCGGGCAATGCGCTGTTCCTTTCCTCCCGCGCGAGCGCTCAGGCGGCCGCCTCGCCGGCGTACTTCATCGGGTTTGCGCTCGGGGGACTCGCGCTCGCGACATTTCTGAACCTCCGCGGGATGGCGATCGCGAAGTGGCTGAGCAATGTGGGCGCGATTTCACGCGGGCTCGCCGGCCTGATTCTCGCGTTCTTGGGTGCGGCCACGTGGCTGAAATTCGGATCGGCAACCGCCTTCAGCAGAGCGGGTCTCGCTCCCAGTCTGCAGCTGACGGATCTGATTTTTTGGGCGACGATCGCGTTCGCCTGGACGGGGCCCGAGGCCGCTTCCTTCATGGGCGAGGAAATCAGCGATCCGCAACGCACCGTGCCGCGAGCGCTCGCGGCGGCGGCGCCGATGATCGCGGCGATCTACTTGACGGGCACCTTGAGCGTTCTGCTCGTTCTCCCGGCGGCGCAGACGAGTGCGCTCTACGGAGTCATCGAGGCCATCCGTCGGGCCGCCCACGCACTGCAGCTCACCTGGCTCACCCCGCTCGCGGCCGCCTTCGTGACGTTGGCCTGCCTCGGCAGCGTCGGAGCCTGGCTCGGAGCGGTCGCCCGCATCCCGTTCGTCGCCGGCATCGACTCATACCTGCCCAAGAGTTTCGCGAGGCTACACCCGCGCTACGGCTCGCCGACGGTCGCCATCGTGACGCAAGCGGCGATCGCCGCCGCGTTCACCTTTCTCGGACAGGCCGGCACCACCGTCAAGGGCGCCTATGAGGTCTTGATCAGCATGATGGTCGTGGCGGTGATGCTGCCGTTCGTCGCGCTGTTCGCGAGCGCGATACCGCTGTCCGGCGGCGCGGCGGTGCCGGGAGAGCTGGCCGTGCCCGGAGGCCGTCCGACCATCATCACGATGGCGCTCATAGGGCTTGCGACCACGCTCGGATCCATCGCGCTGGCACTGGTGCCGGCGCCCGATGATGTACATCCGCTGCTGAGCACGTTCAAAGTGGTCGGCATGACGGCGGCGCTGCTCGCGACCGGTGCAGCGGTCTATCGGTCGGGCGGCAAGCGCGCCGGCGCTCCCTGAATCGAAGTGCCGGGCGCCACCACGAGGCTGCGTGCGAGGGCCCTCACGTCCGGCAAGTCGGGGAGCGTCCGCACCAGGCTCAATACGCCGTCGATCTGCGCCGCCGTGAGCGCGTCGGCCGCGGCCCAGCGAAACTTCGACTCGACCGCCTCGCGTCCGGGCATGCGCTGCGGAAAAAGCACGTTGATGCCCTTGACCGGCCCGAGCACGCTGCCGTCCGTCAATTCGATTTCGACGATCGCGCCTTCCTCGCCGCCCGGCTGTTCGGACTCGGACAGGAGGTAACGGGCGGTGAGCTCGGGGTTCTCGGTCAACAGCACGCGGCCGGCGAGCTCGCGGGTGCGGGGGTCGGCGAGGCGCGCGGATCCCATGGCGCGCGGATGCACCTCGCCATCCTCGAGCATGACGGCAACCGGCCAGCTGATCGAGAACTGCGCTTCCTCCGAGCTCTGCGGGACGCGCGCGCCCAGACGAACCGCATCGCTGTAGGCCTGAACCCGGATCTGGCGGACCCGCGATGCGGTCGCGCCGCCGCGGCGCAGCTCCTCGATGGCCTCGAGCGTTGCGTGCGCGAACGAACAGCACGAGTGGCGCTTCCAGTGGATGCCGTAGGGGAGGATCCAATGGCGGCCGACGTCCGCCGTCCAGGCTCGATGATCGGCCGCATAGAGCCGGCTGATGATGCCGGTGAAGCCGCGGGAAGCGAGCTCGGCGGCTTGCACTCCCGTCATCGCGCCGACACCGTTGGCATGCTTGACCATCGCGGGCGTCTGCAGGTCGCGCATCATCGGCGCCTCGGGCGCGTGGTATTCGGCGATCCCGAGCGCGTGCACGATCTCGGCCGCCGGCAGGCGCAGCAGATGCGCGGTGATGGCGGCGCACGCGGCTGCGCCCCAGGCGCCGCAGGCGCGAAACTCACGCGCAGCGTTCACGAGCGGGGCGCCGGCACCGAAATTCAAGCAGCGTCCCGAGCGAAAGGCGACCTCGTAGCCGAGCGCCACCGCAGCGAGAAATTCCTTGCCCGAGGCCCCCGTCTCTTCGGCGACGGCAAGCGCCGTGGGAACGACCATCGCGCCAGGGTGACCCCAGGTATAGCGCCCGACATCATCGAGGTCGGTGCCATTCGCCGCGTTCGCGTTGGCGAACGCCGCCGCAGCGCAAGTCAGCCGGGCACCGGTCGAGAGCACGGTCGCCTCGCCACCGCGCCAGCTGCCGGCGGCGTGCGCGGCTGCAATGCGCGCAACAGGACTGATCGCGCCACAGGCCATGGCCGAAAAAGTATCGAGCGCACACAAGCCGGCGAGCCCCGCCACTTCGCTCGGCAGATCCTCGTAGCGACACGCGGCGACGAACCGCGTCAAGGGATGGGCTTGGGCTGAGTCTCTCACGGGGCTCATGACCGTAACATGTCAACATGAAGCAGTCTACATGTCGGTGCATGTCGCCGTCCGCTGCTCGCCCGAACCCGGCGTCCCGTGCCAGGCGTCAGGTCAGCGTGATGGCGCTCGGCGTATCGATCGTCCAGGTCACCGTTCGTGAGCGAACGAGCCCCGCGCGCGCGCTGCCTCGAAGATGCGGCACGCGCCACGAGATCTGGCTGCCTCGCCGCACCAGGTGCCCGCGAACATGATGTAGGCGCGGCGGGCGCCGGCCGCAGCCCGACCCGGCGTCGAGGCTCGGCAGGTAATCCGGTGAGAGCGGCGAGAATACCTCCACATGCGGCAGGAGCGGCCGTTTCCCCGCCTTGCCGCGCGCACGATTCAGCCGCTCGAGCATCAGCGGCCGCCGCGGTATGCCTGGACGGCTCATCAGCAGCACCAGGAAGGTCAGCAGCACCGGAACATCGATGGCGATGGTGCCGAGCGCGTGGCGCGCGATGGCGTCCATCTGTCCGGGCGAGAGCCCCGCCCGGGCGTAATAATCCGCCCAGGTGCGCTCGAAGCGAAAGCGAAAGCAGCGTCGCAGGACGTCCGCCCGGCGAAGCTCCTGGTCGAATACGGTGATCGCCGGGGCGGCTTCACCATCCGGTGGATCGGGCGCTTCGCCCTCCGGCGTGTCAAAATCAAAGAAGGCCTCCATGCTGCTCGCGACGACATCGAGCTCGCTGCGGCCGCCGGACCCATCGGTGGGGCCGGCGGACCAAAAAGTCCTGATCTGTCCGCGACGCCCCTGCGGCGATGAGCGGATCAAGGCGCCCCGGCGGCCGGATATCGCGGCAGACTCATCGCCGCAGCGAAGGCCATAGCGCTCGAGCTCCTCCTGCCAGGGCGCCTCGCACCATTCCACCCACACGCACTCGGCGGGTACGCGCAGTAGATCCGCGCAGGCGAGGCTGCGAGCGCCCCTCGAATACGCGAGCGCCGTGCAGAGGCGCGTCAGATCGTCGCTCAACACATAGCGCGTGGGGCAGCGCAGAAGCTGATCGGCGTGATCGGCGACGCCATTCAATCGCACGACCTCGCGGGAGCACGCGTCGCGCACGTAGAAGGGAAAACGACTCTGCGCGATTTGGTCGGCCAACCTCATGCGGCCAGAAACTAGCAGCGGCGAGGATCGCCGGAGAGAATTTGTTACGAAGTGGCGTTACGCGGGTAGAACTCCCGGCGTTCCAGGGATCAGTCCGCTCCTCGGCCCGCGCCGTCAATTGGCCCGATGGCTGCCCCGCTGCGAGAGCGGCAGCACCCGCAAGATGCCGTCGCGATACGTGACGCTCGAGTGCAGGCAGGCGCCGCAGGCCAAGGTGAACGCATACGAGCCCTGTCCCGCGATCTCGACGTACGCCACCGCCGCGATGTTGACCAGGAGCGAGCGTTCGATGCGGATGAATCCGTGCTCCGACAACGCGGCCGACAGACGCTTGATGGAATCGCGGCTGAGGTACTCGGCGCCGCCGCTGCGGATGGTCACGTAGTTGCCATCCGATTCGATGTAGTCGATCCTCGACAGCTCGATCGGATACAAGCGCTGCTGGCGCTCTCCGACCAGATACTTCGGCGGAGGGAATCGGGAAGCGTCGAGCGTCGCGATGGATGGCAACGGCCCTGCAGGCGGCTGCCCGCCGGCGGCGCCGTCGATCGAGTCGAGGCGCTGGCGGACCCGTTCGATCGCCTGGTCGAAGCGCTGGCTGCTCACCGGGTCGAGCAGATAATCGAACGCGCCCGCGGCGAAGGCCGTCGCCGCATGGTCGGCGCGCGGCGTGACGATGATTCCGAGCGGGCGGGGCCCGCTGCGCACGGCGCGCAGCACGTCGAAGCCGCTCATATCCGGCAATTCGGGGTTGAGCAGCAGCACATCCGGCCGCAGCGCCCGAGTCGCCTGGATGGCGGCGGCGCCGAACTCGGCCTCGCCAATCACCTTGAGGTCTGCCGCGCGCTCGCAGTGGCGAATCAATGCCGATCGCCTCGGCCCGTCTTGCCCTACGACCAAGAACCGCATTGCTTGCATCCCGAGCGCGTGCCGAAAGAATCTCTGGCTCCGGTCATCGCCCGCCCATCTCAGCGCAACGCCCGGGCGCAATCCAGGGGTATGCCTTGAGTTCGTCCCTGCCATCGACTCATTCGTCCCAGGATCGAGCCGCGCTCACGGGCGTTACGTAATAATGGCCCGGCCGATGAGCGCCATACCGCTATCCTGGTCGAGCATGACTACCGAGATCCTGCCCCCTCTGCCCAAGCCCATCGCGCCGCGCGCGCTGCTGATGATTTCGGGGATCTTCTGGGTGTATGTGACCCTCTCCGATGTGCTCTACGCGGACAGCATGCAAGCCCTCGCGACGCTCTACCACGCGGACCTGTTCTCCCCCTGGCAGATACGAGTCGTGCAGCACGTGCTGCTGCTGCCGCCGCTGCTCGCGTGCTACTGGGCGTCGAGCCGCGCCGGCTGGGGGATGCCGCGCGGTCTGCCGCTGCAGCTGTTGCTGGCGGTGATGTTCGCGGTGCTGTGCTATCCCGCGATGATGCTGGCGATCCACCTGTGCACTTGGTATTACCTCCGTCGATGGGCGCTGCCCGACATGGGTTGGCCCAGCGCTTCGGAGCTGCAGGCCACCTGGAAGGCGAGTTTCATCAGCTTCTTTCTCACCTATGGATTCGGAGCGGCGCTCGTCTCCGGGTTCAACTGGTATCAGCGCCACCGCGATTCGGAGCTGCGCGGCGCAGCACTCGAGCGCGTATGGACCACGGCTCGGCTGACGGCGCTGCGCATGCAGCTCTCGCCGCACACGCTGTTCAATCTACTGCACACGATCCGTGGCCAGATCAATCCGGAGCCCGAGATCGCACGCTCGATGGTGGTGCAGCTCGCCGATCTGCTGCGGCGCCTGCTGAGCGCGAGTCAACGGGATTTCTCGCTTCTATCCGAGGAGCTCGGGTTCGCGCGCATGTACTTCGAGCTGCAGCAGCAGCGCTTCGGCGAGCGCTTGACGGTGAACCTGCCCGATGCCGGCGCGCAACCCGCGCTGTGGGTGCCGAGCCTGATACTGCAGCCCTTGGTGGAGAACGCCGTCCTGCACGGCCTCGCCGGCCACGATGGACCGGTCGAGATTCGGCTGGAAGTGTGCCCCTCCCCCGACCGGCTCACCATGCGCGTCGTCAACACGACCGCGAGCGCTGCGGGCTGCGCCGGCGAGGGTATCGGACTGAGCAATGTGCGGGAACGGCTCGCAGTACAGTTCGGAGCGCGGGCGAGCCTCAGCGCGCATCGCGCGGGACCCGCCTCGTGGATGGCGGAGATCAGCCTGCCGGTGCTGCTCGAGCACGCTCCGGCAGCGGCCGGCGGCACACCGTGAAGGCGATCATCGTGGACGATGAGCGCATCGCACGCAGCGCACTGCGCGAATGCTGCGAGGCAGAACCCGACCTCGAGGTCATCGGTGAGTTCGCGAGGGCCGCCGATGCGCTCGAGGCGATCCACCTCGATCCGCCCCATCTGATCTTTCTGGACATCGAGATGGCCACCATGTCGGGCATGCAACTCGCGCGCGCGCTCGACCCCGCCACCGCGCCGCTGATCGTGTTCGTGACCGCGCACGACCACTATGCCCGGGAGGCCTTCGAGGTCAGTGCGGTGGACTACCTGCTGAAGCCGTTCGACGAGAGGCGCTTTCGCACGATGCTCGCCCGCGTCCGACAACGGCACGGCGCCAATACGGCCGCAGAGCGCCGCGCCGCCGTGGAGGCGCTGCTCGGGCAGCTGCAGCGGGCGACACGCAAGGTGGCGGAGTCCCGGCCGAGGATCCTCGCCGACGGCGGCGGTCGAATGCAGATGATCGATGTCGCGCAAGTCGAGTTGCTGGAGGCCGATCGGAACTACGTGCGGCTGCGGGTGGGCAAGGAGAGTTTCCATGCACGCACCACGCTGCGACATGCCGAAGAGGCGATGAGCTCGCAGCCGATGCTGCGCATCAGCCGATCCTGCGTGGTCAACGTGAATCACGTGCGCGAGGTCAACCGTACGGCGCGCGGCGATTTCATCCTGGTATTGAGCGGCGGCACAACGGTGTCGAGCAGCCAGGGATACCGCGACAAGGTGCGTGCGCACCTCGAGCGGCTCATGATCTGATCGCTCTCGCCGCACGCGCGCGCTGCGCCGCGCGTTGCCGGCCGACTTGATCCCGCGATTCGCGCACTTCGTCCCGCGATCCGAGCACTTCGTCACTTATTTCGCACCGTCCCTCGGCGGCGAGCTTATGGTGCGCCCTAAACGGGGCAGAGCGCCTCGGTTGCCGTCGGATCGGCAGCCGCCGCGACTGCCACCGGGATGGGTGATCGCTGATGTCCGTCAATGATCGCCGGTATTGGACCGGTTCGCGTGGTAATTCAGGGAGCAACTAGAATGAGAAGACCGAAGCCGATTCGCCTTGGGTCGCTCGTGAAGCAGTGCGCGGCCGCGTTGTCCGTGTGGGCGTGCATGGCCGCCACGGAAATGCCCGCGATGGCGCAGCAGGCGCCCGCCGCCAGCGCCGAACAGCCGGTGGCGCTGCAAGAGGTCGTCGTGACGGGCTCGCGCATCCCGGTGCCGGCAAACATATCGGCCACCAGTCCGACGGCGATAGTCACCAGCCAGGAGATCCAGCTGCAGGGGCACACCGACATCACCGATGTGCTCAACGCGCTGCCGCAGAACATCATCGGCACCAACGCGGATTTCGGCAATACCTCGAGTCCCTTGACCTCGACCGGTGGTTTCTCGACCGTCGATCTGCGCGGCCTCGGACCCCAGCGCACTCTGGTCCTGGTCGATGGCCGGCGTCTCGGCGCGGGTGACCCCAGCACCACGAATCAAAACGTGGCGCCCGACATCGACCAGATCCCGGCGCCGCTGGTCGAGCGGATCGACGTGCTGACGGGCGGGGCCTCGGCGACCTACGGCTCCGATGCGATCGCGGGCGTCGTCAATTTCATCCTGAAGAAGGACTTCCAGGGAGTCCAGATCGATGGCCAGTACGGCTTCAGCCAGCACGATCAGCACGACGGCTACGTCGAGAGCCTTTTGAGTCATGACGACCCGATCAGCGGCTTCAGCGCGATCACGCCGCCAACGGGTGATATCCGCGACGGATACAAGCACGACCTGTCGATGATCATGGGCACCAATTTTGCCGACGGCAACGGCAATTTGACCGGATATTTCGTCTATCACGATCAACAACCGGTCGCGGCCTCGGCGCGCGATTTTTCCGATTGCGAGCTCTACTCCCGCCCGCAGTTCACGGGGGTGGGGCCCTTCACGGGGGTGGACTGCTTCGGCAGCGCCAACTCGAACTACTTCGTGCCGAAGAGCGCCGGCGCCGCGGGCAACGGCAATACATACACCGTGGTGGGCAATCAGCTCCTCCCCTGGCCGCAGGCCGGCTCCAGTCCGCCGGGCGTCTTCGATTTCAATCAATACGAATACCTGCAGCGCGAAGACAAGCGCTACCAGGCGGGCTTTCTGGGGCACGACGACATCAATGACAACGTCAAGCCGTACGTGGAATTCGGCTGGATGGATGATCGGACGCAGGCCGTGGTCGCGCCCTCGGGGCTGTTCATCGGCGGCGATCCATTCACGGCGGACAACAACGAGCTCATCAATTGCAGCAACCCGCTGCTGAGCGCGCAAGAGCGGTCGCTGATCTGCACTCCCGCCCAGATTGCGGGCGACACCGCCAATCCGGGCTCAAAAGGCAACAGTGCGGACGTGCAAATAGGCAGACGCAACATCGAGGGCGGAGGGCGTACGTCCATTTATGAGCACCAGAATTTCCGCCTCGTGGTCGGTACGACCGGCGACGTGATCGACGGCTGGACCTACGATCTGTACTCCTCGTACTACTACGTGAACACATTTCAGGCGAACGACAACTATCTCAGCTACGCCAATGCCAATAGTGCGCTTCAGGTCACGACCAACGCCGCGGGCCAGCCGGTCTGCATCAGCGGGGGCCAGTGCGTGCCCTGGAACATCTTCAAGACGGGGGGAGTCACGCAGGCGGCCTTGAACTACCTGGAGACTCCGGGCACGGCATCGGGCAACAACACCGAGCAAATCGAGCACATCGATGTGACCGGCGACCTGAGCAAGTACGGTATCAAGTCGCCCGTCGCGATGGACGGCGTGGCCGTCAATGCCGGCGGCGAGCACCGCATGGACGCGGTGACCTTCAGCCCCGATGGAGCGGAGCTCGCCGGCGACCTGGCGGGCTTTTCCGGTGCCAGCGTGCCGATCAATGCGCATTACGACGTCAATGAGGCGTTCATGGAGCTGCGGGCGCCGATCGCCCACGATTTGCCGGGCGTGTACGACCTGGTGGCGGATACGGGATATCGCTACTCCGACTACAACACCACCGGCACGACCAACACCTACAAGTTCGAGGTCCAATACGCGCCGATCCAGGATGCCCGCTTGCGCTTTTCCTTCGACCGTGCCGTCCGCGCGCCGAATCTGCTCGAGCTGTTCTTGGCGGGCTCGTACGGGCAGGAGGACGTGTTCGGCACGGATCCGTGCGCGGGCGTGCCGACCGCCTCGCTGGCGCAATGCGAACATACCGGCGTGACGCCGGCGCAGTACGCGATCAATCCAAAAACAGGCGTCAATAGCATCACGCAGTGCGTTTCCGGTCAATGCGGCGAGGTGATCGAGGGCAACGACCAGTTGAAGCCCGAAACCGCCGTGACCTGGTCCCTGGGATTGACCTTCACTCCGGTGGAGCTGCCCGGGTTCACCGCAAGCGTCGATTACTACCACATTCGGCTCGAGAATGAGATCGGCAACTATCCATTCGCGGTGATCTTCAACGGGTGTCTGCTGCAAGACAATCCGATTTACTGCAGCCAGATCGTGCGCACTCAACAGGGCTCGCTGGTCGGCGCCACGGTGGCCGGCGGCGGATACATCCTGCAAAAGGACTTCAACCTCGGCCTCTCGATCGTGTCCGGATTCGATGTGGTCATGAACTATCGGTACGCGCTGCCGGCCGGCTGGGGCTCCTTCGTCACGGACCTCAATGGCGCGTACCTGCTGCACGATACGACGACGCCATACCCGGGCTCGGGGAGCTACGATTGCGCGGGTCTATTCGGATCGAGCTGCGAGAACGGCTCCGTGAATCCGCATTGGCGCCACAATCTGCGCTTGACGTGGGAGACGCCGTGGAACGTGCTCTTGTCGGCGCAATGGCGTTTCATCGGCCCGACCAGCTTCGACAACAATTCCACGAACCCGTTGCTGGCGGGGGCGGAAGAAGCCGGAATCACCCCAAGCACCTACGATCAGTACAACGCGCGCATTCCGGGCTACAGCTACCTGGATCTGACCGCGGTGTGGCATGCGCTCAAGAATCTGGAGTTACGCGCCGGTGTCAGCAACGTGTTGGACAAGGACCCGCCGCTCGTTCCGTCGGGAGATATCTCGGGCAACAGCGGACCGGCCAACTCCTATCCGACCTACGACTACCTGGGTCGACAGCTGTTCGTTGCGTTCACGGCGAAATTTTGAGAGATGACGGCGGCCGCCGGATCCGCCGCGAGTGCCTGCGTGTCTTGATGACCGTGAGCGCCGTCGCCGGCGGCATCGGCGCGCGCGCACCAGGTGCGACACCCCCCGGTGCGTCGAGCCAAGCGCCTGAAATCGTCGTGGAGGCGCCGGAGCCGCGATTCGTGGCGCCGACCCGGCGCGACAAGATCGGGCGCATCTGGGCGCCGGTCATGATCAATGGCCGGGGACCCTTTCGGCTGGTGCTGGATACCGGCGCCAGCCGATCTGCCGTCAACGCCCAGGTTGCCGAGGCCATTGGCATCGCCCCGGATCCCACCCGGCCGGTGTTATTGCGCGGTGTGACAGGGATCGTCGCGGTCCCCACCATCCGCGTGGATTCGTTCCGCGTGGGCGATGTCATCGTGACCCCCGCGGTCCTGCCCATCGTGGCCGACGCCCTGGGCGGGGCGGACGGAGTTCTCGGCACGGAAGGATTCACCGACAAGCGGGTCTATATCGACTTCAGGCACGACCTGATCACCATCACGCATTCTCGCGCAACCCGAGCGCCGCCCGGATTCATATCGCTCCCCCTGGAGCGTTCCGGCGCGGGCCTGTTGATCGTCTCTGCCCATGTGGGCGGGGTGCGTGTGCACGCCATCATCGATACCGGAGGGCAATCGACGATCGGCAATGAGGCGCTGCGTCAATCCCTGGTGCGCCGTCGCGCCAAGGGCGCGCGCAGCGAAGTGATCGACGTGACCAACGCGACCCAGGTGGGCGAGTCGTTTCCGAGTCCGCCCATCGAATTGGGGCCACTCGAGATACAAGGGGCGCGAATCACCTACGGCGACATGCATATCTTCGAGCACTGGCACTTGAACAACAAACCCGCACTCCTCGTCGGAATGGACGCCATCGGCCTTCTGGACGTGTTCATCATCGACTATCGGCGTCACGAGTTGCAGCTGCGCACGCGCGTGGACCGGCAATGAGCCCCTATGCCGGCCCCATCCCGGCGGGTCCGCTCCCCAGGCCGCCTCGATCCGTGCCACGAACCTCGAGCGGCGCGCTCGCCATCTTCCTCCTATCGGCTTGCGTCAACCCGCCGCCTCGCGCGCCGGTGCCGCAGCAAGCGCTTTCCGCAAATCACACCGCGGCCTCCGCCACTGCGGCGCCGGCACGGCCGGCTGCCGTCAACCCTGCGCGGTCCGATGTCGACAGCGCCATGCGCCAGCGGGGATACAAGCCGGCGACCTTTCGTGGCGAGCGTGTCTATTGCCGAAACGAGGCCGTGACCGGCTCCAACCTGCAAAGCAGGGTGTGCCGAACCGCAAAGCAGATCGAAGATCAAGAGGGCGCAGGGAGGGACGTGCTCGATGCGAACCGCCCCGCGGGGTGCTTGCCGAAGAGCGGCTGCAATTGATGGCACGCCGGCTGTCCCGCAATTGCGGGCCGACCCAAAGGCCATGGCGCCCTAAACCAAAGAGCTAGTTCTCTCGCTCATAGGTCGATCTGCTCCTCACTCATTCAAAGACGCTTGCGCCCGATGCACGATAGGCGCGGGCGAAAATCGGTACTAGCCTGATCTCAACTCGACGTGAGAAGGCCGTGACGAACGAGCCGTCTCGTCGCCTCACCGACGCGCCGAAGCGCAAAGCACGATGGAGGATGCACATGACATCGAAGCAAGACAAAGTGGCCATCGTCACGGGAGCCTCTCGCGGCATCGGAGCGGCGATCGCCGAGCGGCTGTCGAAGGACGGCTTCACGGTCGTCGTCAACTATGCGGGCGGCGCCAGGGCTGCCGAGGAGCTGGCCGCGAAGCTCGTAGCGGGGGGCGGCCACGCCCTCGCGGCGCAGGCGGACGTCAGCGACTCGGCTGCCGTCGCCAGGATGTTCGACAAGACCGAGGCCGCCTTCGGCGGGGTCGATGTGCTGGTCAACAACGCGGGCATCATGAAGCTCGCCACGCTTGCGGATGGCGACGACGAGCTGCTCGACGATACCATCGCGATCAACCTCAAAGGCAGCATCAATACCCTGCGTGAGGCCGCGCGCCGGCTGCGTTCGGGCGGGCGGATCATCAATCTCTCCTCCAGCGTCGTGGGTCTCTATCAGCCCACCTACGGCGTCTATGCCGCGACGAAGGCAGGCGTCGAGGCGCTGACCCATGTGCTCGCCAAGGAACTGCGCGGCCGCAACATCACCGTCAACGCGGTCGCCCCCGGGCCCACCGCGACGGCGCTGTTCCTCGACGGCAAGCCGCAGGAGGTCGTCGAACACCTCACCCAGCTGGCGCCCCTCGAGCGTCTCGGCCAACCAGAAGATATCGCCAGCACGGTCTCCTTCCTTGCCGGGCCCGACGGCGCCTGGATCAACGGCCAGGTGCTGCGCGCCAACGGCGGAATCATCTGATCTCACCCATGGCCGAAAATGGAGATGATCGTGAAAGACAAAGTCATCCTGGTCACCGGCGCCTCCTCCGGCTTCGGCCGACTGACCTCCGAAGCACTGGCACGCGCCGGCCACACCGTGTACGCCTCGATGCGCGAAACCAAAGGCCGCAACGCCGAGGCGGTGGCGCGGTTCGCGCAGCTTGCCGCCGGCAAGGACTTCGATCTGCGGCCGCTCGAGCTCGATGTTCAGTCGGAGGACTCCGTCAACGCCGCCATCGAATTGCTCATCGTCAATGAAGGGCGGATCGACGTCGTGGTCCACAACGCCGGACACATGATGTTCGGACCCGCCGAGGCCTTCACAGCGCAGCAGTTCGCCCAGCAATATGACGTGAATGTCCTGAGCACGCAGCGCGTCAACCGCGCGGCCCTGCCGCACATGCGCCGGCGCGGCCAGGGACTGCTCGTGTGGGTCTCGAGCTCGAGCTCCGCCGGGGGCACGCCGCCGTATCTGTCGCCGTACTTCGCCGCCAAGGCGGCGATGGATTCCCTTGCCGTGCAATATGCCCGGGAGCTCAGCCGCTGGGGCATCGAGACCTCGATCGTCGTTCCGGGCGCTTTCACCAAGGGCACCAATCACTTCGCGCATTCGGGCAGACCGGCGGACGGAGCGCGCCTTGCCGAATACGAGGCCGGCCCCTACCAGGGATTCAGCGAGCAGGTGCAAGCAGCGTTCGCTGCAATCGTCCCGGATGACGCCGATCCGGCAGCCGTCGCCGATCTGATCGTCGATGTGGTCGAGGCGCCGTTGGGCAAGCGCCCCTTCCGGGTGCACTGCGACCCCACCGAGGACGGAGCCAGTGTCGGCTTCGCCGTACTTGACCGGCTGCGCGCCGAGATGCTGCACCGCGTCGGTCTCGATGACCTGCTGAGGCCGGCAAAGCGCGCAAACACAAGGGGTGGACGATGAGCTTCAAGAGCATCAAGGTGCCTATGTCTTCGACGCGGACGTCGAGCATGCCCAAGAGGTCGCATCGCGCATCGAATCGGGCATGGTGTACATCGACTCCTGCGTCGTCGACTCGCCGGGCCTGCCTTGCGGCGGCGTCGAGAATTCCGGCCTCGGGCGCGAACTCTCCGGGCGCCCGATGTCCGGCAGAGCGTGGGCGCCGGTAGTTTGAACAGCCCGACAGGGTCGGGCAAACTGCGGCTTGCGGAAGGATTGGGCCGCGGATGCAACGCCTTTGGAGATGCAAATTTTTGCGCGCCGCCGCCACCTGTCTCGGTGGCGGCACTGCCTTGGTACTGCTGAGCGCCGCCTGTTTCCGGATGCAGACCGGTCTCGCTCCGGCGGCGTTTGCGCTGCTGATCGTAGTCACGTTGATCTCTCTGCTGGGCGATTTCGCGGTATCCATCATCCTTTCGTTCGTGGCGGTCCTCTGTCTGAACTTCTTCTTTGCCGAGCCGATATTCAGCATCTGGGTCGCCAAAGCGGTCGACCTCAGCGCCATAGTCTCCTTCTTGACGACCTCGATCATCATCACCGGTCTGTCGGTGAAATTGCGCACCATCGCGGAGCAGAAATTGGAGCAGACCCGGGCGGAGCTCGCGCGCTTTGCCCGTGTCGCGTCGCTTGGGGAGCTCACAGCGTCCATCGCCCATGAGGTCAATCAGCCGCTCGCCGGGGTTGTCAGCAGCGGCAGCGCTTGTCAGCGCTGGCTCGCGAGCGATCCGCCGAACATCGAAAGGGCTGTTCAGTCCGTGGAGAGGATCATCAGAGATGCGAATCGGGCCAGCCAGGTCGTGGAGCGCATTCGCAACCTCGCGAAGAACGCGCCCCCGAACAAGGCCTCGGTGAACATGAACGATGCGGTTCTCGAGATCATGGCCCTGACGCGCGGAGAAATTGAAGAGAACGGGGTTTCGCTGAAGACCGAGCTTGCAGAGGGGGTGCCCGCGGTGTGGGCAGATCGCATTCAACTGCAGCAGGTCATTCTCAATTTGGTCATCAACGCCATTGAAGCCATGGACAAGCGCGTCGACGGGCCGAAGGACCTATTCATCGCCGTTGGCAAGGACGATAGCAACGACATTCTCTTCACGATTCGCGATTCCGGGACCGGATTGGATCCGCAGAAGGCCCAGCAGGTCTTCGATGCCTTCTACACGACCAAGCGGGAAGGAATGGGCATGGGCCTGGCGGTGAGCCGCGGCATCATCGAAGCTCACGGCGGACGCCTGTGGGCGACACCGAATGAGCCCGTTGGCGCGGTCTTTCAGTTCAAGCTGCCGATGCATCGCGAGGAGGCGGCGTGAGCGGGAATGAGCCGAAACCCGTCGTCTACATCATCGATGACGATGCGGCCGTGCGTGAGGGCCTTTTGGACCTTTTTCAGTCGATCGGCATGGACGCGATCCCCTTCGAATCGCCCCGGGAATTTCTTCAGGGGACGCGCCCCGATGCGCCGGCTTGCATTGTCCTCGACATCAGATTGCCGGGACAGAGCGGCCTGGAATTTCAGCGCCTGCTCGCACAGGCCGATATTCCTCTGCCCATCATATTCATCACCGGCCACGGCGACATCCCGATGTCGGTGCAGGCCATGAAATCCGGGGCGATAGAGTTTCTCACCAAGCCTCTGCGCGAGCAGCAACTGCTCGATGCCGTGCAGGCGGGGATCGAACGCGATCGTGCGCGGCGCCGCGAGGACCAGACCGTGGCCAGACTGCGCTCGCGTTACGATTCCCTGACGCCGCGGGAGCGGGAGGTGTTCGCGCTGGTCATCACCGGGCGCCCGAACAAGCAGATCGCGGCATCGCTGCAACTGAGCGAGATGACGGTGAAGGTTCATCGCAGTCAACTCACCCGAAAAATGGGCGCAAAGTCGGTGATCGAGCTGGCGCGAATGGCGGATAAGCTCGGCGTGTCGACCCAAAGGGCCTAGCGCCCTAAACCAAAGAACTAGCCCACTCGCTCACAGGTCGCTTTCGCCCTCACTCACTCATGGACGCTTGCGCCCGATGCACGATGGCAACGGGTGATGTGCCGTACTAGCCTGATCTGCATTCGGAGGTGAGAGACGGCTGTGCCAAACAGGAGCGTAATTGCGATAGTGGACGACGATCCGGCGGTCCGCGAAGGTGTGACGGATCTGCTCAACTCGATGGGATTCGTCAGCGAGAGCTTTCAGTCGGCCGAGGAATTTCTAGGGTCCGACCACCTCGGCAGCACGGCCTGTTTGATCACCGACGGGCGAATGTCCGGCATGAGCGGATTCGAGCTTCACAATCGTCTGGTGGCGAGCGGCAAGCGTATCCCGACGATCCTGATCACCGCGTTTCCGGAGGAGGCGGATCGGGCGCGCGCGCTGGGGGCCGGGATGTTCTGCTACCTTCCGAAGCCTTTCAACGACAACGACTTGCTCGCGTGCCTGCGCTCGGCTTCCCTGGCGAGTGCAGAGGATTCCGGTGGATAACTGGCTCGACCGTCCGGTGGACGTGCTCCATGATCACGTCCTAGGTCCAACCGGGGCGGAAATAACCCTGGTGGAATACGGCAGTTACGCCTGCGCGCACTGCCGGGAGGCGAACGAGCGCATCGCTCAGGTGCGTGATCGGCTGGGCGACCGGCTGCGCTATGTGTTTCGCCACCGGCCGCTGACGTCGAGCGAGCTTGCGCGCCGCGCCGCAGAACTGGTCGAGCGGGCAAAAAGCCCCGAGCAATTCTGGAAGGCGCACGTCGCACTCATGACGCGGTCGGCGACCCTGACCGAAGATGATCTGCGGTCGGTTGCGAACGATCTGGGCCTCGCGGACGCTACGCCGGGGCAGGCCCAAGAGGGGGCCGCTCGCGCCAAGGAACACGTGGAGGCCGACGAAGCCAGCGCCCGTCGGAGCGGCGCGAATATCACGCCCACATTCTTCATCAACGGTCGTCGATACGACGGTCCCTGGGATGAGAGCTCCTTCGCCGATGTGTTGCTCGGCTCGTTGGGCCACCGGGTGGGCGCTGCGGCGCTCGACTTCGCGAGCTGGGCCCCCTCGGCGGGCGTCCTGCTGCTGGCGGCCTCGATACTGGCGGTGGCACTGACGAACTCGACGTGGGGATCCGCCTTCGTCGCATTCTGGCAGCAGCCCTGGGGGCTCACGGCCGGCGACTCGAGCTTCCTGCTGCCGGTGATCTCCTGGATCAACGATGGGCTGCTCAGCGTGTTCTTTCTGGTGGTCGGACTGGAAATCAAGCGCGAGTTCACGGTGGGCCACCTCGCCACACGACAGTCCGCGGCCTTGCCGATCGCGGCCGCCATCGGCGGTATGGTGGCCCCCGCACTCATCTATGCCGTGTTGATTCCAGCAGGTCCGTGGTCGCGCGGCTGGGGCGTGCCGATGGCGACCGATACGGCATTCGCCGTGGCGCTCATCATCATGATGGGCCGGCGAGTACCCCTCGAGCTGCGCATCTTTCTGACGGCGGCGGCCATCGTCGATGACATCGGGGCGATCACCGTGGTGGCTCTGTTCTATTCCGGCATGCTTCATTTGACCTATCTGTGCGCGGCCGCGGGGCTGGTCGGCGCGCTTGCGCTGCTCAACCGCTCCCGGGTGTATCGCATCACTCCCTACGTCATCGTCGGTACGGCGCTGTGGTTTTGCATGCACGCAGCGGGCGTCGATGCAACCCTCGCCGGCGTGATACTCGCGCTGTTCATTCCGACCAGGCCGCCCCCCAACCTCAATGCGCTCGTCACTCAGGCAAGCGCCATCATCGAGAGCGAGGCGCAGCACGAGGACGAGGTGCTTCGGCATGGACCTTCACTTCCCGCCATGAGGGCGCTCGATGCGATTCATGATCGGCTCGAGTCGCCCGCTGATCGCCTGCTCCGTCAGGTGGCGCCGCGCTCGAGCTACCTGGTGCTGCCGCTATTCGCGTTCGCCAACGCAGGAGTCGCGCTGAGCCCCCATGTCGTGGGAGGGCACGGTCCGTTGATACTCGCGATCATGTGCGCCCTGCTCGTCGGCAAGCCCGCCGGGCTGATGATTGCCTCCGTAGTGGCCGTGCGGCTGGGTTTGGCGACCAAGCCGGAGGAGTACTCTTGGCGCCAGCTGGCGGGTGCGGGCGCGCTCGCGGGTATCGGCTTCACCATGTCGCTGTTCATTGCCACGCAGGCGTTGCCGGATCCCGCGGGCTTTGCGGCCGCCAAGATCGCGGTTTTTGCCGGGTCGGTGCTCTCAGCCGCTGCGGGGGTCGCCATTCTGTGGAACGCGGATCGGAAGGCGCCGCGCGCGGCCGCATTGCCGCAGATGAGCTGTGCGGCCGAGGCGCCGCCGGTCAAAGTCGAATCCCGCATCGCTGTTTCGTCGTAGTCCAGAGGAATTGCCATCAGAGGAACCAAGGAGACAGGCGATGGCCAAGAACGTGATTTGTCTTTGGTATGACGGCACGGCCGAGGATGCCGCCCGGTTCTACGCTGCCACCTTTCCGAACAGCGCCGTCACAGCGGTCCACTGCGCCCCGGGCGATTACCCGGACGGCAAACAGGGACAGGTGCTCACCGTCGAATTTACGGTGCTTGGAGTGCCCTGCCTCGGCCTCAATGGCGGTCCCGCGTTCAAGCACTCCGAGGCCTTTTCGTTCCAGATCATCACCGACAGCCAGGCCGAGACGGACCGTTACTGGAACGCGATCATCGAGAACGGCGGCACCGCGAGCGCGTGCGGTTGGTGCAAGGACAAGTGGGGCTTATCCTGGCAGATCACCCCGCGGGCGCTCCTGGAGGCAACGACCGATCCCGATCGCGCGGCCGCCAAGCGCGCATTCGAGGCGATGATGAAAATGAAGAAGATCGACATCGCCACGATCGAGGCGGCACGGCGCGGATCGGCCCACCGCTAGACGCTACAGCGCCTTGCGGGCTTCGCCCGGCATAAGCAATTCGCTCGCGGTATGACCGCCGGGCCACTCACGCCCCCGGCGGCCGGCGGCTGTCGTCTCCCATTCCGACGCCATTCATGCCGCTTGACGGCGCCACCATTATATTGGATCCTAAAACCATCATATTCTGGCCTAAATAGACCAATCTGGATTAAATTTGGATCCACTACTGGGTCCGAACCTGGGGTCTCCCATCGTGGCTTCGCTGATCGATCAACCCTCACTGGAGATGACCGTAAAGGATGTTCCGGTGCTCGCGGCGGTGCGGCAGCTCACGGCGCCTGGTACCGAGGTCTCCATTACCTTCCTGCCGGGCGAAGAGCGCGATGCACGGATCGATGCAGCGGCCGCTGTCCGACGTGCCGGCATGACTCCCGTCCCGCACATCGCCGCCCGCCGCATCCCTTCCTTGGAGGAATTGGATGACTTCCTCGGCGGACTGTCGCATCGAGCCCAGGTCGATCGCGTGTTCGTGGTGGCGGGAGACTCGGTCGATCAGCCGGAAGGACCGTTCAAAGACGCTCTCGCCCTGATCCGCAGCGGTCGTCTCGCGCGCTACGGCGTTCGCAAGGTCGGAATAACGGGCTACCCGGACGGGCACCCGAGCATCTCCGAGACCCAGTTGTGGGAAGCGCTCAAGCGCAAGCATGACACCCTGACGGCTCTGGGCCATTCCTGCGAGATCGTCTCGCAGTTCAGCTTCGATGCCGAAGCTGTCATGCGATGGTTGGCGCGGCTGCGGGAAGCGCACATCGCGACGCCCGTCAAAATCGGGATTCCGGGTCCGGCAAGCGTGAAGAGCCTCCTGCGCTTTGCCGCACGCTGCGGCGTCGGAGCTTCGACCCGGGTGATGGCCAAATACGGCCTGTCGCTCTCGAAGCTGTTGAGCTCAGCAGGTCCCGACGCATTGGTCGAGGAGTTGCAAGCG
>DATJSL010000028.1:0-28651 GCA_035504115.1 Steroidobacteraceae bacterium | reverse complement strand
GTCGCGCCGATGATGGACTGGACCGACCGGCATTGCCGCTACCTGCACCGTCTCTATGCCCCGCACGCCCTGCTGTACACCGAGATGATCGTCTCGGCGGCCATCGTTCGCGGCAATGCGCAACGCTTGCTCGCGCACGATCCGCTCGAGCAGCCCCTCGCCCTGCAGCTCGGCGGTTCGGATCCCCGCGAGCTCGAGGCCGCGGCTCGCATCGGCGAGGCGGCCGGCTTCGCGGAGATCAATCTGAACGTGGGCTGCCCGAGCGATCGCGTGCAGCGCGGCGCCTTCGGCGCCTGCCTGATGCTGCGTCCCGAGCTGGTCGCCGAGTGCGTGACGCGCATGCGCGCGGCGGTCGTGAGCGTGCCCATCACCGTCAAGTGCCGCATCGGGGTGGATGAGCGCGATGACTACCAGTTCCTGTCGGACTTCGCCGGCGCCGTGGTGCAGGCCGGCGTGCAGGCGCTCATCGTGCACGCGCGGGCCGCCATCCTGCGCGGATTGAGCCCCAAGCAGAACCGCGAGATACCGCCGCTCAACTACCCGCACGTGCAGCGGCTCAAGCGCGAGCACCCGCAGCTGCCCATCGTGCTGAACGGCGGCATGAGCGATGTCGCCTCCGTGAGCGCGCAGCTCGCGGCGGGGCTCGACGGGGTGATGCTCGGGCGCGCCGCCTATCACCGCCCGGCCTTGCTGGCCGAGCTCGAGCGGTCGGTGCTCGATGGCGCCTGGCGCATTCCCGAGCCGTGCGACATCATCGAGCGGCTGGTGCCCTATGCGCGTGCGCAGATCCGCCAGGGGGTGCGCCTGCACTCGATCACGCGTCACTTGCACGGGCTGATGGCGGGGCGCGCCGGCGCCCGCGCCTGGCGCCGCTACCTGTCCGAGGTGGCCTCGCGATCCGATGCTGCGGCGGAGAGCTTGCTTTCCGCGCTATCATCCCTCGAGCAGGGTGCGGCAGCCTAAACGGATCAATAGCGGACAGGAAGGTCAAGTATAATTTGGCGGCGCAGATGGGAAAGGAAGTCGAACTGGCCATCGTTTTCGCCGACGTGGTCGGCAGTACCAAGCTCTATGAATTGCTTGGCGATTTGCGCGCGCGCGACATGGTCGGGGTGTGTATCGAGGTGATGCGCGCCGCCACCGAGCAAAACCGCGGCACGGTCATCAAGACCATGGGCGATGAGGTCATGGCGACCTTCCCCACCGCGGACGATGCCTTGAACGCGGCGGCGCAGATGCAAAAGCAGATCACCATCCATCCCTCGCTCAAGGTGCAGGAGCAGACGGTCGCCATCCGCATCGGCTGCAACTTCGGCCCGGTGGTGCACGAGAACCGGGACATCTTCGGCTCCGCGGTGCACACCGCGAATCGCATGACCAGCCAGGCAAAGGCCGGCCAGATCATCACCACGCAAACCATGGTCGATCAGCTGTCGAGCGAATGGCGCGCCTCCGTGCGCCAGATCGACATCGCGACGCTCAAGGGGCGCTCGAGCGAGGTCGCGCTCTACGAGGTGCTGTGGCAACCCGAGGACATCACCAGCATGGTCCCCGCGATCGCCATGACCTCGCGCGATCGCGCCAACAAGGGACAGCGCCTGCGCCTGCGCTACCAGGGCCAGGAGATCCTGGTGGGAGACGGACGTGTCAACATCACCATGGGCCGCGCCGAGGAGAACGACCTGGTGGTGAAGGGCAACCTGATTTCGCGCCTGCACGCGCGCGTCGAGCTCAACCGCAACAAGTTCATGCTGATCGACCAGAGCACGAACGGCACCTTCGTGCTCGGCAAGGATGGCGAGGAGGCTTTCGTGCGGCGCGATTCGATGCAGATCCGCGGCGAAGGGCTCATCGGTCTCGGCAAGGCCCCGGACAGCAATTCCTCGCAGGTGATCCGTTACGTCTGCGAGGAGTGAGATCCTACGAGCCGGGGCGCGCCCCCGCGACTCGCGCGAGCGCCTCCTCGAGCTCATCGCGCAGCCCCTGGGGTACGCGCTCGCCGAATTCGGCTAGGTAGGCCTTGACCTCAGCGAGCTCCTCGCGCCATTGCGCCGGCGATACCGCGAGCAGCTCCTCGAGCGCGCGCGGCTCGAGCTCCAGATTCCGGGTGTCGAGGTCGGCGGCATGCGGCAGATAGCCGATCGGCGTGTCGCGTGCCTGGGCGCTCCCCGTGCTGCGATCGATGATCCAGCGCAGCACGCGCAGGTTGTCGCCGAAGCCCGGCCACAGGAATTTGCCCGCGGCATCCTGGCGGAACCAGTTCACGTGGAAGATCTTCGGCGCCGCGGCAAGCTTCTCGCCCGTCTCGATCCAGTGGGCCCAGTAGTCGCCGAAGTGATAGCCGGCGAACGGCTTCATGGCCATCGGGTCGCGGCGCACGACGCCGACCGCTCCGGTGGCCGCCGCCGTCGTCTCGGAGGCGAGTCCGGCGCCCATCAGCACGCCGTGCCGCCAGCTGCGGGCCTGGTAGACCAGCGGCGCAAGCGAGCGGCGCCGCCCGCCGAACACGATGGCGCAGATGGGCACGCCGCCCGGGGCGTCTGCGAGCGTCGAATACGCCGGATTTTGCCGGGCATCCACGGTGAAGCGCGAGTTGGGATGCGCCGCCGGACCATGCTCGGGGTCGTAGGGGCGGCCCTGCCAGTCGATCGCCGGCCGGCCCTCCGCGAGGCCTTCCCACCAGGGCTGATTGTCGGCCGTCAGGGCGACGTTGGTGAATATCGCGTCGCGACGAATGGTCTGGTAAGCGTTGCGGTTGGTCTTGGGATTGGTTCCCGGCACCACGCCGAAGTAGCCCGACTCGGGATTGATGGCGTACAGCCGGCCATCCCTGCCGGGGTGCAGCCAGGCGATGTCGTCGCCGACCGTCCACACCTTCCAGCCGCGATAGCTCGAGGGCGGGATGAGCATGGCGAGATTGGTCTTGCCGCACGCCGAGGGAAATGCGCATGCCAGGTAGTGGATCGCGCCCTGCGGGTTCTCGATGCCGACGATGAGCATGTGCTCGGCCAGCCATCCTTCGCTGCGCGCTTGCCAGCTCGCGATCCTCAGGGCGTGGCACTTCTTGCCGAGCAATGCGTTGCCGCCGTAGCCGGAGCCGAAGCTCTTGATCGACAGCTCCTCGGGGAAATGCATGATGAAGCGCCGGTTGGGATCGAGCTCCCCGACCGAGTGCAAGCCCTTCACGAACGTCCCATCACGCGCGATGCGCTCGAGCGCCGCACGGCCCATGCGCGTCATGAGCTTCATGTTGAGCACCACATAGGCGCTGTCGGTGATCTCGACGCCGCAGCGCGAGTAGGGCGAGTCGATCGGGCCCATGCAGTAGGGCACCACGTACATCGTGCGTCCGCGCATGCAGCCCGAGAACAAGGCGTCCATCTTGGCATGCGCTTGCGCAGGCGCCATCCAGTGATTGTTCGGGCCCGCGTCCTCGCGCTGGCGGGTGCACACATAGGTCAGGTGCTCGACGCGCGCCACGTCCGAGGGATGCGAGCGATGCAGATGGCATCCCGGAAAGCTCGCCGGGTCGAGCGCAATCAGCTCCTTGCTCGCGACCAGGTCTTGCTCGAGCGAGCGGTACTCATGCTCGCTGCCGTCGCACCAGTGGATGCGCTCCGGCTGCGTGAGCCGCGCGACCTCATCCACCCACGCCGAGACGTCGCTGTCCAACGATCGCAGGGGTGTGACGAGCTGGGCGGCGGTGGCCATAAATCGATCTCCGGGGCGTTGTCCGAGTTCTCAGGATGACAGATGCCTCGACGTGAGCCAACCCCTCGGGAGCGCGCGCAAGGCCTGCGCTCGAGCGCGCGGCTGTGCCTCTGTCATAATTCAGGAAAGAATTGTAAGCCGATGATTATACTGAATTGCTACAATGCCCCGATGAAGGCCCGGAGTCCCCTGCGGCGCTGCGCCGCGATGCTCTGCGGCGTGCTGCTCGTGGCGCTCGCCGGCGCCGCCGCACGCGCAGGTACAGGCCCGCATTCCGCGCTTCGCGTCACGGTGAGCGCCGAGGTCGCCGCCACCGTGATGGTCGAGGGCCACAGGCGCAAGTCCCTCGTGCCCGCGGTTCGAGTGGTGCCCGGGGATGAGGTGTTCTACACGCTCGAGATCCGCAACACGGGCTCGATCGCGCTGCCGCCGCCGACGGTCGATTATCCAATCCCGGCGCACATGCGTTATCTGGCGGGCTCCGCCGTCGGTGCCGGGGCGCAGGTGAGCTTCTCGCTCGACGGCGGCCGCAGCTTCGGTCGGCCCGAGAGCCTCAAGGTCATGGCCGCCGACGGTGAGCGACCCGCGACCGCCGCCGACTACACGCACATCCGCTGGCAGCTGAAGCACATCCTCAAGGCGAAATCGGTCGCCCTGGCGCGCTTTCGCGCCGTTGTTGAGTAGTCGCTCGAGATATCGGAGGCGACTTCTGGGCCCCGGACATCGTAGTCTAGCCTGATTGAGTCTAGCGACCGTGCGCCGCCGTCCGGCGCATGCCGTCCTCACCGACACACGAGACCCGCCATCATCGACACAGACTTCAAAGAGGTGTTCGGCGCCGAGGGCCCGCTGGCGCGCAGCATCCCGGGCTACGCCTATCGGCCCGAGCAATCGGCCATGGCGGGCGCCGTGGGTCGCTCGCTCGCGCTCGGCGAGCCGTTGATCGTGGAGGCGGGGACGGGAACCGGCAAGACCTTCGCCTACCTGGTTCCGGCGCTGCTCTCGGGGCGCAGCGTCATCATCTCCACCGGCACGCGCACCTTGCAGGACCAGCTGTTCCGGCGCGACGTTCCGATGCTCGCCCGCGCGCTCGGCGCGCCGGTGAAAATGGCGCTGCTCAAGGGGCGTGCCAACTACCTGTGCCGTCATCGGCTCGAGCTGGCGACCCAGCAGCGCTCCCTGCTGCCGCGCGGGCACGGCACGGATCGCCTGCTGTCGCGCATCGCCCGCTGGGCGGCCACGACCAAGTCGGGCGATCTCGCCGAGCTCGCCGACCTGCCGGAGCACTCGCCCGTCTGGCCGAGCGTCACCTCGACGCGCGAGAACTGTCTCGGCCAGGAATGCGCGCAATTCTCGCGCTGCCATGTCGTGGAGGCGCGGCGTGCCGCACAGGCCGCCGACATCGTCGTGGTGAACCACCACCTGCTGCTCGCCGATCTCGCCCTGAAAGAGGAGGGGTTCGGCGATCTGCTGCCGGGCGCCGATGCCATCATCCTCGATGAGGCGCATCAGATTCCCGAGATCGCGGCGCAGTTCTTCGGCGCCAGCTGGTCGGCGCGGCAGGTGCAATTCCTGCTCAAGGATGCCGCCGCCGAGATGCTGCGCGAGGGCGTGCGCGCTGCGGCGATCGGCGAGCTCCTCGAGGGCATCGACTCGCTCCTCGAGGCGCTGCGCGCGGGGCTCGGCGGCGGCGCCGGCCGCTACGAGTGGGCCCAGCTGTCGGATCGATTCCTCGATGCCCTGCCGGCGCTCGAGGCCTCGCTCAATGCTCTGGCGGGCGAGCTCGAGGGACTCGGGGCGGGCGCCGGCACGGCGAGCTGCGCGCGGCGCGCGGCGGCGCTCGCGACGCAGCTCGCCGCCGTGGGCTCGCAGCCCGAGGAGGCCGGCATTCGCTGGGTCGATGCCGCCGCATCGGGTCTGTCGCTGCGATTCACCCCGTTCGAGATCGCCGAGCGGCTGCGCGAGTTCGTCGAGGCGCGTCCCTGCGCCTGGGTGTTCACCTCGGCGACCTTGGCGATCGGCGAGGATTTCGGGCATTTCGCCTCGCGCATCGGTTTGCCCGAGGCGCGCACGCTGCGCATCGGCAGCCCCTTCGACTACGAGAATCAGGCGCGCATCCTGTTGCCGCGCGGGATGCCCGATCCGCAGCATCCGGATTATGCGCGACGATTCATCGACGCCTGCGCACCGCTCCTCGAGGCGAGCGGCGGACGGGCGTTCCTGCTGTTCACCAGCTACCGCGCGCTGGCGGAGGGTGTGAGCGCGCTCAAGGCGCGCTTCCCGCAGCCGCCGTTCCCGGTGCTGGTGCAAGGCGAGGCGCCGCGCGAGTCGCTGCTCACGCGCTTTCGCGAGCTGGGCAACGCGGTGCTCCTCGCCACGGGCAGCTTCTGGGAAGGCGTGGATGTGAAGGGCGAGGCGCTCTCCATCGTCGCCATCGACAAGCTGCCGTTCGCATCGCCCGACGACCCGCTGCTCAAGGCGCGCCTGGAGGGAATCCGCCGCGGCGGCGGCAATCCGTTCCTGCAATATCAGCTCCCCCAGGCGGTGCTCGCCCTGAAGCAGGGTGTGGGCCGGCTGATCCGCGACTTCGACGATTTCGGCGTCATCGTGCTCGGCGATCCGCGGCTCACCACCAAGCCCTACGGTGCGGTGTTTCTGAGCGCGCTGCCGCCGAGTCCGCTGATCACCGAGGGAGCGGCGGGCGCCGCGTTTCTCGCCGAGCGGCTCGGCCGGGGCCGGGCGCCGCGCCGCGCGCAGACCGGCTCCGAGAGCTGATGCGCATGCGGCTGCTCGCGCTCGACACCTCGACCGAGGCCTGCAGCGTGGCGCTGCTCACCGGGCGTGCGAGCATCGAGCGATCGCGCGAGGTGGGGCGCGGGCACGGCGAGGAGATCCTCGGCATGGTGGATGATGTGCTCGGCGAGGCGCGCCTGTCGCTCGGCCAGCTCGATGGGATTGCCGCGGGCGTCGGTCCGGGCTCCTTCACCGGCGTGCGCATCAGCGTCGCGGTCGCGCAGGGACTCGCCTTCGGCGCGGGCCTCGCCGTGGTTCCCGTCACGACGCTCGAGGCGCTCGCGCTGCGCGCGCTCGAGGAGGGCGCCGAGCGGGTGCTCGCCTGTCTCGATGCGCGCATGGGCGAGCTGTACTGGGGCTGCTTCGCGGCGCATGCGGCCGAGGGCGTGGTCGCCTTGGGGGCGCCCGCGGTGAGCGCCGCCCGCGACGTGCGCTTGGCCGGCGCCGGCCGCTATCGAGGCATCGGGCGCGGCTTCGCCGCATATCCCGAGCTCGGCGCCATTGCGGGTCTCGAGCTGCCGCCGGACGCCGCCGGCCTGCTGCCGCGCGCACGCGAGATGGCGCTGCTCGGCGCGCTGCGTCTGCGAGCGGGCGGCGCGGTACAACCCGCGGACTTGCAGCCGCAGTATCTGCGCGACAAAGTCGCGTTGACCGAGGCCGAACGCGGCAACGCGAAATAGCACCAGTCATGGAACTGTCACGTGTGGCCGCTGTAATAGTGGGCTGAAGAATCAAGCGATCAAGGGATCAGATGACCGCCAAGCGCATCCTCGTCGTCGAAGACGAAAAAGCCATTCGCGACTTGATCGCCTTCGGCCTGCGCCGCGCGGGCTACGATGTGCGCGAGGCCGAGGATTGCCGCGAGGCCCGGGCGCGCATCGTCGATGTGCGGCCCGATCTGATGCTCGTCGACTGGATGCTCCCGGACATGAGCGGCCTGGAATTGACCCGCTCGCTCAAGCGCTCGAAGGACACCGAGGAGATCCCGATCATCATGCTCACGGCGCGCGCCGAGGAGCAGGACAAGGTCGGCGGGCTCGAGGGCGGTGCCGACGACTACATCACCAAGCCTTTCTCCCCGCGCGAGCTGCTCGCGCGCATCCAGGCGGTGCTGCGCCGGGCCGCGCCGGCGGGCGCGGCGGACGTCATGGAGGTTCAGGGCCTGAAGCTCGATGACTCCAGCCACCGCGTGAGCGCGGGCGAGCGCGAGATCGCCCTCGGACCGACCGAGTACCGGCTGCTGCACTTCTTCATGACCCACCCCGAGCGCGTTTTCAGCCGCGGGCAGTTGCTCGATCGGGTGTGGGGGGGCAATACTTACGTGGAAGAGCGCACCGTGGACGTGCACATCCGCCGCCTGCGCAAGGCGCTCGAGCCTTATACGCTGGAAGGATTGGTGCAGACCGTGCGCGGCGCGGGTTATCGATTCTCGACGCGCGACACCTAGCGGCCCTCGGGAGGCATAGCCCCTGACCATGGCAGCGATGTGGACTTATGCGCTTGCGCGCCTCGCGGGCATCATGCTGGCGGGGCTGTGTCTCGGCCTCCTCATCGGACCGCTCTGGCTGTGGGTGCTCGCCTGCGCCGGCCTGTACCTCGCATGGCAGCTGCGCAATCTGTACCGGCTGGACCGCTGGCTGCGGCTGCGCTCGCAGCTCGACCCACCCGACCTCGGCGGCGTCTGGGGCGACATCATCGCCCAGGTGGTGCGCCTGCACCGGCGCAAGCAGTTTCACAAGCAGCGCCTGGTGCAGCTCTTTCGTGAGCTGCGCCGCTCGACGGCGGCGCTGCCCGACGGCGTGATCATCTTGAGCAGCCAGAACGAGATCGTCTGGTTCAACCGCCAGGCGGCGCGGCTCCTCGGCCTGCGCCGGCCGATCGACATCGGCCTGCGGGTGGACAACCTCATCCGCTCGCCCGAGTTCGTTCACTATCTGCACGGCGACGATTTCGCGATGCCCCTCATCATTCGCCCGCCGGTCGAGTCCGACCTGTATCTGGCGCTGCAGCTGGTGCCGTACGGGGTGGGCCAATCGCTCCTGCTGGCGCGCGACGTCACGCGCCAGATGCGCCTCGAGGCGATGCGCAAGGATTTCGTGGCCAACGCCTCGCACGAGCTGCGCACGCCGCTGACGGTGATCTCGGGGTATCTGGACACTCTGGCCGACGATCCGGGCATCGACCAGGCGTGGGCGGGCCCGATCCGTGACATGCGCACCCAGGCGCAGCGCATGAACGCCATCATCACCGACCTTCTCGAGCTGTCGCGCCTCGAGTCGACCGACGGCGAGGCGCCGCGCGATCCGATCGACGTGCCGCGCATGCTCGAGCGCCTGCACCGCGACGCGCTCGCCAAGGGCGATCGGCCGCGCCACGTGCTGCTCGAGCTCGAGAGCCCGGACGGGCTGTTCGGGGCGGCCCATGAGATCGAGTCCGCCTTCACCAATTTGCTGGTCAACGCCCTCAAGTACACGCTCTCCGAGGGCACCGTGCGCATGCGCTGGTGGTGCGATGAGGATGGCGCCCACTACTCGGTGATCGACACCGGCATCGGCATCCCCGCCGAGCACATCCCGAGGCTCACGGAGCGCTTCTATCGGGTGGATGCGGGCCGCTCGCGCGGCGAAGGCGGCTCGGGTCTGGGGCTGGCGATCGTCAAGCATGCCCTGCAGCGGCACGGCGGCTGGCTCGACGTGCGCAGCACCGAGGGCAAGGGCAGCACCTTCACCTGTCATTTCCCCGCGCAGCGCATCTGCCGTATCGGAATTCGTGCGGTCGCGAGCGCCTGAGCGGGCGCGAAGCCAGGAGACGTCACAAAACCGCGCGAAAACCGTGCGAACTTGTTGACGTGCGCACCGATCGGATGTAAACGCACGGTGTATCTCGCGCGTCTCGTCACGACTTCAAGGTAGATGTCATGGAAACGGCCGATCTCACGCACCACATTTCCCGCCGCTTCAACGAAGACCTGGAAAAGGTGCGTAATCAGGTCCTGCAGATGGGCGGCTTCGTCGAGCAGCAGCTGCACAAGGCGATCCTGGCGCTGGTCGAGGGCGACAGCCGGCTGGGCGAATCGGTGGCCACGGACGATTACAAGGTCAACGGCATGGAAGTGTCCATCGACGAGGAGTGCAGCCGCATCCTCGCCCTGCGGGCGCCCGCCGCGGGGGACCTGCGCGTCATCGTCGCCATCATCAAGACCATCACCGACCTCGAGCGCATCGGCGACGAGGGCGAGAAGATCGGCTACATCGCCTCGCGCCTCGCCACCATGGAGCGTCCGGCCGACAAATATCGCGAGGTCAAGCATCTGGGCCGGCAAGTGGCGCAGATGGTGCACGATGCGCTCGACGCCTTTGCGCGCATGGACTCGGTCGCGGCGCTGCGCACGGCGCAGGACGACAAGATGGTGGACGAGGAGTACGAGGCCATCCAGCGTCAGTGCATCACCTTCATGATGGAGGATCCGCGCACCATCCGCCGCGCCCTCGAGATCATGTGGATCGTGCGCGCGCTCGAGCGCATCGGCGATCATGCCAAGAACATCTGCGAGTACGTGATCTACATGGTGCATGGCAAGGATATCCGCCATACCTCGCTCGAGGATGTCGCCAAGCAGATCGATGCTGCGCAGGCGGTCGCCCGCCGCTGATGACGGCGCGCGCCGCGAATGGCCTGGGTTTGCTGGCCTGCGCGGCTCTGCTCGGCTATGCCTTCTACGCGCAGTTCGGGCTGCATCTGGAGCCCTGCCCGCTGTGCATATTCCAGCGCCTGGGTGTGTTCGCGACCGGCGTGGCGTTCGCGCTCGCGGCGGCGCAGGATCCCCTCGGATGGGGCCGGCGTGTCTATGCCGCGTTGATCGTGCTCGCAGCCCTCGCCACCGTGGCGATCGCCGCCCGCCAGCTCTACATTCAGAGTCTGCCGCCGGGGAGCGTCCCGGCCTGCGGCGCTTCGCTCGATTTCCTCCTCAAGGTCTTCCCTCTCACGCAGGTCCTGGAGAAGGTGCTCACGGGCTCGGGCGAGTGCGCCAAGGTCGACTGGCGCTTTCTCGGTCTGGCGATGCCGGCCTGGGTGCTGATCGCGGCGCTCGGCCTCGCCGTGTGGGGACTGTGGGCGAATCTGCGACGCCGGCGGCCGGTGTTGCGATTCTGATGGCCGACACGCTGGCCCTGACCTGCGAGCTGATCTCGCGACCTTCCGTGAGCCCCGCCGACGGCGGCTGCCAGCCGCTCATGGGAGAGCGGCTGCGGGCGCTCGGCTTCTCGGTGGAGAATCTGAGATTCGGCCAGGTGGAGAACCTCTGGGCGCGCCGCGGCAGCGCGGCGCCGCTGTTCTGCTTCGCCGGGCATACCGATGTGGTTCCACCGGGGCCCCTCGAGGAATGGCACAGCGATCCGTTCGCGCCGGTGGTGCGCGAGGGCCTGCTCTATGGGCGAGGGGCCGCGGACATGAAGAGCGGCCTGGCGGCGATGCTCGCGGCGTGCGAGGACTTCATCGGTGCGCATCCCCGCCATCGCGGCAGCATCGCCTTCTTGATCACCAGCGACGAGGAAGGTCCGTCGGTGGATGGCACCCGACGCGTGGTCGAGGTCCTGCGCGAGCGCAACGAGACCATCGACTGGTGCCTGGTGGGGGAGCCCTCGAGCGAGCGCACGCTCGGCGACACGATCAAGATCGGGCGCCGCGGCAGCCTCAGCGGCCGGCTCACCGTGCACGGCGTGCAAGGACACATCGCCTATCCGCAGCTCGCCGACAATCCGATTCATGCGCTTGCTCCGGCGCTCGCCGAGCTCACGGCGCGCACCTGGGACCAAGGCAACCAGCATTTTCAGCCGACCAGCTTCCAGGTATCGAACATCGCCGCCGGCACCGGGGCTCCCAACGTCATCCCCGGCGAGCTCAAGGCGCGCTTCAATCTGCGCTTCTCGACCGAGCAGACCATCGAGTCGCTGCAGGCGACGGTGGAGCGGATATTGCGCGAGCATGGCGTCAAGTACTCGCTCGATTGGTTCATATCCGGATACCCTTTTCTCACCGTGCCCGGGACGCTGTCGCAAGCGGTGACGCGCGCCGTGCAGGAGGAGCTGCAGGTGAGCCCGCGGCTGTCGACCGGAGGCGGCACCTCGGACGGGCGATTCATCGCCCCGCTCGGCGCCCAGGTCATCGAGCTCGGCGTGATCAACTCGACCATACACAAGGCCAACGAGTGCGTGCGGGTCGAGGACATCGAGCGGCTGCGCGGCGCATACCGGCGCACGCTCGAGCTGTTGCTGGTGGAGTGAGCCGGCGGCTCGGGCCCCTCACCGGCCCGAGCCGCACCAGGTCAATGGCGCAGGCGCGCGCCTCGGCCCGACTGGTCGAGCCCCGGCTGGTCGACCCCGGTTAGTCGACCCCGGTTAGTCGACCGAGTAGCCGCGCCCTTCCAGGCAGGCGGCCTGCGCCCGCATGTAGTCCGTGCGCTTGTCCGCCGGAGCGGCGGAGCCCTGCGTCGGATCGTAGCCGGTCTGCGAGGACGCCCACTGATGGCACTCGAACTTGTCCTTCGCTTCCTGCTGCGCCGTTTGCCCATTCTTCGGGTAGGCGATGATCTCCGTGCCCGCAGGCGGGCCGCCGGCGTTGGGGTTCGAGCCGACCTGGGACTGAAGCCCCGCAGGGGGCTGGACCGTCTCGTACTGCTGCACGCTCGGGTCGTACACGTAATAGGTATCGTCGGCGTAGTAGTACGGCACCCCGTCCCAGTAGTAGGTCGAGTAGTAAAGCGGCAGCGCCGAGAAGTACAGGCCGGCCGCTAGCGGCCAACCCCAGCCCCAGCCCCAGCCGCAGCAGCCCCAGCCGCCCCAGCCGCCGTGCCAACCGTAGCCGCCCCGGTAGCCATAGCCCCCGCGGTAGCCGCCGGCATACCCGCCCCGGTAACCCCCGGCATAGCCACCGTGGTAACCGCCGTAGCCGCCGAAGTGGCCGCCCGCCATCGCATGGCCGCCGCCGCCGAAGTGGCCCCCGCCACCCCCATGGCCGCCGCCGCCGCCGTGCGCTTGTGCCACCGCGCCGCTCGACAGAACGATGGCGCTCAATACGGCGCCCAGAAGAATCGATAGCTTGTGGGGGATTCGACTTTTCATGACTTCACCTGTAGACCAAGTTAGCTCATCTCGAGGCTGCGCCAGCGCGCAGCCTGTCACCTTTTTATCACGATGGGGTCGGCGTAAACCCGTTTCAACTCCGCGAAACCGTTTCAACTGCAACAAGTTAGACCGTTTCGGATGCCGCCGGTTCAGCGGCGCCGGCGAGCACGCCGTCCTTCCCGAGAACATAAAACGCGCATCACCCCGCCGCGTTGACATATCGTCGAGCCCATCATCCCACCGGCGTCACCGTGAGTCGAACGGCCGCACGCTCGGCTGCGCTGAGCTGCATCTGCCAGCGGTGTCCTCCTTCGAGGTCGAACTCGACGATCTTGCGGGGCGCGTGGCAGTCGCGCACCCCCTCGTAGTCGGTGGGCGCAACCAGCCTGCCGTCGGCGACGATGTCGATCCATGCGGGCTGGTCGATGGCGATGCGGTATTTGCCGGCGCTCGGGATGGTGAGCACGAACACGCCCCCGTAGCTGCCTTGCGCGTGGGACGCTTTGCCGGGCGGCACGGGAAAGGACACCTGCCCGAGAGGCAGCAGCATGAGCTCGAGCAGCCGCCCGGGAACCACCGGCGCATCCGTGCGGCCATCCTTCCCCGCCGCGACGTGCTCTGCCTGCGTGGCAAACAGGGCGCGCTCCTTGCTCACGTCCCACTGATAGCCGGCGCACGGATCGCCGTCCTGCGCCCGCGCCGGCGGCGCGGGCGCGGCGAGCAACGCCGCGGCGCAGAGCGGCGCGAGCGCGCGCACCAGCGCCAGGGCAGGGCGCCGGCCCGGCGCGAGGCAGCGCGGCGCAGGCCCCATCCACCCCTTTGCAATTGCCCACCGACTCCGCACCGAGCGAGCTCCCCTAGGATCCCACCTACATGCAATCCGCGCCGCCGCTGCTAGGCGGCGGCGCAGCGCCATGATCAGGTCGCAGTGTGATCGAAGCTCGTGCGCGTATGCAAGGTGCTGCCTTGCCGCCGCATCAGCCACGCATCAGCCAGGAGGTGTCGCCAGCCGGCAGGTGAGGCGCCGCCAGCCAGGAGGGTATTTATGTCAATTTACCGCAAGCTCGCCTGGGCAAGCAGCGCCGCGGGGCTGCTGCTCGCCGGTTGTGTCTCGCCGTCCGGGGCCCTGCACGGTGCCCGGCTCAGCGACAACGTGAACCTTTATCCGCCCTTCGATAACGAGCGCGATTGGGGACCGAGCTATCTGGTGGGAGCGCCCTACCACCACCTCGGTGATGAGCTGCGCATCGACGATACGCGCTCGATCCCGGCCGATGCCCCGCCCTGAGCGCTGCGCCTGACAGGTGCGCCGCTGCGCCGGCGGGTCCGCGCGCTCGGCTCGCGCACGCTCGGCTCGCGCACGCTCAGCTCGAGAAGGCGGCCGGCGCGATGCGCAGCGTGACCGTGATCGTGGTGCCCCGTTGCGGCGCGCTCTCGATGCGCAGCTGCGCTCCGATCAGATCCGCCTGCTCGCGCAGTCCGACCAGTCCGTAGTGGTCCGGCTTCGGCTGCGCCGGGTCGAATCCGACGCCGTTGTCCTGGATGCACAGCTCGAGCTGCTCGCCGCGTGTCTCGAGCTTGAGCGCTACGCGCGTCGCGCCGGAGTGGCGCTCGGCGTTGCGCAGCGTCTCCTGCGCCATGCGCAGCAGCGTCTCGGCGCGCTCATCGCCGAAGCGCGCCGACTCCGCGTCGACGCGCAGGTCGCCCGCGATCCCGGTGCGATCGAGGAACCGCTCGAACTCGCTCGACAAGGCCGGCCCGAGACCGGTGTCGCGCACGGCGGTGACGCGCATCTGGGTGATTGCCGATCGCGCCTCCTTGAGGCCCTCGTGCGCAATCTCCTCGGCCCGGCCGAGCTCCTCGGCCAGCGCCGCGGGATCGCGGGCATGCAGACGGCGCAGGAAGCGGATCTCGCTCAGCAGCGCCATCATGGAGTGCGCCAGGGTGTCGTGCAGATCGCGCGCGATCTTGAGCCGCTCGCGCACGATCGCCGCGTAGCGCGACTCTTCGGCAAGACGCTCGACCTCGCGGGTCCTGACCGCGACCCGGCGCTCGAGCTCGCTGCTCAGGGTCTTGAGCTCGCGACGCTCGGCGCGCAGATCGCCGAGGATCTGCTCGAAGGCGCGCGCCAGCTGCGCGACTTCGTCCGCGCCCTCGGGTATCGGCAGGGGGGCGGGCTCGTTCTGGCCGAGCGCCGCCACCGAGGCGGCCAGCCGCTGCAGTCGCGCCGTGAGCCGGCGCGCGCCCAGCACGCCGAGCAGCGCGGTCGCCGCGCCGAGGCACATCGAGACCCACAGGATCTCGTAGGTGACTGCGCGAGCGCGCTGCAGGACGCGATCGATCGGCTCGGCGAGCTGCACCTGCCAGCCGGTCGCGCCGGCCGCGCCCGCGTTGAGCAGCGCCCGTGACACGAGCACGCGGCGTCCATCGGGAAGCCGCTCGAATTGCGGCCCCGCCGATCCCAGGGCGCCTGTTGCGGCCGGCGCATCGGTCGGCACACCCGCCCAGGGGCGGTTGCGCAGCGAGCCCGGACCGACCAGCACCACGCCGTTGCGGTCGAGCACGTAGGCCTGCGTGATGCTTCGCGGGTCGGACTCATCGGTGAGGCGCTCGGGGTGATACGGGGCGCGGCGCCAGCTCAGGTGTGCGGCGATCACGCCCACCATCCGCCCGCTCTCATCGCGCACCGGCGCCGCCATGTCGCCCAGGGCCGCGCTGTCCGGCGCGCCGTCCGTATGCGGCCCTTCGATGACGCCCAGCCACGGGCCATGCGATCCGCCCGCGTACCAGTCGCTCGAGCCGACTTGCCGCCCGGTCAGCCGCGCATCGCGCGCCGACACGATCGCACCGTTCGCGTCGGCGATCGCAAGCCAGTCGAATTGCGGGTAAGCGGCGCTGAGCTCCGCGAAGACCTCATGCAGTCCTCCCTGCTGTCCGGGACCGCGCGTCGCCTGCAGGATGCGCTCGGCGGCGCGAATCGCATCGAGCCGTCCTGCGATCGCTTGACCGAGATCGGAGCTCAGCTGATCGGTCTCGAGGGACAGGCGCCGCACGTGCTGCTCCAGAACGTTGTCGCGCGCGATGCGCCCCACCCACACGGCGGCGGCAACCGAGAACGCGGCAGCCAGCCCGATGATCAGCCACATGGCGCGGGCGGCCAGGCTGCGCCGCGGATCGGCGGTCCGGATCAAGGCCTGTCCGAATGTCCCGGGCGGCGGCATGGCTGCACGTTAACAGGTGACTAAAGTCACTTCCAAACCGCGCGGCTCTCGCCGCATGATGATCCGGCCGCAATTCCCGGTGGGCGCAGATCGAGGCGTCTTTGGTGCAAGAGCTTGCCAATCCACCGCCGATCCGCATCGTCATCGCGGAGGATCAGGCCATCGTGCGCCGCGGCTCCGCGCTGCTTTTGTCCATGGAGCCGGACATGGAGGTGGTGGGCCAGGCCCGCAACGGCGTGGAGGCCATCGAGCTGGCGAATCTGCTGCACCCGGACGTGGTGCTGATGGATCTGCACATGCCGGTGAAGGGCGGTGTGGCGGCGACCCGCGAGATCACCCGCGCGCTGCCCGGCACGCAGATCCTGGTGCTCACCACCCTCGACGACGATGAGACGGTGTTCGAGGCGGTGCGCGCCGGCGCCCACGCCTATCTGCTGAAGGACGCCGATGAGGATGAGCTGCTCGAAACGGTGCGCGCGCTGAAGCGCGGCGAGTCGCGCCTCACGCCGCAGATCGCGCGCAAGGTCATGGACCAGTTCCGCCGGCTCGCGGCCGAGGTCCCTGCCGCGCCGGCATCGACGCCGGCCGCCGCGCCGGCCGCCGAGTCGCAGGGCCGCGCGGGTGCCCCGGCTCAGGAGTTCAAGGCGGATGCGCTGACCGAGAAGGAAGAGAGGATTCTCGAGCACATCTGCGAGGGCATGAGCAATCGGCAGATCGCCAACGCGCTGTTCCTGGCGGAGGGCACGGTGAAGAATTACGTCAGCCGCATCATGGACAAGCTGCACGCCAACACCCGTACCGAGCTCGCGCTCAAGTCCAGGCGCTGACGCCGGCCGCTCGACCCGTCATGGCCTGCCTCCCGGCGCCCGGCGCGGCCTCGCGAAGTCCTACACCAACAGGCGCCTTGCGCGGCTACCGTCCCGCGTCGGGGACCCGGAACGTCCGCAGGCTCGAAGTGACTTTAGTCATGCGCAATCGCGCGCTCGATCGTGACTTTCGGCCGCTGACGTAGCGCGCTGCCTGGCCTACATTGTCCGCAATGCAGTAAAGGTTCCGCATGTCCGTCGTCGAAATGGCTTTGAAGCGGCCGTACACGGTCGTGGCCTCCTTGATCCTGATCGCCCTGCTCGGCATCGGCGCGGCGCTGCGCATGCCCATCGACATCTTCCCCGAGATCAACATCCCGGTGGTCGCGGTCGTGTGGACCTATGCCGGAATGAGCGCGACCGACATGCAGAACCGCATCCTCACGCTGCACGAGCGGCAGCTCGCCTCGCTGGTGGACGACATCTCGCGGATCGAGGCCTCGAGCTACGAAGGCGTCGGCGTCGAGAAGGTGTATCTGCACGAGGGCGCGGACGTCACCCGCGCCGTCTCGCAGCTCGCCAGCAGCGCGCTGGTGGTGCTCAAGTACATGCCGCCGAACATCACCCCGCCGCTGGTGCTGCGCTACGGCGCCACGGACGTGCCGATCATTCAGCTCAGCCTCTCGAGCAAGTCCCTCCCCGACACCAAGCTCAACGATCTGGGACAGAACATCATCCGGCCGGCCTTGGCCGTGGTGCACGGCGCCGAGGTGCCCTATCCCTACGGCGGCAAACCGCGCGTCATCATGGCCGACCTCGATGCGGAAGCGCTGCAGGCGCGCGGGCTCTCGCCGGCGGACGTGAGCAACGCATTGCAGCGCCAGAACGTCATCTTGCCCGCGGGCGACGTCAAGATCGGCGACAAAGACTACACGCTCACCATGAACAACTCGCCGGACGTGATCGACGAGATCAATGCGTTCCCGATCAAGACCATGGATGGGCGCACCGTGTTCATGCGGGACGTGGCCCATGTTCACGACGGCTTTCAGGTGCAGACCAACTCGGTTTCCGTGAACGGCACGCCCGGGGCGCTCATGACCATCCGCAAGACCGGAGGGGTCTCGACGCTCGCCGTGATCGCCGGGGTGCGCAACGCCCTGGTCGACATCGAGAAGATGCTGCCGAGGGACGTGTCGATCAAGGCGCTCTTCGACCAGTCGGTGTTCGTCAAGGCGGCGCTCGACAGCGTGCTGCTGAGCGCCTGCATGGCGGCGGTGCTCACCGCCCTCGTGATCATCCTGTTCCTCGGCAACGTGCGCCTCTCGGCGATCATTCTCGCGGCGATTCCGCTGTCCATCGTCACCGCGGTGCTGTTCATCGATCTCGCCGGGCAGACCCTGAACACGATGACGCTGGGAGGCTTCGCGCTCGCGATCGGCATCCTGGTCGACAACGGAACCGTGGTGATCGAGAACATCGAGCGCCACGTCGCCATGCGCGAGCCCCTGCATCAATCCATCGTGGTCGGCGCCAACGAGGTCGCCGTGCCGACCTTCCTCTCCACGCTGTGCATCTGCATCGTGTTCGTGCCGGTCTTCCTGCTGCAGGGTACGGCCAAGTATCTGTTCTCGCCGCTGTCGCTGTCGGTGATCGGCGCGCTGCTCGCGAGCCTGGCGCTGTCCTTCACCATGGTGCCGGTTTTCTTCAACACGCTGATGGCCGGGGCGGTGCACGAATATGACCGCTCCGCGCCGGGCGCGCCGCCCCAGCCGCCGATTCGATCGCGCAGCTTGCTGGTTCGCTTCCAGGTGGGATTCGAGGAGCGCTTCGAGCGGTTTCGCGAGACCTATCGGAACATCGTCAGCTGGACGCTGGCGCGCGCCGGCCTGACGGTGCTCGCCTTCATCGGCCTGATGATCGTGTCGGTGCTGCTGTTTCCGCTGCTCGGCAGGGATTTCTTTCCGCAGGTGGATGCGGGGCAGATGCGCCTGCACGTGCGTGCCCCGCCCGGCACCCGCATCGAGCGCACCCAGGTCTATTTCGCCGAGGTGGAGCGCGCCATTCGCGACATCGTCGGCAACGGACAGATCGACGTGCTGCTCGACAATATCGGCTTGCCCTACAGCGGCATCAATATCGCGCTCAGCGATTCGGCCACGGTCGGACCGATGGACGGGGAGATCCTGATCTCGCTCACCAAGAAGCACACGCCGACGGCCGAGCTGACGGCGCGGCTGCGCCGCGAGCTGCCGGGGCGGTTCCCGCAGCTGCAGTTCTTCTTTCAGGCCGCCGACATCGTCGATCAGGTGCTGAATTTCGGCCAGCCCTCGCCCATCGACATCCGCGTCTCCGGCCCGGATCAGGGCGAGGCGTTCGATCTGGCGTCGCAATTGACGCGCGCCCTCGAGCAGGTGCCGGGCGTGGTGGACTCGCACATCTTTCAGGTCCCGAATGCGCCGGCGCTCACCGTGGATCTGGACCGCTCGCTCGCCACCGAGATCGGCCTGTCCCAGCGGCAGGCGGCCGACAACGTGCTGGTGGCCACCAATTCGAGCGCGCAGACCGCGCCCAATTTCTGGGTCGATCCGCGCAACAGCGTGAGCTACCCGCTGGTCGTGCAGGTGCCGCCTTACCGCATCGATTCGGCCCAGCGGCTGCAGACCATGCCGGTCACGACGGCGTCCGGGTCGACGCCCGAGGAGATGCTGCTCAACGTCGCCTCGTTCGGGCGGCGCACCGTGCCGTTGATCGCCTCGCAGCTCAACATTCGCCCGGTGTTCGACGTGCAGGCGGACGTCCAGGGACGCGACCTGTACTCCGCCGCCAAGGACATCGAGCAGGTCATCAAGGCCCATCAGCCCGATCCGAGCAAGGCGCTGCACGCGACCCTGAGCGGCCAGATCGAGACCATGCAGGAGAGCTTCAACGGACTGTTCGGCGGAATCGCGCTCGCCATCGTGCTCGTATACCTGTTTCTGGTCATGAACTTCCAGAGCTGGATCGACCCGCTGATCGTGCTGATGGCGGTGCCGTTCGCGCTCGGCGGGGTGCTCTGGATGCTGTATCTGTCGCAGACCCCCCTGAGCGTGCCCGCCCTGATGGGCACTCTCATGTGCATCGGCCTGACCACCGCCAACAGCATCCTGGTCGTGAGCTTCGCCAACCAGCGCATGGCGGAGGGGGACGATGCGCTGGTCGCGGCCGCGACGGCCGGCTACACGCGCTTGCGGCCGGTGCTGATGACGGCGAGCGCGATGATTCTGGGCATGGTGCCGATGGCGCTGGGGATAGGCGAGGGCGGCGAGCAGAACGCGCCGCTCGGCCGCGCCGTGATCGGCGGCCTGCTGTTCGCCACCTTTGCCACCCTCATCTTCGTGCCGACCATGTACAGCCTCCTGCGGCGCCGCTCGCTGGCCGCGCCCTCCTTCGTGAGTAGAGCCGATGCAACCGCCTGATCATCCGCAACCGCCTGACCACCCGACCGAGCCATCGCCCGAGGGCGCCGCGCCGCAAACGCCGCCGCAGGCTGTCCCTCCCCACGAGGATGCGCACGCGCGGGCGCACGGCAAGTTTCCCGACGACAGCGCCCGCGCGGAGCACCCGCATGCGGTCTCGACGCACTTCGATCCGGACACCGAGCGGCGCATCAAGCGCGGCGCCAAGATCGTCGGGCTGGTGCTGCTCGCCGGCTTCCTGATCGTGAGCGCGATCCGCTTCCTGCACGCGCGCTCGGTCGCGCACGGCGGACAGCTCGCCTACTCGGCGGCGCCGCCGGTGGACGTGGTGATCGCGCGCCCCATAACCCAGGGCCAGGCTCTGAGCCTTCCGGGGGAGACCGCGGCCTGGTACGAGAGCACGATCTATGCGCGCGTCAACGGCTACGTGGCCAGCTGGCTGGTCGATATCGGCGATCACGTGAAGAAGGGTCAGCTGCTCGCCACCATCGAGACGCCCGAGCTCGACGCCGAGCTCGCCGCTGCGCGCGCGCAGCTCGAGGCCTCGCGGGCGCAGGTAGCGGCGCGCAGAGCCGAGATGGAGTTCGCGAAGACGACCAACGAGCGCTGGCGCGACTCGCCCAAGGGTGTGGTGTCGGAGCAGGAGCGCGAAGCGAAGAAAGCCGATTACCAAAGCGCCCAGGCGAGACTCTACGCGGCGAATGCACAGGTCGCGCTCGATCAGTCGAAGGTCAACCAGTACAGCGCGCTCACCGCCTTCAAGCAGGTCAGGGCGCCCTACGACGGGACCATCACTCAACGGCGCATCGACGTCGGCAACCTGGTGACGGCCGGCAGCACCTCGAGCACGACCCCGCTCTACCACATGGCGCAGACCGATCCCTTGCGTATCTTCGTCGACGTTCCGCAGAGCGCCGCCGTCGATCTGATGAGCCGCGGCGTGCCCGCGCAGGTGCAGGCCACCGGCGCGGTGGGCGGGGTCTTCGACGCGAAAGTCGCTCGGGCGGCCGAAGCGCTCGATCCGAACGCGCGCACCATGCGGGTGGAGGTGGACATGCCGAACGCAAAGCACGCGCTGGTGCCCGGCATGTACGTGACCGTGGCGTTTCGCCTGCCGCCGCGCGGCAACGTCGAGGTTCCCGCCGCCGCGCTCATCTTCCGCGCCTCCGGCACGCAGGTCGCCAAGGTCGACGAGCACGATCGCGTTCACTTCGACCCGGTGCTGATCGGACGCGACGACGGCAGCGTGGTGGAGCTCGCCTCCGGCGTCTCCCCGGGGGATCGCCTGGTGCTCAACATCAGCAGCCAGATCGCGCCCGACGAGCGCGTGGTCGTGCGCGCCGCCGCGCCCGCGGCGCACCCCCCGGGCTCGCCCGCCGTGGCCGCAGCGCAGGGGACGATCGAGTGACCGGCGCGCGCGCGCTCGCCGTCGCGGCGCTGATCGCGCTGAGCGCCTGCGCAGTGGGTCCCAACTACCGCACGCCGAAGCCCGACGTGCCGCGGGCTTTCGCCGCGACCGGCGCCTCGACGCCGGCCGCGCCGGGCGCGCCGGGCGCGCCGCCGCGCCCCGCGCCGCCCGAGATGGCCGCCTGGTGGCGCGCACTCGGCGATGCGCAGCTCGACGCGCTGGTCGATCGCGCCGTGCAATCGAACCTCGACGTCGCGCTCGCGCTCAACCGGCTGCAGCAGGCGCGCACCTACGAGGCCGTGGTGCTGGGTTACGCGCTTCCGGAGATCGACGCCGCGGCTGCCGCCGGACGGGGAACGGGGAGCGACATGACCAAGGGCCTCGCTCCGCAGGCGCTGCGCGCCGCGGACGATGCGAGCGGCTTGCAGCACATCAACACGCTCGCCGGATTCGATACGGTGTGGGAGCTCGACATCTTCGGCAAGTTCCGCCGCGAGTTCGAGGCGGCGCGCGCCGAGGCCCAGGCGGCGCGCGCGGCGCGCTACGATGTGCTCGTGTCCGTGGTCGCCGACGTCGTGCGCTCCTACATCGATCTGCGCGGCTTTCAGGTACGGCTCAGCGTGCTGCATCGGGCGAGCGATGCGCTGCGCGAGTCGCTGCGCCTCGAGAGCATCCGCTACGCGCGCGGCATCACCAACGAGCTCGACGTCGCGCTCGCGAGGCGCGAGCTGGCCACCCTCGAGGCGCAGATCCCGCCGCTCGCGGCGCAGGTCAATGCCGCCGAGTACACCCTGGCGACGCTCGTGGGCGAGTATCCCGAGCGCCTGAGCCGGGAGCTCGCCCAGCCGGGACTCGTCCCATCGATGCCGCCGCCGGTCGCGCCGGGCACGCCGCTCGCGCTGCTCGAGCGCCGCCCGGACATCCAGGCCGCGGAGCGCGAGCTCGCCGCAGCGACCGCCGGGATCGGCGTCGCGACCGCCGATCTGTATCCGCAGGTCGTGGTGAGCGGGGCGATCGGTGGGCAGGGGCAGAACTGGGGCACCACACCGGTCGTCAACAAGCACATCTGGGCGTTCGGCGCGGGGGCGCTGTGGCCGCTGCTCGACTTCGGCGCGCTGGACGCGCAGGTCGACATCGCGAGCTTGCGCGCTCAGGCGCAGCTGCTCGTCTACCGCCAGACCATTCTCGATGCGGTCGAGGAGGTCGATGCCGCGATCGATGCCTACCAGGCGCAGCAGGCGCGCCTCGCGAGTCTGAGCGATGCGCTGCTCGCCGCGCAGCGCGCCCTGGATCTTGCCACCGCGCGCTACGATCGCGGCCTGACCGATTACCTCAACGTGATCGACGCCGAGCGCCAGCTCTATGATCTGCAAGGTCAGTATGCGCAGGCACAGGTGGCGCAGGGCGAGGCGTTCGCGCAGCTCTACAAGAGTCTCGGCGGCGGCTGGCAAAATTATCAGCGAGTGCCGGCGATCCGGCGTCCGCAGCCGGCCATCATTGCCGCATTCCGGCACCTTCTCGACAGCACACGCAGCTCGCCCGCGGCCGCCGCCGGGGGGAATCCATGAGAATCGCAGCCGGATGGTCCTGCACGCTGCTCCTTGCGGTCAGCGTCGCTGCCTGCACCATCGCGGGGCCCGCGAGCGATCGCGACGCCGCCATCACCGCCCGCCTGCAGGCGCAGCTGCTGCGCTATACGGACCTGCAAGCGCCCAACCAGGTCGATGTGCAGACCCGCAACGGCGTCGTGTACCTGCATGGCCTGGTCGATACCCCCTACCAGCGCGAGCTGGCGGCTTCGGTGGCACGGCAAGTGCCCGGGGTCGTGCGCGTCGAGAACCTGATCGGGGTGACCAACGATTCTCAGTGAATGACGCGCGGCCCATCGCGGGGATGCTTTGACATAACGCGAAGGAAGATTCCGGCAACGATGCGCGTCGAACGCCTACAGAACGACGCTGCGACTACACCTCCATGTCATTTAAATGTAACATTAGGTGCCGATCATAGGCGTGCTCTTTGGAGTGGCCGGCCGCGAGTTGCTGTGACGCAACGGGCCGGGGGTTGTGAGCACGTGCGATGAGCTTAAATTTTGGCGAGATCAGCAGAACTAAAACCATCACGAGACAATCTACTGAGGCGTCCTAGCAACCGCCGCTGCGCTGCGCAGCCGCAACGCTGCTTGATGTGGTAAAAACGATACATCTGGCGCGATGGATCCAGGCGACGTGCGCGTCGGCTGGCTCGATGCGACCAATCACCAACAACTTATGGAGTTAAGTCTGTGCGCAAACTCGAACAACCAATCGCCTCGACACCGGAATTGAGCGCGACACGTCGCGGACGCGGCCTCGCGGCGCTGGCATCGGGCGCGCTCGCGGCAGCCTTGCTCGCCGGCACCGCCATGGCGCAGACGGCATCGCCGCCCCCTGCGCCGGAGAAGCCCAAGGACGAGAGCTTGACGTGGCACGGCATCACCCTGTACGGCATCGTCGACGTCGATTTTCAATATGAGACCCACGGCGCGCCGTTCAGCAACTACTTCATCTCGGGCGGCTCGGACATCGTCCAGAAGAACAGCAACAATCCGGTGTCCGGCTTCACCTCGAACGGCATGAGCCAGTCGCGCGTGGGCCTGCAGGGCAACGAGCCGTTGCACTTCATGGATTGGTCGGGCGTGTTCAAGCTCGAGAGCTACTTCAATCCCGCCTCGGGCCAGATCACCGATGCCCTCAAGTCCGTTGCGCAGAACAACGGCCGCGCGCTCGATGCGCAGAGCACGAACATCGATTCGAGCATCGCCGGGCAGCCGTTCGAGCAGGCCCTCATCGGCTTGAGCTCGCCCACCTGGGGCACGATCACGTTCGGCCGCCAGAACACGACGCTGGCGGACCTGATCGCCAAGTACGATCCACAGCAGACCTCGTACGCCTTCTCGCTGCTCGGCCTGTCCGGGACCCCGGCGGGCGGCGGCGATACCCAGGATCGCCGGCTCGACGGCTCGATCAAGTACGATGCCCATTTCATGGACATGTTCCACGTGGGCTTGCAGTACAAGACTCAGGGCTCGACGGCGGCGAACTACGCGAGCGGCGGCTCGGGCGAGGCGTTCAGCGGGGTCGAGGCGGCGATCGGTGCGCAGTACGTGGGCGCGTCCATCGATTTCTTCTACACCAAGATGCGCGATGCGGTCTCGGTGGGCACCTTGAGCACGGCGCAGCTGGCGACGCTGCCGGCGTTGAACCTCTCCTCGCAGAACTCCCTCTCCGGCACGATCTCGGACAATGCCTCCTTCGGAGTCATGGGCTCCTACGCCCTCGCGCAGGTGCTGCCGGAGGTCGCGGTGACCATGTACGGCGGCTTCCAGCACATCACCTACATGAATCCCTCGATTCCCCTCGCTCCGGGATTCGACGATATCGGCGGCTACGTGCTCGGCGCGGTGAACAACACGGCCTATGCCAAGGGCGACAAGCAGCTGAACGTGTACTGGGCGGGCGCCCGATACTCGCTGACGCCGGAATTCACCGCCGCGATCGCCTACTACGGCGAGAAACAGTTCGCCTACGCGGCCGGGACCGATGCCGGCTGCTCGAGCACCGTCAGCGGCGCCTGCAACGGCAACTTCAACGCGGCTTCCATCTCGGTCGATTATCACTTCACCAAGCGCTTCGATACCTACGCGGGCGCGATGTGGTCGAACGTCTCGCATGGCCTCGCCAACGGCTATCTGAACACGACCATGATCGATCCCACGGTCGGCGCGCGGTTCTCCTTCTAAGGATTCTCCTTGCCCAGGAAATCTCGAGGTCTCGGGGTCGGGCGGCCCTGAGACCTTGTTTTCCGATCCGGGTCGCCTCCGGCGTGGCAAGAGGTCCGGCCCGGCAAGCGGGCCGGCCCGGCAAGCAGTCCGCCCTGGCAAGCGAAGCGATATCCATATAGATTGTCACCATGCCCGCACAGAACGGTGCACCGAACGAACGCCGGAATCGGAGCTGGTGGTACCTGCTCTTCCTCGTGCAGTTCGGGATTCTCTGGCCGCCTTTCTACAACAAGGCGGCGCCGGCGCTGCTCGGCATCCCCTTCTTCTACTGGTTTCAGCTGCTGTGGGTCATCGTCTGTGCGCTGGTCACGGGCGCGGTTTATGTGCTGACCCGGCGGCAATAGAGCGGGTTGGATCTTAAGGGAAGCGTCGTGCCGCAGGTGAACTGGATTGCATTGTGCGTCTTCGTCCTGCTGTTCGCATTCATCACCTGGCTCGGGTTCGCAGCCGCTCGCTGGCGCAAGGGCGACCTCGATCAGCTGCACGAATGGGGACTCGGCGGGCGGCGCTTCGGAACCGTCGTCACCTGGTTCCTGGTGGGCGGTGACATCTACACCGCCTACACGTTCATCGCCGTTCCGGCGCTCGCCTTCGGGGCCGGCGCCGTCGCCTTCTTCGCGGTCCCCTACACGATCCTGATCTACCCGCTGCTGTTCCTCGTGTTCCCGCGGCTCTGGAGCGTGTGCCACAAGCACGGCTACATCACCGCCGGCGACTTCGTGCGCGGCCGCTTCGGCAACCGCTGGCTGGCGCTCGCCGTCACCCTCACCGGCATCATCGCCACGCTCCCCTACATCGCGCTGCAGCTGGTCGGCATCCAGGTCGTGGTCGGCGCGCTCGGCGTCACCGGGAGCGGGCTCGCGGCCGATCTGCCGCTCATCATCGCCTTCGCCGTGCTGGCCGCCTTCACCTACTCGAGCGGGCTGCGCGCGCCCGCCTCGATCGCCATCGTCAAGGATGCCCTCATCTACGTCGCGACCTTCGCCATCATCATCGTCGTGCCGTGGAAGCTCGGCGGGTTCGGCAAGATCTTCGCGGCCGTGCCGCCGCACAAGCTGCTGCTCGCCGTGCCCGGTCCAAACAGCGCGGGCTCCTACAGCGCCTACGCGACCCTGGCGCTCGGCTCGGCGCTGGCGCTGTTTCTCTATCCGCACTCGCTCACCGCCATCCTGAGCGCGAGCAGCGGCCGCGCGATTCGCCGCAATGCCGCCATTCTGCCCGGCTATTCCTTCATGCTCGGGCTGCTGGCGATGGTCGGCTTGTTCGTCATCGCCGCCGGCGTCAGCGACCTGCCTCAGTACGCCTGGGGCTTCAAGACCTTCAAGAACAACTTCGCGGTGCCGGCGCTCATCCTGCACACCTTTCCATCCTGGTTCGTCGGCGTCGCCTTCGCCGCCATCGCGATCGGCGCGCTGGTGCCGGCCGCCATCATGTCGATTGCGGTGGCGAATCTGTACACGCGCAACATCCACCGGGAGTTCATCAACCGCCAGCCCACCGACAAGCAGGAGGCGCAGATGGCGAAGTGGGTGTCGCTGGTCGCCAAGGTCGGCGCGCTGGTGTTCATCCTGTTCGTGCCCACCAAGTACGCGATCCAGCTGCAGCTCCTCGGCGGCATCTGGATCATCCAGACCCTTCCCGCGGTGATGCTCGGCGCCTACACGCGCTGGTTCAACGACTGGGCATTGCTGCTCGGCTGGGCCGTCGGCACCTTCGCGGGCACCGCCATGGCGGTCGCCACCCACCTCAGCTCCACCTATCCGCTCGCGCTCGGCGGCTATCAGCTCCCGGGCTATTCCGCTCTGTACACGGTGGTCTTGAATCTCGCGGTCGTGATCGTGCTCACGCCGCTCTTCAACGCGTTGGGCGGGCGGCAGGGGGTACGCGATGAGACGCTGCCGGCCGACTACGGGGTGTGACGGCGAGCCGGCCGCGGCGGCCGCCCGCACGTCGCGGCGGCGCGACGCCCGCGCGGGCCGAATCCCGCGGGGCCGGGGGCGGTGCCTTCACAAAAAAGTCACATAGCCCACCGACAATGAAAAGTTGGCTATGCTCGCGCTCCTTCAATTGCTGAGTGACCTTATCGGGGGTTATCGGTTCATGAACATTCGCAACTGCCTCGTCACCTCCATCATCGGCGTATCCATCGGCCTGGCCGCGCTCGCGACGGATGTCTCCGGCGCCGCGGACATCTCCGGCGCCGGCGCCACCTTTCCCTATCCGATCTACTCGAAGTGGGCGGATGCGTACAAGAAGCTCACCGGCATCGGGCTGAACTACCAGTCCATCGGCTCGGGCGGCGGCATCAAGCAGATCAAGGCGAAGACGGTGACCTTCGGCGCCTCCGACATGCCGCTGAAGCCGCAGGACCTGAATGCCGCGGGCTTGCTGCAGTTCCCCATGATCATCGGCGGCGTCGTGCCCGTGGTCAACATCAAGGGGGTCGCACCCGGAGCGCTGCATCTGGACGGCGCCATCATCGCCGGCATCTACATGGGCGAGATCAGCAACTGGAACGACCCGCGCATCAAGAAGCTCAATCCCGGGCTCCCGCTCCCGGGCACCGCGATCGCGCCGATCTACCGATCGGATGGCTCGGGGACGAACTTCCTGTTCTCCGAGTACCTCTCGAAGGAGAGCCCGAAGTTTGCCTCGAGCATCGGGGCGAACACCTCGGTCGATTGGCCCAAGGGCATCGGCGCAAAGGGCAACGAAGGTGTCGCCAACATGACCACGCGCACCGACGGCGCCATCGGCTACGTCGAGTACGCCTACGCCAAGCAGAACCACATGACCTATGCGCTGCTGCAGAACGCCGCCCACCGCTGGGTCGACCCGACCGCGGCCAACTTCGCCGCCGCGGCGGCCGGCGCACGCTGGACCAGCGCGCCGGGCTTCTATCTGCTGCTGCTCAACCAGCCGGGCGCCAACGCCTGGCCGATCACCGGCGCGACCTTCATCCTGATGCACAAGCACCAGACCAACGCACAGGCCGCCCACGACGTGCTGGCGTTCTTCGACTGGGCCTACAAGAACGGCAATCCCGCCGCGGAAAGCCTCGACTACGTGCCGCTTCCCGACGCCGTGAAGGCCCTGATCCGCAAGTCGTGGGTCACCATCGTTGGCCCGAACGGCAAGCCGGTCTATCCCTGACCGCCGCGCCCGGCGGACGCCCGCTCCGGCGGGCGTCCCACCCGGCGCCTCCGACGTCCCGCCCCCGCTCGCAAGCCACGAAGTCGAGATGACCGAAGCCGCCGCGACGCTCAAGCCCACGCCGACGGCCCGGTCCTCGCCCAAAGGCGCGGGCCT
>DATJSL010000027.1:0-130133 GCA_035504115.1 Steroidobacteraceae bacterium | reverse complement strand
GTGGGACGGCTGGGACTCGAACCCAGGACCAAAGCCTTAAAAGGGCCTTGCTCTACCAACTGAGCTACCGTCCCAAGGAGCGGCGCATGATAGCCGAATTCGCCGCATGCGGCATCGCGGCGGAGCGGGCGGGCGGGGGTGGCGGCCTCGGCCGGCCGGGATTCTCAAGCGTAGCGGGTCGGATCCGGGATGCCGGCCTCGGCGAACCCGAGGGCGCGCAGCCGGCACGAATCGCAGCGCCCGCACGCGAGCCCCTCGGCGCTCGCCTGGTAGCACGACACGGTCATCGCGTAATCGACGCCGAGCTCCGAGCCGGTGCGGATGATTTCCGCCTTCGACAGGTGAATGAGAGGTGCATGGATCTTGTAGCGCGTCCCTTCCGCTCCTGCCTTGGTCGCGAGCTGCGCGAGGCTCTCGAAGGCGGCGATGAACTGCGGGCGGCAGTCCGGATAGCCCGAGTAGTCGATGGCATTGACGCCCACGAAGATGTCGACGGCGCCGGCGGCTTCCGCCCAGCCGAGCGCGAGGGCGAGCAGGAGGGTATTGCGCGCGGGCACGTAGGTGATCGGAATGCCGGAGCTGGGGGACTCGGGGACGGCGAGGCGCTCATCGGTCAGGGCCGAGCCGCCGATGCCGGCGAGGTCGACGCTCATGATCCGGTGCTCATGCGCACCGAGCGCCGTGGCCACTCGCTGCGCCGCGTCGAGCTCGGCGCGGTGCCGCTGTCCGTAGTTCACACTGAGCGCGAGCGTCGTGAACTGCTGTCCCCGCGCGATGGCGAGCACGGTGGCCGAATCGAGCCCGCCCGACAGCAGCACGACCGCCGGCCTCTTGACGGGCTTCATTTGCCGGGCGTATCGCCCCACAGAACCTTGTGGAGCTGGATCTGGAAGCGGACGGGCAGTCGATCCTCGAGGATCCATTCGGCGAGCGTGGCGGGGGCGATCTGCGTGTAGCTCGGCGAGAACAGCACCTGGCAGCGATGGCTCAGCGCATGATCGTCCAGATACGCCCGGCTCCACTCGTAGTCCTCGCGCGAGCAGATGACGAACTTCACCTGATCGCGCCGCGTGAGCAGCGCGAAGTTCTCGATGCGGTTGCGCGCGGCTTCGCCCGAGTCCGGGGTCTTCACGTCGAGCACGCGCACGACGCGTTCGTCCACCTCGGCGATGGACAGCGCCCCGCTCGTCTCGAGCGACACCTTGAAGCCCGCGTCGCACAGCCGGTGCAGCAGCTCGAGGCAGTTCGGCTGCGCCAGCGGCTCACCGCCCGTGACGCACACGTGCGGAGTATCGAATCGGCGCACCGATTCGAGGATGGCGTCGATGTCGTGCCACTCGCCCGCGTGAAACGCGTACTCGGTGTCGCAGTACCGGCACCTCAAGGGGCAGCCGGTGAGGCGCACGAATGCCGTGCGCAGCCCGACCGAGTCGGCCTCTCCCTGCAGCGAATGAAAGATCTCATTGACGCGCAGCCGCTCGCGCTTCGCGACGCGGACACTCAATGCTTCTCCGCGGTCATCTTGTCCAGACGCTGCTGCGCGAGGTGCGCCGCAGAGCTATCCGGATAGCTCGCGACCACCTGCGAGAGCGTGTCGCGGGCGGCCTGCCATTGCTTGAGCTCGTACTGGCAGTAGCCGACCTTGAGCAGCGCGTCGGGCACTTTGCGCGAGTTCGGATACTTGCTCACGACGAGCCGGAATGCCGTCATGGCGTCCTCGAAGGAGCGGTTGACGTAGTAGGCCTCGCCGAGCCAGTACTGGGCGTTGTCGGCGAACGAGCTGTCGGGATAGGTCGCGAGGAACTGCTGGAACGCAACGACGGCCTGATCGTATTGATTGTTCCGCAACAGCCCGAAGGCCGCCTGGTAGGCGGCCTCATCCGACCCCGCCGTTGCCGTGCCGCCGGATTGCGCCGCCGCCGTCCCCGCGGCCGCACCCGCTGCTGCGGCGCCTTCGGCCGCCGCTTCGCCGCCAGCAGACCCGGCGCCTGCGCCCCCGGCGCCTGCGCCCCCGGCAGCCGCCGCGCCCCCGGCGCCCGCTCCCTCGGCCCCCGTCGCTGCGGCGCCCGCCGCCTCGGTGGCCGCGCCCCCGGCACCTGCCGCGCCTGCAGGCACGCCGCCGGCGCCGGCGGATCCTGCGGCGCCGCCCGCCGCCGCAGGGGCGCTCGCCGCGCCCGGCGCCATAGTGCGGCGCGCCTCGAGCACTTTCAGGCGCTTGTCCAGATCGGCGTACAGATCGCGCTGCTGCTTGCGGCTCGCCTCGAGCGAGTGATTGATCTCGTCGACGTCGTTATGCAGGGCGCGCACGTCGGCACGCAGCGACTCCACGTCGTTCGACAGCTGCAGCAGGCTGTTGTTGGACACCACCCGCTCGATGCGCGTGATACGCGTATCGAGATCGCTGAGCTTGGACTGCAACACCGGATCGTCCTCGGGCGCCGTCGCGCAGCCCGCGAGGGCGAGCAGCGTGCAGCAAGCGGTACCCGCGATCGCGGCGGCCGTCTTCATTGGGTATAGACCAGGTCCACGCGCCGGTTCTTGGACCACGCGGCCTCATCGTCCCCCTCCACCGCGGGCCGCTCCGCGCCGAAGCTCACGGTGGTGAGCTGGCTCTCTGCGGCCCCCTGCAGCATGAGCGCGCGCTTCACCGCCTGCGCACGCCGTTCGCCCAGGCCGATGTTGTACTCGCGCGTACCGCGCTCGTCGGTGTTGCCCTCCAGCTTGAGCCTGGCATTGGGGTGCGCGGTGAGGTACTGCGCGTTGGCGGTGATCACCGCCGCGAATTCCGGCTTGATATCGGACTTGTCGAAGTCGAAATAAATCACCCGGCTGACTTGCTCGCTCGGCCCGGGGCCGCCCGCGCCGCCCATGGCTCCGGCCTCGCCGCCGAGCGGACTCGTCGTGGTCGAGGCGCCGCCCGCGCCGTTCGCGCCTCCCGCGCCCGGAACCTGCGTGCCGGCGGCCGGTGGCTCGACCGTGGTGGCTTTCTTGGGGCAGCCCGCAAGCAGTGCCGCGGCGCCGAACAGACAGACGATCGATACGATTTTTTTCATTGGATTATCCATGCTGACTGACATCGAACCATTCCCTCATTATGACCTTTGTCGGGCGATACATCGAATTCAGAACGGCGACCAGGCGGGCTCCTGAACCTCCCCCTCGGGCGACACCAGCCGCTCCTGCACGCGGCCGTCCGAGCTCACCAGCGCGAGCACCCCGCGGCCGCGGTCACGGCTCGCATAGATGATCATGGCGCCGTTCGGGGCATAGCTCGGCGAGACGTCGATCTGTCCCTTGGTGAGCACCTGGACATCGCCGCTCTTCATGTCCATGACCGCGATGCGGAAGGCGCCGTTCTGCTGGGTCACGAAGGCGAGCTGCGATCCGTCGGGCGAGATGCGCGGCCGCGCATTGTAGTTGCCCTGGAAGGTCAAGCGGCGCGGATGACCCCCGGGTGTCGCGGCGACCTCGTAGATTTGCGGCCCGCCGGCACGGTCGGAGGTGAAATACAGGCTCTGACCGTCTCTCGACCACTCGGGCTCGGTATCGATGGCCGGATCATCCGTGATGCGCGTGAGCGCGTTGGTGGTCAGATCGAGCACGTATACGTCGAGGTTGCCATCGCGGGTGGACAGGGTGAGGGCGAGCTTCTTGCCGTCGGGCGAGAAGGCCGGCGCCTGGTTCACGCCCGCCTTGGCCGACACGCGCCGGCGCTCGCCCGTCTTCAGGTACTGCACGTACACCGAGGGCAGCTTGTCCTCGAACGAGACGTAGGCGAGGTTCTGCCCATCGGGAGACCAGGCAGGCGACATCAGCGGCTCGTTCGACTGCATCACCACGTGCGGATTCTCGCCGTCCGCGTCGGCGACGATGAGCCGGTAGGTTCTGTTCGGCACGCTGCCGAGCACGGAGACGTAAGCGATGCGCGTCGCGAAGGCCCCGCGGATGCCGGTGAGCTTGTTGAAGACCATGTCGGCGATCTGATGGCTCGCCAGCCTCAGGCCCGCGCGGTTGGCGCCGATCTGGTAGCCGAGCAGACGCTGGCGGGTGAGCACGTTGTAGAGCTCGAAGGTGATGTTGTAGCGGTCCGCTCCGCCCTGCGGCGTCATCTGGCCGACCAGGATGTAATCATTGCCGAGCCGCCGCCAGTCATCGAAGGTGACGCCCGCGCCGGTGTGGGGCTGCTCGACCATGTCCCGCCGATCCATCGGCTTGAAGCGCCCGCTGCGCGCCAGGTCGTCGCTCACCACCTGAGCGACGTCGAGCGAGGCGGCGCTCACGTCCGCCGTGGCGAACGGCACGATGGCAATCGGTATGGCATTGTCCTGGCCGCGCGTCACCTCGACGACGAACTCGGAGGCAAAGCTGCGCGGCACGAGCGCGAGACACGCGATCGCCGCGACGACGGGCAGGACTCTATTCATCGGGTTTGAACCTGAAGGCGAAATTTCGTTGGAACAGCGCAGGATCCGGCGGCTCGGGGAGCGGCGAGGCGCGGTACACCGCGTTTTCGATGGACTGGCGCACGGCGGCATCGCCGTTGCACTGAGTGACGCGCGCACTGGTCACCTCGCCCCCCGGCACCTGCGTGACCTCGACCAGACAGTCGATGCCCACGCGCGCCGATGGGGGACGGATCCACGCCTGCTGAATGCGGTTTTGCAGGCTGGCCCGGTAACGATCCGCAAGCGGGCTCGAAGCGACGGCATCGTAATGCTCCTCGCTGGCGAGGTCCTGGCGCAGATCGGCGAGGCGCTCGCTGCGGTCACGCTCGGCCGCAGCCTTGGCGTCGGCGGCAGCCTTTGCTTCGGCCGCCGCCTTGGCCTGCGCGGCGGCCTTGGCGTCCGCCGCGGCCTTGAGCTCGGCCTGGCGCTTGGCTTGCTCGGCGGCGGCCCGCGCGTCGGCTTCGCGCTTGGCCGCCTCGGCGGCTCGCGCCGCTTGCGCCTGCGCCTGCGCGGCCTGCTGGGTCGCTTCGGCCTGCTTGGCCTGCTCCGCTGCCTTGGCGTCGCGCTGTGCCTGTGCTTCCTGCGCGGCCTTGGTGGCCGCCGCCGCCTGCGCCTCGGCGGCCGCTTTCGCCGCGGCCTGCGCTTCGGCGGCGGCGCGCGCCCGCTCGGCCGCCTGCTGCGCCTGCTCGCGCTGCGCCGTGCGCAGCACCGAGGAGTCGACCACCGTCGCATTGATCGGCGCCGATTGCTCGCCCGTCGAGCTCTGCCGGGGACTGAGGGCCAGATATACCAGCGCCGCCGCGAGCGCCCCGTGCAGCATCACCGAGTACAGCACGGGCCGGGAATTTTCCCTGAAAAAGCCGGCCATTCAGCGCACTCCGCCGCGTGCGCCCGGCCCTGGGCGCGGGGCGGGACGCTCGGGGTCGGTGAGCAGACCCACCTTGTCGGCCCCGGCACGCTGCAGCAGCACCATGGCGTGCGCAACGCTCCCGTAGGGCACGGCGGTGTCCGCCTTCACCAGCACCGGAGTCTGCGGGTCGCGGCGCAGGAGCGCCGCCGTGCGCGAGCTCACGGTGGCCTCATCCGTGGGTTTGTCCTGGTTCGGACCGAAGTTGATGTACAGCCGCCCGCGCGCATCCACCGTGATGATCAACGGCTCGTGCTTTTGCAGGAACGCCGGATCGATGGGTTTCGCGCCGGCGGCGGGCAGGTCGACCTTGATCCCTTCCTTCAAGAGCGGCGCGGTGATCATGAAAATGATGAGCAGTACCAGCATCACGTCGATGTACGGTACGACGTTGATCTCCCCCATCAGTTTGCGACGACGCAGCGGTGCCGGCATGCGATCTTAGGCGTGCGCTCGGGCCGAGCCATGGCGCTGAAGAATGGTCGAAAACTCTTCGACAAAAGTATCGAACCGAAGTTCCAGCCGGGCCACTTGATCGGCGAAGCGGTTGTAGGCAACCACTGCCGGTATGGCGGCGAACAGTCCGATTGCCGTGGTGATCAGAGCCTCCGCAATGCCCGGCGCGACCGCCGCCAGGGTCGCCTGCTGCACGTTGCCGAGATTATGGAACGCCGACATGATGCCCCACACGGTGCCGAACAGCCCGACGTAGGGACTCGTGGAGCCGACCGTCGCGAGCGTCGCGAGATTGCGCTCCAGGCGGTCCATCTCACGCATCTGCGCCACGCGCATCGCGCGCCGCGAGCCCTCGAGCAGCAGCTCCGCCGCGGTGCCGAGCTGGCGCAGGCGGCTGAACTCGCCGAAGCCGGACTCGAAGATGCTCTGCAGGCCGGTGCCCGCGCGGCCCTTGGTCTCGATGTTGCGATACAGGGCCGCGAGGTCCCCGCCCGACCAGAACTGCCCCTCGAAATGATCCGCCGTGCGCCGCGATGAGGAGATCACGCGGCTCTTGCGGAAGATGATGGCCCAGGAGGCGATCGAGGCGAGCAGCAGCAGCGCCACCACCGCTTGCACGATCGGACTCGCATCGAGCACCATGCTCCACACCGACAGGTCATTGGGCATCACGCCACTCCGTGAATAGATCCTTCGGGATGGGTCGCGGCCTCAACGTCGCCGAATCCAGGCAGGCCACCCGAGCGGTCGCATCGATGAGCTGCACGCCGTCTCGCCATATCGATTGCTGGAAGTGAATTGTCGCACCGGTCATCTTGTGCAGCCGCGCAGTGACGAGAACTTCATCATTGAGGACCGCGGGCTTGAGGAAATCAACGGCCAGGTTGACGACCGCGAACTGCAGTCCGCGCTCGGCTCTGAGCCGCAGCTGATCGACCCCCAGCGCGCGCAGCCACTCGGTGCGGCAGCGCTCGAGAAACTTCAGATAGTTCGCGTAGTACACGACGCCGCCCGCGTCGGTGTCCTCCCAGTAAATTCTCACCCGATGATCGTAGGAGAATTCCGACGGCGCCGTCATTCAAGGGTCCCGGAACAGCGGCAGGCTCGACTCGCGCTCGAGCGGCGGCGCCTTCAGGCCGAAATGCGCGTAGGCGCTGCGGGTGGCCACGCGACCGCGCGCGGTGCGCATCAAGAACCCCTGCTGGATGAGGAAGGGCTCGATGACATCCTCGATGGTGCCGCGCTCCTCGCTCAGGGCGGCGGCCAGGCTGTCGACGCCGACGGGGCCGCCGTCGAATTTCTCGATCACCGTGAGCAGCAGCTTGCGGTCGAGCATGTCGAAGCCGAGAGGGTCCACCTCGAGCATGTCGAGCGCGGCGAGCGCCACCTCGCCGCTGATGAGCCCCCCGGCCTTGACCTGGGCGTAGTCGCGCACCCGGCGCAGCAGCCGGTTGGCGATGCGCGGCGTGCCGCGCGAGCGCTCGGCGATGCGATCGGCGCCCTCGGGCAACAGATGCAGCTTCAGGATCGAGGCGCTGCGCACCACGATCCTCACCAGCTCGGCGGTGCTGTAGAACTCGAGCCGCTGCACGATGCCGAAGCGGTCGCGGAGCGGCGAGGTCAGAAGGCCCGCGCGGGTGGTGGCGCCGACCAGGGTGAACGGCGGCAAGTCGAGCTTGATCGAGCGTGCGCCCGGTCCTTCGCCGATCATCAGGTCGAGCTGCGAGTCCTCCATGGCGGGATACAGCACCTCTTCCACCACCGGACTCAGGCGGTGGATCTCGTCCACGAACAGGACGTCGCGAGGCTCGAGGTTGGTGAGCAGGGCCGCCAGGTCCCCGGGCCGCTCCAGGATCGGGCCGGAGGTCTGGCGCAGATTCACCTTGAGCTCGTTCGCGATGATGTGCGCGAGCGTGGTCTTGCCGAGTCCGGGCGGCCCGAAAATGAGCACGTGATCGAGCGCCTCGCCGCGCATGCGCGCGGCCTGGATGAAGATGTCCATCTGCGCGGTCACCTTCGGTTGACCGACGTACTCGGCGAGGCTCTTCGGGCGCACCTCGCGCTCGAGCACCTCGTCGTCGCGGGCGCCCGAGGCGCTGATGATTCGATCCGGTTCGATGCCCATGCGCAATATTAAGGCTTGGCCGCGGACTTGAGGGCGCGGCGGATGATCTCGGTGGTGGACAGGCCCGGCTCGTCGGCCGCCTTGAGCAGCCGCGCGATCTCCGGCGGCTTGTAGCCCAGGGCGATGAGCGCGGCGAAGGCCTCGCTTTGCGGGCTCGAGGGCGTGCCCACCGCGGGAGCACCCTCGCGGCTGGTCGGGGCGGAGAGCTTCTGCACGCTGTCGCGCATCTCGATGATCACACGCTCGGCGGTCTTGCGGCCGATGCCGGGGATGCGCGTGAGCAGGGCGATATCCTCGGCCTCGATGATGCGCAGGAACTCCTCCACGCTCGCGCCCGACAGGATGCCGAGCGCGATCTTCGGACCGACCCCCGACACCTTGAGCAGGCCGCGGAACAGGCGCCGCTCGCTCTCGGTGCCGAAGCCGAACAGGATGTGCGCGTCCTCGCGCACCACCAGGTGGGTGTAGAGCCCCACGGTCTCACCCGCGCTCGGCAGGCCGTAGAAGGTCGACATGGGCGCTTCGAGCTCATAGCCCACCCCATTCACGTCCACCATGAGGCTGGGGGGCTGCTTGAGCGCGAGGCGCCCCTTGAGAAAGCCGATCATCCGCGCGCCGCCGCGAGCTTGAGGGAGCTGCGCACCGATCCGCGCAACGCATGGCAGACCGCGGCGGCGAGCGCATCCGCCGCATCGGCCGGCACCGGGCCGTCGAGCCTCAGGAGACTGCGCATCATGAGCTGGACCTGCGCCTTCTCGGCACTGCCCGATCCGACCACCGCCTGCTTGATCTGCCGGGTCGCATACTCGAACACGGTGACATCCGCCTCCGCCGTCCCACAGATGGCGGCGCCGCGCGCCTGGCCCAATTTCAGGGCGCTGTCGGGATTGCGGTTCACGAATACCCGCTCGATGGCGATCTCCTGCGGGCGGTACTGCGAGACCACGCTGCGCACGCAGCTGAAGATCTCCCACAGACGCGCGGCGAAGTCCCCGTGGGGCGTGCGGATGACACCGCTCGCGACGTAGATCAATCGCGGTCCGGCGGCATCGAGCACGCCGAAACCCGTGCACAGCGAGCCGGGGTCGATCCCGAGCACTCGCACCGTCGCGGGCTTAGCCGGCAAGCGGCTCGACCTTGCGCACGGGCGTGGTCATGGGCGTTGGCATGGGCGGGTATGATACCGGCAATGGCGGTCCAAACCCACCGACCGCCCGCTGCAAGGACTCATGGAGACCACCGCGCCCATTCGAACCGCGAGCTCCGCGCTCGACTGCGGCATCGCCGCGGTGAGGGCGCTCGAGCTGCCCGCCGCCGCCGAGCCGACGCGGCAAGCGGCGCTCGAGGTGGCGGACATCGTGCGCCGGCTCGACGCCGACGAGGACGTGGCGCTCGCCGCCCTGCTCGCCCCGCTCCTCGATGCCGGGCTGATGGAGCGCGAAGCCGCGCACCAGCGCTTCGGCGAGCCGGCCGTCCGGCTGGCCCGCGCGCTCACGCAGCTCGGCGAGTTCGGCCTGCCGCCCGACTGGACCCCCGAGAGCGGCCTTCAGGCCGCTCAAGCCGAGGCGCTGCGCAAGATGCTGGTGGCGGTCATCGGCGATGTGCGCCTGGTCGTGGTCAAGCTCGCCGAGCAATTGCAGAAGATGCGCGGCGCGAAGCACCTGGAGGCGGCGCAGAAGCGCAAGCTCTCGATCGAGACGCGCGAGGTGTACGCCCCCCTCGCCAACCGCCTGGGCGTGTGGCAGCTGAAGTGGGAGCTCGAGGATCTCGCCTTTCGCCACCTGCAGCCGGCCGAGTACCGCCACATCGCCGCCGCGCTCAAGCTGCGCCGCGCCGAGCGCGAGCGCTACATCGAGGAGCTCAAGGCGCGGCTCGAGCGCGAGCTGCGCGCCGCGGGCATCGAGGCGCGCATCGACGGGCGGCCGAAGCACATCTACAGCATCTGGCGCAAGATGCAGGCCAAAAAGCTCGCCTTCGAGGAGATCATGGACATCCGGGCGGCGCGCGTGCTGGTCGACAGCGTGGCCGAATGCTACGCCGCGCTCGGCATCGTGCACTCGCTCTGGCCGTTCATCGCCGGCGAATTCGACGACTACATCGCGACGCCCAAGGACAATCTGTACCGCTCCATTCACACCGCCGTGCTCGGTCCCGGCGGCCAGCCCGTCGAGATTCAGATCCGCACCCACCAGATGCACGCGCACTCCGAGCGCGGGGTGGCCGCGCACTGGCGCTACAAGGAAGGCGGGCGCGGCGACCAGGCCTACGAGCGCAAGATCAACCAGCTGCGCGCGCTGCTGGCGCCGGAGGAGAAGGACAGCGCGCACGATTTCCTCGAGCGCATGCGCATCGAGCTGTTCCAGGACCGCATCTACGTGCTCTCGCCCAAGGGCGAGATCGTCGACGTGCCGGTGGGCGGCACGCCCCTGGACTTCGCCTACCAGGTGCACACGGACCTGGGTCACCGCACGCGCGGGGCGAAGGTGAACGGGCGTATGGTGGGGCTCGACTATCGGCTGAAGAACAGCGAGACCGTCGAGATCATTGCCGCCAAGACGGCGCATCCCTCGCGCGATTGGCTGTCCGCGCAGTCGGGATTTCTCGCCAGCCCCCGCAACCGCAACAAGGTGCGCGCCTGGTTTCGCAAGCAGGATGAGGCGCAGAACAAGCTCGAGGGCCGGGCGCTGCTCGAGCGCGAGATCCAGCGCCTCGGCGTCAGCATCCCGCCCATGCCGGAGCTGTTGCACGAGCTGAAGCTCGACAGCGCCGAGGCGCTGCACCAGGGCCTCGGGCTGGGTGAGATCAGCCCCGCGCAGGTGGCCGGTGCCATTCAGCGGCTGCTCCATGCCCGCGCCGAGCGCCCGGATGAGTCCGCGCGGGCGCGGCCGGCGCCCCCGCCGCCCGAGCTGGAGGTCGAGGTGCAAGGCGTCGGCGAGCTGCTCTCGACCTACGCGCGCTGCTGCAAGCCCGTGCCGCCGGAGCCCATCGCGGGCTACATCACCGTGGGCCGCGGCGTGAGCATCCACAGCCAGTCATGCGCGAATCTCGCGCGCCTCGCCAGCAAGGCGCCGGCGCGCGTGCTGCCGGTGAGCTGGGGCGCCGAGAGCCGCGGCGAGTTTCCGGTGGACATCGAGGTGCAGGCCTTCGATCGGCGCGGCCTGGTGCGCGATGTGAGCGCGGCGCTTGCCGATGAGAAGATCAGCATCCGCAGCATGACCACCGTCACCGATCAGCGCGATCACGTGGCGCACATGCGGATCGGCATCGCCATCGCCGGCCTGCCGCAGCTGTCGCGGCTGCTCGCGCGCGTCGCGCAGCTGCCGAACGTGGTGAGCGCGCGGCGCAGGAAATGAGCCGGCCGCTCAGCCCGCGCCGCCGCTCGTGCGCCGAATGAAGGCCGCGACGTTGTCGTGCAGCCGCTTGAGCGAGGCTTCCTTGGCGTACACCATGTGGCCGGAGTCGTAGAACTGGTACTCGATGTTGCTCTGCAACTTCTCCGGCATGGGCAGATGATGCATCTCGTAGATGCCCTGATAGAAAGGCGTCGCGAGATCGAAGTAGCCGGCGTTGAGCTGCACCTTGAGGGTCGGATTGACCTTCATCGCGTTGGCGAGATCCGGCAGCACGTTGGGAGGCTGGCCGGAGGGGATGGGGGGACTCTCTCCGGGCTCGAGGTGCTGGAAATTCCACGTCCTGAAGATGCCGATGCTGGGCTTGAACGCCTCATCCTCGCTCCAGTGCAGGGTCTTGCGCGCGTAATCGTTGAAGGCCGACACATAGGCGGAGCTCAAGGCGCTCGACTGCGGATCGTACTCGGCGCGCTGGCTCAAGGGGTCGATGTCCGGACCCGAGAAACGCGAGTCCAGGCGGCCCGTGGTCATGTCATCGTCCGCCTCCAGAGTATGGCGGAACTCGCCGCCGTCGATGCGCAGGTTTGCCTTGAGGATGTACTCAACCGGCAGGCCCGTGTACTCGTGCAGCTTCTGGGCGATGGCGGTGCGCTCGGCGGCGCTCAGCTCGGAGCCCGCGGCGAGCGCACGCGCATAATCGCCCACCGCGAACTGCTCCACCTCGGTGAGCAGCGCCGGCAAGTCCGCATGCTCGCCCGGCAGCTTGTGGTGATACCAGGCGGTGGCCGCATAGGTGGGCAGCACCGTCTCATAGGGCAAATCGATGCCGGGGTTGCGCGTCGGGCCATCGGGGCTCAGGTCGAAGCTCAGGATCTGCGACAGCAGGATGACGCCGTTGAAATCGACCGAGCGCTGCGTCTCGAGCTGATTGATGAGCATCGCCGAGCGCGGCGTGCCATAGCTCTCGCCGAACAGGTACTTCGGCGAGTTCCAGCGCCCGTACTGGGTGAGAAATTGCGTGATGAATTCCGCGAATGCATAAGCGTCCGGGTCCATGCCGTAGAAGGCCTTCTCCTTGTCCTTGCCGGCGATGCGGCTGAACCCGGTGCCCGGGGCATCGATGAAGACCAGATCGCTCGCGTCGAGCAGGCTCGAGGCATTGTTCACGACCGTGTAGGGGGCGGCCGGCGTGTGCGCATCGCTGGAGGTGACGATGCGCCGCGGCCCGAACGCGCCCATGTGCAGCCACATGGTCGAGGAGCCGGGGCCGCCGTTGTACAGGAAGGTGAGCGGGCGCGCGGTTCCAGCGTTGGTCTTGAAATAGGCCACGTAGAACATCGAGGCTTCGGCGGTCGGGTTCTTGGGCTCGCCCTCCTGCGCCTTGGAGCCCTCCTCCTTGTCGGCGCCGGAATCGCGCGGCACATCGTCCCAGCCTTTCGGATGCACGATGATCGTGCCCGCGATGGCTTGATAGGCGATGGTCTGTGCGCCGACCGTGACGCTGCCGGTGCTCGACTTCGATTCGGCCTTGAAAGGCTCGAACTTGCCGCCTGCCTTGGCGCTGTCGCCGGGCGGCTCCTTGTCGGGTGCCGGCGCGGCCACGGCGCAGGCGCTCGCGGCGAGCACCCACAGGGCAAGCGCCGCGGATATCCCCGTGCGCGTCCGGACGGATCGTGTCGCGGCGGGCAATCCCGCGCGCGGGCGATGGGCATGCACGGTCGATGGATTCATGAGCGGCTCTCTTGGCGTTGTTGGTCGCGTAATATACGTGCCGCCGCGGCTGCGGTCATCACGTGGGGAACAGGGATGAAGCGGTTTCTTTTCTCAGGGGTACTCGCAGGGCTGGCCGCCTTCGGCGCGCACGCGCTCGATGCCGGAGCGCCGCCCGCCGCCCGGCGCGTCGTGATCGACACCTACCACGGCGTCAAAGTGGCGGATCCTTATCGGTGGCTCGAGGATGCCAACGATCCCGCAGTCCAGGCCTGGATCGCGGCCGAGGACGGGCGTACACGCCGCTACCTCGATGGGCTGGCGCTGCGCGCCCCGGTCTACGAGCAGCTCTACCGGCAGATCAGCGCGGCCTCGAGCTCATACTCGAAGCTCTATGCGGCGGGCGGCGTGATCTTTGCCCTCTACAACCAGCCGCCCAAGCAGCAGCCGATGGTCGTGGTGCTCCGGCGCACGCTCGATACGGACCACCCGCGGATCGTGGTGGATCCGAACGCGATCGATGCTCAGGGCACGACGGCCATCGATTGGTTCGTCCCCTCCCCGAATGGGCGGCTGGTGGCCGTATCCCTGTCGCGCAATGGCAGCGAGGACGGCACCTTGCATGTCTTTGAGGTCGCCTCGGGATCGGAAGTCGCCGAGCCGATCGCCGGTGTGCAATATCCGACCGGTGGCGGCAGCCTCGCCTGGCGTGCCGACAGCAGCGGCTTTTGGTACACGCGCTATCCCGGCGCGGACCGGCCGGCGGCGGATCGGCACTTCTATCAGCAGATCTATTATCACCGCCTCGGCCGGGATCCGGCCGCGGATGCCTATGTCGCCGGCAAGGATTTCCCGAAGGTGGCGGAGATTCAGCTCGACAATCGCCATGACCCCGATCTGGTGGTCGCATCCGTCGCCAATGGCGACGGCGGAGAGTTTGCGCACTACACCATCACGCCCGGCGGCGCGGTCACCCGGATCTCCACGTTCGCGGACCGGGTGGTCGCGGTAACCTCGGGGCCCGACCATGCGCTCTACCTCATCTCCAGGAAGGACGCGCCGCACGGCCGGCTGCTGCGGCTCGCGCCTGGCGTGACGGATCTCGCGCGCGCCAAGCTCATCGTGCCCGAGTCCGACGCCGTGCTGCAGGGAGGCGGAGAATTCGGCGGCGAGCCCGTCGTGGTCACGGCGAACGCCATCTACGTGCGCGAGATCGCCGGCGGTCCCTCGCGCGTCGCCATCTTCGACCCGGGCGGCCGAGCGCGCGGCGTACTGCCGCTGCCGGCGGTCGCCTCGGTCGAGGAGGTCGAGCCGGTCGGGGATGGATCGCTCCTTTACTCGGTCGAGACGTATCTGCGTCCGCCCTACTTCTGCCGCTACGACGAGAGAACGGCACGCGCCTCGGAAACGTCCCTCGCGCAGAGCAGCCCTGCGAAGTTCGATGATGCCGAGGTGGTGCGGGAGATGGCGCACTCCAGGGACGGCACCGCCGTGCCGCTCAATATCCTGCGGCGCAAGGACGTCAAGCTCGATGGCAGCGCGCCGGTTCTGCTCACCGGCTATGGGGGTTACGGGATAAGTCTCGCGCCGAGATTCATTGCGCCGGCCGGCCGCCTGTGGCTCGACGGCGGGGGGATCTTCGTCATCGCCAATCTGCGCGGGGGCGGCGAGTTCGGGGAGCAGTGGCACGCGCAGGGCGCCCTCACCCACAAGCAGAACGTGTTCGACGACTTCATCGCGGCGGCTCGCTATCTCATCGATCACCGCTACACCAGCCCGGCGCATCTGGCGATCATCGGGGGAAGCAACGGCGGCCTGCTCATGGGGGCCGCGCTCACGCAGCATCCGGAGCTATTCCGTGCCGTCGTCTCGAGGGTCGGCATCTATGACATGCTGCGCGTGGAGCTCGACGACAACGGCGCCTTCAACACGACCGAGTACGGCTCGACCCGCGATCCGCAGCAGTTCCAGGCGCTCTACGCCTACTCACCGTATCATCACGTGGTGGACGGCACCGCCTATCCCGCGATCTTCATGGCCACAGGCGCCACCGACGGGCGTGTCAATCCCGCGCACTCGCGCAAGATGATCGCCCGGCTGCAGGCCGCGACGGACTCTCGCCACCCCGTCTACCTGAGCGTGAATGCGCATGCCGGACACGGCATGGGCAGCGCCCTGTCGATCCGCGTGGCTCAGGCGGCGGATATCTATGCGTTTCTGTTCGATCAGCTGGGGATGCGAATGCCGCAGCCGGGCCACGCCGCACGGGCCGATGCCGACCCGCCGCCTTAACGATTGATCGCGTCGATGGCGCGCTTGTCGGCGGCGAGCGCCGCCTCGTGAATCGCCTCGCAGAGCGTGGGATGGGCATGGATGGTGCGCTGGATGTCCTCGGTGCTCGCCGAGTACTCCATGGCGAGCACGGCTTCGGCGATGAGCTCCCCGGCCATGGGGCCGATCACGTGCACGCCCAGGATCTCATCGTCGTCGGTGGCCGCGACGACCTTCGCCATGCCCTGCGCCGCTTCCATGGCGCGCGCCCGCCCGCTCGCGGCAAAGGGAAATGTGCCCACCTTGTAGGGGCGGCCGCTCGCCTTCACCTGCTCCTCGGTGAGCCCGACCCACGCGATCTCCGGCGCCGTATAGATCACCGAGGGAATGACTTTGTAATTCACCTCGCCGTAGCGGCCGGCGATGAGGTCGGCCACCATGATCCCCTCCTCCTTGCCCTTGTGCGCGAGCATGGCGCCGCGCACCACATCACCGATGGCCCAGACGTTGGGCGCGGCGGTCCGGCAATGCTCATCGACTTCAATGAAGCCGCGCGCATCGAGCTCGACCCCGGTGCCTTCGGCCAGCAGATCCTCGGTGAAGGGGCGGCGCCCGACGGCGACCACGAGCTTGTCCACCTGCAAGGTGTGCTCGCCCTGGGCATCCGAGTACACCACGTCGACCGCCGCGCCGCTGGCGGCGGCGCGCAGCACCTTGGCACCGAGCTTGATGTCGAGACCTTGCTTGTTGAAGTGGCGCTGCGCCTCGCGCGCGACGGCTTGATCGACCATGGGCAAGAGGTCCGCCAGGGCCTCGAGCACCGTGACCTCGCTCCCCAGGCGCCGCCAGACGCTGCCGAGCTCGAGGCCGATGACGCCGGCGCCGATGACGCCGAGGCGCTTCGGCACCGCGTCGAACTCGAGCGCGTTCCAGGAGTCGACGATGTACTTGCCATCGTGCGGTACCGCGCTCAGCCGGATCGGCGTCGAGCCCGATGCGAGCACGACGTGCTTCGCTTGCAGCGTCTTCTCCGAGCCGTCGTGGCCCCTCACCTGCACGCGATTGCCGGGCAGCAGGCGCCCATGGCCTTGCAGGCCGACCACGCCCGCCGCCTTGAGCAGGGCCGCGATGCCGCTGGTCATGCCCTTGACGATCGCCGCGCGGCGCTTCTGCATCTGTGCCAGGTCGAGCTTGATCTCGCCGATGCGGATGCCGTGCTGCGCGAATTCCTCCTTGGCGCGGTGATACAGCTCCGAGGACTCGAGCAGCGCCTTGGAGGGAATGCAGCCGGCGTTGAGGCAGGTGCCGCCGAAGGTGTAGGTGCCGTCGGTGTTCTTCCACTCATCGACGCAGGCGACCTTGAGCTTGTTCTGGCCGCCGCGAATCGCCGCCGGATATCCCGCCGGACCCGCTCCGATCACCACCAGGTCGTAGCTGTCGCTCATATCCCGAGCACCATGCGTGCGGGGTCCTCGAGGCACTGCTTCACGGTCACGAGGAACTGAACGGCCTCGCGTCCATCGATGATGCGGTGGTCATAGGTGAGCGCGATGTACATCATCGGGCGTATCACCACCTGGCCGTCCACGGCCACCGGACGATCCTGGATCTTGTGCATGCCGAGGATGGCGCTCTGCGGAGCATTGACGATGGGCGTGGAGAGGAGCGATCCGAACACCCCGCCGTTGGTGATGGTGAAGGTGCCGCCCGTGAGCTCCTCCATGGTGATGGTGCCGGTACGGGCGCGCGCGGCGAAGTTGCCGATCGAGCGCTCGATCTCGGCGAAGCTCAGCTGATCGGCATCGCGCAGCACCGGCACGATCAGGCCACGATCGGTCGAGACGGCGACGCCGATGTCGAAGTACTCGTGATAGACGATGTCGCTCATCTCCACCGAGGCGTTCACCGCGGGGAACCTTCTGAGCGCCTCCACACAGGCCTTGGTGAAGAAGGACATGAGCCCGAGCTTGACGCCATGCTGCTTCTCGAAGGCCTCCTTGTGCCGGGCGCGCAGCGCATTGACCACGTGCAGATCGACCTCGTTGAACGAGGTGAGCAACGCCTGGGTCGCCTGCGCTTGCACCATGCGCTCGGCGATGCGCGCCCGCAGCCGGGTCATGGGCACGCGCTGATCGGTGCGCGTACCGCGCAGGCTTGCGCCGGGCATGAGCGAGCGAGGGGCGGCCGGCGAGGCCGGAGCCAGCGCGGCGGGCACCGGCGCCGCGGCGCCCGCAGGAGCCGATCGCGCCGCCGAAGCCGCGGCCGCCGGCGCTTCCTGCGCCGCGAGATAGCTCACCACGTCCGACTTCGAGACGCGCCCGTCACGCCCCGAGCCGACCAGCGAGCGCGGATCGATCTTGTTCTCCTCCGCCACGCGCTTGGCGGCGGGGCTGAGTTTCGCGCCGCCCTCGGCCACGGCGGCGCTGGAGAGCGCGGCGGCGCCGGGGAGCGCGGCGGCGCCGGGGAGCGCGGCAGCGCCAGGCGCCGCAGCGGCAGCCGGGACCGCGGCGGCCGCCCCGCCGGCGGTCTCCTCGATCAGTGCGAGGAGCTGGCCGCTCGTGACCGTGGTGCCGTCCTTGAGCTTGATGTCGGCAAGCACGCCGGCGGCCGGCGCCGGAACCTCCAGCACCACCTTGTCGGTCTCGAGGTCGACCAGATTCTCGTCGCGGGCGACGGAATCGCCCGGCCGCTTGTGCCAGGAGACGAGCGTGGCGTCCGCCACCGATTCCGGCAGCTGCGGCACGCGAACTTCGATGGTCATGACCCCGTCCTAGTGTGGGCCGCCGGCAGGCGCATGGTTTGTCGTGAGGCCTCCTCCGGCGGCACCCCCTGCAGCGCGGCGGTGACCAGATTCTTTTGCTGCTGCTCATGCAGCGCCGGGATTCCGGTCGCGGGCGCAGCAGCCCCCGCGCGTCCCGCATAGAGCAGCTCGTCCTTCGGTCCGAGCGGCGCTTGCAGCCGGTGGCGGATCTGATACCAGCTGCCCTGATTCTGCGGCTCCTCCTGGCACCAGACGATCTCGCGGGCGTTCGCGTACTTGCGCAGGATGGCCTCGTATTCCTCGGAGGGAAAGGGATAGAGCTGCTCGAGCCGCACCAAGGCGACGGAATTGACCTTCGCCTCGCGGCGCGCCTTGAGCAGATCGAAATAAACCTTGCCGCTGCAGAGCACGACGCGGGTCACGCCCGACGGATTGAGCTCGTCGATCTCATCGATGATGGTGCGAAAGCCACCGCTCGCGAGCTCCTCGAGCCGCGATACCGACAAGGGATGCCGCAGCAGGCTCTTCGGCGTCATGATGATCAGCGGCTTGCGCAGCGGACGCAGCATCTGGCGGCGCAGCATGTGGAACATCTGGGCGGGCGTCGAAGGCACGCAGACCTGAATGTTGTACTCGGCGCACAGCTGCAGAAAGCGCTCGAGGCGCGCCGAGGAGTGCTCCGGTCCCTGACCCTCGTAGCCATGCGGCAGAAACAGCGTGAGCCCGGAGAGACGGCCCCACTTCGCCTCGCCCGAGCTGATGAACTGGTCGATGATGACTTGCGCGCCGTTCGCGAAATCGCCGAACTGGCCCTCCCAGATAGTCAGGCAATGCGGCTCGGCGGTCGAGAATCCATATTCGAAACCCATCACCGCCTCCTCGGAGAGCACCGAGTCGGTGACCGTGAAGGTGGGCTGGCTGGTGGCGAGATGCTGCAGCGGTACGTAGATCTTGCCCGTGGCCTGATCGTGCAGCACCGCATGCCGATGGAAGAAGGTGCCCCGACCGCTGTCCTGTCCCGTGAGGCGCACCGGGTAACCCTCCTGGATCAGGCTCGCGTAGGCGAGGTTCTCCGCGCAACCCCAGTCGAGCGCGATCTCGCCCGACACCATGCGCTCGCGCGCCTGCATGATGGCGAGCACTCGAGGATGCAGATTCCAGTCCGCCGGATAGGTGGTGATGGCCTTGCCGAGGGCGCGCAGGCGCGCCAGCTCGACCGAGGTTTTCACCGGCTCGGACCAGTCGGCGTCCAGGTAGATGCGCCAGTCGACGGTGTACTTGTTGCCGATCAGGCCGAGGGCGGCGCGCGCTTGTGGCTTGCCTTGGTCGAGCCCGGCGCGGTATCGATCCATCATGGCCGCCGCCTCGGCGGCGCTCAGCACGCCTTCGGCGATGAGCTTGTCGGCGTACAGCTGGCGCGCGGTGGGCTTCTTGCGAATGACCTTGTACATCAAGGGCTGCGTTGCCGCCGGCTCGTCGGCCTCGTTGTGGCCCTGGCGGCGGTAGCAGACCAGATCGATCACCACGTCCTTGTGAAATCTGACCCGGTACTCGAGCGCGAAGCGCGTGACGAAGCACACTGCCTCGGGATCGTCCGCGTTGACGTGGAATATGGGCGCCTCCACCATCTTGGCGACATCGGAGCAGTACAAGGTCGAGCGCGCATCGTGCGGATCGCTGGTGGTGAATCCCACCTGGTTGTTGATGATGATGTGCACGGTGCCGCCGGTGTAGAAGCCCCGCGCCTGCGACAACTGCAGCGTCTCCATGATGACGCCCTGGCCCGCGAAGGCCGCATCGCCATGGATGAGCACCGGCAGCACCTTGTCGCCCTTGGCATCGCCGCGCCGCTCCTGACGCGCACGCACCGAGCCTTCGACCACGGGGTTCACCACCTCGAGATGCGAGGGATTGAAGGCGAGGGCGACGTGCACGTTGCCCGAGGGGGTCTTCAGATCCGCAGAGAATCCCTTGTGGTATTTGACGTCGCCCGAGCCGCGCAGCGTCTGCAGGTCGTACTGTCCCTCGAACTCGCTGAACAGATCCTTCGGCGACTTGCCGAGCAGGTTCACGAGCACGTTGAGACGGCCGCGATGAGCCATGCCGATGATGGCCTCCTCGATGCCGTCCTTGCCCGCTTCCTGCACCAGCTCATCGAGCAGCGGGATCAGGCTGTCGCCGCCTTCCAGCGAGAAGCGCTTCTGACCGACGTACTTGGTGTGCAGGTAGCGCTCGAGCCCCTCCGCGGCGCTGAGCTGCCAGAGGATGTTCTGCTTCTCGTCCGCGCCGAAGCGGTGCTCGAGGCGCTGGGATTGGAAGTGATCCTGCAGCCACAGCCGCTCCTCGGTATCCGAGACGTGCGCGAACTCCGCACCGATGGTGTCGCAGTAGATGAATCTGAGCTGCGCCAGGATGTCCCTGAGCTTGCTGCGCGCGGCAATCGCCGGGGTGCGGCTGCCGGTGACGAACTCGGTGTCGAGGTCCGCATCCGAGAGGCCGAAATAGCCCGGGTCGAGAATGTAGGGCCTCTCGCGCGGCGACAAATCGAGCGGGTCCAGATGGGCGGCGAGGTGCCCGCGATTGGCGTAGACCTGGATGAGCCGCGACACCGCGGCCTGCTTCGCGCTCGCGGCACCCGTGTCCGCCCCGGGTCCCGCCCAGCTGACCTCGACTGCGGGGCGCTTGGGGCGCGGCAGCGCCTCGCCGGCGCCGCCCGTCAGGCTGGCGAAGTAGCGTGCCCAGCTCGGCTCGACCGTCCTGGGGTCTTCGAGGAATCGCTCGTAGAGCTCCTCGATGAAATCCGCGTTCGTGCCGTAAAGAGCGGTGAACGCCAATGGATCGGCAGATGAGTCGCTCATGGAGGGGTGGGGGACAAGAGGTGGGTCGGGGACAAGAAAAATCCGAAGTACATCAAGACGATGCGGAAGACAGGGGCGCTCCGTGACAGCCTCTCATTTTAGCCCAATGCGCCGCAATATGGAATGTGACGCGCGCCACCGAATTCACAATCCGGGCGCCTATGCGCCGGGCGCCTCCGCGCCCTCGCGCCGGCGCAGCGACCTCGCTGCGCGCGGGCGGCGCTTCAGAGGAAGACGCGCTCCCCGAGGACCCGCAGCATGCGCATCTCGTGAACGATGAGAAGGACATAGGCCAGCACGACGCCGTAAAGAAGCACCTCGACCCGCACCACGCGCATGAACCGGTAGCGGGCGAGAAACACCATCAGCACCACGCTGATGCCCGTCATGGCGATTTTCAACACCACGAACACACCGACGCTGCGCCCCACGAACGCCGCCATGAAGGGATTCACCTCCACCGCGCCGCCGGACATCAGCAACAAGGTCAGAAATGCGTCCGCAACGCTCATTATCAAGATGGCGATCGACGCGGCCCACAGGTGCGTGCCGTGCCAATCCATCGCCTGAAAGCGCGCATCGCCCGCGCGGCGCGCGAGCTGGCGGCGGCGCGGGCGAACGCTGCCGTACAGCAGCGCCCACCAGACGCGCCGGCGGCGGTCCGGACGCAGGCGCCGCTCGGTAGAGGCGGCTCGAGCTGGGGTCCAATCTTCCGGAGCGGGCATCAGGGACATCCAGCCACTATCCCGAGTTGCAGAGCACTTCGGCAAGCACGATGCGTCATAATATCGCGCGCCCGGCAGCTATTTTTTTGACGGAATACGGCGTCGACCGCGCCCGCGGTGCGCGCGCCGTCCGCCGCCTCAGCCGGCGCTCACCAGCGCGGCCATGAAATCGCTCACCGCAAGCCCGGTGAGCGCCGCTCGATCGGCAAACATCCTCTTGATGGACTCCGTCTGACGGGCGCCGAAATGGCCGGCGACGCTCGCCTCGAATTTCTTCACCAGCACCGGCATGCCCTCGGCGCGGCGCTTGCGGTGTCCGATCGGGTAATCCACCGCGGTGCGCGCACTCGCCGTGCCGTCCTTGAAGAACACCTGCACCGCGTTGCCGATGTAGCGCTTGTCCGGGGCGTAGTACTCCTGCGTGAAGGTCGGATTCTCGCGCACCTGGGTCTTCGCGCGCAGCGCATCCACGCGCGCATCCCGGGCTACCTCGTCCTCGTAGTCCGCGGCGGTGAGGCGCCCGAAGATGAGGGGGATCGCCACCATGTACTGGATGCAATGATCCCGATCGGCCGGATTGGCGAGCGGGCCGGTCTTGTCGATGATGCGCACGCCGGGCTCCTGCGTCTCGATCACCACCCGCTCGATGTGCTCGAGCCGGTCGCGCACCGCGGGATGCAGAGTCATGGCCGCTTCCACGGCGGTTTGCGCATGAAACTCCGCCGGGTAGGAGATCTTGAACAGCACGTTCTCCATCACGTAGCTGCCGAACGGCTGCGGCAGGACGAGCGGCTTTCCCTTGAACAGCACGTCCTGAAATCCCCAGGTCTTGGCCGACAGTGCGGAGGGGTAGCCCATCTCGCCCTGCAGCGCAAACAGCGCGTGGCGCACCGCACGGCTGGTGGCGTCGCCCGCCGCCCAGCTCTTGCGCGAGCCCGTGTTCGGCGCGTGCCGGTAAGTGCGCAGAGCTCCGCCGTCGATCCAGGCGTTCGAGACGGCATTGATGATCTGATCGCGCGTGCCGCCGAGCATCGCCGTGACCACCGCCGTCGAGGCGACCCGCACCAGCAGCACATGATCGAGTCCCACCCGATTGAAGCTGTTCTCGAGCGCGAGCACCCCCTGAATCTCGTGCGCCTTGATCATGCCGGTGAGCACGTCACGCACCGTCACGGAGGAGCCGCTGCGCGAGCGATAATCGGCGACCGCCAGGATCCCGCCCAGATTGTCGGAAGGGTGGCCCCACTCGGCCGCGAGCCACGTGTCGTTGAAATCGAGCCAGCGGATCATGGCGCCGATATTGAACGCCGCGTTGATCGGGTCGAGCTCGTACGAGGTGCCGGGCACCCGCGCGCCGCCCTTCAACGTGGCACCCGGCACGACCGGTCCCATCAGCTTGGTGCAGGCCGGGTACTTCAACGCCTGAAAGCCGCAGGCGAGAGTGTCCATCAAGCAGTAGGCCGCGGTCTCGTAGGCGAGGTCGCTTCCGATCTCGAAGGACAGAGCGTAGTCGGCGATGGCCGCGAGCAGCGCATCGGGAGCCGGTCGCTCGGCAGACTTGATATCGTGTGATGACATGTCGTTGGGTCTCTATGAGCCGTGTGAGCCGTGTGAGTCCCGCGAGCCGGGCGAGGCTTGCGGGAGGCTCAACGCCGCTCGGCCAGGGGAATGAACTTGAGATTCTCGGGCCCCGTGTAATTCGCGCTCGGCCGGATGATCTTGCCGTCGACGCGCTGCTCGATGACGTGCGCCGCCCAGCCCGAGGTGCGGCTGATGACGAACAGCGGCGTGAACATCGCGGTGGGCACGCCCATGAGGTGATAGGAGACCGCCGAGAACCAATCGAGATTTGCGAACATGTTCTTGGCCGATTTCATCACCGCCTCGATGCGCTCGGCCACCTGGAAGCCCTGCATGTCGTCGGCGGCGGCCGCCAGGCTGCGCGAGACTTCCTTGATCACCTGGTTGCGCGGATCCGAGATGGTGTAGACCGGGTGCCCGAAGCCGATGATGACCTCCTTCGCGGCCACCCGCCGCCGGATGTCCTGCTCGGCCTCCTCCGGGGAGGCATATCGGTTCTGGATCTCGAAGGCAACCTCGTTCGCCCCGCCGTGCTTCGGGCCGCGCAGCGCGCCGATCGCCCCGGTGATGCACGAGTAGATATCCGAGCCCGTGCCCGCGATCACCCGAGCCGTGAACGTCGAGGCGTTGAACTCGTGCTCGGCGTACAGATTGAGCGAGGTGTGCATGGCGCGCACCCAGTTGGCCGGCGGCTTCTTGCCGTGCAACAGATGCAGGAAGTGTGCGCCGATCGAATCATCGTCCGTCTGCACCTCGATGCGCCGGCCGTTGACGGCGTAGTGATACCAGTAGCAAAGCATGGATCCGAGGCTCGCGAGCAGGCGGTCGGCGATGTCGCGCGCCCCCTCGATCGGGTGCGCGGGCGCCTCGGGGACGAGGCAGCCGAGCGCCGACACCCCGGTGCGCAGCACGTCCATCGGATGGCTGCTCGCCGGCAGCTGTTCGAGCACGCTCAGGACGTTGCGCGGCAAGGCGCGCAATCCCTTGAGCTTCGCCTTGTACGCGGCGAGCTCCGCCCGGTTCGGCAGCTTCTCGTGCACCAGCAGGAAGGCGATCTCCTCGAATTCGCTGCTCGTCGCGGTGTCGAGAATGTCGTAGCCGCGGTAGTGCAGATCGTTGCCGCTTCGGCCCACGCTGCAAAGCGCGGTGTTGCCGGCGGCGACGCCGGAGAGGGCCACGGATTTCTTGGGTTTGAAGCCAGCCGGTTGCTCGTCGCTCATTTCTCTTTTCCCTCGGCAAATAATTCGTCCAGTTTTGCTTCGTAAGAGTGATAGTCGAGATACCTGTACAGGTCGGCGCGGCTCTGCATGCGCTCGAGGACGTGCTTCTGCGTGCCGTCGCGGCGAATGGCCTCGTAGACCGCGAGCGCCGCGGCGTTCATGGCGCGGTACGCCGAGCAGCAGTACAGCACGATGTCCACGCCCACGGAGGCGAGCTCATCGCGCGTGTACAAAGGAGTCTGGCCGAACTCGGTGATGTTCGCGAGTATCGGCACCTTGACGGCGTCCTTGAAGCGCCGGTACATGGCGAGCTCGGTCACGGCCTCGGGAAAGATCATGTCCGCCCCCGCCTCGACGCAGGCCACGGCCCGCTCGATCGCCTTGTCGATTCCCTCGACGGCGAGCGCATCGGTGCGCGCCATGATCACGAAGCCCGGGTCGGTGCGCGCATCGACCGCCGCCTTGACGCGATCGACCATCTCCTGCCGGGACACGATTTCCTTGCCCGGGCGGTGGCCGCAGCGCTTGGTTTGCACCTGATCCTCGATGTGCAGGCCGGCGGCGCCGAACTTGATGAAGGATTTGACGCTACGGGCAATGTTGAACGCCCCGCCCCAGCCGGTGTCGGCATCGACCAGCAGAGGCAGGGAGGACGCATCGGTGATGCGCCGGATGTCGGTGAGCACATCGTCCAGGGTGCTGATGCCCAGGTCCGGAACCCCGAGGGAGTTGGCGGCGACGCCTCCGCCCGAGAGGTACAGCGCCTTGAAGCCGACCGCCTGCGCCATGCGCGCCGTGTAGGCCGTGATCGCGCCCACCGCCTGCAGCGGCCGCTCCGCGAGCAGCGCTGCGCGCAGCCGCGCGCCGGGCGATTGATGGGGAATCGAGTTGTCCGCAGTCGCCATGGTCGTCATCCTACGATGCAAAATGATAGAGGTTTTGAGGCTCCGGCCGGATGACCAAATCGATCAACCGCCCTGAGCGATTTTGCAACATCCGCCGGCCGGGTCCGACGCGCGCCGGCCCTCAGCGGGCGGCATGCACGGCGCGGGCTCCTCGACATCCTCAGCTCTGCAGTCCGCGCCGGAACACCCCCGGCGAGGCGCCGGTCCATTTCTGAAAGGCACGGTGGAAGGCGCTGCGCTCGGAGAATCCCAGCTCCAGCGCGATGTCCATGACGCTGCGGTTCGAATGGCTCAGATAGCGGATGGCGAGATCGCGGCGCAGCCGGTCCTTGATGTCCTGGTACGAGGTGCCCTCCTCGTGCAGGCGCCGGCGCAAGGTCGCCGCCGTCATGTTGAGCTCGGCGGCGAGCGTCTCGAGATCCGCTACTTCGCCGGGCAGCCGCTCGCGCAGCCGCCGGCGCAGCCGCGCGCTCACGCTGCTGCCGTTCTTGTACTTGGTGACGATGTTCTCGGGCGCCGTGCGCAGGAACTCCTTCACGGTGCGCCCGTCCTGCACGATCGGCAGCTCCAGATAGCTCGCATCGAAGGTGATCGCCGTGGCAGGCCGATCGAAGCTCAGATCGTCGCAGTACATGAGCCGGTATTCGCCGCTGTGCCCGGGCTCGGAGTAGCTGAACTCGGCGCGCTTGATGGGGATGCGCCGGCCCACCAGCCAGCAGGCGACCCCGTGCAGCAGGAGCAGCAGCACCTCGTGCCCGAAGGTGCGCCGCGCGGCCCCGGGGTTGCGCGCCTCGAGGACGATGCGCGCCTCGCGCGCATCACGCTCGAGCGTGCCCGCGATGTCATCGAGGATCAAGCCATAGAACCTCAGGCTGCGCGTGAGGGCGCGGCCCAGCGTCTTGCAGGCGAGCACCGAATGACAGAGCATCGCGAAGCTGCCGGCTTTCATGCGGCGCGAGTCCTGGCCGAAGAATTCATCGTCCAGGGTGGCGGCGATGAGCCGCCAGAGCTTCCCGTAATGCTTCGCCGAGACGCGTGCCTGGGGAATGTCGAGCAGCGCCGGCGACAGCCCGACCTTCAGCAGCAGAGCCTCGGCATCGAGCTGGCGCGCGCGCACCGCCTCCAGGGCCGCTGCGACGAAGCATATGGCGACCGTTCCGGGCTCGGTGCGAGCCGCACGGGCGGGCCCCGCCGCGACGAGGTTCGCGGTCGATTGTTGCATGAAGGAAATCCGCATAAACTCCCGTGTAGTTTACGCGATGCGGACCGCCTAATATATGCCTCGCGGCGTGGGCGCGCAGGGGCGCGCACCGCCGAGGCGCGCCTCGGGTGCGTAGCGGCCGTGCGTCGCCCATCGGCTCTATTTCTCAGGGGAATTCTCATGACCGGCCAACCAGCGCTCGCCGCCGACCGCACACCCACCGTGAAAATGCTGCTCGACGGCAAGCTGATCGACTCGAACAGCGGCGAATGGCACGAGGTCGTCAACCCGGCCACGCAGCAGGTGCTCGCCCAGGTCCCGTTCGCCACCGATGCGGAGATCGATGCGGCGGTGGCCTCGGCCAGGGAGGCCTTCAAGACCTGGCGCAACACGCCGCTCGCGGCGCGCGCGCGCATCATGCTCAAGCTGCAGGCGCTCATCCGCGAGCACATGAGCCGCATCGCTCAGACTTTGAGCGCCGAGCAGGGCAAGACGCTGGCCGACGCCGAGGGAGATGTGTTTCGCGGGCTCGAGGTGGTCGAGCACGCCTGCTCGATCGGGAGCCTGCAGCTCGGCGAATTTGCCGAGAACGTGGCGGGCGGCGTCGATACGTACACCATCCGCCAGCCGCTCGGTGTGGTCGCCGGCATCTCGCCGTTCAACTTTCCAGCCATGATTCCGCTGTGGATGTTTCCCATGGCGATCGTCTGCGGCAACACCTTCGTGCTCAAGCCCTCCGAGCAGGATCCCATGACGCCGATGCTGCTGGCCGAGCTCGTGCTGCAGGCGGGCGTGCCGCCGGGCGTGCTCAACATCGTGCACGGAGGCAAGCGCGCGGTCGATGCCCTGTGCGCGCACCCGCATATCGCCGCCGTTTCCTTCGTCGGCTCCACCGCGGTGGGCACGCACGTCTACAACCTCGCCTCCCAGCACGGCAAGCGGGTGCAATGCATGATGGGCGCGAAGAATCACGCGGTGGTGATGCCCGACGCCAGCAAGGAGCAGACCTTGAACGCCCTGGTCGGCGCGACCTTCGGCGCCGCCGGCCAGCGCTGCATGGCCACCTCGGTCACCGTGCTGGTGGGCGAGGCCGGGAAATGGATTCCGGACATCGTCGCCAAGGCCAGGACGCTCAAGGTGAGCGCCGGCAGCGAGAAGGGCGCGGATCTCGGCCCCGTCATCTCCAAGAGCGCGAAGAACCGGATCCTGGGATTGATCGATGAGGGCGTGAGCGAGGGGGCCAAGCTCGAGCTCGACGGCCGCGGCATCAAGGTGGCCGGCTACGAGAAGGGCAACTTCATCGGTCCGACCATCTTCTCGGCCGTCAAGCCGGGCATGAAGATCTACACGACGGAGATCTTCGGTCCGGTGATGGTCATCGTGAGCGTCGACAATCTCGAGGACGCCATCCGGCTCGTCAATGACAATCCTTTCGGCAACGGCACGGGCATCTTCACGCAGAGCGGCGCGGCGGCGCGCAAGTTTCAGAACGAGATCGACGTCGGTCAGGTCGGCATCAACGTGCCCATCCCCGTCCCGGTTCCCTTCTTCAGCTTCACCGGCTCGCGCGGCTCGAAGCTCGGCGATCTCGGCCCCTACGGCAAGCAGGCGATCCAGTTCTATACCCAGACCAAGACCATCACTTCGCGCTGGTTCGACGACGCCGCCGTTTCCGGCGGCGTCAACACCACCATCAGCCTGAAATAGGAACCGCCGAACGCATGGACATCCGCGAGAGCTTGGCCGTCGTCACGGGCGGGGCATCAGGACTGGGGCGCGCGGTGGTCGCGCGCGTCGTGGCCGAGGGCGGCAAAGCCGTGATTCTGGACATGCAGGAAGAGGCCGGCCGAGCGGCCGCCCAGGAGCTCGGTGCCTCGTTCTTGCGATGCGACGTCAGTGACGAATCGCAGGTCATCGATGCGATGAGCCATGCGCAGCGGACCCTGGGCGGCATGAACGTGCTGGTGAACTGCGCCGGGGTCGTCGGCGCAGGCAAGCTGCTCGGCAAGCAAGGGCCCATGGCCGGAGCGTTCTTCGAGCAGGTGGTGCGGGTGAACCTGGTCGGGACCTTGCTCTGCGACAAGACCGCGGCCGCCCTCATGCGCGACAACGCGCCGAATGCCGAGGGCGAGCGCGGCGTCCTGATCCACACCGCCTCGGTGGCCGCATTCGAGGGCCAGATTGGCCAGGTGGCCTACGCCGCCACCAAGGCCGGCATCATCGGCATGACCCTGCCGATCGCACGCGAGCTCGCCGCCTTCGGCATTCGCTGCGTGTCGATCGCGCCGGGCATCTTCATGACGCCCATGCTCGCGGGACTTCCGCAGGACGTGCAGGCCTCGCTCGGCACGCAGGTGCCCTTTCCGCCGCGCCTCGGCAAGCCCGAGGAGTTCGCGCGCCTGGTGCAATCCATCCTCGAGATCCCGACCCTGAACGGCGAGGTGATTCGCCTCGACGGGGCCATTCGCATGCAGCCGCGTTAGCGGCGCCTCGCGCGGGCGACGCCTCGCGTTAGCGACGCCTCGCGTTAGCGGCGCCTCGGACGAGCGGCCTCGGACCGGCCATCCCAATTGACATAACGCCGCGGCCCGCGCCGCTCGGCGCTCTGCGACTGCCGCGCAGTGGTGGTAATGCTCGGTGCGAAGCGCTACCGTATTCGCCAACACGCGCAACGCGTCGCAAGCACGCGCGAGGCGCCGCTCGAACATAAAGGGAAATGAAGGGAGGTCTTCATGCGCTTACATCACTGCCTCGCCGCGGCGGCGTGCTCAATGCTTTGCGTCACGGCCGCCCTTGCCGCTCCTTATCCTCGATTGGGTGTGCCCCAAGCGGTCGATCTGGGACCGACGCGCGCCGTGGAGCCGGACGCGTCGATCACGCTCACGGTCGCTCTGAAGCTGCGCAATACCGATCAGATGGAGACGCTCCTCGAGTCGATGCATACGGTCGGGAGCCCGCAATATCAGAAGTTTCTCACCACCGCGCAGTTCGCCGCACTGTTCGCGCCGAGCGAGGCCACGATCGCGCAGATGACGCACCACTTTCAGGCCGCGGGATTTTCCGTGGCGCGCTCCGCCACGGCGCAACTGAAGATCACGGGAAGCGTGCAGGCGATCGAAACCGAGTTCGGCGTCCAGCTGCAGACTTATGCGGTGGCCCAGACCCGTGATTCGCCCGCGTATCGGTTCCGCGCGCCCGACGGCGCGGCGACGCTCTCGCCCGACATCGCCGCCTCGGTGCAGGCGCTGTTCGGCCTCAGCACCCGGCCGCGCTTTCACCCGAACTTCGCGACGCCCTCGCCGCTCAAGCCCGTGCATGCGCTCGCGCCGGCGAAGAAGGGCGGCGCTGCGCCGAACACCCCGGATCCGCCGGGCGAGTGGACCGTGGCGGATTTCGCCCAGTACTACAACGTCGATCCCATCTACGCCCAAGGGGTCTCCGGCCGGCATCAGACCATCGGCATCGTGACGCTGGCAAGCTTCACGCCGACCGACGCGCTTGCATACTGGGCCTCGCTCGGGCTCGGCGCGGCGCCGAGTCGCATCAAGCAGATCAACATCGACGGCGGCCCCGGTGCGCCGAGCGACGACTCGGGCTCGGTCGAGACCACGCTCGATGTGGAGCAGTCGGGAGGAATTGCGCCCGGAGCGCAGGTTCTCGTGTATGAGGCGCCCAACACCAACCAGGGATTCATCGACGACTTCGCCGCCGTCGTCGACCAGGACGCGGCCGATACCGTATCGGTGAGCTGGGGCGAGTGGGAATGGCTCGATACCATTCCCGCCGATGACGTCAGCGACCCGACCAACGGCCGCAATACCGCCTTCATACGGGCGCTCAACGACGTGTTGATGCAGGCGGCGCTCGAGGGGCAGAGCTTCTTCTGTGCCGCCGGCGACGCCGGCGCCTATGATGCGAACGATCCCGCTTCGGGCCTGTTCGACGTGCCGCAGTACCCGAAGGTGCTGTCCGTGGACGATCCGGCCGCGCAGACCTACATCACCACCGCCGGGGGCACGACCTTGCCCGGTCCGCAAGAGTACCCCTTGCCCAACGGGGGAACGTACACGGTCGACATCGCCACCGAGCAAGCGTGGGGCTGGGACTACCTGATCCAGCTCTGCTCGATCCTCGGCTACGACCCGGTATCCTGCGGCATCTTCCCGGCCGGCGGCGGCGGCGGCGTGAGCAGCTACGTCCCCGTCCCGTCCTATCAGCGCTCCGTGCGCGGGATCACCGCGACACCCTTCGGACAAGAGCTCCTCGGGCCCTCGTATCCTCAAGAGGGCATCGAGCTTCCCGTCAAACTGCCGGGCGGCTTCGCGGGGCGCAACGTCCCGGACATCTCCCTGAACTGCGATCCCGATACCGGATACGTGGTGTGGTACACCTCGAGTGCACCGGGCAGCACGCTGGCCGTCTATGACTTCTACGGGGGCACGAGCTTCGCCGGTCCACAGCTGAACGGGGTGACGTCGCTTTTCAATCAGGCGCTGCACCACCGTCTGGGGTTGCTGAATTTCGCGCTGTACAGCTTGGCCGCCGGGGGCTACGGCTATGAGGGACCCCATGCGCCGCTGCGCGATATCGATGCGGGAGACAACTGGTACTGGCATGCCGGACCCGGCTACGATCAGGCCACCGGCGTCGGCGTTCCAAACGTGAGCAACCTGCTCCAGGCGTTGCAGTACCCGGCCTTCTGATGGCCGCTAGGCCGCGCCCGCGCGGGCGTGGCGCGCGATCCAGCGGCGCACCACGCCGTGCAGCGCCTCGAGGCCGTCGCTGAGCGCCGCCGGTCCCGGCTGCAAGATCAGGGGCGATTTGATCTCGTGCAGCTCCCCGTCCCGCACCGCGGGGACGGCGTCCCAGCCGGGGCGCGCGGCGAGGCGCTCGGGGCGAAAGCGCTTGCCGCACCAGGAGCCGAGGATGATCTGCGGCGCGCGGCGCACCACCTCCGAGGCGTCGGCGAGGATGCGGTCCTTGCCGAGCGGGCAGGCCGCCCGCTCGGGGAAAATGTCCTCACCCCCGGCAATCCCGATGAGCTCGCTCACCCAGCGGATCGCGGTGATCGGCGGCTCGTCCCATTCCTCGAAGTAGACACGCGGACGCACCGGCAGCGCCGCGGATGCGCGGCGGATCTCCTCGATCCGGCGCTCGAGCTGCGCCGCGTAGCGCTCGGCGCGATCGGCCGCACCGACGAGCGCGCCCAGCCGGCGCACATAGCCGAGAATGCCTTCCACCGAGCGGTGGTTGCTGATCCAGACTTCGATGCCTGCCTTGATCAGCGCTCGGGCGATGTCCGCCTGGATATCGGAAAATCCGATGACGAAATCGGGCTTCAGATCGAGGACGCGGTCGATCTTCGCGGAGGTGAACGCCGACACCCTGGGCTTCTCGCGCCGCGCGCGCGCCGGGCGCACGGTGAAGCCTGAGATACCGACGATGCGCCGCTCCTCCCCGAGCGCATAGAGCACCTCGGTGGGCTCCTCGGTGAGACAAACGATGCGCTGCGGGTAGCGGTCCATGGGCGGATTGGAGCGCGCCGAGGCGCCCTGCGCGAGCCCCTCAGAGCGCCGCTTCCGCGAGCGCCGCGCAGGCGCCCTCGACGATGGTGTGGGCAAGCGCCGGTGCGTGCGGCAGCACGTGATCGGCGTAGAAGCGCGCGGTCTCGATCTTCGCCCGATAGAACGCCGGATCGAGGGCTCCCGGCGAGCCCGGTGCAGCGAGCCGCTCGGCCGCGATCAGCGCCGAGCGCAGCAGCTGCCAGCCGCCGGCGAGGATGCCGAACAGCTCGAGCAGCGGCACGGCGCCGGCGGAGGCGCCGCGCATATCCCGGGCGCAGCTGGACACCACGAATCGAACCGCGCGCTCCAGCGCGTCCATCCCGTCGCAGAACACCCCTGCCGCGGCGGCCAAGGCGGGCGCCTTGCTTGCCGCGGCGCCGAGCTTGCGCATCTCCTCGATCAGCGCCTGCGCCGCGCGGCCGCCGTCGCGCGCGATCTTGCGGCCGAGCAGGTCGTTCGCCTGGATGCCGGTGGTGCCCTCGTAGATGGTCGTGATGCGCGCGTCGCGATACAGCTGCGCCACTCCCGTCTCCTCGATGAATCCCATGCCGCCGTGCACCTGAAGCGCGAGCGATGTGAGGCCGATGGAGTTCTCCGTGCACCACCCCTTGATCACGGGGATCATCAGGTCCGCGAAGGCCTGATGCCGGGAACGCGCCTCGGCCTCGGGGTGCAGCCGCGCCGCGTCGAGCGACACGGCGCACACGCTGGCGAGCGCGCGCATCGCCTCGGTCTTCGATTTCATCAGCATGAGCATGCGCCGCACGTCCGGATGGCGCGCGATGGGCACGCGGCCCTTCTGACCCGGCTCGGTGCCCTGCAGGCGCTCGTTCGCGAACGCGAGCGCGCCCTGGAAGGCCCGCTCCGACAAGCCCACGCCCTCCAGCCCGACCGCGAAGCGCGCCGCGTTCATCATGATGAACATGTACTCGAGGCCGCGGTTCTCCTCGCCGATGAGCTCGCCGAGCGCTGCGCCGCCCTGCCCGTAGGCGAGCACGCAAGTGGGACTTGCATGGATCCCGAGCTTGTGCTCGACCGAGAGGCAGCGCACGCCGTTGCGCTCGCCGAGCGAGCCGTCGGGCTCGAGCAGGAACTTCGGCACGAGGAACAGAGAGATGCCCTTCACTCCCTCGGGCGCGCCCGGCGTGCGCGCGAGCACCATGTGCACGATGTTCTCGGTCAAGTCGTGCTCGCCGTAGGTGATGAAGATCTTCTGGCCCTCGAGCTTGTAGCGACCCCCGCCCAGCGGCTCCGCCCGCGTGCGCACCGCCGCGAGATCCGAGCCCGCCTGCGGCTCGGTCAGATTCATGGTGCCGGTCCATTCGCCCGACACCATCTTGGGCAAGTAGGTGTCCTTCTGGCGCTGCGATCCCTTCAGGTCGATCGCCTCGATGGCGCCGCGCGTGAGCATCGGGCAGAGCGTGAAGGACATGTTGGCGCCGTTCCACATCTCCTCGACCAGCGCGGACAGCGCGCGCGGCAGATTCTGGCCACCGTACTCGCGCGGACAGGCGAGCGCATTCCAGCCGCCCTCGACGAATTGCCGGTAAGCCTGCTTCCACCCCGAGGCGGTGATGACCTCGGTGTCGCGCCAGCGCACGCCCTCGCGGTCGCCGGTCGGATTGAGCGGCGAGAGCACCCCGCCCGCGAACTTGGCCGCCTCCTCGAGCACGGCCTCACCGAGCTCGACAGTCGCCTCCTCGAAGCCCGGCAGCTGCGCGATGAGCCGATGATCGACCAGCTCGCGCAGCACGAACTGCATGTCCGCCAGCGGCGCCTGATATTCTCGCATGTGATCGCCCCGTTGAAATTCGTCAGTGGTAGTCGAAGAAGCCCTTTCCGCTCTTGCGCCCGAGCATGCCGGCCGAGACCATTTCGCGCAGCAGCGGCGCCGGGCGGTACTTGGGGTCGCCGAAATCCCGCTGGAACACCTCCATCACCGAGAGCAGCGTGTCGAGCCCCACGAGGTCGGCGAGCGCCAGGGGTCCGATCGGATGGTTGCAGCCGAGCCGCATGCCCTCGTCGATCTCGGCCGCGCTCGCCACGCCCTCCTGGAGCGCGAATATCGCCTCGTTGATCATCGGGCAGAGCACGCGGTTGACGGCGAAGCCCGGCGAATTCCTCACGTTGATGGCGCTCTTGCCGATGCGCCGGATGAAATTCGCGGCGGCTTCCTGGGTCGCATCGCTGGTCTGCAGGCCGCGGATCACCTCGACCAGGGCCATGAGCGGCACCGGGTTGAAGAAGTGCATGCCGATGAAGCGCTGCGGGCGCTGCGTCGCCCCTGCCAGCGCCGTGATCGAGATCGAGGAGGTATTGGTCGCCAGCAGCGCCTCGGGCCGGATGATCTGGTCGGCCTGCTGCACGATGCGCCGCTTCACGTCGACATTCTCGGTGGCGGCCTCGATGACCAGATCGGCCGGCGCGAGGTCCGCATAGTCGGTCGTGCCCAGAATGCGCGCCCGTGTCGCCGCGCTCTCTTTGGAAGTGAGCTTCTCCTTCTTCACCAGCCGCTCGAGACTGGTGCCGACGGCGCTCAGCCCGCGCTCGACGGCGGCGGCCGACACGTCGAGCATCACCACCTCGAAGCCGGCGGCCGCGCTCACCTGCGCGATGCCGTGGCCCATGGTGCCGGCGCCGATCACTGCTATCCTCGATACACTCATGCGAGCTCCATTTGGACTGTCGTGGGTGTCGCGCTACATGTTGCGGCGGTAGCGGCCGCCGACCGCGTACAAGGCCTGCGTGATCTGGCCGAGCGAGCAGCTGCGAACCGCATCCATCAACACGTCGAAGGTGTTGCCGTCCGCGATCACGACACGGCGCAGCCGCTCGAGCGCCCCGGGGGCGTCCTTGGCGTGGCGCGCCTGAAAATCCCTCAGCCGCTCGAGCTGCGATTGCTTCTCGGCCGCGCTCGAGCGGGCGAGCTCGATGCTCTCGGGAGTGGCATCGCCATGCGGATTCAAGAACGTGTTCACGCCGATGATGGGATAGGAGCCGTCGTGCTTCTTGCGCTCGTAGTACAGCGACTCGTCCTGGATCTTGCCGCGCTGATAGCCGGTCTCCATGGCGCCGAGCACTCCGCCGCGCGCGGCGATCGCATCGAACTCCTTCAGCACCGCCTCCTCCACCAGGTCGGTGAGCTCGTCGATGATGAAGCTCCCCTGGCTCGGATTCTCGTTGCGGGCGAGGCCCCATTCGCGGTTGATGATGAGCTGGATCGCCATGGCCCGCCGTACGCTCTCCTCGGTGGGCGTCGTGACCGCCTCGTCATAGGCGTTGGTGTGCAGGCTGTTGCAGTTGTCGTACACGGCGCACAGAGCCTGCAGGGTGGTGCGGATGTCGTTGAACGCCATCTCCTGGGCGTGCAGCGATCGGCCCGACGTCTGCACGTGATACTTGAGCTTCTGGCTGCGCTCGCTCGCCCCGTAGCGGTTCTTCATGGCCACCGCCCAGATGCGCCGCGCCACCCGGCCGATCACCGAGTACTCCGGATCCATCCCGTTCGAGAAGAAGAAGCTCAGATTCGATGCGAAGTCATCGACGTGCATGCCGCGGGCCAGGTAGGACTCGACGAACGTGAACCCGTTGGCGAGCGTGAAGGCGAGCTGCGAGATGGGGTTCGCGCCCGCCTCGGCGATGTGATAGCCGGAGATCGAGACCGAGTAGAAGTTCTGCACCTTGTGGTGCACGAAGTACTCCTGGATGTCGCCCATCATCTTGAGCGCGAACTCGGTGGAGAAGATGCAGGTGTTCTGTCCCTGGTCCTCCTTCAAGATGTCCGCCTGCACCGTGCCGCGCACGGTCGCGAGGGCCCAGGCCCCGATCTTCTGCTGCTCGTCCTCGGTCGGCTCGCGCCCGTTTTGCCCGCGAAACTTGTCGAGCTGCTGGTCGATGGCGGTGTTCATGAACATCGCGAGCAGGATGGGCGCCGGGCCGTTGATGGTCATCGACACCGAGGTACTCGGGGCGCACAGGTCGAAGCCCGCGTACAGCGCCTTCATGTCGTCGAGCGTCGCGATCGAGACCCCGGAATTGCCGACCTTGCCGTAGATGTCCGGCCGCGGGTCGGGATCCGACCCGTACAGGGTCACCGAATCGAACGCCGTCGACAGCCGCTGCGCCGGCATGCCCTCGGAGAGGCGCTTGAAGCGCTGGTTGGTGCGAAACGCATCGCCCTCGCCCGCGAACATGCGGGTCGGATCCTCGCCCTCGCGCTTGAATGCGAACACGCCCGCGGTGAACGGGAACGAGCCGGGCACGTTCTCCTTCATCAGGAAGCGCAGGATCTCGCCCTCGTCCTCGAAGCGTGGCAGCGCCACCTTGCGCACCTTGGTGCCCGAGAGCGACTCGTGGTTGAGCTGCGTGCGGATCTCCTTGTCGCGGATCCTCACCACGTACTCGTCCTGCGCGTACAGCTCGCGCGTCTTCGGCCACTGCTCGAGCAGCCTGGCGCACGGTGCGCCGAGCTCCGCGCCCTTGGCCGCGATCAGCTCCTCGAAACCCTCGCCCGGCTTGCCCGAGAGCGCGAACAGCGCCTGGGCCGTGCGCAGCGCCTGGCGCTCGCGCGCGGCGCGCGCCTGCACGGCGATGTACGCGTGATACGCGCGCACCGTCTGGGCGATGTCGGCCAGATAGCGCACGCGGTCGGCCGGCACGATGGCGCGACCGCGCGAGGAGGCCTTGCCGGCGACGCGCGGCAGCTTGCCGGACTCGAGCCTCAAGCCGTGCTGCTCGAGCCGCCCCACGACGGCCTGGTAGAGCGCGGTCACGCCGTCGTCGTTGAAGCGCGAGGCCATGGTGCCGAAGACCGGCATGGCGTCGGGCGCCTGGCTGAACAGCGCGCGGTTGCGCTGATATTGCTTGCGCACGTCGCGCAGCGCATCCTCCGCGCCCTTGCGGTCGAACTTGTTGATGGCGACGAAGTCCGCGAAGTCGAGCATGTCGATCTTCTCGAGCTGCGAGGCCGCGCCGAATTCCGGGGTCATCACGTACAGCGATGCGTCGGCCAGAGGCACCACCGCCGAGCCGCCCTGGCCGATGCCCGAGGTCTCGACCACCACCAGATCGAAGCCGGCGAGCTTGCAGCAGGCAATCACCTCGGGGAGCGCCGCCGAGAGCTCCGTTCCGGTGTCGCGCGTCGCGAGCGAGCGCATGAAGATCAGATCCGAATCGATGGCATTCATGCGAATGCGGTCACCGAGCAAAGCGCCGCCGGTGCGCTTGCGCGAGGGGTCGATCGACACGACCGCGACGCGCAGCCGATCGTCCTGATCGAGCCGCAGCCGCAGGATCAGCTCATCGGTGAGCGAGGACTTGCCGGCGCCGCCGGTGCCGGTGATGCCGAGCACGGGCACCTTCAGGCCGGCGGCCGCCTGCAGCACGGCCTGGCGGGTGCGCGCGCCGTAGGCGCGGTTCTCCAGGGCGGTGATGATGCGCGCGAGCGGGCGGCGACCGCCGGTGCGCAGCGCCTCGAGCGCCCCGCTCTCCGGCGGAGCCAGCGCCGCGAGGTCGTAGTCGCTGAGGCGAACCACATCGTCGATCATGCCTTGCAGGCCCATTCTCGCCCCGTCCTCGGGCGAGTACAGCCGGGTCACGCCATAGGCCTGCAGCTCGCGGATCTCCGCCGGCACGATCACGCCGCCGCCGCCGCCGAACACCCGGATGTTATCGCCGCCGTTCTGGCGCAGCAGGTCGATCATGTACTTGAAGAACTCGACGTGGCCGCCCTGGTAGGAGGTGACGGCGACCGCCTGCACATCCTCCTGCAGGGCGGCGGTCACGATCTCGTGCACCGAGCGGTTGTGGCCGAGGTGAATGACCTCCGCTCCGGACGCCTGCAGAATGCGGCGCATGATGTTCACGGAGGCATCATGCCCGTCGAACAGCGACGTGGCGGTCACGAGCCGCACCTTGTGCTTCGGTACGTAGGGTGCTGGCTTGGGGGCGATGGAGACGGCGCTCATGGGATGGGCTCCTCGAGCAAAGTCAGGATTTCGGGCGGGTCGGCGCCGCCGCGCGGGGCGCGCGGCGCGGCCGGGATCCGACCAGGCTGATCGCCCGCGCCGACTCGCTGCGCGGCGCCAGGCCCAGATTGAAGATGCGCACGAAGGCTTCGGCGATCTGCGCGGCGGTCATCGAGCGATTCTCGCGATACCAGTGCGCGATCCAGTTGAGCGCCCCCGCCAGGGCGAAAGCGGTCATCTTCGTGTCCTGCGCGCTGATCGATCCATCGCGAACGCCGTCCTCGAGGAGCTGCCGGATGCCGTGGTCGATCTCGGACTTGAGCTCCTTGATGCGCATCAAGGAGGCGGGGGCGAGGCCGAGGTCCTCGGCCCGCACCATGCATCCGCCGAATTCGGAGGCGATGGCCTGCGCATAATGGCGGATGGTCTCGTTGAGCTGCTCGCGGGCGCTCACGCCCGGCGGCCGCGCGCGCCGAAAGGGCTCCAGAACGCGCTCGAGACCGGTCAGGATGCACTCCAGCAGGAGCTGCTCCTTGTTGGCCACGTAGTAATAGATGGTCGGCTTGGTGACGTTCAGCGCCGCCGCGATCTCATCGATGGAGGTCTCGTGGTAGCCGCGCGCACTGAAGGCGCGCGCCGCCGCTCGAATCACCGCTTCGCGCTTGGAGTCGCGCGTGTGCTGGCGCGCGCTGCGCACCGGCCAGGGCGAGAGCGAACCCGCGCCTGGGTATTGCTCCGCACGCCCTGCCCGCTCCTCGTCCTCGGCCTTCATGCCCGTCCTCCGTCCAGCCCCGTGGTGAGCCTACTCCCGGGTAGGTTATACCGTCAAGTAAGATGCTACGGTGCAGTAGATCCAGCTATGCCGCATTGCAGCTCTAGCCGTTGCGGGCAGCAGCACGCCGGCCCGACGGCGCCGCGGTCAGAGAAAACTCGCTGAGCGCTTTTCCAGGAAGGCGGCGACACCCTCGCGCCCTTCGGCGCTCTCGCGGCGCGCCGCGATCAGGCGGCTCTCGCGCGCGAGCTGTGCTTCCCAGCCTGGCTCGGACTCCGCCAGCAGGCGTTTCACGGCGCCGAAAGCGCCGGCAGGCCCTGCGGCCAGCCGCCCGGCAAGGGCCGCCGCCGTCTCGGGGAGCTTCGCGTCCTCCACGACTTGATTGACCAGCCCCCAATCGAGCGCCTCTTGCGCATCCAGCACGCGGTTGGTGAGGAACAGCTCCATGGCCCGCTTGTATCCCGCCGCCCGCGGCAGCAGAAACGAGCAACCGGCATCCGGCGTGAGCCCGACCGCCGTGTAGGCGGGGGCGAACCGGGCGCTCTTTGCGGCAATCGCAAGGTCCGCGGCCAGCACCAGGCCCAGGCCGGCACCCGCCGCCGTGCCCTGAACCGCGGCGATCACCGGCGCGTCCATTCGTGCGAGATGCGTCATGCCGGCGTGCAGATCCGTGGTCAGCTCGGTCAGATACGCTTCGGGGCGCGTCGCATCGGCGCCCGCGCTGCTCATGCCGCGCAGATCGCCGCCGAAACAGAAGTTCTTGCCTGCGCCGCTCAACAACACCGCGCGCACGGCGGGATTCGCGCGCAAGGCCGCTGCGGCCGCGACGAACTCGCGTCCCATTTGCAGATTCAAGGTGTTCGCGGCTTCGGGCCGCGTCAGGGTGAGATGAGCGATGTGCTCGCGAATCTCGAGACGAATCGTGGGATGGGGATTGCTCATACGCCTGGGGCTCTCATGGATGTCAGGAACGGCGATGTTACCTCGCGGACGGCCAGCCGGCGCGGCGCTTGCCGGTGCGGCCCGTGCCGGCTCAAGCGCTTGCCGGTGCGGCGCTTGCCGGCTCAAGCCCCGCCGCGAGCGCCGTAGCCGCCGCCGCCGGGCGTCGAGATCACGAACACATCCCCCGGCCCCATCTGCGCCTGCCCGATCGCGCCGAGCCTCTCGATCCTGCCGTCGGCGCGCTCGATGCGATTCTCCCCGGGCGCGCCGGCCTCGCCGCCCGCCATCCCGAAGGCGCCCTGCGTGCGGCCGTTGCTCAGGATCGAGGCGCTCATCGGCTCGAGAAATCGCAGGCGTCGAACGCCGCCGTCCCCGCCCCGCCAGCGGCCCGCGCCGCCCGAGCCATGCCGAATCTCGTACGAATCCAGGCGCACCGGAAAGCGCAATTCCAGCACTTCCGGATCCGTGAGCCGCGAGTTGGTCATGTGCGTTTGAACGACGCTCGCGCCGTCGAAGCCGGGGCCCGCGCCGGAGCCCCCGGCGATGGTCTCGTAGTACTGATAGCGCTCATTCCCGAAGGTGAAGTTGTTCATGGTGCACTGGCTCGATGCCATCACCGCGAGCGCGCCGTACAGCGCGTTGGTCACGCAGGTCGAGGTCTCGACGTTGCCCGCCACGACGGCGGCGGGCGCCCCGGGGTTGAGCATGCAGCCCTGCGGCACGATGATCTCGATCGGCTTCAGGCAACCCGCGTTCAACGGGATGTCGTCCTCGACCAGGGTGCGAAATACATAGAGGACCGCGGCCACGGTGATCGCCCGCGGCGCATTGAAGTTGTTCGCCAGCTGGGCGCTCGTGCCCGTGAAATCGATGCGCGCGCTGCGCCGCGCGGCGTCCACGCTCACCTTCACGCAGATGCGCGCGCCGTTGTCGAGCGCGAGCGTGAACTGCCCGTCGCGCAGCGCCGTGATCACGCGGCGCACGCACTCCTCGGCGTTGTCCTGCACGGCGCGCATGTAGCGGGCGACCGTGGCGGCGCCGAATTGGCTCACCATGGCGCGCAGCTCCTCGGCACCCTTCTCGTTGGCGGCGATCTGCGCGCGCAGATCGGCGAGATTTTGCGCGGGATTGCGCGCCGGGTGCCCTCCCCGGCGCAACAGCTCGAGCAGCTCGCGCTCGCGCATCCGCCCGGCCTCGACCAGCTTGAAGTTGTCGATGAGCACGCCTTCCTCGTCGATCGAGGTCGAGAACGGCGGCATCGAGCCGGGCGTCGTGCCGCCGACGTCGGCGTGATGACCGCGCGAGGCGACGAAGAAGCTCGGCCGCGGCGCCGCGCCGCCCTCCAGGAACACGGGCGTGACCACGGTGATGTCGGGCAGATGCGTGCCCCCGCGGTAGGGGTCGTTGAGCACGTAGACCTCGCCCGCACGCAACTGCGGATTGCGCGCGATGACGGTCTGAATCGACTCGCTCATGGAGCCGAGATGCACCGGCATGTGCGGCGCGTTCGCGATCAGCGAGCCGGCGGCATCGAAGACTGCGCAGCTGAAGTCGAGCCGCTCCTTGATGTTGACCGAGTGAGCGGTGTTCTGAAGCCGCAGACCCATCTGCTCGGCAATGCTCATGAATAGATTGTTGAACACCTCGAGCATCACCGGATCCGCCCGCGTGCCGAGCGCCGTGGCCGCGGCGCGCGGCCGCACCCGGCGCAGCTCCAGATTGCCGAGCTCGCTCAGCACCGCGCGCCAGCCGGGCTCGAGCACGATGGTGGCGTTGGGTTCCGCGATGACGGCCGGACCGTCGAGCGTCGCCCCGGGCGCGAGCCTCTCCCGCTCGATGAGGCGCGCATCGCGCCAGCCGGCCGGCTGCTCATCCGCCAGGCAGTACATGGGCACACTGATCGGCGCCTCCCCGGCAAGCCCAGCGGCGGCTGATCCGGCCGGCTCGGGTGCCGCCCGATGCGCGAGCACCTGCGCCCCGCTCTCGCCTGCGGCGGTGCATTCCACGCTCACCGCCTCGATCACCAGATCCAGGTGCGGCATCAGAAATGCAAAGCGGCGCCGGTAAGCCTCTTCGAATTGCGCGCGAATGGCCGCAGCCACGCTCGCTGCCGCCGGCTCTGTCGGCGGCGAGGGCGGCCATGCACACGGCAAGGCAGTGTCGGTGCCCTGATAGCGGATGAGCACCCGGACGCGGCAGTGAACGCTCGCTTGAGCCACGCCGTCTCGGGCGAGCTCGGCCGCGGCCTCCCGTGCGAGGCGTTGCGCAACCGCCTGCGCGGCGGCGACGCCCTCCTCGCTCAGCAGGTGCTCGAGGCTCGCCTCACGCATGGCGGTCTGATCGGCGAGACCCATGCCGAGCGCCGAGAGGACGCCGGCGAGCGGGTGGCAAAGGACGTGCCCGATCCCGAGCGCATCCGCCACCAGGCACGCATGCTGGCCGCCGGCGCCGCCGAAGCACTGCAAGGTGTAGCGGGTGACGTCGTAGCCGCGCGCCACGGAAATGCGCTTGATCGCATTCGCCATGCTGCCGACCGCGATCTGCAGAGCACCGGCGGCCGCCTGCTCGGGTCCGATCGCATGGCCGGCGCAGGCGCTCATTCGCGCCGCCAGCTCGCCGAACAGCACGGCGACGCGCGCCCGATCGAGCGGCTGGCGGCCGTCGGCGCCGAATACCTTCGGAAAGCGCTGCGGCTGAATGCGCCCGAGCAGGATGTTCGCGTCGGTGATCGTCAGTGGACCCCCGCGGCGGTAACTCGCGGGTCCCGGATTGGCACCCGCCGACTGCGGGCCCACGCGCAGCCGCGCCCCGTCGAAGCGAATGATCGACCCGCCGCCCGCCGCGATGGTGTGCAGGCTCATCATCGGAGCGCGCACCCGCACGCCCGCCACCTCGGTATCGAATGCGCGCTCGTACTCGCCGGCGTAGTGGCTTACGTCCGTGGAGGTTCCGCCCATGTCGAAACCGATCAAGCGCTCGTAGCCGCCGGCGCGCCCGGTCACGACCATGCCGACGATGCCGCCGGCGGGTCCCGACAGGATGGCATCCTTGCCCTGGAAGCGCTGCGCCTCGGCGAGACCCCCCGAGCTTTGCATGAACAGCAGCCGCGCGCCGCCCATCTGCGCCGCGACTCGATCGACGTAACGGCGCAGGATGGGTGAGAGGTAGGCGTCGACCACGGTCGTGTCGCCGCGCGGCACGAGCTTGATGAGGGGGCTCACGCGATGCGAAACCGAGATCTGGGTGAATCCGATGCGCCGCGCCAGCGCTTCGGCCTCGAGCTCGTGCGCCGGCGCGCGATAGGCGTGCAGGAACACGATGGCGCAGGCGCGGATTCCGCTCCGATAGGACTCCTCCAGGCCCCGCGCCAGCGCTTCGGCCTCGAGCGCCACCACGGTCCCGCCGCGCGCATCGACGCGCTCGCCGGCCTCGATCACCCGCTCGTACAGCATCTCCGGCAGGACGATGTGCCGGTCGAACAAGCGCGGCCGCGCTTGCGTGGCGATGCGCAGGGCATCGCGAAAGCCGCGTGTCGTCACGAGCACCGTGCGCGCGCCGCGACGCTCGAGCAAGGCGTTGGTCGCGACCGTCGTCCCCATCTTCACGCACTCGACCTGCGCGGCCGGGATCGGCTCGCCCGCCTCGAGCCCGAGCAAGCGGCGCATGCCCGCCAGCGCCGCATCCTGGTACTGCTCGGGATTGTCCGACAGGAGCTTCAGGGTATGCAGGGTGCCGTCGGGGGCGCGCGCGACGAGGTCCGTGAACGTACCGCCGCGATCCACCCAGAACTGCCAGCGGCGAGCGGGGTTGGTCACGCGATCAGGATTCGGCCGCGCGTCTCGGGCAACGCGAGGGCCGCCGCGATCACCAATCCGTAGCCTACGGCGGTGACCGCGCCGATGCAGCCGGCGAGCGGCGCGTGCGCACTCCATACGCCGATGGCCGCCGGAAACAGCGCGCCCACGGCGCGGCCGGAGCTGTACGAGAATCCCTGGCCCGAACCTCGAACCGCCTGGGGATAGAGCTCCGCGAGAAAGGCGCCCATGCCGGAGAATATACCGGACTGGAAGAACCCGAGCGGAAAGCCGAGCGCGAGCATCTCGGCATCGCTCACCTGCAGCCGCGTGTAGGCGAGCACCAGCAGCGCCCCGCACGCGGCGAACACGATGAAGGAGCGGCGCCGGCCGAGCGCATCGCAGGCCCAGGCTGCCACCAGATACCCGCTCAACGAGCCGGCGATGAGCACCAGCAGATAGCCCGAGGTGCCGACCACCGAGAGGTGCCGCTCCCGCGACAGGTACGTGGGCAGCCAGGTGTTCACCGCATAGTAAGCACCCAGCATCCCGGTGCACAGCAGGCTCGCGAGCCAGGTCGTGACGCGCAGCGGCGGCGCGAAGATGTCGAGAAACGGCGTGCCGGCGGCGTGTCCGCGGGCGGCCTCATACAGGGGCGATTCCGGCACGCGCCTGCGGATGTAGACGATGAGCAGCGCCGGGGCGATGCCGAGCCAGAACAGCGCCCGCCAGGCGAGCGCCGCGGGCAGGAGCGTGTACAAGCCCCCGTAAGCGAGCGCGGCGGCCGCCCAGCCGATCGCCCAGCCGCTTTGCACGATGCCCGCCGCCTTGCCGCGATGCAGGGCCTCGATGCTCTCCGCGATCAACACCGATCCGACCGCCCATTCCCCGCCGAAGCCGAACCCTTGCATGGCCCGGGTGAAGAACAGGCCCTCGTAGGAATGCGTGAATCCGCTCATGCACGTGAACGCGGCGAACCAGGCCACGGTCCACTGCAGAACCCGCACCCGGCCGTGGCGATCGGCCAGGACCCCGGCCGCCCATCCGCCGACCGCCGAGGTGAGCAGCGATCCCGTGGCGATATAGCCCGCTTGCGCCTTGGTCAAGTGCCACGCCACCAGCAGCGTCGGGATGACGAAGGTGTAGACCATGAAATCGAAGCCGTCGAGACCGTAGCCGAGGCCCGCGGCGAGCAGCGTGTGCCGCTCCCGGGGCGTGGTCTTGCGCAGCCACATGGTCGCGCGTCAGTCCCGCGTACGCACGCGCAGACTTTCCCAGCTCAAATCGGCGGTCCAGCCACCGTCGACCGGAAGACTCACGCCGTTGATGAATCCGCAGCGCTGCTCATCGAGCAGCAAGGCGATCGCCTGCGCCACCTCCTGCGGGCTCGCGAAGCGGGCCATGGGCACGCGGTTGACGATGTCGGCATCCGAATAGGCGCCGCTCCCCTGATCGGCGGCATCCATCTCGGTCTTGATCCAGCCGGGACACACCGCATTGACCCGCACGCCTCGCCCGCCCCACTCCGCGGCCAGCGTCCGGGTCAAGCCGATCAGTCCGTGCTTCGAGGCGTTGTAGGCGCTGCGGTGGATGACCCCGCCGAGGCCCGCCACCGAGGCGACGTTGACGATGCTCCCGCGGCGGCGGGCAAGCATGGAGGAACCCAGATGCTTGCACAGCAAGAAGGGCCCCAGCAGGTTGACGTTCATCACCCGCTGCCAGTCCTGCGCCGAGGTGTGCTCTGCCGGGGCGATCAAGCTCACGCCTGCATTGTTCACCAGCGCATCGGCGCCGCCGTACTGGTGCTCCGTGCGCTCGGCCAGGTCTCGAACGAAGTCCTCGCTCGCCACGTCTCCCTGGATCGCCAGCGCCGCGGCGGCGCCTGCGCTCTCGAGGCGCTGCAGGGCGGCATCGAGCGGTTTCACGTCCAGCAAAACGACGCGATAGCCGAGCCTTGCCAGCAGTGCGGCCGCGGCGAGGCCGACGCCCTGCGCCGCCCCGGTCACGACGGCGGTCCGCGCGACTCGCGCCGGGCTGCTCGCGGCGCTCAAGCGCTCACCGCCTGCGCGTCGAGCGCACCCGGCGCCTCGTGCTTCGAGTCCTCCACCTCGATCGCGAGCCAGGCCGCGGCGCTGACGATGGCGAAGGCCACGCCGATCATGAACGCGGTGTGCCAGGCGTGCTTCCCGGAAAAATAGGCGACGATGGGTATGCCGATGATGCCGCCCAGGTTTCCTCCGGTGTTCATGAATCCGCACACCGCCATGGTGTCGGCGCGGCCCACCGTCATACCGGCACCCCAGAACGCACCCTCGGTGAGCTCCACCGCCAGAAAGCACAGGGCGAGCGCCGCCACCGCGAGGTAGGCGCCCGAGGCATTGACGGCGAGCAGCAGAAGCAGCGCCGCGCAGCTCATCGCCACCAGCGGAACCACACGGAACCCCCAGCGGTTGCCCAGCCGCTGAGTGAAGACGCCGGTCGCCAGACCGCCGACCCCCGCGCCGACGGCGGCCGCGAGAGGCGGGAGCGTGGCGAGCCAGCTGCTGTCGAGCGAGGAGAAATGGCGCTCCTGCACCAGGTACAGGAACACCCAGTTGGCCAGCAGATAAAACGTGTAGTTCATGCACATGTAGGAAATGAACAGCAGCAGCACGTTTCTGTTGCCGACGAGCGGCACAAGCTGACGCAAGCCGATCGGGGCCTGCGGCTCGGGCTCGCTGCCGATCTCCTCGAGCTCCTGCGCCGACATCGCGGGATGCTCACGCGGCGTATTGCGGCCATACCACGCCCAGAGCGCGAGAAACAGCAGCGCCGGGAGGCTCGCCCAGATCAGCGCGCGCCGCCAGCCGAGCCCGAGCGTGAGCGTGACGATGAGCGGGGGCGTCAAGGCAAGGCCGAAGTTCAGGCCCATGGTCTGAAGTCCCTGCACGAAGGCCCAGCGCCGCGGCGGAAACCAGGCCTCGAACACGCCGGCGGACACCGGAAAGATGGCGCCCTGGGAGAGGCCGAGAACGAGCTGCGTGATGAGCAGCGCCGCGAACAGCGAGGTACCGCTGCAGAACGCGGGCACGATGGGCGTCGCGATGGTCGCGGCAAAGGCGGCGAGCCCGATCAGCACGAAGGTGAGCCGCGCGCCCAGGCGCTGGCCGATGACCCCGCCCGGCATCTGAAAGATCGCGTAGCCGATGACGAAGGCCTGCTCGATGTAGCCGATCTGCAGCTGGCTCAAGCCGAGGTCGGGCATCATGCGCTCGGCGGCCACCGTGATGGTCTTCTGCTGGATGTACGCCAGAAAGCCGAATCCGAACAGAAAGCCGAAGATGCGCCAGCGGATGCGGATCGCGGGAGCGGAGCTCAGCATGAATGACCCATCAAGCACCCCGCTTCGCGAGCAGATCGAGACAGATGCGCAGCGCCTCGCCGAACGAGGTCGCCTTCTTGTCGGCGCTCGGTATCGTGTCCGCCGGCGTTTCCTGCTGCAAGAGCAGGCCCGGCAAAAAGAACGAGACGAGCATCGCGCTCGAGAAGCGCCGGCGGATCTGCTCGGAGGCCTGCGCCGCGCCCGGACGCGCCTCGGCGGGAGAGGCGCTGACCAAGTACACCAGCGCCACGCTCGCCGGCACGGCCTGCGGGGGCGGCGGTCGCCTCAGATCCTCGAGCGCCAGATGGCGCGCATCGAGCTTCTTCTCGCGCAGGACCCTCACCAGCATCTCGGCGGCGAGATCATCGAGGATCGACCCCATGCTCAAGCAGATCACGACCGATCCCTCGGGCACGTTCAGGGGGCCCTGCCACTGCCCGCTCGTCTCCTCGCGATGCTGGCGCAGCTGGCGCCCGGCGCTCATCTGGTCGAGCACCGAGACCGCCTCGCGCCGCCAGGCGGGCCGGCGCCGCGGCTCATCGATCGCCTCGATCACCGCCACCACCGTGGTGCGCACCTTCATCTGCTGCTCGTGGCTGATGGTGCCGCGCTCCAGATCGAAGGTGGCGAGTCGCATCGCCGGCATCAGCACGAAATCGCAATAGGCGGCGAGCGAATCCTGCTTCAAGAATGCCCGGGCGCTGCCGATGAGCTCCACCGCGTCGGCCGAGAGCGCGCGCTGATAGAACCGCTCGGGCATGGTGAGCGCCTGGCTGTCTCCGAGCAGGATGTCGAGCATGCTGAGCGCCTTGATGTGCCGTCCCGCCACGACCAGGCACAGGGTCAGCGGCGTCGAGACCACCAGCCCGATCGGCCCCCACATCCAGCTCCAGAAGATCGCCGCAACCACCACCGACAGCGGAGAGAGGCCCGTGGTGTGGCCATACAGCTGCGGCTCGACCAGCTGTCCGGCGATGAGCTCAACGGTCGTGAACAGGCACGCGGTGATGATGGCGAGCGACCATCCCGGATCGACCGCCGCGCCGAGCGCCGTCGCGCACAAGGCGGCGATCCAGATGCCGACGTAAGGCACGAAGCGCAGCACCGCGGCCAGCGCCGCGAGCAGCGTCGCGTGCGGCAGCCCGATGGCCGCGAGCCCCACCCACACCGCCCCGCCCACACCGAGGTTGACGGCGAACTGCGAGACGAAGAACTTCGACAGCCGCTCGCCGGCATCGTTGAGCACGAGCGTGGTTGCGCGCAGGTCCGCGCCGCCCGCGATGCGGATGAACCGATCGCGCACCGATTCGCGCTCGAGCAGCACGAACACGAGAACGACCAGCACGATGCCGGCGGTCTCCAGGGGCACCCACACCGAGCCGAGCACGCGCTCCGCGACCTCGAGCGGGCGCAGCGGCGGCTGACGCACCACCACCGGAATGGGCGCCTGCGCCGCCGCGCCGAACGTTCCCGGCGGCGCCGCGGGCTCGAGGCGCGATTCCTCCTGCGGCGAATGCGCGCCACCCTCGCCATGCGGCCCGATCAGGTGCTCGGTCTGGCGGGTGAAGGCGGCCAGCCGATCGACCGTGAGCGCATCGAAGGTGGCGAGCTTTCGTCGGATGGTCTGCTCGTACTGAGGCAGGCTCTGCGCCAGATGCGCGACCTGCACGCCGATCACGGCGGCGACCGCGCCGAAGCCCACCGAGAGCGCGAGCACGGCGATCAGCACCGAGGAGGTCGCGCCCAGGCCCAGGCGCCGCAGCGATCGAACGAGAGGCGATATCAGCAGACTCAACAGGATGGCGAGGGTGATGGGAATGAGCACCCCGCGCGCGAAGTACAGGATGGCGAGCACCGTGCCCGTCGCGACGATACCCGCGGCGCGGTCGCGAAAGCCAGGATCGGGCGGCGCGTCGCTCATTTGCCCGCCGGCACTTGCGGATTGGACTTCGGGATCGGCTGGTGCCTGTGCAGGCCCGCATCCTCGATCAGCAGCTTGCGCACGTAGAGAAAACGGATGGTTTCGTACTCGAAGGGCGAACCCGAGGCATAGTAGCGAAAATCGACGTGCGCGCGCTGATCGACCGCATTCGTGACCCCGAGCCCCCAGCTCTGGTAGCCGCGGTACAGATCGGCCAGGTTGATGCCGTAGGAGGTGCCGTAATCGGCCGCCAGGCCGATGCCCTCGCGCAGCGTCGAGGGACCGAGCAGCGGAATGACCAGATAAGCGCCCGGGTGCATGCCCCACTTGGCGAGCGTCGTGCCGAAACCGGTCGGCGCGTCGGGCAAGTGCAGCTTGCCCGCCACATCGAGCAATCCGCCGATGCCGAGCGTCGAGTTGATCGCGAACCGCCCGAGGCTGCGCACGCCGCGCCCGAGCCGTCCCTGCAGCGTATAGTTGATGATGCTGTTCACTTCGGCGAGGTTGCCGAAGAAATTGTGCACACCGCCGCGCACCGGCGCGGGCAGCAGGATGCGGTAGTGGTTCGCCACCGGCAGGAAAATCGCCTCATCGAAGCGCGCGTTGAATCGATAGGTGAAGCGATTGAGGCGTGCCCAGGGGTCGTAGGTGCCGAGCGGCGGCGCATCGGCCGGCTCGACCGGCGGCGGCGGCGGTTCGCCGGGCTGCGCCGCTCCTGAAGCGGCGGGCGGTGCGGCGCTGCGCGCCGCGGCGGCGGCCTGCAGGCGCTGCGCGCGCGCGATCTGCGCCCGGTTGTCCGCGGCCGGCGTATCGGGCGGCAGGTGGTGGTACACCACCTCGCGCGCGGCGCAGCCGGTGAGCAGCAATGCGAGCACCGGCGCGGCCGCGCGGGCTTTCACGGGGTGCTCCTCGGCCAGCGTCCACCCAGCATGTCGAGCATGTCGGCAACCTGCTGGCGATCACCGAGATTGCCGAGGTGCCCGCCGTGATCGTACACCGCGATGCGCGATCCCAGGGTCTTCTCGAGCCAGTCGAGCTCGGCCCGGTCGAGGATCAGATCATCGCTGTTGGTCTGACAGTAATAATTCGGGTCCATGCGCAGCTGCTCGCCGATCACGTCGAGCCGGTTGCGGGCAATCAGCGAATCGACCGTCGAGCCGGGACGGTGCGCGAGATAGTAGGGCGCGAAGATGCGGGTGAAATATACCGCGAAGGTCTTGCTGCGCAGCTCGCGGCTGATCTGCTCCATCGAGTCGCCCACCCGGGGCGGATGCGCCGGGTCGGTGACCACGCCCGCGCCCGAATAAAGATCCCCGGCGAGGAACACGTTCGAGAGCGCGATGCGGAACGTGAGCGCGATGGCGGCGGAGAACTGCGCATCGGTCTTGAGCACCGCGGCGGCCGCACCGAGCAGGAAATCCTCATCGAGCTCCACCCGATCGCTCGCTCGGTAGAGATTCGCGAGCTCGGCATAGAGCTGCTGATAGAACCGCTCGATGCCCGCGTCCCCGCCGCCGAGCGCCTGCGCGTAAAGCTTGTCGAGCCGCCCCACCGAGGCGAACAGGCTCACCGGCGGGTTGATCATCAGCGCACGATGGATGCCGAGGCGGTGCTCGGCGCCGTCGAGCGACTTGACGATGGCGGCGTTCGCGCCTCCCAGGCTGTAGCCGAGGACGTCGATATCGGTGATGCGCACTTTGCGCGGCAGGTGCGCGATGATCTGCACCATGGCGGCGTACAGATCGCGACCGTCCTGCTCGAGGTCTCCTGCAACGCCGGTGCTCGAGGTCGATACGATGAATCCTGGAAAAGTCGGCGAGGGCATGGTGAGCACGTGATAGCCCGCCCGGTACAGCACCGCGCGCAATATCGACAGCTTGGCCGTGTTGCCGTCGCCACCCGTCCCGGAGATCACGATCGCGAGCGGCGCGGGCTTGGGCTGCGCCGAGAACCACACGCGCAGCCTGCGATCGAACCAGAAGATCTGCGGCACCGGGCGAGCCCAGGGAAATTCCAGGTCCATCTCCAGCATCGGCACGCGCTCGGGGAGCGGCGCGATGTCCTGCGGGGGCGTGCCGAACACCGTCGCGCGCAGCGCCGCCGAATCGGCCAATCCGGTGGCCGGACCCGGCGCGGGCGGAGGCTTGAGCGGCGCCGGATCCGCGAGAGCGATGGAGATGCAGCTGCAGGCGAGAGCGAGGGTGAGGGTGAGGGCGATCGAGCGTCGTTTCATCGCCCGACTTTATAGCTGAAAAAGCCGCCGGCCTGCACTCTCCATGAATGCAGGCCGGCGGCGCCAATCCCGAGGGCCGGGACTGTCAGAAGGACTAGCGACGCATCAACCCAGCCCCACCGGGATGAAGATGCGGGTGTCGCCGCGCTGAATGAGCAGCGCCACCTGATTGCCGTGGTCGTGGATGAGATCGCGCAGCTGCGCAACGCTGTTCACGGGCGTGCCATTCACCGACAGCACCACATCGCCTTGCTGGATGCCCGCCTCGGCCGCACGGCCGCTCGACTCCTCGACCACCAGCCCGCCGGGAACGCCGGCCTGGCTGCGCTCATCGGGCGTGAGCGGCCGCAGCTTCATGCCGAGGTGCGAAGCCTCGGACGACCCGCCATTCATGGCGAGAGCCGCGTTGTTCGCCGAGCCGATGGTCACGGTGATGTTCATCGGCTTGCCATCGCGCATCACCTGGAGCGTGGCCTTCTCGCCGGGCGGCGTCGAGGACACGCGCACCGAGAGCTGTCCCGAATCGGTGATCGGTGCCCCGTTGTACTTCAGGATCACATCGCCCGCCTTGATGCCCGCCTTGGCCGCGGCGCTGTCGGGCACGACCTGCGCAACCAGAGCGCCCTGCGGCGCGCTCAGCTTGAACGAATTGGCGAGCGACTGATTGACGTTCTGGATCTCGACGCCGAGTCGGCCGTGCTCGACCTTGCCGGTCTTGACGATCTGCTGCTCGACGCCCTCCGCCAGATTGATCGGAACGGCGAACGAGACGCCCTCGTAGCCGCCCGAATTGGTGTAGATCTGCGAGTTGATGCCGACCACCGCGCCCGAGGCATCGAACAGCGGGCCACCGGAGTTGCCGGGATTGACCGCCGCATCGGTCTGAATGAACGGCACCGCCCCGTCGCCGGGAAGCGAGCGGCCGGTCGCACTCACGATGCCCGCGGTCGCCGTCTCCTCGAGGCCGAAGGGCGCGCCGATGGCGAGCACGTAATCCCCGACGTCCAGCTTGTCGGAATTGCCGAGACGCACGGTGGGCAGGTCATGAGCGTCGATCTTGAGCACGGCGATATCGTCGGTCTTGTCGGTGCCGAGCACCTTCGCCTTGTATTCACGGTGATCCATCAGCGTGACCATGACCTCCTTGGCACCGTTCACCACGTGCGCATTGGTCAGGATGAGCCCATCGGAGCTGACGATGAATCCCGAGCCCTGCGCATGCATGGGCATCTCCTGGCTCGGCTGCTGGGGAATCTGGTGGAAGAACTGAAAGAACGGGTTGTTGTTGTTGTCATCGCCGAACGGATTCCAGTTGCCGAACGGCTGGTCGCCGGCGACCTTCACCTCGCCGACGGTGGTGATGCCGACCACGGCCCCGCGGTTCTGCGCCACGATGGCGCGATAATTGGGCGCCGTGCCGAGCGCAATCGGACCCGACGGTACCGCCGCAGGGGGCGCGGTGGTGCTTGCCAGGGTGTCCGCCCGGGCGTTTCTGAGGATGGCCGGGGCCATCCAGCCGGTGACTCCGCCCAGGGCAAAAATGCCCGCGGCAGCTCCGGCGGCTAGTTTGCTGGGAGATCTCATTGGTAAATCCTCCTTAAAGGAACACAGGCCCGCAGGCGGGCATCTGGGCGCCATGCTCCGCCGCTATCCTTAAGCCAGCCTTAAGCCCGGCGCGGAAAGCCGACGGTCACGCGCAGGCCTCCGCCGGGCGCATCGTCCAGCTCGATGCGGGCGCCATGCCGGTCGGCAATGGCCTTGACGATCGCGAGCCCCAGCCCGCTGCCGCCCTGGGGAGAGCTTGCGCGGCGATAAAACCGATCCAAGGCGCGCGCGCGGTCCGCGGGCGGAATACCGGGGCCGGTGTCCGCGATCTCCAGGGTGGCGCCCGAGATCCCGGACCGCGTGCTGACGCGCACCCGTCCGCCCTGCGGCGTATAACGCACTGCGTTATCCACCAGGTTGCGTACCAGGGTGCGCAGCGCATCGCGGTCGCCCTGCACCTGCGCCGGCTCGGCCTCCAGTGCGAGATCGATATGGCGCGCGAGCGCCACGGCATGTGCGTCGGCAACGCCCTCGGCGGCGGCCTGCTCGAGCGCCACCGGCGCCAGCGTCTGCGCCCCTTCCCGCGGCTCGCTGCGGGCGAGCGTGAGGAGTTGCTCCACCAGGTGAATCGCACGCTCGACTGCGGCCCCGAGGCTCGCGCGTGCCTCCTGCCGCGCCGCCTCGTCGGGCGCCCGATCGAGAAGCTGCAGCTCGAGGCGCACCGCGGTCAAGGGCGAGCGCAGCTCGTGCGCGGCGTCGGCCACGAAGGCGCGCTGCGCCTGGAACGCCGCGTGCAGGCGCACCAGCAGCCGATCGAGCTCGTTGACCAGCGGCGCCACCTCCTGGGGCAGGCGCTGCGTCGCTATGGGCATCAGGCTGTGCGCGTCGCGGCGCTGCACCTCGGCCGCGATGCGCCGCAGCGGCGCAAGCCCGCCGCCGACCACGACCACGATGGCGGCGCCGAGCAGCGGCACCAGCAGCAGCAGCGGGATCGCCACGCGCAGCGCCGCGCCGCGCGCGAACACCTCGCGTACCTTCAAGGGCTGGGCGATCTGAATCACCCCGTCCAGGGTCTGCAGGCCGTAGGTGCGCCACGGCTCGCCGGCGACGCTCACGTCGGCGTACCCTAAGATGGCCGCGTTGATGATCGGCAATCCCGGGCGCGAGACGTACACCCGCCGTCCGTACACATCCCAGATCTGGATCACGAAGTCGGAATCGGCCTGATCGGGCGGCAGCTCGAGGCGCGGCGCCATGGACACTTGACCGCGCAGCGACAGCGCCATCTGGCGCAGCTGGTAATCGAACAGCGTCGAGGTTTCCGCGAGCACGCGCCGGTAGGTCAGCGTGCCGGCGAGCAGCGAGGTCGCGCCCACCAGGGCGAGCAGCGCGATCAACAGCCGGGCGCGGATCGAGATCATCCGTCTTTCGGCACGTAATAGCCGACTCCCCGCAAGGTGCGGATGGCATCGTTGCCGAGCTTGCGGCGCAGACCATGCACGTACACCTCGATTGCATTGCTCTCGATGGCATCGCTCCAGCCGTACAGACGGTCCTCGAGCTGTGCGCGCGACAGCACTGCGCCCGGCCGCTGCAGCAGCGCTTCCAGAACGGAGAACTCGTGTGCCGACAATGCCACCGGCTCGCCGTCGCGCTCGACGGCGCGCGAGACCGGATCGAGCGTGATGCCGCGATGGCGGATGCAAGGGTCGCCCCGCCCCGCCGCACGGCGCAGCACCGAGCGCATGCGCGCGCCGACCTCGTCGAGGTCGAAGGGCTTGATGATGTAGTCATCGGCGCCGGCGTCGAGCCCCTCGATGCGATTGCGCACATCGTCGCGGGCGGTGACGATGATGACGGGCGTGGCATCACCGCGCCCGCGCAGCTCGCGCAGCACCTCGAGCCCGTCGCGCCCGGGCAGTCCCAGATCGAGCAGCACCAGATCGAAGCCCGATGAGCGCAATGCCTCCGAGGCGCTGCGTCCGTCGCCCACCCCGTCGACCGCATAGCCCTCCTGCTTGAGCGCCGTGAGCAGCCCCTTGGCGATCATCGGATCATCCTCGACCAGCAGCACGCGCATCCTGCGGCTCCGCTACTGGGCCGGCGGCTTGCGCTGTTCGAGCACTTCGCGCACTTGCGCATCGCTGAAGCGCGCATCGTAGATCGAGCGCGGGTCGAGGGTGCGCGCGACCACGGTGGCGGTGACCACCGCGAGGATCATCGGCAGGATGAAGGAACGGTCGCGCCCGGTGAGCTCCATGACCAGCACCACCGAGGATATCGGACCATGAGTGGTCGCGGCGAGCAGCGCCGCCGATCCGATGATCGCGCAAAGCCCCGGCGGCGCGCCCGGCCAGAGCCACGACCACGCCGCGCCGAGCACGCCTCCGAGGAGCGCGCCGGTCGCGAGCGAGGGGGTGAACAGTCCGCCCGGCACACCGCTCCCGAGGCACAGCACCGTGGCCAGGGGGCGCAGCGCGAGCAGCGCCAGCATCAGCAGCGCCGGGACCTGGCCCGTGAAGGCGAGCGCGGCGACGTCCTTGCCGTTGCCGAGGAGCTGCGGATATACGATCGACAGCGCGCCCAGGACGCCGAGCACCAGGATCGGGGCCAGCAGACGGCGCAGGCGGCTTTTCGGCTTGTTGCGATCGGCCCATTCGATCGCGCGAATGAAGCCCACGGAGAACAGCCCGATGATCGGCCCCGCGATCAAGGACCAGCAAATGACGGACGGCGAGAGCGGATAGGATGGAATCAAATAGGTGGGCTCATTGGGCAGCGAGAGCAGCCAGGCGATGCCGGCCGCCGCAGCCGAGCAGAGCAGCGCCGGCAGGATCAAGCGCAGCGCCAGCACGCCGCGCAGCACTTCGACCGCGAACAGCGCGCCGCCGAGCGGCACGCCATAGGCCGCCGCCATGCCGGCTCCGGCGCCGCAGGCCACGATCAGGCGGCGCTGCTCGTCGGAGAGGCGCGTACGGTCGGCGAGCAGGTTGGCGATGACCGCGCCGGCCTGCTTCGGCGCGCCCTCACGGCCGAGCGATGCGCCCATGCCGACCACCACCACCGAGAGGACCGCGGTGCCGAGCGTGCGCAACGCCGGCAGACGGCCGGCGAAATTCGTGATGGCCTCGGTGATGTCGATGCTGTTGCCGCTCGACAGACGCCGCAGGAGAATCTGCCCGCCACCCGTCACGGCGCCGGCGGACAGCAGCACGATCAGGTGATGCGCCACACTGGCTCGCGCGGCACCGTCGATGAGGTGCGGCCCCGGCCAGCAACGGTACTGCACCAAGTACAGCAGCTTCATGAGCAGCGCGCCGGCCGCGCCCGCGCCGATTCCGGTGAGCAGGGTGGCAGCCCAGAATGGCAGCGCGCCGGGGCTGCGCAGAGTCGGCGGTATGCTCGAGAGCTCGGGGTTGTTGGTGAGTCCTGCCATGAGATGTCCGCGCTTCGTGCCGCATCTTACTCGGGTTCGCCCGGGCGCAATGCAGCGCGCCTGGGCGCGCGCTCAGAAGGACTTGGTCCAGTCCCGGCGTTCGCGGCTCAAGAAGTCCTTGCCGAGCTTCCAGATCAGGACACGGGTCGATTCCTGCCCGTCGATGTAGCCGGCCGCGGGCACGGAGCGGGTGGTGTATTTGCCGAGGGCAATCCCGCCGCGCAGGTTGCGGCTCGCGGTCTGAACGCCTTTCTTGAACTCCTGGTACTTAAGCGGCGCGGGGCTGCGCAGGTACCAGTAATCGGCGTCCTCGGCTTCGAGCGAATAGGTTCCCGGGGGAAAGCGCAGCTCGTGCGCGGCGTGCGACTTGTCCCGCCACACCATCTCGTGCAGAACGGTGAGAGTCTTGGATGGATCGTGCTCGAAGTGAACCGTGCGCACCTCGTTGACCACGGGGTTGAGCTCGAGACCTCCGCAGGCGCACAAGGACGCGAATAGCGCGCCGATGAGCAGCGATGAGTGACGCAAGATCGGGCCTCCCTCAGGACGACAAGGCGATGCGCGGCGGCGCGAATCGACCGCTCTGGTCGGCCCGATTCTCGCGATCGGCGTCGCCCGGCAAACGCGTCATTATAGCCGCCGGCTGGCGGCACCGAGGATCAGGATCTCAGACGCGCATTCTCGAGCGCCGGCTGCGCAGCACCGCGACCCCGCCGAGCAGCAACGTCAAGGCGCTTGCCGCGAAAGCCGGGGACACCTCGGGCGCGGTGGTGATCGCGGTCCCCGCCGGGGTCGTCGCCCGCACTGCAACAGACCCTGCCACGCTGCCGACATCCATCAAGGGGCGCAGGCCCCCCGCCCTCGGATCCCACGGTCGCAGGTCAATGCGGTTGACGATGGCCGCGTAGTCTCGCGTTCCGGCGGCGTCGGAGAAGCCGGCGTGGCCCGAGAGAAAGCCCGGGCTGGGAAGTGGGGCTCGAGCCTGCGCGCACACAGGCAGCGCGGCGGCCACGAGCATCGTTCCAACCCACCACATCGTGCGCATATGCTCACCTCGCTAAATCGCCGGCTCCCGATTCATCGACCGTGGAAGCTCCCCCGATTCATCGGCAGTGGACGTCGTTCGCGACGCAGTCATGCCACGCGTGATCGTGCCAGTAGCGGTGATGGTCGCGATCCCAGTAGCCTTCCCGGGTCGTGACCACGCACGCGGCGGCGACGGCCACCAACCCTGCGAGAAATCCGCCTCTGGCGATGCGCTGTACGGTTGTAATTGTCGAGTTCTGCATTGGTCGCACCTTGCTTTTTGTACTGCGCTCAAGATAGCCGAGCCCTGGCACCCGCACAGTCCGCCGGTGTCGTGAGCTTCTGTCTAGGGAGGTCCTACAAGTCCTACAGGCAAACGTGAAATCGCGGTAATGCGCGGAACCCGGCTGCCGGCGCGCAAAGGACCGCAGGCAAGGAGTGCCCCGGGCAGGAATCGAACCTGCGACCTAGCGCTTAGGAGGCACTCGCTCTATCCACTGAGCTACCGAGGCGAATGAGGGCCGGAGCCCATCGACTGCCGGCCTTTCGGGATTGGTGGAGGAGAAGGGGATCGAACCCTCGACCTTCGCATTGCGAACGCGACGCTCTCCCAACTGAGCTACTCCCCCGCGAAAGGGCCCCGCATAGTACAACAAAGCCGCATCAAGCCAAAGTGTGGCGAAATCCGGCGAAAACTTAGCTAAGATATAGGAAAGAGGCACTACTTCGATGTTAAAAGTGGGCGAACGCGCGCCGGAATTCACACTTCCGGATCAAACAGGGACGGATCGATCGCTTACGCAACTGCTGAGCTCGGGCGCCATCGTCCTTTATTTCTATCCGGCAGACTTCACGCCGGGGTGCACCCGGCAGGCCTGCCAGCTGCGCGACCTGCATTCGGAAATCCAGCGCGCCGGCCTGCGCGTGGTCGGCATCAGCCCCCAGTCGCCCGAATCGCACACCAAGTTCCGTGAGAAATACGGGCTGCCCTTCGACCTGCTGTCCGACGAGCACAAGACGGTCATCAAGATGTACGGTCTCAACGGTCCGCTCGGGCTGGGGGTGCGCCGCGCCAGCTACCTGGTCGACGGAAGCCGGCGCGTGCGTGATGCGGTGCTCGCGGACCTGCGCATTGGGCGCCACAGGGATTTCGTGCAAAAGGCCATCATGCTGCGCGCTGCGAGCAACTGATCCGCGCCGCGCGCGGCTCGAGCAGGCGCCGCGCCCCGCCTTCTGCGGGCGCGGCAGATCAGTATCTGAGACTCAACAGATCGGCCTGCCCGACCAGCGGCACGGCGATGATATACATGGCGTCGTATTCGTCCGGCCGGATGGGCGGAATATCCCGACGGCCGCTCAGCGCGGCGATGATTGCCGGCACCGTGTCGCTGTGCCCCACCACCAGAATTCGGCCGCCGCGATGCTGGTGCAGGATGCGCCGCGCCAGCGCGCGCGGATCATCCTGCGGGGCGACGGTGGGCGTTATGCCCAGCCGCGCCGCCAGCGGCTCGGCAGTCGATCGATTGCGCAGCGCGGGCGATACGTAGATGGCATCGATGTGATCCGGCAGGCGCGGGTCCCCGAACATGCGCGCGAGCAGCGCCGCGCGGGCTTGCCCATCGGCACTGAGCGGCGGATCCGCGGTACCGTTCTGCGCCACCTCGGCGTGGCGCACGATGACGATGGTCGTTGATCCGGCCGTCAACAGAAGCCAGGCTATGGCGGCCACGGCAAGCATGGCAGCGAGCGCGGACAGCAGTGCAAGGCCGATGGGTGCCAGGAATGGCCTGCGCTGCATATTCCCGCGAATGGGCATGACCGACATGATAGCAACGAATTCCCAAACGCGGCCGATGCTGCAGGTCATCGTGCTCGCCGCCGGATTCTCCAGTCGCCTCGGCAAGCCCAAGGCGCTCGTCCGGGTGCGGGGCAGGAGCCTCATCGAGCGCACGGTGCGCCTGTGCTCGACGCTCGTGCCCTCGAGAATCATCGTGGTCGTGCCCCCGCGAGCGAGCCGCCTGCGGGCGGAGCTGCGCAATCAGCGCCCGCTGCTCGCGCAGAATCCGGGCCGTGCGCGCGGCCTGTCGACCTCGGTTCGCCGCGGATTGCGACAGGCGCGTTACAGCTCGGGCGTGCTGCTGCTGCCCACCGATCTGCCGCAACTCAAGCGGCGGGATCTGCTGCGGCTGATCGCGCGATGGAGCGCCTCGAGGCGCCGGGTCGTGGGCCGGCGGATCGGCGCCGATGCGGGCGTGCCCCTCATCCTGCCGCGCCGGCTGTACCCGCGCGCAGCGTCGCTCTCGGGTGATGCGGGGCTGCGCGAGCTGGTGCATCGCCTGCCTCGGGCGCAGATCGTGCTCGTGCGCCTCTCCTCCGCGGACTTCGACGTCGACACCCCTCTCGACCTGGCGCGGGCGCGCCGCCATGCGCGGCGCCTCGCGCCGAGCGGCTGATGTTAGTCGCGCGAGCCCTGCACCAGGCGGTATCCGACCGCGGTCTCGGTCAGAATGTGCCGCGGCTGAGCGGGCTCGTCCTCGAGCTTTTGACGCAGATGGCCCATGTAGACGCGCACGTAATGGCCATCCTCGGAATGCGACGGGCCCCACACCTCGCGCAAAATCTGCCGATGCGTGAGCACCTTTCCCGAGTTGGCGAGCAGCAGCGTGAGCAAGCGGTACTCGGTCGGCGTGAGATGCACCTGGGCCCCGCGCTTGTGCACCGTGCGCAGGCTCAGGTCCACCTTGACGTCTCCGAATTCGAACACGGCGCCCGCGGCGGCGCCGCCATCCTGGCGCCGGCGCGAGGCGGCGCGCACGCGGGCGAGCAGCTCGCCCACGCTGAACGGCTTGGTGAGATAGTCATCCGCTCCCGCATCCAGCGCCTCGATCTTGTCTTGCTCGCCGACCCGCGCCGAGAGCACGACGACCGGAACCTTCGACCAGCTGCGCAGGTCGCGCAGAAATTCCATCCCGTCGGCGTCGGGCAGACCGAGGTCGAGGATGATCAGATCCGGCTTGCGGGTTCCGGCGTCGGTCAAGCCCTGGCGCATGGTGCCGCTCTCGATCACGCTCCAGCCTTCGGCCTCGAGCGCGGTGCGCACGAAGCGGCGGATCTGCCGCTCATCCTCGATCAGGATGGCCGTCGGGAGGGACTCAACCATGCGCAGCCTGGCTCTCCGTGGCCGGCGCGGGAGGAGTGCCCAGCGGCAGCGAGAAGGTGAACACGGCGCCGCCCGCGGCCCCGTTGACCCCGTGGATGGTGCCCTGGTGCGCCTCGATGATCGCCCGGCAGATGGCAAGCCCCAGACCCACGCCCGGCGTCGCCGATTCGCGCTCCCCGCGGGTGAACTTCTGGAACACCGCCTCCTCCCGTCCCTTCGGCAGCCCCGGCCCATCGTCGCCGACCGACACCTCGAGGCGCTCGCCGCGCGTCTCGGCCGATACGGTCACGGTACTGCCCGGCGGTGTGTACTTGGCGGCGTTCTCCAGAAGATTCACCAGCACGCGCTCGATGAGCATCGCATCGAAGCGCAGCAGCGGCAGATTCAGCGGAACGCGCACCTCGATCTTGTGCCGCGCGAACATGCCGCGCGAGGCCTCGAGGGCCGCACCGACCACCTCCTCGAGCGGCTGCCACTGCAGATTCAGTTTCACCTCTCCGCTCTCGATGCGCGCCATGTCGAGCAGATTGCCGACCAGCGTGCCCATGCGCCGTGCTTCGTCCTGGATGGCGTCGGCGGTCTCGGCCTGGGTGGGCGAGAGCGGCGGCTTGGTCAGCGTGAGGGATTCGGCGAGCCCGAGCAGCGCCGTGAGCGGCGTGCGCAGGTCGTGCGAGAGCGCGGCGAGCAGCGAGTTGCGCAGCCGCTCCGATTCCATGCTCACCAGCGCGTCCTGCGCGAGCCCGACATAGTGAACCCGCTCCAGTGCGATGGCGATGAGCGCGGCGAAGGTGTCGAGGAGCCGGCGCTGCTCGGGAATCTTCAGGATCCGGCGATTGCGCGCCTTGACCGCGAGCACTCCGCGCGGCTTGTTGGGCGCGCGCAGCGGCAGATACAGCACCTCGCTCCCGGGCAGGGTGTCGGTGCCGAAGCCGGCGGGCTTGCCCTGATCGAACGCCCATTGCGCGGTGCCGATCTCGGGGTTGAGGGCGGCGCCCTCGCGCGGCTCGGTGATTATCAGCCTGCCCTGGCCGTCCGGCAGCAGCAGCGCCGCGTGGGCATGAAAAGTGCGCTCGATGGACTCATCGCTGATCTTGACCACCTGATCGACCTGCGCGGCGCCCGACAGGTCGCGCGCGATCTCGTAGAGAGCGGCCGCGCGTTCCTCCCGATGCGAGGCGACGCGTGCCTGGAAGCGCAGTCCCGCGGTCAATTGCCCCGTGATCAGTCCCACCAACAGCATGATCCCGAAGGTGAGAAAATACTGCACATCGCTCACGGCGAAGGACAGGCGCGGGGGCACGAAGAAGAAATCGAAGGCACCGACGCTGAATACGGCGGCGAGCGCCGCGGGTCCGCGCCCGAGCCGCACCGCGGTGAGGACCACGGTCAGGATGAAGATCGCGACGATGTTCGAGCGGTCGAAGTGCGCGGCGAGGGGTATGCAGCCGGCGGTCACGGCGGCGCAGCCCAGAACGGCCCACACGTATCGCGCCCGCTTGTTCTTGCGCCGGTCGGCGCTTTCGCTGGCGACCGGAGCGGGCCTCGGCGGCGGCTCAGCCTCGACCCGGCGTCCGGCTTCCGCGCGGCCGATCTCCACCAAGTCGATGTCGGGCGCGAGCAGCGCGAGCTTCTGCCCACTGGAGCGCTGCCAGGGCCACAGGCGGCGGCCCGGATCCCGGCCGATGACGATCTTGGCGAGGTTGTGCGCGCGCGCGTAGCTCACCAAGCTCTCGGCGACCTCGGCGCTCGCGATCACCGCGGTCGTGGCGCCGAGCTCCTCCGCCAGCTGCAATGTGGCGAGGATGCGCTCGCGACGGGCAGGGGGCAGACGCTGCAGGCCGGGCGTCTCCACGTAGATCGCGTGCCAGTCGGTGTTCAACTGGCTCGCCAGACGTGCAGCCGCGCGTACCACGCGCTCGGCGGCGGCATCGGGTCCGACGCAGGTGAGCAGCGCCGAGCCCGTCTTCCACACCGAGCCGATGGACTTGTCGACCCGATAGGCCTGCACATCGCCTTCCACCCGGTCGGCCGTTCGCCGCAGCGCCAGCTCGCGCAGCGCCATCAGGTTGCCCTTGCGGAAGAAATTGCTGGCGGCGCGCTCGGCCTGCTGCTGCACGTAGACCTTGCCCGCCTTGAGCCGCTCGAGCAGCTCATCGGCGGGGATGTCGACCAGCACGACCTCCTCCGCGGCATCGAACACCGTGTCGGGAACGGTCTCCCAGACGCGGATGTTGGTGATGCCCCCGACCACGTCGTTGAGGCTCTCCAGATGCTGCACATTGAGCGTGGTGAAGACATCGACGCCGGCGGCGAGCAGCTCCTCGACGTCCTGCCAGCGCTTGGGATGGCGCTGCCCGGCAACGTTGGTGTGCGCGAGCTCATCGACCAGGATCAGCTCCGGACGCCGCGCCAGTGCCGCGTCGAGGTCAAATTCGTGCAGCTGGCGCAGGCGGTAGGGCACGATCTTGGGGGGCAGCAGCTCCAGACCCTCGAGGAGCGAGGCGGTCTCCTCGCGGCCGTGTGTCTCCACCAAACCCACCAGCACGTCGCGCCCTTCGCCCCGCACCTTGCGGGCCGCAACCAGCATGGCGTAGGTCTTGCCCACGCCGGCCGATGAGCCGAAATAGATCCTCAGCTTGCCGCGCCGCGCCGCCGCTTCCTGCCGCTTGACTCGCTCGAGCAAGGCATCGGGGTCAGGTCGCGCTTCGATCGACGTCGTCAGCCTGCGCATCGCGACTCAGACGGCCCAGCCCGGATACTGACGCAACACCGTCAGAGCGGCCTCGATCTTCGGGCGCGGCGCGTCCAGGTGCGTCGCGAGGCGCGTCAGCGGTGCCACGGAGGCGAGGACGCCACGCTCGGCGAGGTGCGCCCGCAGCGGGCCGAGGTGCTCGGCGGGAATGTGCACGAAGACGATGTTGGTCTGAGGCGGCTCGACCTGCAATCCGAGGCTGCGCAGTCCGGCCGCCAGCAGCTGCGCATTCTCGTGATCCTCCGCGAGACGGCGCACGTGGTGCTCGAGCGCGTACAGTCCGGCCGCGGCCAGGACCCCCGCCTGGCGCATGCCCCCGCCGAGCGCCTTGCGCCAGCGCCGCGCCGCGGCGATGAACTCGCGCGAGCCGAGCAATACCGAGCCTGCGGGAGCGCCCAATCCCTTCGAGAGACAGATCGACACCGAATCGAAGCCCGTGACGGCGGCCGGCTCCTCGAGCCCGAGCTTGACGATGACGTTATAGAGGCGCGCCCCATCCAGATGGGTGCGCAATCCGCGTGCGTGCGCGAGCTCGGTGGCGCGGCGCAGGTAGCCCGCAGAGAGCACGCGCCCGCCCATGGTGTTCTCGAGGGCGAGCAACCGGGTGGTCGCGAAATGCGGATCCGCGGGCTTGATGGCGCGCTCGATTCGCTCGATGGCAATGCTGCCGTCCGGCTCGTTCTCGAGGGGCTGCGGCTGGATGCTGCCGAGAACGGCCGCGCCGCCTTGCTCGTACTTGTAGGTGTGGGCGTCCTGGCCGACCAGGTACTCATCGCCCCGTCCGCAATGCGACATGAGCGCCGCGAGATTGCTCTGCGTTCCGGTGGCGAAGAACAGCGCGCTCCCGAAGCCGAAGCGTTCGGCCATCGCCGACTCGAGCCGATTGACCGTGGGGTCGTCCCCGTACACGTCATCGCCCACCTCGGCCGCGGCCATGGCGGCACGCATCGCCGGCGTCGGCCGGGTCACGGTATCGCTGCGCAGGTCGATGATCGGAGACACGGCGCGTACGATAACCGAAGCGGCGCCGCTGCGCGCACCAAGCGAGGCGCTATCTATTTATATTTCTTATTATGTTTGTCATGTAAATAACTGTAAAATATCAATTTTTATCGGCGCAATTTTTATCGGCGATGGAGTGGGGTCGCGCGGCGTAGCGGCCAGCCTCCGCGACGCACAGCGCCGTCATGTTGACGATGCGACGCACCGTCGCCGCGGCCGTGAGGACGTAGGCCGGCGCGGCACAGCCGAGCAGGATCGGCCCGATCGCCACGTTGTTGCCGGCGGCGGACTTGAGCAGATTGTAGGCGATGCTCGCGCTGTCGAGGTCCGGGCAGACCGCCAGATTGGCGCTGCCGTGCAGGGTGCTGTCGGGCAGGACCGAATTGCGCACCGCCTCATCGAGCGCGCAATCGCCATGCATCTCCCCGTCCACTTCCAGATCGGGCGCGTGCTTGCGCAGCAGCGCGAGCACGGCGCGCATCTTGAGCGCCGAGGGCGCATCGCTCGAGCCGAAATTCGAATGCGACAGCAGCGCCGCCTTCGGTATCAGCCCGAAGGCGCGCAGCTGCTCGGCGGCCAGCTCGGTGATCTCCGCCAGCTGCTCCGCGGTCGGATCGAGATTGACGTGGGTGTCGACCAGGAACACTTGGCGTCCGGGCAGGATGAGTCCGCTCATCGCGCCGTACACGGCGACTCCGGGGCGCCGGCCGATCACCCGGTCGATGTACTTGAGGTGGCGTGCCGTGGTGGAGATCGTGCCACAGATCAGCCCGTCCGCCTCGCCCTTCCTCAACAGCATGGCGGCGATGAGCGTGGTGCGCCGGCGCATCTCGAGCTTCGCGTACTGCGCCGTGACGCCGTTGCGGCGCGTGAGAGCGTGATAGGCCTGCCAGTACTCGCGATAGCGCTCGTCGTGCTCCGGGTTGACCACCGTGAGGTGCTCTCCGATGCGAATGCGCAGCCCGTGACGCTTGATGCCGCGCTCGATCACCGCCGGACGCCCGACGAGTATCGGGACGGCGAGCTTCTCATCGACGGCGATCTGCACGGCGCGCAGCACCCGCTCGTCCTCGCCCTCCGCATATACGATGCGGCTGTGCTGCCGGGCCACCTTGCGCGCAGCGGCAAAGATGGGCGCCATCAGCGTGCCGCTGCGGTAGACGAACTGCTCCAGGCCGCGGCTGTAGGCGTCGATGTCGGCGATCGGCCGGGTGGCGATGCCGGAGCTCATCGCCGCCTTCGCCACGGCCGGGGCTATCTTCACGATCAGTCGCGGATCGAACGGCTTGGGGATGAGGTAGCCCGGCCCGAAGCAGAGGTTCTCGACGCCGCCGTAGGCGGCCGCCACGACCTCGCTTTGCTCCTGGCGCGCAAGCTCGGCGAGCGCGTGCACCGCCGCGATCTCCATGGCCCGCGTCACCGTGGTTGCCCCGACGTCGAGCGCGCCGCGGAAGATGAAGGGGAAGCACAGCACGTTGTTCACCTGGTTCGGATAGTCGCTGCGTCCGGTGGCCATGACGGCATCGGGACGCACGCGCAGCGCCTCCTCCGGCCAGATCTCCGGCGTCGGATTCGCGAGCGCGAGAATCAAGGGCCGCGGCGCCATCCGCTCGACCATCCCCGGGGCCAGCACCCCGCCCGCCGAAAGCCCCAGGAACACGTCGGCGCCGCCGATCACCTCGCCGAGCGAGCGCGCAGCCGTGTTGCGGGCGAAGCGCGCCTTCTCCGGATCCATCAGCTCGCGCCGCCCTTCGTAGACGACGCCCGCCAGATCGGTGAGCCAGACGTTCTCGTGCCGCAGGCCCAGATCGAGCAGCAGATCGACGCATGCGAGCGCGGCCGCGCCCGCGCCGCTCACCACCAGCTTGACGTCGCCGATGCGCTTGGCGCACACCGTCAAGCCGTTGAGCACGGCCGCGCCGACCGTGATGGCCGTGCCATGCTGGTCATCGTGGAAGACCGGAATCTTCATCCGCTTGCGCAGCTCGCGCTCGACGATGAAGCACTCGGGCGCCTTGATGTCCTCCAGGTTGATGGCGCCGAACGTCGGCTCGAGTGCGGCGATCACCTCGACCAGCCGGTGCGGGTCGGGCTGCTCGATCTCGAGGTCGAACACGTCGATGCCGGCGAATTTCTTGAACAGCACCGCCTTGCCCTCCATCACGGGCTTGGCGGCGAGCGGGCCGATGGCGCCGAGGCCGAGCACGGCGGTGCCGTTGCTGATCACGCCGACCAGATTGCCGCGCGCGGTGTAGCGCACCGCGTTGTGGGGATCCTCGACGATGGCCTCGCAAGCCGCGGCGACGCCGGGCGAATAGGCGAGCGCGAGATCGCTCTGCGTCACCAGCTGCTTGGTCGGCGTCACCGAGATCTTCCCGTGCGTGGGAAACTCGTGATAGTCGAGGGCCGCTTGCTTGCGATCGGCTTTGACGTCTCTCGCGTCGGTGCTGTTCATCGGCGTGTCCAGGTCGGAATGTATGCCCATCCAGTATGCAAGCAAGCCGCGCATGCTCACAAGATCGGCGCAGTCAACCTTTTCGGAGCCGATACGTTATGCTCGCTCTCGCGAATCGCCTTTGCCGGCCGGAGAAGCCTCATGACACGCCGCACTTCGCTGCATCTGCCCGCACGCACCGCCCGGTGCCTGCGCTCCGGCGCCGTGAGCCTCGCCGGCGTATTTCTGCTGTGCACGGCCAGCCTGGCCGACGGCGGTGCCGCGCAGCCGCTGCCGGGAACCTGGCAGAGCCACAAGTACACCTTCCAGTTCATGGGCTTCACCTCGACCTATTCCTGCGATGGACTCGCGGACAAGCTCAGAAAGCTGCTGCTCGCAGCCGGTGCGCGTCCGGACCTCAAGTCCGAACCGGGCGCCTGCGCCTCGGGTTTCGGCCGTCCCGACAAGTTTGCGCGCGCGGATTTGACGTTCTCGACGCTCGTTCCCGCCGAGGGCGGCGGCGCCCACACGGTCATGGGAAACTGGCGCTCCGTGGTGTTCGCCCATCACTCCCCGCGGGACCTGGGGCTCGGCGACTGTGAGCTGGTCGAGCAGTTCCGCTCCCAGCTGCTGCCCATGTTCACCACCAGCAACATCGTCAACCACACCACCTGCATCCCGTATCAGGAATCAGGATCCACCATCGACCTGCAGTTCGACGCCTTCTCGGCCGTGCCCGCGAAGAAGCGCCCCGCGGGCGGCGGCGGCTGAGGCACCCGCTCGCGGCGCTGCCGCCCGCCGTCACAGCGGGCCGCCCTCGAGCTCGGTGCCGATTCGCGTGAACAGCGCCTCGAGCCAGCGCGTGAAGGCGAGCATGGCCGGATTGATGCGCCGCTGGCGGCTGCGCAGCAGGTAATAGGCGCCCTGCGCCTTGATCTTGGTGGAGAACGGCGTGACGAGCTGGCCGGCCGCGAGAGCTCCGGCACAGGTGATCTCGTCGCCCATCATGATGCCCTGTCCGGCGATCGCCGCCGCCTGCACGAGCATCAGATCGGAGAAGGTGATGCCCGCCGCGGAGCGCGGGAACCCGATGCCGCTCACCGCCAGCCATTGGCGCCACTCCTCCCACTGCTGCAGATGCAGGAGCGGATAGCGCAGCACGTCGCTTGGCCGATTGAGCCCGCCTTGCATGTTCTGCAGCGCCGGGCTGCACATGGGCAGAAACTCGACGTCATAGAGGTGCCGCGCGACGTGCTTCGGCCAGCCGCCGCTGCCGAACACGATGCATAGATCGACATCCCGGTCCGTCGCCTGATCGAGCTCGCGGCTGGTGAGGATCTGCAGCGTGAGGTTCGGATACTCGGCCTGGAACGAGGCGATGTGGTTGCACAGCCACATGGAGGCAAACCCGGCGGTGCTCGAGACGCGCAGGCTTCCCTCGACCGGCTTGCCTGCACCACCCTCGTGCGCATCCATGAGCAGCGTGAGCGATCTTCGCACATCGTGCGCGTAGCGCCGGCCGCGCGGCGTGAGCGCGATGCCCTTGCCGCTGCGGCCCGCAACCTCGAAGCCGAGCATGCTCTCCAGCATCGAGAGACGGTGGCTCAGGGCGCTGCGAGTGATCCCCAGCTCCTCCGCCGCCTCCCACACGCTGCCGAGGCGGGCGAAGGCGTCGAGCGCCTGCAGCGCGTGCATGGGTGGAAGCCGCGTTTTACTGGGGTGAGAAATATTCACCTCACATTTGAAATCTTTGCACGTCAACGCGCGATGTCTCAATCATACTGAATTCACGCCGCTCCGAGCGGCGACTACTACGGGGATGCCGAAATGAAACATCCGCACCGGCCGGCGCCGCCGGCGGCTGCCGCGGCGCGCAGCAAGCTCGCCGCGGCGGTTTCCGCCCTCATCGCCGCCGCACAGCTGCAGCCACCGCGGGCTGCGGCCGACGACATCCAGGAGATCGTGGTCACCGCCACGCGGCGCAGCGAGTCGGTGGCGGACGTTCCATACAACATCTCGGCCATCGGCGCGGCCGACATTGCCGCCGCCGGCGTGACCGACCTCGAGGGGCTCACGCACATGATCCCGGGCCTGGTGGCCCCGGACCTCGGGCCGCGCGCGGGCAACATCAACGACACGCTGACGATCCGCGGCCTCAACGCCAGCAGCGTCAACGCAGAGACCCAGCAGATCGCCGCGCCCCTGGTGTCGACCTACGTGGACGAGACGCCGCTGTTCGCGAATCTCAAGATGACCGACATCGCCCGCGTCGAGGTGCTGCGCGGACCGCAGGGCACGCTGTACGGATCGGGATCGGTTGGAGGCACGGTGCGGTTGATTCACAACGAGCCCGACCCGACCTCGAGCGAGTTCGACGTGTCGGTGCGCGGCTCGCACACCGAGAATGCCCAGCACGGCAACGAAGCCGTGGATTTCATCGGCAATCTGCCGATCAGCGACAACATGGCGTTTCGCGCCTCGGGGGGCTACGAGAAGCTCGCCGGCTTCACCGACGCTCTGTCGGTCGCCGAGCTCGGTCCTGGCGCACAGCCCATTCTGGCCGATCCGGGCGATCCGGTGCACAGTGCGCCGCTGTTCGAGGAGCAGCGCGGGGTCGATTACTCCGACACCTGGTACTTCCGCGGCGCCTACCTGTGGAAGCCGTCCGACGGTCTGAAGCTCCAGGCGAGCTATCAGCACCAGACCGACCAATCCGGCGGCTACTCCCAGGTTCGGCCGGGGTATCGATACGAGCAGACGCTGTACATGGATCAGCCCGGCTCGTTCCAGACCGACCTCGGCGCCGTCGATGTCTCCTACGACGCCGGGTTTGCGACCGTTTCCTCCAACTCTTCCTACACCAGCCAGTCGGCCTTCAGCCAGTACGATCTGACCGGCCTGATCGAGTCGCTCGCGGCCTACTACGGCAACTATCCGCGCATCCTGTCGCCCATCATCGACAACTCGACGGACAAGGCTTTTACCGAGGAGCTGCGGCTCGTGTCCAAGGAATCCGGGCCCTGGGATTGGGTGGCGGGCGCCTATTACAGCAATCGCCGGCAGACGCTCTCGCAGGTCGAGCCGATCCTGGGGTTCGCGGCCTGGAGCCAGCTCCCGGGCACCGGCATGCCGCCCGGCTGCACGGTCTACAGCGCCGTGTCATGCCCCTATCCGAGCTTCGGCGACGTGATCCAGTATTACAAGGGCGGGGTGCGGCCCTCGCTCAATCCCTATCCCGACCTGAACTTCACCCTCGACCGCCACGTCGACTTCAGCGATTTCGCCCTGTTCAACGAGACCTCCTATCACTTCACCGACAAATGGCAGGCAACCGCGGGCGCGCGCGTCTTCTGGCAGCACTACGATCAAAGCCTGATCCAGACCCTGCCCATGTGCGGGACGTTCTGCTCGCAATCGGGCACTGCCGAGAACGGCCTCACGGAGGACTCGAACGAGAAGGGGTTCCGCAGCCAGATCTTCAAGGTCAACAGCTCCTATGAGATCGCGCCGCGCACGCTCGTCTACGTGACCTGGTCGGAGGGATTTCGACGCGGCGGAGTCAATGCGCTGCCCATCGGCAGCTGCTACTACTGCGAGACGCCGGCGCTGCTCACCTACAAACCCGACGAGGCGCGCAACACCGAGATCGGCATCAAGGGCTCCTTTGCGCGCGGCTCGAGCTACACCTTCACCCTCTACAACATTCAATGGAAGGATCCGCAGATCGAGGCCTATACGGTGACCGGCGGATTCGATTTCGTGACCAATGGCAACACCGCACGCTCGCGCGGCGCGGAAGCGGAGCTCACGCTCGCCATGACGGACTTCAGCAAGCTCGAGCTCGGCTACAGCTACACCGATGCCATCCTCACTTCGAGCTTCGAGCGCGGCATCGTTCCGGACCTGGTGGGCGTCTCCGGCGATCGCCTGCCCGAGGTGTCCAAGGAGCAGGCGACGGCGGCGCTCGAGCTCTCCCACCCGATCGGTGCCGAGCGCGAGCTTCACGCACGCCTCGACGCTTCCTACCGGAGCGACTTCTGGACCGCCCTGCCCCACTCCCCGACGGCCACCGACCTGCCCGGCTTCGCGCTCTTGAACGCGCGCGCCGGCATCGGCTTCGGGCGTGCCTGGCGGGTCGATGCATTCGTGGACAACCTGACCAACCAGGAGGCCGCGACCTCCGTGTCGACGACGCCAGGCCCGGCGCACGACCGGGCTTACTTCGTCGGCCGTCCGCGTACCATTGGACTCGACGTGAATTATTCATTCAAGGATCATTGACCCATTGGGCGCGCGGCTGGCGCGCCGAGGAGACCCGCATGATCACCGCCAAAGCGACCCCCGCCGCCTCCGATGCGTTCACGTTGCAGCGCCGCCGCCCCGCGGGCGGCACGCAAGCGCTGGCCGAGTGGGGATTCGACAACGAGACCGATCCATTGACCGACGTGCTGCTCGGCCCGGCCGATCACCTCAAGCACATGGCGACCAGCTCCCTGTCGCGCAAGACGCTGCGCGAGCAGCCGGCGGACATTCGCGCCGCCCAGGCCCAGCATCGCGAGCTACAGAGCGCCTATGCTCATTTCGGCGTACGCGTACACTGGCACGAGGCGCAGGCGGAGCTGCCGATGCAGGTCTATTCGCGCGATTCGAGCGTGATGACCCCCTATGGCGCCATCATCACCGCGATGGCCAATTGGTGGCGGCGCGGCGAGAACTACGCGGCCATTCGCACCTACGAGCGGCTCGGCATCCCGATCTACGACATGGTGACCGCGGGCACGTTCGAGGGCGGCGATTTCAACGTGATCGAGGAGGGCTGCGTGCTCATCGGCTGCGGCGGCGGACGCACGCAGGAAGAAGGGGCACGCCAGGTCGAGGGCTGGTTCAGGCGGGAAGGATGGGAGACCCGGCTCGCCTTCTTCGACGAGTACTACGTGCACATCGATCTGATGGTGGTGCCCGTCGCCGCGAAGCTCACCGCGGTGTGTCTCGCCTGCACCGAGCCCGGCATCGTCGCCTGGCTGAAGAGCAAGGGCCACGAGATCATCGACGTGCCGTTCGAGGACACGATCAATCTCGGATGCAACTTCATGTCGCTCGGACGCGACCGGGCAATCGTGCCGAAATCGAGCCGCTCGCTCATCCAGCAACTGCGGGCACGCGGCTTCGAGGTCGCGGAGGTCGACATGAGCGAGATCTCCAAGACCGGAGGCGGCATTCACTGCATGGCGCAGGCGCTCAAGCGCACATCCAAGCGCGCGCGCTGAGCTCGGGCGGCGCGCGCTGAGCTCGGGCGGCGTGCGCTGAGCTCGGGCCTGCGGGCCGCCGGCTAGCTCGCCTTCGGGGCGCTCGACCTCGACTTGATCCAGCCGTTCTCCGTCGCGATGCTGCGCGCAGCCTTCAGGTGCTTCTCGAGCGTCGGCAGGGTCGATTGTGCGAACGCCTTGGCGTCCGCGTCCTGCCCGTCGGCGATCTCCTTCTTGAACAGGGCGATCGCCTCGCGGTGGTCCTTGATCTCGTCGCGGATGAAGGCCTTGTCGTAGGTGTCGCCCGTCAGTACGTCGAGCTTCGCCTTCTGCGCCATCTCTGCGACGCTCGCGGTCGTGGGCAGCGAGATGTCCTTGGTGGCCGCCAGACTCTTCAGCTGGTCATTGGCCGCCGTATGGTCCTTGACCAGCATGGCGCCGTAGTCCTTGACTTGCTGATTGTTCGCCTTTTCCTGGGCTTGGTTGCCCTCGTCCACCTCGGAGATTCCGGCCTCCGCCGCCTTCTTGTAGAACGACTCGTCGGGATTGCTCGCGCCAAGTGCCAGCGGCGCGGCCGCCAGCGGCGATGCAACGGCGATCAGTGCCAGGATTCTCCTCATCCGAATCTCCTCGTGGCTCAAATTTGCGCGCACGCCACTTTCTGCAGCAGCGCATTGTGGGATAACATTATTCGCCGTTGCAGCGGCCAATGTTATGCGCGGTTGGCCGCCAACTCAGGTAGGACAATGACCACGGCGCCGGCCGCGCGTGCAAACCTGTGCAACTTGCGGCTCCGCCGGCCGAGATCGCGGCCCGAGGGGTCGTCCTTCCGACCCGTCGGCGCCGAAATCGAACTCGCACGAGCCAGTACCCGCGCGGAGTGAATCATGTGGATCGTCAGAGTAGCTCTGCAGCGGCCGTACACGTTCATCATGCTTGCGGTGCTCATCGTGTTTCTCGGCGTCTACTCGATGCTCAAGATGCCGACGGACATCTTTCCGAACATCAACATTCCGATCGCCGCGGTGATCTGGCGCTACACCGGCCTGCTGCCCGAGGAGATCGCCGACCGCATCGTGCTCTTTTCCGAGCGCACCGCCCAGACCGTGGTGAACGACGTCGAGCACACGGAATCGGAGTCCGTGAACAGCGAGGCCGTGGTCAAGTACTTCTTCCAGCCGAGCGCCAATCAGGACCTCTCGCTCGCCCAGATCATCGCGGTCTCGCAGACGCAGCTGCAGTCGGCCCCGCCCGGCACGAACCCGCCCTTCGTGCTGTCGTACAATGCATCGAGCGTCCCGATCCTGCAGCTGGCGCTCTCGAGCGAGACCATACCCGAGCAGGAGATCTTCGATCTCGGCAACAACATCCTGCGCACGCAGCTCGCGACGGTCGCCGGGGCCTCCATCCCCTATCCCTACGGAGGCAAGCAGCGCGAGGTGCAGGTCGACCTCGATCCGGGGCAGCTGCGCGCGCGCGGGCTTGCGGCCACGGACGTCGTGAATGCGATCAGCCGGCAAAACCTGATCTTGCCGGCGGGCACTGAAAAGATCGACACCCGGGAGTATTACGTCAAGCTCAATGCGAGCCCGACGAAGATCGAGGAGCTGAACGATCTGCCCGTGAAGGAGATTCCCGGGGGCGTGCTCTACGTGCGCGACGTGGCGCACGTGCGCGACGGCTATCCGCCGCAGACCAACATCGCGCGGGTCGACGGCAAACGCGCGATCGTGATGAACGTCCTGAAGACCGGCAACGCCTCGACGCTCGACATCATCAGCGGCATCAATGCCAAGCTGCCGCTGGCGCGCGCCGCGATGCCCAAGGATCTGAAGCTGGTCGCATTGAGCGATCAGTCGATCTTCGTGCGCGCCGCCATCGGCGGAGTGATCCGCGAAGGAGTCATCGCGGCCGGCCTCACGGGACTGCTGATCCTGCTGTTCCTGGGAAGCTGGCGCAGCACGCTGATCATCACCATCTCGATTCCGCTGTCGGTGCTCACCTCGGTCGCCTGTCTGGCCGCCCTCGGCGAGACGATCAACATCATGACGCTCGGCGGCCTGGCGCTGTCGGTCGGCATCCTGGTCGACGACGCCACGGTGACCATCGAGAACATCAACTACCATCTCGAGCAGGGGAGCGACGTCGAGCAGGCGATCCTGGAGGGCGCTCATCAGATCGCGCTGCCCGCGCTGGTGTCGACGCTGTCGATCTGCATCGTGTTCGTTCCGATGTTCCAGCTGGCGGGTATCGCGAAGTACCTGTTCATTCCCCTCGCCGAGGCGGTGGTGTTCGCGATGCTCGCCTCGTATCTGCTGTCGCGGACCCTCATTCCGACGCTTGCGAAGTTCTGGCTGAAGAAAAAGGAGGAAGGCGTCCACGAGACGAAATCGGGGCCGGCCCGCTTGCAGCAGCGCTTCGAGCGGGGTTTCGAGCGCATGCGCCACGGCTACCGCGAGCTGTTGAGCCTGGCGATCGACGGAGGTCCGAGGTTTGCCGGTGTCTTTCTGCTGGCGATGGCCGCCGCCGCCCTGCTCGCCTTTCCCATCGGGCCGCTCCCGGGTCTCGGCCAGGATTTCTTCCCGAGCGTCGACGCCGGGCAGCTGAAGCTGCATTTGCGCGCGAGCACGGGCACGCGCATCGAGCAGACCGCGATTCTCTGCGACGAGGTGGAGAGGACCATCCGCGAGACCATCAGGCCGGGGGAGATCACCTCGATCGTCGACAATCTGGGGCTGCCGTACAGCGGCATCAACCTCGCCTACAGCACTTCGGCGCCGGTGGGTCCGGGCGATGCCGACATCTTCATCAATCTCGCGAAGGAGCATTCCTCGATCTACGACTATCAGCGGGAGCTGCGCCTCAAGCTGGCGGCCTCCTACCCCTCGACTCAGTTCGAGTTCCTGCCGGCCGACATCGTCAGCCAGATCCTGAACTTCGGCCTGCCCTCCCCGCTCGACGTGCAGGTGACCGGGCCGAACACGGTTGCCAATCGTGCGTTCATCGAGAAGCTCCTGCCGAGGTTCGTGGCCATCCCGGGCGCCGTGGATCTTCACATCCAGCAGCCCTATGACTATCCGCAGATCAACGTCGACGTCGACCGCAGCAAGGCGCAGCTCCTCGGCCTCACGCAAGAGAACGTCGCCTCGAACATGCTCATCTCGCTGTCGGGAAGCTTCCAGACATCCCCGTCCTTCTGGATCGACCCCAGAACGGGCACCCAATACAATGTGGTCGCGCAGACTCCGCAATACCGCATGAGCTCGCTCAATGACCTCGGCAACACGCCGATCAGCCAGACCGTCGGCTCCGTACCGGCAGCCTCCGGCACCTCGCAGGTCCTCGCGAACTTCTCGACCATGCACAGGAGCGTCGCCCCCGAGCTGGTCACCCATTACAACGCGCAGACCGCATTCGACATCTACGGCAACGTGCAGGGAGCGGACCTCGGGTCCATCGCGACTCAGTTCGACCAGGTGATCGAGGCGGCGAGGAAGGACCTGCCGAAGGGCTCGACCCTGCATCTGAAGGGCCAGGTCGAGACCATGCGCCAATCCTTCCGGGGGCTGCTGCTCGGGCTGGTCGGCGCGATCATCCTCGTGTACATGCTGATCGTGGTGAACTTTCAATCGCTGCTCGATCCGCTGATCATCATCACCGCGCTGCCGGCCGCGCTCGCGGGAATCGTCTGGATGCTGTTCCTCACGCACACCACCGTGAGCGTCCCGGCCCTCACCGGGGCGATCATGTGCATGGGCGTGGCGACCGCGAACAGCGTGCTGGTCATCAGCTTCGCGCGCGAGCAGATGAGCGCCGGCAGCAGCGCCCGCGAGGCCGCCCTGGAGGCCGGCTTCACGCGCCTGCGCCCCGTGATCATGACGGCCACGGCCATGATCATCGGCATGATCCCGATGGCCCTCGGACTCGGGGAGAGCGGCGAGCAGAATGCGCCGCTCGGCCGCGCGGTGATCGGTGGACTGTTGTTCGCGACCGTGGCCACGCTCTTCTTCGTGCCCACCGTGTTCGCGCTCATCCACGGCCGCAAGCACCTGCCGGGCCTCGTCAATGACAACTCGGAGAATGCCCATGGTTGATCAGCAAGAGCCGCAGCCGCGGCGCGAGCTCAGGTCGCGCGTCAAGCGCTACGCCCTGGTCGCCGCCCTGGTCGCGACCGCGCTCGCTGTCTGGGGTATCGGCAGCCGCATCGCCGCGCGCGAGCAGCTGCGCAGGACGACCGCCGCCGAGGCCGTGCTCACCGTGGCGACCGCCAAGCCGGTTCTCAGCAACGCGGGCAACGAGCTGGTTCTTCCGGGCATCGTGCAGGCGTACACCGAGTCTCCGATCTACGCGCGCACCAACGGCTACCTGAAGGTCTGGTACACCGACATCGGCGCACGGGTCCACAAAGGACAGCTGCTCGCGCAGATCGAGACGCCGGAGGTCGATCGCGAGCTTGCGCAGGCGCGAGCGGATCTCGATACCGCGGAGGCCAATTTCGCGCTCTCGAAGATCACCAACGAGCGCTGGCAGGGACTGCTCAAGAAGCAGGCGGTATCGAAGCAGGATGCGGACAACAGGGCGGGCGATGCGGCCGCCAAGGCCGCGATGGTCGAATCGGCGCTCCAGAACGTCAAGCGCCTGAGCGATCTGGAGTCATTCAAGCGCGTGATCGCGCCGTTCGACGGCGTGGTGACCGCACGCAATACCGACGTCGGCTATCTGATCAATGCCGGACAGGCACCGGGCACCGAGCTGTTCCGGCTGGCCGACATCCACAAGCTGCGCATCTACGCGCAAGTTCCCGAGGCCTACGCCGCGGCGGCGCAGACGGGGGTCAAGGCCGAGCTGCATTTCGCGGAGCGGCCCGGCAAAACCTACGAAGCGGAGGCGGTACGCACATCGAATGCGCTGGATCCGAGCGCCCGCACGCTGCAGGTGGAGCTGCAGCTCGACAATCGCGAGGCGCGGCTCTTCCCGGGCTCCTACACCGAAGTGCATTTCAAGCTTCCCTCGAGCACGGAGACCCTCAGGCTGCCGGCCAACACCATCCTGTTCCGTGCCCAGGGCCTGCAGGTCGCGGTCGTCGAGAATCGAGATACCATCGAGATCAAGAATGTCGATCAGGGGAGGGACTTCGGCAAGACGGTGGAGATACTGAACGGCCTCAGCCCGAACGACATGGTAGTGATCAATCCTCCGGATTCCATCGAGACCGGCACGCGCGTTCACATCGCACCAGCGCCGCAGTCCTCCGCCGACCAGAGCGGCGGGGCGCACGCCGCGCCGTGAGCACGGCCGCCATGAGCCGAGCCGGCCCGGTTCCGAGGAGCGCGCCCTGCACACTGCGTGGCGGGTGCCGGGCCGCCCTCGCGGCCTGCGTCGCGGCGCTTGGCGCCTGCTCGTTCGCGCCGCCCTACAGGGTCCCGGACACCGGCAAGCCGCCCGCGCAGTACAAGGAGCTCGGCGACTGGAAGATCGCGCAGCCCCGGGACGCGCAGCCGCGCGGCCGCTGGTGGACCGTATACAACGACCCCGAGCTCGATGCGCTCGAGGACAAGGTCCCCTCGAACCTCTCGCTCCAGGCGGCGTTCGCGCGCCTGCAGCAGGCCCGCGCCCAGTACCGGATCGCGCGCGCCGATCTGTTTCCGAGCGTGACCGCGGATCCGCACGCGACGCGCGAGAGATTCTCCACCAACGCCCCGCAGGAGCTGCCGGGCTATCCCAAGCTGTTCGACGACTTTCTGCTCGGCGCGGATTTCACCTACGAAGTGGATCTCTGGGGGCGCGTGCGCAACGAGGTGACCTCGGCCCGGGCCTCGCGCCAAGCGAGCGCCGCCGATTACGCCTCGGTCGAGCTGTCGCTGCGCGCCCAGCTGGCCGAGGATTACTTCAACCTGCGCTCCGACGACGCCCAGTCCCAGCTGCTCGACAAGACGGTGGGCGACTACGAGAAGTCTCTGCAGCTCGAGACCGATCTGTTCGACGGCGGGGCCGCGGCGCTGGCCGATGTGGCTCAGGCGCAGGCGCAGCTCGACAATGCACGCACGCAGGCGGCCGATATCAAGCTGCAACGCGCACAGGCGGAGCACGCGCTCGCCGTACTGCTCGGCGAGAATCCTTCGCTGTTCAGCTTGCCGGTCAATGCGCTGCCCCTCGACGTCGTGCCGCCGCCCATCGATCCCGGATTTCCCTCCACCCTGCTCGAGCGCCGTCCGGACGTCGCCGAAGCGGAGCGTCGCGTGGCCGCGGCCAACGCGCAGATCGGGGTCGCTCGTGCGGCCTACTTTCCCCAGCTGACGCTCGCCGCCGATGGCGGCGTCGAGAGCACCCGCACCGCGAACCTTTTCTCCGCACCCAGCCGCTACTGGTCCGTCGGCCCGCAACTATCGCTGCCGATATTCGAAGGCGGCCGCCTGGTGGGCGAGACCGCCCGCGTCAAAGCCCTCTACGAGGAGCAGGTCGCCGACTATCGCAACACCGTGCTCGGAGCTTATCAGGACGTCGAAGACAACCTGATTGCCTTGCGGCAGCTGCAACAAGAGAGCGAGACCGATGCGGCCGCGGTGCTCGCAACCGGGGTGGCGCTGCAGCAGGCCATCGACCGCTATCGCGCAGGCATCGTCACCTATCTCGAGGTCTCGACCGCCGAGACGGCGGCGCTGCAGGCACAGGTGCAGGCGACCACCATCCAGGCGCGGCGCATGAGCGCAAGCGTGCTGCTGATCAAGGCCCTGGGCGGCGGCTGGCGGCAATCCTCGCTCAGGAGCGAGTGAGCGCGCCGGCGCCGAGCGGCGATCGCGGGCCGGGCCGCGCCCGCGCGCCGCGTCGGGCGTTGGCCTCGCGCCTGAACCGCTTGGCTACGCGTGTGCGGCGTGGTCCGCCTCGACCTTCGCCACGGCGGGCCGTGCGAGGAGCAGCTCCGAATGCGCTCCGAGCGCGGGCACTCTGCCGAGCAGCTGGCCTTTGTCGGGATACCAGCCGGCGAGCATGTAGAGGTATACGTCGGCGATGGAGTACTCCGTCCCCAGGACGTACGGATTGAGGCTGCGCGCGATCAGGGACACGTGAGTGACGAAATCGGCCACGCCCTGCTCGCGGATGACGGCCGCGTCGGCCTCGCCGCGCGCCGAGTAGCGCGCGGAATAGTAGATCCGCAACACCGCTTCGTAGACGTTCGCGGACAGGAACGTCATCCATTGCAGAAACATCGCGTGGCGCGTGGTGCCCGGCTGGGGTGCGAGCCGGGCGTCCGGGTACAGGAGCGCCAGATGGATCAGGATCGCGGCCGATTCGAACATCACCGTGCCGTCCGGCAGCGTCAATGCCGGCACCCGGCCGGTCGGATTGACCTCCTTGAAGCGGGCGACCTCGGCGAGCTCACGGCCCACCCAGAGGCACTCGTAGGGGGTGCCGATCTCCTCGAGAGCCACTTGCACCGCAAGCGATCCCGACCCCGATCGACCATAGAGCGTGAAAGGCTTCTTCGTCGGCACGGCACTCATCCCGATGCTCGCCAGGGTCGGCGCACGCATGCAATGATACTGCTTCGGCGCGACCAGCGCTCGCAAGGCGGACTCGACATTCGAACCGGCCGATTCATCGGATGCATCGCCGCGCTGCTGGCCGCCTCTGCGCTGCCGGCCGCCTCTGCGCTGCGGGCGGCCCCGCGAGACGGCGCAGCCCCCGGGGCGATGCCGCCCGCCTCGACGAGCGGCGAGGCGGCGGCATGGCGCCGCGAGGCGGCCGCCGTGACCATCGTTCGCGATCCGTGGGGCATCGCGCATGTGCACGGCAGGTCCGATGCGGATGCGGTGTTCGGCGCCATGTACGCTCAAGCCGAGGACGATTTTCACCGCATCGAGCACAACTATCTACTGGCCCTGGGCCGCCTGGCCGAGGCAGAGGGCGAATCGGCCACCTACAGCGACCTGCGGCAGCGGCTCTTCATCGATCCCGAGGATCTCAAGAGGCAGTACCGGGGCAGCCCCGCCTGGCTCAAGGCGCTGATGAATGCCTGGGCCGATGGCTTGAATTTCTACCTCGCCGTGCATCCGCAAGTGAAGCCGGCTGTGATCACGCATTTCGAGCCGTGGATGGCGCTCTCCTTCACCGAGGGCAGCATCGGCGGAGACATCGGGAGTGTCGATCTGCCGAGCCTTGCGCGGTTCTATCCGACGTCCGAGCGAGCGCCCGCGTCCGAGCCGGCGTCCGTGCCCGAGCCAGCGCCCGAGCCATCTGCGCCCGGCGGCTCGAACGGATTCGCGATCGCGCCGGCCCTGAGCGCCAGCGGACATGCATTGCTGTGGATCAACCCCCATACCTCGTTTTATTTCCGATCGGAGCTGCAGATGAGCAGCGATGAGGGGCTCGATGCATATGGCGCGGCGACCTGGGGCCAGTTCTTCATCTATCAGGGCTTCAACGCGCACAACGGCTGGATGCACACCTCCTACGGCGGCGATGCCATCGACGAGTACGCGGAGAGCATGGTCGACTCGCCGCGGGGCCGCGCTTACCGATACGGCCGGGGCCTGCGGCCCGTGACCGTCGGCCGCATCCAGCTGAGCGTCAAGAGCGGCAACGCGCTGGTGATGCGCACCTTCACGGTCTATCGCACGCACCACGGACCCATCGTGCGCGCGCAAGATGGCAAATGGATCGCCGTCAAGATCTTCCTCGATCCGGTACGAGCCCTCGAGCAGTCGTACCTGCGCACCAAGACCACCGATTACGCCTCCTTTCGCAAGACGCAGGACATGCGCACCGACACCTCCAACAACACGGTCTACGCCGATGCCGACGGCACCATCGCCTACTTTCACGGCAATTTCATACCGAAGCGCGATGCGCGCTTCGATTTCACGCACCCGGTCGACGGCAGCAATCCCGCCACCGAGTGGCACGGCCCGCACGCGCTCGATGAGACCATCATGCTGTTGAACCCCTCGAATGGATGGATCCAGAACACCAACGACTGGCCGTTTTCCGCCGCGGGCTCACAGAGCCCCAGGCGCGAGGACTATCCCGCTTACATGTGGACACGGGGCGAGACTCCGCGCGGCATTCATGCAGTGGAGTTGCTCGAGCATGCTCACGGCCTCACGCTCGACAGCCTCATCGCGCTCGGCTACGACCCCCATCTCACCGCGTTCGACGCCCTCATCCCGCCGCTGCTGCGGGCCTATGACCGGTTGAGCGGCGCCGATCCGCGGCACACCGCGCTCGCGGGGCCCATCGCCGCCTTGCGCGCCTGGAACCGGCGCACATCGGCGGACTCCGCGGCCACCGCGCTCGCCATTTTCTGGGGCCAGGCATTGATCGATGAGAAGCGCGCGCTCGCACGCGCGGCGAATGAGACGCCGTACGACTACCTGCTCGCACGACTCACCGACGATGAGCGTCTCGTTGCGCTCGGCGCCGCGGTCGCGCAGCTCGAGCACGACTTCGGGCGCTGGCGCGTGCCCTGGGGCGAGATCAACCGCTTTCAGCGTCTCACCGACGACATCGTGCAGCCGTTCGACGATCGCCAGCCGAGCCTGCCCGTGGGCTTCGCGCCCGGACAGTGGGGCGCACTCGCCTCGTTCGACTCGACACAGCCGCGCACCACTCGGCATATTTTCGGATCCAAGGGCAACAGCTTCGTGGCGGCCGTCGAGTTCGGCCCGACGGTGCGCGCGAAGGCGCTGCTCACGGGCGGCGAGAGCGGCGATCCGGCCTCGCCGCATTTCGCCGATCAGGCCCTGATGTATTGCGCAGGGCGCTTCCGCGACGTCCTGTTCGCGCCTGCAGACGTGGCGGCGTCCGCTCGGCGGCGCTATCACCCGGGCGAGCCGTGATCGTTGACATATCGCCATCCGGAACGCGCAGGGTCGCACTGCGCGCCAACCGACGGCTGCCGATAATTGCCGCGGACGCCCGGCAGCATGGATGTGATCGTCAGGACGTCCCATGGGAAAAAGTCGCGCGCACGGAGGCGCGCGCATCACCATGAAGCGTCTGTTTCGCATTGCCGGCATCGCGGCCGGCGCTCTCGCCGCGCTCTGTCTGCTGTCGGCGGTCGGCGGATGGCTCATGCTGCGCGCCAGCCTCCCGGTGCTCGAGGGTCGGGTGCAGCTGCGCGGGATCGCCTCGCCGGTGACGGTCGAGCGCGATGCAGCCGGCGTTCCCACCGTCCGGGCGCGCGATCGAGACGATGCGGCCTTCGGGCTCGGCTATCTGCACGGGCAGGATCGGTTTTTTCAGATGGATCTGCTGCGGCGCGCGGCGGCGGGCGAGCTCTCGGCACTGCTCGGGCCTTCGCTGCTCGCGGCCGACCGCAAGCTGCGCGTGCATCGATTCCGCGCGGCGGCACACGCCGCCGTGGCGGCGCTCGATGCACCGAGCCGCAGGCTCCTGGACGCTTATGTGTCGGGCGTGAATGCCGGCCTGTCCTCCCTCGGCGCCCGCCCATTCGAGTACTGGCTGCTTCGCAGCAGGCCCAAGGCCTGGAGCGCAGAGGATTCGGTTCTGTGCATACATGCAATGTTCCTGCAATTGCAGGACTCCACCGGACACCTGCAGCTGCAGCGCGGCTTGCTGCGCGCCACACTGCCCCAGGGTGTGTGGCGCTTTCTCGAAGCGGGTGCGCCCGAGTGGGATGCGGCCATCGACGGCAGCAGCAGCACATCGCCCGAGATTCCCGATCGCTCGGAGTTCGACCTGCGCTCGCTCAAGGGGCTGTCGGTCTATCCCCCGGTAGAGGTGGAAAATGCGGCCGATACGGGCAGCAACAACTGGGCCGTGGCCGGATCCCGAACCGCCGACGGATCCGCCGTCCTTGCCAACGACATGCATCTCGGCTTTCGTGTGCCCAACATCTGGTATCGCGCGCGGCTCATCGACGCCGCCGGGCTCGACGTGATCGGCGTCACCCTGCCCGGCACCCCATCCATCGTCGCCGGAAGCAACCGGCACATCGCATGGGGCTTCACCAACAGCTATGGCGAATTCGAGAGGGTCGTTCGCCTCGTGCCGGTGCCGGGTGAGCCGGGCGCCTACGCCACCGCCAGCGGCCCGCAGCGGCTACGCTACCTCGATGAAACCATCGAGGTGAAAGGCGCCGCGGCCGAGCACCTGAGCATCGCGCTCACGGCCTGGGGCCCCGTGATGGGTACGGACTGGGAGAACCGCCCCTATGCGCTCAACTGGACGGCGCACGATCCTGCGGCCGTCAACTTGAAGCTCATCGCGCTCGAGCAGGCGCGCTCGGCGGCGGAGGCGCTGCGCGCGGCCGGAAGCTTCGGGATTCCGGGGCAGAATCTGCTGGTCGCGGACCGTGACGGGCATATCGGCTGGACCATCGCCGGCCGGCTGCCGCTGCGCGGTGACGCGCCGCCGGGCGTTCCACAGCTCTCGACGGACCCGCAGGTGGGATTTCCCGGGTGGCTCGCGGCGCAAGCGCAACCGCAGGTCCTCGATCCCATCGGGGGCCTGCTGTGGTCGGCCAATGCGCGCGTCGTGGGCGGGGCTCAGGCCCTGCTCATCGGCGATGACGGCATGGATCGGGGCGCTCGCGCCGCGCAGATACGTTCGGATCTCGAGAGCGCGTCAAAACCCTTCACGGCGCGCGCAAGTCTCGGCATTGCGCTGGACGCTCGCGCCGATTTCCTGGCGCGCTGGAAGACGTTGCTCAGCGCCGTGATCGAGCGTGCGCGCGCCCAGGGCGATCACCGCCAGGACGCGGCTCGTGCGGTCCTCGCGCGATGGAGCGGCTCGGCGGCGCCCGACGATCCGGCCTATCGCCTGACCTACCAATTCCGGCGCGAGGTGGAGGCGCGCGCGTTCTACATGCTGATCGCCCCGGCGCGCCTCAAGGCCATGGGCTTTCAGTTCGAGATTCCTCCCTCCTTCGAGGGTCCCTTGTGGCGACTGCTGTCGCTGCGCCCGGCACATCTGCTGGCGCGCCAGTACGCCAGCTGGGACGGCTTCCTGCTCGAGGCGTTGATCGCGAGCGAGGCGCTGCCGCCCGGCTGCGTCGACCTCTCCGCCTGCACGTGGGGCACGGTGAACGCGGTGCGCATCGCGCACCCGCTCGGCGCCCTGCCGATGCTCGGCGACTTCCTCGACATGCCCGTGGTTCGCATCCCGGGCGGACGCCACGACATGCCGCGCATCCAAGGACCCGACTACGGCGCCTCCGAGCGCTTCAGCGTCTCTCCGGGCCATGAGGAGCAAGGGTACTTTCACATGCCGGGAGGGCAAAGCGGCCATCCGCTCTCGCCGTTCTACCGAGCGGGGTTCAGCGCCTGGGCCGAGGGGCGGCCTACCCCATTGCTGCCCGGAGCCACGGCCTACCGGTTGGTGCTGACGCCATAGCCGTGCGCCGCGGCTGTCCGCGACGCCGCGCGCCAGGAGCCCGGGGCGTTACTGCTTGGCGGGAAGCGCAGTCAGCGAGCCCGCGCCGACACAGCCGCGCCCTTCGGTGCAGATCTGGTTCACCGGGCACACCACCGGGCTGCCGCTCACGCAACCGCGCGCATCCGCGCCGGCGGTATGCGGCGCGCAGCGTTCTCGGCCGTTGCAGGCCTTCTGGTCGTCGCAATCCGCATCGCTCATGCAGCCGATGGTGCTCGCATCGCGATCCAGCGTCGCCAGCTCGCCCTGTCGAGAGATCTCGCCGGACAGCGTGGTGTCGAGCAACAGCTGCTGCGGCTCTCGGCCGGCCGCAAGATCCACATCCGCCGCGACCACTTCCCAGGGCGGCGAAAGCGGGCTCGCGGCACGATAGTAAAGACTGAAGCGCAGCACGTTGCGCGGGTCGAGCGCATCGTTGAGGGTGAGCGGAATGATGCGCGTCGAGTCCCGCGGCCATGCCTCGCCGTGCGTGAGCGGCAGTCTGCGCACGCTCTTGCCCGCCTCGTAGATGCGAAGCTCCAGATAGCTCCCGGCACTGAGGTCCGTCATGCCCGTGACGATGCGTACCTGGATGTGCTGCACGGGCACCGCGTGCGCCACGGCGGCGATGCAGGTCAATACAAAAGCGAGCGGCCAAATATGAACGAGCGGTCGGCGCAGTTTCACTGAAAATCCCTCGCGCTGAACTGGCGGAGCGTTGCGCTCCGGGACACGCATTCATGATAGCCGATCGCCGCGAGCGGTCGGAGTCGAGATGGCCGCCGACTTAACTTAATCGCGGCGCGGACGATTGCCGCGGTGCGCCACCCCCACCGAGCCGCCGTGGGCCAAACCGCGCGCCTGCGCGATTTTCATTGAACTCCGGCGTAGCATATGCATATTGTCAAGAGCGCTCAGCGAGGAGGATCGACCATGATTACTCGAATTCACGGGCTCGGCTTGGTGGCCGTCGCTCTCGCGCTCGGCGGTTGCGCGGCCGCGAACAGCCCGGCGCCGAAGACCGCGCAAGACTCGACTTGCCTCACTTCGACCGGCAGCCGGATTCCCGCCAACGGGACCACCTGCACCGGGATCGGCCGGTCGTATTCGCAGACTGATCTCGAGCAGACGGGCAAGCAGACCGCCGCGGGGGCGCTGCAGATGGTTGACCCGTCGGTGACCATCACCCATTAGCCCGGCAGGACGAGGGCGCCCATCGCGCCAGGGCCCCTTCGCGCCGGCACTGCGCGCTAGGGCGTGACCAGCCCGCGGTCCTTGAGCATTGCATCAACCTTCGGGGGACGCCCGCGCCACGCCGCGTACATCGCGGCCAGATCTTCCGTGTTGCCGCGCGAGAGAATCATCTGCCGGAAGCGATCGCCGTTGGCGCGCGTGAGCCCGCCGTTCTCCTCGAACCACTGATAGGCGTCGTCGGCGAGCATCTGCGTCCAGAGATACGCATAGTACCCGGCGGCATAGCCGCCGCCCCAGATGTGCTGAAAATAGCTCGAGCGATAGCGCGGGGGGACCGCACGCAACGCGATGTGCACCTTCTCGAGTGCCTCGCGCTGGAAGGCATCCGGATCCTGCAGAGGCGCGCCTGCCGGCAGGGTATGCCACTGCATATCGAGCTCGGCCGCGGCCAGCACCTCGGTCATCTTGTAGCCCGCATTGAAATTGCGGGCACGTCTGATCTTCTCGACCAGCGTCGGGGGCATGACGGCGCCGGTCTTGTAGTGACGCGCGTAGTGTTCGAACACGGTCGGGTACATCGCCCAGTGCTCGTTGAATTGCGACGGAAACTCGACGAAGTCGCGCGCGGTGGCGGTTCCGGACAGGCTCGGGTAAACGGTGTCGGCGAACATGCCGTGCAACGCGTGGCCGAACTCGTGAAACAGGGTGGTGACGTCCTCGAAGCTGAGAAGCGCGGGCTCGCCCGGCGCCGGTTTCTGGAGATTGGCGACGTTGTACACCACCGGACGCGTGCCGAGGAGCTTCGATTGCCCGATGAAGGTCGACATCCAAGCCCCGCCGTTCTTGTTGTCGCGCTTGAAGTAATCGCAGTAGAAGAGCGCGAGCGGCTTGCCGTCGGCGTCGATGACGTCGAACACGCGCACATCGGGCTGGTAGACCGGAATGTCCTTGCGCTCCTTGAACGAGATCCCGTAGAGCTGATTGGCGGCATAGAAGACGCCGTTCTCGAGCACGCCGTTGAGCTCGAAGTAGGGCTTCACCTCGGCGTCATCGAGGTCGTACTTCGCCTTGCGCACCTGCTCGCCGTAAAAGTCCCAGTCCCAGGGCTCGAGCGTGAATCCCCCGTGCTGGGCGTCGATCAATGCCTGAATGTCGTTTGCCTCGCGCGTCGCCCGGGCCGTGGCCAAGGGGACGAGCGCGTTCATGAAGTCGAGCGCGTTCTCGGGCGTCTTCGCCATCTGGTCCTCGAGCCGCCAGGCGGCGTAGCTCGCGAATCCGAGCAGCTGGGCGCGCTGGGCGCGCAGCTGCGCGAGCCGCGAGACGATCGAGCGGGTGTCGTTCGCGTCGCCGCGCTCGGTGCGGTTCCAGGAGTTCTCGAAGATGGTCTGGCGAGTCGCACGCAGCGATAGGGAAGCGAGAACCGGCTGCTGAGTCGTGTTCTGCAGGGGCACGACGTATCCCGCGGCGTGCCGGCCCTGAGCCGCGAGCGCGGCGGCGGCAAGCTGCCGATCGCTCAAACCCGCGAGCGGGGCCGGGTCTGGAGCGGCGTACGCGCCTGCCATGTTCGCGGCAAGCAGCTTCTTGACGAACGTATCGGAGAGCGTCGAGGCTTCCTCGTTCATCTTCTTGAGCCGCGCCTTGTCCTCCTCGGACAATCTCGCCCCGGCTTGCACGAATTGATCGTAGGTGACCTGCACCAGCCGCCTTTGCTCCGGATCGAGGCCGCTCGCCTCGAGGCGTTCGTGGATCCGGGAGATGCGCGCGAACAGGCGCGCGCTCAAGAAGATGGCGTCGCTGTGCGCGGCGAGCTTCGGGGCCAGCCTCGTCTTGACGGCTTGCAGGTACGGATCGGTGTTCGCGCCGCTCACGCCCTCGAAGGCCTGCAGTGCGCGATCGAGCAAGCGCCCGCTCTTCTCCAGCGGCACGAACGTGTTCTCGAACGTGGGGGCCGCGGGGTTTCGCTCGATCGCCTGCACCTCGGCGAGCTGCTGCGCCATGCCGGCAAGAATCGCCGGCTCATAGTCGGCATCCTTGATCTTGTCGAAGGGGGGCGCATGAAACGGCAGCGAGCTCGGGGCGTAGAACGGATTGGAGGGCCCGAACCCGCCCTTCTCGGCATCGGCGACCGCGGTGGTCAACATGGCGGCAACCGCCAGCAGCAGCAGCTCTCGTGGCATTCCAAATCCTCTCTGTGCATCATCGGGCTCATGCTCGCATCGTCCCCGTGCCTCTGTGGTGTGATCGGCACACCGCTGCGCAAGTTCCCCCTTGATATCCGCCTCGGCACGCGACAGGCTGCACGCTCCTCAACGGGCGCGGGGTGAGCAGTCATGAGCCTACGGGCAGCGATCTTGTCGGCCGCGGCGGCCGCCTGCATGGCGGCGGCAACGAGCCGAGCGGAGACACCTTCGCCGGATGAGGCGGCATTTCGTGGACTTTACAAGGAGCTCATCGAGATTGACACCACCCGCTCGGTCGGCAGCTGCACGCGGGCGGCCGAAGCCATGCGCGCACACCTCGCCGCCGCCGGGATACCGGCGGCCGACATGCAGATCCTGGCGCCCCCCGATCGGCCCAAGGATGGGGCCCTGATCGCCGTGCTGCACGGGCGCGACCGGCGCGCGAAACCGCTGCTGCTCCTCGCTCACATTCGAGCCCCGGCGCGATATCAAGCTGGCGCTCACCTGCGGCGAGGAGACGCCCGAGGTCTTCAACAGCGTCGAGTGGCTGCTGCGGACGCAACCTGCGGTGCTCGATGCGCAGTTCGCGCTCAACGAGGGCGCGGGCGGCGAGCTCGACGGCAATGGCAAACCGCTCGCTCTGCGGATCGAGGCGGGGGAGAAGGTATACCAGGACTTCTCGCTGGATACCTCCGATGTGGGCGGCCATAGCTCGCGGCCGACCCGGAACAATCCCATCGCGCGACTGTCCGCCGGCATCGCAAGGCTCGGGGCGTACGACTTTCCGGTGGCGCTGAACGAGGCGACGCGGGGCTACTTCGAGGCCGAATCGAAACTCGTGGCGCCGCAGGTGGCGGCGGACATGCGCGCAGTGCTTGCGCATCCGGCGGATGAGGCCGCGGTGGACCGGCTGTGGGCGGCCGATCCGGGCTGGAATGGCATGCTGCGCACGACCTGCGTCGCGACCGAGATCAGCGGCGGCCATGCCGCAAATGCCCTGCCCCAGCACGCGCATGCCAACGTCAATTGCCGCATCCTGCCGGGCGTGCCGATTGCCTCGGTGCAAGCGCAGATCGCGCACCTGCTCGCCGACGACCGGATTACCCTTGCGCCCGCCGGCGATCCCGGGATCCAGTCGCCACCGACGGCAGCTTTCTCAACGCGCACGGCATCCCGACCTATGGCTTGTCGGGCATGTTCCACGACGCCGAAGGCCCCCACGCTCACGGGCTCAACGAGCGCATCCGGGTGGTGTCGCTGATGAACGGCCGCCGGTTTCTGTACGAGGTCGTAAAGCTGTACGCGAATCAGCCCTGAGGCGCCCGCATCGCTCCCGAGTCGGGCCAAGCCGGGCGCACCGGCGCGGCCCGGCGCGCCTCAGCTCGCCACCGCCGTCTTCGACTTGCTCGCCGCCTCGATGACCTCGTCCGCCACGTTGCGCGGCACGGGATCGTAGTGGGAGAACTCCATCGTGTACGAGGCGCGGCCGCTGGTCATGCCGCGCAGGTGCCCGATGTAGCCGAACATCTCCGACAGCGGCACCGTCGCGACCACGGCGATATTGGTGCCGCGCTCCAGCTGGTCCAGGATCGAGCCGCGGCGGCGGTTGATGTCGCCGATGACATCGCCCAGGTAGTCCCCCGGCGTGACGGTCTCGACCTTCATCACCGGCTCGAGCAGGATGGGTCCCGCTTTGCGTATCGCCTCGCGGAACGCCGCCTTGGCGGCAATCTCGAACGTGAGCGCGTTCGAGTCGACGTCATGGTAGCTGCCGTCGGTCAAGGTGGCGCGAAAATCCACGGTCGGATAGTGCGCCAGGACGCCGTCCTCTTTCTGAACCTTCAAGCCCTTCTCGACCGAGGGCACGTATTCCTTGGGAACCGATCCGCCCACGGTCTCGTCCACGAACTCGAAGCCCTTGCCGCGCTCGAGGGGCTCGAAATCGATCCACACCTCGGCGAACTGGCCTGCGCCGCCGGTCTGCTTCTTGTGAATGTACTGCTCGCTCACCTTCTTGGTGATGGTCTCGCGGTACGCCACTTGCGGCTCGCCCATGGTGCCCTCGACGCCGAACTCGGTGCGCATGCGATCCAGGGTCACCTCCAGGTGCAGCTCGCCCATGCCGCGCAGAATGGTCTGCCCGGTCTCGCGGTCGGTCTCCAGATGCAGCGAGGGATCGGCGCGCACCATCTTGCCGAGCGCGACGCCGAACTTTTCCTGCTCCGCCTTGGTCTTCGCCTTGACGGACACGCTGATGACGGGGTCCGGGAACCGCATGCGCTCGAGCACCACCGGGCTCGCCGCATCGCACAGCGTATCGCCCGTCTCGGTATCCGACAGCGACACGAGCGCGATGATGTCGCCCGCGCGCGCCTCCTCGATCGGATTGGGCTCCTTGGCGAACATCTCCACCATGCGGCCGATCTTCTCGCGCTTGCCGCGCGTGGAGTTCTGCACCGAGGCGCCCTTGGTGAGCACTCCGGAGTACACGCGCACGAAGGTCAGTGCGCCATAGGCATCGTTGATCACCTTGAAGGCGAGCGCGGCGAACGGCTCATCGTCCGAGCACTTGCGCTCGCCCACCACCTCGCCGTCGGCGTTCACGGTCTTGATGGCGGCGACGTCGGTGGGCGCCGGCAGATAATCGACCACGGCATCGAGCACCTGCTGCACGCCCTTGTTCTTGTAGGACGAGCCGCAAAGCACCGGCGTGAACGCCGAGCTGATGGTGCCTTTGCGCAAAGCGCGGCGCAGCACGTCCGGCGAGGGCACCACGTTGTGCGTCAAATAGGCGTCCATGGCCTCGTCGTCCTGCTCGAGGCAGGTATCGATCAATTCGCTGCGGAACTTGGCCACGTCCGCGAGCAGCTTGCGATCGGTCGGCACGGTGATGTGCAGCTTGTCGGCGAGATCATGGGTGACCTCCAGGACCTGCCACTGGGAATCCTTGTCGTCCGAGTCCCACACCAGCGCCTTCATCTCGACCAGATCGATCATGCCCTTGAAATTTTCCTCGGAGCCGATCGGTATCTGCACCGGCAGCGGCCGAGCCCCGAGACGTTTCTTGATCATGTCGACGCAGCGCAAAAAATTGGCGCCGCTGCGGTCCATCTTGTTCACGTAGCAGAAACGCGGCACGCCGTAGTTGTCGGCCAGCCGCCAGTTGGTCTCCGATTGCGGCTCGACGCCGGCGACGCCGTCGAACACCACCACGGCACCGTCGAGGACGCGCAAGGAGCGGTTCACCTCGATGGTGAAATCGACGTGGCCCGGGGTGTCGATCAGGTTGATCTTCTTGTCGCGCCAGAACGCCGATACTGCAGCGCTCTGGATGGTGATGCCGCGCTTCTGCTCCTGCTCGAGGTAATCCGTGGTGGTCGAGGTTTTCAAGTCCTTGGTGTCATGAATGTCGATGATGGTGTGCTTGCGCCCCGTGTAATACAGGATGCGCTCCGTCGTCGTGGTCTTGCCGGCGTCGACGTGGGCGATGATGCCGATGTTGCGGATATCCGAAAGGGGGATCGTACGGGCCATTGCGAGCTTCCATCCATCGAGGGGGTTTCAAAGGGCGCAGAGTTTGCCACGGCAGCGGGCAGGTGTCGAAAAAATCTGGATATTTCCGCGTTCTTGCCCCCCGCCGGGCGTTCTCGGCCCCGCCGGGCGTTCTCGCCCCCGCCGGGGCGTCCTCGGCCCCGCACGGAGGCCCCGGCCCCGCGCCGGGGTCCTCTCGGTCCCGCCGGGGATCCTCGGCGGCCCCCCGGCCCGGGCCGCCGGCGCCGATCTTTCAAAGTCTTAATGCCCGGCGCGGCGCGCCGGCGGGATTCGCGTCAACGCCCGCTGCCGCGCCTCGTTCTATGATCGTGGCCGCCCTTGGGCCCAATTCGCTATCTGGAGGCATGTGCACGGGCGTACTGGACGCGGCAAGCTCGGCTCGGCGCTCCGCCTCACGCTTGCCTTGCTGAGTGTGGCGGGGGCTACCGGCCTCGTCTCGGGTTGCGCAGGCTCCGCCGCCCGCGGCGGCCCGAGGGGCGCCGCGGCGGCGCTGCCGGTGTTCCGCCGGCAGGACCTCCTGTGGTTGCAGCGGGTGAGCTTCGGAATCGACAGCGCCAGCGTCGCGCAGCTGTACGGTCTCGGACGCGAGCGCTATCTCGACCGCCAGCTCGAGGGGCGCGAGATGCTGCCGGCGCCGGTGGCAGCCGAGCTCGCAGCCCTCCAGATCTCGCATACCGATCCGGCCGCCACGCTTGCCGACATCCGCGCGCGCTATCAGGCGATCAACGCCATGCCCGACGGCCCGGACAGAGCGGCGGCGCGCAAGGCGCTCGGCGAGCGGGGAAGCGAGCTGGCCTACGAGGCGATCCGCAGCGAGCTGCTGAGGGCGACCTACTCGACGGCGCAGCTCAAAGAGGAAATGGTGTGGTTCTGGCTGAATCATTTCAGCGTACACCAGGCCAAGGCGAATCTGCGCTGGCTGGTGGCTGATTATGTCGACCGGGCCATTCGGCCGCACGCGTTCGGCCGCTTCAAGGATCTGGTGCTCGCCACCCTCGAGCATCCGGCGATGCTCGAATACCTGGACAACAGCCGCAATGCCGTCGGGCACGTGAATGAGAACTACGCGCGCGAGCTCATGGAACTGCATACCCTCGGCGTGAACGGCGGATACACGCAGCAGGACGTCCAGCAGCTCGCGCGGGTGCTCACCGGCAGCGGCATCAACGTCGGGCCGCCGCCGAAGCTCAAGCCCGCGTGGCAAAAACTCTATCGCCGCGAGGGCGCGTTCGAGTTCAATCCGGCGCGCCATGATTTCGGCGACAAGCTGCTGCTCGGCCACACCATCAAGGGCCGCGGCTTCGCCGAGGTGGAGGAAGCCGTTACCCTGATCGTCCGACAGCCCGCCTGCGCGCACTTCATCTCGCACGAGCTGGCGGTGTATTTCGTCGCCGACGACCCTCCCGCGCCGCTGGTGGACCGGATGGCGCAGACGTTTCGACGCACCGACGGCGACATCGCCGCGGTGCTGCGCGTGATGTTGCTCTCGCCCGAGCTCGATGCCGCGCTCGGCGGCAAATTCAAGGATCCGACCCGCTTCGTGATATCGGCGGTGCGATTTGCCTACGACGGGCGCACCATCACCAATACCCGGCCGATGCTCAACTGGCTGAACGGCCTCGGCGAGGCGCCGTTCGGACGCAGCACTCCGGACGGCTACCCCCTCACGGAGGCGGCCTGGGCGAGCTCGGGGCAGATGAGCCGGCGCTTCGAGATCGCGCGCTCGATCGGCTCGGGCAATGCACGGCTGTTCGACCCCGAGGAAGGAGCGGCTGCGGCGGCGGCGGGATTCCCGCAGCTGTCGAATCGCCTGTACTTCGAGGCGGTCGAGCCTTTTCTCAAGGCGCGCACGCGCGCTGCGCTCGCGCGCGCCGACTCGCAGCAGGAGTGGAACACGTTCCTTCTGGCTTCGCCCGATTTCAACTACGAGTGAGGTGAGTCCATGAAACGCCGTCATGTCCTGAAGCTCGGCTGCGCGGCGCTCGCGAGCGCCGGAGCCGCCGGGCGGCTGTTTGCCGCGCCGCCCGCCGGCGCACGCTTTTTGCTGGTATTTCTGCGCGGCGGCTACGACTGCGCGAATCTGCTCGTGCCCTACTCGAGCAGCTTCTACTACGAGTCGCGCCCGAACATCGCGATTCCTCGCCCCGATCCGGCCCCGGGCACGGGACCGGCTGCGAGCACCGGGGCCCTGGCGCTCGATGCCGACTGGGCGCTCGCTCCGGCCGTTCGCGACAGCATCGGTGCGCTGTATCAGCGCGGCCAGGTCGCCTTCATTCCGTTTGCCGGCACGGACGATCTGTCGCGCAGTCACTTCGAGACTCAGGACAGCATCGAGCTCGGCCAGCCCGCCGGCGGCGCCCGCGACTATCGCTCCGGATTTCTCGGCCGCCTGTCGGCGACCCTGCTGAGCGCGTCCGCGGACGCCGCACCGATCGCGTTCACCGACTCATTGCCGCTCGCCTTCGAGGGTACGGTGACCGTTCCGAATCTATCGCTCAAGAACGTCGGCAAGCCGCCGTTCGATGAACGACAGGCGAAGATCCTGGACGACATGTACGCCGATCACCACCTGGAGAGCGCGGTCCGGGAGGGACTCGATCTGCGCGAGGAGGTTGCGCAAAAGATCGCCGAGGAGATGAACGCCGCCAGCCGCAGCGCCATCAACACCAAGGGCTTCGAGCTCGAGGCCGAGCGCATGGGCCGGCTCATGCACGATAAGTACCGCATCGGGTTCATCGACGTCGGTGGGTGGGACACGCACGTCGGCGAGGGAGGCGCCCGGGGTTCCCTCAGCAACAATCTCGCGAGCCTTGGGCGCGGGCTGCAGGTCTTCTCGGAGACCCTCGGGGCCGAGTGGGACGACACCGTGGTGGTCGTGCTCTCGGAATTCGGACGCACGTTTCGCGAGAACGGCAACCGCGGCACCGATCACGGCCACGGTACGGTGTACTGGGTCATGGGCGGCGCCGTTCGCGGAGGGCGGATGGCGGGCGAACAATGCGCCGTGAGCCGCGCCACCCTGCTCCAGAACCGGGATTTTCCGGTGCTCAACGATTACCGCGCCGTCCTGGGCGGGCTGTTCCGCACGCTCTGGGGCCTCTCGGACGCTCAATGCGGACGGATATTTCCCGAGGTGGCGCCGCAGGACTTGAAGCTCGTGTAGACTGGCGGCGCTGGCAACACGCGAAGGATGCCGAGGTCTCGCAATGCGGCTGCTTCCCATCCCCTTCTCCTCGCCCGCGCTCGGCCGCACGCTGCTCGCGCTCGGCGTGGCCTTGTCGGTGCATACCGCGGCGCTCAGCCAGGGCACCTTGACCATCCACCTGCAGAACGACACGCCCGACAATCTCGAGGTGACCCTGTACGACCGCAACTTGCGGCGGCACCAGCGGGTGCTTTCGGGGGAAGTGATCTACGGCAATGCCTCCATCGCCACCACGATCAGCGCCGACTCCAGCGGTCTGGGGCACGTCTACTGGACGGCGATGACCACGGACCCGGACATGCGCCAGTGCGGGCACGCGGAGAAGTCGGGCATCAACGACGGCGCCACCATACACGTGCACGCCAACAGCTCCTGCCGCCGCCACCGGCATTAGACGCGCCGTAGCGCCGGCTGCCCCCGGCGCCGGGCGCTCGCGCCGCGCTACAGTACCGCAACCCGGCGCCGATAACCGTACTGGCGAGCGAAGTACGGAATGCCATCGATGCCCCAAACGCGAGCATTGCGCTCATGAGTCGGTCTGCGCTTCGCGGCTTGCTCGCGGTCCTGCTCCTGGCAGCCGGGAATTGTGCGCTTGCGCTCAATCCGACCCTGCAGCCCAGCCAGTACGTACTCGATAACTGGCAGATCCCCGATGGGATGCCGCAAAACACGGTCCAGGCGCTCGCCCGCACGCCGGACGGCTACCTGTGGATCGGTACGCAGGAAGGCCTGGCGCGCTACGACGGCGCCCGGTTCGCCGTCTTCGACAGCGGGAACGAGCCGTCGATTCCCAACAAGAACGTCACGGTGCTGCACGTCGATCATGGCGGAAGGCTGTGGATCGGCACCCGCTCGGGGCTCGCCGTGTTCGAGGACGGACGCTTTCGCAAGGGCCCCCAGGGTGCCGGCCTGGCGCACGCCTTCATCCGCGCCATCACCGAGACCCAGGACGGCCGCATCTGGGTGGGCACCGAGACCGGCATGGTCGAAGTTGCAGGCGAGGCGCTGCGCGTGTTCGACGTCTCCAACGGACTCAATGACGGGCGCGTCCGCGCGCTCGAGCGCAGCCGCGATGGCGCGGTCTGGATCGGCACCATGAGCGGTTTGCAGCACTTCGACGGTGAGCGTTTCGACACGTTGCCGCTGCGCGATGCGCAGACCGCGGAGCCGGTGATGTCGCTGCACGAGGATGCCGACGGCACGTTGTGGGTCGGAACCGCGGCCGGCGCGCTCTATCGGCGGCGCGCCGGCGTCACGGAATTGATTGTCGAGCCGGGGCGCTTCGGGTCGATCATTCGCGCGCTGCTGCGTGATCATGATGGAAATCTCTGGTTCGCTCCGCGCGGCGGTGGCCTCGTGCGCTGGCGCGACGGTGCATTCAGCCCCCTCGCGAGCGGCCTGTTCGCGAACAGCGACCTGCGCTCCCTGATGGAGGATGACGAAGGCAGCGTCTGGATCGGCAGCTATGGGCTCGGTCTGTTGCGCTTGCATGACGGAAAATTCGTGACGGCCGGCGAGCCCGAGGGCCTGCAGGGCAACTTGACCTGGACCATCACGCCGCGCCGCGCCGGCGGCGTCTGGGTGGGATCGGATGGAGGCCTGTCGAGCTACGTCGACGGCAAGTTCGAGCACATCGACGGGCCCAGGGGACGCAAGCTGGTCAGAGTCCGCTCCATCGTCGAAGACCGGCAGGGCCGACTCTGGGTGGGCACCGAAGGCGCGGGCGCGTATCGGCGCGATCCGAACGGCGCGGTCACCGTGTTTGACCGGCGCCGCGGACTCTCCGGCGATACCGTGACCGCGCTGCTCGAGGACCGGGAAGGCCGCATGTGGGTCGGCACGAACGAGGGCCTGGATCTCATCGAGCACGACGACATCGTCTCGATGCAGTCAAAGCTCGACGCCTCGGAGCCCTCCGCAGTGCATCTCATTCATGAAGACCACGCCGGCAATCTGTGGGTGGCCACCGAGGCCCAGGGGCTGTACGTGGTGGGCGCGCACGGGACACGGCACCTGAGCATGGCCGACGGCCTGCCGAGCGACTGGGTCATCTCCATTCACGAGGACGAGCGCGGGGTGCTCTGGCTCGGCACCACCGACGGTCTGGCGTTATGGCGCGACAACCACGTCATCTCGCTCATCCGTTACGGCGGACCGATGCGCGAGACCATCTTGCAGGTACTGGAGGACTCGGCACATCAGATATGGTTCACCACCAACAAGGGATTGATGTCGGCGCCGCGCGCGGCACTCGATGCGCTGGCAGACGGGCGGCCGGGTCAACCCGAATATCATATCTACGGCGTCGCCGATGGCCTTCGGACCCAGGAGTTCGACGGGGGCAACACCTCGCCGGGATGCCTCGCGCCGGACGGCGTTCTGTGGTTCCCGAGCGTGCGCGGCATCGTGCGCGTCGATCCGCGCCACATCCCGAGGAACGACAAGCCGCCTCGGGTGCAGATCGAGCAGGTGACGGCCGACAAGATCGCCCTGAGCGACGGCGCCGAGATCGCACCGGGCCCCCAGCAATGGGAATTCGACTACACCGGCCTGAGCCTGCTCGTGCCGCAGCGATCGCAGTTCCGGTACCAGCTCGAGGGATTCGACCACGGCTGGATCGATGCGGGCAATCGGCGCACGGCGTACTACACGCGCCTCGCGCCCGGCACGTACACGTTCCGCGTGACGGGCAGCAACAACGACGGGGTGTGGAGCGAGCCCGGTGCGAGCTTTCGCTTCACTCTGAAGCCTCACTTCTACCAGACCGTCTGGTTCGCGCTGTTGAGCGTGCTCAGCATCGTGGCGGCGGCGGCGGCTCTTTATCGGCTGCGCGTCGGACGCCTGCGGGGGCTGGCCGGCGCGCTCGGCCAGCAGGTGGCGCTGCGCACCCGCGATCTGGAATCGGCCAATGCAGAGCTGCGCAGGGCCAAGGAGCGGGCGGAGCTCGCGGTACAGGCCAAGTCGCAATTTCTCGCGAACATGAGCCACGAGATACGCACACCGATGAACGGGGTCATCGGCATGACGGACCTGCTGCTGGAGACCCATCTCGATCGCACGCAACGTGATCACACCGAAACGATCCGCGACAGCGCCGCGAGCCTGCTCACCATCATCAACGACATTCTCGACTTCTCCAAGATCGAGGCCGGCAAGCTCGATCTCGAGCGCATCGACATGGATCTGCGCCACACCGTCGACGACGTCGCCCATCTGCTCGCCTTCCAGGCGCACGCGAAGGGACTCGAGCTCATCACCAACGTCGATCCGCAGCTGCCCGACTGGGTCGTCGGGGATCCCGGCCGGCTGCGGCAGATTCTGCTGAACCTCGGCAACAATGCGATCAAATTCACCTCGCACGGAGAGGTGTCGATCGACATCAAGCTCACCTCGAGCGACGAGCGCGCGATGACGGCGCGTTGCGAGGTGCGCGATACGGGCATCGGAATACCGGCCGAGCGGCTCGAGCTGCTCTTTCAGCCGTTCTCGCAGCTCGACGCCTCGACCACGCGGCACTACGGCGGCACCGGCCTCGGCTTGTCGATCGTGCGCCGCCTGGTCGAGCTGATGGGCGGCGAGACGGGCGTCTCGAGCGCCGAGGGCGAAGGGTCGCTCTTCTGGTTCACGGTTCGGCTCGGTGTCTCCGCAAAGCAGCCGCAAGCGCCCGCCATCGACGAGCGCATCCTGTCGAACCGCCGCGTGCTCATCGTCGACGACAATGCCACCAACCGCAAGGTGCTGAGCCGCCAGCTCCAGCACCTCGGCATGCTGCCCACTTGCGTCGACGGCGCCCGGGCGGCGCTCGCGACGCTGGAAGCCACGGCCGGCGGAGCGACGCCGGCGTTCGAGCTTGCGGTGCTCGACTACATGATGCCGGACTGCGATGGCTTCGATCTCGGCAGGCGCATCGTCGAGGACGGGCGCTTCAGGGAACTGCGGCTGGTGCTGCTCACTTCCGCCGGCCGGGTGCGCAGCGCCCGGGACTTCGAGGAGCTCGGCTTCGCAGCCTACTTGCTGAAGCCGGTCACGCACCGCGAGCTGCGCGAGTGCCTGAGCCGCGTGATGTCGGTCGATGCCGCCCAGTGGCACGAGCGCACGCAGCCGATCCTGGTCGGCGCGCGTCCGCGCAACCTCTCCGCGCAGCCGCGCATCTTGCTCGCCGAAGACAATCTGGTGAACCAGAAGGTCGCGCGCGGAGCGCTCGAGAGAATGGGGTACAGGGTCGACATCGTGAACAACGGGGAGGAAGCGGTCGCCGCCTGGCGGAGCGGCCGCTATCAACTGGTGCTCATGGACTGCCAGATGCCGGTCATGGATGGCTATCAGGCGAGCCGGATGATCCGCGCGCACGAGGCCGCGGGGGCGCGCGTTCCAATCATCGCTCTCACCGCCGACGCGATGAGCGGCACCGAGCAAGATTGCATGGACGCGGGCATGGACGGCTATCTGACCAAACCGCTCGATCGCAGGCGTCTCGCCGAGATCATCGAGTCGCACCTCGGTGCCGGCACAGCGCCGCTGGAACAGGACGCAAGCGCGCGCCCCGCCGGCGATGCGACACCGCCCGATGCTGCGCCGGGCGACGGCGCCCCGGTCGATTGGCAGCAGCTGATGTCGCTCGTCGACGGCGATCGGCAGTTTGCCGATCAGCTGGCGCAGCTGTTCATCGACTCGGGCGATGCGGCCCTTGCGGAGATCCGCGACGCGCTCGGTCGCGGCGACTTGTCCGCGGTGGGACGTGCCGCGCACGCCTTCAAAGGCTCGAGCGCGAACATTCGCGCGCAACGGGTCAGCGAGGCGGCCGCGCGTCTGGAGCGCGCGGCGCGCTCGGGCGATGCCGAGCAGGTGGCCGGCCTCGAGGAGGAATTGCGCAGGGAGGCGCGCGACGCCAAGCAGTTCCTGCGCGATCGGCGCAGCTAGTCTATCTTTCGGGGGTTGCGCGCCCGCCGCCCACCCGATCGATCACGATACGGCGTCGTATCCTTCCTCGCTGTGCACGGCGGGTAGCGGCTCATGATTCGTGGCCACGTCGGCATGGCTGGCCGAAAGCCTGTTCATCAACGGCAGCATGGCGATCGCGATCGCGGTGCAAGCGATGCCGGCAAATCCCAGCTTGTTGAACAGGCTGGTGTAGATCGCGAGCGACTCCATGGGGTTCGAGATGCCCTCGGGAATGTGCGCGAAGTTCGCGACCACGCTGCCCAGGTACTGGGACAGACCCGATGCGACGAAGTAGGCGCCCATCATGAATCCACCCATCCGCTCCGGCACGTAACGCGCGATCATGGCAAGCCCGAGGCCGCTCACCAGCAGCTCGCCGAGCGAGTACAGGCCATAGCCCCACACCATGATCCAGGAGGAGACCTGCCCGTTGACGGCCGAGCGCGCGCCGACACCGTAGATGAAGAATCCGACCGCGACGGCCGCGAAACCCCAGGCGAACTTGGCGGCGATGGAGGGATCCTTGCCGAGGCGGCCGAGGGAGTTGTAGATGAACACCAGCACGGGACTCAGCAGCACGATCCAGATCGAATTGAGGTTTTGATACTGCTCCGGAATCCAGGTGAACAGGTGCCAGCCGAACACCCTGAAATCGAGGTTCACGTTCTTCTGCGCGAACAGGTTCAGAGAGGTGGACATCTGTTGGTAGAAAATGAAGAAAAAGATCGTCTGCACCACGAGCACCAGCGCTGCGATCAGCCCGGCGCGCTCATCGCGGTGGCTGCCGCGGATCAGATGCAGGAATATGGCGAGCACCACCGCGCCCGCGGCATAGACGCAGACGCGGGCCACCGCTTCGCTTTGCAGGATCAGCACCGACGCGAGCACCATGGCGGCCGCGCCCGCGAGCGCCGCGGCGAGGCGCTTCGGCTGCACCGGGACGGCATCCGGCGGTGAGCCGATGTGCTCGAGCGCGCGGCGCATCAGCAGGTAGTTGATCATGCCGAGCACCAGTCCGATCGAGCACACCCCGAAAGCGGTGTGCCACCCCGCCGAATCGCCGAAGCGCTCGCCGACATAATCCCTGATCCAGGGGGTGAGCGTCATGGAGATCATCGAGCCGATGTTCACCGCCATGTAATAGATGGTGAACGCGCTGTCGATCTTCGTCTCGTCGCCCTCGTAGATCTTGCGAACGAGGTTTCCGGCGTTGGGCTTGAAGAATCCGTTGCCGACGATGATCACGCCCAGGGCGACGTAGAGGAAGAACTGGTTGTTGCTGGGCAGCCAGAGCAGGGCATAGCCGACCGCGAGCACGACGGCGCCCATCGTCATGGTCCGGCGCGTGCCGATCAACCGATCGCCCACCCACCCTCCGATTGCCGGCGTCGCGTAGATCAGCGCCGCGGCCGCGCCCCACACGAGATTGGCTCGCGTGTCGACGAAACCGAGCTTCTTCATCATGTAGGTGACCATCAACACCTGCATGCCGTAGAAGCCGAAGCGCTCCCACATCTCGATCAAGAAGACGGTGCTGAAGGAGCGCCGCTGGGAAACCGGCGGATTCATGGCCATTTGAGCTGCATCCGTGACTGAAATTGGCGCTTAAGGTAGCAAGATCAATAAGCGAGCGCGACTCCATCGGCACGCATTTCGCTCGCCGCAGCGTACACCCGCTGCGAGCCGCTCATGCACCGCTCGATGCACTGGTAGCGCCCGAATGCCCCGTCCGACGGCCCGATGGGCCAGCCGCGCTCGGCGAGCGCCCGCCGGGTGACCTCGGGCACGCCGCTTTCCAGATGCAGCCGTCCCGGGGGCCCGAGTCCCGGCTCGTCCTCGCCCATGCGCTGCGATGAGCCGACGTGGTGCCAGCGGGGACTGTCACCCGCCGCCTGCGCGTCCAATCCGTAGTCGACGCGGTTGACCATGATCTGCACCTGCCCCTGGGGCTGCATGTCCCCGCCCATGACGCCGAAGCTCATCCAGGGCTCCCCGCCGCGGGCCGCAAACCCGGGAATGATGGTCTGGAAGGGCCGCTTGCCGGGCTGATACAGATTCGGGTGTCCGTCCTCGAGCACGAACAGCTCGCCGCGGTCCTGGAACATGAAGCCGAGCCCGTCCGCCACCAGCCCCGAGCCCAGGCCGCGGTAGTTCGATTGAATCATCGACACCATCATGCCGTGCGCGTCGGCGACCGTCAGATAAGTGGTGTCGCCGCGGCTCGGCGCCTCGCCGGGAAGAAGACGCGTCAGGATGCGCTGCGGCTGGATCAGCTGCGCGCGCTGGGCGGCGTATTGCTTGGAATTGAGCCAATCGACCGGAACCTGCGAGCAATGCGGATCCGCGTAGTAGCGCGCCCGGTCCTCATAGGCGAGCCGCTTGGCTTCGGCCTGCACGTGCAGCGAGGCCGCCGATTGAAAGCCCATGGCGCGCAGATCGAAATTCTCCAGAATGTTCAGCATCTGCAGCGTGGCGAGGCCCTGGGTGTTCGCACCCATGGCGAAGACCTCCACGCCCCGGTACGAGGTGACCAGCGGCTCGAGCCACTCGGCGCGCTGATCGCGCAAGTCATCGGCGGACAGCCAGCCGCCGATGCGCTTGAAGTAGGCGTCGATCGTGCGCGCGATCTCGCCCTCGTAGAACGCATCGCGCCCGCCTTCGGCGACGATGCGGTAAGTGCGCGCCAGATCGGGATTGCGGAAGATCTCGCCCTCGATGGGCGCCCGTCCGCCCGGCGCGTAGGTGCGAAAGGCATTCGCATATTCTTCGACGCCCGACCCGGGAGCGCCGAACAGCTCCAGGTCGCGCTTGAACTGATGGCCCACGATCTGCGCAACGGGCGCGCCGCGCTCGCAGAAATGAATTGCCGCATCGAACAGCGCCTTCCAGGCGAGCTTGCCGTAGCGCCGGTGCAGCGACCACCACGCATCGAGCACGCCCGGCGTCGACACCGAAATCGCGCCGTACGCGGGGATGGCGCCATTCCTCGAGCGCGCGCGCACCGTCTCGAGGCTCAGGGACCTCGGCGACTTCCCCGATCCGGCAAGTCCCTGAAGCTTGCCCTGCGCCGGATCCCAGACGAGCGCGTAGCAATCCCCGCCCAGACCGGAGCCGGTGGGCTCGAGAAACCCCAGACAGGCGGCCGCCGCGATCGCGGCATCCGCGGCGCTGCCGCCGCGCTTCAGCGCCTCGATCGCGCTCAAGGTGGCCAGCGGATGCGCGGTGCCCGCGGCGCCCGATGTGCCGAGCACGGGCGATCGCGACGCGAAGCTCGCGCCCGAGGGTCGATCGCCCGCATGCACATCGAATCGCTCGAAGCGCTGCGCGCCCTCGGCTTGATGGGTCGCTGCATTGAACATAGTCGCGCTCGATTGAACATCATGCATTGGATTTTGCGGGAAAGCCCGAGGCTCCGGAAAGTGCTGGAAATTGCGAGTCCTCCCCGCGGCAATAGTGTGACGCGCTTAACGCCGCAGGCGGGCTTCGCGGAATAACTTGGGGGCCCATTCGACGATGGATCGAATTGGCGGACGCCCTTCTCAGGTGGATAAAATGGAACTTGGACATCGCACAGTCCTCCTCGCCGCGTCCGCGCTCTTGCTGCTGTCGGGCTGCGACTTCAGCTCCCCCTGGGGCAGCAGCAGCGCCGGCTCAGAGTACGGCGCGACCAGCGTCTCGAGCAATACCGGCGGCGGCACCACGGGCGGCGGCAGCGGGGGCGGTACGACGGCTCCTCCCGGCGGCGTCGGCGGGGAAGGCGGCGTCAACGGCACCGACGACACCGTGCTCGCAAGCTCCAGCACCTCCTCCGTGTCCGTCGCGGTCGGCGCGAGCCAGACGATCAGCATCAGCTTCAACTCCAGCGACGGGCTGCCCATCACCGGATTCGGCATCTCGGGCAGCCTCGGGACGCTTCCGGCCGGCTGGAGCGGACCTGCTGCGTTCACTTGTCCACTCGTCTCCAGCGGCAGCGGCTGCGTATTGAACCTCACCTACATGCCGAGCGCGTCCGACTCCGGCACGCTCTCGCTCAGCTACATCTACGTGGACAATGCAGGGCTCTCGAAGGTGCCCGGCGGCACCATCAACATCGCCTACCAGGCGATCGCCGCGAACAACGTGGTCGCCACGGCATACCCCACGGGCCAGATCAATGCCGGTGTGGGCTCCGGCATGCAATCGGTGAGCGTCGGCTTCACCACCGACACCGGCGGCGCCACGCTCGACGCCGCTGCTACCGACCTCACCGTGACCACCGACCTCACCACCTTGCCGGCCGGGTGGAGCAGCGCAGCGTCGAGCTTCTCCTGTGCCATCGTGAGCTCGGGCAATGGCTGCCAGCTGATGCTCACCTATGCCCCGGCGGCGGCGGGCGGCGGGACGCTCACTCTCGGCTACACCTACACCGACGATACCGGGGCGAGCCGCATGGGCTCGCTCAACATCCCCTACTCCAATGCGCCCGCAAACACGGTGGTCGGGACGGCGTCCCCCGCCGGGCAGATCACGGCGGCGATCAAGGGCGGCAGTCAGGCGGTCGCAATCGGCTTCGATACCGACGACGGCAAGCCCGCATCCAACCTCTTCGTCACATCGAGCTTGAGCGCTTTGCCGAGCGGCTGGCACAGCGCCGCTGGCTCCCTCAACTGCTCGAGCGTGAGCACGGGCAACGGCTGCCAACTGGACCTCACTTACACCCCCACCGCGCTCGGCGGTGGAACGCTGGTGCTCGAGTATGCCTACCAGGATGATGCGGGCACTGCGCGCACGGGCACGCTGGATCTGCCGTACGAGGCAACCACCAACGACAGCGTGACGGCAACGCCCTCGCCCAGCGGACAGATCAACGCGGTGGTCGGCATGGGCACGCAGAACGTCAGCGTGGTGTTCACCACCGACGACGGCCGACTCGCCACGGCGTTCGCGATCACCAGCGACCTGGCCGCGCTTGCGGCGGGATGGACGAGCACGTCGGGCTCGCTCGCCTGCGCCAGCCTGAGCAGCGGCGCAGCCTGTCAACTCGAATTGACCTACAACCCGCCGGCGGCGGCGGCGGGCACCCTCACGCTCGATTACAGCTACAAGAACAACGCGAACGAGACCAAGACCGGAACGCTGAACATTCCCTATCGCGCCACCACGAACGATACCATCGCGGGAACGCCGAGCCAGAGCTCTGTTGCGGTCCTGACCGGCTCGAGCACCGCGGTGACCGTGACGTTCGCAACCGATGACGCCAATCCGGCCAGCGATCTGTCGATCACCTCCGGACTGTCCGCGCTGCCGGGGGGGTGGAGCGGACCCGCGACGTTCAGCTGCGCCACGGTGAGCGACGGCAGCGTCTGTCAGCTGCCGCTCACCTACGCGCCGACGGTGGTGGGCAGCGGCACGCTCGCGCTCGGATTCAGCTACCTGAACGATGCGGGCCTGGCCAAGACCGGAACCGTGAGCGTTGCATATCGGGCCAACTCGAACGACACCGTCGGGGCGACCGTGCTGCCGAGCCCGCTCACCGTCGCCGTCGCCACGAGCCAGAGCGTGACCGTCACCTTCGCGACCAGCGACGGCAACCCCGCAACCGCACTCTCGGTGAGCTCCGGGCTCACGGGGCTGCCGCCCGGCTGGAGCGGACCCGCGACCTTCAGCTGCGCGAGCGTGAGCAACGGCACGCTTTGCCAGCTCACCCTCACCTACCTGCCACCCGGGGCGGCAAGCGGCACGCTGCAGCTGGTCTATGGCTATACGAACAACGCCGGCACCGTCATGCAGGGTACGGTAAGCATTCCCTATAGCGCCAGCTAGGCTCGCGCGGCACCCAAGGGCTTATCGGGCGTGCGGCTCCGCCGGGTGCGCGGCGGTCGGCGCGTGCATCGGCGCCTCGATGAAACTGTCGTTGAACCAGCGAACCTTGATCGGCACCTTGCCGTCCGCGATCGACTCCTCGCTCACGTCCTGTCCGGTCCCGTAATTGATCTCGCGGTCGGGCCGCTTGGCAATGCGCAGGACCATCACCAGCCGGCTGCCCTTGTCGAGCTGCCGGCTCGTCATCCTCTCGCAGGTGAAGGCGATCTGCTGGCGCTCCCCGGCCTTCAGCAGATGACGATGCACGCGGTCCTGCGCATAGCTTAAGCGCAGCTCGAAGGCGGGGTCGAACAGGCGCAGATAATCTCCGCCCGCCTTGAGCTCGTACAGAGCGATGTTCAAGTCCATGTCCATCTTGTTGACCACGAAATCGAGATGTCCGCTCAAAAGACCGCTCAACTGCACGCTCTTCGGCAGGGGGGCGCTGGCGAACAGCACGGCGTTGCGCGTGACCAGGCTCTGGCTGATGAGATCCGAGGGCGGCAGCCAGCCCGCGTCCGATCGATCGGTCAGGCTGACCGTTTGCGTGATCGCGGCGAGTCTGGAGCTCTTGCGCCCGGACAGCCGATGTCCGTCGCCCGAGGCGGCGGTATCCAGATAGAACCTCTGTGGAGTTGCGCCGAGCGCCGCGAGGGAGCTCGCGTGGCGCCATTCGTTCGCACCCATCACCTCGTAGTTGACCCGATCCGTCAGCTGCGCGGGCAGCGGGCCGTCCTTCAGCACGTGATCGAGCCACTGGTAGCGCAGCTCGCGCAAATCCAGGCGAGCCACCGCGTCGACCTCGTAGTCGCGCATCACCGCCGAGGTCAGCGAGCCGTGACGGATGACCGCATCGTCATACGGCCCGATCAGCAGGGTGTGATCGGCGTGGGCGTTATAGCGATGCTGCTGCGAGAAGTAATAGAGCGCGGCCGGCTCCCTGGCATCGAAATAGCCCGTCGTGGTGAGCACCGGGATGGCGATGCGCCCGAACTGCGCCGCATAAGGAATCATCGTCTGCCAGAAGCGGTCGTAGCTCGGATGATTGAGCCAGCGGATGAAGATCGGATCGGGTCGGCCGAACAGCCGCCCGAGGTCCCGGTAGCGCCGGCCGCTGCGGTACCACTTCTCGTTGAGGGCGCGCCAGACGGCATCGTCCGAGAACATTTGATCGAGCGCGGGACGGCTGTTCCTCACCTCGAGCGACCACCGGTAGGCGGAGTTCTGGAATATGCCTCCGGACATGGGCGCGTCTATCCCCGGTGCGCTCGGGGCGGAGGTCGCGATGGCCTTGAGCGCGGCGGGCGCCTGCGCCGCGGCCGCCCAGGCGGTGAAGCCCGAGTAGCCCTCCCCGATCATCGCCACCCGGCCGTCGCTCCAGCCTTGCCGGGCGATCCAATCGATGACGGCGCGCGCCGCCGCGCCGTCATGCTGGTACGGCACGAAATTGCGGCCGCTCTGCACGTAGGCCGCGACGCCCGCGTAGCCGTGCGCGGCGTATTCCAGGGCGAGATTGCGGGACGGATCGAGCGACAGCTCGAGCAGGGACGGGAGCGGCCCGGAGGCGCTCTTCGGCCGGACCGCATGCACGTGAATGGTCGGCCGGCCGCGCACCCTGATGAGCACCTCATTGTCCGTGGCGTAGCGCCGCGCATCGTCCGCCGCGATGAGCGGTGCCACGAGCGGGGCGAGGGCGCGATAGGCGTCGTAGTACGCGTAGGCCCAGAGCAGCTTGATCGCATCATCCTCGCTGATGGTGTCCACGGACCGCTGCCGGGATAGCAACGTCTGCAGGCCCTCTCGTGCGACTTGCGGCGGAGTCTGCAGCCACTGCGCCACGGCGTAGGCGTCATGATCGTCCAGGTGCGCGACCACGTCCTGGTATGCCTTCGCGAAGGTCTGCGCGAAGGGCGCGTGGGTCTGCCCCTGCACGGCCTTCGCGCGCGCGAAGATATCGAGGATCGTGCCGCTGCCGGCCGGCTCGCCGGATTGGGCACGCCGCTCGCGCAGCGATTGCCGAGAGGCGTCCGCCGCCGCATAGTCACCCGCTATCAACTGCATCGCCGACAGGTTCGCCAGGTAACGGTCGGCGTCGGAGTCCTGATAGACCGGCAGGACCCGCTCGGCCAGATCGCGCATGAGGGCGGGCGCCGCCGGATCATCGGCCGAGGCAGGGGCGTGAAAGTCGAGGCCCTGAGCGCCGGCCCCCCAGGGCGCCAGCGCCAGCAGCCAGGGAGCGAGGCGTCTCGCCCAGCAAGCGACTGCCGATCGCCTCATCCTCTCGCCCCGGATTCTTGCGCGAACCTCGAAGCGGCGCGAGGTCCTTTGACGAGGTGCACCACCCTCGAGAACAGAGGATGCGCCTCCCCGGGTCCGCCGATGTGAATGATGCCGGCATGCTTGAGCTCGCGGGTGAATAGATCCATCACCAGCGCGAGCACATCGTCATCCAGGGTGCCGAGGGTGCCGTCCATCAGCACCCAGGGCGGGTTCTGAAGCAGGATGCGGGCGAATACCAGGCAGAGCTGCTCGTCCTGGCTCAACTCGCGGTCCCAGCGGTGCGCCTCATCGAGCAGCAGCGCGAGCCGCTCGACGCCGAGCCGGTAGAGGGCCCGCGCAAAGGCGGGTTGAGCGAAGCTCTCAGGCTTCAGCGGATAAGCGAGCACCTCGCGCAGCGTTCCTCGGGGCAGGTAGGGTGTGCCGCGCGGCAGATAGAAGATCTGTTCCCCCTGCGGACGGGTGACCACGCCACCGCCCCACGGCCATAGCCCTGCGAGCGCGCGAAACAGCTGCGTCTTGCCGGTCCCCGGCGCACCGAGGATGAGCGTGCGCTCGCCGCCCGCGATGACCACCTTGTCTTCCTTCAGCATGTCGGCGTTGGCGGACGACACGATGCTCAATCCCTCGATCTCGATCACGCCGGGCTCGCCCTCGACGTAGGTGATGCGGCTCTCGAAGCCGCGCGGCTCGTGGATGGTGAGCAGCGCGTGGCGGAAGGTCGCGACCCGCAGCAAGGTCGCGCGCCAGTCGGCGATCGCACTGAAGTTGTCGATGAACCAGCGCAGCGAGGACTGCGCCTGGGTGAATGCACCGGCAGCCATCATCAGGCCGCCGAAGGAGATCTTGCCCATGAAATACAGGGGCGCAGCCACGAGGATCGGTGCCACGATGGTGACCCAGCCGAAGCCCGCGGTCACCCAGGTGAGATTGGTGTGCCCCCAGACGATGCGCCGAGTCGCCGCCAGCACGTTGTAGAGGTTGAGCTCGATGCGCCGCTTCTCGTCCCTCTCCCCTTCCGCCAGCGAGATCGCATCGACGTGCTCGTTGACGCGCACCAGCGAGAAGCGCAGATCGGCCTCGCGAGCATAGCGATCGGCGTTGCGCCCGATGAGGCCGCGCCCCACCCAGTAGCTGAGGAGAGAGCCGGCGCTCGCATAGATGATCGCGGCCCACAGCATGAAGCCGGGGATGGCATAGTCGCGATCGCCGACACGGAAGCTGAACTCGGTCGACAGCCCCCACAGCACGCCCGCGAAAGTCGCGAACAGGATCGATGCCTGCAGCAGACCGATGCCGAGATCGGCGGACAGCTCCGTGAGGTGGCGCGCATCCTCGTGCATGCGTTGATCGGGATTGACCCCGATCGTGCCCGCATTGGCGAGCCAGAACGCCCGGCGCGGCTGCATCCAGTCCTCGAGCAGGCTGTGCACGAGTCCCTCGCGCAGTCGCAGCTCCAGCATCTCGACCAGCCAGCGCTGCACGACGTTGAGCACCAGCAGGAAGCCGGCGATCACGAAGAAGACGCCGAGCTCGAACAGAAAGCCGCGCAGATCGCGGCGCGACATCGCATCGAAGAAGGGCTTGTTCCAGCCGTTGAGGCGAATCTGTCCATAGGCCGTGGCGCCCACCACGATCACCAGCGCAACGATCAGGATGGCGAGCGCCTTGCCCGCCGGCGAGCCGAAGACCGCCCGCGTCAAGGACCCTACCTGGTGTGCCAGGCCCGAATGGCCGGCCTCGCCCTCGGCGGGGAGGCGGGAGGCGGGTTTGGCGCGCTTGCTCACGCCCGGAACTCTGCCACGGTTTGCGCAGCGAGGATACGGGCGGTGCCCTCACTCCGAGATGCAGATCACTTCGGCCGGAACGTGCGTCAGCGTGAGCGAGTCGGGCTCCACGCTCGCGATGGCGCGGCCATCGACGAGAGCCGTGCGCAGCGGGGCTGCAAGCGGGGGACGCAGGATGAGCCTCGCGGGAGTCGAGCCGGCGAAGGTGAACCGCACGGTGCGCTCATCCACCCGCCGCAGCGTATAGCTGAACGGACCGAACGGCGTCGGCAGCTCGCGCACGGCGACACCCGCATCCTCGATCCATTCCGGCGCGAGTCCGGCGCCCAGGATGAGATCGGACCCGCGCTCGTAGGCAAACAGGCTGCGCAGCGCGAGGACGTATTCGGCGGCGATCCAGGTATGCGGCAGATCCCCGACGTGGGCGGGTGCGCTGCGGTCCTGCCACGCGATCTCCGGCCATTGGTTCCAGGGCGGCGGACGCCGATCCGAGAGGAAGAACCGCAACAGCTCGAGCGCCGCCTGGCGCCGTCCGAGACGCACCAGCGCGCCGATGATGCGGATCTCGTACGGCGTGTAATTGGGCGCCGCCGCCCCGGCGCGCTTCGCACGCCAGTCGGCGAGATACTTGTCGAAGGTGCGCTCCAGCGCCCGGCGGTCGAGACCGTCGGGCACATCGAGGAGGTAGATCGCATTCGCCGTGGCGGTCGGGTCGAAGTCCGCCCATTCGACGCTGCCGGGAATGAAATCGAGCTGCCGCCGCGCACGCGTCGCCTCGATCGAGGCGAACAGCGATCGAGCCAGCCGGCCCGCGAGCATCGACCAGCGCCGCGCGTCGCCCTCCCGGCGGGTCGAGCGCGCGAGCTCGGCCGCGTCGAGCAGCCCGCGCAGCGCCCAGAAGTCGTCCCAGTACGAGTGCACGGGCTGGGCGAGGTAGCCCTCATGGCTGGCGGAAATCGGCAACAGACCATCGGCCTCCAATAGCTTCTCGATGCATTCGGCGGCGCGCTGCACGAAAACCCAGGATTGCTCGAGCAAGGCGCCGTCGGCCGTGAACCGATGATGGTCCGCGATGAGCGCGATCAGCTCGCCATGGCTGTCGTGCTCGACCAGCCAGTCGGTGCCGGTCCGATCGACGCAGCAAGGAACGAAGCCGTCCGCCCGCTGATGGGGCGCATACCAGCGGATGAACTCGGCCACTTCGCCGGCGTGCCCCATGCGCAGCAGCGCCGCGCTCATCATGGCGCCGTCGCGAATCCACGACCGCGTGTAGCGGCGCGGGCCGGGCTGCAGAGCCGCTCCCGATCGCGTCACCAGGATGTGCGCCGTCGCGGTGAGCGCCGCGCGGATCGCTTGCGTGCCCCAATCGTTGGCCTCGAACTGCCGCACGCGCAGCTCGCGCCCCCAGTCGAAGGGCGCCTCGTGCGCCATCCGGCGAGCATCGGGCGCCGAGCACTCGAGCCCGCGCTCGGCACTCTCGCCGGCGCTCACCGTCAGGGCGAATTCGAACGCCGCGCTGGCGAAGCCGAACTCATCGTGCACCTCGGCGCGCGGGGGCAGCCCCGCCGCGGTCAGGTACCAGGCGATCGGTCCCTCGTCGAAGGCGAAGGCAGCGAAGCCCGTCGGTGCGCTCGAGGGCGCGATGCGCGCCGTGTCGTCGGCCCTCAGAATGCCGTCGCGCCACACCAGATGGCGCAGGCGGCTCACGCCGCCAGCGTTGCGAAAGTGTTGCCAGGGCGGCGTGACCTGAAACGGCCGCACCAGTATGAACAAGCGAGCGGCCAGCGGCTGTGCGGAGCGGTTGTGGAACCGATAGCGCACGCGCAGGATACCGTTCACGGTGCTCTCGGCCTCAATCACCAGCTGCCAGCCCTCGTCGGACCAGACGGTGCGCGGCACCGGCATCCACCCCGACTCGAGCTCCTGGCGAAGCACGACGTCCGCCCAGGTGATGAGCCGGTGCCCGACGAGCAGCATCGGCTCGATCGAGAACGACGCCTCGCGCGCCTCGACCATGCCGTCGGTGTTCATGAGCGCGCACTCGGTGCCGTGAGAAGTTCCGATGGGCGTCCATTCGCTCTGCTGTCGATGCAGCCAGCGCGGATGCCAGCCGCGCGTCTCGCCTGCTGCGAGGGCGTACCAGAAGGCGTCGATCGAGCGCGAGAACGCGAACGGCTCGAGCCGCAGCGAGGCGCCCGCGCAGGGATGCTCGAGATCCAGCCGCACGAAGCGCGCGCGCAGATTGGGCAGATACAGGTAGCTGCGCGCGCCCCCGGCGCGGGCGGCCCGGTACGCGGTCCTGAAGCGCCGACCGCTGTTCGACACCCGCACCCGAAAGCCGCTTGGCGGCGCCGTCTGCTGCCAATCGATGATCATTCCACCCAGAGTACGCGCCGCCGTGCAGTCGATCTCGATCCAGGGCCTGGCATCCGTGGGCTGCGGCTTCCATGCCCGGCCCGCCAGAGCGCCGGCGGCCTCGGCCCCCGGCTGCTCGCTCGAGGCGCGGGCGGTGGGCGGATGCGCCGGACTCAGGTCATGAATGTCGAGATCGGCGATCCAAACCCTGCCCGCACCTCCCTCGCCCGCCACGATGGCGAGCTCGATGAATCCGAGCCGCGCAAGGGCGCTGCCGCTCGCGGGGCCCCACGCGAAATCGATCTGTCGGTCATCCACCGCGAAGCGCTTCCAGCGCGATGGCAGTCTCAAGTCCTTGTATACGTGACGCCAGACGTTGAGCCCGCTCTCATCGACGAGCTTGAGCTCGAGGTCGTTCACCGGCGCGCGGCCCCGCAAGCGAAAGCTGACCGCATATTCGCTCGGCATCGTGAGCTTGAACGCCTGCCGCGCCACCACGAAGCCCTTGCCGCCCTTGAAATCGAAGCGCATCTCGAGCGCCGGGCGGTGCGCGCGCACGCTCTGCAGCTCGAGCTGCGCCTCGCCGGATGCGGTGGGCTGCCATCCCGTGAGAGGCACGGAAACGGCGTTGATCGCCGAGCTCATGGCGCCGTTACGCGGCGGTGCCCATGTCGACGAGCTGGATCCGCTGATCGGCGGCCGCCGATTCGAACTCGTCGCAAATGATGGTGAGCTCCTGCTTGTTGTGCGCGCTCACGGCGCTGATCAGGCATGCCCGATTGCGCCCCCTGCGCTTGGCCTCGTAGAGCGCCTTGTCGATCAGCCCGATCGCGCTCTCGAGCGAGATGGGCATCTGCGACCCCGGCATGGGAAAGCAGGCATAGCCGATCGAGATCGTGCACTTGATGGCCTGTCCGTTCCACAGCACCGGATCGCGCCGCACGGCGTTCAGCAGCCGCTCCACGGTCCGGTCCGCCTGCTCCGGGGTGATCGGATCGAGAACCGCGAGGAATTCCTCTCCGCCCCAGCGCACGAGCTTGTCGCTCTCCCGCAAAGCCGCGGAGAGCCGGTGGCTCACCGTGGCCAGCACCGCGTCCCCGGCCGGGTGTCCCTGGGTATCGTTGATGCGCTTGAAATGATCGAGATCGGCGAGCAGCACGCAGCCGCCGATCGGGTGCGTGCCCTCGACGCTCAGGACGTGCTCGTTGAAGTAGCGCCGGTTGCGCAACCCCGTCAGTGCGTCGCGCTCGCTGTTGAAGCGCAGTCGATCGTTCGCCTTGCGCACCCGCGCGAACGCCCAGATCAGGGCCGCGCAGATGCAGGTCACGAACAGCGCTCCGGCGATGATGAACTGCTGCCGCAGCTTCTGTGCGCGCATCTCGGCCGCCTTGAGCGCATTGTCGCGGCGCAACAGCTCGAGCTCGCGGGCACGGCGCTCGTCGTCGAATTTGGCCGACAGCTCGAGAAACGCGCGCTGACGCGCGCTCGTCATGATCTTCTGCCCCATCTGGTCGTAGCGGTGATAGGCCTGGATGGCCATCATCAGATAGCCCGCATGCTCGAGCCCGTCCGCATACTCGCGCAGCAGCTCCTCGGCATCCGGCAAGTTGTCGCCCCCGACAGCCTCCGCGATCGCGCCCTCCGCGAGCTTCTCGCCGAGCTTGATGTTGCCGAGACCGATGTAGGCGAGACCCTCGTTGAAAGAGGCGATCGTCGTCTCGCCATTACCGAGCACCTCCACGGCGAGCGGCAGCGCCAGCTTGGAGTACTTGAGCGATTCGGCGTAATCACGGGTCTTCAGATAGGAATCGCCGAGGTTCACCGAAGCGCGGGCGACCCATTTGTCGCTGCCCGAAAGCTTCGCATGCTCGAGCGCCGCAAGGCTGGCACGGCGCTCGGCGGCGTGATCGCCGCGCCGATCGGCGATGTCCGACGCCCGTATCTCGACCTCGGTGAGACCGGCCTCATCGCCGAGAGTGAGCGCGAGATTGCGTGCGCTCTCGATCTCGGCGGAGGCGCGGTCGTAATCCTTGGTGTTGGTATAGATGCGCGACAGCGACAGCAGCGCATGCAGCGTGCGCTGATCGTCGTGCATGTCGCGCGCGACGTCCAGGGCCTCCTCGAGAAAGGGCAGCGCGGACTCCGGCTGCCCCAAGGTGCGCAGCGTATTGCCGCGCAGGATCGACACCCGGTAGGTCTCCGTGTCGCTGGCGATCGCCTGCATGTCGATGTGGTTCAGCTCGTCGCTGGCGGCCGAGTACTGTTCGCGCTGGTACAGGGAGTACGCCTTCACGTAGTGCCCGGCCAGCGCGGCGGATTGGTCGCCGTCGTCCGCCAGCGTCTGCAGCCGGGCGATGGTGGCATCGACGTCCGCGTCGCGGCGCACGTCGGCATAGACCATGCCGCGCACTTCCAGGAACTGCACGTCCGAGTCCCGGGCCTTGCCGAGCGCCGGGGCGTCGATCATCTTCTCGGCGCGCTGCGGGTCTGACCAGTCGAGCATCTCGATGCGGTCCCCAAAGGACTGGTCCGCGGCGAGGCTGGACGTCATTACCCCCCACCCCAAGAGCCCGATCAACGCGGATTTTCTCAATGCCCGCATATCCGCTCACACCCAGGCTGCAGCGCAGCACCTCGACCGTGCCATTGTGGTCACGGCCGGCTGCGGCATGGCGTGATGGAGGTCATTGGCCGAGGTTTTCCTGCGGCGCGGCGGCCGGAATCGGTCCAGGATGTGATTCGAGTCATGCCCATCAATCCGCCGTTGCGGCACCCAAAGCGGCGTGTATACGCTCCCGCACCTCCCGGGTATGCACTGGAAGCACGATGACGTCGCCCGTCTGGGCTGCGGCCAGCAAGCCGCGCGCGGCCATTTCCTCATCCGGCTCACAGTATATGCGATCGGGCGGGAGGCCGGCCGCGAGCAACCCCTGCTGCAGCAGGGCCGGCACCTCGCCCGGCGCCCGCCCGCGCAGCATGCGCGGAAGCTCCTTGATCACCACCCGCTCGGGGGAGAATTGAGCCGCCGTGCGCGCCAGCTGCGCGATCGCATCATCGTCGCGATTGCCGGCCTGACCGAGCAGCAGCAGAAGCCGCGACGGCTCGAGTGCCCGCGCGGTGCGCAGCAGCTGCTCGAGCCCGTCCGGATTGTGGGCATAATCGACCAGCACGCGCGCTCCGCGGTAATACCAGCGCTCGAGGCGGCCGGGGTTGTCCAGCGGATCGGAGCCAAAGCGTCTCATGGTGTCGAGGATGGCCCCGACGGGCAGGCTCATCGCCAGACCCGCCAGGGCCGCGGCGGACAGGTTCGCGATGCTGTAGGCCGCCGCCCCGCCCAGAGTGAGCGGCAGCGCCGCGACCGCCCCCACCTCACGCTCCACTCCCTGGTGGCAGAGCATGAGGCGACCGCCCCGAACACCGCAGGTGGCGCCCCCGCCCTCGCGCAGGGCGCGCAAGGCCGGATGGTCGTGATCGGCCGCGAACAGGGCCTTGCGGGCCGCGGCCGCATGCGGCAAGCGCTTCACGGCAGCCATCAGCACGGCATCGTCGGCGTTCAGCACCAGGGTGCCGCCCGGGCCCAGTGCGCGGGCGACGACCAGCTTGGTCTCCGCCAGGTCGTCCGCGGTCTCGATGCCGTACTCGCCGAGATGGTCGGCGCGAATGTTGGTGACCACGGCGACATCGGCACGCTCGACCGCCAGCCCGCGGCGCAGGATGCCGCCGCGAGCGGTCTCGAGCACGGCGGTCGTCACCCGCGAATCGCGCAGCACCGTGCGCGCGCCCACCGGACCTGAATAGTCCCCGAGGTGGATGGCACAGCCGCGCACGAAAACGCCCTCGGTGCAGGAGAATCCCGGCGTGAGGCCGGCGGCCTGGGCCATGGCGGCGAGCAGGCGCACGGTGGTCGTCTTGCCGTTGCTGCCGGCGATGAGCGCCGTGGGAATGTCGTGCAGGACACTCCACGGCACCTGGTCGAGCGCCGGCGGGGCGGCGCGAGGCCAGGTGCGTGCACCGGTGCCGCCGCCGAGGGAAATCTCCTCGTCATCCTCGAGCAGCGACACGCCGCGGCGAGCGGCGGCCGCGCGCAACGCCGCGATTGCAGGACGCTGCTCCCGCGCGGCAAGAGCCGCGAGCGCCGCCCGTGCATCATCCCCCCAGGGATGCGCAATCTCGAAGGCAGCCTCGCCGGCCTCGGCGGCGGCGCGCTCCCAAGCCCATTCGGAGAGCTCGGTCGCCGTCATCTGCAGATCGGGAGGCGACCGAAACACCAGGAACGTGCCCGTTGAGCGCCGATCGATGAGCGGCATCGGATCGGACCACCCGAGCGTGGCCGCCATGGAGCGCACGCGCGCCGCCCATGCGTCCAGGGCGCGGCCGTCGCCCGCGGCACGGCCTCGCGGCGTCAGCGTGACCGCGGCCCCCGCGAAGTAGCGATTCGAACCCATCAGCCGGCGCGAGTCCAGAAATCCATAGTTGGGCTCGGCCTCGGTCATCGGCTCAATCCGCGGCTTCGCCCACGAAGCGCAGCCCGCGCTCCTCGCGCACGAACCCCTGGGCCTCGAGCGCGGCATCGTCCGTGCCCAGGAAGTCGCCGACCGGCGCGGGCGCGGCGGCGGGCGCAGCGGCGGGCGCGGCGGCGGGCGCGGCGGCGAGCGGGGCGGCGGGCGCGGCGGATGGGTACGCCGGCGCCGGCCGCAAGGCGGCGGCGGGCGCCGCCGCGGCTCGCACCGCCTCGGCAGCCCCGGCCCCCGAGGCCTCGGGCTTGAACTTGATGATCTGCTTCCAGGAACGCGTCAGCGCATCGGCGAACACGAGCAGCAGATCACCCGGGCGACCCATGCGAAGAGCGGCATCGATCGATGCCTGCTCGTCTGGAATGACCTCGATCGCCTCCTGCGGCACGCCGCGCTCGCACAAGGTCGCGGCGATCATGCGCGGTATCTCATCCTCGCCGCGGCCGCGCAGGCCGTCGTCCCGGCGGCAGATGTAGTGATCGAAGCGGCCCGCAACCCTCTCGGCGATCGCCCGGATGTCCTCGTCGCGCCGATCTCCGGGGCCGGCCACCACCACGATGCGCCGGCCGCGCACATCGAGGCGCGCCGCGAGATCGGCCATGGCACCCACGGCGTGCGCGTTGTGGGCATAGTCGAATATCACCTTGAATGGATGCTCGTCGAACACATTCATGCGTCCCGGCGCCTGGAAGAACGTGCTGTCGAACGTGCGCAGCGCCTGACGAATCGCGTCCAGCTTGATGTCGAGCGAGAAAGCGATCGCGGCCGCGAACATCGCATTTTGCACGTTGTGCATCGCGCGTCCTTCGAGCGTCGCCGGGATCAGGTGGGTCCACATGAGGGGAATGTGGCGGCCCTTGTCGTACAGGGTGATCATCTGACCGTTCACGCCCGCCTCGAGCGCGCAGGCGCGGCCACCGGCGCGCACGTGCTCGCGCACCACCAGATGCTGCGGATTGACCGTGACGTAGCACAGATGCTTGGCCTCCGTGTGAGCCGACATACGGATGGTATGCTCGTCGTCGGCGTTGAGCACGGCGCAGTCGCGCGCCACCTCCACCACGATGCGCTTGACCTCCGCGAGCTGCTCGAGCGTGTCGACGCCCTTGAGCCCGAGGTGATCGGCCTGCACGTTGAGCACCGCGCCGACGTTGGTGAACGGCACGCCCATGCCCGCGCGCAACAGGCCACCGCGCGCCACCTCGAGCACGGCGATGTCGATGCTCGGGTCGGCGAGCACCATGCGCGTCGCCACCGGCCCGGTCATGTCGCCCTCGGCGGTGCGCTGACCGTCGATGTACACGCCATCCGTCGTGGTGAGACCGGGCGTGAAGCCCGCCATCTTGGCGATGTGCGCGAGCATGCGCGCGGTGGTGGTCTTGCCGTTGGTGCCGGTGATGCAGGCGATCGGCACCCGCGAGGGGGCGCCGGGCGGGAACAGCATGTCGATGACGGGGCCGGCCGCATCGCGCGGCGTCCCCTCGCTGGGTGCCACGTGCATGCGGAAGCCGGGCGCCGCGTTCACCTCGCATATCCCGCCGCCGACGCTCTTGTAGCTCTCGGTGATGTCGGGACAGAGAAAATCGACCCCGCCCACGTCGAGACCGATGGCGGTGACCGCGCGCACCGCCATGTCGCGGTTGTCGGGATGAATGATGTCCGTGACGTCCGTCGCCGTGCCGCCCGTGGACAGATTGGCGGTGCTGCGCAGGGGTACCACCTGGCCCGCCGGCACCCTGGAATCGGCGCTGAGCGACTGGCGCGCGAGCATCGTCTCGGCCTGCGCATCGAGCTCGAGGCGCGTCATCACCTTCTCGTGACCGACGCCGCGGCGCGGATCCTGATTGACGATGTCGATGAGCTCGCGAACCGTGTGGATGCCGTCGCCGACGACTCGCCCCGGCGTGCGCCGGGTGGCGGCGATCAACTGGCCGTCGACGACGAGCAAGCGGTGATCGTCGCCCCGCAGATAGGTCTCGACGATGACCGAGCTCGAGTGCTCGGCGGCCGCGGCAAAGCCCGCGCGTACCTCTTCCGCCGTGCCGAGGCCGATGGATATGCCGCGGCCGTGGTTGCCGTCATAGGGCTTGGTCACCACCGGATACCCGAGCCGCTCGGCGGCGCGCACGGCGCGCTCGGCGGAGCGCACCAGCTCCTGCCGAGGCACGGGCAGGCCGCAATTGACCAGGATCTTGTTGGTCTCCTCCTTGTCCTGCGCGAGCTCGACGGCAATGTGGCTGGTGCGGCTGGTCACCGTCGCCTGGATGCGCTGCTGATACTTGCCGTGGCCGAGCTGGATCAGACTCTGCTCGTTGAGGCGCAGCCACGGGATATGGCGCTCCTGCGCCGCCTTGACCAGGGAAGCGGTCGAGGGTCCGAGGGCGCGGCGCTGCGCGTAGCGGATGTAGTCGTCGCGCTTCTCCCGCCAGCTCCAGTCCGCGGCCACGATGCCGGGCGGGCGGAGCTCCTCGGGCAGCAGGGCGCAGAGCAGCTCGATCGCGAGCTCCCCCGCGGCAATGCCCTCATCGCGCTGCGCATACTCGTACACCACGGTGTAGACACCCGGTACATCGGTGCTGCGCGTCTTGCCGAAGGACACCTCCTCGCCGGCCACGTTCTGCAGCTCGATGGCCACGTGCTCGAGCACGTGGCCGAGCCACGTGCCCTCGCCTTCGCGCAAGCGGCGGATGAGGCCGCCCGGCTCGCGATACGAGCAGCCGTGCTCCGCGAGCGAGGGCAGCGCCGCGATCAGCGCATCGACGTAGGCCGGCCCCAAGCGGCCGCTCGGCCATTGCTCCAGAGGCCCGAGGTCGAGCAGCAGCTTGATCACCGGGAAGTGGGCATGCATCGAGGGGCCCACGTAGACGTTGCGTTCGAGGATGCGCATCTCCTGGTCCCCTTTTTCTTGACGCTGCTAGACAATATGGCCTGACAGGTATCGGCAGTCAGGCGTAGTTGGGAAGATTGAGGAGAAGAGGTCTGCCTCCCGGTATCGTGGGTTGCGCACTGGGGTGCGCCGAGCCACATGCAGAGCGCCCGAGGGCGACTGCTGCCAAGTCAAAGGAGGCAGACCGTGGATAAGATTATCACTTCGTTTGTCGGATTGGATGTGCACAAAGACTCCATCGCGATGGGGGTAGCGCCGGCAGGTCGGGAGCCGCCGCGCTTTGTGGGTACCGTGGCGCCGCAATGGTCGGCGTTGTGCAAAGCATTGGGTCGGTTGGGTCGAGCCCGGGAGCTCGAGATCGTGTACGAGGCGGGTCCGTGCGGCTACACGCTGGCCCGACAGCTGCGCTCGCACGGCTATGCCTGCGAGGTGATCGCGCCGGCGAAGATTGCGCGGCGGCCCGGGGATCGGATCAAGACCGATCGGCGCGATGCGCTGCTGCTGGCGCGCGGCGCACGGGCCGGGGAGCTGGTCAGCGTAACGATTCCCGATGAGCGTGATGAGGCGCTGCGCGATTTGTCGCGCAGCCGGGAGGATGCGGTGCGGGCGCGGCTCAAGGCACGCCAGCAGCTCAAGGCACTGCTGCTGCGTCATGGGCATCGCTATACGGGCAAGAGCTCCTGGACTGCGGCGCACGAGCGTTATCTGGCGGAAGTGTCTTTTGCACAGCCTGCGCAGGATATCGCCTTCGCCGAGTACCGCAGCGCGGTGCGCGAGGCCCAAGATCGCGTGGACCGCTTGACCGAGGCGCTGCGTGCGCAACTCGAGCACTGGCGCATGCGTCCGGTGGTCGAGGCGCTGATGAGTCTGCGCGGCATCGATCTGATCGCCGCCGTGACGCTGGTGGCGGAGATTGGCGACTTTCACCGCTTCGCTCGAGCGCGCGAGCTGATGGGGTTCTTGGGCCTGGTGCCCTCGGAGCACTCCAGCGGGTCCACGCGCCGCCAGGGTGAGATCACCAAGACGGGCAACAGCCACGCCCGGCGTGTGCTGGTGGAGGCGGCCTGGAATTACCGCTTCCCGGCCCGGCTGAGCCGAGTCCTGCAAGTGCGTCAGGAAGGTCAACCCAAGGCGGTGCGCGAGATCGCCTGGCGAGCGCAACTGCGCCTCGCCCGGCGCTACCGACACCTCTCGACGCGCAAGCTCGCGCTCAACAAGATCTGTGTGGCGATCGCGCGCGAACTCTCGGCCTTCGTCTGGGACATCGCCCGCCAGGTCAAACCGATCGCATGAGCACTCAGCAGCATTGAGACCCATTGCAAGCAGGAGGTCACAGCACCCAGCAATCTTCACCACCATCGAACCGACAACGCACGGGTCACGCGATGCGCGAGCACCGATGAGGGGAATCCTCGAAAGCGCTATGTGGGCATCCGCGTGATGATCCCCGACACTAGAGCGAGGCAGCCCCGCGACGGACAAATGAAATGCGGTAACCAACCCGCGGATATCAGCATGATCATCGTCGCTCACCAATGCTCTCGCGTCGCGTGTCCCTTGCGCTGTTGATTCTTCAGTTCTTAACACTTGGATCGCGAAAACCGTGAGAAAGACGCTCGCCCTCTTGACAACGAACTGGCCATATCAGCGCTTCGATTGAATCAGCGAACCGGCGTCGGCGCGCCGCGAATGCAAGTTGAAGGTGGCACCGCGCGCCAACACATGCAGCTTCACCCCGAGCAGGCACACCGGACGTCCCTCCTCGACCTGATCCATGGAAGAGAACTGCACCTCGGCCGCATCCACCACGGTGATGCCCCCGGAGCCCTCCACTTCCAGCGTGTTGTCCGGGCTGATGAGCGCCGCCGTATCCTCATCGAGACCGATACCGACCGCAAACGGATTGTAAGCGAGCGCGGTCAGCAAACGGCCGAGCCGATCGCGCTGGCGGAAGTGCTGATCTATGATGAAACGATTGGTGAGCCCCAGGCCCGGCGCGAGCCGAACCGAGCCGGCGATGGGCGTGCTGCCCTCATCGCCGAACGCGATCATGTGCTCGCACAAGAACGCCGCACCGGCGCTGGTACCGGCGACCGGAATTCCCGCGGCGTTCATCTGCCGCACCGACTTGGCCACGGAGGTGCCGCCGATCAAGGTCGAGAGCCGAAGCTGATTGCCGCCGGTGAAGAACACACCGCTCGCCTGCCTGAGCCGCTCGAGCCGGCCCGGCTCTTGCGCGTCGCGCCGCGTGTCGAAGTCGAGCGACACGACGCGCCGCGCACCCATGTCGCTGAAGATGTGCTCGTAGCGCGATCCCGTGCTGCTCGCAAGACTCGCCGTCGGCAGGATGACGATGTCGGCACGGTCCCCGCCCGCGAGCTCGACGAATCGCTGCAAGATCTGCGGGGAGCTCTCTTTCTCCTCGGCGCCGCCGATCGGAATGATCCATCCGCGCTCGCCACCTTCGGCCACCTTACTTGCACACATGCTCTCGGATACCCTCGATCGTCGCCCGTGGGATGGAAATTCAGCCGCGCACGGTGCGCGGTGCGCGCCTGCACGGCGCGCCGCCATGGCGCGCTTGGCGCACTGCCGCGCAGGAGCGCCCGCAATCGCCCGCAAGCGCCGAAGTGTTCAACGAGCCGCGCTTTGATTGAACTTATGTCGCGCCGCCGCCCGGCCGACACCGTCATCCCGGTTGTCGCATCGCCGCTTGCGCCCCGGTCCTACGAAGCCGCGGGCGGTGGTGCAGCGATTGCCGATATAATCTAAGCCAGAAGACACTCATAAATCCATGGAGCTTGGTCATGAGAGCGCATGTCCCTGCCGCCCTTTGCGTCCTTTCGATGCTCGTCGCAGCTGCAGCGCACGCGGACGAGCCCATCAGCTACCAGCAAGCCATGCGGCTCGTGCACAAATACCACTGTCAGCAGTGTCATGCGCAAGAGCAGACGCTCAAGGGACCCTCATTTCAGGCAATCGCCGATCGGTATCGGAGCGATCCGCACGCGCAAAGCGAGCTGGCCAGCAACATCCTGAACGGCACGGTGGGAGCCTGGGGTCCGGTGCCGATGCCCCCGGTGAAGGTCCGCGAGCAGGATCTGCGCGCGCTGTTGAATTGGATACTGACGCTGCCCGCTCATTGACGAGCTCGCGGTAACATTAGAACTAGCAGTATATTACCTGTGTAACTTGTTGATAAATTTATATATTTATTTCGTATAGACACACCTCTGCCAGGCAACACCCCGGCGCCGATCGCGGCTCGGCCAATGCGCATCGTCGGCGTGCGCAAGTCGCGGGGCTCGCGCGGGGGTGAATCGCCCATCGATACCGGCAACGGGAGCGAAGGAGATCGTCCCGAGCGGTCCGATGAATGGTTTGAATGGTCCGAGGGCGGTGGATATCCCGCCGCAGCGAGGAGCAGTTTCCCTTTCAGCTATATACCGCCCTCCCCCCCGGAGCCGTCAATCCTCGAATCGGGCGTGATTGCGTCGTTTCTCCGCCGTGGCGCTCTCTCAGGTGCTGTGCCCCGACCTCGTCTGCGGCGAGGGCCAGGGACGTTCGACCTGACCATTGAAGATCGCATCGGAGTCGGCACGCTTTGAAGTCCAATCGCCGTGGTCGATCTCCGCTTCGAGTTGACCCGGCGCCCAGCCCGAGTGGCCGAGGAAGAGTTTCAGGCCGTCCATGGGCTTGTCGCGCCCGAGCAGGCGCAGCAGCAGAGCGCGGTCCGCGCTCAGGTAGACACCTGCGCAGGCTTCGATCGCATGCTCGGGAGGAGTCGCTGCGCGAAACAGGAACCAGACGGAATCGAGGTCCACGGGCCCCCCGAAATAGAGCTTGTCGTGAAGCTGTGCGAGGCGCTTCAGATCGGGGAACAGGTGCGCCACGGGGATCTCGGTGGGGCGGTTGATGATGATACCGACCGGGCCGTCGGCGAGGTTGTTCATCACCAGCACGACCGAGTCGGAGAAATTCGAATCCGGCAGGTCCGTGCGGGCCACGATCAGTATCGAGCTCAGATGCTTGCTGTCGCCGGCGATGGTTGGCGAGACTGCCGCGCACAGGAGCAGCAGGGCGCAGAGCGCTGCCTCGAAGCTGCGGCAGAAGTCGCGTCTCGGCACCTTGGCCTCCATGAGGTCCATGAAATCCGCGGAGCAAGAAGTGGCGGAGAGGGTGGGATTCGAACCCACGATCGGATTGCTCCGATGCCGGTTTTCAAGTGTCACACCGCGCACGGCGATGCTACGCCAGTGCAACGGCAAACCACATGAATTGTAGACTTTGAGGATCACTCAGCACCAGCACCACGGACCTGTAAAAAGCGACAAATTGACGCTTTGGCGGGCACCTTTGGTACAAGGGTTGGTACGCAACCCTGCACCGGTCGCTGTTACCGGTGGCTGCCCGGCGCGGGCCATCGGCCGGCGCCCGGCGCCGTTGGCACTCGTGGGGCCCGCACTCGGGTAGCCATTTGCGCCGATCGCCCGCCCTACGCACGCACGGGCACACCAGGCATCCGCTCACAGGGCCTACCGAGGCTGCGCCAAGTCGGCGGTTTTTGCTGCACTGCGGTAACACCCATTGACTTGGCACCTTCGAACTGCTTTGCTGGTGCCAGGGTTAACACCCTACCAACACGCTCAGCGATAGCCTGAGCGGGCGCCGTACCCGACAGCGCTAAGAGCAAGAGCGACGGACAGACAACAGCGCCGGCTTCGTTCGGCGCCGGCGAAATCGCAAGCCAAGACGACGCGCGACACGCCGCTAGCACATCCACTTCCACCAGTGGAACTAGCGCGGTTCGCTTTGTCGTGCCCCGCTCAGTTCCTAAGGAGCAAAGCGTGGTGAGAAAAACTATTACGACGATAACGACCGACAATGATTCTCTTCTCGGCATCACAGCGTCTTGTGCGTTTCTCGACCGCTCGCCGAATTCAGTGCGCAAATATACAGATAGCGGGCGCCTCCCAAGCGTTCGCGATAGCTCTGGCAAGCGGCTCATTCGGCTGAGCGATCTCAAACAGTTCAAGCGCGGGCTTGACCCGATCGCGTATCGCAGCAGTCCGGTGAGTGTTGGTACTGAGGTGCGCGATGGCGGTTAAACGTTTCAAGCGCTTGCGCGACATGCGCGACCAGCTTACATGCTGGGAATTCGCTACGTGGCCTGCGGACGTGTGGCCGCACACCTCAAGCCGCGCGCGTCATTTGGTTCGATCCCATCTCGATGACCTGGTGGCCGCAGGAGCAGTGTCGCGTGTCAATCGGCAGCTCATCATCATCGGAGTGCCCTACCTCAATTGGATCAAGAAACATGCCAGCGACGTGGAGGACTTCAAGTTGCCGTGCAATACGTCCGAGCAATTGGCGAAGCGAAGAAGGACTGTAAACGGCAAGGAAGCTTTGAGTAGCAACTAAACCAGAGGATGAAAATAAAGTGAAGACCCGAAAGCAGAAAGTGGCAGAACAGCGCGAGCTAACCGACGAGATGATTGAAGAAGCCGCATCACCAAGAAAGCAGATCACCTCAAATGTCTGGGACCTAGGTGATGGCACCGTCGAAGTGCATTGTAAGTTTGGCGGTAGGCCCGCCGTGACATGTATGTCCATGGAGATGTACCTACAGCTGGCAACTCGCAATACAAACGCGAACTAGGAGAATAAAGATGATTACCGACAATGCAATTTCAGTATCTGTATCAGAGGCGGCGCTCATCAAACGTCTTGACCGCCGACTCAGTAGAGACGACTTGGGCATACGCCGATGTCGCGAGGACTCACGTGCTTATCACGATTTGGGTCGCTACTACGTCAAAAACGTCATCCGTAACTTTATCGTATGGAAAGACATCGATCTCGAAGACCTCGGCCGAGAATTTGACGTACTGCAACCGTGCGAGCGGCTCCAATCGGCGGACACAGTTTAGCGGACGTGCATCATCCCCCTTTGCGCCACGGACGGCGCACTTTTTGACTGACAGAGGACCCCCGAAAAGTGAAGACCATACGTCGCACGAAGTTTTACCGCTGGCTGATGAAGTATAAGCGCGACGACACACCCTTTGGTGATCTAGCCCGTGACGCAGATCAGGATTTCAACGGCAATAGTTGTTGGCCGGGGCGTGGACCATGGAATGGCTCATTATCCGATCTTAAAACGATCTTAGAAGAGTACGGCAGTCCAGAGGCTCAGGAGACCATGCACGAGGTAGCCCGCTGCTTCAACTGCAGGGAAGTGCGGCCGTGACCCATCTCCGCCAAGTTACGACAGCAGAAATCGACAGCGACACTCTCGCGAAGATTCGTGCGTCCGCGGCGGGTAACAACTTCACCGTGCTGGAAGGAATGGTCACCCGGCGCATATTCATTCTAGTACACAAAGCAGCAACACCCAGCAAAGAGCTCGTGGATCAATACGAGCGAGAAGAATTTGCGGCATTGAAGCCGATCGGAGCAAGGCAGTGAGCCTACGACAAGAATACGGCCGAGAACGCGGCATAAAACTTGACTACCTAAAGCGGTGGGGAGTGAAAAACGGTGTCGAATGTATAACGGTGCCCGTGCTCTCCCACGATGGGAAAGTCATTTACAAGAAAAGACGATGGCTGCCGCCGCGCATAGATCGAAATGGCAATGAGATTCGATTCACCAATCCGAAGGGTCAATCACATGAGTTGAACTTCTTGCCGCTGACGAATGGCAAGAATTGGACACAGGTGCTCGCCGACCCGTCGCACCCGATCTACTTTGCGGAATCAGAGTTCAAAGCGGCGGCGATCGCACAGTTAGGTTATGCGGCGGTAACCGCCGGCAGCGTCATGGGTCACCGGCATGCCGACAGCGATACCGCCCGCTGCCTGGATGTCATCAAGTGGTGGAACCGACTGGTGCGGATCGCGTTCGACAATGACGTTTACTGGAACCCTAACGTGCAGGACGGCCTATTTGATCTCGCACAAGAGTTGATCGACCGGGGTGCCAAGGTTGAAGCATGGTTATTGCCTAGGGCGAGGTGGAACGCGGCCAAACAGGAATTTGAAAAGCTAGGTGCCGATGATTTTATCGCCCGCGAAGGTAAGGAGGCATTCGACGCATGCCTGCGTCTGCCGCTGACCGATCCAATGTTCTCGACGTGGGGCAAGTACCGGTCACAACCGAAAGCATCTGCCGCGCTTGCGCTCAACTTCGATAAGCGCCCGCTGGAAGTGCTGACTGAAAAGCCACCGAAGCGGGAGTATCCGCGCCGATTCGGCCAGGCCGGAAACCATTTCATACATGCGGCGCCACGGCTATCCGAACATTACATCAGTCGCAAAATGGTCAGGCTCGATCGAGGATGGCATCGCGCACATCCGCAGCTATGAGCGGGTAGTGGTTCATCCGCGCTGCGTGCATGCGGCCGATGAGTTCCGCCTGTATTCGTTCAAAGTGGACAAGCTCAGCGGCGATGTGTTGCCTGAGCCGCTCGACAAGGCGAATCACGTCATAGATGCCATCCGCTATGCGCTGCAACCCATGATCAAGCCGGGAGGAGCTACGGCATTCCTATCATTCCTAGCGGCCGACGCAGCGAAGCAGACCGCCAAACCGAAGGATTTCAGCAAGGTTAGAGGCGCCACCACTACGGAGCTACCGTCATGGCGCCGATGAATCCAGGGAGTACTACATCTCCCGGCGAGGATCAGACGGCCAGTGCCTCGTTCACGAAAAACCCCGTCAACCCGCGCGCATCTCAGCCGATCCATTATCCGGTGCGGCGGCGGGTACTGCTCGCCCAGAGTTGTTCAATGGCTTCTCTCTGGTCGAAAAAGTTTTTGTTTGGTCCCGGGGTCAAGACCCCGGATGGCGTCAGACGGCGAGTGGCCATGTCAAAACGAACCCCGTCCGCCCGTGCGTCGCAGTCCGACTCCGCCCCTCGGGGGGTTAGCACTTTCTGCGGCGGCGATGGGCATCCCCCATGGTAGTGGGAGTGGCGTTTCTCGGGACCGGGCCACTCATAGGCAACTCAATCCGAGTGCCTGTCGCACGTTGCCTTTATCGGCAGCGGGCGGCGGGCACCTTTTTACCTTCAACGAGGAAGCGACATGAAAGGAATATTCGCACGAATTACGAAAATCGACGAGCAAACGCGCACCGTGACCGGCCGCGCCGTGCAGGAGGTGATCGACCGTGACGGCGAGCTGTTCGACTACGCCAGCAGCAAGCCCAATTTTCAGGCGTGGAGTGCAGAGATATACGCCGACACTGGCGGAAAAAGCTACGGCAACGTCCGATCTATGCACGGCAACACAGCTGCCGGCAAGCTGATCGATATCGAGTTTAACGATGATGAACGGGCCATCGATGTTACCGCCAAAATTGTCGATGACACCGAGTGGGAAAAATGCCTCGAAGGAGTGCACAGCGGCTTCAGCATCGGCGGCAGGTACGCCAAGAAGTGGAGCGACATTTACGGTAACCGCATGGTGACAAGGTACACGGCGGTGCCTACGGAAATCAGCCTGGTCGATCGACCCTGCGTCCCATCCGCTAAGTTTTTCCAGATACACAAGGCCGATGGTCGAGTAATCAGGAGGAAATTTATGAACAAGAGCAATTTGCAGAAGGATTTGATTCGTGGCTTGAACCGCATGACGAAGTACATGCAGGACGCTGGAATGATCACCAGCTCGCCGAGTGTCGATGCGATGCGCAAGGCGCAGGCTACGGGTGAACGGTGGTCATACACGCACCAGGCCCAAGAAGCGGCGCGCGTAGACGGCGTCGCCAAGTCTGTAAAGCAACAACCTTACGAAGTACGACGCACGATAACGAATGCCTTTGATGATGCCGGTAGCTTGGCGGCAATTCAGAAGGCTCGCCGCAACGGTTTGACCGCGACACGACCGTGGGGAGCTATGGCATTGTCGAAGGCATTCGACGCGCAACGCGGTGTGAGCTTTCCGCCGCAGTCGAGTAATGCGCTGGCCAATCCGAACGTCGATTCGAGCCATGGCCAAACGAACGATTGGCACGACGAGCAAACGGCCAGCCCCACCGTGACGATGTTCGGCGGGCAGCGCGTCGGTGTGCCTGATCGGTCGAATATGGACGCGGCTGTGGACGCTATCAAGCGTGATCTGTCGAAGCCGAAGCGGATGGTCGTTGGCAGCATATGACATCTGGCGCTCAGTGAAGTACTGCACAATATTCAATGTGTTGCGTGCTTTTTTTCTGGGATGGCCCTAAAATGGCAGGAACTCTCAAGGATGATCAGTGCCTAAACCTTCGCGCCGCAGCTTTGATGAATTACTGGTGGAAAACGCGAAACTCAAGGAACAGAACACCCAACTTCGGCGTTTCGGTGCCTTCAATGGTACAACTAAGATTTGTGGCGATGCCCTTCGCGTGGCGCGGATCGTGTTGCCCTGGTACTTCATCTATCGCGCAGTCGAGGCGTATGCCGGTAGAACGTCGGTACTGGACGCCACCGGTACGTTTCGGGTGGAAAGCGAGTCATTCGTGGAGGCGGTTGAGAAGATCTTAAACGCGCACACCCTCTGTGCTTCCTTTGTTCTTATTGGGATCGCGGGAATGGTATTTGGGTACAAGCAAATTAAGCTTCGCCAACGCAATATTCAGCACTTGAGTCCGTACCAGCAAAAGTACGAAAGGTTGAAGGACTCGAAACGCTCATCCAGTCAACTTTCGCCCGAGGGCGAAACCCGGCCAGGAGACGAGTGATATGGATAGGTTAGCTTTAGTTATATTGAATTTAGCGGCAATATCCGCGCTATTTTACCTTTTTGATTTTCCCTACAGACGGTACCGCGAGCGAGCGTTGCGTGATCGCATCTTCGCGATTCGTGACGAATTGTTTTGTAAAGCTGAGCTTGGCTTGATCGCGTTCGATGCGCCAGCCTACGTCATGACACGACGGATGCTTAACGGCATGATCCGGTTCGCCCATACGGTAAGTCTCTGGCGCATCATTATAATGGTAGGCACTGAGTTCCTCTGGGCCAGCGATGACTTTCGATCGGAGAGTAAGCGGTATGTTGAAAAGCATTATGCGGTTGTCGATCAATTGTCGGAACCCGCCCGGTCTGTGGTCAAGGCCGCGATGTTTGAGGCTCACCTTGCAGTGATTTCGCACGTAATGTATACGAGTCTGATTTTTTTCCCTTTGGCTGTGATTACAAAGTATTTGATGCACATGTTCATAAGGGTGCGCGCGAATTATCAGGAAGTGATTGGCAGCAAGTTGCTGCAACCAGCAAACACCGTTTTGGATCGCGAGGCGTTTCTGGCCGGGTGCTAAAACGGGCGGCGTAGCCGGAAACCCATACAGTAGTCCTCCTCGGCTGACTACTGGATGGACGCAGTTGCCCGCCTTTCGCAGAATCGCGGCGTGGTGCGCCGTGACTTCCTCTTTCGATTTCAACTTTGGATACGGAATACTTCGCTGCTTTGAAAGCTTGTATTTCTTACCGTCTTTACCTATCCGCTTTCCAGGTGTACCACGTGGTACAGCTGATTTATCTCGCGCTCGTTTTATCGTCATATGTCCGACGCCGATCTCATCGGCTATCAGCCGGTTCGATTTATTTGGATTTTGTTGAAGTAGAGAAGCTTTCGCAACTTGCCGTCCTTGCCGACTCGTTTAACAACTGTCACACGTGTGTCAGTTCGAGCTCTTCGCAACTTGCCGTCCTTGCCGACTCGTTTACCAACTGCGTTTTCGCGCGCAGTTGATTCTCGTGCTCTTCGCAATTTACCGTCCTTGCCAAGACGCTTCTGAACTGGTAATCGCTTACCAGTTGCCCGAGCTTTACCGACTGTCACATGGCTGACACCAATCTCGTCGGCAATCATACGATTCGATTTATTTGGATTTTGTCTGTGAGTTGTACAAGCAAAAAAAAAGCCCCGGTCACCATGACAGCGGCCGGGGCCTAGAAGGTGGAAGGAATGCTAGCTCAGTTCGACATACCCATACCGCGCCAGCGATTGCACGTACCGCGCGCGGGCTTGATGCCCTCGGCTTTCGCCGTCAGCGCCTTGAGGGTGATGCTGCCCTTGCGCGGCACCAGCGACAGCAGCTCGGTTTTCGGTCCCTTCTTAGGGCGCGGCGCTTTGAACTTGATGATTGTGTTATCAGTGACCTTGGCGTAGGTGTAGCCCTTGGCCTTCTGCGGTTTTGCTTGCGCGGCGCTCATGCTGCATCCCCCATGATGCTGCGGCGCTTGTCAGAACCAGTCCGGTGTTGCTCGGCTAAAGTAGACCCACCGGGTTTCACGATTCCGCCCGGGATTGCGCGCAGTGATGTGCGCGAGGGCGGGACGTACGGTGATCGAGGAAGCGATGGATTCGATCA
>DATJSL010000026.1:0-78080 GCA_035504115.1 Steroidobacteraceae bacterium | reverse complement strand
GCAGAGCTGCTGCAACGGCAGCCCGCGCATTTGCAGGCGCTGCATCTTTCGGGAATCATCGCGCTGCAGATGAATCGGCCGCGGCGCGCATTGGCGCTCTTCGGTGAGGCGCTGCGCGTCGACCCGCGCTGCGTGCCGCTGCTCGTCAATCAGGGCAACGCCCTGCAGCAGCTCGCCCAGCATGAGCCGGCGATGAGGAGCTTCGATGCAGCCCTCGCGCTCGACCCACACCTGGCCGAGGCGCACTTCAATCGCGGCAATGCTCTGCGCGATCTGGGCCGATACACGGAGGCGGTTGCCGGCTATCAGGCCGCCCTGGCGCTCAAGCCCGCTTATGCCGATGCACACATCAATCACGGCCTCTCGCTGGCGCGCCTCGGCCGGCACGGGGAGGCGCTCGCGAGCTATGAGCGGGCGATCGCCCTGCGGGGGGACTGCGCCGACGCCCACTACAACAGGGGCAATGAGCTACGCGAGCTCGGGCGCTTCGAGGACGCGGTCGGCGCTTATGACCGGGCGCTCGCCATCGCGCCGGGCTTCGCCGACGCACACCTCAATCGCGGCACGGTCCTGGTGGAGCTGCGCCGCCACTCGGACGCGCTCGCGAGCTTCGAGCGGGCGATCGCGCTTCGGCCGAACGATGCGGAAGGCTACTTCAACCGCGGGGCGGCCCTGCAATACATCGGGGATTTCGAGGCGGCCCTGGCGAGCTACGGCACGGCGCTCGCCATAAACCCCGATCACGACGGTGCGCTCGGCAACCGTGCCGGCGCCTTGCGGGAGCTCGAGCAGCTCGAGGCGGCCCTGGCGAGCTACGACCGCGCCATTGCGTGCCGACCCGATCGCATCGACCTGCACGCCGATCGGCTGCACACCCGGATGCAGGCCTGCGACTGGCGGGATCTTGCGAGCGATGCGGCGCGGGTGGCCGCGCGCATCGAGAGCCGCGCGGCGGCGAACCCTTTCGGGATCCTCGCCTGGTGCGGCTCGGCGGCGCTGCAGCGCAGTGCGGCGGAGAACTGGGTGGAGGGCAAATTCCCGGCGATGCCGGCGCCCGGCCCGGCCGCCAAAGGCCCTCGACCGCAACGCGTCCGGCTGGGCTATTTCTCGAGCGATCTTCACGAGCACGCGACCGCTTACTTGATCGCCGAGCTGCTGGAGCTGCACGATCGGTCGCGATTCGAGGTGACCGCGTTCTCGTTCGGCCCGGACTCGATGGGCCGGATGCGACGCCGCCTGCAGGCCGCGTGCGAGCATTTCGTCGACGTGAGCGGTCAATCCGACGAGGCGGTCGCACTGATGGCCAGGAACTCCTCGATCGACATCGCCGTCGATCTGAAGGGATTCACCCGGGACGCGCGGATGGGCATATTCGCGCGCCGGGCGGCGCCATTGCAGGTGAGCTATCTCGGCTGGCCCGGCACGACGGGCGCGCCGTACATGGATTACCTCATCGCCGACTCGACGCTCGTGCCGCAGGGGAATCAGGCGTCCTTCTGCGAGAAGATCGTCTACCTGCCGCACAGCTACCAGGTCAACGACCGCAAGCGCGTGATCGCCGACCGGCAGTTCGACCGCGCGGCGCTCGGGTTGCCGCCGACCGGCCTCGTCTTCTGCTGCTTCAACAACAGCTACAAGATCACGCCGGCGGTGCTCGACCTCTGGATGCGGATCCTGCGGCGCGTCGATGGCAGCGTGCTGTGGCTCGTCGAGCACAGCGCGCTCGCCGCGCGGAATCTGCGGCGCGAAGCCGCTTTGCGCGCGGTGGATCCCGGGCGGCTGATCTTCGCGCCTCGCATGGATCTGCCGCTGCATCTTGCCCGTCAGCGCGCCGCGGATCTGTTCCTCGACACGTTTCCCTGCAACGCGCACACCACGGCGAGCGATGCGCTGTGGGCGGGATTGCCGCTGTTGACCTGCCGCGGCGAGCCGTTCGCCGCACGAGTCGCGGCGAGCCTGCTGAGCGCGATCGATCTGCCGGAGCTCATCGCCGCAACGCCCCTCGAGTACGAGGAGATCGCCGTGCGCCTCGCCGCCGATCCGTCCGCCCTGGCCGGGATCCGGCAAAAGCTCGCTCGCAACCGCCTGGCGGCTCCGCTATTCGACACCCCTCGTTACGCCCGACACCTCGAGGCCGCCTATCTCAAGATGTACGAGCGTCATCGGTCGGGTTTGCCGCCCGCGAACCTGCAAGTCGAGTGCGAGGCGTAGCGCCATGGCGAGCGGTCCCGCCGCGGTCTACACGGATGAGCTCGAGCGCGGGCTGGCCTGGCACCGGCAGGGGAGCCTCGAGGATGCGCGGATATGCTATCTGCGGGCCCTTGCGCTGCAGCCCGAGGGGTTTCAGCCGCTGCACCTGCTGGCCATGGTGGCCTGGCAAACGGGTTGCCCCGAGCTGGCGCTCGACCTGAACGGCCGGGCGCTCGCCGTCAATCCGCAAAGCGCATCGGCTCACAACCTTCATGGCAACCTGCTGCTTGCTCTCGGACGGGGCGAGACGGCCCTGGCGCACTACGGGCAGGCGATCGCGATCGAGCCGGATCACGCGGACGCTCACTACAATCGTGGCAACGCGCTGTTCGATGCCGGACGCCATGAAGCGGCCATCGAGAGCTTCGACCGGGCGATCCGCGCAAGGCGCGACTGGCCGCAGGCTCACGGCAATCGCGGACTCGCGCTCGCCCAATTGCAGCGCCATGCCGCGGCGATCGCGAGCTACACCGAGGCGATCGCGCTCGATCCGACCGCGGCCGAGGCGCATGCCTTCCGCGGCAATTCGCTCGCGGAGCTGGGGCGGATCGAAGCGGCGATCGAGGACTTCGACCGGGCAATCGCCCTGCGCCCCGAGCATGCGCAAGCCTGCAACAGTCGCGGCAGCGCGCACGCTCGATTGCGGCAGTTCGAGCTCGCGCTGGCCGATTACGAGCGGGCGATCGCGCTCGAGCCGGACTTCGCCGAGGCCTTCTTGAACCGGGCGAACGTCCGCAGGGAGCTCGGGCTGCGGGAAGCTGCGTTCGCCGACTACGCGAGCGCCCTGAGCCGGCGCCCGCGGTTCGCCGAGGCTCATTACAATCTCGGCGGCGCGCTGCGCGACGCGGGCGAGTACGAGAGCGCGGCGCAGCACTTCGACGAGGCCTACGCGCTGGCGCCGCAGCTGCGGTTCCTCCTGGGCGAGCGCTGCCACGCGCACATGCGTCTGTGCAGCTGGAGCGATTACGAGAGCGAGGTGGCCGAGCTCGAGGCGCGAGTCGGTCGGGGCGAGCCGGCGACGCCGCCGTTCGTGATGCTGGCCGTGTCGAGCTCGGCGCGGCGGCAGCTCGAGGCCGCGCAGATCTGGGTTCGCGAGACTTGCCCGCCGGACCGGACGCTCGGGGCGATCGAGCGGCGCGCCCGGGGCAAGCGGCTTCGGGTGGGATATTTTTCCCCCGATTTTCGCGACCATCCGGTGGCACGGCTGACGGCGGAGCTCATCGAGCGGCACGATCGATCGGCCTTCGAGGTGATCGGATTCTCCTTCGGGGCGGCGGCGCCGAGCGATGCGCTGCGCGCGCGCCTGAGCGGGGCGTTCGAGCGGTTCATCGAGGCACACGCCCTGTCCGATCTTGCCACGGCGCGGCTCGCGCGCGAGCTCGAGCTCGACGTTGCGATCGATCTGGGGGGCTTCACCGAGCAGTGCCGGTCCGGGGTGTTCGCGTTACGGGCGGCGCCGCTGCAGCTCAGCTATCTGGGCTATCTGGGGAGCCTCGGGGCGCCGTACATGGACTATCTGATTGCCGATGCGGCGCTCATCCCCGCGACCCAGCGCGCGCACTACGCGGAGCGCATCTTGTATTTGCCGAGCTATCAGGCCAATGACTCGAGACGGCGCATCGCCGAGACGCGCTTCACCCGCGCCGATCTTGGCTTGCCGCCGGGCGGCTTCGTGTTCTGCTGCTTCAACGGCAGCTACAAGATCACTCCTGCGATCTTTGCCGCCTGGATGCGCATCCTCGCGCGGGTGCCGCAGAGCGTGCTGCTGCTCTATGCGGGCAACGCGACCGTCGAGCGCAATCTTCGTGCAGAGGCCGCACGCAGGGGCATCGACCCCGCGCGCCTGGTATTCGGGGCGAAGCTCGCGCATCCGCAGTACCTGGCTCGCTATCGGGCGGCCGACCTGTTCCTGGACACGCTGCCCTACAACGCGGGCACCACTGCCAGCGATGCGCTGTGGGTGGGGCTGCCGGTGCTCAGCTGCGCGGGGGAGAGCTTCGCCGGGCGCATGGCGGCAAGCTTGTTGCGCGCAGTCGGGCTCCCGGAGCTCATCAGCGACTCGCTCGAGCAGTACGAGGAGCTCGCCGTCGCGCTCGCCCGGGATGCACCGCGCCTCGCCGCCCTGAGGAATCGGCTCATCGAGGGGCGCGACCGAAGCGCGCTGTTCGACTCGGCCCGCTTCGCCCGCCACCTCGAGCGGGGCTTGCGCACCATCCACCAGCGGCACCTCGACGGATTGCCGCCCCAGGACACCTGGGTCGCACCGGGCGATTAGCATGACTCGGGCGGACGCCGTCTTCCAGCAAGCCCTCTGCGCATGACCGCCCGGCCGGCGGCACCTGCAGACACGACCGAGGCTCGCATTCGCGCGCTCCTGCAGCGGGCGATCAAGCTGCACCAGGCCGGAAATCTCGCGCCAGCCCGGGCGATCTATGAGGACATTCTCGCTATCGAGCCCGAGCACTTCGACGCGCTGCAGCTCTCGGGTGTGCTCGCCGCTCAGCTGGGAGATCCGACGCAAGCGCTGCGCCGCTACGAGCAGGCGATCGCGATCGATGCGCGCCAGGCCCCCCTCCATTGCAACAAGGGTTCCGCCCTGTGCGCCCTGGGGCGCTGGCACGCGGCGCTCGCCTGCTATGACCAGGCCCTGGCGCTGCAGCCGGGCAACGCCGCGGCGCACTTCAATCGGGGCAACGCCTTCTGCGCGCTCGGACGATTCGACGCGGCGCTCGAGGATTTCGAGCGTGCCGTCGCGATCGACGGCGCCCTCGCCGAGGCCCATTCGAAGCGCGCCCACGCACTCTGCCAGCTCGGCCGATTCGAAGCGGCGATCGTCGGCTGCAACGCGGCCTTGGCGCTGCGCCCGAGGCTCGCCGAGGCGCTTTGCGTCCGCGGCAACGCCGAGAGGGCGCTCGATCGACTCGACGCCGCAGTCTCGAGCTATCGACAAGCGATCGCCGCGCAGCCCGATTATCCGGATGCGTTGTGCAATCTCGGCAACGTGCTCCGCGAGCTCGAGCAGCTGGACGCCGCGATCGGCTGCTACGATCGCGCCGTCGAGATGCATCCGGATTTCGCCGAGGGGTACTTCGCCCGCTCGATTGCGCTGCTCCTCGGAGGAGATTACCAACGCGGGTGGCGCGACTATGAGTGGCGCTGGCGGTGCCGGAGCGGTACCGCGGGGGAGCGCAGGTCCTTGCGAGCGCCGCTCTGGCTCGGAAAGGAGACTCTCGCGGACAAGACCGTGTTGTTGCATGCCGAGCAGGGCCTGGGGGATTCGCTGCAGTTCTGCCGTTACATCGGCGCTGTGGCCGAGCGCGGGGCGCGCGTGATCCTGGAAGTCCACCAGCCGTTGATGCGCTTGTTGTCGCAGCTCCCGGGCGTCTCGCAACTCATCGCCCGCGGATCCGAGCTGCCGCATTTCGACCTTCACTGTCCGCTCATGAGCCTGCCGCTCGCGCTCGGCACCGCAGGCTCGATCCCGGCGCCCGTGCGGCTGCGCGCCGAGCCCGCTTCGGTGCAACGCTGGCGAAATCGGCTGCCGCGGGGTGGACCGAGAGTGGGGCTGGTCTTCAGCGGCAGCGCCGTTCATCCGAACGACCGCCATCGCAGCATTCCGCTCGCGGATTGGATCCCGCATCTGCCCGGCGGGCTCCAGTACATCGCCCTGCAAAGGGACATGCGCGCGCGCGACCGCGAGGTGCAGAGCGCCCATCCATGCATCACAAGCTGCGGCGATGAGCTGCGGGACTTCGCCGATACCGCGGCGCTGTGCGAGCTGCTCGATCTGGTCATCTGCGTGGACACGAGCATCGCGCATCTGTGCGGATCCATGGGCGTGAGAACCTGGTTGCTGCTGCCGTTCAATCCCGATTGGCGCTGGCTCCTCGGCCGCCAAGACAGCCCCTGGTATCCGAGCATCACGCTTTACCGGCAACGCAAGGTCGGCGACTGGCGCGAGGTGCTGGCGCAGGTCGGAGCCCATCTATGCGCATTACGGGGAGGCGGGGGCCGAGAGTGAGCGGTGCGCGAGTGTCTCGAGGTCGCGCTTCACCCGCCGAACCACCCCGTCCCAATCCCCCGGCCGCTCTTGGCGGTACAGCCGGGCGGTCGGATACCAAGGGCTGTCCGTTCGATCGAGCAACCAGCGCCAGCAGGCGTCGGAGCGAAGCAGGATCCACACCGGCTTGCCGAGCGCGCCGGCGAGGTGCGCCGTCGATGTGTCGACCGAGATCACCAGATCGAGCTGCGCCATGAGCGCCGCCGTGTCGGCAAAATCGCGCAATTCGGGCGTGAAATCCCTCATCGACGGACCCCACTCGGCCATCGATCGGGCGAGCTCGAGCTCGGCCGGTTGCCCTTTCTGCAGGCTGTAGAACTCGATCTGCGGATCCCGCAAGGCTGCGAGCTTCGACAGGGGAATGTTCCTGCGCCGGTTCGCCGCCCGCACCTCCGGCTGGTCCGGTCGCACGCCGCTCGACCAGACGAGCGCGACTCTCAAGCGGGCGCGCTTGCCGAGCCGCTCGCGCCAGAGGCGCGCGCGCGCGGCATCCGCCTCGAGGTAAGGGACTTGCGCCGGCACGCTGCAGAGCGTGGTGCGGCATGCGAGCGGCAGGCTGAGGAGCGGGCAATAGCAGTCGAACTCGGGCAGCCGTTCGCCGGGCAGCGCCAGGCGCGGCGCTCCACCGAGGCTCTCGAACAGTGCGGCCAGGGACCTCGGCGCCTCCAGGATCACGCGCGCACTCTGCTGCGCGAGGAGCGCGACGTATCGACAGAACTGGATCGCATCGCCCAGCCCCTGCTCGCCGTGCACCAGAATGGTCTTTCCCGCCAGCGGTGTCTCGCCCAGCCAGAGCGGCTGCGCGTACTGCCTGCGTTGGCGGCTGCTGCCGCTGTGCGGGTTTTTCAAGCGCCACTCGAACTCCGGCCAGCCGTTGGCGTAATCCCCGATCGCCAGCAGCTGGATCGACTTGTTGAGGTGAGCCGGCGCGAAGTCCGGCTGCAGCGCGATCGCGCGGTCCGCGGAGCGCAAGGCGTCGGTCGGGCGACCCAGCTGGCGCAGCACGCTCGCGCGATTGGAGTGGGCGACGACGAGGGTCGGGTCGATCTCGATCGCCCGGTCGAAGCTCGCGAGCGCCTGCTCCCAGGATCCGAGCTCCTCCTGCACGGCGCCGCGGCCCGAATAGGCCTCTGCGAACGAGGGCCGCAGTGCAATGGCACGATTGCAGCTCTCGAGCGCGCCTGGCAGCCGATCGAGAATCTTGAGCGCGAGGCCGCGATTCAAATGCGCCTCGGCGAACGCGGCGTGGCAGGCGATCGCGCGGTCGAAGCTCGTGAGAGCCGCATGCCACTCCTCGAGCTCGAGCAGCGCCAGCCCGCGATGCAGATGAGCGATGGGGTCGTCCGGGCGCAATGCGATGAGGCGATCGTAGCTGGCGAGCGCCGCCCGCCATTGCCCGAGCTCACGGCGCAGGTTGGCGCCGTTGGCATGAGCCGCGGCGTAGTCCGGCCTGATCGCGACTGCCCGATCATAGCTCGCGAGCGCGGCGGTGTGCTGATTCAGCTCTCGTTGCAGGTTGCCGCGGTTGAACCACGCCTCGGCAAACTGCGCCCTGATGGCGATGGCTCGATCGTAGCTGCCGAGCGCGGCCTCGCGCTGCTCGAGCCGCCGCAGGGCGTTGCCGCGGTTGAACCACGCCTCGGCAAAATCTCGCCTGATGCAAAGCGCCCGCTCGCAGCTCGCAAGAGCCGCGGCCCAGTGCTCGAGCTCGAGCTGCACCACGGCCTGGTTCGCGAAAGCCTCGGCGAAATTCGGGTGGATCTCGATGGCGCGGCCGTAGCTCGCGAGCGCCTCGCTGCTGCGCTTCAAGCCCTGCAGCGCCATGCCTCGATTGAAATGCGCCGTCGCGCTGCCGGGATCGACTGCGAGCGCCCGGTCGAACAGGGCGAGCGCCTCATCGAGATCGCCGGTCTGAGCGGCGACGACGCCCAGCAAATGCAGCGCGTCGAAGTGCTCGGGCTGCTGCGCGAGAATCTCCTCGTACAGCGCTCGAGCTCGGCCGAGCTCGCCGCGCTGATGGAGGGCCACGGCGTGCTGCAGCTTGCTCACGCGCTGGCACACAGCCATCGCCGCAGATCCTGACGCACGCTCTCGACGACGGCATCCCAGTCTCCGGGACGGGGCTGACGGTAGATGCGCGCCGCGGGGTACCACGGACTGTCGCTGCGCTCGAGCAGCCAGCGCCAGCAGGTATCGTAGCGATTCAGGATCCAGACCGGTTTGCCGAGCGCGCCGGCGAGATGCGCGATCGAGGTGTCGACCGAGATGACGAGGTCGAGCTGCTCGATGAGCGCCGCGGTCTCCGCAAGGTCGTCAAGCTCGGCGGCGAAGTCCCTGAGCGCCGGTCCGTGCCATCCGCGCTCTACCAGTTCGGCCAGCATCGATTCGGCCGGCTGCCCCTTCTGCAACGAATAGAACTCGATGCCCGGGTGCTCGAGCGGCGCGAGCGCCATGAGCGGGATGTTGCGGCGGTCGTTCGCGGCCCAGAGCTCGGGCTGATCCGGCCTGAAGCCTCCGGACCATGCGATCCCCACGCGAGGCGCGTGGCGCGGACCCAGCCTGTCCCGCCAGCGGCGGCTGCGCTCGGGGCTGCTCCTGAGATACGGCGTCTGCGCCGGAATGCTCGACAGGGTCGTGCCGCATGCCAGCGGCAGGCTGAGCATCGGACAATGGAGATCGAACTCGGGGAGCGGTGCCCCGCGGGCGAGCACTTGCGCCGTCCCTTCCAGGCCCGACAGCAGACTCACCAGGATGTGCGGGACTTCCAGGATCACCCGTGCACCGAGTGCCGACAGCTCCTTGGCATAGCGGCAGAACTGAATGGTATCGCCCAGGCCCTGTTCGGCGTAGACGAGGAGCGTCTTGCCTGCGATGGAGGTCTCTCCAAGCCACGACGGCTGGGGGAAGCTGCGCCTGTCCGAGGTGCACCAGCCGCTCGCGCCGCGCCAGCGCCACTCATAACCGAGCCATCCACGCTCGAAGTCGCCCGCGAGCAGCAAAGCCATGGAGCGATTGACGTGCGCGGTGATCAGATCCGGCTTGAGGGCGATGGCCCGATCGAAACTCCCGATGGCGGCATCCAGCCGCTGCAGCGACCGCAGCACGCCGCCGCGGTTCGTGTAGGCCTCGGCGTAGTGCGGCTCGAGCGCTATCGCCCGATCGCAGCTCGCCAGCGCCTCCTCCCAGCGCATCGATTCATAGAGCGCGACAGCGCGATTGCAGTGCGCGGCCGCATAGCCGGGCTCGAGGGCGAGTGCCCGATCGTAACTCTCGAGCGCCGCCTGCCAATGCTTCTGCTCGCACAACACGTTGCCGCGGTTGTTGTAGGCCTCGGCGAAATCGGGTTTGATCGTGAGCGCTCGGTCGAAGCAGGCGAGCGCCGCCTCCCAGCGCTTCATCTCCATGAGCACCACGCCGCAATTGCAAAACGCCGGCGCATGATCGGCCCGAGCCGCGATCGCACGCCGATAGCTCAACAGGGCCTCTTGCCATCGTCCCAGCCCCTTCAACGCATTGCCCCGCGCAAAGTGCGCCTCGCCGTAACGCGGCTCGACGGCCAGCGCGCGCTCATGGTCGCCGAGCGCCGCCTCGAATTCCTCGAGCTCCTGGTGCGCCAGACCGCGGTTGTTGAGAGCGACCGCATTGCGCGGATCGACGTCGATCGCGCGGTCCATCCAGGCGAGCGCCTCGCGCGGCTTTCCGGCCATCGCGGCAATCACGCCCAGCATGTGCAGCGCATCGAAGTGGCGCGGATGAACGGCGAGGATGCGCTCGTAGATCGCCTGCGCGTGCGAGAGCTCGCCGCGCTGGTGCAAGGCGACGGCGCGCTGCAACTGCGCGGCGACGGCGCCGGGCTCCATTCCGACCGAGCTCATGACAGCGCCCGGGTCAGATCCGATGCCACGCGCGCGAGCACATCGTCCCAGCCGCGGATGGCCCCTTGTCTGTAAAGCGTCGCGCTCGGATACCACGGACTGTCGGCGCGCTCGAGCAGCCAGCGCCAATCGGCCCCTGCGGGCAACAGGATCCAGGTCTTTCGACCGAGGGCGGCGGCGAGATGCGCGACGCTCGTATCCACGCTGATCACGATATCCAAGCATTCGCACAGCGCCGCCGTGTCGCTGAAATCGTGCAGATCGGCGCCGTGGTGCCGGATGTGCGCGGCCGCCCGCAGAGATCTGCGGTCGGGCTCGCGCAACTCCTTCTGCAAGCTCACGTAGCGCGGACCCGGGGGCAGATGCGGCAGCCACTGTGCCAGTGCGATGCTGCGGTTGCGGTCTCGCTTGTGGGTCGCGCTGCCGCTCCACACGAGGCCCACCCAGGGCTGGGTCTTCTCCCCGAGCCGCCGGCGCCAGCCGGCGACCTTCGCCGGGTCGGCGTGCAGATAGGGCCGTGCGCAGGGAATCGTCCCGAGCGTCGTCTTGAGCGCCAGCGGCAGGCTCATCATGGGACAATGCCAATCGAAATGCGCAAGCGGCGTCCCTCTCGCGACCGTCTGCGCGACGCCTTCGAGGCCCGACAGCAGGGGAAGGAGCGGCGGCTGGACCTCGGCGATGACCCGAGCGCCGAGGCCGGCCACGATCGCAGCGTAGCGGCAGAACTGCAGCGTATCGCCAAATCCCTGCTCGGCGTGCAAGAGAATGGTCTTGCCGGCAATCGATCCGCCGCCGAGCCAGCACGGCCGCGATACCTCCCACGCGCGCCGCTCCGTGATTGCACCGTCGAGCTTGCGGCGCCATTCGTACAGCGGCCAACCCTGCGCGAAATCACCCCGCAACAGGAGCGCGAAGGACTTGTTCAAATAGGCGCTCGCATATCCCGGGCGCAGGCGTATCGCCCGATCGAAGCTGGCCACGGCCGCACCGAGCTGGCCGAGCTCCCTGAGCACCACGCCGCGGTTCAGGTACGCCTCCGCATAGTCCGCTTTCAGCGAGGTCGCCTGCTCATAGCTCGCCAGGGCGTCCTGCAGGCGATCGAGCTCCATCAGCACGTTGCCGCGATTGAAGCACGCTTGCGCAAAGCCCGGGCGGATCACCAGCGCGCGGTTGAGGCTCTCGAGCGCCGCTTCCCATTGCCCGAGTGCCTGCAAAGCCAGGCCGCGATTGCCCAGGGCCGCGGCATTGCGCGGATCGGCCGCGACGGCGCGGTCGAACAGGGCGACCGCGCGTTTCGGATTGCCCGTTTGCGCGAGGATGATCCCCAGCTGATTCAGCGCGTCCACGTGGCGCGGCTGGCTCTTGAGGAGAGTCTCGTAGATGGCGCGCGCCCGCAGCCAATCGCCCGTGCGTTGACAGAGGAGCGCCTCCTGCACCGGATCGCTTGTCGCCATTGTCGCCTCCGGCTGCCAAGCATACGGACTGGATTGGAACATTTGTCACCGTCGATGTGATTTTCGCCGCCGCGCGGGCTGTCATTACCTTGCAACAATCGGGCGATTAGCTGCACAGCGGCGGCCCGGTGATCGCGGCGCGACGGGCCGGCCGGGTATCATTGCGCGCGGGATATGCGGAGCGGCACATTCGATGTCGACGGAGATGGCCGATGTCGGCGACCTGCGCGAGCGCGGCTTCACGCTGCACGAGCTCGGCGCACTCCATGAGGCCGAGAACGCCTACCGCGAGGTCCTGAGGGAGCGTCCGGACGATCTCGAGGTGCGGCATGCGCTCGGGATCCTCGCCGCGCAGACCAGCCGATTCGAGGAGGCGTTGAGCCTCATCACGCCCGTGCTTCGTGCCCGGCAATCCGCCTCGGCGTGGAGCGACCTCGGAAACGCGTACCTCGGAATGTCCCGATTCGAGGATGCCATCGACAGTTACGATCGGGCGATCGCGCTCGACCCCGCACTTGCGCCCGCGCACCTCAACCGCGGGCATGCGCTGCGCAACATCGCGCGGCCGGCGCAGGCCGTGTCGAGCTACGCGGCCGCGTGCGCGGCGTGGCCGCAGCTCTTGGAGGCTCACATGAGCCTCGGCAGCTTGCTCCTCGAGCGCAGCCGGTTCGAGGACGCGCTCGCGGCCTACGACCAGGCGATCGCCATACGGACCGATCGCGCCGACGCGCACCTCGGGCGCGGCGGCGCGTTGCTCGGGCTCGGCCGGCCCGAGGAGGCGCTGCGCAGCAGCCGCACGGCGCTCGAGCTGCGGGCGGACTATGCCGACGCGCACATGGCGTGCGGCCTTGCTCTCAAGGCCCTGCACTGCCCGCATGCGGCGCTCGAGAGCTATGACCGAGCGATCGCGATCAGTCCGGATTATGCCGAGGCCCTCTTCAACCGCGGCAATCTGCTCGCGAGCCTGTCGCAACCGGAGCGGGCCATCGACAGCTACCAGCGCGCGGTGGCGAGCCGCCCGCGATTTGCCGCGGCCCACTTCAACCGCGGCAACGTGCACCGGGAGCTGCGGCAGTGGGACGCCGCGCTCGCCAGCTACGCGCGCGCCATCGACGCCGACGGCGAGCACGCCGAAGCCTACTGCAACCGCGCGCTGGTGCTGCGAGAGCTGAATCAGCACGAGGCGGCGCTCGCGAGCTACGAGCGCGCGATCGCGCTGCGGCCCGGCGCGGCCGCCGCCCACCTCGGCCGCGGCAACTTGCTCTACGAGCTGCATCGCGTGCATGAGGCGCTCGCCAGCTACGATGCCGCCCTCGCGCATCAAGCGGATCCCGCCGAGCGCGCGGAGATCCGCTTCAATCGGTCACATGCCCTTCTGGCCGGCGGGGACTTCGAGAGCGGCTGGCGGGATTTCGAGTCGCGCTGGGATAACCGCTGGGGTCGGGCCATGAGACAGGCGCGCAGCTTCTGCGAGCCGCTGTGGCGCGGGGAGACGCCGCTCGCCGGGAGGAGCATCCTGCTGCACGCCGAGCAGGGCCTGGGCGACACGCTGCAGTTCTGCCGTTTCGCCAAGAGCGTCTCGGCCTTGGGCGCCCGGGTGGTCCTGGAGGTACAGGCGTCGCTCGCGAGCTTGCTCGCGAGTCTTCAGGGAGTGGATCATCTGGTGGTGCAAGGCGATCCCCTGCCGCCCTTCGACTGCCACTGTCCCCTGCTGAGCTTGCCGTTGGCCATGAAGACGACGCTCCGGACGATTCCCGCGCAGATTCCCTATCTGAGGAGCACCGAGGAGCGCCTGCGCTACTGGCGGCAGAGGATGGGAGCACGCGAGCGGCGCAGGATCGGGCTCGTCTGGTCGGGTGGATTCCGCCCGGATCAACCGGAGCTGCGGTCGATCAACGACCGCAGAAACATTCCTCTCGCCAAGCTTCGCTCACTCAGGCACCCGTGCCTCGAGTTCTACAGTCTGCAGAAAGGTCCGTCGGCGCAATCGGAGCTCGCCGAGCTTCTGGCGCGGGGCTGGGATGGGCCCGAGATCCGGGACTGCGCGAGCGAGCTCGAGGACTTTGCCGATACGGCGGCACTGATCGAGCAGCTGGACCTGGTCATCTCGGTCGACACCTCGGCGGCGCACCTGGCCGGGGCGCTGGGCAAGCCGGTGTGGATCCTCAATCGCTACGACTCCTGCTGGCGCTGGCTCCTGGATCGCAGCGACAGCCCCTGGTACCCGAGCGCGCGGCTGTACCGGCAGGAGCAGCCGGGAGACTGGGACGGTGTGCTGCGCCAAGTGGCGCGCGATCTGGATCGATTCGCAGCCCTCGTGAGCTGAAGCCGCCGCCGGCCGCGACTGCCGCCCGGCGGCTGGCGCCGATTTGCTCGGTCATCATCGCGTCATTCGGGCCGGCTACCCTTGCGCGCTTTTGTCAGAGACCCGTCATGACTCGAAACGACGCCATCTTCCCCGCGGGGGCACGCAACTGGCTGTTCCGTTGCACGCCGCTGCTGCTGTTCGCATCGCTCGCCGCCGCGGTCGATCCGCCGCCGCTTCAGCCGCCGCCGCTTCAGCCGCCGCCCGTCGGGTCTGCGCTGGCGCGCATCGATGGCAAGATACTGTCCTATGCCGACCTCGAGCCTCGAGTCGGGGAGAAGATGGCCGCGCAGCAGCGCGACTACGAGCGCGCGTACCGGCACCTGGTACTGGGAACCGCCCGCGACCGCGACCGCCTCGTGGAAGAGGAGCTGCAAAAGCTCGTGGACGATCAAGTGCTGGCGCTCGAGGCCGCAGCCCGTGATTCCACCCCCGCGGCACTCTTGGGCGGCGTGCAGGCACCCGCCGTTTCGGAGGCGGACATGCACGCGTTCTACGAATCGCAGCGCTCGCAGATCAACCAGCCCTTCGAAGCCGTGCGCGGCCCGATGCTGCACTACCTGCAGGGCATCGCCTCCGGCGAAGCGCACTGGAACTATCTGCGCTCGCTGCGCGAGAAGTACCGCGTCGAGATCACCTGGCAGCCTCTGCGCGAGCCGGTCGACGCCAGCGGCCCGGCGCGCGGACCCGAACATGCGCCTATCACCGTGGTCGAATTCTCGGATTTCGAGTGCCCGTTTTGCGGCCGCCTCGCACCGATCTTGAGCCGGCTGCTCGCCGCCTATCCGCACGACATCCGCCTCGTTTTCCGCAACTTGCCGCTGCAAGCCATTCATCCCAAGGCCTTGAGGGCCGCCGAGGCGGCAGCCTGTGCGCGCGCGCAAGGCAAATTCTGGCAAATGCACGATGCGATCTATGCCGGTCAGGACAAGCTGAACGGCAAGGACCTGCGGGAGAAGGCCGCATCGATCGGGCTCGATGCCGGGCAATTCAAGACGTGCACGGAGTCGAGGCAGGAGCTGAGCGCGATTCAGGCCGACATGGACGCCGCCGCGCAGCTCGGACTGACCGCCACGCCCAGCACCTTCGTCAACGGCCGCTTCGTCGACGGGGTCATGCCGCTCTACCAATGGAAGGCGCTCATCGACGATGAGCTCGAGCGCATCGCGTCGCAGGGAGCCCGCTGACCCCGGGGCGGCGCGCGGCTACCGCCCCATGGATTCGCGAATCGAGTCGGCACTCGCACGGGCCGTGACTCTGCATCGAGAGGGGTCGCTCGCGGACGCGGCCGCACTGTACGCCGAGATTCTCGAGACCGATTCGCAGCACGCCGATTCTCTGCATCTTCTCGGCGTCGTCGAGACGCAGCTCGGACGGCCGCTCGAGGGGGTGCGATTGATCGAGCGGTCGCTCTCGATCAGCCGGCGCCAGCCGCTGGCGCTCGCCAATCTCGGCAACGCGCTGCTCGCGCTCGGGCGCCCGGCCGAGGCTCTGGCCCACTACGCCAGGGCACTCGAGCTCCTGCCACGGCATCCGCAAGCGCTGTTCGGCAGCGGCAACGCCTGCTGTGCGCTCGGGAGCTTCGAGGAGGCGGCCGGCTTCTTCGAGCGGGCCGTCGAGCTCGCGCCCGGACTCGTGCGGGCGCATCTGGGGCGCGCCTCGGCGCTGCTCGCCCTGAAATCGCACGGTGAAGCTGCGCGCTGCATCGAGCGGGCGCTCGAGCTCGAGCCGGCTTGCGCGGAAGCGTTCGCCGAGCGCGGGCATCTGCTGGCGGATCTCGGACAGCTGGATGCCTCGATCGGCGCCTACGATAGGGCGCTGGAGCTCGATCCCCGGCTCACCACGGCGCTCCTGAGCCGCGGCATCGCCTACTCCCTCAGCGCCCGCTTCGCGCCGGCCGTCGCATCGTTCAAGCAGCTCGAGGCCATCGATCCGCGCTACCCCTACGCGCGGGGCCTGTGCCTGCATTCGCAGCTGCAGATCGCCGACTGGACGGATTACCACCCAGCGGTAGGCGATGTGATCGAGCGCGTGCAGAGAAACGAGCCGGCGGATTTTCCGTTCTCGTTCCTGGCCGTCTGCGATGCCCCGGCTCTGCAGCTGCGCTGCGCGCGCCAGTTCGCCGGACTCGACCTGCGCCGCCCGTCGCCCCTGTGGTCTTCAGAGCCCTACACGCACGAGCGCGTGCGGGTCGCCTACGTCGGCGCCGACTTCCTCGAGCATCCGACCTCGTACTTGCTGGCGGGCGTCCTGGAGAAGCACGATCGAGATCGATTCGAGGTCACCGCGCTGTCGCTTCGCGAGGACGCGCGCTCGCCCATGAGGCACCGCATCGAGCGTGCCGTCGAGCGGTTCATCGCGCCGGGCGCGTGCCCGGATGCGCAGCTCGCCCGCATGATCCGAGCTCTCGAGATCGACATCGCGGTGGACCTCATGGGCTACACCGCCGAGCATCGCGCCGGCATCTTCAAGTACCGTGCGGCCCCGGTGCAGGTCAATTATCTCGGCTATCCGGGCAGCACGGGCGGTGCAGAGATCGACTACATCATCGCCGATGAGTTCCTGATCCCGGAGGAGCGCAGGGCCGATTACAGCGAGCACATCGCCTATCTGCCCGACTGCTTCCAAGCGAACGATGACGGCAGGCTCATCGACCCCGTGCGCCCGGCGCGCGGCGACATGGGGCTGCCCGACGACGCCTTCGTCTGGTGTTCGATGCACTCGAGCTACAAGCTCAATCCGCCGCTGTTCGATATCTGGGCGCGGCTGCTGCGCGCCGTTCCCGGCAGCGTGCTCTGGCTGATCGGCCGGGAAGGTGTGCTCGAGGAGAACCTGCGCCGCGAGGCCGACGCCCGAGGCGTCGATCCGCGCCGCCTGATCTTCGCCCGGTCCCTCCCCTACCCTAAGCATCTCGCCCGGCTCTCGCTCGCGGATCTTTATCTCGATACCGTGCCGTTCAACGGCGGGGCGACCACCAGCGACGCGCTGTGGACCGGAGTGCCGGTTCTCACCTGTGCGGGCAGCAGCTTCGCGGCGCGCATGTCCGGGAGCCTCTTGCACACCGTGGGACTGCCCGAATTGGTGACGGGTTCTCTCGAAGAGTACGAGCGCAAGGCGCTCGAGCTGGCATTGACGCCGGAGCGGCTGCGCCGAATTCGCGACGCGCTCGCCCGAAACGCCCGCTCGAGTCCGCTGTTCTGCACCGATCGCTTCCGGCGGCATCTCGAGGCCGCCTACATCGAGATGGCGGGACGCAGCCGGCGCGGCGAGCGGGCGGGCACGTTCAAGGTGTTGCCCGAGGGGGGCGCGAGCGGGCGGCGGTGAGGCCATTGATCGCACGTCGCGCCGTGGCGGGTCGCGCGCTGGCGGGTCACGCCGGGGCGCGTCACGCCGTGGCGGGTCACGCGGTGGCGGGCGCCGACGGTGCGGCGGCCTGCAGCGCATCGCGCATGTGCTCGAACACGCCATCCCAGTCCCCGGGCTGCGTCTGACGAAACAGGCGCAGCGTCGGATACCAAGGACTGTCCTCGCGGTCCAGCATCCAGCGCCAATCCGGCACATGCTTCAGCGCCACCCAGGCCGGGCAAGCGAGCGCCCCGGCAAGATGCGCGATCGAGGTATCCGACGTGATGACCAGATCCAGACACTGCATCAGCGCCGCGGCGTCGAGGAAGGCGTCCGGGCCGTCGGGCTCGAAATCATCGCCCAGATCCTCGATGTGCCAGTGCGCGGGGCGCGCGGCCAGCTGCTCGCTGCCCGCACCCTTCTGCAAGCTCACCAGGCGGATTCCCGGAACTTGCGCCAGCGCGTCGAAATGGCGCAGCGGAAAGGATCGCCCGGCATCGGCTCGCCCCGTGCTCCCCTGCCAGCGGATTCCGACGCACCGTGCCGGCGCGCCGAGCCGCGCCCGCCAGCGCCGTATCCGAGGCGGATCGACCGCGAGATAGGGAACCTTCGCGGGGATGGTTCCCAGGCGCGTGCGAAATGCCCGCGGCAAGCTGAGCAGGGGGCAGTGGTAGTCGAACTGCGGCACGGGCTCCTCGCGGCCCACCACCACGATGCCGCAGCCGAGCGAGCGCACGAGCGCCCGCAGACCATCCTGCACCGCCAGGATGACGCGCGCTCCCCGCTGCGCCAGGAGCTGCGCATAGCGGCAAAATTGCAGGGTGTCTCCCAATCCCTGCTCGCAGTAGACGAACAGGGTTTTGCCCACGACATCCTGGCTGCCGTCCCAGAGGGGACCCTGCAGGCCGGCGCGAAGCGGTCGTCGTTCATAGAGCTCCCAGCCGCGCTCGAAGTCGCCCGACTGCAGATGGCAGATACCCTTGTTGAAGTGCGGCTCCGCCACCCCCGGAGCCCGGGCGATCGCCGCATCGAAGCTCGCCAGCGCCGCGTCGAGCAGGCGCAGATTCGCAAGCGCCAGGCCGCGGCTGTTGTGGGCATCGGCCAGATCGGGGGCTATCGCGAGGGCGCGCTCGCAGCTTGCAAGCGCCTGCTGCGGCCTCTGCAGGTCGAGCCAGCAAAGGCCACACAGGTTGTGGGCGAAGGCGCTGTGCGGCTGCACGGCGAGCGCGCGCTCGAGGCTCTCGAGCGCCTCCGCCGGGCGGTGCAGCGCATGCAGCGCGGCGCCTCGATGGGCGTGCGCGTCGCCGAGCCCGCTTTGCAGGGCAATCGCGCGGTCACAGTGAGCCAGGGCCTCCGTATGGCGCCCGGTCATGTAGAGCGCGGCGGCCCGGTTGAGGTGGGCTTGCGCAAAATCATCGCGCAGCGCGATCGCCCGGGCACAACTCTCCGCCGCTTCGAGCGGGCGGCCGAGGTCGATGAGCGCTGAGCCGCGGTACGCGTGCAGGGCCGCTGCATCGATCCCGAGATGGAGGGCTCGATCGAAATCCTCGAGCGCCGCCCGCGGGCGGCGCAACCTGAGCTGTATGAGCCCGCGACTCGCGTAGGCCTGCGCAGTATCCGGTCGCAGCTCGATCGCCTTCTGAATCAATCGCACGGCGCGCTCCAGCTCATCCAGCCGGCCGGCGATCAGTCCTTGCAGATGCAGCGCGTCGAAATGATCCGGCGCCGTTTCGAGCAATCGCGCGAGACAATCCTCGGCGCCCGCGAGATCGCCCCGGCGGTAGAGCGCGAGGCCGCGCTCGAACAGCGGCTCGGCAACGCCCGTGCCCATCTGGCGCGCTGGCCTAGCGGGGGGCCGGCGCAGCGGGAGCGCCGCCGGCCGCAGACCCCTTGTCGGCGCCGCCGCCTTTCTTGACCTTCAATTGCTCGGCCCGCTCGCGATACTCCACCACCAGGTTATCCATGCGCGTGCGAGTGATCCGCGTGAAAGGCTCCTCGGCGCCCAGCCGGGTGAACAGGCCGACGTGGTCGTATCTATCGAGGATCTGGCGGTTGATGTCGTACAGCTGCACGTTGTCCACGGCGCAGCGATCGAATGCCTGGTTGCGCTTGTCGAGATCCGCGCGCAGCTGCGTGCGCTCCGCCTCGACGTTTCTCATGTTGCCGATCATGTCGCGAAAGCGCGCGACCAGCTCGCTCATCCGCTGCTTGTACAGCTCCAGATTCTTCTCCGCCGTCTCCTTCGAGGCGGTCAGCGCCGCGACGGCCGACTGCGCGGCGGCCGCGCCGCTCGCGCGCTGCTTGAGTGCGTCGCGCTCCTTCCTGGTCGCGGCGAGCTGCGATTGCGCGGCGTCGAGATCCTTCTTCATCTGCGCGAGCTGCGCTTGCAAGGAGGTCTTCTCCGCGGCCAGCGCCTGGTACTGCTGGATGATCCTCTGCGATTCACCGCCGCTGCGCTCGACCTGCGCGTGCGCAGGGAGTGCGCCGGCCGCGAGCGCCGCCATCAGTGCGCCCGCCCACCTCACGGCCTGCGATGTCATGGGACCTCCTCTAGAACCGGGTGTTCACGTCGAACTGCAGAGTATCGACGCCGAAGGTGTCGGTTTTGTTGTTGAGCACGCCGGTCGTGACGGCGAACGGGGTGGGGTCGATATCGTTCGCGCTCAGGTACCTAAGCCTCAGCCAGACCCGATTCGCGACTCCGTAGTCGATGATCAGGTAATACCCCTGCGCGTTGGTGCCGCCGAAGTAGTGAAAATCGGAATCGGTGTACTCGTCGATGACGGCATCGCGCTGCAGATAGCGATATCCGACCAGCGCGCGCCAGCTCCCGGGCGTCAATACCGCGGGATATCCAAAGCTGACCTGCCCCTGGTATCCCTTGGTGCGGGGCGCGACGTAGTAGCCGGTGTTCGCCTCCACCTGCGCCGCGTTGAACCCGAAATTCCTGACGGCGTCGACCGAGGCAATGGCGTTGTAGCGGCCGACGCTCACGGTATACGTGGCATTGAGGTTGAGCAGGCGAAACTTGGATGCGTAAGCCCACAGCTGACTCTCGGGGTTGCCGTTGTTCTCGATATTGAAGACGGTATTGCCCAGACGCATGAACTGCGGCGCGGTGTAGTCGTAGATGGTGCTGTCGGGCGGATTCAAGCGGCCGGTGACGTTGAAGTAATCGTAGAAGGCGGCCGCGAAGCGCACATTCTGTGCGTCGGTGAGGCGCAGATAGCTGCCGAGCTGGCCGCCCACCAGCCATTTATCCTGTGCGGAGAACTCCACCTCCTGCAGCGGGTGGCCGCCGAGGGTGAGAAAGATGTGCGACTGCTGGGCGCTGCCATCGCCCAGCCCGAAGCGCCCGGTCGCCGCCAGTCCCTCGAACGTCAGGTCCTTGTGGAATATCAGATCCGTGGGCGAATCGTACGGATTCAGATAGCGTCCCACCACGACGCTCAACCAGGGAAATCTCTGCGCGTTCCTCTCATCGTCGCGAATGTAGAGCTCATCGATCCCGATCGTGTAGGGTGCGGTACCGTCGATGGTCTGGGTCTCCGAGACCAAGTCGGTGGTGTTGCCCGTCGCGAGGCGAAACCCCGCGGTGATGGAATCGGTGACGTCGGAGTCCACGGCGAAATGCAGCCGCCCTCTGAAGCGGATGCGAGTCTCGGTGCTGTCCAGGACCGCGTTCTGGCCTGCGGCCAAGGGGCCGCCCGCCTGGTTGATGGCGTAGTAGTTGGGTTGCGGGGTGTTGTTCTTGTCGTAGAAGAGCCCCTCCTCGCGCAACGTGACGTCGGCCGACAGCCGGGTGCGCTTCAGCCAGTCCGCGAGCGCGCCGGGCACGCCCCAGCCCTCGGTCTTCGCCTGATCCACCACGCCGGCGACGACCTGCGGCTTGACCTCCTCGGCCACCTGCTTCGCGATCTCATCCTTGACGATCTGCGGCACGTAGGGGACCCGCACCGCACCCTCGTCCTCCTTGGCGAGCGCTGCGGCGTCGGCCGCAGCCTTCGCTTGCGCGGCCTTCACCATCTGGTCCGCCTTCTCGCGGGTGATCACGCCCTGATCGACCAATGCCTGCAGCAGATTGATCACGGTGTTGCGCAATTCCTCGAGCGACTGGCGCTCGTCGGCGGCCAGAGCGCTCATGACGGGGGCCAACGCCAGCGTCAGGCACGCGATCATCGCGGGTAAGAAACTCGCCCTGTACATGCTCACAGATCTCCCTACGCGCGCTCAGCTGCGCGCGACGATTTCCAGATTCACTTCTTCCGGCATCCCGGGCGGCGCCGGGTCGTTGATGCGTGTGACGGAGCTCAGCGCGGAATCGATGCACTCATCCACTTTCGCGTTACCGGTGCTGGTCGCGAGCTTGATCTGTCTCACCCGTCCATCGGCCTCCATGAACACGTGGACCTTGAGAGAGCCCCTGGCCGACCTGGTGCAGGGTGCCGCCGCGAGGTGCTCCTTGATCGCATCGCTGATGCGGCCCGTGTACCAGGCGAATGGGGCATTGCCGGACCCGATCAGATCACCGCCCCCCTGGCGCGCGGCGAGCCCGAAGGCATCGCTCCCGGCCGAGCCGGCGGCATCGAGACCCAGGGGTTGCATCGGCGGCGGGGAATCGTCGGGCTTGGGCTGCGGCTGATCCTTCGGCAACTGCTGCTCCACCTTCTCCGGCGGCGGCGGCGGCGGCTGCTCCGGCGGGGGCGGCGGCGGGGGCGGCGGCAGGATCACCTGGACGATCTGAACTTGCCGGTCGGGCTTGGAGACCTTGCCCACCATCATGGCGTGGACGAACCACACGAAACCGATGAGAAGCCCCAGCCCCGCGAGGATCGAGGTAAGGGCGGAGAGAGCACGGCGCTTGCGCTTGGCCATGAGATCGCTACTTGACGATGCGCTGGGTGACCAACCCGAGCTGGGTGATGTCGAGGCGCCCGACCACGTCGAGCACGTCGATCACTTTCTGATAAGGGACCGTTGCATCGGCCTTGATGATCACCGGCAAGTTCGGGTTGGCGGCCTTGTATTGCCGCAGCAGCGTTTCGAGCTCGGCCAGGCTCACCGGGTAGGTATCGAGATACATGGTGCCGTTGGCCTGAATGGTGATCGCCTTGGTCTGCGGCTTCGCCAGCGACGGCGTGTCGCTCGCCTTCGGCAAATTCACCTTGATGCCCTGCACGGACGCCGTGGTCATGATGATGAAGATCACCATCAACACATAGGCGAGATCCAGCATCGGTGTGATGTTGATGTCGTCATAGACGTCCTTGTCGCCGCCGTCGATTGGGCCTGACACGTGTGCCTCAGCTGTATTGTTCGGCGATGCGCGTAACGAATTCGTCCAAGAACACCCGGTTGTCGGCGGAGATGGACTTGATGCGCGTATTGAGCCAGTTGTAGCCGAACAGCGAGGGGATCGCGACCGACAGCCCGGCCACCGTCGCCGCGAGCGCCGCCGCCGTGCCCGGCGCGATCGCATTGACGTTCACGTCGCCCGACAGCGCGATGGCGGCGAAGGTGATCATGACGCCGATGACGGTGCCGAGCAGGCCGAGGAACGGTCCGCCGGAAATCGCGATGGTCAGCAAGACCATCCGGCTCGACAGGCGCTGCTGCAGTCGAGTCATGGTCGCGTCCATGCTGGCGCGGATGGCGTCGATCGATTGCGGTGCGAGGATCCGAGCGCGCTGCGCGCTCAGGGTCTGGCCGTCGACGCGCTTGTTGAGCTCGAAGATGCCGCTCTGATAGAGCCGATACAAGGTCGATATTCCATACTTTCCCGATCCCTCCAATCCACCCTCCACGGGATCGTCCTCTTCGCCGCTGGCGCCGCCCGCCTTGTCGACCTCGATCAGGGCGGTCGCATCTCCCTTGAGCCGGTGGAATTCCTTGAGGAACCGGGCGTTCGCGACCTCGACGCGCGAGAGGAAAATCGCCTTCAGCACCATGACGACGAGCGCAAGCGCGAGCATGGCCATGCAGATCCCGATCACCACCCAGCCGTCGAGCGTGAGATTCTTGGCGATGGTCACGAAATACGACGTCTGGCCGCCACCCTCGCGCTGGCCGTCGACGCCGTACAGGACGAAGTTCGAGTCCATGCCCTGCGAGCGGGCGGATGCCTTGATCCAATCGGCGCTGCGCGCAACTTTCGAGACTCGCACCTCGTCGACTTCGCCGTTGAGGTAGCGCGTCTGGCCGGCCGCGGCTGCCCCGGCTGCGCCTGCCCCGGCTGCGCCTGCGCCGGCCGCGCCGATGGTGAATTCACCGCCGACTTCCTCGAGAGTGACGGGCGCACTGCCGGCCGCCATTCCATCGACGTAGAGCGCGAGCTTGCCGTTGCCCGCCGTGAGCGCGACATGGTGCCACTGGCTCATGGACAGATCGGATGTCTGGGCGATGGTCACCGGCGCGCCCTCGAGCGCCGCACGCGCCACCAGCTTCGAGCCGTCGAGGGCGAGCTCGATGAGCTTTTTATCCTCGGCCAGGGAGAACACGACAGCCTGTTGAGGCTGCTCGACACGCAGCCAGGCCGAGGCGGTGAACCCCTGATTCGGCAGCAGCCGCAGCGACGGGCTCGCCGGCACGGTGATGCTCTCCTTGCCACTGAACTTGGCGCCGCCGCCGATCAGAGAGGCGGGCGTCAACAGCGCGGTGGACGCGGATGGATTGTTCTTGTAGGCCGTCCCATCGAGCGGCAGACCGGATGCCTCGTTGAACGACAGCACCAGGACTTGCGAGGTATCGTAAGTGCCCGCCACGTCGGCCGCGGCGGCCGCGCCGGGGTTGCCGTAATAGGCATAGATCTTGTCGGTCTTGGATCCGCCGGTCATTTGCGGCATGCGGACCCACAGGAACGCCATCTGGTCCTGGGGATCGTATTTCTCGAAATGGAATTTGAGCGGCGTCTTGTCATCGCCCGCGATCAGGCGAAAGTCCGATCCGTCGGGCTTGGTGTCGCTGAAGTAGGCGAAGTTCGCGAGCGAGAACCGCACCAGCACCGGGAAGTCCGTCAGGGTGCCGGACACGTCGGCGCCGGTCGGCGACAGATCGAAGCCGATTTCCTTGCGAAACTTCCAGTCGTTGTTCCACCACGAGGCGGCGAGCACGACGGCGGGAAGCAGCGCCGCGACCAGCGCCCAGTATTTTCTAGATCGCTTCGACAATTTGCGGTTCCTTTCCCCGCCGAACAGCCGGGACGGAGCCATTTATTGTCGGCAACACGCGTGATCCTTTTGTTACAGCCCGGCGGCAGTTTTCCCCCGCGCGGCAGCTTCGCCGGCGGCACTCTTCAGGGCGGCAGTCCTCAGGGCGTCGCGGTCTTCTGCCGCTTCAAGCACTCGATGTCGTCCGGCTTGCAATTTTCCTCGCCGAGGCCGGTGACGAACACGTCGAGCCAGCTGAGCGCGGAATTGGCCAGCGGCGCGTTCTCCTTGGCCGCATTCGCCTCCGTCACCGCCGCCGAGGTGCTGCTCGTGGTGGTCGCGCTGACGGCCGCCGAGGCTCCCGCAAGACTCGCGCCCAGACCGCTCAGCTCGGGCGGTACCCCGGTCGAGGTGCCGCCGAAATTGATGTTCTCGACGCCGATGACGCGCGCCGCCGCGATGTTGATGTTGCCCGCCGAGCCGATGCCGGCATCGCCGGCGTTCACCGTGCCAACGGGGGCATCGAGGTCGACGTTGCCCGCGGGCACATCGGGATCGGTCTGGATGGTGCGGATGCCGCTGCCCTGCGCCAGCGAGGCGCCATAGTCGAGCGAGATGGTGCCGTTCGAGTTGATCACGATGGTCGGCGGCGGCACGGAGAGCGAGGACTTGGAGCCGTTGCCCGCATCGATGCTGCCCTCGTCGGACCAGATCAGGATGTTGCCGCCGCCGAGCGTGAAGATCCGCGAGGCATTCACGTTGACGTCGCCCTGCGAGTAGATGTCGACGTTGCCCGCCCCTTCGGCCACGATGCCGAGCTCGGAGGCGGGTTTCGGGCTGACCGTCGGCGGAGTGAACGCAAGGCCCACGTCGATCGAGCCGCCCGGAACGAGGATGGAAATGTTCCCGCCGCTCAGCGTGTAAATCTGGCTCGAGACGAGATTCAGGCTCCCCGAATAGGGATTCGGGGCGCTGGCCGTCGGGTTGCGGCTGCCGGGGTACAGCGCATCGATGGCGGCGTAACCCTCGGCGAAGCCGACGCCCGTTCCCGAGTTTGCGGCGCGGCCCGACAACAGCAATTCGTTATAGAAGATCCCATCGACCAAGCCCGCCTGCTCGGTCGCGGAATAGCCGGCAAAGAGCTTCTCCGCCTGCGCGAACGTGAGACCGGATTCGCCCGATTGAGCCTCGACGTAAGCGATCAGCTCGGCTTGATAGGCGCTCGAGGGCGCGATGATGTCGCTGACGAAATCGGCGTAATCCGCGCCCTGGCTGCCGTAGCCGACGGCGACGCTGAGATCGGCGCCGGAGCTCGGCAGGTTGCCGTTTTTCAGATTGCCGATCGTGGTGATGCCCTGGGAAACCCCCAGGTCGATGTTGCGGCCGGCGAGCACATCGAGGCTTCCCTGCCCGGCGACCTGAATGATGGCGCTGCCGCCGGTCTGATCGATGTCGCGGCCGGCCGTGATCAGGGTGGCATCGCCGGCGGAGGCGTTTTGACCTTCGTATTGCAGGGCGACGATGTCGCGCCCGGCGGAGATCTGCGCGGCTTTCGGCAGGATCAGCTGCAGATCATCGATATCGCGGCCTGCCGTGATCAATGCAGGATCCGGATCGCCCGTGTGTATGACGCCCTGAAACTCGGAAAGGCCGCCGACCACGTCGTTGCCGCTGACCTCATTGGCGACGGGATTGGTGACGGTGGGCACGGTGCCGGGAATGCTGTCGGCCATCGCCAGGGCGCCCTGGCCGCCCAGGATATCCCTTCCCGCGTACAGCACGAGCTGGCCGGTACTCGACGGGAACATGATCGCGGCGCCCGCAACATCCATCGAGAGATCCTGCTGCAACGAGCGCAGGGAAATGTTGGTCGGCAAATCGACGAACGGCAACGCGATCTGCACGCCGGCGTCGATGAGATTCGGGCCGAGCAAGGCACCCATGATTCCGTTGGTGGGCGCGATCTCGAACGTCACGTCCCCGTCGGTGCTCGATAGGCTGAACGCCGAGGCCGACCCATAGGTGAAGAACTGATCCGGCGCCGAGGGACCCGTCGGGGGGTTGGCCTGCGGCAGGAAGGTGGGATCGTAGAGCGCATCGACCTGCGCGCCCTGCCGAGCCCAGACCGAGATCTGCGAATTGCCGAGTGCGAATGCCGATCCCACCTCGCCGCCATTGCCGTTGGAGAGGATGGGCGTGAGTCCTGCGCCGGTGGTGAGCGTGCCGACTCCATCGGCGACATAGATCTGCGCGCTGCCGATATCTCCCACGGCCGACACCTTGAGACCGCCGCCGGCGCCCAGCAGGGTGGCTTGTCCGGAGGCGCTGTTCTGAGCCGATACGTAGCTGTCGGCCACGGCGGCCGACAGGTTGCTCACCTGGCCGGCGGCGAGGACACTGACATCGCCGCCGCCCAGGGCGCCCACGTCCCAATCGAATGCGTCGAAATCGCTGCCGTACTGCACCGGCTTGGTGCTGTTGCCCTGGGTCAGCAGCCAGCCGCTGACACTGAAGTCGCCGTAATCGCCCGTGGCGCCGCCGTTCACCGGCGAGCTCGTGACGTTGCCGCCCGCCACCAGACGCACGTTGCCCCCGTCGGTCGCGAAATTGATGAGGGCAGAGCTGCCGGGGATCTTGACCACGGCGGGTGCAACGCTGGCGAGGCCCCCGGTATAGGCGGCTCCGCCGCTGCCGAACACGACATCGCCCGCGGCGGCCAGCGACACATCGCCCGTGCCGCTGCGCACGATGCCGTTCAGCGTGAGCGCGGCGCCCGGGCTCACGCTGGAGGCGGGCAGCAGCGACAGGGGATTCGCCGCGGAGAGGTCGGCGCCCGCGACGAAGCTCAGAGACGCCGAGGGCAAGGCACTCGCCGCCGTCAATCCGTTCGGTCCGGGCACGAATCCATCCGAGATGGTGCCATCGATGGTGATCGATCCGGCCGCGCGCACCGTGAGATTCACGACCTGGGGCGGTTGCACGAGTCCATAACTCGCGGGTGTGCTCAGGCTGCTCAGGTCCAGCGCCTGCAGCGTGAGCGAATCGCCGGGATTGGCGTCCTGCACCTCGATGCCGGCTTGCACGGCGATGGGATTCGCGGGACTCGCCAGGCGGGCGGTGATGTTGCCGGTCGCATCGCTCAAGAAAGTCGATGCGGCGCTCACCAGCGTGCCGAGATCGCTGTTCACATCGACGCCGTCGGTTTCCTGGAACACGCTGACCGGCTCGACGACCACCTGTCCGGCGCGGCTGACGTCGGCGCCGATGCCCACCGTACCCGGCGTCGTGGTGCCAGGCAGGTTGATCGCCACATCATCGGTGCCGAACACCGGGGCGCGCAGCACGAGCTCGCCCATCTGCGCGCTGCCCACGGTCGATACGACACTGCCGCCATCGAGCGTGATGGTGCAGGTCGGGCAGATCGAGTTGAGGTCGATTTCGCCGCCCCGCGCGTTGCTCGCCGTACCGTCGGCATGCAGCTGTCCGGTCGCGGCGAGCGTGATGCCGGTTCCCGCCGACAGGTCGATGAGTCCGCGCAGTGCGGCCGACGGAGCGGACAGCGTCCCTGCGATGTCGACGGCTCCGGAGTCCGCGGACAGTGTGATGCTGTTGGCGGTGAGCGAGGCGCCGCCGGTCAGGTCGAGGTCGCCACCGCGTACCCGGATATTCACCGCATCGCTGAACCCTCCCGCCGCCAGATTCGAGGCCAGCGGCGTGAGACCGCCCGTCAGCGTTCCAGCATCGAGGGTGAAACTTCCGCCCGTACTGCCGCCGTCTCCCGCACCGAGCACGGTCGATGCGATCGTGACGGCGCCGGCGGTCGCCGGACTTCCCGCCGGCGCGAGCGCAGTGATGCTCACGCTTCCGGCCGGCGCGGCCGCGCTGCCGGCGACGGTGATGCGGGAGCCGGCATCCAGCGCGACATTGCCGACTGCGTTCAGGGTGACGAGACCACCCGGCGAGGCGGCCGTCTGACCGACCGCGTGCAGCAAGGTGCCCGCGGCGTCGATCGAGGCCGTGGAGGCAAGATGCAAGTCGCCGCTCGAAGTCAGCGTGACGATGCCGGAGGGCGCCAGGATCGCACCCGCATCCTCGATATCGCTCGCGGATAACGTCAGGTTGCCGCCGACGAGCGTCGGCGGCAACTTGCCGGCGGCGACGGTGCTGGGCTTGCCGAGCGTGAGCGTACCGGTCGCACTGATCGTGGTGCCGAGCTCGTCCTGCGCGTCGGGCGCCGGGTTGAGCTCCACGGCATTGAGGGTGAGGTCGCCGGCAACGGTCAGTCCGCCGCTCCCCTGGGTCTGGACGGCTCCAGCCACTTGCGCCACGGTGCGCGCGAAGCCGTTGACGGCGAGCGTGCCGGGACCGAGCGTCAAGGTGTTCGCCACCAAGGACAGCTCTCCTGCGCCGCCGCCGGGCGGGCCGCCCGTGCCGTTGCCGGCCAGGCTCCCGCCGAGGGTCAGCGATGCCCCGCCGAAGGCGGAGTTGCCGTCCGTCAGATTGTCGATGCCGGTGCCGATGAGGGTCAAGGAGCTCAAGGTGGGAGCGGTGCCGCTCGAGTTGAGGCCGAGCATGACGGGCGCATAGAGATCGATGGCGCCTTCACTGGCGATTCGCACCGCGCCGGCCTGCTCGATCGCGGGCAGCAAGCTTGCCCCGATGTTCAGGGTATCGGCGCCCGCCGCGGCCGGCGAGCCGTCGCCGAGGCCGATGGTCGAGGAGCTCAACGACCAGCTGGCGCCTTTGCCCTCGAGCGTCCCACTCAGGCTGACGGTGCCGGGCGCATCGATGGCGAGCGCGCCGCCGGAGCTCAAGGTACCCGCCACCGTGATCGTCGCGCCGCCGGGCGCGTTGCCCGTGCCGCGCGCCACCACCGGCAACGCGAGATCCGAGACGGCGAGCAGCGCCGCCTGCGGCAGGGCATTACCCGACGGATCGGTGAGACTCACCGTGGTGAGCGCAGGCAAGGTTGCGAGCGCCGCGCCGTTCCTGCCCGAGGTCGAATACAAGGCTGCCCCCGCCTGCACATCGATGGACTGCTGGGCGACCAGATCGATCTGATCGGCGCTCAGCGTCACACCGTCGTCCACCGTCACGCTATTGGCGGCCACGGAGATGCTGCTCACGGGCACGGTGGCGCCGCCGCTGGTGGTCTCGGCGCCGTTGACGGCGGTCCCGCCGAGGGTGAGGCTGCTGGCATCCCAGCTTTGCAGCACCGACCCTGATACCACGATCGCGCCGCGAGCCGCGCTCGCGGGAGTGTTGGTGATCACGAGGTTGGGTGCGCTGATATCGATCTCGGCGCCACGGCCGCCGCTCGCGGCAGCGGTCTGGACGGAGCCTTGCAGATCGAGCAGGCTCGGAATGCCGCTCGGTATGCCTGCCGTCGACGCCAGTGCGGCGCTGACGGTGAGATTCAAAGTGCCCGCATCGGCGGGCTCCCCAACGGGACCCGTGCCGGCGGTGGCCGCGACCCCCGCGAAATAGGCCGAGGCGTTCGAGATGGTGTAGGCGGAGATCTCTTGCGCGTAGCTGCCCGGATAAACGGCGAATCCCTGATACTCGGTCAAGGCACTGCCGCCGATACCGGCGTATCCGGTATGCAGCCCCGTGCCCGCGGAGCTCATGTAGCCGGCGACGATCGGGGTGCCATTGGCGAGCGTGCCGATCTGCCCACCGCTCGCGCTGGTGTAGCCCGGCTCCACCTGGATCAACAGGGCGCCCGGCTCGAGCGCATAGCGCGGCGGCAAGAGGGCATAGTAGCCTGCCGCGATGCCCGCCCCGCCGCTCAGATACACGGTCTGGGTTGGAATGGAGTCGCCCGACTCCTCGGGGTCGTACGGCGCGGCCTGCCCGCGCTCGGCGGGGATGATGGCGTAGAGATCGGGAATGCTGCTTTCGTTCGCGGGTGCGCTCGGCCCACCGTACACCGAGCTCAGGTTGTCGTGCGTGCCGCCGGTGCCGGGAACCCATTCGTAGGCGTACAGATCCCCGCCCCCTTGAAGATCGACCTGCGAGCCCTTCGCGAGGGTGATCTGCGGTGCCGCCAGATCGACCTGTTTCGCCGGAACGCCGCTGATCTGATTGTATGTCGGGGGACTCAGCGGATACTCATAGACCCATTCCTCCCCGTTGAGCTGGGTCTCGCCGAACGGCACATCGAGTCCCGCGCCGCTCACCGACAGCAGGCTCCCTGGACCCAGATCAATCGCGGTGGTGGCGTTGAGATCGATGCTGCCGAAGGGCGCGAGGAGGGTGCCGGATATGGATATACGGTCCGCCAGGAGCGTGACCGATCCGTCCGCCGACAGCGGCGCGCCCGGCGAGGCGGCCGTTTGACCGATCGACAACGTCGCACCGCTCCCCTGCGCCTCGAGCGTGAAGCTCGTGTAGGTGTCGGGGTAGACGCGCGCCGCATCGATCGCGAGATTGCCCGAGGCCACGACGGACCCGAGCGCGAAATTGCCGGGATTTTGCACGCCGCTCTCGGTCTGCTGCGTCCCCTCGAGCTGCACATCGCCGGCGCTCTGCAGCGTCACGCTGGAAGTGCCCTGGATTGCGAGGCTCCCGTAGAGGGTCATTTGCTGTGACGAGACGTGCAGAGTGCCGCCGCCTCCGGTCGGGACGGGAATCTGCGCGGACTCGCCTTGAATGCTCGAATTACCGATCGCGACATAGGGCGCCGAGAGCGTCGCACTGCTCGACACCGTCAGGCTCGGCGTGTCGAGGATCAGCTCCCGGCCGAGCGACAGCTGCCCGGCATCGATCAGAATGTTGCCGTGGGCGCCGGTCCCGCCGGCGCGCAGCGTCAGCGCATCGATTCCGGAAGCCGCCAGCTGCGTCGCGCCGAGCACGGCGATGTTGCCGTCCGGCGGGCTCGGCGCGGCGCCCGCCGTCGAGTCCACGAGCTCGATTTGCAGCGATGAGCCCGGCAACTGGGGCGCGTTCAAATTCTCCACGAGGCCGGAAGGACGCACGAGATCGACCTCGAGCGATCCTGCCGCGGCCGCCCCGCTCGTGCCCACGCCCGCCGCCGCCTCGAGATTTCCCAAAAGCGAGATGGACTCCGCCGAGCTCACCGTGAGCGAGCCGCCGGCGCTCGCGACCACCTGGCGCGAGTAGCCGCCGAGCGGCGCGGGCTCGACCAGATCGAGCGCCGCGCTGGTGCCGGCGATATCGATCGAGGAGCCCGCATCGGTGACGACGGTGCCGTGCTGCGCGAGGAGACTGACCGAGCCGCCCGAACTCACCGTTCCCTCGAGCAAGCCCTGCGTGTTCGGGGTGAGGACTGCCGTGCCGCTGACATCGAGCACGGCGGTGGGCGCGAGCGTGAGGCTCTGGGCCGGTTGATAGCCCGGATCCACGATGTCCGAGTCGCCCGAGTCCACGCTGTTCGCGTCGATGATCAAGGCGCTGATCGCACCGCCGTGGGCGCGCAAGGTGCCGCCGATCGACAGGCTCCCCTCGCTCGTCAGGGCGATCGAGGCGCCCGGATCGGCCAGGATCGAAGCGCCCGGCTGGATATCGAGATTGCCGAAATTCGTATCGCCCAGCAAAGCATCGTCGGGTTCACGCACCGCGGACAGCGACACACTGACCGGCAGCCGCTGATAGAGCGGCAACAGCACGGGCTGAGTGAACGAGGCGATGGGCGAGCCGGTCGGCATCATCTCGAAATTCGCAGCGAGCTGAAGCGTCTGCGCCTCGGCATCGATCAGCGTGCCCGAAGACACCGTCAACACATCGCCGCCGCCGGTGGCCGCGGCGGCCCCGGTTGCGGTCAGGTTGACCGAGGAGAAGCCCTCGCTCGAGAACAGCGGCGCATACAGCTCGAGCACCTCACCGCTCGCGCTCAGATCGTCGACCCGTTGTGCCATGCTCCAGGCATTGCCGCTGCCTTGCGAGATGTCGATGCGCGGTGCCGAGAGCGAAAAAGTCCCTCCCGCGGCCGTGCCGGTGCCGAATGCCTGCACCACCAAGTCGTCGCCGAACTGGATGGCGCCCTGGTATGGGCTGGCATCGAGCGTGATGGCGCCGCCGCTTCCGTAGCTGACGGCGCCGTTGGCATTGACCCACGCACCGCCATTCGCCTTCAAGGCGGCGTCGCTGCCGAGCACCAATTCACTCGCGGGCGCCATCAGCTGCAGGTTGATGGAGCCGCCGTTCTGCAAGGTGAGTCCGCTTCCCATCCCGCCGGTGAGGATGCTGTCGTTGGTCCATTGTCCGCTGACATCGAGCGTCACCCCGCTGCCGATGCCGATGCCGGCACGCCCGGAGATCGGAGCGCCGGTGGTCAGCGTATTGATGAAGCTCAACGCGCCGCCGGGATCGGTGATGCTCGAATCGATGTCGATGCGCGCCGCCTCGAAGGACAGCGATTCCCCGGGTGTGAGCGCGAGCGGCAGGCCGGCCGGCAGCGTGATGTTGCTGTTGCTCACCACATGCACGTCGGTGAAGCCATCGCTGGTCAAATACGACGTGGGCAACTCGAGCGTCTGCACCGGGAGCGGCGCGCCGTCGGCCACCGCGATGGGAATCGGCGCGCTGGTCAAGGTCACGGCCGGACTGAAAAAGTCCGTCTCCGACGGGTTGTTGATCGGCACTCCGCCGGGCACGCCGACGATCAATGTCCCCCCGGAGACCTGCGTCGAGGGAGTGCGCTGATACTCGCCGTTGATGGCGGTTCCCTTGAGCGTGCCGTCGAGCACCAGGCTCGATGCGGAGAACTGGATCGAGCCGGCGGCGGCACCCTGCTGGTAGGAGGATTCGTACTCGCTGAGGCCGGGGGTGGGAATTACCGTGCTCGTGCCCCACTTGCTGGAGCTTTGCGTGAACGAGGGGTTGATGAGCCCGACGTACTGGGTCAACGGACTCGCGCTGCCGATATCGTACAGCTGGCCGTTGGCGCCCACGAGCGTCGTGGTTTGGATGCTGCCGGCCTGATACGTGGTCGCTCCCCCCGAGACGTCGATCGATGCGCCGGGATTGAAGACGATATCGCCCTCGGACTGGAAATTGACCTGCCCGCCCGCTTCCGTGCGCTGCGCGATGTTCTGGCCCACGGCCGCGATGGCCGAGCTCACATCGGCGATGGGCGTTCCGAGTCCGCCGTCGGCGCGCAGGTCCACCGTCACCGTCTGCCCTTGCAGCACGCCACCGCGCTGCGTGGGGTCGTCGGCGAACTCGTTCGAGCGCAGCTGCACCGTCACGAGGTTGGCGGACATCGGCAGGGTCGCCATGCTGCCGGCCAGATCGATGGTGGTGCCGGAGTCGATGCGAATCTGCGCGAGCGGATTGCCGGCGAATTGCTCGCTCGAGGGATCGGAGGCAGCGAGCACATTGAGCGTCCCGCTCGGCGCATCGATGCTGCCACCGTGCATCAGCACCTGCTGACCGGTGATCGAGATGGTCGACTGCAGCTGCTGCTGCGCGGCCACCGCGGTCGCCGTGTCGGCATATTCCGGCAGCACGTCCGTCACGCTCGACGCACCGAGCTCGGCGGTGCCGCCCTGGGTCGCCTCGATGACGCCGCCCTTGTCGTAGTTGAACCCGTCCGCCGCCTGCAGCGTCACGGAGCCGTTCGCCGCCACGCTGGTCGTGGCCGAGACCCGCCCGTCCTGATTGACCATCAGCGCGGCGAGCGTGACGTTGCCGCGCGGTGTCGAGAGCTGGCCCGTCAGCTGATTGGCCGCGGTCCCTGCGCCGTCCACCTCGACGATCAGCCCACGCAGGCTCGGGTCGTTGCTCGCGGCCTGCAGATACACCTGCTGACCGGCGGCGAGCACGATCTGCCCGTCGGGTGCGCTCAAGCTGCCGGCGTTTTGCACCGTGGGGGCCGCCAGCAGCAAGCGGCCCCCATCCGCGGCCGCGAGCTGCGCGCCGTTCTGCACCGTGATCGTTCCGCTGTTCAGCAGCGGATTGCCGGCCGCGTCGGTGAAGGATTGCAGCGCCGGATCGGCCTGCACGACGGGCTGGAGAATGCCTTCGGCGAAGGTCTGATCGGTGATGTTGAGCGAAGAGGCGATGAGCCCGGCGACGTTGACGCGCGCGCTCGATCCGAACAGGAAGCCGTTCGCGTTGATGAGATAAATCTGGCCGTTGGCGGTGAGCGCGCCGAAAATGCTGCTCGGATTGGCATCGAATATGCGATTGAGCGCGATCGCATTGGCGCTCGGCTGCTGGAACACGACCTTGCCGTCGGCGCCGATGTTGAACGAGGCCCAGTTGAGCGTCGCATCGACGCTCGTCTGGTGGACGGTCAAGGTGCCGCCGGAGGACTTCGATGTCGCCGCGCCGGAGCTCACGAAGGCGCTCGCGTGCGAGCCGCAGGCGCCGGCAACGCACGGCACGGGCAACTGAGCTGCGGCCGCCGCGCGGACGATCCACGGCGCCAGCGCGCACGCCAGCAGGCCGCCGCCGATCCGGTTCGACACGCAGGAAGGAGCACGCACGCGCATCAGTGAACGTTACCCAGGGAGTGTGACAAGGGCATGGCGGGCGGCCGCATCAGAAGCTGCCGCGCAGGAAGAACAGCGCCCGCGACGAGCCTGCCGTGGTGACGCTGCCCTGGGTGAGCGCTCTCGCCCACGTCAGCCCTCCGGTCACTTTCTCGCCGGGCAACAGATCGAGCCCCGCGCCGTAGCTGCGCAGGCTGACGCTGCCCGGCTCGCCGGGCAACGGGTCGATGAGCACGTCGTGACCGGCATCGAAGAACACATAGACATCGCCGATGGCCCGTGCGCGCGCGCGCCATACGGGGGAGGTCAGCTGCAAGGTCTCCTTCAGCCCCTTGTCGCCGAGCTCCTCCGATTCCAGATAGCCGCGCACTGCGTCGACGCCGGCGATGGAGAAGTTCTCGTTGGTGATGAGCGGCTCGGTGGCGCCCTGCCCCGCGGCGCGCAGCCGCAGCACGAAATTCCACGGCAGCTTGAGGCTCTCGGCGAGGTCCGCGCGCAGGTAGAAGTAATTCGCGTGCCCCAGATAGCGATCGTTCTCGAAAGCGGTCGGGTTGTTGACGAGACCCCGCGGTCCCGCGTTCGCCGAGATGTTGAACGTGGTGGTGTGCCAATCCGTCGGCCAGAGGCCGGCGTAGGTGAGCGACAGGTTCAGATAGCTGATGGGGGTATCGAGCGCGGTGGCGGCGTTCTGATTGATGGTGTTGCGAAAGTGCTTGTAGTCGGCGCCGAGCGTCAGGGTTTGCACCGAGCTCGGCGCCGCGGGAACGGGGTAGGCGAGCCGCAGGCCCGTGATCTCGCCGATCCCGATCACACCGAGTGTGCCGGCGGTGGGCACCGTGCTGTTCGAGTTGACGTACAGGAGCGAGGGCTGCAGCCCGGACGCCAGCGGGTGAGAGATGTAATTCACCGAGATGACCCGCACCTGGTCGATCTGCTGCGGAGTGCCCTCGTACTGCAGCGACAGCGTGTCGAGGACGCCGAACATATCGCCGTAGCTCAGCGTCGCGATCGAGCGCAGAGAGCGCGTGTCGATGGTCGCCTGGTTGTTGAGCTCCAGGCTCCCGTGCAGGGGCAGGGTATCGTTGACCTGCAGCGAGAGGTCGACGGTTCCCGGCTCGGAGCCGGCTTTCAGAATGGGCACCACCGGCCGGTCCGGCGTCGCGCGGTTCACGGCCGCCAGCTCTTCCTGCAATTTCGAGGTCTGCAGCACGGTGCCCGGGGCGGCGGCCGGCAAGGCGGCGATGACGTCGCGCTCCGAGAAGTAGCGCGCGCCTGCGATCTGCTCGTGCTCGATGCGCCCCTCCGTGACCCGCAGGCGCACCACGCCGTCCTCGATCTTCTGCGGCGGGATGTCGACGAAGATCGTGCTGTAGCCGTGGTCATGGTAGAGCTTTTCGAGCGCCGTTCTCGCCACCTCGACATCCGTGAGGGACTTGTCCTTGCCCAGCAGCGGATAGAGCACGCGCTCGATGTCGCGCGCACCGAGCACGGTGTTGCCCAGCACGCGGTACTCGTCGACCTCGAAATGCGGCTCGCTCTTCTTCGCTTGCGCAACCGCGGGGGACTGCGCGGCGCCGGCCGCAACCGCGGCCAGCCCCAGGAGCAGCGCAAGCGCCATCACGCCGCGAGGAACGGCTGCGACACTCATCCCCATAAATGTAAATGCCCGATCCCTTCAGGAAGCTTTCGATCTATAGAAAAAAACTGGCCTCCCGGGAGGGAGGCCAGCGAGTTTCCGAGAAAGGCGAGTCTACGAAAGGATGATTTCCATCCTGTTACACGCTCCGTCAGAGTCCGGCGGGAATGGCGCAACTCACGCCGCTTCGGGTGAACGGATTGATGTACACCGCAACGCCGCCGCCGGTCGTATCGGCGGTTCCGCTCACCGGCAGAGAAGCCTTGTTGCCGCCGATGCCGGGGATCGCGAGGACGTCCACCACGTGGGGCATGGTCGATTCCTTCTGCGTCTGCGAAATGATGAAGTTCGCCGCATTCTGAATCCTGCTGTCGAGCGATGCGAAGTTCGCCGGCTTGACGGCGGTCGCCTCGAACCACTCTCCATAGGCGCCCGACGCCGCGGAGAGCTGGCTCGGCTGCACACCGTTGACCGCGACCATCGTCAGGTTCGGATAGCTGCTGCTGCCATACTGGTCGATCGAGGTGTAGGTGATGGCGCCCGGAACCGCGTTCGCCGCCGCGAGCACGTTCCCGGTCGAGAAGTAATCGCCGGTGCCGGCCGTCGACTCCACGATCTTCTTGCCGCCCACGGTGTTGCACTCATCCTCGACGTAGAAGATGGAGGTGGAGGTGCGCGTGCCCGATCCCTGCTCGCGATTGATGATGGTCACCGCCAGGGGGCTGCTCGCGACCGGGTTGCCATTGATGTCGCTCGCCAGGCTCCAATCGGTGGTCGTGCCATCGAGAAGGTCCGCGATCTGTTGCTTGCTCATCGCGAGCGAGGCGTTGCCACAGCAGGCTTTGCCCTGGCCGGCCGTCTCTGCGCTGGAGAACACGCTGCTGTTGGTGTTGACGGCGATCGAGAAGATCTGCTGCATGATGGTCGAGTGGGTGACGGCGGCGAGCTGCGTCGGCGAGGCGGTTCCGTACACCGAGCTCTTGTACGCGCTCGGATAATTGTCGCCGACGAGAGCACCGGGCTCCACGTCGGTGATGCCGAGATTCGATACGGCCTTGAACACACCGCCGCTGAAGCTGTCGTCGATGCCGTTGGTGCCGCTGGAACCGTTGACCGTGACCTGGTAAGGCGAGGAGGTGCCGGTGGTCGCCGTCAACAGCAGCTGGTTGATGCTCGAGCCGCTGATCAGCGGCAGCGCACCCGTGACCGAGCCGCCCTCGTCGCGATACCATACGGTGTAGATGTCCGTCCCGTTCGCGCCGGCCGTCCCGGCGGCCGGCTGGCAGGACACGGCGAAGAAATTGGTGTTGCTGATGCTGCTGAACAGCGAGTACGTGCCGGCGCACAGACCGCTCTCCAGCCCGCCGATGATTGCGTTCTTGGCGGCCGAGGATCCGGAGATGTAGAGAGCCACGTTCGGGGCCTGCGCCGAAGCCGGCGTCGGCTGCAAAGCCGCGTGGGCCGAGTTCGCCCCGACCGCCGATGCCAGCACCGCCGCCACAGCCGCGGCGATCTTGCTATTTTGATTCATGTCAGATGCTCCTGAGAAGGTTGGAAACTTGCGTTGGCCGTGACGCTCAGGCCCTCGCCTTGCGCCGGGCGATGCCCGTCAAGCCGAGCAGTCCACTGCCGAGCAGCCAGACCGCCGCAGGCAGCGGCACCGGAGCGCCCTGCACCGTGATCGACAGACCGTTCGAGGTGAGCGCTGCGCCGGCGATATCCGTGAAGGCGATCAGATCCGTTCCGTAAGCCCCGGTCGTGCCATTTCCGCCGCCGGTCACGTAGAACAGCTGTTGCGTCGAGCCGACGACATTGCCGGTCGTCGGGCCGTTCAAGTTCCAGCCGCTGATGGCGGAGGGCGTGTTGTAGTCCCATACGCCGGCCGTTGCGGGCGATGCGCCTTCGACCGAGTTCTTTCCCGCGAGATTGGTATTGAGGGTGCCGATCGCGGTCGCGAGGCTGCTCGCCCAGCCTTCGAGGTTGTTGACCGTTTCGGTGGCCATGTTCGCGGTCGAGTCGCCGGTCGAGGTGGTGAGGAAGTTCGCGTTGCCGGGTCCGTCGAAGTTCTTCGGCGTCACCGTGCCGGTGAAGGCACCGCCCTCGAGCGCCCACACCAGCGTATCGCCCGCGCCGTCGGCGGCGAACAGAGCGCTCAGATTGCTGTCGCCTGTCAGATAGCTATGGGTGCCGGTGAGCGACAGCGCGCTCGAGATGCTAAGGCCCGTATCGCCCGCATAAGACGCGACGGCGGTGTTGGAAGAGTTGACCACTTCCGCGAACAGGATGAGATCGGAGCTGCCGCTCGTGGGCAGGGCGATACTCGCATGCGCGGCCGCGCCGCCGAGGGCCAGCGCACCCGCCACGCTTACTTTCAGAATCGTGTTCATTGAGACTCCCATATTGAAAGGATTTCGGGTCAATAACCGGATGCGCGTTGCCGCTCGCCCACCGGCCCCTACGACAGGCCGTGTGGTCGGGTGCGCGGCGCCCCTGATTAATTGCCGCGTATCTTGGCGAGAAGGTGTGGCATCAAAGTGATGGAAATGTGAAAGTTTTCACACTATGGCGCCTCGAGAATCTCGTGCGGATGCCGACGGCGGCGCATCTGCAATGCACGTGTATGCGAAACGTCATACATCCGCGCTGCGTTGCGCCGACCGGCGGAGAGCCGAAGCCCCGGCGCCGCCAGTGGGCGGAACGCATCGAGCACGTTAGTGTATGGCGATGGAGTCGTTAGCCAGCGTCGTCGCGATGTTCCAGGAGGGCCGCGTGAGCGCCGCCGAGCACGCATGCGAGCGCCGCCTGCAATCTCTACCCGAGGACGCCGAGACGATCGCGCTGCTCGCGCAGATTCGCGCCGCGGCCGGCCGGGCGGCCGATGCGGCGGGCCTGTATGCGCAGCTCACCCGCCTGCGGCCACGGGATGCCGGCGTGCATCGCCGCCTCGCCGAAGCACTGCTTGCGCAGAATCGGGCGGCCGAGGCCGCTCAGGTGCTGCGCGAGGCGCTGGTCCTCGAGCCCTCGAGCACGCGGGCGCACAACAATCTCGGCCAGGCGCTGATGAGGCTCGGCGAGATTCGGCAGGCCATCGAGTGCTATGAAGAAGCCGTGCGGCTCGATCCCGGCTATGCGGTCGCGCAGACCAATCTCGGCCTGGCGCTCTGGTCGTCGGGCGAGCTCGATCGGGCCGCCGAGTGCCTGAGGAGCGCGCTGGCGCTCTCGCACGGCCTGCTCCCCGCCTGGCTCGGCCTGGGCTCGATACGCGCCGAGCAGCGCCGCTTCGACGAATCCTTACAGTGCTTCGAGGCGGCGCTCCGCCTGAAGCCTCTCGAGGCGGCGGCGCTGCGCGGCAAGTCCGCCGTGCTGCGCACGCTCGGCCGCCGCATCGAGGCGCTGCAGGCGCTCGATCACGCACTCGCGCAGGACCCCTCGAACGTGGATGCCTGGTGCAATCGGGGAGTCCTGCTGCACGAGCTCGGCGAAGTCGAGCCCGCGGTGCTGGCCTTCCGCCGGGCGATCGAGATCGATCCGCAGTGCATTCAAGCGCGTACGCGCCGGCTGGCGCGAATGATACCCGCCGTCCCCTCGAGCGAAGAGCAAGCCGCCCGCGCACACCGCGAGTTCGCGCGCGAGCTCGAGCGGCTGATCGCGTGGCTCGAGGCGCGCGAGCTCGATGAAGAGCAGGCGCTGCTCGCCGCCCAGCAACAGTTCTTCTATCTGAGCTACGAGGAGCGGTCCAACAAGGACCTTCTCAGCGCCTATCGCCGTACCGCGGCGGCCCCGCTCGCCATGCGGCCATCGTCCGCGGGCGTGAATTTGGCGGCCCGCACGATCCCGGTTGGCGATTGGCCCGCCCGATTCAGGCTCGGCTTCGCCTCGGCACATGTGTTCGACCACTCGGTGTACAACGCCCTGCTCAAGGGCTGGCTCGAGCGTCTCGATCGCGCACGTCTGCAGATCTGCGTGTTCAGCATCGGATCCACATACGACGCCCGCACCGAGGCGGCGAAGGCGGCGGCCGAGGTCTTCGTGTCGGGCTCGCGCCCACCCGTCGAGTGGGCGCGCACCATCCGCAAGCACCAGCTGGACGCGATCATCTTTCCCGAGATAGGCATGAACGAGACCACGCTGGCACTGGCGAGCGCTCGGCATGCACGGCGTCAATTCGCGGCCTGGGGACATCCCGAAACCAGCGGCCTGCCGACCATCGATGCGTTCCTGTCGGCCGAGCTGCTCGAGCCGGCGGACGCCGAGGAGCACTACAGCGAGCAGCTCGTGCGGCTGCCGAATCTCGGCGTGCATTATCAACCCTATCGAACGGCGCCCTCGCCGCTCGATCCCCGGGCGCTCGGTATCGAGTCGTCGGGCCCGCTGTTCATCTGTCCCGGCGTGCCTTTCAAGTACCGCCCACAGGACGACTGGATGCTGGTCGAGATTGCGCGCCGGGTGCCGTGTAGCACCTTCGTGTTCTTCCGATACGAGATCGCCGAGCTCAGCCGCAAGCTCGAAGCACGACTGGCGGCGGCTTTCCACGATGCCCATCTCGACCCGGACCGCCGCCTGGTGCGGATCCCCTGGCAGCCTCGCGCCGACTACTTCGCGCTGTTGCGCCACGCCGATGTGTACCTCGATACGGTCGGCTTCTCGGGATTCAACGGCATGATGCAGGCGGTCGAGTGCCACTTGCCGTGCGTGAGCTACGAGGGCAGCTTCATGCGCGGACGCTTCGGCAGCGCGATCTTGAGGCGTCTCGGGCTCGGGGAATGGGTGGCGTCGGATAGATCCGCCTACGTCGATCTGGCGGTGCGCCTCGCCCTGAGCGCGGCCTCTCGCCGTGCCGTCCGGCAGAGACTCGGCCGGGTGGAATCAACGTTGTACGGGGACCTGAAGGCGGTGCACGAGCTCACCCGCGTGCTGCTCGAAGGGGAGCGCGCATGTGCTCAGGTGCGCGTGTAGCCGAGCTTGGCGAGAAGCGGACCGAAGGCCGCGCCGAGCCGCGCCCGTTGCTCCTGCGTCAGTTCCGCGGCGCCGACCGAGCCGCGGCGCATGAAGCGCCTGCCCGCCTGGATGGAGGGCTCCAGATACGGCTTGTAGAAAATGCCCTGGCGCTTCTCGCCGATGTCCGCTTCCTCGATTTCCTTGAGTCGCTGGAACGAGGAATTGTCGACCGCGCGGCGAATCTCTTCGGCGCTGCTTTGCGGCCGCACGAGCTGCGCCAGCATGCTGCCGACCCGCTGCGCATCCGCGGCGAGGTCCTCGAACCGGATGGCCAGGACGGGAAACGGGTGCGGAGCCTCGAGCCAGCTTCTGACATTGTCCTCCCAGCTCCCCATGCCGAGCCGCGCCCAGCGCGGATCCCCGCGGTTGGACACGAACGCATCGAAGTACTGATCGAACGCGATCCGTGAATCGGCGGTGGGGGCGGCGGCGGTGCTGCGCTGGGCGTAGAAGAAATTCGAGACGATCACGTCCTCGGGCGTTCGCACGATGTAAATCGCGGCCGCCGTGCGTTCCACCATCGGCATGCTCGGCGAGCAGGCGAAATGCGTCTTGACCAGACCCGCGTGCGCGCCCTCGATGAGCTCGCGCCCCCTCTCGTGAATGTCCGGGGCGAGAACACTCACTGCCGCGGCCGACTCCTGACGGCCATACAGCAGGTTGCAGGCCATGAACCGCACCCATGTATTGCCGCTCTTGGGATAGGAGGCGATCCAGACGATGTTCTTGGGCGCATCGGACATTCGCGCTAATCTCCCGCCGGGCGAAATTGCGCAGCGCTGACGGGAAGAGTATTGCAGATGCCGAGCCGCAACGACATGCTGAAGCAAGCGCGGGCCGCGCTGTCGCGGGGCGACGCCGGGGACGCCGGACGCCGCAGCGCCGAGCTCTTGAGCGCCGACCCCCGCGACGTGGAAGCGAGGCATCTGCGCGGGCGCTGTCACGCCGCGCTCGGGCATTGGAGCGATGCAGCGGCGGAATTTCGCCGCGTGCTGTCGGATCGGCCCGGATTCTTGCCGGCGATGAGGGATCTCGGCATGGTCCAAGCCATGGCGGGCGAATATCGGGAGGCGCAAGCTCTGCTCGAGCGCGCACGGGCGCTCGATCCGCGCCCTGCCGAGCCGTACTTCGGCCTCGGCCTGTGCCGCATGGGACTGGATGATATGCGAGGTGCGGCGCAGGAGTTTCGCGACGCGATCGCGCGCAACCCGCGGCTCCTGGACGCGCACAACCATCTCGGCGTCGTGCACGACCGGCTCGGCGAGCTGCCGCGGGCGATCGAGTGTTTCCGGCAAGCGGTCGCGCTGCGGTCCGATTTCCTGCCCGCACTTTCGAATCTGGCCGACGCACTGTTGCGCGGCGGGGACGCGGCCGCGGCGGCCGCCGTATTGCGGGACGCGGCGGCACTGGCGCCCGGAGACGCCCCGCTGCACGCGGACCTGGGCGCGGCGCGACTTGCGGCCGGCGACTTTGCGGGCGCCGCAGCCGCGCTCGAGCGTGCCGTCACGCTCGATGCCCGGCTCGTCGAAGCGCAGGCCAACCTGGGCGAGGCGTTGCGCAACCTCGAGAAGCTCGCGGCGGCGCGCGCGGCATTCGAGCGCGCGCTTATGATCGATCCGGACCTGGCCGAGGCCCACCTCGGCCTCGGCAAGATCAGCGCCGCCACCCGGCAGGCACCCCAGGCCCTGGCCGCGCTGTGGCGAGCCGTGCAGCTCAAGCCCGGCGATCCGCACATCACGCTGACGGCCTCGAGCTTGCTGGAGCAGCTCGGCTATCAGGACCAGGCGCTCTCGATGCTCGATGATTTCGCGGCGGCGTGTGCGGGGAACCCCGACGTTCTCGACGCTCGCGCGGCGCATCTGCACCGCCGCGGCCGGCTCGAGGCGGCGGTCGCCGGCTACCAGGGCGCACTCGCGCTGCAGACCGATCGGGCGGACAGCCTGCTGGGACTGGGCCGCGCTCTCGAGTCTCTCGGCCGCCACGCCGAGGCGATCGGCTGCCTGGAGCGGGGGCTCGCGCAGCGGCCCGGGCACTGCGAGAGCGTTGCGGCGCTCGCGAGCTGCGCCATCCGGGTGTGCGATTGGAATCGCCTCGATCGGGCGCTTTCCCAACTGCGCGAGATGCCGCTCGGAATCGACTCGCTGCATCCTTTCGTGCGGCTCGGCCTGGAGCTGTCTCATGCGGAGCGGGTGCGGTCGCTGCCACGCCGCGCGCCGCGAGGCGATGAAGCAGCCGCGGTGCCGGTCCGCTTCGATCACGAGCGCTTGAGGATCGCCTACGTATCTCCAGACTTTCGCGATCATCCGGTGGCCCATGCGCTCGTCGGGGTGATCGAGAGGCATGACCGGGGCAGATTCGAGCCGCTCGCCATATCGCTCGCAGGGTCGGGCCCGGGCGCCGCGGACGGCGCCGGTATCGGCCGACGCCTGCGATCGTCCTTCGACCGGTTCATCGACGCCTCCGCGATGGACACGCCAAGCATCGTCGCGCTCATGCGCGAGCTCGAGGTCGACATCGCGATCGATCTTGCCGGCCATACCGTCGGTGCGCGGCCGGCGATCTTTGCCCAGCGCGCGGCCCCCGTGCAGGTCAATTACCTCGGATTCCCGGCTTCCAGCGGCTTCTCGTTCATGGATTATCTCATCGCCGATGAGTGCGTCGTGCCGCTCTGCGACGAGCCGCTGTACACGGAGCGCGTCGTCAGGATGCCCGGCTGCTATTTGCCATTCGATTGCAGCCGGCCCCGCCCCGCGACGGACTGCGGCCGGCAGGGCGCAGGCCTGCCCGCCGAGGGGTTCGTGTTCTGCGCCTTCAACAACGGCTACAAGATCACCCGCCCTGTCTTCGATCTGTGGATGAGCCTGCTGCGGGAGGTTCCCGGGAGCGTTCTATGGCTGCGGAGCATGGGCGCTCTGGCCACGACGAACCTGCGGTCGGCAGCGGCGTCCGCCGGAATCGGTCCGGAGCGGCTCATCGTCGCGCAATACCTCGCCGATCCGGACGCGCATCTCGCGCGATTGCGGCTCGCCGACGTGTTCCTGGACACGCTGCCGTACAACGCGCACACGAGCGCCGCCGAGGCACTGTGGGCCGGGGTGCCGGTCGTCACCTGCCGCGGCGGGACCTTCGCCGGCCGTGTCGGCGCCAGCCTGCTGACCGCCGCGGGCTTGGCGGAATTCATCCGCGAGGACCTGGACGGCTACCGGCGTCTCGCCCTCGATCTGGCCCAGTCGCCCCCGGCTCTGCGCGCCTTGCGTGAGCGGGTCGATCGACTGCGGCTATCGGCACCCCTGTTCGACACGGGGCGCTACACGCGGGACCTCGAGGAATTGCTGCTGCGGATCCGCCGCACTTAGAGCGCCGGGCAACTCAGCCGCCGAATCTCGCGTAACCCAGCCGCTCGAGCGTATCGGCGAAGATCTCGTCCAGCTTCGATATGGTGGCGGCTCGAAGCTTGGTCCGGTAGTCGCCGGGCGCGATGTGTCTGACGTGATCCATGAGGTCCCCATCTCTCCTCGGAAAGAAGTCCGGTGCGCGCGCGATGAGATCATCGATCACCCGATCCTTGTCCTCGACCGGGAAGGGCCGCAGGAATTTTCTCAGCCACGAGCCGTAGTCGGTGACCATCTCTTCGTACTTGACGAGCAGCACATTGGGATTTGCGAGGAGCCGCTCGACGTAGTCGCGGTACCTTCTCGCAACGTTGCCGATGAGATCCTCGACATGGGCCCCGGTACCGTAGTCGCCGCGGTATCGCGCGCCGTCGGCCGAGGCCTTGGCCAGCACGAACGCATCGATCCCCTGCTCGGCCGCCTCCTTTCGGTAGCCGGTGTTCGGCGGGATCTCGCCGGCATGAATGAAGCAGTACGAGTAGAACATCGATACCAGCACATCGCGCGGATCGCGCAGATGGAGCAGGATCTGAAAGTCCTCCACGTTCGGGATGTCCACGAAGAACCGGATGGGCGCGAAGCACCCGCGACGGGATTTCCACAGCTCCCTGTCGGTGAGCAAGGTGCGCGCATTCAAGCCGCTGCCCGGCATGTTGGGCGAGTGATACGTCATTCCGGCGAGCGAGCACAAGTACTTGCATTGATGATGCAGGAACATGGACGCGGACTTGTGCAGCGTGAAGACCACCACGTTCGGTGGGCTCACCCGCGCATTCGCCGAACTCATTGCTGTCGTGGACAAGGGCTGCGCTCCATGTGAATCGGGTGAGTGGCGATCGTCGCGCGGCGCGCTCAGGGAGGGATGGCGACTTGCTGATCGGCGTATCCGGCGACTCGCGCCACGACGAGGCCGCCGCCGACCAGGTCCATGCCCGTCCCGGTGCCGAACGATTTCTGCTCGCGCGGATTCAATTCAAAGAACACGCTCGCAGAGACCGCGCCGTCCCGGTCCCTGCCCTCGAGCACCACGGTCACGGCTCGGTCGGAATCGTTGCTCACCCTGCCCTCGATGGTGCCCAACCGCCGCCGGTTCCAAACGTGGACCGACAGAGGTGATGCGGGGGAACCCGCGGCGGGCGCGGCGGAAGACGCCGGCGCGGGCGCGGTGGGGGCTGCGGGCGACGGCGACGCGGGCGCTGAGGGCAACGGCGCTGAGGGCAACGGCGGTGCGGGCGCGGCGGGCAATGGCGGCGCGGGCGCGGCGGCGCGCATCGCGGTGGCGCGCGCGGGTACCGCCTTGCGCTGCCAGACCATGAAGGCGGTGCTCAGCGTGAAGCTCAGGACCATCGTCAGGGTGATGGCAATGCCCTGGCGGCTCAATGCCCGGCGGGAGTCGAGCGGGGCGGACGGGTTGGCCGGCATGCCGGCAGTCTATGAAGCGGTTGCGAACCTTTGATTACACGAGATCTCTACCCGGCCGAGCCAACCGCGAGATCTCTACCCGGCCGAGCCAACCGCAAGATCTCTACCCGGCCGAGCCAACCGCGCGCAGCGGCTGCGGCCCGAGCGGCGGGCGAGCTGCGTCGCGCCACGCCAGCTCGTCGCCGACCGCGTCGCGCAGAGCCTGAAGCGCGGCCAGCTCGGATTGCGCGCGCAGCCAGGCGTCTTGTGCCGCTTGCATCGCCGCGCGCAAGCCGTCGCATTGCTGTTGCAGTCGGCCGGCGGCTCGGTCGAGCGCAAACCAGCGTCGCTCGATCAAGGCGCGCGCCGCGTCGTCCTCGTCGTCGAAGCGAGTCTGCATCTGCGTTCAACTCCGGCTCAGCATGTGGTCTTCGAGCCTGTCGATTCTGGCCATGATTCTCGATTTGGCCGCCTCGGCGCGATCGAGCCGCTCGCGCGCCGCGTCCAGCACCTCCGCCTTGGCATTACGATCGGCTGCGAGCGCCTGATACGTCGCGCGGGCGGCGATACTGGCTTCGTACCCCTGTCGCCATTCGAATTCCAGGCGGCTCAACTCGATGTCGAAATCGGTGCCGTCACGAGCGGCCGGCCTGCGTCTGTTGGGCGTGCTCATGCGCCGATCCTGGCCCAGGAACATGACGATTGGCGGACAGCGCTGCGACATTTTCTTTAAATCGCCGCCACTCTGTCCGTGCGCCGGCGCGACTTCGCTCCTCGAAGGTCGGCCGGTTGCGGCACGGAGCGCCTCACAGCCACAGCGGGGTGGAGAATCTGCCGGCCTCACACCAAGATCCCCGGTGCAGGCGAAACAGCGTGCGGGTCTCGGTATCGATCAGGCAATCCTTCGGGAATACGTAATTCACCTTCCGCTCCAGCAATGACGCCATGTGGATACGGGGCTTTCCGTCCATCTCTTCGAGGGGGGCGAAGCACCGCCCGAGGTCCGGAAACTCCGGGTGGTCGATGACGGGACGCTCGTAGATCCACCAGGCGTAACGCGCATAGCGCTTCTCGAGCCACACCGATTTGAGCGGCGAGCCGCGCTGCGGCGCATTGTTGAAGGCGAGGTCGAGGCACTTGTCGTCGGGGCTGCCGGGGGAACGCTCGATCACCTCGTGCCATCGCCCGAGAAGCCCCAGGGCGGCATCCGTCAGATTGTACCACTGGACCGGGCCGCTGCACAGGAGCTGCGTCTGGCTCATGAGATCGATGCTGTGGGAGAACCGGTAGAAGCGGTCGCGTGTGCGAAGCTCGACCTCCCCATGGCGCAGCGTGATATCGGTGCGGATGTAAGCCTCGGTATGCTCTTCCGCCAGCCAGTTGAATATCGCGAAATCGACTTCCTGGCAGCGCAACGCCTCGATGCGCGTGGGCTGCTCGGCAACCTTGCAATCGACATCGAGATAAAGAACCGGGCACCCGTAGCGCCGCAGCAAAAAGTGCACGAAATTTGCCTTGGTGTAGCGCAAATCGTCCGTGCCTTTCGGACTGATGGAGCGATGGATCGACGGCACCTCGAACAGCGCCAGCGGGAGCGAGTGCACACGGCAGGAGGCCAAGAGGCGCTCGCCGAAAGGCGCATGGCTCGGCGTCATCATCGCCCCGACGATATAGCCGGGATGGCCGGTGGCGCCTCGTGGATCCAGTACGGCACGCAGATACGGAAACTCGAGCGGAAACACGATCTAGGCCCGGATATGGGACAAAAAGGGCCCGTGTGGGCCAAATCCGGGGATCGATCGAAGCAGGAAAGACGCGGCGGCTAGCTGCCGCTCAGCGCAGCTTCGCACACCCGCACGCGCCAGGTAGCGGTCTCGACGATCTCGAACCTGGCGTCCGAGAGGCTCCTGCGGAAGCTCGCCACACCGTGGGTCTCGAGGCCTAAGCTCTGTGCCAGGCTCCGCTGCAGGGTGTGCCAGGGAAGACTCCATGACTCCAACACATCGCTCATGACGCCCGCTTCCAGGCTCTCATTGGATCGCGCCAGGTTGACGGACATGTGAAGGTGGCGGGGCGGCGCGTCATGCCGCCTGGCCCACCGGAACTGCGACGGGCCCCTGGGGCAGCTGCTCCTTGAGCTTCGGCCAATCGAGCAAGCGCAGGTGTCCGTTCAGGTCCTCGGCGAGGGACGTGCAGCTCTCCACCCAATCCCCGTCGTTGCAGTAAAGGACGCCGTCGATGTCGCGCAGCTCCGCGCGATGAATGTGACCGCAGACCACCGTGTCGACGCCGCGCTTGCGCGCCGCTTGCGCGACCGACTCCTCGAAGCTGCCGATGTATTGACAGGCCTTCTTGGTCTTGTTCTTCAGGTAGGCGGACAGGGACCAGTGCGGCAGATCGAACAAGCGGCGCCACCAGTTGATGTACGGGTTGAGCGCGAGCAGGACGTCATAGATGTTGCTCCCGAGCTTGGCGAGCCAGGGGCTGAACTTGACCACGCTGTCGAACTCATCGCCGTGCAGAACCAGCATGCGCCGCCCGCCGGCCCCGAGGTGCACGTACTCCCGGTGAATCTCCAGATTGCCGAACACGGCGCCGTCGAACTCGCGGAACACCTCGTCGTGATTGCCGGGCACGAAGATCACCTTGGTGCCGCGCTTCGCCTTGCCGAGGATGGTGCGCACCACGTTGTTGTGTGCCTGCGGCCAGAACATGCTCTTCTTCATGCTCCAGACGTCGATGATGTCGCCCACGAGGAACAAATAGTCCATTTCGACGTGATGCAGGAAATCGAGCAGCAGGTCGGCGCTGCATCCCTTGAAGCCGAGGTGGACGTCCGAGATGAAGACCGTTCGCAGCTTGAGCGGCGCGTGCGCATTGCGCTCGACCATGTGTCGTCCTCCGAAGTTCATGCACTTCGGGGTGCCAGGATCGCCATTGGATATTACCAATGGATGACTCGGCGAAGAACTTTTGTTTACAAACGAGCCACTTACGCGTGGAACATGCTGTGGAACACTAAAAATCGGAATCAAGTCACACTTTGGGCGGGGCAGGCGAAGCGGTAGCCGAAGCCACGGACCGTCTGGATGTAGCACTCGTACCCCGGCTCGCTCAGGATCTTGCGCAGCCGCTGCACGTTCACATCGACCGTGCGCTCGTCGACCTCGCAGTCGTCGCCCCAGACCTGCGCGAGCAGCTGCGTGCGGTTGAAGGTCCTGCCGGGATGCGACATGAGGAACTCGAGCAGCCGATACTCGACGCCGCGCAAATTGATCGGCTGACCGCGCGCGGTGACCCGGTTGGTCGCGGCATCGAGCACGAGCTCATCGCAGGAGAGCGCCGGCTGATGACGCTCGTGTGCTCGCGCGCGCAGCACCGCGCACACGCGCGCCACCGTCTCACGCAGTGAGAAGGGCTTCGCGATGTAATCGTCGGCGCCGAGATTCAAGCCCGACACGACGTCTTGCTCGCCGGCGAGCGTCGACAGGATGATGAGCCGCACGCCTTGCGGAGCGCGCGCGCGACGCAGTCCCTGAATCAACTCGAGGGCGAACAGCCCGGGGATGTTCCAGTCGATGATGACCAGATGCGGCGGGCGCTCGGCCACGGCCGCCACGGCGGCGGCACCGTCGGTGATCGCGCGCACCACGAATCCCACGTCGGAGAGCTTCTGACGAAGGGGCTCGACTGTGGCAACATCCCGATCGACGATGAGAATCTGTTTATTGGATTCGGCCAGCATAGACGCCGGGCCATTAGAGAGAGTCAGCTTTACATTTCGTTGACGCTTTTGTGACCCTTGATGAAGAAAGCCGGCCGCGGGACTGCAAACGCGTCTGCGCGACTCATCGCCGTCGCACCGTGTATGCCCGAAGCTGTGCGGCAGTCAAGGCGAGGCGCTGTCCCGAGCGGCGTGCATGGCGGCGCTGCGCGTCACCGCACGCACCGATACTTGCGCATAGCCGCGCAGGGATTGCGGACGGCGATGCGCCACATCGCCGTCGTCTGCCGCGTTCCACGCAGCCAGCAGCATGCCGAGCGCGAGCCAGTTGAGCGCCGCCTCACGGCGCTGCGACCACAGCTCCTGCGGCGTCATCGGGACCCACTTCGAGCTCGACCTGTCCATGACTCTTCTCCTCGCTTGCCTGCCGTCGGTGAGCAGTTTCCGCCGTGAAAGCCGCGCCGTGCGGCGGCGATCGAGGCGCCAGGCGGCCCGATTCTGACCAATTGTGGCAGCGCGCTTTTCGAGGTCCGGCGCACGCCCTGCGCCGGCGGCCATCGGCTATGATCGGGCCGTGAAAAGGAGCATCGCAATCGTCGAGGACGAGCCGGCGCTGCGCGAGAATTACGCCGCGGCGCTCGCCCGCCAGGGCTATCAGGTGAAGGCGTACGCCAACCGCAAGCTCGCCATGCAGGCCTTCCAGGCGCGCTTGCCCGACCTCGCGATCATCGACATTTCGCTCGAGCACGAGGCCGAGGGCGGATTCGACCTGTGCCGCGACCTGCGTGCGCTGTCGGCCGAGCTCCCCATCATTTTCCTCACGGCGCGCGACAGCGAGCTCGACGCCGTTTCCGGGCTGCGGCTCGGGGCGGATGACTTTCTCACCAAGGACGTGAGCTTGCCGCACCTGGCGGCGCGTGTGGCGGCGCTCTTCCGGCGCATCGATGCCCTGCGGCGGCCCGACGCCGCCGCGGACATCGTGCGTCGCGGGGCGCTGGTCATCGACGCCGAGAAGATGCAGACGACCTGGAACGGCGCGCCGGTGACTCTGTCGTTGACGGAGTTCTGGATCGTGCATGCGCTCGCCCGCAATCCGGGGCACGTCAAGAATCGCCAGCAGCTCATGGACGCCGCGAACGTGGTGCTCGACGACAGCACCATCACCTCGCACGTGAAGAGGCTGCGGCGCAAGTTTCTCGAGGTCGACCCGGCGTTCGACGCCATTCAAACCGTGTACGGAATGGGCTATCGCTGGGTCGAGTGAGCATCCGTCTGCAACTGCTCATCGTCGCGCTGACCACCTTGATCTTGCCGTGGGCCGGGTGCCAGTATGCCCGCGAGCTCGAGAGCGCCTTGCGTGTCTCCCAGGAGGAGGCGCTCGAAGCGAGCGCGGACACGATCGCGCATGCGCTCTCGGCGCAGCCGCAGCGGGTCTTTCAGCAGAGCGACGGCCTCGCACCCTTCGCCGAGGCCCGCGGCGACCTGTACGTCTATCCTCTGCACAATCAGCCGCTGCTCGATGGCTACCGCGAAGACTGGGACGTGCCGGCGGAGCCGAGGCCCCTGCCGAGCGCGGACGGCTTGGACGCGCGTCTTCAAGCCGGCTCCACGGAGCGCTACCTGTTCCTTTATCTCGAGGTCGACAATCCGCATTTCGTGCCCGAGCCGGCCGATCCGCGCCTGGGCCAGGATCGATTCGACCGGGTGGACCTCGCGCTCGAGCGGGCGGACGGGTCGCTGCAGCGCTATTTCTTCGCGACCGGCGCTCAAGGCCTGATCGAGGCGCAAACGGCGGTCGTGGGAAGCGATGGCATCGAGCGCAGCGCCGCCGAGCCGCGCATTCAGGCATTCTGGCTCGAGACCTCGCGCGGCTATCACATCGAAGCGCGGGTTCCCCTGAGCCTGGTCGGATCGCGGATGTGGGTGCAGGCGCGGGACGCCGTGGGGCGCAAGGCCGGATTCGCTCCGGATGCGGCCGCGGGTGGGCGGCTGTTCATGACCACGGCCGGCCTCGGCGATCTGCTTGCGATCTTCATACGCCCAGGTACGCGGGCCAGCGTGGTGGACGCCAACGGATTGAAGCTCGGCAGCGCTGGAGCCGTGGGGCCGAGCGGCGCCGATGACGACCCGGACGCCGGCAGCACCTGGTATCGCAGGTTCATGACGGTGGATACCTCGTCCTGGCCGCTGCGCACCTCCCTGCCCGATCGAATCACCGGCGCGAGCGTCTCGGCCGCGATCGCGGGCCGGCCGGCGGCGGAATGGCTGCGCGCGAGCGGGGACCGGGACGGACAGGACCTGCTGCTGCTTGCCGCGGCGCCCATCAGCGTCGACGGGCACCCGCACGGTGCGGTGGTCCTCGAGCAGGCGGGCGATGAGCTCCTCGATCTTCGCGACCGGGCGCTCAGTCATCTGTTCGATCTCACTTTGTTCGCCACCGCGCTCGCGGTGCTGTTCGCGTTCAGCGCCGCGACGTTCATCAGCGTGCGCATCGGCCGCCTGCGCTCGGCCGCGGACGCCGCCGTGGGAAACGACGGAACGCTGCGGCTGGAGATGCCCGAGTCGCGCAGCGCCGATGAGATCGGCGCCCTGGCGCGTGCGTTCGAGCGGCTCCTCGGCCGTCTCAACGAGCACACGCAATATCTTCGCACCCTGGGCGGCAAGCTCGCCCACGAGCTGCGCACGCCGCTCACCATCGTGCGCTCCTCGCTCGACAATCTGGAATCGGAAGGGCTGCGCACCGATCAGCGCGGCTACATCACGCGGGCGCGGGAGGGCACCTTGCGTCTCGCTTCCATCCTGAGCGCCCTCGGCGCCGCGGCACGCGTCGAGGAGAGCATCAAGCAAGCCGAGCGCGTCAACTTCGACCTGCGGGAGATCCTGCGATCGGCCGTGGCAGGCTACCGCGACGCCTTCCCGGGCGTGCATTTCGAGCTCGATACGCCGTCCGACGCGTGCGCCATGCGCGGCGCGCCCGACCTCATGGTGCAGCTGCTCGACAAGCTGGTGGAGAACGCGGTCGATTTTTGCCCACCGTCCGGGCTCATCACCGTGCGCCTCGCCCGCTCGGGAAGCCACTACGAGCTCAGCGTGATCAACGACGGGCCGCCGATTGCGCCGCAAGTCCTCGAGCGGCTGTTCGAGTCGCTGTTCGAGCACCGCCAAGGGCGCGACGACAAGCCGCATTTCGGCCTCGGCCTTTACATCGTGCGGCTGATCGCGGAGTTCCACGAGGGCGGGGCGCTGGCCGCCAACCGGGAAGACCGCGGCGGCGCGGTATTCCGGGTCACCTTGCCGCTGATCTAGCCGGGAAGAACTTCCGTCTAGCCTGGCCCCAGCCGAGCCAGTCCAGAAGGCCGCGCGCCGCGCGCTACCCGAAGCAGCTCATTCCCTCGTGCGCGAGCAGCCAGCGCTTGCGCTCGATCCCGCCGCCGAATCCGGTGAGCGATCCGTCGGCGCCGATCACGCGGTGGCACGGCACCACGATCGGAATGGGATTGCGCCCGTTGGCGAGCCCCACCGCGCGCGAGGCGTGCGGATTGCCGATGCGTCGCGCCTGCTCGCCGTAGCTGCGCGTCTCGCCGTAGGGAATCTCCATCAAGTTGCGCCAGGCGCGCTGCTGAAAGTCCGTGCCCTCGAGGCGCAGCGGCAGGTCGAAGGCGCGCCGCTTGCCTTCGAAGTACTGCTCGAGCTGCCGTGCGGTCTTGCGCAGCGGGATCGCCTCGGGGTCGCGCACCCAGTGCTCGAGCCCGCGCGGCGAATGATCGGGCACGTCCATGTAGATACCCGTGAGCACCGTGCCGTCGGTCTTCAGGATGAGCCGGCCGATTGGACTGTCGAGGTCGGTATAGAAGGTCATGGATGAGCTCCCAAGGATTGCCAAAGATAATGCGTCGCATAGGCGCGCCAGGGCCGCCAGGCCTCGGCGCGCGCACGTAATTCCTTCTTGCCCATCTGCGCGGCCCTCCGCAGCATGAGGTCCTCGGCGGGGAACGCGTCGGGCCAGCGCAGCGCGCGCATGGCGATGTACTGCGCCGTCCACGGACCGATGCCGGGCAGCTCGGTGAGGCGCAGCACCTGCTCCTCGACGTTCGCCGCGTAGCTCAGCAGCACGCGCCGCTCGGCGACCGCCCGCGCCAGCGCCACCAGGCAGCGCGCACGGCTGCCGACCACGCCGAGCGCGCCGATCTCGTGGTCCGCGACCTCGAGCATGCGCTCGGGCGAAGGGGCGAGATGCGTGAGCCCGGCATGGGGCGTTGCGATGGGCGTGCCGAACGCCTGCGCCCAGCGCCCGGCCATGGTGGTCGCGGCTTTCACCGAGACCTGCTGGCCGAGCACCGCACGCACCGCGAGCTCGAAGCCGTCGAACGCGCCGGCCACGCGCAGTCCCGGCAAGCGGCGCACCGCCGCGGCGAGCAGCGGGTCCTGCGACAGCACCTCGCCGACGGCGTCGGGCGTCGCGCCGAGATCGAATAAATGCTTGACGCGCACGATCACCGCACCGATCGCCGGCGCGAGCCCGGGCGAGATCTGCACCTCGAGCGCCGCGCCGCCGTTCGCGAGCGACACGGCGATGAAGCCCTGGTGCGTGCCGAGCGCGACCGTGCGCCGGTAATGCGTGGCATCGACGTGCTCCACGCCCGGGATCGCGCGCAGCCGCAGATACGCGAGGAGATGCTCCCAGGCGAGCGGCGGGCGGAAGTCGAGCTGGCAGGTCAAGCCCGGTGCGGCCGCGGAGCGGCCCATGCCGGCGCGGATGCCGCGACGGATGCCGCGGGGATTCAGGCCATAGCGCGACTTGAACAGCGCGTTGAAGCGCCGCACGCTGCCGAAGCCCGAGGCGAACGCAATGTCCGTCAATTTCAGCGAGGTCTCGCTCAGCAGGCGCTTCGCGAGCAGCAGCTTCTGCGTTTGCGCGAGCTCGATCGGCGACACCCCGAGCTCGGCCTCGGTCACGCGCCGCAGGTGCCGGTCGCTCACGCCGAGCGATGCCGCCAGATCGCCGACGCGCGCATTCGCCACGGCATGCTCCTCGATGCCGGCGATCGCCGCTCCGGCGAGCCGGCTCGCGGCATCGACGCTGGCGAGGCCCGGAGCGCGCTCCGGGCGGCAGCGCAGGCACGGCCGAAAGCCCGCGCCCTCGGCGGCCGCCGCGCTCGAATAGAAGCGCATGTTCTCGCGCTTCGGCGGGCGCACCGGGCAGATCGGGCGGCAATAGATGCCGGTCGAGGCGACGGCCGTGAAGAAGCGCCCGTCGAAGCGGCGGTCACGGGCGCGCACTGCGCGAAAACAAGCTTCCGGGTCGAGCAACATGGGGCGTAGGCTAGCCCTGTGCGCGCGCACATACTCGCCGTTTTCGGACATGGATGTCCCTGAAACATCGTCATCGACTCCCCACGGCCGACCTGCCGCGGGTCAGCCCTTGCGCACCCCGAGATAGCGCAATATCCCCGCAGCCGCCTCGCGCCCCTCGAACACCGCCGTCACCACCAGGTCCGATCCGCGCACCATGTCCCCGCCCGCGAACACCTTGGGGTTGGTGGTCTGGAATTTGTAGGGCGCGACACCGGACACGCGCACGCGCCCGCTGGCGTGCAGGCCGATCGCATGGCGCTCGAACCAGCCGGGCGGGCTCGGCGAGAAGCCGAACGCGATGATCACGGCATCCGCCGGGATGGTTTCCTCCGTGCCCGGAACGACCTCGGCGATGCGCCGCCCGCGCGGCCCGGGCGGCCCGAGGCGCGTCTCGACCAGCTTGACGCCCTCCACCCGATCGGTGCCGACGATCTCGATCGGCTGGCGGTTGAAGAGAAAGGTGACGCCCTCTTCCTTGCTGTTCTTGTAGTCGCGGCGCGAGCCCGGCATGTTGTCCTCATCGCGCCGGTACGTGCAGGTGACGCTGCTCGCGCCCTGGCGGATGGCGGTGCGATTGCAATCCATGCCGGTGTCGCCGCCGCCGAGCACGACCACCTGCTTGTCGCGCAGGTCGACGTGGCCTTTGGCGTCGTTGGCCAAGCCGAGCTCGCGGTTGATGTTCGATATCAGGTACGGCAGGGCCTCGTGCACGCCCGGCAGGTCCTCTCCGGCGAAGCCGCCCTTCACGTAGGAGTACGTGCCCATGCCGAGAAACACCGCGTCGAACTCGCGCGTGAGCTCATCGAAGCCGATGTCGCGGCCGATCTCGACCCCTAAGCGAAACTCGACCCCCATCTCCTGCATGATCTCGCGGCGCTTCTCCACCACGTCCTTTTCCAGCTTGAACGGCGGGATGCCGAAGGTGAGCAGTCCGCCGATCTTCGAGTAGCGATCGAACACCACGGGCTTGACCCCGTTGCGCACCAGGATGTCGGCGCAGCCGAGGCCCGCGGGCCCCGCGCCGACGATCGCCACCCGCTTGTCGGTGCGCACCACGTGCGAGAGGTCCGGCTTCCAGCCCTGCTTGAACGCCTCGTCGGTGATGTATTTCTCGATCGCGCCGATGCTCACCGCGCCGATGCCGTCGTTCAGGGTGCAGGCGCCTTCGCACAGCCGATCCTGCGGGCAGATGCGCCCGCACACCTCGGGGAGCGAGTTGGTCTGGTGGGAGAGCTCCGCCGCCTCGAACAGCTTGCCGGCATTGACCAGCGCCAGCCAGTTCGGGATGTAGTTGTGCACGGGGCACTTCCACTCGCAGAAGGGACTGCCGCAGGAGAGGCACCGTCCCGCCTGCTGAGCCGCGGCCTCGGCGCTGTACTCGGCGTAGATCTCGCGAAAATGCAAGGTGCGCTCCTCGACCGCGAGCTTGTCCGGATCGCGGCGCGGAATGTCGAGGAATTGCAGGTACTTGTCGGCCATGCGGGAGCGCTGCGGGTCGCGGGCCCTCAGGCCGCGCGGCGCAGATTGACGAGCAGCGAGGCGATCGCCGCCGCCTTCGGCTTCACCACCCAGAACTTGCCGATGTAGGTGCGAAAGTCGTTGAGCAGCTGCGTGCCCCAGGCGCTTGCGGTCGCCTCGACGTGCTGCTCGATGAGCCCGCGCAGGTGCTGCACGTGCGTGCCCATGCCCTCCGGCGAGACGCGATGAATATCGATCAGATCGTGGTTGTAGCGGTCGACGAAATCGCGCTCGAGATCGAGCACGTAGGCGAACCCGCCGGTGAAGCCGGCGCCGAAATTGACGCCGGTGCGGCCGAGCACGCACACCACGCCCCCGGTCATGTACTCACAGCAATGGTCGCCCGTGCCCTCGACCACCGCGAGCGCGCCGGAGTTGCGCACCGCGAAGCGCTCGCCGGCGGTGCCGGCGGCATACAGCTCCCCGCCGGTCGCCCCGTACAGGCAGGTGTTGCCCATGATCACCGTGTCGCGCGCCGTGAACGCCGCCGCCGCGTGCGGCTTCAGCACGATCTTGCCGCCGGCCATGCCCTTGCCGACGTAGTCGTTGGCCTCGCCCTCGAGATGCAGATGCAGGCCGCCCGCATTCCACACACCGAAGCTCTGGCCGGCCGATCCCTTGAGCCGCACCAGGAGCGGCGAGTCGGCCATGCCGTTGCTGCCCCAGCGCTTGGCGATCTCGCCGGACACGCGCGCGCCGATGGAGCGGTGGAAATTGCTCACCGCGTAGGCGAATTCGCCGCCGCAGCGCGCATGGATCGCGGCACGCATGTCGGCGAGCATCTGCTCGCCGAGCGCGCCCTTGTCGAACGGCTCGTTGCGCACGTCGGTGCAGTGCTGCGGGCTGTCCGAAACCAGTGCGCCGTTGGCGAGCACGGGGGTCAGATCGAGCTTGCGCTGCCTTTCGGTCTCGCCGCATGCGATCTCCAGAAAGCGGGTGTTGCCGATCAGCTCGGCCAGGCTCCGCACGCCCATGCCCGCCATGATCTCGCGGCATTCCTGCGCGACGAACCTGAAGTAGTTCATGACCATGTCGGGCAGGCCGATGAAGTACTTGGTGCGCAGCACGTTGTGCTGCGTGGCGACGCCGGTGGCGCAGTTGTTCAAGTGGCAGATGCGCAGGTACTTGCAGCCGAGCGCGACCATGGGCGCGGTGCCGAAGCCGAAGCTCTCGGCACCGATGATCGCCGCCTTGATGACGTCCAGCCCGGTCTTCAGGCCGCCATCGGTCTGCAGCCGCACCCGATGCCGGAGCTGATTCGCGCGCAGGGTCTGGTGCGTCTCGGCGAGGCCGAGCTCCCAGGGCGTGCCGGCATACTTGATCGAGGACAGCGGGCTCGCGCCGGTGCCGCCGTCGTAGCCCGAGATCGTGATCAGGTCGGCATAGGCCTTGGCGACGCCGGCCGCCACCGTGCCCACGCCGGGCTCGGCCACGAGCTTCACGGACACCAGCGCCTGCGGATTGATCTGCTTCAGATCGAAGATCAGCTGCGCGAGATCCTCGATCGAATAGATGTCGTGATGCGGCGGCGGGGAGATGAGGCCGACGCCCGGGCGCGCGAAGCGCAGGCGCGCGATCATCTCGTTCACCTTGTGCCCGGGGAGCTGGCCGCCCTCGCCGGGCTTCGCGCCCTGCGCGATCTTGATCTGCAGCACCTCGGCATTGATCAGGTACTCGGGCGTCACGCCGAAGCGTCCGGAGGCCACCTGCTTGATCTTGGAGTTCTTCTCCGTGCCGTAGCGCGCCGGATCCTCGCCGCCTTCGCCGGAGTTCGAGCGCGCACCGAGGCGGTTCATGGCGATGGCGAGCGCCTCGTGCGCCTCGGGCGAGAGCGCGCCCAAGGACATGCCGGCGCTGTCGAAGCGCGCGAGGATGGCGGACAGCGGCTCGACCTGCTCGAGCGGGACGGCCGGCTGCGGCTTCAAGCGCAGCAGGTCGCGCAGACAGGAGACGGGCCGGCCGTTCACCAGCGCGGCGTACTGGCGGTACTGCTCGTAATCGCCGCTCATGACCGCCGACTGCAGGGTCGCGATCACGTCGGGGTTGTACATGTGGTACTCGCCGTCGTGCATGTACTTGAGCAGGCCCCCCTGGCTCACGCTCTCGCCCGGGTCCCATGCGCGGCGCGCAAGGTACCCGGCGTCGGCCTTGAGGTCGTCGAAATCGGCCCCCGCGATGCGGCTCTCGGAGCCCTCGAAGCACAGCGACACCACGTCCGGGCCGAGCCCCACGATCTCGAACAGCTGCGCGCTGCGGTAGCTGGCGATGGTCGAGATGCCCATCTTGGACATGATCTTGAACAGGCCCTTGCGGATGCCGCGCCGGTAGCTGCGGCCGAGCTCCTGGCGGGAGTCCGCATCGCTGAGCGCTCCCTTGCGCATGAGGTCGAACAAAGTCTGATACGCGAGGTAGGGGTACACGGCGGTGGCGCCGTAGCCGATGAGGCAGGCGAAATGATGCGCATCGCGCGCGGTGCCGGTCTCGACCAGGATGTTGCACTTGCAGCGCAGCCCCGTCTTGACCAGCCGGTGATGCACGGCGCCGGTGGCGAGGAGCGCGTGAATCGGGATCTTGCCCTTGACCAGATAGCGGTCGGAGAGCAGCAGCACGAGCTTGCCGGCGCGCACCGCCCCCTCGGCCGCATCGCAGACCGCGAGGATCGCGCGCTCGAGACCGAGGCCCTCGTCGGCCTGCAGATCGATGAAGGCGTGCGGCACGCCGGCATCCTCGAGCCCCATGATCTGGCGGAGCTTGCGCTGCGAGAGGATGGGCGAGCTCAGCACGATCTGCTCGGCATGCTGAGCGGCGGGCAGGAAGATGTTGCATTCGGGTCCGATCTGCGTCTGCAGAGACATCACGATGCTCTCGCGCAAGCTGTCGATCGGCGGGTTGGTCACTTGCGCGAATTGCTGCCGGAAATAATCGTAGAGCGAGCGGACCTGGGTGGAGAGCACGGGCATCGGCGTGTCATCGCCCATGGAGCCGACCGCCTCGCTCTCGTCCTCGGCGAGCACGCGGATGATCTCGTCGCGCTCCTCCGCCGAGACGTTGAACATCTTCTGGAACAGGGCGAGCGTGCCGCGATCGAACGGCTCGGCGGCGAGGCGCGGATCGATGAGATCGGTCTGCAGATAGCGCACGCCCTTCTTGAGCCACACCTTGTACGGATGCCGGCTCTTCAAGAGATCATCGACCTGCTTCGTGTCCATGAGCTCCGAGGTCTGCAGATCGAGCGCCAGGATCTCGCCCGGCCCGAGCTTGCCCTTCCGGACCACGTTCTCGGGCAGGTAGTCCCACACCCCCGCTTCCGAGGCGATGGTGATGTGCCGGTTCTTGGTGATCACCCAGCGCGCCGGACGCAGCCCGTTGCGATCGAGGGTGCAGCAGGCGTAGCGCCCGTCGGTGAGCACGATGCCGGCCGGGCCGTCCCACGGCTCCATGTGCGTCGCGTAGTACTCGTAGAACGCCTTGAGGTCCGGATCGATCATGTCCACCGACTGCCAGGCCGGGGGCACCAGCATGCGCATCGCGTGCATGGGATCGAGCCCGCCCATGAGCAGGAGCTCGAGCATGTTGTCGAGCGACTGCGAGTCCGAGCCGGTGAGCGACACCACCGGCAGCACCTCGCCCAGATCGGGCAGGAGCGCGGAGCGGAACAGCGGCCCGCGCGCCACCGCCCAGGACCTGTTGCCCTGCACGGTGTTGATCTCGCCGTTGTGCGCGAGGTAGCGGTACGGATGCGCGAGGCGCCATTGCGGCAGCGTGTTGGTCGAGAAGCGTTGGTGGAACACCACCACCGAAGCCTCGAGGCGCGGATCCTCGAGGTCCGGATAGAACTGGGCCAGGTACTGCGGCATCACCATGCCCTTGTAGACGATGGTGCTGGCGGAGAGCGAGGGCACGTAGAACGCCGGATCGCCGGCCTCGAGCGCCTTCTCGGTGCGGCGCCGCGCCATGTACAGCCGCCGGTTGAACGTGGCCTCGTCGATGTCGGGGCTCGAGTTGACGAAGATCTGCTCCATGTGCGGGAGGGTGCGCAGCGCCTCCTCGCCGCAGGCCGAGGGGTCGATGCGCAGCGCGCGAAAGCCCGCAACGCTCATCGCCTCGCGCTCGATCTCGGCGGTGAGGACGGCACGCGCGCGCGCCGCCTGCGCCGGATCGCGGCTCAGGAACACCAATCCGGCCGCGAACTGGGCGGCGAGCTTGATCTGCGCCTCCTGCGCGACCGCGCGCAGGAAGCGCTTGGGTGTCTTGATGAGCAGACCGCAGCCGTCGCCGGTCTTGCCGTCGGTGGCAATCGCGCCGCGATGCGTGAGGCGGTTCAGGGAGCTGATGGCGGTCTGCACCACCCAGTGACTGGGCTGATCGTCCAGGCTCGCGATCAGCCCGAAGCCGCAGGAGTCGCGCTCGTAGGCGGCGCGGTACAGGCCCCAGTCGCCGGCGCGCGGCTCGCCGCGCGCGAGCGCTTCACCCGCCCGCGCCGCCGCAGCCTTCGAATTGACTTCGTTCGACATGACAGACGCCCGTACAGCCGTGATCCTGCGTCCCGGGGCGCAAGATTGGCCGCAAAACAGTTAAATCGGTTCCGCGCGCTCGGTTCGGGGCGCGTCTCCTCGAGATCGCGCCGGGGCGGGGCTAAGGCCGTTCAAGCGCGCCTGAAGTATGGGGTCATGATACCGGGGCGGCGAGAGCCGTCAACCGGCGGGCCTTGCCGGGCGGGACGGGCCGCCTCGCCGAGCCGGCCCGGACGGGGACGACTTGGGGGCCCGGCCGGGCGGGCCGGGCCGGCCGGGCCGGGTCGGCCGGGCCGGGTCGGACGTGCCTCACCGGCGGTGCGGTCCGAAAGAGGCGCGGAGGAGCGCGGGCGTCGCGGCTCCTAGCCGGCGATGTAGCGCTCGAGCTGCTCGATCTGGCGGCTCTGCTCCTCGATCACGGCCTTGACCAGGTCGCCGATGGAGAGAATCCCCACCACCCGGCCGCCATCCACCACCGGCAGATGCCGGAATCGCCCGTCCGTCATGAGCGTCATGCAGTGATGCACCGTGTCCGCCGGCGACACGGTGACGGCGGGGGCGGTCATGATGTCGCCCACCGGCGTGTCCTGGGAGGAGCGGTTCATGAGGATGACTTTCCGGGCGTAGTCGCGCTCGGAAATGATGCCGATCAGGGAGCCCTCGCTCATCACCAGCAGGGCGCCGACGTGGCGGGTGGCCATGACTTCTATGGCCCGGCGCACCGAGTCGGTGGGCGCCACCGAGAAGATCTGATTGCCCTTCTCTCGCAGCAATTGATTGACGGTCTGCATAGCAACCTCCAGCCATCCGAGCACGAGGCGACTCGCGTGAATGACTATACTCCCGCCTCTCCCCAGGACAAGTGAGTCTCTGATGACCCGCGAGGATGCCCCGGAGGACGCCCCTCCCCTGGCCGACCGCCACCCCCACCAGGTCAAATCGCCCCACGGCGAGCGGTCGGACCCGTTTTACTGGCTGCGCGACGATGCGCGGCAGAACCCGGCGGTGCGCGCCTACCTCGAGGCCGAAAACGCCTACAAGGAGCGCCGCATGGCCCCGTGGGCGGCGCTGCGGGAGAGGCTCTATGGCGAGATCGTCGGGCGCCTGAAGCAGGACGATGCGAGCGTGCCCTATTTCAAGGATGGCTACTGGTACTACTCGCGCTTCGAAGCGGGTCAGGAGCACCCCATCGTGGCGCGCCGCAAAATCTCCCTCGATGCCCCGGAGGAGATCATGCTGAACGGCAACGAGCGCGCAGCCGCCGGCCGGGCGGGAGGCCGGGAGTACTACCAGCTGGGCGCGGTGGAGGTCTCGCCCGATGCCGGGTGGCTCGCGTTCTGCGAGGATTTCGTCGGCCGGCGCCAGTACGAGCTGCGTTTCAAGAACCTGCGCACCGGCGAGGTGCTCGCGGAGACCCTGCTCAACGTCGAGGCGGACGCCGCCTGGGCGAACGACAACGCCACGGTGCTGTACGTGGAGAAGGATCCCGACACCCTGCTCGGGCTGTACGTGAAGCGGCACACCCTGGGACAGGACCCGGGGCGCGACGCCCTGGTGTTCGAGCAAGGGGACACGAGCTTCTACACCGGCGTGTCCAAATCCAAGTCGGAGCGCTACATCTTCATCTCGATGGAGAGCACGGTCTCCTCCGAGTGGCGCTATGCGCGCGCCGACGACCCCGCGCTCGAGTTCCGGGTGTTCCTGGCGCATGAGCGCGATCACGAATACCAGATCGAGCATCTGGGCGACCGTTTCATCGTGCGCACCAACTGGCGCGCGAGCAACTTCCGCATCGTGGAGGCACCCGTGGCCGAGCGCGGCGAGCGCGCGGCGTGGCAGGACCTGGTGGCGCATCGCGAGGACACGTTCATCCAGGATTTCGACGTGTTCGAGCAGTTCATCGCGCTCAGCGTGCGCTCCGGCGGATTGCAGAAGATCAGCATTCAGCCGCTCGGGGGAGCGGGCGAATTCTTTCTGGCGAGCGATGAGGCCGCCTACTCCATGGCGCTCGCCACGAATCCGCGCCTCGATACGCACATGCTGCGCTACAGCTACTCCTCGCTGACGACGCCGACGACGATCTACGACTACGACGTGCGCACCGGCGAGAGGACGCTGCTCAAGCGCGATCCGGTGGTGGGCGACTTCGACCCCGCGAACTACGAGACCGAGTTCCTGTTCAGCCCCGCGCGCGACGGCAAGCGCGTTCCGGTCTCGCTCGTGTACCGCAAGGGACTGCGCCGCGACGGCAGCGCCCCGCTTTTGCAGTATGCCTATGGCGCCTATGGCCTTTCCATGGATCCTTACTTCTCATCCTCCCGCCTGAGCCTGCTCGATCGCGGCTTCGTCTTTGCGATCGCGCACGTGCGCGGCGGCCAGGAGATGGGCCGCGCCTGGTACGACGACGGGCGGCTGCTGCACAAGAAGAACTCGTTCAACGATTTCATCGACGTCACGCACCATCTCGTCGCGCGAGGCTACGCCGACCGCGGCAAGGTATTCGCGATGGGGGGCAGCGCCGGCGGCCTGCTGGTCGCCGCCGTCGCGAACATGAGCGCGGCGGATTACCGCGGCATCGTCGCGCAGGTGCCGTTCGTCGACGTGGTCACCACCATGCTGGACGAGAGCATCCCGCTCACCACCAACGAGTTCGACGAGTGGGGCGACCCGCGCGATGCGCGCTGCTACGAGTATCTGCTGTCGTACTCCCCGTACGACAACGTGCGCGCCCAGCGCTACCCGGCGATGCTGGTCACCGCGGGCCTGTGGGACAGCCAGGTGCAGTACTACGAGCCGGCCAAATGGGTGGCGAAGCTGCGCCGGCACAAGACCGACGACAATCCGCTGTTGCTGCACGTGGAGATGGAGGCGGGCCATGGCGGCAAGTCGGGCCGCTTCGAGCGCTACCGGGAGACGGCGCTGGAATATGCGTTCCTGCTCGCGCAGGCGGGCATCGGCGAGTAGCACCGGCGGGTGAGCGCGCGCCGGCGAAGTGCTCGCCACGAGAAAATGTTGCCTCGTAGTACCCGCTGCCAGGGTACTTTACTGGCTGAGGCGGCGAGCATGAGAACGTAGCGCACCATACTGAGCCGGGGTCTGATAATGAACCTCAAGGAAGAGATGCGTGCAGTGGCACGTGGTGAGCGCAGGCCCTCCCCCCTCCCGGCTGCGCCCTTACTGGCCGCGTTATCCAAGGAGGCTTTGGATTTGTTAAGCGTGCTGCTACGTGAAAGGCCGGCGAGCGCTCGCGGAGCTCGCGGAGCTAACTAACGGGTCGCGCGCAATCGAACATCTCGCGCTCCTTGCAGCTTCTTGCGCGGCTCAGAATGGTTCGCTTGCTGAAGGATGGACGTGAAGTACGGCCCGAGCCTCTCGTAAAGACAGTGAGCTTGGACCTCGAAAGCGGAACTTACGAGACGACCCCACTACTTACCAACGTCGCCGCTTGAACTGGAGGCCAAGGTCATGCGCGTAGCAACACGCGATTGCCCGGAAGAGCCGTCCAAAAAAAGGGCGCCGCGAGCGGGGAAGCTGATTCGCGGCGCCTAAGTTCCAACCAAAGGGGAGAACACAACAAACAATCAACGATCGACAATCAACTCGACATCAAACAAGACACTTGGAGGCAATGAGCGCCGGGCCGTGCTGATCCGCGCCGGAGCCATCCCTGCGCAACCACTTGGCAGCGGCACGCGCGGCGAACGCCACGCGCGCATCGATTCGTTCGAAGGCAAACTGGCCATCGGAGCGACGCACCAGCAGGGCCGCACCCGGGCTGCCCACCGGCATCAACATCGCCACGACCTTCGATTGCATCCGCTGACCCACGACACGAGCAAGCGCCCGATGCCTTCTATCCAGCAATCGGCATGCCAACCGCAGATCGCTGTGAATTCAGCGGGTTGCGCCAGCCATGCGCAAGGGCGACTGACAAGAATTGTCAGTCGTGTGACGCGCTCCGACCAGCGGCCGCGATTAAGTTCAAGCGCGGCCCACTTAAGTCAAACGCTTGCGCCACGCGCACCCGTGCGCCACGCGCCCCTGTGCACGCCGCAAGTGCGCACGCAGGCGCGGGACCTCAGGCGCGGTGCGCGTGCACGATCACGCACGGCTGGGAGCGGGCCTTCAGGTCCTTGCAAATCCTGCGTGCCTCGTGTTCCGTCAGGCCCACGGCCTGCAATCGATACAGTGTCCCGCCGGCGGTCTTCTTCGGCACGATCTTCGAGGAGAGCCCGGCGAGAAGCTTCGGATATTCCTTCTGCAGATGCTCCCAGCGGCGGTTGCCCGCGGCGCTCCCCGACTTGAAGGCGCCGAGCTGCACGGCGTAGCTGCCTGCGTGCCGCTCGGCCTTGGAGGCGGAGCGCCGAGCTTGGGCGTGCGCGGCGCGCGGGGACTTCTGTGCGCCCGGGGCGCTCGCAGCGGCCGCCGCGGGCGGAGCGAGTTGTGCCGGGGCGGATGGCGCTGCGCCCGGGGCTGCGGCGCCGGACGTCGCGCCGCCCGGCTCACCTGCACCGCCGGCGGGCACTCCCGGCACGGATCCCGCGCCCGCAGGAGGTTGCGCCATGCTGAAATTCTCGAGCCGGGTGCGCGCTTCGGCCGCCGATTGCCCCTCCGGATACTGACTCAGGTACGCCTGGTAAGCCTCGGGCGTATCGGCGTCGCGCGCCTTCTGCCAGTCGCGCTGATCGTCCAGCTGCTTGAGCTGGGACTGCGCCTGGGCGGTGAACTCCCCGCTCGGGTATTTCTTCAGGAACTGCTCGAAGGCCTCCGGTGTGTTGGCCTCGCGGGTCTTCTGCCAGTCGCTCTGCTGGCGGCTGCAGGCGGCGAGAGCGATCAGCAGTGCGCAACCGCAGGCGAACACGATTCTATGCTTGAGCATTGTCCCTTCTCGAAAAGCCGTTCCGATCACGCCATTCTACTGCCATTTTCGCCGTCTGTCGGCGACGCCAAGCTCGTCACATCAGGTCCGGTGCCGTTGCGATACAACGCCGGGATGAGGGAGCCGAAGCGCCGATTCTTCGATTTCGATTCGCTGACCCCGACCGTCATCGGCGAGGAGTCCGTGGTGCTCGGGGACATCCGCGGCGCGGGCCAGTTCGTGGTCTCCGGCGAAGTGCACGGCGACGGCGAAATCGAGGGCGGCCTCAACCTGTCGGCAAGCGGTGTCTGGAACGGCTATATTCAGGCGCATCGGGCGATCGTCGCCGGCAAGATCAACGGCGGACTGCTGGTGCGGGACAGGCTGGAAATCGGCTACACCGCGGTGATCCGCGGCAAGGTGAGCGCGCGCAGCATCGCCATCGCCAAGGGCGCGATCGTCGACGGGGAGATCGAGGTCACCTCCGACACCCCGCTCCTGCAATTCGAGGAGAAGCGCGGCCAGTGAGCCGTGGCCCCTGTGCGGGAACGGCGACACTCGCGCATATTTTGTGCATTCGCGCCTGTTCGCTCATCCTACGCGCTGGATCGTTTTCAGCGCCTCTGCCCGGCGGGGCGCGCAGCTCAAGGCCAGATGGAACAGTATGATGTAATCGTCGTCGGCGGCGGCATCCATGGAGCCGGGGTGCTGCAGGCAGCCGCCGCGGCCGGCCACAGCGCGCTGCTCATCGAGAGACGCGCGCTGGCGAGCGGCACCTCGAGCCGCTCGAGCAAGCTGATCCACGGCGGCCTGCGCTATCTCGAGTCGGGACAGTTCGCGCTGGTGCGCGAGAGCCTGCGCGAGCGCGCCGTGCATCTGCGCATCGCGCCCGACCTGGTGCAGCTCAAGCCCTTCTTCATCCCGGTGTACCGCGATACCCGCCGCCGTCCCTGGCAGCTCAAGCTCGGTCTGTGGATCTACGCCCTGCTGGGCGGCTTCGATGCGAGCACGCGCTTCGGCGAGGTGCCGAGAAGCGAATGGAGCGCGCTCGACGGAATCGACACCCGCAATCTCGATGCGGTGATCCGCTATCACGACGCCCAGACCGACGATGCGCAGCTGACGCGCGCGGTGGTCGAGTCGGCGCGCACGCTCGGCGGGGAGCTGGCGATGCCGGCGACGTTCACCGGCGCGGTGCTCGAGGAGGCGGGGGTCCGGGTGAGCTTCGAGGCCGCGGGCGCGCGCCGGGAATGCGGCGCGCGAGTGCTCGTGAACGCGGCCGGACCCTGGGCGACGCAGGTTGCCCGGGCGGTGCAGCCTGCCATATCCGTTCCCGACGTGGATCTCGTTCAAGGCACGCACATCGTGCTGCCCACGCGTGTGACGCAGGGCATCTACTATGTCGAGAGCCCGAGCGACGGGCGCGCGGTCTTCGTCATGCCCTGGCACGACGGCACCCTGGTGGGCACGACCGAGACCCCGTTCCGCGGCGCTCCCGACGCCGTGGCCCCGCTTCCCGAGGAGGAGCAATACCTGCTCACCGTGGCCGGCCGCTACTTCCCGGCCATGCGATCGCTGACCCGCGCCGACATCCTGCAGCGCTTCGCGGGCCTGCGCGTGCTGCCCGCCGCCTCCCAGAAGGCCTTCGACCGGTCGCGAGAGACCATTTTTACGGCCGATCGTGATCCGTATCCACGCGTGCTCGGAATCTACGGGGGCAAACTCACGGGTTGGCGCGCGGCGGCCGAGCACGTGCTCGAGCGCATCCGCCCCACGCTCGGCGAGAGGCCGCGGCGGGCGGCGACGGATCAGCTGATTTTGAGGAGGGCACTATGATCAAGTTGGGGCCGGCGGCGGCCGGGCTCGCGCTGCTCGCGACGCTCACGACGCTCGCGCACGCGGACGGCGACTACATCAGTCCGACCGACGACCGGGTGCGCGTATCGCTGGGCATCATGCGCGTCTCCTCCGCGACCACCTTGCGAGTGGACAGCTCGACCGGCGTGCCCGGCACCCCGGTCGACGGCGAGAGCCAGTTCGGCCTGGACAAGTCGGACTTCGAGCCGAAGTTCCAGGTGATGCTGCGCGCCGGTGAGCGCAACCGCCTGTGGCTCGACTACTTCACCTTGGACCGCGACGGCAGCATCGTGGTCACGCAGCCGATCGTGTTTCGCGACGTGGTGCTGCAGCCCGGGGATCCGCTGCAGTCGCAGCTCGACCTGCGCCTCCTCAGCCTCACGTACGGCTATTCGTTCTGGCACAGCGAGAAGCTCGAGCTCGCCGCGACCCTGGGGGTGACCTCCGTGGAGATCGACGCCGAGGCGAAGGTCGCGACCGAGGCCGTGCACATCGACCAGACCGAGGATGTGGCGGGCCCCTACCCCACGCCCGGTCTCGCCGCCACCTGGGCGGTGAGCAGGCACTTCTACTTCGACGCGCGCGTGCAATACCTGAGTCTTCACATTCACGAGCTCGACGGCTCGCTCGGCATGGGCGAGATCGACGCACTGTACCGCCTGCGTCCGAACGTGTCCTTCGCGCTGGGCTACACCGACACCAAGGCGCACGTCGAATCGACCAAGACCGGCGATTCCGGACTGTTCGACTTCAACAGCAAGGGCCCCCAGCTATTCGTGCGGGTATCGTTCTAGCTCCAGCCGCGCATCATTGAGTCGCTTGCGCCGAATACTCCACGCGATTGTTGGCCGCCGCCGCTCGATTCCAATCCCCGGCCGTGAGCGAGTCGCTGTGCGGCGGATACGGGGCGGCGCCGGACGGGGAGGTGGTGTTCTCGGCGATCACGGTGATCGCGCCCGACGAGCGCTGGCGAACGCCGGCAATCAAGTTCGCAAACGCGAGCGATTGACGCTGCTGGGCCGAGAGGGAGTCGTCGAACGGGTTGCCGACCAGATCGCACTTGCTCGCCGGGAGCGCCGGCGCGGCCGGCGCATACCCGTCGGCCGCATTGCCCGTGAGGCAGAAGATTCCGGCCGAGCTCGTGACCTTGAGCACGCCGTGAAATCCCTGCGCCTCGAGCTTGCTCAGCACATCGCGCAGCACATCGACGCGGCTGCGATCGAAGGGCAGCTCGCCGTAGGGTACGAGCTCGGATCGCGGCAAGCCGGCGGCGGCGGCCGGAGAGGCTCCATCCGCGGGGCCGGCCCCTGGCAGTGAGGTGCCCGCGGAGGGCGCCGCCGCGGGTGCGCCAGCGGGCGCCACGCCGCTCGCCGCCGGCGCGCTCTCGCGGGCCGCGTTGCTCGCGGCGACGGCGGCAGCCAGGTCGTGGAGCGTCGCCGACATCCGATCGCTCGCCTGCTGCAGATTGGCATTCGCGGACCTGAGGGCGCTGATCTCATCGCGCGTCTTGCCGAGATCCGCGCGCGTCAGCCAGAGCAGCGCGCACAGTCCCGCGAGCAGACAGGCGCCGATGACCCCGAGCGCGAGCAGCAGCGCAGGGCCGAGACTGCGCGGGGCCGGCGGCGGCTCCGGGGCCGGGCCCGACGAGGGTACGGGACGCAGCAGATCCGCTTCGAGACGCGCCGCCATGCTGTCGAGGCTGGCGACGATGAAGCGGCGCAGATCGACCGACAGCTGCTTGATCGCCGCCTCGATGCGGCGGCCGGCGTCGGCTGCGGGCTGCGCGCTCGCCGTCGGCGCACGCTCCACCGAGCCGCTCGCACCGACCTCGACCGGCACCAGCGCGGGCTCGGCGAAATCGCGCCGATCGGGCAGCAGATGCAGCTCGTACAGGACCTTGGATACATCGACGGGCCGCACCTGCTTCGGCAGCACGCCCATCGCCCCGAGGGCGCGCGCCTGACCCACGTACAGCTCGCCCTCCTGCGAGGTGTACATCATGATGGGTATGGTGGCGGTCTGCGGATTGCCCTTGATGGCCTGCACCGCCTGCAGACCATCCATGCCCGGCATGAGATGGTCCATGAAGATCGCGTCGGGCCGATCGTGCTTCAGATACTCGATGGCTTGCTCGGCCGACTCCGCCATGTCGACTTCGATGTCGTACTTCTCGAGCATCCGACTCAAAATGACTCGGGCCGACTTCGAATCGTCGACCACCAAAGCACGTTTTCGCCCCATGGCGCTAGTGTAGCGCACTCGGGAAATCGAATCGTGGGCCGCCGAGCCTGCGCCGCGCGGACGCCAGCGGCTGTCGCGTAGCGGATACAGCGTACGATGCGGCGCCGGTAATGGCGCGCTCAGCTGGCAGACGAGCCGCTCGGCTCCTTGTTCTGGCTGATCCAGGTGAGGGCCGATTCCACGTCGGCGAGCTCGCTGGCGGTGAAGCCCTCGATCCTCACACCCGTGGCCTCGGCCTTCTTCTTCGCGAGCTCGGCGCTCGCCACCTGGTGCACCCATACCAGACCGCGACGTACCTTGGCGGTGAACTTTTGCTGCTTTTCTTCGTTCATCGTTCCTCTCCTCGTTGGTCTTTGGCGTTGTGCGGGTCACGATACACGACTACGGCGCCGATGAGGAAATTTCCCCGGGGCGGCAAGCGTGCCCGCGCTAGTCGCGAATTCCGGTGCCCCTGTTCAACAAGGCGGCGGCCAGCGTGAACATCAGCACCACGGCGCCCACCATGATCCCATAGGCGAGTCTCAGATCCACGTCGGACTCGCCGAGAAATCCGTACCGGAAAGCGCTGACCATGTAGAGGATCGGGTTCGCCTGCGTGACCGCCCGTGCCCACCCCGGCAGCATGTTGACCGAGTAGAACACGCCTCCCAGGTAGGTGAGCGGATTGAGCACGAAGGTCGGAAACCAGGAGATGTGATCGAAGTTCTTGGCGAACAGCGCATTCACGAATCCGCCGAGCGAGAATATCGCGCTGGTGAGGAACGCCGCGGACAGGATGGCGGACACGTGCTGCACCGACAAGCGCGTGAAGAACAGAGCCACCACCGTCACGACGGCGCCGACCGCCACGCCGCGCAGGATGCCGCCGGCGATGTAGCCGGTCAATATCAGCCAGTTCGGCAACGGCGAGACGAGCAGCTCCTCGAGGTGCTTGCCGAATTTCGCGCCGAAGAACGAGGACACGACATTGCCGTAGGAGTTGGTGATCACGTTCATCATGATCAGACCGGGCGCGATGAACTGCATGTAGCTATGGCCGCCCACCTGTCCGACGCGCCTGCCGATGAGGCTGCCGAATATCACGAAGTACAGCGTCGCGGTGACCACCGGAGGCACGATGGTCTGGCCCCAGATGCGAGTGATGCGGTTGAACTCGCGGATGACGATGGTCGTGAATCCGACCCACTCGATGCGCGCCAGGGACTCCTGCACTTCAGCCCGCCTTGTCCGCCGCGCGGACGCTCCCGTCGACCAGCCGCATGAACAGCTCCTCGAGACGATTGACCTTGTTGCGCATGCTGTGCACCCGCACGCCCTGCGAGGAGAACTGCGCGAATATGTCGTTCAGGCTCTGGTCCTTGGAGACCTCGACCTCGAGCGTGTGATCGTCCGTGAGCAAGGTCCTGAAGCCCGGCAGCTCGGGCGCCGCGGCGCGCGCCTCGCTCAGATTGAACACGAATACCTCGGTCTGGAGCTTGCGCAGCACGTTCGCCATGGTGTCGCGCTCGATGATGCGCCCGCCCTCGATGATGGCGACGTTGCGGCACAGATTCTCGGCTTCCTCCAGGTAGTGCGTGGTGAGTATGATGGTGGTCCCCGCATCATTGATCTTGCGCAGGAACTCCCACATCGAGCGGCGGATCTCGATGTCCACGCCCGCCGTGGGCTCGTCCAGGATGAGCAGCTTCGGCTCGTGCATCAGCGCGCGCGCGATCATCAGGCGACGCTTCATCCCGCCCGACAAGGAGCGGGCGATCGAGTTGCGCCGGTCCCAGAGCTGCAGCTGGGTCAGGTATTTCTCGGCCCGCTGCCGCGCGAGCCGGCGCGGAATGCCGTAGAACCCCGCCTGGTTCACGACGATCGTGAACAAGGTCTCGAACATGTTGAAGTTGATCTCCTGCGGCACGATGCCGATGCAGGATTTGGCGAGCTCGAGCTGCCGATCGATATCGTACCCGAACACCTCGACCGTGCCCGAGGACTTGTTGACCAGCGAAGTGACGATGCCGATGGCCGTGGTCTTGCCGGCGCCGTTCGGACCCAGCAGCGCGAAGAAATCCCCCTCATCGACCGCGAGGTCGATGCCCTTGAGAGCCGTGATGCCGTTCTTGTAAGTCTTGGTGAGCTGGCGGAGGACGAGAGCGTACATATGGAGCCGCGTAGACTAAACCGCCGGAGCCCGCAGCCGCAACCTGCTCGTCCGCGCAACCTGCGCCTCCCGCGGCGGGGGTGCCCGCGCCTCAAGACAACAGTGCCGCCGCGGCGAGCTGCAGGCCGAACAGCTGCACCCTGCGCAGCTGCGCGTCGTCACGGCGCGCGGCGGCGGTCGCGAGCGCGCTCCAGTAGTAGCCGCTGGCGCACCAGCGCGCGCTCAAGTGGCGCGCCTCGGCCGGAACGAGCGCCGCGACACGATTGAGCGTGACAGCGCGAAACGCGACTGCGGTGGGCTCGGCCATGCCGATCCAGAGCGGTGCGCCGAGCCGCGGCGTGGCGGCGACGTGCCAGGCATAGAACAAGGCGAGGCGAACGAAGGCCGCCGTTTCGTCGTCGACGCGCGCTTCGGCGGAGCGCGCTTCGGGGGAGCGCGCTTCGGGGGAGCGCGCCTCGAGGGTGCGCGCCTCGGGGGTGCGCGCCTCGGGGGGTCGCGCCTGGACGGTCGTTGCCTGGCCGGTCCATGCCTCGTCGGCGACGCGCCACACGGCGCTGCCGCAGAGACTGGCGCGCCAGTGCGCATGGTCGTGAAAGCGCAGATCGAACAGCGCGTACGGACAGCTTGCCGCCGCCTCGCGCTGCGCCGGGGACAGCGCGGCGAGCTGTAGCCCGGATTCGCCGGGAAGCTTGCGGTGCCCCGGCTGCGACCAGTCGGCGGCGTGCGCAGCAGCAAGATCGATGAACCGGTGATTCAACTCGCGCAACGAGGCGAGCATCTGCGCCGAAAAATGCGCTTGGCGCTCCCAAATGAATGCATCCTCCATGACCCCCTCCGAGCGACCCGAGATCCGCACCACACGCCCCGCGGCCGGCGCCGCCCTGCATTTCGATGTGAATGCCGCGCCAATGACGAGAACAAACCGCTTGGCAGCAAGCTAACTTTGTGATTAATTTCTGTCAAATTCTTTTCGGCCCGATATCCCCGGAATTGCACGCATCCAGAGGAGGCGCCATGAGAGTCTCTGACGACCGCTACACGCGCGACCGCGAGCGCTTCGATCTGGCCATGCGCCTGATCCGGCACGAGGCCCGCACCTTCACCATCCGCCAGTGGACCGGGTTGAGCGACGACCGCATTCGCAAGCTCTACCGCAGCTATGTGCTGGACCGCGATGAAAGATCTGTATTTAGGCATCGCGGCAAGTCCCCGCGCCAGGCGGCGTACTTCTTCAGGAATCCCGGGATCAATTTCCAAACGGCGCAGCTCGCGAGCCTGTACGTGTTGTGTGGACTGTTATGCGGCACGGACTCGCGGCTCGAAGCACGCTACCGCGTCGGGTCTCTCGAGTCGGGTGCGCTGATCTGCCGGGCCTATGAGGCTTATGTCGAGCTGCACGCGCCATGCATCATCTCGTTCGAGCATGCGTGGTTTCTGTTGTTGGCGCTGGCGCGGCGCGACGAGATCACCCTCGCACGCTGCGGCGAATGTGGCGGCCTGCGGCTCATCGATCTGCTCGCCAAGCATCGATCGGCGTGCGGAAATTGCGCCGCGGCCGCCGTGCCGCGCGATGCGGCCACGCCCGGAACCGCACCCGCGGGCGGCACACGGCTCCTGGCACGGCTTGACACATCCGCGGAACCGGTGTGAGCTACCGATAAGAAGATCTGCACCGTATACGCGACGCTCCAGGGAGAAAATCTCAGCTCATTGATCCGATCGCGGGCGCGCGACCAAGATGGCCCTATCGCGAGAAGTCCAGCCTGACGGAACCGCGGCTGCCGAGCGACCGCCCGCGCCGATGAGCGCTTTTTACCGCTGTGGCCGCGCGATCTGCTGCCTGCCCTTGTTCGCCGTGAGCCTCTGGTCGCCCGTGTCGGCGCAACCCGCCACCTTTGCGCAGCAGCCCGCGCTCGAGGAGATCCTGGTCACGGGATCGCGCATCCCCGTGCCGGCGAACATCACCGCAACAAGCCCGATGCAGGTGGTTACGAGCGAGGACATCGCGCTCGCCGGTCAAACCGATGCCGTGGACGTTCTCGATGCACTTCCTCCTGGCCATGCGCCTGATCCGGCACGAGGCCCGCACCTTCATCATCCGCCAGTGGACCGGGTTGAGCGACGACCGCATTCGCAAGCTCTACCGCTGCTATGTGCTGGAGGCCGATTCGTACTCGGTGATGCGCCATCGCGGCAAGTCGCCGCGGCAGACGGCGTTCTTCTTCAGGAATCCGGAGCTTTGCTTTCAAGCGTCGCAGCTCGCGAGCCTGTTCATCGTGTACGGCCTGCTGTACGCCGGCTCCCTGGGACTGGAATCGCGGTATCGGCTCGGCTCTCTCGATTCGGGGGCGCTGCTCTGCCAGGCTTACGAGGCTTACATCGAGCTGCACACGCCCGCACGCATATCTTTCGAGCACGCCTGGTTCCTGCTCATGGCCCTCGCCCGGCGCGAAGAGATCGGCGCGGCGCGGTGCGCCGCGTGCGGCGGCGTGCGGCTGAAGGATCTGCTGGCGAAGCGCCAGTCCTCGTGCGCGAATTGCGAGCCGCCGGGAGCCCCGCCGCCGGCGGCCGCCGGGAGTGCATCCAGCGGTGCGGAAGTCGATCACGCATGCACGCAACCGGGAGTGCGCGGACTTGCCCGATACCCTGCTAACGGGTTGCGTTGAGCCGATCCAAGCTGCGCTGCGGCGCAGCGATCCCCTTGCTGCACGTGATGGGCATCGGACGTGGGCTTAAGAAGAGTCTCCCGGTCTCGGACGGGCGGCTCCGGATATTTTTTGCTTTTTCACCGGGCCAATCGGGTTTTCGCTGCGCCGCAAGGCGACAGCGGCCCTCCTGCGGACACTCTCGCGGTGCGCAATATCGAGATCATATTTCACACTGCCGGCAGCGTCCTCCCAAACAAGGACCTTGATCTGATGATGAGTTTGTTTGCCGACGACGCCATGCTCACTGACACCGCGCACGACAATGAGGTGTACCGGGGCAAGGACCAGGTCCGCACTTACTGGCCGACGTCAGCGGTCCATTCCGTCCCGAGCATCACTGGCTGGTTAGGGCTATCAGCACTTCGTTTGTCTGAAGGACAGCTGGCCGACGGGTGCCTCACGCCTCATCTCGGCCGGCATTCTTCCGCATCACGCTGAGCGATCGATCCGGGCGGGCAACGACTGCCAGGGGTCCTGTGTTTGTGTGGAGGCCTCCCGTGATTGGCCGGGCAGCTCCGAATAGCACTGTTACATTCTCTGCAATCTGAACACATTACCAAGGTACGGCGATGTAACTTAATCTCCGTGACACCGGACAGCGCGACAGTCTGCGCACCGAGCGCCCGGTCCATATTCAAGGCTTCTGCGGGCCTAGAAACCCGCAGAAGCCTTTTTGGTACATTTACTGAATGCTTTAAGAGCCGTTACCTGCTGCGGCTTCCGCGATGAATTTTGCTACCTCCTTCGGCCTCGAGAGCATCGGCACGTGGCTCGTGGGCAGCACAAGGGTCTTCGCTCCCATGCGCTTCGCGGCGAAGCGTTCGTAGTCGGGGTTGATCATCCGGTCATGCTCAGCCACGACGTAGAACGACGGTTTGTGGCGCCACGCTGCATCGCTGATGGTTGCCCCGAACGCTGCGCCCGCTGTGGGCCCCTGCGTGGCGAACAACACCTGTTGTTCCGCGGCGGACAGGTCCTGGGCGAAATCCTCCGTAACGCCCTTTTTGGTCAGAACCAGAAAATTGTCCTCGATTGGCCGGACTTCTGGGCCTACGGGCGCCGGCGCGAAATCCTTTGCGGTAGTGCCCAACGATTCACCGGTGTCAGGACCGAATGCCGCGACGAAAACCAGGCGGGCAACCTTGGGATTGTTGCCTGCCTCGCTGATGACGGCGCCTCCATAGGAATGTCCCACGAGGACGACCGGACCGTCCTGGGCGTCGATGATTCGCTTGGTTGCGGCGACGTCGTCCGCAAGGCCGCTCAGTGGATTCTGCACCGCAACGACGTGCAGTCCGCGTTCCTCGAGCAAGGGGATGACCTTTGCCCAACTGCTGCCATCCGCCCACGCACCGTGCACCAGCACGATATTCTTGACGGCATCCGCAGCCATCGAGGTGGAGGTGGCAACGGCCAGTGTGCCTGCAGCGGCCAGCTTGGTAAAAGAAGAAGCACGAATGTTCATGACAGTATCTCCATTGATGTTGAGGGACCTAGATCACGCGTTTACGACCATACAAATACGCATCAATTGACCATGCTCCGGGCCCGAGAAGCACGATGCTGGCAGCGATGGCTGCGACGAAGATGTGAGCGAGAAGCCATGGCGCCCCTGCCAGCGCCCCGGCCGCTTCGGCTACTGCGGCCACGCCCGCTGCAATCGGAGTCCAGAGCCCGATCAGAATCAGTGCAGCCGCTATCCACGCGGCTGCAATCAAGATACAAAATGCTGCGTCCACGTGAATGCCGGAGTGCATTCCGTGCAAGACGATCGCCGTGGACACACTAAGGCGAAGTAGGAGTAGTGCGGTGCCCGGCCAAGAATCCGGGAAGCTCGAGAACATGCGTTGGATGACCATGGGCGCATGCTAGGTCGACACGCGTCCGCAGTGAGCCCCAATGCGAGGGTGTAAGGCTTCCCCTATTTCGAGGGCGTCAGAGTCCGATGATGCCTCGGCGCTGAGCCAGGGTTACCGCATGCGTGCGGTCGCTCGCGCCGAGCTTGACCAGAATGTTCTTCAGATAGCCTTTGATGGTTTCCTCGGACAGGCCCAGGTTACCGGCAATGACCTTGTTGGATTTTCCAGAAGCGACGAGTGTAAGAACCTCCGCTTCCCTCACTGAGAGACCGCCGTCGTTCAAATGACTGGCCAGCGCCACTGCGACATCAGGATCGATGCGCCGCGCGCCACAGTGAACCTGGCGTATCGTCTCGACCAGTTCCTTGCGAACCGCGCCCTTGAGCAGATACCCGCAAGCGCCAGCTTTCAATGCACGGTTCGCCAGAACATCGCCACTGTACGTCGTCAGGACGATGATCCTTGCTGCCGGAAACTCGCTGCGGATGTCAATGATCGCGTTGATTCCGCTACCCTCAGGCATTTGAATGTCCATGAGCGTGACGTCGGGGCGGACCGAGCGGTATTGTCTGATGGCTTCCTGTGCACTCGCCGCTTCCGCGACGAGGCTCATGTCCGGTTGTCGTGCAATCAGGGCCGCGATACCTTCCCGCAGCACCGGATGATCATCAACGGCGAGAATTCTGATCGCAGTCAACGCATGAGCCATCATTGAAATCCGTGTTTATCGCCCTGCCTTGGCAATCGATTATAGTGCGAGTTCCTCGCGTTGATATCTGTCATGCACCCCTCTTTCGGGGGGAACCAGCTTTTTAGCCAAATGGTAGGATCAGCTCCGGCACATGACGCCTGAACTAGGCCAAGGACGATATCATCGACCTGGACCTGTGCCATTGGCTCAACACATCCAGCATCACTG